>DASVAT010000026.1:0-28026 GCA_036376215.1 Solirubrobacterales bacterium
GTGCCGGGGCAGGAGACGACGTCGTTGACGCGGTCGGAGCCGGCGTCGCCGAGCCCGAGCGCGCCGAGCCGCTGCCAGACGTCGTAGACGGCCTCGTCGCGGACCCAGCGCAGCAGGAAGTTCTGGTGCACGGTGGTGCGCGCGTGGCCGCCGCAGAACTCGCGCATGATCTCCGCCAGCCCGCGGAACTGCTCCGGCGTGAGGTCGCCGCGGGTGACCTTGACCTGGACGGTCGAGAAGCCATCCTGGCGCTGCGACTGCACGTTGGCCTCGCGGAAGCGGGTGAACGCCGCCGCGTCGCCGTTGGGCGAGCCGTAGGCGTGCGGCACCGGGGGCGCGTCGGCCTGCTCGTCGTAGAGGAACACGCGGTCCTCGATCGAGAAGTCGCGCTCGGCGACCCAGTCGCCCTCGAGCTCCTCGTCGACCATCCGGCGCACCTCGTCGATGCCGACCTTGTCGACGAGCACCTTCAGGCGGGCGCGGGCGCGGTTGACGCGCAGCCAGTCCTGGCGGTCGAAGATGCGGAAGACGGCCTCGGCGACCTTGAGGTAGTCGCCGTTGTCGGCCTCGACGAACTCGTAGAGCGTTGGGGCGACGCGGGCCATGATCGAGGTGCCGCCGCCGACCCGGATCTCGAAGCCCTTGACCCCGTCCCTTTCCTGGGAGAGGAAGGCGATGTCGTGGATGCCGCTGATCGCCCGGTCCTCGGCGGAGCCGGTGAACGAGGTCTTGATCTTGCGCGGCATCAGCTGCGTCGTCGGGTGGCGAACGAAGTAGCGGACGTAGGCGGTGCCGTAGGCGGTCGGGTCGAAGACCTCGTCGGCGGCGACACCGGCCCAGGGGTCGCCGGTCACGTTTCGGACCGTGTTGCCGCAGCCCTCGCGCGAGGAGAGGCCGGCCTCGGCGATCTCGCGCAGCAGCAGCTCGGTGTCGCGCAGCGGCACGTGGTGGATCTGGATGTTCTGGCGGGTGGTGATGTGGCCCTTGTTCAGCGGCGCGTACTTCTCGACGACGCTGGCGAAGGTGTCCATCTGCTCGGGGGTGACCCCGCCGAAGGGGAGCTTGATCCGGATCATCTGGACGTCGGGCTGGCGCTGCCCGTAGACGCCCTGTTTGAGGCGGAAGCCGATGAACTGGTTCTCTTCCAGCTTGCCGGAGAGGAACTCCTCGGCTTCGTTGTCGAAGTCGTCGAACTCGCGCTCGATGATCGGAATGACGTAGCCGGGGACGTTCTCGTAGGTCTCGGGGTTCGTCAGGGTCCCGACCCGGCCCTTGCCCCGCTGCTCCTTGTTCTCTGCGACGGCTACCTCCATGGCAGAAAGGTAGCAAACCCGATTGGGATTCAGGTATTTAATTTCCTGACCGGTCGGCGAGGCGGCGGATTCGCGCTTCTGGAGCCAAACTTCGGGTCAGCTGTGGGACGGTTTTTTCTGCGCCTGGAGGATCGCGGCGGCCTCGCCGGAATCGGCGACGTAGCCGCCCTCCGGCTCGAGCGGCAGCTCTCCCTCGCTCCAGCCGACGATCCCCTCGCTGAGCTTGACCGCGTCGTAGCCGACCTCGGTCAGGGCGTCGGTGGCCATCGAGGAGCGGTTGCCGCCGCGGCAGTAGACGACGACCGGGCGGTCCTGGTCGATCTCGTCGAGGCGATGCGGCAGCTCGGGCAGCGGCACGTGGGCGGCGCCGGCGATCCGGCCGGCCTCCCACTCGTGGTCGGCGCGGACGTCGATCAGCTGCGCGCCCTCGTCGATCATCCTGCGGGCCTCCTCGCGCGAGACCTCCCGGGTCTCCCCCTGCGGTGCGTCTGCCATCAGTCGACCTCCGTCCCCTCGATCAGGAAGGCGACGCGGACGTGGGCGCGGTACTCGTCGAGGTTCTCGCCGCGGATCCCGGTCGAGACGATGTCGACGGCGCGGATGTTGCGCAACGACCCCTGTGCCTGCTGCAACGCTTGTTTGGCGGCGTCGTCGGTCGACGTCTTGGAGCTGCCGACCAGCTCGATGATTTTCACGACAGCCATGCGGATCCTCCTCGTAGGTTCTCGATGGTCTCCTTGGCGCCGATGCCCTCGAGCAGGGCGGCGCGCTGCCAGGCGGGCGACTGCAGCTGCTCGGGGGCGGGCGCGGCAGCGAACTCGGCTTCGAACTGGGCGATCGCGGCGGCGACGGCCGCGGTCTCGTCTCCGTGGGCGGTCTTTTGTGCCACGAACGAAGCCTAGTTCACCGACGATGTAGCTCGGCGCGGCGGCGGGCGAGCAGGGTGGCGAGGTTGCGGATCACCGCCTCCGGTTCCCGCTGGAAGCGGGGCCGGGTCACCCGGATCATCTCCACCCCGAGGAGCTTCAGCTCCTCCTGGCGGAGGTGGTCGCGCTCGAAGGCGCTGCGGGTGCCGTGGGTCTCGTAGAGGTCGAGTTCGACGGCGAACCGGAGGTCTGGCCAGTAGGCGTCGAGCTCGTAGCCCTCGACGTTGAAGTTCATCGACGGGGACGGGAGGCCGGCGGCGATCACGGCTCGGCGGAAGTTCTTCTCGAAGCGTGAGCGGGTGAAGCTCGGGTCGGGCTGGTAGAGAGCGAGCGCGCGGCGCAGGCGCCCGCGGCCGCGATGACCGCCAGCGCGGTCGAGCACGTCTTCGACCGCGTGAAGATCGAGGAGCTCCAATTCTTCCGCCCGCTCCAGCAGGCGATCCAACTGATCCGCCCTGGAGCGAATCGCGAGATCGAGCAGCACTCGCGACACCGACGTAACCGGCATGCCTTCACGCTCCCCTCGGTCCTCCGGAGCCAGAATCGAGGAGAAGTGCACCCGGAACTCCCGCTTCGCCCGCCGCCGGATCGGCGCCGTGACGTCGATCGTTTCCGGTGCGAACCGGTAGAGCCCCCACAGATACGCAGCCGAGCCATGACTGGCCACCGCCGGCCAAACCACCTCGCCGGTCTCATTAGCTTCCGCCCCCAGGACGGCAGCCCAACACCGCCCATGCCAGGTCAGCCGCCGATGACCTACCGCGTATACGCCCTGATGCAGACGATGAAGCCGTCCCGCCTCCGCCCACTCCAAGACGGTCTCGTCGCGGTAGCCCAATCCGAGCAACTGCTTCATCGAGACCACGCCGTGTTGCTGGGACGCGAGGTCGGATAGCGCCCGATGCGAGATCGGCGTTCGTCCTTTTCCGGGCATATGACCGGAAAAGGACGAACGCCACCCAGGTTCTCCCCCGCGGCTCGTCCCTCGGGCGTCGGCTCAGGCGCTATTTGCGCTCGAACCCTGCGCGCGGCTCGGCGGCTATTGCGGCTTCAGCCGTTTAGGCCGGGGACGGGGGTGCCGTGTTTGACGAAGGCGCAGTTGTAGGGGCTGGGGTCGAAGGAGTCGGTGATCGCGCGGCCGGCGGGTTTGCCGGTGCCCGCGGTTTCCCTGACCTGGGGCTTGCCGTTTTTGCCCCTGACCTTGATCTGCCGCGGCGGTTCGCCGCGGCCGCACTGGATCGAGAAGTCCTTGACCCCGTCGCGGGCGTCGACGATGTCGTCGCCGCCCATGCCGTAGAAACGGTCGGCGCCCGGCTGACCGAGCATCGCGTTGGGCCCGCTGTCGCCGATCAGCACGTCCCAGTCGAACGAGCCCTCCATGTCCTCGTTGGTCTTCGAGAGATGGACGTGGTCGCAGCCCCTGACGGTCGTGACCCAGGCCGCGTGCGCGAGGAAGGAGACGATCAGCAGGCCGGGATGCGCCTGGGTCTCGGCGAAGGAGGCGTCGTCGCGGCCGGGGCCGCCGACCAGCGCCCCGCCGGCGCAGCCGCCGCCGGCGGCCAGCAGGTCGCCGCTGCCTTCGCCGTAGAGATAGGTCGGCCCGGGCAGGCCGCCGACCAGCCCGTCGGCGCCGTCGCCGCCGTAGAGCTTGTCCGCCCCCGGCCCCGACTCGACCAGGTCGTCCTCGGGGCCGGCTTTGATCGTGTCGTTGCCGAAGCCGCCGGCGAAGCGGACGCTGCCGATCGACTCCAGCGACCCTTCGACCCGCAGGCTGTCGTTGCCGGGACCGAGGTCGGCCATCAGCCAGCGCCCCGGCCCGTTCGCCGGGCAGGAGACCGTCAGGGCGCTGCCGGAGGCGTGCGAGCAGCCCGGGCCGATCGCGAGGCCTTTTTTCGCGGTGATGCTGAAGGTGTCCGTCGCTTCGTCGAAGGCGACGACGAAATGGTCGCGCCCGCCGCCGCCGACGATCTGCAGGCCCGCCCCGCCGCCCGGCGTCGGGTTGAGCTGGATGAAGGCGGTGGCTTTCGGCGCCGGCTCCCTGCCGCAGGAGCTGGTCCGCCCCTTGGCGCCCTCGCAGCCGTCGCTGCCCTGCCCTCCTTCGAGCGTGTCGGGCCCGCCGCCGCCGACGAGGTGGTCGTCGCCGAGACCGCCGGCGATGACGTTCGCCTGGGGGGTCCCGATCAGCGTGTCGCGGAAGGCCGAGCCTTCGAGGCTCTCGAAGCCGAAGAGCTTGTCGTGGCCGTCGCCGCGGGCCCGGTGGGTGCGCAGAGAGGCCCAGACGCCGCTGCCCTTGCCGCCCGCCCGGGCGGTCGCGAAGGAGGCGATGTCGCCCGGACCCGCTCCCCCCGACATGCGGTCGTAGCCGTAATCCCCGTGGACGAGGTCTTCGGCGCCCGGGCCGCCGTTGACGATGTCGATGCCGAGGTCGCCGGCGACCTCGTCGCGATCGCCCGGCCCGCCGACGACCTTGTCGTCGCCGAGCGCGCCGCTGACCTGGTCCTCGTCGCCGGCGTCGCCGTACACCTCGTCGTTGCCGCGGCCGCCGTGCATCTCGTCGGTCCCCGGCCCGCCGCAGATCAGGTCGTTGCCGAGGCTGCTGAAGATCACGTCGTCGCCCGTGCCGCCCGCGATCACGTCACGCTCCGGCGTGCCGCGGATCAGGTCGTTGCCGTCGGTGCCGACGATCTCCGCCTTGCGGCCGTGGCAGCGAACCACGTCGCCTTCCTCCTCGGGGACCGCGCCCACCGCGGTACCGACTATGAGCAGCGCCGGGAGCGCCGCCAGGACCAGAACCGTTCTCATTCCCCGCCTGTTCGTCGTTTGACCGGTTAACCCTCGCGGAGCCTAAAAGGCTCAGGCGCTGCGGATCAACTTCTTGTTGACGAACTCGTCGGCGCCGTAGCGACCGAGCTCGCGGCCGAAGCCCGAGCGCTTGAAACCGCCGAAGGGCAACTCGGGGCTGTCGGCGCCGACCAGGTTGACGTAGACCATCCCGGCTTCGATCCGGTCGGCGACCCGCTCGGCCTGCTCGGGGTCGGTGGTCATCACGTAGGAGCCGAGACCGAACGGCGTCTGGTTGGCGAGCTCGACCGCCTCCTCCTCGGAGCCGACCTTGTAGACCTGCGCCACCGGGCCGAAGAACTCTTCCTGGGAGGCCTCGTCGCCGGGCTCGATGCCGGCGAGGATCGTCGGTTCGAAGAAGTTGCCGTCGCGCTTGCCGCCGACGACCACCTCGGCGCCGTTCGCGATCGCCCGCTCGACCTGGTCCTCGAGCCGGTCGGCCGCGGTCTGCGAGGAGAGCGGGCCGACCGCGGTGTCCTCGGCGGTCGGGTCGCCCGGCTTCGCCTCGCTCAGCTCCTGCTTGAACTTCTCGATGAACTCGTCGTAGAGGTCCTCGACGACGATGAACCGCTTGGCCGCGTTGCAGGACTGGCCGGTGTTGTCGAGCCGCGCTTCGGCCGCCGCAGTCACCGCTTCGTCGAGGTTGTCGGTGCCGAGCAGGATGAAGGGATCCGAGCCGCCCATCTCGAGCACGACCTTCTTCAGGTTGCGGCCGGCGATCTCGGCAACCGCGGCCCCAGCGCGCTCGGAGCCGGTGACCGAGACGCCGTGCACACGCGGGTCGGCGATCACCCACTCGATCTGCTCGTTGCTCGCGTAGATGTTCTCGTAGGCGCCCTCCGGGACCCCGGCATCGTCGAAGATCTTCTGCATCGCCTCGGCCGATTCCGGGCACTGCGGCGCGTGCTTGAGCAGGATCGTGTTGCCGATCACCAGGTTCGGTCCGGCGAAGCGGGCCACCTGGTAGTAGGGGAAGTTCCAGGGCATGATCCCGAGCAGGACGCCGAAGGGGCTGCGGCGGATGATCGCCGTGCCCTCGCCGTCCATCAGCTCGATCGGCTCGTCGGCCATCAGGCTCTCGGCCTGGTCGGCGTAGAAGCCGTAGATCATCGCGGCGAAGTCGACCTCCATCAGCGCCTGCTCGATCGGCTTGCCCATCTCGCGGACGATGATCTCGGCCAGCTCCTGGCGGCGCTCGGAGTGCAGCTCGCCCACCCTGCCCACCAGCGCCGCGCGGTCGGCGACGGAGGTCGTGCTCGGGAAGGTCCGAGCGGCCTCGTCGGCCCGGCCGATCGCGGCCCGGAGCTCGTCGTCGGAGATCTCCTCGTACTCCTTGATGGTCTCGCCGGTGGCTGGGTTGACTACCGCGTAACTGCTCATTCAGATCCCCCCGTGGGTGCTGGTTTCTGGGTGCTGGTTTCCAAGTTCGTCCTACCCCGTTACCGGTTGCTCTAGCCCGAGGGCGTCCTCGACCGGCACGTACTCCATCCCCACTCCATCCGCCACCGCCGGATGGGTCACCTTGCCGCCCGCGACGTTGACCCCGGGCCGCAGGCCGGGATCGCGGCGGATCGCCTCGGCGACGCCGTGGTCGGCGAGCGCGAGGGCGTAGGGCAGCGTCGCGTTGGTCAGGGCGTGGGTCGAGGTGATCGGCACCGCGCCGGGCATGTTGGCGACGCAGTAATGGGTGATCCCGTCGACCTCGAAGGTCGGTTCGCGGTGGGTCGTCGGCCGCGAGGTCTCGAAGCAGCCGCCCTGGTCGATCGCGACGTCGACCAGCACCGCGCCGGGCTTCATCAGCGCCAGCTGCTCGCGGCGGATCACGTAGGGCGCGCGCGCCCCGTGGACCAGCACGGCGCCGATCACCAGGTCCGCGGTCGGCAGCATCTGCTCGATCGCCAGCGTCGTCGAGTAGACGGTCGAGCAGCGGCCGCCGAAGTCGACTTCGAGTTCCCGCAGGCGATCGATCGAGCGGTCGAAGACGAAGACGTCGGCTTCCATCCCGATCGCGATGAAGGCCGCGTTCATGCCCACCACGCCGCCGCCGATCACCATCACGTTGGCGGCGGCGACCCCCGGCACTCCTCCCAGCAGAATTCCCCGGCCGCCCATCGGCTTCTCGAGCATGAAGGCGCCGGCCTGGGTGGCGATCTTCCCCGCCACCTCGCTCATCGGCGCCAGCAGCGGCAGCCGGCCGTGCGCGTCCTCGACCGTCTCGTAGGCGATCGCGGTCACGCCAGAGCCGCAGAGCCCCCGGGTCTGCTCGGGGTCCGGTGCGAGGTGCAGGTAGGTGAAGAGCAGCTGGCCGGGCCGCAGCATCTCGATCTCGCTCGGCTGCAGCTCCTTGACGTGGAGGATCATCTCCGCCGCCCCGAAGACCGCGGCCGCGTCGGGCACGAGCGTCGCCCCCTGCGCCTCGTACTCGGCGTCGGCGATCGCGCTGCCCTCCCCGGCCCCGGCCTGGACCAGCACGTCGTGGCCGTGCTCGGAGAGTTCGCGCACCCCGGCGGGGGTGACCGCGACGCGGTACTCGTCGGACTTGATCTCGGTCGGCACGCCAATCTTCATGCGACAAGCTCCCTCGCTCGCAGGGCCAGCCAGAACTCGATCCGGTCGTGGGCGCGGGAGAGATCGCGCCCGGTCAGCTCTTCGACCTTGCGCATCCGGTAGCGGAGCGTGTGGCGGTGGCAGTAGACCTGGCGGGCCGCCCGCTCCCACTGGCCGTTCTGCTCGATGAATGCCTCGAGCGAGCGCAGCAGCTCGCCGCCGTACTCCTCGTCGCCGCGCTCGATCGGGCCGAGCACGCTGTCGCAGTAGAGGTCGAGGGCGTCGTCGTCCTGGATCGAGAGCAGCAGGGTGAAGGCGCCGAGGTCGCGCCAGGAGGCGACCTCCGGGGCGGAGCCGTTGTCGAAGGCGGTCGCCTCCAGGGCGCAGCGGGCCTCGTGGAAGGAGTGGCGTAGGTGCTCGGGCGGCGCTGGGCGGCTGGCGGCGGCGCGGATCCCGTCGCGCTCGCCGGCGAGCTCGCGGCGCACCTCGGTCGCGACCTCGATCGGGTCGCGGTCGGTGCAGTCGACCACGGCGCAGAGCAGCTCGCGGCCGCCGGTGCTGTGCGGGGCGACCACGGCGGGGCAGGCGTCGGCGGCGAGCGCCGCTTCCAGCTGCGCGGCGGACTCGCCGGGATCGTCGAGCGAGAAGACGAGCACCGCCGCCTCCTCGCCGATCCCGAACGGCTCGAGCCGGCGGCGCAGCTCGGTCGCGTCCATGCGCCCGCCGAGCGCCGCGGCCAGCACGTCGCCGGCCAGGCGCCGCTCGGTCTCCCGGGCGACGCGCCGGCGCATCAGCTCCAGCGCCACCACCGCGACCGACTGCTGCAGGATCAGCCGCTCGAAGTCCCCGAGGCCGCCCGAGTCGCGGACGATCACGACCCAGGCCTGCGGCGGCCCGCCGCCGGGCGAGATCACCGGGTGGGCGAGCGCCCGGCCGGCGACGTTCGGGTGCGAGGGGACGAAGGGGTGGCCGTCGCCGGCGTGGCTCAGCGCTTCCTTGCGGATCGCGGCGATCGCCTCCGCCGAGAGCTGGCGGCGGAAGCCCTTGCCGGCGAGCCGCTCGCCGCGCGCGTCGAGGACGGCGACGGTGCCGCCGACGGCGGAGGCGACGGTGGCGGCGATTTCCTCCAGGCCGCGCTCCTCGAGGACCAGCCGCTCGAGCCGCCGCTGCACGGCGATCCCCCGCTGCAGCACCTCGTACTGCTCGTTGACGAGGCGGGCGAAGGCCTTCTCGGTGATGGCGATGAACGGGACGGAGTAGGGCACCTCGAAGAGCGGGAAGTCCCGCTTCTCGGCCTCGTCGACGAGCGCCTTCGGCAGCGATTTGTGGTTGAAGCCGGTGCCGAACCCGAGCCCCGCCAGGTTGCGGTCGGCGAGGATGCGGATGAAGGCGCGCTGCTTGGCGGCGGTCCCCAGCGGGATCCCCGTGGTCAGCATCAGCTCACCGCCGGAGAGCCACGGCGTCGGGTCCTCGAGCTCGGAGATGTGGACCCAGCGGACGGGCGCCGCGGCCGCGTCCGCGCCGGCCGCCAGCTCCAGGTCGAGCTCGTCCAGCAGGCTGTGGACGGTGAGCACCTCCGCTCCTAACGAACTACCTGGTCCCAGGCCTCCGAGAGCACCGCGCGGAGGACGTCATGGATCTCTTCGAACTGCTCGGTGTCGGAGATCAGCGGCGGCGCCAGCTGCACCACCGGGTCGCCGCGATCGTCGGCGCGGCAGATCAGCCCGCGCTTGTAGAGCTCGCCGGAGAGGAAGCCGCGCAGCAGCTTCTCGGACTCCTCGTCGTCGAAGCTCTCCTTCGTCTCCTTGTCTTTGACGAGCTCGACCGCGTGGAAGTAGCCGGCGCCGCGCACGTCGCCGACGATCGGCAGGTCGTGCAGGGTCTCCAGCATCTGGCGGAACTCGCCCTCCTTGGCCAGCACGTGACCGCAGAGGTCCTCGCGCTCGTAGACGTCGAGGTTGGCCATCGCGATCGCCGCGGCGATCGGGTGGCCGGCGAAGGTGAAGCCGTGGGCGAAGGAGGCGTCACCCTCCATGAACGGCTCGGCGACCCGGTCGGAGGCGATCACGCCGCCCATCGGCGCGTAGGCGGAGGTCAGGGCCTTGGCGACGGTGATCATGTCGGGGACGTAGTCGAAGCGTTCGCAGCCGAAGTAGTGGCCGAGGCGGCCCCAGGCGCAGATCACCTCGTCGGAGATCATCAGGACGTCGTAGGTGTCGCAGATCTCGCGCACCCGCTGGAAGTAGCCGTCGGGCGGGACGAAGCAGCCGCCGGCGTTCTGGACCGGCTCGAGAATCACCGCGGCAACCGTCTCCGGCCCCTCGAAGACGATCCGCTCCTCGATCGCGTCCGCCACCCAGAGCGGGTCTTTGTTCTCGGGCCAGCGGTAGATGTTCGTGTTCGGGACGTGGCAGCCGCCCGGGGTGAGCGGCTCGAACTGGCTGCGCAGCTCGGTGATGCCGGTGGCCGAGAGCGCCCCGAAAGAGGTGCCGTGGTAGGCGACCTCGCGGGCGATCACCTTGTGCTTCTGGCCTTTGCCGTGCATGCGGTGGAAGTTGCGGGCGAGCTTCAGCGCCGACTCGACCGCCTCCGAGCCGCCGGAGGTGAAGAAGACGCGGTTGAGGTCGCCGGGGGCGAGCGAGGCGATCCGCGCGGCCAGTTCGATCGCCTTGGGATGGGCGTAGCTCCAGAGGGTGTAGAAGTCGAGCTCTTCGACCTGGCGCGCCGCCGCCTCGCCGTACTCGGTGCGGCCGTGACCGGCGTTGACGCAGAAGAGGCCGGAGAGGCCGTCGAGGTAGCGGTTGCCGTGCTCGTCGTAGACGTAGCAGCCCTCGGCTCGGGTGATGATCGGCACCTCGTGGTCGGGCCCGTAGGCCCCCATCCTCGAGAAGTGCATCCAGAGGTGCCGGCGAGCCAGTTTCTGGAGATCGGTACCTGCGGGAGCTTGCGACGCGGTGGCCATGCGGCCCTCCTCCTCGGATTACGACGTTATGGACAAAGCTAGAGCCAGGTTCCAACAATCGCAAGTGGTCTTTGGGTCAAGGACTGGGGGCATGCTTGTACGTGGTGTACAAGTTACTCCTGTGCTTTTAGGACATTCGCCCCTTGCGCGACCCTCCACCGGGGCTTACGGTCGCTGGTAGACAGCCGCACATTCGGGTAGTGGCTGGCCACCTACAGGAGGCCCGGACAGGACCGATGGACGCCCACGGAGATACCCCCAGCGTCGAGCTGCGAAGCGTGACCAAGCGCTTCGGGGAGCTGGCAGCCGTCGACGATCTGAGCCTGAAGCTGGGAGGCGGGGAATTCTTCACGCTGCTGGGGCCGAGTGGCTGCGGCAAGACGACGACGTTGCGGATGATTGCCGGCTTCGAGCGTCCGACCGAGGGCGAGATCCGGATCGAGGGCGACGACGTGGCGCAACTGCCCCCGCACAAGCGGCCGACCAACACCGTCTTCCAGAGCTACGCGCTCTTCCCCCACCTCAGCGTCGAGGCCAACGTCGCCTTCGGGTTGAAGCGCAAAAAGGTCGCCAAGGACGAGATCGCCGAGCGGGTCACGGCAGAGCTCGAGCGGGTCGGCCTCGCTTCTCACGCGAAGCGCAAGCCCTCGCAGCTCTCGGGCGGGATGCAGCAGCGGGTCGCGTTGGCGCGGGCGCTCGTCAACCTGCCCAAAGTCCTGCTCCTCGACGAGCCGCTCGGCGCCCTCGACCTGAAACTGCGCAAGGGCCTGCAGGTGGAGTTGAAGCGGATCCAGCGCGAGGTCGGGATCACCTTCGTCTACGTCACCCACGATCAGGAGGAGGCGCTGACGATGAGCGACCGGATCGCGGTGATGAACCGCGGCCGGGTCGAACAGGTGGCGGCGCCCGAGGACGTCTACAACCGCCCGGCGACGACCTTCGTCGCGGGCTTCATCGGCGTCTCCAACCTGATGCCGGCGACGGTGACCGGCAGCGACGAGGTCCGCCTGGACCAGGGCCAGACGATCTCCACCCCGACCGACGGGTTCTCGTCCGGCGACCGTTGCCACGCGGTGGTGCGCCCCGAGAAGCTCCAGGTCGACCTGGGGGACGACACCGGCCGGGCCGGTCAGCCGCGCGTCGAGGGCGTGGTCGCCAGCTCGCTCTACCTCGGGACCGCAACGCAGATAGCGGTCGACCTCGGCGAGGACGTGCGGATGACCGTCCTCGTCCCCAATGCCGACGAGGCCGAGCGCCAGCGCCTGCCCGGCGGCGGCGCCCGCGTCGCGCTCAGCTGGGAGCCCGAGCACATGCACCTTGTCCGCGAGTCGTCGAACGGCGCACCCGCAATCAGCAACGACGGCGCCAGCGCCGCCGACCAGTCGCAACTGGAAACGAGCCCGGGAGGTTGAACCCCAGATGGTGAGCAGCGAACGAAACGAACGCAGGGCTACGGCATCGATCGCCGTCCTGGTCGCCGTGGTGGTGCTTGCCCTCGGGCTCGCTGCCTGCGGCGGTGGAGGCGGGGGCGGCAACGGAGGAGAGACGACGGTTGCCGAAGGTGGCAAAGCGCAAGGCGAGCTGACTATCTCCAACTGGCCCGGCTACATCGACCCCGGCAAGAACGGCACCGTCGCCGAGTTCGAAGACAAATCCGGCATCAAGGTCGACTACATCGAGGACATCAACTCCAACGATTCCTTCTTCGGCAAGCTGCAACCCCAGCTCGAACAAGGCGAGTCGGGAGGACGCAGCATCTTCGTCGTCGCCGACTACATGGCCGAGCAGATGCACGACCTCGGCTACCTACAGGAGATCGAAGCGGACGACCTGCCGACGGTCTTCGAAAACCTCCTGCCCGGCCTGGAGAGCCCGGAGTTCGATCCGGAACGCAAGTTCTCGGTGCCATGGCAAGGCGGCATGACCGGGATCTGGGTCGATACCTCGAAGGCACCGGAGATCAAATCGGTCAACGACCTCTTCGACCCGAAATACAAGGGCAAGGTGACGATGCTGGACGAACTCCGGGAAACGCCGGCGCTGGTGATGCTCGCCGAAGGGGTCGATCCCGCTACGGCCAGCGCCGACCAGTGGCTGGCGGCGATCGACAAAATCAAGGCCGCGGCCGACTCGGGGCAGATCCGTCGCTTCACGGGCAACGACTACACCGAGGACCTGACCGCCGGCAACATCGTCGCCGCGATCGGCTGGTCGGGCGACGCCTCGCTGATCGAAAACGAGAACGCCGAATGGCGGATGCCGACCGAGGGTTGCGTGAGGTGGTCGGAAAACATGGTGATCCCGGTCGGGGCCCCTAACACGCCCGCGGCGCTCGCCTGGATGAACTTCGTCTACCGACCGGATGTCGCGGTCGACATCACCGAATGGGTCGAATACATCTCCCCCGTGGAGGGCGTCAAAGAGCTCCTCGAAAAACGGGGGTCGGACCTCGCGAAGAGCGAAATCGTCTTCCCCAGCGAGGAGTTCACCCGCAACTGCACGGGACAGAACACCCCGCCGGAACTGGACCGGGTCAACGAGGCCTGGCAGAACGTGCTCACCGGCTGAGCGATGGGGAGCTGGAGCAAACGCCTGGTCCCGTACTGGTTACTGGGACCAGGCCTGCTCTGGCTCCTCTTCTTCTTCGTCGTGCCCATGTACTTCATGGGCGAACTGGCGCTGTACTCGGGCTCGCTGACGACGGGCGGATTCGAATTCACCTGGGCCTGGAACAACTTTCCCGATGCGCTCTCCGGCCACACCGAGCAGATCGTCCGCTCCTTCTTCTACGCCGGCACCGCGACCCTGCTGTGCCTGCTGATCGGCTACCCGCTGGCCTACGCGATCGCCTTCCGCTCGGGCCGCTACAAGGCGCTGCTGTTGTTCGCTGTGATCGCCCCGTTCTTCACCACCTACCTGATCCGCACGATCGCCTGGAAAACGATCCTCAGCGACGACAGTCCGGTGGTCAGCGTCCTGCAGACGCTCTCGTTGACCCCGGGGGACGGGCGCGTGTTGGCGACCTCGGGCGCGGTGATCGCCGGGCTGACCTACAACTTCCTGCCGTTCATGATCCTGCCGCTCTACGCCAACCTCGAGCGGCTGGACCTGCGGCTGGTCGAGGCGGCAAAGGACCTCTACTCCTCCTCCCGCACCGCCTTCCTCAAAGTCACCCTGCCGCTGACGATGCCGGGCATCGTCGCCGGCGTCCTGCTCACCTTCATTCCCGCCTTCGGCGATTACATCAACGCCCAGTTGCTGGGCGGCACCGGGCAGGCGATGATCGGCAACGTCATCCAGTCGCTCTACCTGTCCCAGCGCGACTACCCGGAGGCGGCGGCGCTCTCGTTCCTGATGATGGCGTTGATACTCGCCATCGTCCTCGTCTACATCCGCTTCGCCGGGACCGAGGCATTCATGGGCGACGAAGACGAGGAAGCGGCCTGAGATGAGCGCGCCGGCACGAGTGTGGGGCTGGCTGCGGCGCAACGCGCTGCCGATCTACGCCGCCCTGGCGGTCGCCTACATGCTGATCCCGATTGCGGTCATCGCCGTCTTCTCCTTCGGCGCGACGCCGAAAGACAAACTCACCTTCGGCCTCGACAACGGCTTCACCACCGAGTACTGGCGGACGATGTTCTCGAACCCGGAACTCAACGACGCGCTGGCGACGAGCCTGCGCCTGGCCCTCTTCGCGACCCTGATCTCGACCGCGATCGGGACCGCGATGGCGATCGCCCTGGTCCGCCATCGCTTCCACGGCAAGCGGCTCGCCAATCTGCTGATCGTGATCCCGATGGCGACGCCGGAGGTGGTGATCGGCGCCTCGCTGCTCTCGATGTTCATCTACTACACGTTCGCGCTCGGCTTCACCACGCTGCTGATCGCCCACGTGATGTTCTCGATCAGCTTCGTCGTCGTCGTCGTCCGCTCGCGGCTGATCGGCTTCGACCGCAACCTCGAGGAGGCGGCGGCCGACCTCGGCGCCAGTCCCCTGACCACCTTCCGCACCGTGACCCTGCCGTTGCTGGCACCGGGGATCGTCTCCGCGGCGCTGCTCGCCTTCGCCCTCTCGATCGACGACTTCGTGATCTCCAACTTCAACTCGGGGACGACCGTGACCTTCCCGCTCTACGTCTACGGCGTCAGCCTCCGCGGCATCCCGGTCCAGGTGAACGCGATCGCCACCCTGCTCTTCCTCATCGCCGTGATCGCGGTCGGCCTGGTCCTGTTCCAGCAGCGCCGGGCGGAAAAGATGGCGGCGGTGCAGCCGGAGGCGGAAGGCGGTCCGATTCCGATTCCGGGAACGGCGGCTGCGCAATAGGGGGCCTATGGTTGGGAGGGCTGGGTGCCCCTCCCCGAAGACCGTCGCGCAGCTGGTCGGACTTGTGCTTCGCGGCGTGACTTCTTGAGCCTTCGTGGAGGGGCACCCAGCCCTCCTGCCAGCCGCTTTGGCTAGCGGCCGATGTGGAAGCCGATTAGTTCTGGAACCTTGGCGATTGCTGACGAGATGCGGCTTGGCTGGCGGCCGGCGAGCTCTGCCTGCTCTTTCTGGAGGAGGCCGAGGCGGATCGCCTCGCCGCCGATCCAGTGGAAGGGCTCGGGGGGGACGCGGGGGGACTTGGGGTCGATGAAGGCGAGGTTGGTGTGCTCGTCTGTGCGGTCGAGGGCGAGCGAGGCGAGGGTGCGGCCGACCATGTTGCTCGGGCCGACGCCGTTGCCGGTGTAGCCGGCGGCGACCCAGGCGCGGCGGCCGGGGAGGGTGTGGACGGCCGGGAGGTGGGTCGGGGAGGCGTCGATCGGGCCGCCCCAGGCGTGGGTGACGCGGCGGTCGCGGAGGGGCGGGAAGTAGTCGTGGAGATGCTCGGTCGCGGCGGCGACCACGGCGGCGTCGACCTCCGAGCGGCCGTGGGTGCGGGCGCCCGCCGCGATCCGGCCGCCGCCCCAGCCGAAGGCGATGCGGCCGTCGGGGGTGGTGCGGAAGTAGTGGAGCAGGGAGCGCGAGTCGGTGATGCAGTCGCCGTTCGTCCAGCCGATCTCCTCGAGCAGGTCGGGCACCGGCTCGGTGAGGACGATGTGCGAGGAGGCGACGGTGAGGTGGCCCCGCAGCGGTCCCGCCTTGGCGGCGCTGCCGATCGCCAGCACGCCGCGGGTGGCGCGGACCGAGCCGGCAGCCGTCCGCGCCTCGACCCCGTCCCCGGCCGCGCGAAAAGAGCGCACCGGCGAGGACTCGAAGATCTCCACCCCGGCCGCCAGCAGCTGCTCGCGCAAGCCGAGGGCGAGCCGCGCCGGCTGCACGGTCGCCGAGGTCGGGGAGACGGCGCCGCCGCGGAAGGCGGGTGAGGCGCACCGCTCGGCAACCTCCTCCGTGCTCAGCGGCCGCAGCATCTCCGGCACCCCGAGCTCGGCGCAGGCCCGCACCGACCGGTCCCAGGACCCGTCGTGCGCCGCCGTGGTCGAGACCTGGACGTAGCCGGCGGGACGGAACCAGGCGTCGACCGCTTGCTCCTCGCAGAAGGCGCCGATCCGCGCCACCGCCTGCTCGGCCGCATGCGCTATCCGCAGCGCCGCGGCGTCGCCCCAGCGCTCGCGCATCGAGGCGAGCGAGTACCACATCGCGTTGCAGAAGCCGCCGTTGCGGCCGCTCGGCCCGTGCCCGCAGACCGGCTCGGCCTCGAGCAGGACGACCCGCGCCGCGGGCTCCTGCTGCTTCGCGTACCAGGCGGTCCACATCCCGGTGTAGCCGCCGCCGACGACGAGCAGGTCCGCCTCGCGCTCGCCGCCGAGGGCGGGCCGGGCCTCGACCTCGCCCCCCTCCTCGATCCAGTAACCGAGCCTCGTGTGCTTCATCCCTGGATTCTCCAGGACAGCCGATCCCTACACTCGGTTCGATGCCAGGAGATGGTCAGGAATCCACTCCTTACGTCGACGCCCTGCTGGCCTACGCGAAGCTCGATCCCGGTCGCTTCCAGGTTCCGGGCCACAAGGGCGGTCTGGGTGCCGACCCGGCGATGGTGGAGCTGGTCGGCGAGATCGGCCTCCGCAACGACATCCCTTCGGTCACCGAGGGCGTCGACGTCGGCCCCGAACCGACCCCCTTCCAGGAAGCCCAGCAGCTCGCCGCCGAGGCCTGGGGCGCCGGCCGCACCTGGTTCCTGATCAACGGCGCCTCGCAGGGCAACCACGCGACGATGCTGGCCCTCGCCCACATGGGCGACCGGGTCGTCGTCCAGCGCAACGTCCACTCCTCGGTGATCGACGGCCTCGTCCTCAGCGGCATCCGGCCGGCCTTCGTCGCCCCCGAGCTCGACCCCGAGCTGGGGATCGCCCACGGTCTGACGCCGGACTCGCTGGCCGCGGCGCTCGACGAGACGCCCGAGGCGGTGGCGGCGCTGGTCGTCTCCCCGACCTACTTCGGCGCCTGCGCCGACATCGCCGCCCTCGCCGAGGTCGCGCACTCGCGCGGCGTGCCGCTGGTCGTCGACGAGGCCTGGGGCGCGCACCTCCACTTCCACCCCGACCTGCCGACCGCCGCCCTGGAGTCGGGCGCCGACCTCGTCACCTCCTCGACCCACAAGATCGTCGGCAGCCTCACCCAGGCGGCGATGCTGCACGTCGGCCGCGGCGGTCGCATCGACGACGCCGTCGTCGACCGCTGCGTCAGCCTGGTCGAGACCACCAGCCCCAGCGGCCTCCTCTCCGGCTCGCTCGACGCCGCCCGCCGCCAGGTCTCCGTCCACGGCGAGGAGATGCTCGGCGAGGCGCTCGAGGCGCTCGCCGGGATCCGCGAGCAGATCCGCCAGATCCCCGGGCTCGACGTCCTCGACGAGCGGATGGTGGGGCGGCCCGGCGTCGCCGGCTGGGACCCGATGCGGCTCGGGATCGACGTCCGCGGCACCGGCTCCAGCGCCCAGCGCCTCTGGAAAGCCGCTTTCCACGTCTCCGAGATCGATCTCGAGCTCTACTCCGGCAACGTCGTCGTCGCGATCTTCGGGGTCGGCGAGCCGGCCGCGGCGGCCGGCGAGCGACTCGTCGCCGGCCTGCGCACGGCGGTCGCGGAGCTGGAGGAAACGCCGGGGGCACCGGACGAGAAGCTGGCGCCGGCGCCGCCCTGGGGGGAGCTGGTCCTGACCCCGCGGGAAGCCTTCCTCGGATCGCAGGAGGTGATCCCCTTCGAGAGCGCCGCCGGCCGCATCGCCGCCGAGGGCCTCGCCGCCTATCCCCCCGGGATCCCCAATGTCCTCCCGGGTGAGCGGCTCACGGTCGAGACCCTCGACTTCATCCGCGAGAGCCTCGACCACGGCGGCTACGTGCGCGGCGGCTCCGACCGCGAGCTGAAGACTCTTCGGGTGGCGCGCTGAAGGAGCCGGGGGAGGGGGTCTCCGGACAACAGCGGGGAGGGTCCGGAGACCCCCTCCCCCGGCTCCTCTAGGCTCAACGCTGTGTCCAGCTTCGATGCGATCGCAGACCTGCCGCTCACTGTTGAGAGTTGTGAGTTCGAAGGGCTGGAGATCACTGCTGGCTCCTTCGAACGGCTGACGACGATCGTCAGGCTGCGGGGCGGCGGCCTCGAGGGAATCGGCGAGGACGTCGTGTACGACGCGGTCGACCACATCGGCCAGCAGAGCCACGGGCCGCCGGAGGGGCTGAGCGGGAACTCGTCGTTCGCCGAGTTCTCAGAGCGGCTCGACGGCATCGACCTCTTCCCTGCCGGCCCGCCGGAGCGCGGGGAGGTCTCGGTCGACTATCGCCGCTGGGCCTTCGAGTCGGCTGCGCTGGACCTGGCGCTGCGCCAGGCGGGCACCAACCTCGCTGCCGCCCTCGGCCGCGACCCGCAACCCGTCAACTTCGTCAACTCGATGCGCCTCGCCGGCTGGGATGAGGGTGAGCGTTCTTCAATCGAGCCGCTGCTGGAGCGGCTTACCGTTTACCCGACGCTGCGCTTCAAGCTCGACCCCGCCAACGACTGGGACGACGGGCTGATCGAGGCGCTTGCCGAGACGGGCGCGGTCGACTCGCTCGACCTCAAGGGCTTCTACAAAGGCACCCCTGTGGACGTCGAGACCGACCCCGAGCTCTACGCGAAGCTGATCGAGACCTTCCCGGATGCCTGGCTCGAGGACCCAGACGTAACGCCCGAGACCAGACCTCTTCTCGAGCCGGTGTCGGAGCGGGTCACCTGGGACGCGCCGATCCACTCGATCGCCGACATCGAGGCGATGCCGTGGTCGCCGCCGAAGACGGTCAACGTCAAGCCCTCCCGCTTCGGCCCGATCCGCAACCTCTTCGCCGCCTACGACTACTGCGAGGAGCGCGGGATCGGCGCCTACGGCGGCGGCCAGACCGAGCTCGGCCAGGGGCGCGGCCAGATCCAGTACCTGGCCTCGATCTTCCATCCCGACACCCCCAACGACGTCGCCCCGGGCGGCTACAACGACCCGGAGCAGGCGACGAAGCCGGGGCTGCCGAGCAGCCCGCTCGAGCCGGCGATCGAGGAGACCGGCTTCCGCTGGAGGCTCTAGGTTGGTCCGGTCCCTCGAAAGGAGCCGAGATGCCTGATCAGTCCTTCCCCGACGCCCTCAACGAGCAGATCGCCAACGAGTTCGCGGCCCACCAGCAGTACATCGCCGCGGCCGTCTACTACGACGCCGAAACGCTGCCCCGCCTCGCCGCCTTCTTCTACCGCCAGGCGCTCGAGGAGCGCGAGCACGCGATGATCATGATCCGCTACCTGCTCGACGTCGGCGAGGAGGTCCGGATCCCGGACATCAAGGCCCAGAAGACCAGCTTCGCCGACGGCACCGCCCCGGTGCGGATGGCGCTCGAGCAGGAGCAGCGGGTCAGCGACGAGATCTTCGCCCTCTTCGAGCTCGCCCGCGAGCTGAAGGACTACCGGGCCGAGCAGTTCCTGCAGTGGTTCGTCAAGGAGCAGGTCGAGGAGGTGGCGCTGATGGGCGACCTGCTGAACGTCGTCGAGCGCTCGCGCGAGAACCTGCTGCTGGCCGAGGACTACATCGCCCGCGAGAAACTGGGCGAAGGGGGCTCGGACCCGACCGCCCCGCCTCCCGCAGACGCGGGCTGAAAAAAGAAAGACGTCCACGGCGTGGACGTCTTTCTCCAAGGAGGGAAGATGGTCTCTCGTCCACCTTCCAGTACCCGCTGGAAGGGTCCTCCTCTTTCGGCCGCCGCTCAACAAGACGGCGTGTTGGAGACTCCAGCGGTACCAAATTCCCGGCCGAGCCTCTCGACCTCCCTGCAAATGTCGAAGAACAGAGAAGCGCGTGCGCAACTCGGGGAGGGCACCGAACTGAGGAGTCGCGGCTAAATCGTGACCAGCGAGCTCTTGCGGATGGAATCGACCACCTCGCGCACCAGCTCGGCGTCGCCGCCGACATCCAGGTCTCCGTCCCGGCCGCTCATCCGCCGCATCCAGCCGCCCGCGCTGCCCGAGGCCCAACCGTCGGCTTCGCCTTCGAGCCGCGAGGAGCACGAGACGACCTTGCCTTCCTCGACGCCGATCAGCACCCCGGCGTAGACGGGCGAGGATCCGCCCTGGATCTCGACCGCGAGGCGGCATCTGCCGCTCAGCCCGGAGTCCAGCTCGATCAGGGGGATAGCCAGCAGGAAGGCGGCCTCGACGTCGAGCCGGCCGACCAGCGGAGGATCGACGAGATAGCGCCGCTCCCACCAGGCACCGGCGCTCAGGGGAACGATCGCCCGCCGCAGCCACGGGGTCGCCCGGTAAGGCGTCCCGCGGCCGTCACCGGGATGGGGTTCGACCAGGTCGGCAAGGCGCAGGGCGCCCAGCCGCCGCTCGAGCGAGGGATAGCTGATCCGCGGGATCAGCCGGTTCAGGTCGGTGAGGGAAAGGGGTTTCGCGGCGAGCGCGCGGATGATGTTCGTCGACCAGCCCTCGACCAGGGCCTTCGTCGCGCTCTTGCTGGCGGTGCTGCCCAGAGCGATCGGGCCCGACGGCGCTTCCTGCAGCCAGCTCTCGAGGACCCCGCCGATCCCGAGCAGCGCCTTGCCGGCCTCGGTGCTCCCGTACTCGACGGTGCCGGGGAACGCCGCCTGGCGCTGGCGTTCGAGCGTGCCGAGGTCCACGAGTGTGCGCGAGTACACCCTCATCGTGCTCTGCGGAGGGGAGCCGACCGAGCGCCGCAACTCGATCAGCGGCAGCGGCCCGTCTTCCAGCGCCTTGAGCAGGTGGACGTTGAGCGGCGCCGAGAGCAGCGATAGCGCGACTGCCCCGGCGCGTTTCACGGGCTTCCCGTCCGCCGCCATATGCGCGGTATCAGCGCGGGCAACGCGAACAAAATTGCACGGGCATCATTTGCTGCTTCTTTTCGAGCTTCAAGGACCGCGTCTCGCGTGCCCATTTCACGACCTGGATTCATGCTTTAGACCTAAAAGCCCTGCAAATTGCAGTTCGTCATCTACCTACGCGGGCAACAAGTCACCCGCGCTTGATGTCTACCTTACTCCTTTCGGTCGGTTTTGGGTACGAAATAATTCTTCTACTTCACCCGAGCCACCCCGCGCGCGTGCGCATCGTCTTGATCCGGCGGAACTCCGCGATGTCCTCTCGCAGGGCGGCGGGGGCGGGGGCGGGGAGGAACCGGGCCGGGAGCGGCGACTCGGCCACCTCGCCTTCGCGGCTGCTGACCCGGTAGGCGCGGGCCCCCCGGCGGGCGGTAAGCGCCGAGGGAGCGCCTTCGCCCTCCCAGAGGAGACCGGCGTAGTCGTCGAGGCCGTAGCCCGCCGGCATCCCGTCGCCGATCGCGTCGAGGTAAGCGGCCCGGCGCTCGGGTTCGTTGTTGTAGTGCACGCAGAGGCTCCCCGACAGGAGACCGAGCCCCGCCGCGGCCAGCGGCCGTCCCGAGGACTTCGTGATCCCGGCCTCGAACCAGCACATCGCCCCCGCGCTCTGGCCGGCGAGGACGATGCCCTGGCGCCAGGCGAGGCTCAGCATCGAGGCGATGTCGTGTGCCTCCCAGACGGCGAGCAGGTTGACCAGGCTGCCGCCGCCGACGTAGATCAGGTCCTGCGCGAGGAGGTGGTCGCGCAGCTCCATCGGCCGCCGGCCGAGGCGGAAGAGGGAGACGTCGGAGGGCTCGCAGTGCCGCTCGCCGAAGGACGAGTAGAAGCTGGCGATCTGGTCGGAGGTGTCGCCGCTGGCGGTCGGGAGGATGCAGATCCGCGGGCGCTCGCCGCCCTTTTCGCCGGCCAGCCGCAGGAGCAGCTCGCAGACCGCCCGGTCGGGCGGGCGGGAGCTGAACTCGTGCCCCCCCAGGGCGAGGATCCGCCGCACGGGCGTCGCCGTCGCCAGTCCCCGCTCGGCCGCCATCAGGCGGCGGGCGCGGTCGAGAGCGCCTCCGGCAGCGGCGCGGCGGGCGGCGCCTCGCGATCGCCCAGGAAGGTGGTCGCGATCTGCATCTCGACCACCCGGGAGCCGGCGGTGTCCAGGCGGTAGCCGCGCGCCTGCGGCCGCGAGGCCACGACCCGGCTCAGCTCTTCGCCCCGGAAGTGGAGCGCGGCGCCGTCCTCGGCCGCGTAGCCGCCCCGCATCCCTTCGCGCAGGAAGCGGTGATAGGCCTCCCCTCGCTTCGATCCCCGCTCGTAGTGCACGCAGTTGCTGAACGGCAGCAGGCCGAGGCCGCGGAGCGGTTTCGGCTCCCCGTGGAAGCCGCTCACCGCCTCGGCGAACCAGCAGAGCGAGCCGGCGGAGAGGCCGCAGAGGACCACCCCCGATTCCCATGCCTCGCGCAGGATCGAGTCGATGCCGTGGGCGCGCCAGACGCCGAGCAGGCTGACCACGCTGCCGCCGCCGACGTAGATCAGGTCCTGGCAGAGGAGGTGGCGGCGCAGGTCGCTGGGGCCCTGCTCGCGGCGGAACAGCGAGACGTGGGTGGGCTCGCAGCGGTGGGCGGAGAAGGCGCGGTAGAAGCGGACGATGTAGTGGTCGGCGTCGCCGCTGGCGGAGGGCAGGAAGCAGACCCGCGGCCGCTCGGCCCGCGTCAGCCCGAGCACGTAGTCGTCGAGGAGGGGGTTCCCCGACTCCATCGAGAAGCCGCCACCGCCGAAGGCGACGATCTGACGGGATGCCATCTCCATGCAGAGATGTTCGCCGCGGGTCGCCGCGCGGTCGTTGTACAGCGGTCCGAAGTTCAGCCCGCCGCGCTCGCCCCGGCGTACAGCAGGCGCAGCTTGTTGCGGGCGCGGTGCAGTCGCACCTTCACGGTCCCCTCGGGGATGCCGAGGCGACGGGCGATCGCCGCCTGGGTCAGGTCCTCCTCGTATTTCATCTCCAACAGCCGCCGGTCGCGCTCGCTGAGCAGCTCGAGCGCGGCGTGTAGGTCGGCGAGCTCGACCGCGGCAAGCACCGCCTCGTCCTCGGCGCCCTCGCGGAACTCGATCATCGCTGTCGGGTCCGGGCGCACGCGGGCGTGCTGGCGGAAGGCCTCGTTGCGGACGATCGTCGCCAGCCAGTAGTTGCGGCAGGCGGGATCGCGCAGGGTCGAGCGCCGACGCCAGGCCCGGAGCAGGGCATCCTGAGCTATGTCTTCGGCCTCGCTCGGATTGCTCGCGTAGCGATACGCCATTCGAAGACAGACCCTCTGTGCCTCACCCCACTCCCAGCCATCGTCGTTCCCGCGGCGATGCCCTATCGGAGTGCTGATTGAACGAACCTACATAAGCGATGCATGAAATTGCCACCCCTGAAACGGAAACTGTCCTGAACTTGCGCAGGGTCTCTCGAGCGTGAAGGCGGAGCCAGGGGGAGAACAGCCGCGCTGGGCCGAAATCGCCTACGAGGCGATCGCCCCCGCCTACGACGGCTTCACCGCCCACCACGACTACGACCTGTGGCTCGGCGAGCTGGTGCCGAAGCTCGAGGAGCACGGCGTCCGCGGCAAGCGGCTGCTCGACGTCGCCTGCGGGACCGGCAAGAGCTTCATCCCGCTGCTGGAGCAGGGCTGGGAGGTGACCGCCTGCGACATCTCGCCGGCGATGGTCGCGATCGCCCGGGAGAAAGTCGGAGACCGGGCGGCGATCTCGGTTGCCGACATGCGCGAGCTGCCGGTCTTCGGCGAGTTCGACGCCGTCCTCTGCCTCGACGACGCGGTCAACTACCTGCTCAGCGTCGAGGAACTGGAGCGGGCGCTGGCCGGCATGCGCCGCAACCTCGCCCCCGGCGGGCTGCTGATGTTCGACGTCAACACGCTGGAGGCCTATCGCGGGTTCTTCACCGAAGAGGTCGTGGTGGAGCGCGACGGCTGGCGGATGACCTGGAGGGGCCTGACCAGCCCTGGCGCCGAACCCGGCTCGATCGCCGAAGCGAGCTTCGAGGCCGAGCCGCTCGAGGGCTCGGCGAAACCGCCGATCCCTCCCGAGCTGCATCGCGAGCGCCACTTTCCCGAGCGCGAGGTGCGAGCGGCGCTGGAGGACGCTGGACTGGAGTGCCTCGCCGTCTACGGCCACCACCACGACGGCGTCCCGAAGCAGCCGCTCGACGAAATCGCCCACACGAAGGGCATCTACCTCGCTCGGGCCGCCAAGTAGACGACTGCAGCACGAGGCAGTGGACGGAGGGGTGGGGCACCCCACCCCTCCACGGCATCTTCTGCAAGACCTCGACTTCCATCCGCTTCACCGAGACCGCGTGAACCCGTCTATTTCACGGGCTCATGCGGTTTCGAGAGCCGAGCGCTTTCGAAAGTGAGACAGGTGCCCCTCTCACAAAGGCTCAAGAAGTCACGGTTGCGCCCATAGATCCGCCCAGCTGCGCGACGGTCTTTGGGAGAGGGGCACATGTCTCTCCCGCGGCGGTCCGTGACCTCGGCTGCTCGTCACCCGGGCCGGTCGAGCACGACCGTCTTCAGCTCGCGTCGAGGCGCGCGAAGTAGCCGAACCAGTTGCCCGAGCGCTCGCTCAGGCTCAGCCCGGCCGCCGCTCCCATCCGCTCCAGGCTGCCGCAGGTGGTGAAGTGCGGGTCGCCGAACAGCTCGCCGACGACGAGGCGCCCGTCCGGCCTCAGCACCCGGCGGATCTCGGCCAGCGCCGCGGCGCTGTCGGGGATCTCGCCGAGCACCGCGGTGAGGACGACCGCGTCGACCGAGGCGTCCTCGTAGGGGAGCCGCGTCGCGTCGCCCTGGGTCGGCACCAGGTTCCCGAGGCCACGCTCGCCGGCGGCGCGCATCACGTGGTCGAGGAACTCCTGCTGCAGGTCGAAGAGCTCCAGCGTCCCTCCCGGCGCGATCCATTCGGCCAGGTCGCAGCTGTAGTAGCCGGTGCCGACGCCGATCTCCAGCAGGCGCTCGCCCGGCTGCGGGCGCAGCACCGAGCGCAGCCGCTCGCGGGTGATGATCGGGTGCGGGGCTTCGACCCAGAAACGCTGCCCGTAGGGACAGGCCGAGGGGTTCTTGCGCCACCAGAGCGCGGCCGCCAGCGTCGCCGCCGCGGCCCCGCCGAGCAGGTGTCGCGGGCGCATCAGCCCGAGCCGAAGCCGACCCGGTGCTCGCCGGACTCGACGCGGAGGAACTGGACCTTGCCGAGATACAGGGCGATAGTCCCTTCCTCGGTGTGGAGGTCGTACCAGCCGCCCTGCTCGAGCTGGGTGCGCAGGTCGTTCAGGTCTTCGTCGCCGAGCCGGGTGGAGATCACCTGGCCGCCCTCGAAGCCGATCTCGACTCGTTGCGCCTCGGCCATCAGTGTCCTCCCGCGGGTTCGACGATCTCGGTCAGGACCCCGCCGGTGGAGCGGGGGTGGAGGAAGGCGACGCGGCTGTCGCGGATGCCGACCCGCGGCTCGGTGTCGATCAGCTGGATGCCGGCGGCGGCGATGCCCTTCAGCGCCGAGTCGATGTCCTCGACCGCGTAGGCGACGTGGTGCAGGCCCGCCCCGTTCTTCGCCAGGTACTTGCCGACGGGGGTGTCGGGGCCGAGCGGAGCCAGCAGCTCGACGTGCCCGTCGCCGACGTCGAGCAGGACCGCCTCGACCCCCTGGGACTCCACCGTCTCGCGGTGGGCGAGCCCCATCTCGAAGCCCTCGCGGTAGAGGGCGATCGCGGCGTCGATGTCCTCGACGGCGACTCCGATGTGGTCGATCCTTCCGAACAAGGCGCGAAGTCTATGCGGCCTCGACCCGAAGGATCTCCTCCAGGGCGGCGATCCCGACCTCGAGCTGCTCCTCGCTCGGCTCCTTGGTCGCGACCAGGCGCTGGATCTCGCGGCCCGGGGCGTGGAAAGCCTCGGCAAGGGGCTCGCCGTGGTGCCGGTCGCTCCAGGCGAACATCTCGACCGCCAGCGAGGCGCCGCCGAGGCCGACGCCGGCGCGGGCGGCGGCACCGGGGCTCTCGACCAGCCGCTCGAGCAGGAGCGTGCCGCCGACCGAGAGCAGCATCATCGGCGCGATCAGGTTGGAGCCGCAGCGGTCATGCTCCTTCGGCACCGCGGCGACGTCGTCGCTGCCGCGCTCGTAGGCGGCGATCGCCTTGTGCTCGACCCCGTGATAGGCGGCGAGGTCGCGGTCGCTGAGCGCGACCAGCGCCGGCACGGCGCCGATCGCCTGGGCGACGCCCTCCCTCAGGGCGCCGGACCGCACCCGCCGGCGCAGCAGGGAAGTGGCGGCGAGCGTGGTGGCGACCGCCGCCAGCACCCGCGCGTCCTCGAACGGCAGCCGGGCCGCCGGCATCCGGCGCCGGACGAGCGGCAGCACCGCCATCGCCTCGGCCAGTTTCACCGGGCCGCGCAGGCCCGGCAGCTTCGCCACCAGCGCCGGCGCCAGCTCCGGCTTTCGCTCGGAGGCGACTTCGAGCGATCCGTCCTTGGTCCTCACCGCCGCCGCCCAATGGGTCGGACCGTGGATCAGCAGCCCGTTGCGGAGCGCCATCCCGCCGAGGCGGAGCTTCTGGGGCTGGTCGGAGGCCATCGACTCAAGATAGGCGATGGCCTCGGCCGGCGAACAAATGGAGGGCGTCGAGCCCAGTCCTCTCGACGCCCTCGCTCCCCCTTATTAAGGTCCGGCCGGAGCCCCCCAGTCCAGGCCTCCGGCCGGATGTCGGCTCTCCCTGGCTTAGCTTGGTGAGCCGCCCCTAGAAACCCCACGCGGACCGAGAAGTTGCGCGCCGGTTTTACGCGTTGTCTAATTTCTTTCTTAAGCCTTCGAGCCGCTCGCCGAGGGCCTGCTCGAAGCCGCGGTCGGTCGGCTCGAAGAAGCGGCGGCCG
This sequence comes from Solirubrobacterales bacterium, assembly GCA_036376215.1. Taxonomy (GTDB): domain Bacteria; phylum Actinomycetota; class Thermoleophilia; order Solirubrobacterales; family 70-9; genus VAYN01. Next base: position 26,816 of record DASVAT010000026.1, read on the forward strand.
CGCAGCTCCTCCGGCATCAACGGCTGATCGCTGACCCCCCCTGGCTCGTCGTGGGCGTAGCGGTACCCCTCGCCGCGCCCGAGCGAGGCGGCGCCCGGGTAGTGGGCGTCGCGCAGGTAGTCGGGCGGGGTCTTGGCGCCGTTGGCGCGGACCTCGGCGCGGGCCGCGGAGAGGGCCTTGTGGGAGGCGTTGGACTTGGGGGCCAGGGCGAGGTAGACCGCCGCCTGGGCGAGGTTGAGGGCGCACTCGGGCATGCCGACGCGGTCGACCGCGCGGGCGGCGGCGTCGGCGACGAGCAGCGCCTGCGGGTCGGCGTTGCCGACGTCCTCGGAGGCGAGGATCACCATCCGCCGGGCGATGAAGCGCGGGTCCTCGCCGCCCTCCAACATGACCGCCAGGTAGTAGAGCGAGGCGTCGACGTCGGAGCCGCGGGTGGCCTTGATCCAGGCGGAGACGAAGTCGTAGTGGCGGTCCCCCTGGCGGTCGTAGTCGATCGCCCTGCGCTGCAGCGCGTCCTCGACCGCCGCGACGCCGACCGCAGCCGACTTTGGCCCCACCCCGGTGGGGACAGAATCGGTTACGCGCTCGACCGCCCGCTCCAGGGCCGAGAGCGCGACGCGGGCGTCGCCGCCGCTCCGCGTCGCCAGCATCTCCAGCGCCTCGGGGGTCACGGCGGGCGGCTCGGCGATGCCGCGCTCGGGATCGGCCAGCGCCCGCCGCAGCAGCTCTTCCACCTGCGCCGGCTCCAGCGGCCGCAGCTCGTAGATCTGGGCCCGCGAGAGCAGGGCCGAGTTGACCTCGAAGTAGGGGTTCTCGGTCGTCGCCCCGATCAGCGTCAGCGTCCCGTCCTCGACCGCCGGCAGCAGCGCGTCCTGCTGGGCCTTGTTGAAGCGGTGGATCTCGTCCAGGAAGAAGATCGTGTGCTTGCCGATCCGGCGGCGCTCGCGCGCCCGCTCCATCACCTCGCGCACCTGCTGGCGCCCGGCCTCGACCGCCGACAGCTCCTCGAAGACCGCGTCGGCGTACTCGGCGAGCATCCGCGCCAGCGTCGTCTTGCCGGTGCCGGGGGGACCGTAGAGGATCATCGAGTGCGGCTCGCCCGCCTCGAGCGAGTGGCGCAGCGCCGAGCCCTCGCCGAGGAGGTGCTCCTGGCCGACGTAGCCCGCCAGCGAGCGCGGGCGCATGCGGGCCGCGAGCGGGCCCGTCGTCGG
>DASVAT010000022.1:0-4651 GCA_036376215.1 Solirubrobacterales bacterium
GGTCGGAGACGCCGGTGAATTCCTTGATCTCGCCGGCGAAGGCTTTCTTGTAGAGGCCCTTGACGTCGCGCTCGGCGCAGGTGTCGACCGACGCCTTCACGTAGACCTCGATGAAGCGGTCGCCCATCTGCGCGTGCGCCTCGTCGCGGATCTCCGCGTAGGGGGAGATCGCCGCCGTGATCACCGGCACGCCGTTGCGGCTGAGCAGGTCGGCGACGAAGGCGATCCGGCGGATGTTGATGTCGCGGTCCTCCTTCGAGAAGCCGAGGCCTTTCGAGAGGTTTTCGCGGACGATGTCGCCGTCGAGGATCTCGAGCCTCGAGCCCCGCGCGCGCAGCTCCTTCTCGAGCAACTGGGAAATCGTCGTCTTGCCGGCACCGGAGAGCCCGGTGAACCAGAGGGTGAAGCCCTTCTCACCAGCCATGCGTTTTCAGTCCTCCTTGTAAGCGTCGATCAGGATGTCGGCGACCTCGTCGCGCGAGAACTCGTGCGGCGGCCTTTCGCCGTTGCCGAGCATCTCGCGGACTTTCGTCCCGGAGAGGAACAGGTGCGCGTCTTGGTCGTGGGGGCAGGTCTTGTTCGAGGCCAGGCCCTCGCACTCGTTGCACCAGAAGGTGTGCTCGAACATCAGCGGCTCGATTCCGAGCTCGTCGATGTCGATCGTCTCGAAGATCTTCTGGGCGTCGTAGGTGCCGTAGTAGTCGCCGGCGCCCGCGTGGTCGCGGCCGACGATGAAATGCGTCGCCCCGTAGTTGCGGCGGACGATCGCGTGCAGGACCGCCTCGCGCGGGCCGGCGTAGTGCATCTTCGCCGGCTTGACGCCGAGCACGACCCGGTCGTCGGGGTAGTAGTTCTCCATCAGCACCTCGTAGCAGCGCATCCGCACGTCGGCGGGGATGTCGCCGGCCTTGGTCTTGCCGATCAGCGGGTGGATGAAGAGGCCGTCGCAGGTCTCCAGCGCGGCCTTGGTCAGGTACTCGTGGGCGCGGTGGATCGGGTTGCGGGTCTGGAAGGCGACGATCTTCTTCCAGCCGCGCGCCGCGAAGTCGGCCTTGTGCTCGGCCGGCGTCTTGTAGCGGCGCATGAAGGCCTCGTCATGGTCGGGCAGCGCGTCGACCTCGATCGGGCCGGCCAGCATGCGGTTGCCCTCCTCGTAGATCGCGGCGACGCCCGGGTGGGCCTCGTCGGTGGTGCCGTAGACCTGCTCGGCCTCGCGCTTGACGTCGCGCTCCCAGACCTCCTCGACGGTGAGGCGGCCCAGCTTCTTGCCTTCGTCGGAGGAGAGCTCGACCACGTCGCCGACCTCGCACTCGAGGTCGCTCGCCAAAGTGATCGGGATCGGCCAGTAATCGCCGTCGGTGGTCCGCATCTCGCTGCAGACGCGCTCCCAGTCGGCGGAGCCCTGGAAGCCGGTCAGCGGCGCGAAGCCGCCGTTGCCGATCATCTCGAAGTCCGCCGTGTGGCGCTCGGAAAGGGTCAGGGACAGCTCAGCCATCGTCTCGCTCATCTCACCTATCGGGTCGGGGAAGGGGTCTTGGTCTGGGGCGGCGTGCCGGCGCCGCTAGTTGATCCCGCACTCGGTCTTTGCGCGGCCGCTCCAGCGACCGTCGCGCAGATCCCCACCCGGTTCGACCGGCTGGGTGCAGTGGGTGCAACCGATCGACGGGTAGCCGCGATCGTGAAGCGGGTTGTACGGGAGGTGGTGCTCACGGATGTAGTTCCAAACGTCTCGCTCGGTCCAGTCCGCAAGGGGATTCAGCTTCCAGAGGTTGAAGCGCTTGTCCCAGCCGAACTTCGGGGTGGCGGAACGGGAGCTGGAGTCCGCCCGGCGGACGCCGGCGACCCAGCAGTCTACGGAAGAGAGGGCCCGGCGCATCGGCTCGACCTTGCGGATGCCGCAGCAGGAGTCGGGGTCGCGGTTCCAGAGCTCCGGCCCGTGCTCGGCCTCCTGCTCGGCGAGCGTCAGGTTGTGGTACCGGTCGAACTCGATCCCCAGCGCCTCGGCGAGGCGGTCGCGGGTCTCGTAGGTCTCCTCGAAGAGGACGTCGGTGTCGAGGTAGAAGAACCGCGCCTCGGGGTTGACCGTGCTCGCCAGGTGGGCGGTCACCGAACTCGTTTTCTGGAACGAGCAGGCGATGTAGTGATCGGCTCCGAAATTCTCGAACATCCACTCCAGCGACTCCCGGGCCGAGCGCCCCTCCAGCTCAGCGGCGATCGCCTCGTGGTCGAGGTCGGCCGGTGTAGGCACGGTGCCGGAGAGGGTGACGGGGGGCGGCTTCATCGCGCTGCGCGCGCTAGATCGCGCACTCCCCCTCTCCCCGCACGACCTCGTACGGGCTCGATCGGTTCCAGTCGATGAACTGCTCCATCGTCTCCAGGCTGAACTCCGCCGGCAGGGTCAGCTCCTTGGCGGCGGCTTCGAAGGGCTCGGCGCCGACCCGCTCGGCGAAGGCGTTGAACTCCTCGCCCTCGTTGCGCTCGGCCTCGTAGAGGTGGATCCAGCGCTCGACCGCCTCGGGGACCCGTTTCGCCGGGAGGCGCGATTTCAGCCGCGTGCCGAAGATGACCTCGCCGCCCTCGAAGTTGCCGCCGATATGCGGGATGTAGGCCGGCATCTGGCGACCGTTGACTTTCAGCGAGGCGCCGTAGAAGCCGATGTTGGCGATGTGGTGCTGGCTGCAGCCGTTGGGGCAGCCGCTCATTTTGATGTGGATGCGCTTGGTCAGCTCGTCTGAGATCTGCATCGAGGTGACCCGCTCCTTGATCGCCCGGTTGAGGCCCATCGAGGAGGTGATCCCGAGTTTGCAGCTGTCGGTGCCGGGGCAGGAGACCACGTCGGTGATCTCGCGGGCGCCGGCCTCGTCCAGGCCGAGGGCGCCGAGCCGCTCCCAGACGTCGTAGAGGGCCTCGTCGCGAACCCAGCGGAGGACGAAGTTCTGCTGCACCGTGCTGCGGGCGGCGCCGCCGGTGAACTCGCGCATGATCTGGGCGAGGCCGCGGAACTGCTCCGGGGTGAGATCGCCGCGGGTGACCTTGACCTCGACGGTGGAGAAGCCCTCCTGGCGCTGCGGCGCGACGTTGCCCTCGAGGAAGCGCTCGAACTCGGTCCGGTCGCCGTTCGGCGAGGAGGCGGTGAGCGGCGCCTCGGGGGCGTTTGCCTCCTCGTCGACGCTGAAGCTGAGGCGCTCGACCAGCTCGGGGCCGAATTCGCGCTCCGCGACCCAGTCGCCCTGCAGCTCCTCGTCGACGAGCTCACGGAAGGCGTCCATGCCGATCTTGTCGACGAGGACCTTGATCCGGGCGCGGGCGCGGTTCGGGCGCAGCCACTCCTGACGATCGAAGATCCGCAGCACCGCCTCGGTGACCCGGAGGTATTCGCCGTCGCCGGCAGCGACGAACTCGTACAGCGTCGGCGCGATCCGCGGCATGATCGAGGTGCCGCCCCCGACCCGGATCTCGAAGCCCTTGACGCCGTCGCGGACCCGCGGGATGAAGCCGATGTCGTGGATGCCGACGATCGCGCGGTCGGCGTCCGAGGACGAGAACGCGGTCTTGATCTTCCGCGGCATCAGCTGCGTCGTCGGGTGGCGGACGAAGTAGCGGACGTAGGCGATCGCGTACTCGGTCGGATCGAAGGTCTCGTCGGCCGCGACGCCCGCCCAGGGATCGCCGGTGACGTTGCGGATCGTGTTGCCGCAGCCCTCGCGGCTCGACAGTCCGGCTGCGGAGATCTCGCGGATCAGCGCCGCCGCGTCGGGCAGCGGGACGTGATGCATCTGGATGTTCTGGCGGGTCGTGATGTGCCCCTTGTCGAGCGGCACGTACTTCTCGACCACGGCCGCGAAGGTGTCCATCTGGTCCGGCGTGACGCCGCCGAGCGGCAGCTTCACGCGGATCATCTGCACACCGGCCTGGCGCTGCCCGTAGACGCCCTGCTTGAGGCGGAAGCCGATGAACTCGTCCTCGGGGGTCTGCCCGTCGAGGAACTTGCCCGACTCGTCGTCGAAGTCGTCGAACTCGTCCTGGAGGATCGGGATGACGTGGCCGGGGACGTTCTCGTAGACCTCCGGGTTCTCGCGGGACCCGACCGGCCCCTTCCCCTTCTGGGCCTTGCCCAGGTCCTGTTCGAGGTCTGCTTCGGTGGCCTTCGGCTTGGCTGCCTTCGGCTTCGCTGGCGCGGAGGTCGGCTCCATGATCCCTTTCGAGTCGCACGCGGGGCGGCTGTGCCCGCGCTCGCTTGCTGCCTGCTCGTCCCTGAAAGTAGCAAATCCTGATTGGGAATCAGGTATTTAGGCCGGAGGGTGCCTCTCGGCGTCCGGCCTCAGAGCTGCCTGAAGTTCGGCCACAGACCCGGGTCGAGCTCCGGGCAGAGTGCCGTGAGCTTGCGGACGTCGTCCTCGAGCGCCTCGATCAGATGACCGTTGATCCGGGCGGGCAGCTCCACTTTGGCGCCGGGAAAGATGCGCTCTTGCGACCGTTCGGGCGCCTCCAGATTCGGTGGGAGGGCGGCAACCGGCTCGAGGCCGAGGAAACGCTGCGTGCGCTGCATCTCCGCGAGCGGATCGTCGAGGCACCGCTCGTACTGGAGAACGATGACCCGGTCCCTGCCGAGGACCTCGAAGGCGCGCTCGACGGGGGCGTGGTAAGCACT
>DASVAT010000034.1:0-103304 GCA_036376215.1 Solirubrobacterales bacterium
CAAAAGCGAGCGAAGCGAGCGGGTTTCGGAAGGCCCTACCCGCACCCCCGTCGCGCCTACTCCTTGAGAAACCCCGGAACGTCGATGTCGTCGTCCGAAACCCGAAGTTTCCGGATGTCGGTGTCCTCGGCGGAGACCCGCGGGCGGCTCTCGTACCGCCGCCGCACCCGCTGCGGAGACCGAGCAAGCAGCTCGAACCCCTCGAACCCGGTGGCGATGACCGTGACCCGGACCTCGTCCTTCATCGACTGGTCGACGACGGATCCGAAGATGATGTTGGCGTTGTCGTCCGCCTCGGCCTGGACGAGCTGGGCGGCCTCGTTGACCTCGAAGAGGCCGAGGTCCTCGGGGCCGGTGATGTTCAGCAGCATCCCGGTCGCGCCCTTGATCGACTCCTCGATCAGCGGCGAGGTGATCGCCGCCTTGGCGGCGTCGAGGGCGCGGGCCTCGCCCGAGGCCGAGCCGACGCCCATCAGGGCCGAGCCGGCGTCGCGCATGATCGTCCGCACGTCGGCGAAGTCGAGGTTGATCAGGCCCGGGATCGTGATCAGGTCGGTGATGCCCTGGACGCCCTGGCGGAGGATGTCGTCCGCCTGGCGGAAGGCCTCGAGGACGCTGGTCCGCCGCTCGACCGCCTGCAGCAGCTTCTCGTTCGGGACGATGATCAGGGTGTCGACTTTGTTGCGCAGTTTCTCGATCCCCTCGAGCGCCTGCTGCATCCGCCGTTTGCCCTCGAACTCAAACGGTTTGGTCACCGCGCCGACGGTGAGGGCGCCGATCTCCTCCTTGGCGATCTCGGCGATGACCGGCGCCGAGCCGGTGCCGGTGCCGCCGCCCTCGCCGGCGGTGACGAAGACCATGTCGGCGCCCTTCAGCGCCTCCTTGATCTCGTCGCGGCTCTCGGCCGCCGCGCCGGCGCCGACCTCGGGGTTGCCCCCGGCGCCGAGGCCGCGGGTCAGCTCCTGGCCGATCGAAAGCTTGATGTCGGCGTCGCAGGCCTGCAGCGCCTGGGCGTCCGTGTTGACGGCGACGAACTCGACGCCGCGAATGCCGGCGTCGATCATGCGGCTGACGGCGTTGGTGCCGCCGCCGCCCGCGCCGACGACCTTGATTACCGCGAGGTAAGTGGATTCCATGTGAGTTGAGCCTTTGTTCCGTCCGACCCTTCAGCAACGCTCTAGGGTTCGAGCCTCCCGCTGAAGGACGGAAATTGCGCTCAACGTAGGGCATTCCCACGTCTCTGTCAAACCAGCGCCAGCCATCCTGCATCGGCCGAGTCTCGACCACTACCTGAGGGTTTTGCCACTCTCACTCTCAGGTTGAGACTTTTCGACGCCGCTCTGCAAAGCCCTTTCTCGCCCCTCGGAAGTGGTTCAGGGTGGCGGCGGAAGTTCATGTCCCGAGCCGTAATAGGTCGGCCGGCTGGGCGCGATCACGTTTACATAATCGAGCGCGGTGACCGAGGGATCGGCGAGGATGGCGGCGGCGGCGTTCCACTTTCGCTGCGCCTGCGAGGCATCGCCGAAGCGCAGTTCGACCCCGGTGGTGAGTTCGACGTCCACCCCGCTCTCGCCGAAGTAGCTGCGCGCGAGGTAGGGCTGCAGCGCGTCCGGTGCGGCCGCGAGCACCCGCACCTGTTCGAGCGCCGTCCCCCTGAGGCGCCCCCCCTCGGGAACCTCGTCGAGAGGAAGCTGCGGCAGCGGCGGATCCTCGGGCAGAGGCAGCCAGCGCACCGCGGCGCCGTTGCCTGCGATGCCCACCGCTTCGTCGCCTTCGCCGATCGTCGCCGCCAGCTGCGGGACCTGGACGTGGGGGTCGGCCTTGCCGGTGCGGACGACGAACCAGTAGACGGCGACAGCCGCCACCACGGCGACGACGAGGACCGCGATCGAACGCCGGCTCACAGCGCCCAGCCGTCCGGCCAGCGGACCTCGCCGAGCACCTGGACCTCGGGCTCCAGCTCGACGCCGAAGCGCTCGTGGACGCGGCGCCGCCCCTCGGCCATCAGCTCGAGCACCTCGGCGGTGGTCGCGCCGCGGTCGTTCTCGACGAAGTTCGCGTGCCTCTCGGAGAAGCGGGCGCCGCCGTGGCGGAGCCCGCGGCAGCCGGCGGCCTCGAGCAGCTGACCGGCCGAGCGACCCTCGGCCCGCTCGTCCTCGGGGTTCTTGAAGGTCGAGCCGAAGGTCTTTATCCCCGAGGGCTGGGCCTCGCGCCGGCGCTCGCGCATGCCCGCCAGGGTGGCGCGGATCTCGTCCGGGTCGGCGGGCTGGAGGGCGAAGGAGGCGCGGGCGACGACTTCGCCCTCGCGCAGGTTCGAGTGGCGGTAGGTGAAGCCGAGCTCCTCGGGGGTGCGGCGGTCGCTGCCGGCAGCAGTGCAGACGTCCACCCACTCGAGCACCCTCGCCAGCTGGCCGCCGTAGGCGTTGGCGTTCATCCGCACCGCGCCGCCGGTGGTACCGGGGATGTTGACGCCGAACTCGAGACCCGACAGCCCCCAGGCGGCGGTTTTCGCCGCCGCCGAGGGGAAACGGAAGCCGCCGCCGCAGAGGACCCGGTCGCCGTCGCGCTCGATCTCGGCGAGCTCGCCGTCGAGCTTGACCGCCAGGCCGCGGAAACCCTCGTCGGCGACCAGGAGGTTCGAGCCCGAGCCGATCACCCCGACGGGCAGGCCCTCGGCGTCGGCCCAGCGGAGCGCCGAGACGAGATGGTCCTCGTCGACCGGGCGGACGAACCAGTCGGCGTCGCCGCCGGTGCGAACGGTGGTCAGGCGGGCGAGGGGGAAATCCGCCTCGACCCCCTCGGGCGGCGCGCTCACGCCGCGGCCTCGCTCGCCAGGGCCTCGCCGAGCCGGAAGACGTCGCCGGCGCCGATCGTCACCAGCACGGTGCCCTCGCCGTAGAGCGCCGGGCTGCCGTCGAAGCGGTCGGCCAGCGCCCGCCGGGCGAGATCGGCGGTGGGCAGCCACCAGACCGGCCTACCCCCCGCGCGCTCCGCCGCGGCCTGGGCGACTTGGAGGCCGCTGACTCCGGCGAGCTCCCCCACCGGCTCCTCGCGGGCCGGGTAGACGTCGAGGACGACGACCTCGTCGGCGAGAGTGAGGGCGGCCCCGAACTCGGCTGCGAGCGCCTTGGTGCGCGAGTACAGATGCGGCTGGAAGACCGCGACGAGGCGGCTCGGGCCCTGTTCCCGCAGGGCCGAGAGCGCGGCCCGGACCTCGGTCGGGTGATGGGCGTAGTCGTCATATATGGAGACCGGCCCGCGGGCGCCCTTCAGCTCGAGGCGGCGGTTGACGCCGCGGAAGCTCGCCAGGGCCTCGGCCGCGGCAGCGAGGTCGAGCCCGGCGAGCTGCAGGGCGGCGAGCGCGGCGCGGGCGTTGCGGCGGTTGTGGTCGCCGGGGACGGCGAGACCGAGGTCGGCGGGCCCCGGCGCTCCGGCGTCGAAGCGGACGACCTCGCCGCCCGCCCCGGACAGCCATGCCATCTCGTCGTCGGCGGGCAGGACCAGGCCGCGCGCCGGGCCGGCAAAGGCGGCGAAGGCCCCGTGCAACTCCGCCAGCGAGCCCCAGCGGGAGTGGTGGTCCATCTCGACGTTGGTGATCACCGCCACCTCGGGCCGCAGGCGCAGGAAGCTGGCGTCGCTCTCGTCGGCCTCGGCGACCACCCACTCGCCCTCGCCCCAGCCGGCGTTGGCGGCCTTGCCGCCGGGACCGAGCCCCGGCACCTCGCCGCCGACGAAGAAGGCCGGGTCGGCGCCGATCGCGCGCAGCGCCCAGGCGGTCATCGCCGTCGTCGTCGTCTTGCCGTGGGTGCCGGCGATCGCGATCAGCCGCTTCTCGGCGCAGAGCTCGGCGAGGAGCTGGCCGCGGTGGATCGGCTCGGCGCCGCGCCGGCGGGCCAGCTCCAGCTCGGGGTTGTCGGCGGCGATCGCGGTCGAGACGACCACCTCGGCACCCTCGGGGAGGTTCTCCGCGTCGTGGCCGACGGCGGGTTGAAGCCCCGCCGCGCGCAGCCGCTCCATATAAGAGGAGTCGGCCCGGTCCGAGCCGCTGACCTCGGCGCCAAGCCGCGTGCAGACGAGCGCCAAACCGCTCATCCCCGCACCGCCGATCCCGATGAAGTGCAGCCGGCGTCCGTTCCATTCGCTCATCGCACCGCCCCCAGAACCTCGTCAGCGATTTGGCGGGCGGCTTCCGGCTTGGCAAGACCGCGGGCGGCGGCGGCCATCGTCTCCAGCCGGGCCGGGTCTTCGATCGCCGCCCCGACCTCGGCCTGCAGCCGCTCGGCGCTCAGCTCGGCGTCGGGAATCACGCTCGCCGCCCCGGCGGCGCGCATCCACTCGGCGTTGGCGCTCTGGTGGTCGCCGGTGGCGAACGGATATGGGATCAGCACCGCGGGGCGGCCGACGGCGACCACCTCGAAGATCGAGCCACCGGAGCGGGCGAGAACAAGGTCGGCCGCGGCCAGCGCGTCGCCGAGGTCCGGCTCGTAGGGGAGCAGCGTGTAGCGATCCGCATTGGCTGCCGCGGCCAGGCGCGGCTCGAGCTCGGGGAAGTCGCGGCTGCCGGCGATGTGGACGACGTCGAAGTCGCGCCCCTCGCGCTCGGCGAAGGCCTCGAAGGCGGCGAGGTTGATCGAGCGCGCGCCCTGGCTGCCGCCGAAGACGAGCAGGCAGCGGGCGTCCGCGGCGATCCCGAACCGGCGGCGCGCCGCCTCCCGATCGCCTTCCAGCACCGCCCGCGGCACCGGGCGGCCGGTTACCAGGTACGGCTCCCCCTCCCTGCCGGCGATCGGGAAGGCGAGGCAGACCCGCCGCGCCCGCCGCGCCAGCAGCCGGTTGGCCAGCCCGAGGTGGCTGTCGGCCTCGGTGAGGACTAGCGGCGTCCGCGTCAGGGTCGCCGCCAGCCCCGCCGGCCCGGCGACGTAACCGCCGCCGCCGAGCACGACATCCGCCTCCCGGCGGCGCAGCACCCCGCGGGCGGCCCTGACCCCACCCAGCGCCTCGAAGCCCGCCCGGGCCGCGCGCAGCGGATTGCGGCGGTCGATGCCGCGCACCTGGATGAAGTCCATCTCGTAACCGGCGGCCGGGACCAGCTCCGCCTCGATCCGCTCGCGCGTGCCGAGGAAGCTGACCTCGGCGCCGCTAGCCCGAAGCTCGTCGGCGACCGCCATGGCGGGCACCACGTGCCCCGCGGTTCCCCCCGCTGCGACCACCACTCTTGGCTTTCCTGGCACCGCTGGATCGGCTCCTTTCGCGCGCGGGCGAGCGCCCGCCGTCGACGACGCGCAGTTTGCCAGCGCGGGTGGGCGTCGAAGTGCGCGCCGCCTTCGCGGTGCCGCCGCGGGCGACGTTGAGGATCAGGCCGACGGCCAGCAGGGTCGCCATCAGGCTGCTGTTGCCGTAGGAGACGAAGGGCAGCGGCACCCCGGTCAGCGGCGCCATCCCCATCACCGCGAAGAGGTTGATCGTCGCCTGGACGAGGACCAGCGAGGTGAGCCCGGCGACGAGGATCTTCCCGTAGGCGTCCTTCGCCTTCTGGGCGGTTTTCAGGCCGGCGAAGCCGAACATCGCGAAGAGGCCGACGACGGCGGTGATCCCGGCCAGGCCGAGCTCCTCGCCGATCACCGCCGAGATCATGTCGGTGTGGGCCTCGGGCAGGTAGAAAGCCTTGCCGACTCCGTTGCCGAGCCCGTCGCCGAGGAAGCCTCCCGAGCCGAGGGCGATCTTCGCCTGCGCCGCCTGGAAGCCGGCGCCGCCGGGGTCGGTGCCGGGGTTGAGGAAGCTGGTCAGGCGGGCCATCCGGTAGGGCTCGACGACCGCCATCAGCAGGGCGAGCCCGCCGATGACCAGCGCGATCTTGCCGAGGTCGGCGGGCCGCGCCCCGGCGGCGACCAGCATCGCGCCGACGGAGAAGGCGATCACCATCGTCGTCCCCATGTCGGGCTGGAGCATGATCAGCAGCGAGGAGGCGCCGACGACCAACAACAGGGGCATCATCCCTTCCAGCGACCGCACCCGCTTGGGCTTGCTCGCCAGCAGATCCGCCCCGTAGAGGATCAGGGCGACCTTGGCCAGCTCCGAGGGCTGGATCTGGAGGAAGCCGCCGCCGAGCCAGCGGGTCGCGCCGTTGACTTCGGTGCCGGCGACGAGGACCGCCATCAGGAGGACGATCGAGCCGGCCAGCAGCAGCGGCGTCAACTGGCGGATCACCCGCAGGCCGTGGCGCGAGGCCAGGTACAGGATCAGCAGGCCGACGCCGCCGAAGAGCAGCGTCCGCTTCAGGTAGAAGGCGCTGTCGGAGAGGCCCCCGTCCTGGAGGATGCGGGTGGTCGAGCTGGCCGAGAAGACCATCACCGCGCCCAGGGCGAGCAGGCAGAGGGTCGCGGTGAGGAGGATGCTGTACTCGGGCGGGACCGGGCGGGCGCGCTTCCTGGGACGCTTGGCCTTGGCCGGCTTCTTCGCGGCTTTGCGGCCTCGCGCGGCTTTGGCGCTCATCCCAGCTCCCCGACGATCTCGCGGAAGCGGTCGCCGCGGGCTTCGAAGTTCTCGAAGGCGTCGAAGCTGGCGCAGGCGGGCGAGAGCAGGACCACGTCACCGGGTTCGGCCGCTGCCGCCGCGCGGCGGACCGCGTCCTCGAGGCCGGCGCAGCGGTGCAGCTCGACCCCCGCGGCGACGACCGGCGCCAGCTCGCGCGCCATCCGCTCGGTCGTGGCGCCGACCAGGTAGCAGGCGCGGGCGCTCTCGACCAGCGGCGCGACCAGCGGCGCGAACGGCTCGTCCTTCTCGCTGCCGCCGAGGATCGCGTGGACGCCGCCGTCGAAGGCGCGGATCCCGACCGCGGCGGAGGCGACGTTAGTCGCCTTCGAGTCGTTGACGAAGCGGACCCCGCCGACCGCGGCGACCGTCTCGAGCCGGTGCGGGACGCCGGCAAAGCTGCGCAGCCCGGCGCGGACCGCGTCGCGGTCGATACCCATCGAGAGCGCGGCGGCAGCGGCGGCCATCGCGTTGGCGACGTTGTGCTCGCCGAAGAGGCCGAGCTCGGAGACCGGCAGCAGCGGCTCGCCGTCGTAGAAGATCGTCCCCTCGGCGACGGCGACCTCGCAGTCGGGGGCGGCGCCGGTGCAGAAGGCGACCCGGCGGGCGCAGCCGCCGAGGTCGGTGCCGGCGGCGAACGGGTCGTCGGCGTTGAAGACGGCGAGGTCGTCGTTGCCCTGGTTGGCGAAGATCCGCAGCTTCGCCGCCAGGTAGGACTCGAGGTCGCGGTGGCGGTCGAGGTGGTCGGGGGCGAGGTTGAGGAAGACCGCGCACTCCGGCGCGAACGCGGTCGCGTCCTCCAGCTGGAAGCTCGAGCACTCGCAGACGATCGTCGCCCCGGGGTCGACCGCGCCGACCAGCTCCGAGAGCGCGGTACCGACGTTGCCGGCGACGGCGACCGGCTCGCCCGCGGTGCGGTAGACGTGGCCGAGCAGCTCGACCGTGGTCGTCTTGCCGTTGGTGCCGGTGACGCCGACGAAGCGGTTCGGCAGCGCCCGCCAGGCGAGCTCCATCTCCCCCACCACCTCGAGACCCCGCTCGAGGGCCCGTGCGATCACCGGCGCCTCCCGCGGTACACCCGGGCTCTTGACGACCGTGCGGGTCCCGTCGAGCTGCGCCACTCCATCCGTATCCAGGAGGACTTCGACGTCGGCCCCCTCCAGCCCTGCCGCGCCCTCGGGATGGCACGAATCGACCGCCATCACCGTCTCGCCGCGGGCGGCGAGGAGCCGTGCCGCCGCCTGCCCCGAGCGGGCGAGCCCGACTACGAGAAATGGCCCCGTCGGCAGGGGGGGGCGAATTTCCTTGGCCGGAACCCTTGGGGACACATGCCAGAGCTTCGCGACGCCCGCGGATACCCCTGTCTGATGCCAGGTAGCACTTTTGCTACCCTGCGCTCGATGCCAGAGATCCCGCAGAAAACGCTGCGAAACGAGATCGGGGAGATCCTCCGCCGGGCCGAGGCCGGAGAGGAGTTCACGATCACGGTTTCGGGAAGGCCGGTGGCGAAGCTCATGCCTCTCGACGACAGGCGCCAGTGGGTACCGGCGGCCACGCTCGAAGATCTCTGGAAGCTCCCGGTCGACGAGAACCTCGCTGACGACATAAGAGAGTTCGATATCGCGCTGCGTGACCCGTGGGCTGAGCAGGAATGAGGGTCATTCTCGACACCTCCGTCCTCATCGCCCGGCACCCTCTGCCGCCGGAGTTCGACGTGGGAATCAGCACCGTCTCCCTGGCGGAGCTGCACTTCGGCCTTCTGAAGGCCCAGGACCCCGAGGAGCGCGCGCAGCGCGCGGTGCAGCTCGGAAGAATCGAGTCCGGCTTTTCCACCCATCCACTCGACGGGCGGGTTGCGAGAGCGCTCGGACAGCTACAGGCAACTGTCGCCGACAGGGGTGGCAATCCTCGATCGCGCACGGCGGATCTGGCTATCGCCGCCACCGCGATGACGCATGAAGCCGTCCTCCTGACCCGCAACTACAAGGACTTCAAGCTCGTCGACGACCTGGTCGACGTCCGCGAACCGCCTCTCTGACGATCAGCCGGCGAACTGCCTGATCTCGCGGGCCAGCGCCACCGGCTGGTCGATCGGGATCAGCGTGTAGCAGTCGGGCAGCTCGACGTAGGTCGAGTTCGGGAACGACTCCGCCAGGCGGCGGCCCTCGCTGTTGGGCATCATCGTCCCCTCCTCGTCCCAGACGACGAGCACCGGCCGCTCGAAAGAGCGCAGCTTCGGCGTCGCGGCGCGGATCTCTCGCTTGCCGTGGCGGACGTCGCGAACGTAGCGCCGCGTGTCGCGGCGGATCTCGGGCCGCTTCAGCGGCTGCAGCCAGCGGTGCATCAGCTCGTCCGGGACGCCGCGCTTGCTCATCCGGCCGTAGGTGAAGGGCAGTTTCCGCAGAACCGGCGAGCCGAGCGCGAGGCGCATGACCCCGAAGCCGCCGGGGAGGAAGCCGGAGAGGGCGGCGATCTGGCCGGCAAGGCCGGGCGGGTAGTTGCGGTCGGTCTCGCAGGAGACGAGGACGAAGGCGCCGACCCGGTCGACGCCTTCGTGGGAGACCATCGTCTGGGCGCCGCCCCAGTCGTTGAAGCAGACCACCGCGTCGCGCAGGTCGAGGCGCTCGAGGAACTCGGTGACGATCCGGCCCAGACCCGGTAAGGAGAGGTCGGCGTCGGAACGCAGCGGTTTGCGCTGGGCCCCCAGCGGCAGCACCGGCGTCAGGCAGCGGAACTGCGGCGCGAGCTCGGCCACCACCTCGTCCCAGAGGCGCTCGTCGTGCGGCAGCCCGCCGACGAAGACCAGCGGCCTGCCCTCACCGCCGGAGTCCCCGTAGTCGATCGGTCCCGCGCTGACCTCTACCTCAGGCATCAGCTGCCGATCGACTGCTGGTACAGCGTGAACCCGATCCCCGAGCAGACCGCGGCGATGATCCAGAAGCGGAGCATGATCTTCGTCTCCGACCAGGCCATCATCTCGAAGTGGTGGTGCAGCGGCGCCATCAGCAGGACCCGGCGGCGGAAGGTCTTGAAGGCGAAGACCTGGAGCAGGACCGAGAGCGCCTCGATCACGAAGATGCCGCCGATGATGATCAGCAGGACCTCGGTCTGGGTCATCACCGCCAGTGCGCCGATCGCGCCGCCGAGGCCGAGCGAGCCGGTGTCCCCCATGAAGATCGAGGCCGGGAAGGCGTTGTACCAGAGGAACCCCACGCAGGCGCCGACCAGGCAGGCGGAGAGCAGGGCCAGGTTCTGCTGCTCGTTGGCAACGAAGGCGATCGCCGTGTAGGCGAGGAGGACGATCGCGCAGGAGCCGGCGGCGAGGCCGTCGAGGCCGTCGGTGAGGTTGACCCCGTTCGAGGTGCCGGCGATCACGAGGAAGACGAGGACGAAGTAGAGCGCCGGCCCGAGGTCGATGCTGCCGTCGCCGATGCGGAAGTAGAGGGTCGGCTCCAGGCCGACCTCGTGGCGGGCGACCCACCACAGCGCCAGGGCGAGGAGCAGCTGGCCGACCAGCTTCCAGCGGCCGGCGAGGCCGAGCGAGCGGCGTTTGACGATCTTGATGTAGTCGTCGGCGAAGCCGAGCACCGCGCAGCCCATCGCCACGCCGAAGACGGCCAGGCTCTGCGGGTCGCGATCGGAGAGGACGAGGAAGGGGACGCAGATCGAGGCGAAGACGATCAGCCCGCCCATCGTCGGCGTCCCGGCCTTGGTGTGGTGCTCCTGCGGCCCGTCCTCGCGGATGTGCTGCCCGAACTCCTTGACCCGCAGGTATTCGATGAATTTGGGGCCGAGGAAGATGCAGATCAGCATCGCCGCCATCCCCGCGATCAGGACTTCGCCCATCAGTCCTCCACCTCGACCAGCTCCGGGAGCTGCTCGGCGACCGCCTCCAGCCCGGCCGAGCGCGAGCCCTTGACCAGCACCGCGTCGCCCGGCTCCAGTTTCGCCGCCAGCAGCTCCGCCGCCTCGCCGGGGTCGGCGACCAGCTCGTCGGGGTCGTAGTCGCGGGCCGGCAGGCCGACCCCGATCACCAGGTCGACGCCGTGGGCGCGCGCGTGCTCGCCGACCTGCCGGTGGTAGACGGCCGAATCCGGCCCCAGCTCCCCCATCTCGCCCAGCACCGCGACCGTGCGCTCGGCCTCGAGGGTGACGAGATGGTCGAGCGCCGCGCGCATCGACACCGGGTTGGCGTTGTAGCAGTCGTTCACGAGGACGATCGAGCCGGGTAGCTCCAGGCGCTCTCCGCGGAAGCGGGAGAATCCTATGCTCGCAGCGCGGTCGGCCATCCCGGCGAGGTCGGCGCCGAGGGCGACGCCGGCGGCGATCGCGGCCAGGGCGTTGGTCAGGTTGTGGGCCTCGGCGAAGGGGAAGTGGAAGCGCTGGGGGCCGAGCGGGGTCGAGACCAGCGCTTCGGTCACCCCCTCGACCACCTCCACCTCGCTCGCCTCGACGTCGCCGCCGGGCCCGAAGCGGAGCAGCTTCGGCGCCCGGGTCAGGTGCGACTCCAGCTCGCCGGCCTCGACCGGCGCCACCGCGGTGCCCCCGGGCGGCAGGTCGTCGAGGATCTCCGCCTTCGCCGCCGCGATCGCCTCGACCGAGCCCAGCAGCTCGACGTGGACCGGGCCGACGTTGGTGATCACCGCCACCTCCGGCTCGGCGATCGCAGCCAGCTCGGCGATCTGCCCCCTGCCCCGCATCGCCATCTCCAGGACCAGGGTCTCGGTGTCGTCGGGGGCACCGAGGATCGTCAAAGGGAGTCCGATCTCGGTGTTGAGGTTTTCGCGGTTGGCGTGGACCTTGCCCGGCAGCAGCGCCCTGGAGATGTCCTTGACCGAGGTCTTGCCGACCGAGCCGGTGACGCCGACGACGTGCGCACCGAGCGCGCGCCGCCGGGTTCGCGCGAGCGTCTGCATCGCCTCCAGCGGGTCGGACACGACGAAGACCCAGCCACCCTCGGGCTCGCTCACGGAGACCCCCGTCGTGTACTCGCCGTGCGGAGTCGCGACCACCACCCCCCAGGCGCCGGCCGTCAGCGCCGGACCGGCGAAGTCTCCGCCGTCCCGTTTCTCGCCACGCAGGCCGAAGAAGAGGTCGCCCGGCTCGGTCAGGCTCGAGTCGACGATCGCCCGCCGCGGCGAGCCGGATTCGCCCTCGCCGAGCAACTCGGCGCCGATCGCTGCCGCGATCTCCTGCGCGGACAGCTTCATGCCGGGCTGCCCAGCTTCCAGAGCTCCTCGCGGGCGACCTCGCGATCGTCGAAGGGGATCTTGCGGCCCTCCTCGAATTCCTGGCCCTGCTCGTGGCCCTTGCCGGCGATCACGACGGTGTCGCCGGGCGCGGCGCGGCCGAGGGCCAGGGCGATCGCCTCGCGGCGGTCGACGACCACCTCGAGCCCGCCGGCACCGGAAATGCCCTCGGCCCCGGCGGCGACTTCGGCGACGATCGCCTCCGGGTCCTCCGAGCGCGGGTTGTCGGAGGTGATCACGGCCAGGTCGGAGTGCTCGGCGCCGGCGCGGCCCATCTTCGGGCGCTTGTCGCGGTCGCGGTCGCCGCCGGCGCCGAAGACCGAGATCAGCCTGCCGCCGGTCAGGCGGCGGGCGGCGCGCAGCACGTTCTCCAGCGAGTCGGGGGTGTGGGCGTAGTCGACGAGGACCGAGAACCCCTGCCCCTCGTCGATCGGCTCGAACCGCCCCGGCACCCGCGCCGCCCGCGCCAGGCCGGCGGCGGCGATCTCCGATCCCACCCCCATCGCCTCGGCGGCGGCGAAGGCACCGAGTGCGTTGGCGACGTTGAAGTGCCCCGGCAGGCCGGTGCGCAGCTGCTGGTCGCCGACCGTGAAGCGGGCGCCACCCGCGTCGAAGGAGACGTCGCGGGCGCTGTAGTCCGCCTCCGCGCCCTCGGCGGAGAAGGTCACGCACTCGAATTCGTCCGCTAGGCGACTCCCGTAGGGGTCGTCGACGTTGACGATCGCCGTCTTCGGCCCGGCCTCGAAGAGCTTGCGCTTGGCGAGGAAGTACTCCTCCATGCCGGCGTGGAAGTCGAGGTGGTCCTGGGTGAGGTTGGTGAAGATCGCGACCTCGAAGTGGATCGCCTCGGCCCGGTGCAGGATCAGGGCATGGGAGGAGACCTCCATCGCGCAGGCCTCGTCGCCGCCCTCGAGCATCTGCCGGAAGGTCGACTGCAGCTCGATCGCCTCCGGCGTCGTCCGCACGACTTCCTTCTGCACCCCACCGACAATCTGCTTCACCGTGCCGAGCAGCCCGCAGGGAAATTCAGCCGCCTCGAGGATCTCGTGGACGAGAAATGCGGTCGTCGTCTTCCCGTTCGTCCCGGTAACCCCGACCACCCGCAGCTTCGCCGTCGGATCGCCATAGAACCGGGCCGCCAGCGGAGCCATCGCCGCCCGCGAGTCGGGAACCACCACCTGAACCACGTCCAGGTCCGTCAGCTCCCGCTCGACCACCAGCGCCGAAGCGCCCTCCTCGACCGCCCGGGCCCCGAACTCGTGCCCGTCGGCCTTCTCCCCGACCACGCAGAAGAAGAGCGTCCCGGGCTCCACCTTGCGGCTGTCGTACGCGAGCTGCTCCACCCCCACGGACCCGTCTCCCACGATCCGCGCCCCGGGAAGCTCCGCAACCAGCTCGGCCAGTCTCATCATCGACTGCCCGATTCTAGGAAGGGGACCGGGTGCCCACTCCCTCCGAGGTTCATTCCTGAGGCACGCCGAGATAGGGAAGTGCAAATTCCGCAATCCGCCCAAAAGCCGGCGCCGCCACCGACCCGCCGTAGATTTCCCCCTGCGGCTCGTCGACGATCACCGCCGCCAACAGCCGCGGGTTCTGCGCCGGCGCGAAGCCGATGAACGAGGCGACGAATTTCGTCTCCGAGTAGGTCCCGTCTTCGGCCTTCTCGGCGGTTCCGGTCTTGCCGGCCAACGTGTATCCCGGAACGCTGACCTCCGAGGCGGTCCCGCCCGGCGCCAGCACCCCTTCGAGCATTTCCCGGATCTCCGCCGCCACCTGCGGCGAGATCACCCGCCTGCCCCTCGGCTCGTGCACCGGCTCGTCGCCGACCTGCTCGATCAGCTGCGGCGGCCGCAGCATGCCGCCGTTGGCGATCGCCGTATAACCGGCGACCATCTGCATCGGCGTCACCGAGAGCCCCTGCCCCATCGCCTCGTTGCCGAGGGTCGAGCCCGAGTATTTGTCGAGGTCGAGCAGCAGCCCCTGCTCCTCGGCCGGGTACTGGACCCCGGTCGGGCGGCCGAAGCCGAAGCGGCGGATCCACCTGTCGAACCGTTCGGCACCGACCTCGAGGCCGATCGTCGCCGCACCCACGTTCGAGGAGTGGGCGAGGATCGTCGCGACGCTCATCGTTTCGGTGCCCCGCGGGTGCGAGTCTTCGATCGTCCGATCGGCGACCTGGAGCACCGGCGGCAGGACGAATTCGCTCGCCGGCGTGACCTTTTTTTCCTCCAGCGCGGCGGCGACCGTGAACGCCTTGAAGGTCGAGCCCGGCTCGTAGGTGAACCCGGTTGCCTTGTTGAGCAGGTCATCGTTGCTGGCCTCGGAGAGGTCGCCGGGGTCGACCGGCGGCCAGTTGGCCATCGCCAGGATCTGAGAGGAGCGCGGGTCGACGACGATCGCCGTCGCCCCCTTCGGCGACCAGCTTTCGCCGACCCCGTTCAGCGCCGCTTCGGTTTCGCGCTGGATCAGCGGGTCGAGGGTCAGCTGGATGTCTTCGCCGTCCTCGGCTTCCTGCACGGTTTCCAGCCGGATCGGATCGCCGAGCGCGTCGTTGACGATCCGCCGTTCGCCGTCCGAGCCGCCGAGCACCTCTTCCTCACCGGCCTCGAGCCCGGTCAGGCCCTGGTTCTCGGTCCCGACCGCGCCGATCACCTGGCCCGCCATCTCGCCCTGCGGGTAGGTGCGACGGGTGTCGGGCAGCTGACCGAGTCCTTCGATGTCGAGGGCTTCGACCTTGGCGGCGGTGGCGAGATCGACTTTCTGGGCGACGTAGGAGAAGCCGCCTTCGGCGGTCAGCGCTTCCAGGACCTCGCCCCTGGGCTCGTCCAGGATCGGCGCCAGGCGGGCCGCCGCGGCCGGTGGGTTTTTCACCTGGTACGGGGTCGCGTAGATCGTCGCCGCGTCTTCGGAGGCGGCGAGCTTGTTGCCGCGGCGGTCGAGCAGGTCGCCGCGCAGGCCGGGAACGGTGACCACCTCGGTCTGCTGGTAGGCCGCCTCGGAGGCGAGGCTCGCTCCCTGCACCCCCTGCAGCCAGAAGGCGCGACCGACGATGAGGAGGAAACAGAGGAGGAAGCCGCCGAAGAGGAGCCCGATCCGCCGCTCGATCAAGCGCATCGGGGGATTCCTAGCCTCCCGCGGCCGCGAGGCGCGCAGCGGCGGTGGCGACGTCCCCGGGCTCGAATTCGATCACCGTCGGGTCTTCGCTGGTCGGCATCGCGAGCCCGGCCGCGGCGCCCTCGTTGCGGATCCGCGCGGTGCTGAAGTACTTCGCCTCGCGGCTTTCGAGCATCGAGATCTCCTGTTCGAGCGAGGTGATCTGCTCGTCGATCTTGCCGGCCGAGGCGGCGAAGCTGAGGGTGGCGACGTTGAGGGTGACGATCCCGACCAGGAGGACGGCGAGGACCGCGATCCAGGCCCGGCCGCGGGTCATCCTCACGACGAGGCCCGAGTCCGGGAGCTGGCGGACGGCAACCGCGGTGCGGCCGGCGGCGAGCGCGAGCTTGGGACGGGCGGGGGCGGGAGCGCGCTTGGGTGCGGGTTTCCGCGCCGGCGCTCTGCGTTTCTTCGGCGCCGTGGTCCGCGAGGGCGCGGGCGCGGTGACGGCCCGGCTGCGGCGGGCGGGGGCGGCGACGGCCATCAGCCGGCCTCCCCCGCGGGCTGCGCCTCGGCGATCTTGATCGCGGCGCGCAGGTGGGCCGAACGCGAGCGCGGGTTCCGCTCCGCCTCCTCGGGCCCGGGAGAGATCGCGCGGCGGGTCAGGAGCTCGGCCTCGGGCTCGTGGCCGCAGACGCAGACCGGGAGCTCGGGCGGGCAGACGCAGCCGCGCGCCTTGGCGGCGAGGAACTGCTTCACCGGCCGGTCCTCGAGCGAGTGAAAGGAGATCGCGGCGAAGCGGCCGCCCACCCGGAGCTGCGACCAGGCGAGGGGCAGCGCCTCGTTCAGCGCCTCGAGCTCGCCGTTGACGGCGATCCGGATCGCCTGGAAGCTGCGCTTGGCCGGGTGGCCGCCGCCGAAGCGGGCCGAGGCCGGCATCCCGGCCTTGATCGCCGCGACCAGCTCGCCGGTGGTGGCCAGCGGGCGGCGGGCGACGATCTCGCGGGCGATCCCGCCGGCGTGGCGCTCCTCGCCGAAGCGGCGCAGGACCTGGGCGATCCGCGCCTCGGGCCACTCGTTGACGAGGTCGGCCGCGGTGAAGTCCTGGCGCGTGTCCATCCGCATGTCGAGCGGCGCGTCATAGGAATAGGAGAACCCCCGCTCGCGCGCGTCGACCTGCATCGAGGACATCCCCAGATCTACATAAACCATGTCTGGGCGGATTCCTTCGCCCTGCAGAGCGCGAAGTCCTGCCGCGAAGTCGCTGCTGACGAAGAGCGTGCGGCACGGCGCCTCCGCGGCGAAGCGGCTGAAGCGCTCCTGCGCGGCGGGGTCGCGATCGATCCCGATCAGCGTCCCCTCCGGCCCCAGCAGCTCGGCGATCGCCCGCGCGTGACCGCCGCCACCGAAGGTGCAATCGACCGCGACCTGCCCCGGCTCCGGCGCCAGCAGCGAGACCAGCTCGGGCGCCAGGACGGGCTCGTGCTCGCTCATGACCACCTCCACGGGCCGCAGCGCTGCCGTGTGCGTGGGCTCGACATATTCGATCTGCCTCGCATTCAGTCTCATGATCACGCGGTCCCGGCGGCGGCGAGGCCCTCGGCGATCTCGGGGGCGGCGGCGTCGAGCTCCTCCTCCTGCTTGGCCCAGGCGTCGGCGTTCCAGATCTCCAGGTACTCCCCCGCCCCGATCACGACGCAGTTGGCGTCGAGGCCGGCGTGCTCGATCAGCGGCCTGGGGATGCGGATGCGGCCGGCGGAGTCGAGCTTCTCGTCGAAGGATCCGCCGTGGAAGCGGCGGCGCAGGGCGCGGGCGTCGGCGCCGAAAGGGCTGTGCGGGGAGAGGAAGCGGTCGGAGAGCTGCTCGAACTCGCCGGTCGTGTGCACCCAGACGCAGGGGTCGAAGCCCTTGGAGAGAACGATGCCGTCGGCAAGCGAAGCCCGGAAGCGAGAGGGGACCGTGAGGCGGTCCTTGGAATCGAGGCTGTGCTCGTAGAGACCCCTGAACGCCACTGCGGAGAAGTCCTTTCTGAGCGGGAGGGCCGAAAAGAGTTGGACCGGAGTGATGAGGTGGGAGGAGCCTCACCACCCCGGTCCTGGGCTTCAACTCGATCGCCACAATAACCCACACTCCCCCACTTTGCAACACGCCCTCCCTCTGCAACCCCGTTTGCATCCGCAGGGGCCGGCCTCTCAGCATTCGTCTGTTCCTTTTCCGTGCTGGACAAGGAAAAGGAACAGACGAATGAGCGCTAGGTAGATTGGGCGCGTGAGCAGCTCCGAGCAGGCGTCGGCGACTACCGAAGCGGTTGCCACCGGCCTCCCCGACGACGCCAACGACATGCGCGGCTATCACTTCAGCCGCCTGATGCGGACGCCGCTGACCCTGATCCTGGTCGCGGTGCTGACGGCGGCCGCCTTCGTCGCCGGCCTCCTCTTCGTCGGCGCGGCGATCGGCGCCGGCGCCGCCCTGCTCTCCCTGCTGATCGCGATCGTCGTCGTCTTCGCGATCGCCGACAAGCGGGCGGCCGACGACTTCTTCGAGGTCTACGCGGCCAACCGCGGCCTAACCCTGATCCACGGCCGCGGTCGTCTGCCGCAGGCGACCCCGCTGCTGCGCAAGGGCGACGACCGCTACGCCGAGCGCACGCTGACCGGCCCGATCGCCGAGGGCTTCGACGGAACCCTGGCGCTCTTCACCTACGAGGAAGAGACGCGCGACTCCGACGGCGACACGCAGACCAACTACTACCGCTACACCCTCGGCCTGGTCGAGGTCCCCGATTGCGTCGGCTTCGTCCCGGAGCTCTACTGCCAGCGAAAGTTCGGCCTGCGGGCGCTGGAGAAGTTCGAGGACGCCTTCCGCGGCAACAAACAACGGGTCAACCTGGAGAGCGAAGCGCTGCTCGACAAGTACGAGATCTTCGCCACCGAGGAGCAGGACGCCAACCGGCTGCGCCAGCTCTTCTCCCCCACCTTCATCGTCTGGCTGGCCGACACGGCTCCGGACAAGTTCGCCTTCGAGCTGGTCGACGGCACCCTTTGCTGCTATGTCAGCGGCCACAAGGAGAACGCCGCCGGGCTCGACGCGATCGCCGCCGCCACCGGCGCCGTCGCCAAACGGCTGCGCGAGGAGTCCCTCGAGTAGCACTTCGCTTACATGTGGGTACCTGATATTTCCTCGCAACAACGGCCGGGAACGTCAGGTGACGAAGTAACTCCACAGTGTTTAGGAGGGACAAGTTCCTATAGCCTGCCGGCTCGGAATTGGTCTGGGCAGTGACAATTATCGGGAGGCAGCAACCGCGTGAGTTCGTTACTGGAGGTGAGTCATCACCTCTCGCTGGGATTTGCGGGGCCGGTTCTGCCGGCGGACAAGAGCCTGATACTCCTTGCGGGAGACGGGTATATCGCCGGTTACTTCCTGGGCTCGGTCTTTCTCCCGGACGTGGCCGATTTCCCCTCGGGCAGGGCCAAGTCTCCGGCGTCCGATCTCGACGCGGAGGTGGAGCTCTGGAGACGGCGATGGGGAATCGCCGTTGCGGCTGTTCTCGGGATCATCTGGGTAATCGGAGATGCACGGACCCCCGATGCCTTCACCATCGCCTCGGCAGAGCATGACCTCTTCGGCGCTATTCCGCTGGTGGGTGTGGGAGCCTTGCTCGGCGCCCTCTGCGCACCCTTGGTGGCCAAACGTCTGATGAAAAGCTCAACCAGACACCTCAGTCGGCGTAGCATCGAGCACCGAATGGGAGAGCGCTACGAGCGGGTGTTTGGAACCGTTCTCGCCGCCGTCTACGTCGGCGTATGGCTTAATCCATGGTGAGCCCCGAAAGGAATAAAATGCTTGACCGGATGCGCACCAAGAACTCAGCTCTCGGATTGCCACTGATCGCCTTCTTTGCGGTCGCTGTCGGTGCGCTGCTTTCGGGGTTCGTGCTCTCACTCTCTCCACTGGCCGGCTTTGGAGTCATCTTCGGTGTCAGCGGCCTTATCGTCCTTCTCGTGGAAGTTGCGGCGTATTTCAAACGGCAGCGGAATGGTCCCCGCCCCCACCTCCTGTCCTCTTACTTCGAAGAGAGGCAGAACCGGGCTCGCCGCAAGTCCCCCAAGCCAGAACCGGATGAGCTCGATGCCGAGGTCGTGGAGAGCTATCAGGAGGGCTGGGTGCAGTAGCGCGATCGCGCTAGAACCCCGCCAGCAGCGTGCCGGCGTTGGCGATCAGGCCGGCGGCGATCATCAGCAGGACCGAGGGGACGAGGACCAGGGCGACGACGAGCTGGATCTTCGGCGCCGCCCGGGCGGCGCGCTCCTCGGTCGCCCGGCGGCTGTCGCGGCGCAGGGCGCTCGCCTGACGGCGGAGCTGGTCGGCGAGCGGCGAGCCGAGCTTGCGCGAGCGCTCGATGGCCGCGACCAGGGTCGCCACCTCGCTGCCGGGGACGCGTTGCCGCAGCGCCTCCAGGACGGCGCCCATGGGGACCCCGCTGGAGAGCTCGGCGACGGCCAGCCGCAGCTCTTCTGCCAGCGGCCCCTCCCCCGCGCGGGCGAGCTGCTCGATGCCGGCGGCCGGGCCGCGGCCCGAGCCGGCGCTGACCGCGAGCAGATCGAGGGCGTCGGGCAGCGCCCGCAGCAGGCGCCGGTGGCGGCGGCGCGCCCGCCTCTCCCGCAGGGCATCGGGGGCGAGGAAGCCGGCGACCGGCAGCCCGGCCAAGACCAGCACCGCCGATCGGCCCGGTGCCGCCGGCGCGGCGAGCAACCCCGCGGCGACCCCCGCCAGGCAGCAGGCGAGCTTCTGCGGCAGCAGCGCCGGCAGCGCCAGCCGCCCCCTCAGCTCGGCGACGAGGCGATCGGCCGGTAGCTCCCGCGCCGCCGCCGCGGCGAGCAGGACCGCCACCGCGGCGAGCATCGCGGCGTCGCTCACTCGACCACCTGCGAGAAGCGGCGGATGACGAGGAAGCCGGCGACCTGCAGGGCGGCGGAGAGGCCGAGGAGGACGGCGGCGGGCGGAGAGGCGAGCAGCGTCGCGAGGAAGCCGGGCTCCAGCAGCTCGGCGAGGACGGCGCCGCCGGTCGGCATCGCCACCACCAGGAGGCCGGTGAAGCGGGCCTGGGCGGTCGCCGCGCGAGCGTCTTCGGCGACCCGCTCGCGCTCGGCCGCCGCGGCGGCGAAGCGGCGCAGCAGGCCCGCCAGGTCGCCCCCGGCCAGGCGCTGGCTGAGCAGCGCGGCGGCGAAGGCGTCGACCGGCTCGGAGCGCATCCGCCGCCGCCAGCGGGCCACCGCCGCCGCCGTGCCGGCACCGAGCTCCAGCTCGCCGGAGAGCCGGACGAGCTCGCCGGCAGCGGGCCCGTCCAGCGAGGCGACCGACTCCGACAGCGAGGCGCGCAGCGAGCGCCCGGCGCTGAGCGAGTCGGCGATCGCCGTCGCCACCTCCGGCAGCGAGCGCTCGACCGCGCGGCGGTAGCGCCGGCGGCGGCTGGCGATCGCCCAGGCGACCGCCGCCGGTCCCGCCAGCGCCAGCGGCACCGCCAGCGCCAGCCCGCCGAGGATCCAGCCCCCGGCGATCGCGGCACCGGTGCCGAGCAGGGTCAACCGGCGCCGCTCCACGGTCGAGGGCGCATACCCCTCCTCGCCCGCCCGCCGCAGCGGCTCCAGCGCGACGCGCACCCAGTGCGCCGCCGCCGGGCTCGCCAGCAGCGCCTCCCGCGCCGCCACCACGGCCAGCCCGCCCGCGGCGGCGGCGAAGAGCGCCGTGGGGGTCACGAAACCTCCGCGATCTCGCTCACCCGCCGCGAACCGTCGGCCTCGCGCCGCAGGTGGACCACGAGGTCGATGCCGCGCCGCACCTGCTCGGCGACGGTCGAGTGCGGCAGGCCGACGCCGGCCATCAGGACCAGCGTCTCCAGCCGGCTCAGGGCGTCCGCCGGGGAATTGGCGTGGACGGTGGAGAGGGCGCCGTCGTGGCCGGTGTTGAGCGCGGTCAGCAGGTCGATCGCCTCGACGCCCCTGACCTCGCCGATCACGATCCGGTCCGGGCGCATCCGCAGCGCGTTTCGCAGCAGGTCGCGGATCGTCACCTCGCCCCGCCCCTCGACTCCGGCCGGGCGGCTCTCGAGCCGGACGACGTGCGGCTGCTGCAGCCGCAGCTCGGCCGCGTCCTCGATCGTCACCACCCGCTCGCCCGGGGCGATGAAGCTGGAGAGCGCGTTCAGCAGCGTCGTCTTCCCCGAGCCGGTGCCGCCGCTGACGAGCACGCTGCGCCGTGCGCCCACCGCCCGCTCCAGCAGCCGCCGCTGCTCGGCCGTCAGCGTCCCGAGCGCGACCAGCTCGTCGGGCCCCGGCCGCTCGGCGCCGAAGCGGCGGATCGAGAGAGCCGGCCCGTCGATCGCCAGCGGCGGGATCACGACGTTGACCCGGGAGCCGTCGGCGAGCCGCGCGTCGGCCATCGGGCTGAGCTCGTCGACGCGCCGTCCGAGCGGCGCCAGGACCCGCTCGATCGCGTCGCGCAGCTCCTCCTCGTCGGCGAAGGCGACCTCGGTCGGCTCTAGCAACCCGCGCCGCTCCACGTATATGCGGTCGGGCCCGTTGACCATCACCTCCTCCACGCTGGGGTCGGCGAGGAGGGCCTCCAGCGGCCCGAGGCCGACGCTGTCGCGAACGATCCGCTCGATCACCTCCTCGCGCAGAGCCGGTGGCAGCACCGCCGCGCACTCCTCGACCACGGCGCGGGCGGTGACGGCGAGCTCCTCCCCCGCACCGGCCCGCCGCCGCTCAACGATCCGGGCCCGCAGCCCGGCCGCCAGCTCGGCGATGTCCCGCTCGCGCGCCTCCATCGTCTAGCCCCTTGGCAACACGGTGACCCGGCGAGCGAAGCTCTCGGCGGCGATCAGCCGCAGGGCCTGCGACCGGGTTAGGCCCAGCGTCGCGCTTGCTTCGCCCCGCCCGCCTTCCGCCCCGGGCCCGAGGGCCAGCAGCGGGACGACCGCCGCCGCCACGTAGGTGCGGCCGTCTCCGGATCCGCTCGGTTCGGTGGTGACCACGACGTCGACCCGCGACCCCACCGGCTGGGAGCCGAACGCCGAGAGCGCCCCCGCGCCGCTGACCGCGATCTCCACCGGCTGCCGCCCTCCGCCGAGGCGCACGCCGCCGCCGTCGGCGCGCGGCGATCGCAGCTGCGAGGCCAGCAGGTAGGAGCCCGCCGGAATAGTCACGGCGGGGACCAGGCCGAGGGCTTCCGGGGGCGCGGCCAGGGCGGCGGGGGGCGCGAAGCGGACCGGGATCCGCCGCACCTCGAGCCTGCCGGCCGCGAGACGGGGGCCGATCTCCTCCCCGGCCCGCAGGTCCCCGACCGCGACCAGCACCGGCCGCAGCTCCCCGTAGCCCCTGGCGACGCTCTCGCCGTAGCCGTCGGCAATCGCGCCCGCGGCGACCGCGGCCACGAGCGCGGCCGCCGAGAACGCCAGCGCACGCCCCCGCCGGCTCACCGCGGCCTCCCCGCCAGCGGCAGCACGAGCTCCGCCTCGGTCCGATCGCAGGAGCGTTTGAGGCGAAAGGTGCCGCCCTGGCTCGCCGCCACCCGCCGCACGATCTTCAACCCGTGACCGTGCCGCCGGGCGAGCCGGGCGGACCGCCCGGCTGGTTCCTCCCGCTCGCCGCCGTCGCGCACCGCGAGCCGCAGGAGACCCTCCTCTTCCCGAACCTCGACCTCGACCGCCCCGAGGCCGTGCTCGAACCCGTTGCTGATCAGGTTGTCCACCGCCTGCGCGAGCGCGACGCCGTCTCCGCGCAGCACCGGGCGGGAGGCTTCCCAAGTCAACTCCAGCGGTCGCCCCGCGACGGCGGCACGGGGGCGCCAGCGCGCCAGCGCGGCCTCGACCAGCGGCCTCACCGGGACGCGGTCGGAAGCGGCCGGGGAAGCTTCGCCGTTGATCTCGCGATCGAGTCGTTCGACCGCGGCGGCGGTCATCCGCAGCGCCGATCCGGCCGCCTCGCGGCCGCCCGAATCGGCGGGCAGGGAGAGCGCCAGGGCCTGGAGCGGCCGCCGCAGCTCGTGCAGCGCCTCGTTCAGCGAGGTCCGCCGCCGCCCCTCCCGCAGGGCAGTGATGCCCGTGGCCATCGCAAGGGACGCGGCGAAGGGCAGCCCGGCGGCGATCTCCGCCAGCTCAACCGGCATCTCTGCCCCGCTTCCCCGCCTCGTTCATGGACGACCAAGGTCAGCCCGTCCCGGCCTCTCCCCCGGCGCCGCCTGCCGATTCCGCAAAGCGCGGGCTTTCGGTCGCGCGGAAGACGCGCGCCCGCCCTTCGAAGCGGTCTCGGCCAGGCGCATCGAGAGGGCGGGCGCGACTAGGAAGACCCGGAGACCAGACGTATCGGTTCCGAAGAAATTCCCGGAGAGTCGAATCGATTGCAGCGGTCGATCTCTTTTACTGCATATATCCCTATCGAGATGGGCAACGACGGAGCGTTTTGGAATACTTGTCTAGTAACTCGAGACCCACCTGCCACCAACAATCCCCCGCTCGAGCAAAGAAACGGAGGTCCCCCTTGCCACAGACCCGAACTTCCCCAGAGGGCATTACCCAGCAACTCGCCAAGGCGCTCGCCCACCCGCTGCGCGTCCGCATCCTCAGCTCCCTGCACAAAGGGATTTCGAGCCCGAACCAGCTCGCCCAAGAACTCGGCGAGCCGCTCGGCAACGTCAGCTACCACGTCAAAACGCTGCTCGAGTACGACTGCGTCGAGCTGGTCAAAACCGAGCCGCGGCGGGGTGCCGTCGAGCACTTCTACCGCGCCACCGACCGCGCCTTCCTCAGCGACTCCGACTGGGCCAAGATCCCGGCCTCGGCGCGCAAAGGCATCTCCGGCTCGATCCTCGAGTCGATCGGTCAGAGCGCGACCGACGCGATGGCCGAGGGCACGATCGAGGGCCGCAAGGACTCTCACCTCTCCGACACCCCCCTGGTTCTCGACGAGAAGGGCTGGAAAGAGCTGAACAAGGTTCTCGCCGACGCCGTGAAGAAGGCCGGCGAGATCCAGAAGGAAGCGGCCGGCCGCCTCGACGACAAGTCCGACGGCATCGCCACGAAGCTGGCGATCATGCATTTCGAGGTCCCGGCGGTCCAAAAGCCGAAGGGGAAGGCCAAGGCCAAGAAGTAGCTCGTTCGCGGCGACGTCCCCGGGGCCGCCGGGGACGTCCTCTTTCCTGCGGCTACCCGTCGATCAGGCGGTAGCCGATGCCCCAGCAGTTTGAGACGAAGCGGCCGTGCTCGGGATCGAGTTTGCGCCGCAGGCGCGAGGCGTGCGAATCCAGGGTGCGCGTCTTCGCCGGACCGCGGTAGGCCCAGATCGAGTCGAGCAACTCTTCCTTGGTGAAGACCCGGGTCGGGTCGGAGGCGAGGGCTCGGAGCAGGGCAAACTCCTTCTTTGCCAGCGGCACCTCCCGGTCGCCCACCGTGACGCGCCGCCGCAGCGGGTCGATCACGAGGTCGCCCACCCGGTTCGGCCCATCGTTGGGGCGCGCGGGCCGGCGGAGGACGGCGCCGATGCGGGCGCGCAGCTCGCTGTAGACGAAAGGCTTCGTCAGGTAGTCGTCGGCTCCGGCGTCGAGGCCGCGGACCTTGTCGGTGTCGCCGCTGCGGCCGGTGAGGACGATCACCGGCAGCCGCGGGTCGAAGCGCGAGTCGACCCCGTCGGCCTCGCGGATCTCCCGCAGGACGTCGAGCCCGGAGGCGTCGGGCAGCGCCAGGTCGAGGAGCAGCAGGTCCGGGTGGTTGTACCTGCAGAGGCGGAGGGCGTCGGAGGCGCTCGGCGCCGGCATCACGCCGAAGCGGTCGGCGGCGAGGTGCTCGCAGAGCAGGTCGAGGGTGACGTCGTCGTCCTCGCAGACGACCAGGCTGGCGATCTCTTCTCGTTGGGGGAGCATGGCCTCCCAAGCCCTGCTGCCTCCTGTCTCTCCCCCTACGGAGAGGGAATCTCCAGCACTTTGCGGGCGCCTCGGCACCAGAGGACCCGATTCGGCGGGACTCCGCGCCGCACGGAGAGGGCCCGCCCGTCGCCATCGAGGAAGTACACGTCGAGGGCGAAGCGCATCCCGAAGGTGTGGACGCTGGCGCAGCGCGGGATCAGCAGCCCGGGTCCCGCCTCCTCGCGATCGCGGAAGGCGAGCCCCCGCAGGCGGGTTCGGAAATCCTCCGCAACGGGGACGCTCGAGAGAAGATGGTCCACGACAATACGAGTCCGACCGAGCCCCGAATCTCCCCCCGCAGCCCCTCAGGCAAATGAGCGATCGACCCAAAGTCGCGATCTTCAGCCCCAACCCGATGGTCTCGATCGCGATCGAGTCCTTCAGCGCCGAAGGCGGGGACGACATCCACATCCACGCCGCCGGCCAGGGCGTCTGGGTGGCGCGGATGGCGGCCGAGCTCGGCGCCGAGCCGGTCCTCTGCGGGTTCGTCGGCGGCGAGGTGGGATCTGTCCTGCGCCCGCTGCTGGAGGAGATGCCGGTCGAGCTGCGGCTGGTCGAGACGGCCGGGGCGAGCGGCACCTACATCCACGACCGCCGCAGCGGCGAGCGCGAGCCGATCGCCCAGAGCGCGGCCATGCCCGCCTCCCGGCACGAGGTAGACGACCTCTTCTCGGTCACGGTGGCGGCGGCGCTCGAGTGCGACCTGCTCGCCGTCTGCGGCCCCTATCCCGACAACACGGTGCCGCTGGACCTCTACGCCGGGCTCGTCGCCGACGTCAAGGCGAACGGGACGCCGGTGGTCGTCGACCTCTCCTCGCCGCGCCTCGACAAGGCGCTGGAGGGCGGGCCGGACCTGGTCAAGATCAACGACTGGCAGATCGCCGGCTTCATCTCCGGCCCGGTCGACACCGAGGAGCGGATGCGGGCGGCGATGGAGCAGGTCCGGAAGCAGGGAGCCGAGAGCGTGATCGTCACCCGCGCCGGCGAGCCGGCGCTGGCGCTGCGCGACGGCGCCTTCACCGAGCTGTCGCCGCCCAAGTTCGAGCGCGGCTCTCGCGAGGGCTGCGGCGACTCGATGATGGGCGCGCTGGCGGCGACGATCGCCGCCGGGCGGGGCTGGGAGGACGTCCTCCGCCTCAGCGCCGCCGCCGGCGCGACCAACTTCCTCCGCGCCGGCCTCGGCACCGGCTCCCGCGCCGTGATCGAAGAGCTCGCCCCCCGCGTCCAACTCCGCCCGCTGGACTGATCGTTTCCACGCTTGTCCTCGCTGGAACGGGGAAAAAGGTGGAAACGATCTAGAGCCGGGGGGCGAAGGGAGGCTCTAGCGGGTCGCCGCTGACGATCGCGCGCGGAGCGGTCTCGGCGATCCAGTCGAGGTGCGGGGCGAGGAGCTCGACCTCGCGCAGGCGCTCGAGCGCCGGGGAGATCCGCACCGGGCGGCCGCCGTGGACGGTGTGGGCGTCGCTGCTGAGGACGTGGACGAGGCCCTTGGCGGCCATCGCCAGCATCCCCTCGGCCATGTTCTCGCGCAGGAAGAAGTCGGCGGTCGCCTGGATCAGCGCCCCCTCCGCCACCAGTGCCGCCATCCGCTCGAACATGTCGGCGGAGAGGTGGCGCTCGGGATGGGCGACGATCGTCCGGTAGCCGCGCTCGGACAGGCCTTCGACCCGCCGCAGCAGGCTCTCCCCGAGCGGGCCGGGAGCCGGCTCGAGCAGGATCCAGTTGCCCTCGCCCAGGGCGACGCGCTCGAGCTCCCCGGCGCTCAGCCCCTCCACCGCGGTCTCCGCCACCTCGCCGCCGCGGAGGATCCGCACCGCCACCAGTTCCCGCTCCAGCCGCTCGTTCAGGCCCCGCACCCGCCCCTCGAGCTCCTCGATCCGGACGTCGTGGTCGTGGCGGATGTGGGGAGTCGCGCAGACCGCCTCGATCCCGTCGGCCTCGGCCTGGCGCGCCATCGCAACGCTGTCGTCGGCGTCGCGGGCCCCGTCGTCGATCGCGTCGAGGATGTGGCAGTGGAGGTCGATCACGGCGTCCCGCTCGGACTTCTACCCGGTTCCGGGGTGAAGAAGTGCAACAACGGTGCCAGGGTGCAACCGGGCGTTCAGCGACCGGCCCGAACAGGCACGTCTCTACGATGATCGGCAAGATCATGGGCCTGCTCGCGCCGGGCTTGCGCGGGTGGACTGGCTTCAACTCATGGACAAGAAGACGACCCGCAGAGGGAATTACGAGTCTGGCTCCGACTACGTGCTGGAGTACGGCGAGCTCCGCTTCGCTTTCAACGAGGAGGACTTCGGGCAGCGCGTCGAGCAGGCCGCGGTGAAGCTCCGCTTCGTCGACCAGGGACTCAGCGCCGGGGAGCTCGACGACCTCCTCGACCTCGCGGTCAGCGGCGAGATCGCCGAGCCCAGCTCGCGGCTGGGCGAGCACATCAACGAGAACTGGGAGGACCTGGTCGGTCCCTCCAACCGCAGCCTCGTCCACTGGATCCGCCGCCTCGTCTTCCGCGGCGCCTGGCTCGACCAGCGGGTCAAGGAGGGCGAGCTCGACGTCGTCTTCGACGAGCGCACCCAGAGCTTCGGCTACGTTCAGCCGGATCGCAGCGACGAGCTGATCGAGCTCTCCAAAGAGCCGAGCTGGCGCCGCATCGCCTACAGGCGCTGAGACTGCCTTACCGGCGCATATCGGCGTCCTCGGTCGCTCACGTGCAGAGCACGCTTCGCTCCCTGCGTCCTTGATCTGCTTGGTTAGGCAGTCTCAGAACGCTCTAAGGCGGCGACGACCGTCAGTGAGCCGCCTCCGGCGGAACCCTGGGCGCGGCCGGCGTCGAAGAACTCCTTCGCGGCCTCGGCGTCGCCGTAGGCCTCGCCCAGCCGGGTCAGCGAGTCGACCAGCAGGATCACGTCGTCGCCCGCGGAGGCGCGCGAGGCGGCCTGGGCGAGGGCGTCTGAGGCGTGGCGCGGCTGGCCGGCGGAGACGATCTCCGCCTGCGGGGCGTCGCGCTTCCAGTCGGCGAGCTCCTCGGGGCTGGGGTCGATCAGCAGGGCGACGGGGTCGGGGCCCTTGGAGTCGGCGGCGAGATCGGCGGCGACGCCGCGCAGCAGCGCGGTGCAGCCCTCGCGGGTCTCGGCGAAGAGCAGCGCCTGGCGGCCGGCCTCGGGCGGCAGCAGCAGGCCCTGCAGGGTCACGGCCTGCTTGCCGCGGCGGCCGAATCGGCGGCGCCTGCGGCGGCGCGGGCGCGGCGCCTCGGCGGCGGCGGGGGTCGGGGCGGGCTCCGGTGCCCGCTCGGGCTCGGGGGGCGGCTTCGGCGCGGGCTCGCGCTCGGGCGCCTTCTCGGAGCGCTCGCGCGGCTCGGACCGCTCGCGCGGCTCGCGACGGCGGCGGCGCGGCCGCTCCGGGCGCTCGCTTTTCTCCGAACGCTCGCTCTTCTCCGGCCGCCTTGCCGCATCCCGCGTCGGCGGGACCGCGGCGGCGGCGCCCCCGTTCCCCTCGGCGAGCTTCTCCACCAGCTCGCCCTTGCTCAGCATCCGATAGTTCGGGACGCCGGCCTCGGCGGCGAGGAGGTGCAGGTCGGACAGGGACTTTTTCTCGAGCTCAGCCTTGTTCATCGAGGCGGCACACTATTTCAACCGCCCGCCCGGGTGACCGGCGCCGCGGTCGCGGCAGGGTCGGTTCCCTCCTCGGCGGCCACCTCCACCCACTCCTCCGCCTCGCGCGAGCGCTGGCGGCGCCCCCATCCGAGCTCGCCCGCCAGCGCGTCGGCGACCGGGCGCGCCGCCTTCGCCGTGCGCAGCTGCGGGGCGGCGAGGATCCCCAGCCGGGTGCGCCGCAGGAGGACGTCGGCGACGCTGCGCGCCTGCTCGTGGCGGGCGGCGACGACGACCTCGGCCAGCAGGTCGGGACGGCCGGGAACGATCGGCTGCGCCAGCTTCGGGTCCTCGCGGGCGACCGCGAGGACCTTGCGGGCGGCGTGCCCGTAGCGGAAGGCGAGCTGCTCGGTGGCCTCCTCCCCGACCCCGGCCGGCGCCTCCAGGTCCTCCGGCCGCGCCGTCATCCCGAGCGGGATCTCGTGCGTGTGGCAGGGCGCCTCGCGCCCCTCGCGCTCGACCAGGCGGTCGACCGTCTGCTTCGCCATCCGCCGCCAGGTGGTGAGCTTGCCGCCGGTGATCGTCAACATCCCCGAGGAGGTCTCGTAGAGTTCGGCTTTGCGGGAGATGTCGACCGACTTGCGCGGGTCGCCGGTGGAGATCAGCGGCCGCACGCCGGCGTAGGCGCCGACCAGGTCCGATTCCCCGATCGCGGTGCCGAAGAAGGCGTTGACCGCGTCGAGCAGGTACTCGACGTCGGCCTCGGCCGGGCGCGGGTGCATGGTGTCGCCCTCGAAGTCGTTGTCGGTCGTGCCGACCAGGGTGCGGCCGTACCAGGGGAGGGAGAAGATCATCCGCCCTTCGCCCGCCGGGACGATGCAGGCGGCTTTCCCCATCGGCAGCTGCTCGGAGTCGATCAGCAGGTGGGTGCCGCGACTGGGCGAGATCCGCGGCACGTCCTCCTCCCCCAGCAGCTCCTCGGGCCGGATCTGGTCGGCGAAGACGCCGGTGGCGTTGACGACGTGGTCGGCCCCGACCTCGATCCGCTCGCCCGAGGACTCCTCGACGAAGGCGACCCCGGTCGCCCGGCCGCCGGTGGTGAGGACCTCAGTCACCTCGGCCCCGTTCAGCATCACCGCGCCGAAGCGCTCGGCCTCGCCGAGCACGGTGAGGACGAGGCGGACGTCGTCGGTCTGGCAGTCGTAGAAGAGGTAGGCGTCCTTCGGGTCCCGCGGCGCCAGCGCCGGCACCAGGTCGAGCACCTCGTCGCGGTCGATCGTCCGGTGGCGGTCGGGAGACCAGTAGTAGTCCTCCTCCTCGTGGGCGGAGCGGCGCTCGCGGCGGCTGCGACCGGCGCGGGTGGTCGCCATCACGTCGTACATGTTCAGCCCGAGGCCGAGTTTGCGGTCGCGGCGCTCCTCCCCGAGGGCGGCGACCAGGAACGGCGTCGGGTAGACGAGGTGCGGCGCCAGGCGGACCATCAGCTGGCGCTCGAGCAGCGCCTCGCGGACGAGGCCGAGGTCGAAGTTCTGCAGGTAGCGGAGACCGCCGTGGACCATCTTCGAGGAGCGGCTGGAGGTGCCGAGGGCGTAGTCGCCGCGCTCCAGCAGCGCCACCGAGTAGCCGCGCGAGGCGGCGTCGAGCGCGACCCCGGCGCCGGTGATCCCGCCGCCGACGACGACGACCTCGAACCGCCGGCCGGCGATCTCCTCGATGGCGCGGGCGCGGGTCAGCATCAGTCCAGGTAGGTGGTGGTGCGGTCGGCGCCGGGGCGCTCGGGGGCTGGCTTGCGCTGGCGCGGCCGGCCGAGGTGGAGCAGGCCGACGAAGCGCTCCTCCTCCGGCAAGCCGACGGCGGCCCGCCCCTCCTCGCTGCGGAGGATGCCGGGGGTGCGCCAGTACCCGGCGAGGCCGCGGGCGTGGGCGGCGAGGAGGACGATGTAGGAGGCGGCCGCGGTCGCGTGCAGGTCCTCCTCCTCTTCGACCGGATCGCCGCTGAGGACGCAGGAGACGACGATCAGGGTCGGCGCGCGATCGAGCTTGGCGGTCCCTTCGGGCCCGGCGACCTGCTTCAGGCCGCGCAGCGCCTGCGGCCCGATCACCCGGAAGCGCCAGGGCACCGTGAGGTTGTGGTTCGGCGCCCAGCTGGCCAGCTCGAGCAGCTCGTCGATCTGCTCGCGCGGCAGCGGCTCCGGCGCGAACGCCTTGTGCGTGCGGCGGGTGCGGATCGCGGTCTCGACGTCCATCGGTCGAGGGTATAGCCAGGAGACGATCGAGCCGCCGGGGCCCGGCGGCTCAGAGGCCGTAGCGCCAGCGCATCCAGCCGGCGCGGCCGGCGAGGCCGGCGCCGAAGAGGAGGCAGCCGGCGAGCAGCCCGAGGAGGATGGCGCCGGCGGTGCTGCTGCCGGAGTCATCGGTGGTTTCGGCAGCGGGCTCGCCGGTCGCCTGAGGGGCGGAGCCTCCGGACGGGAGCTCGCCGACGGCCCCCAGGTCCCCCTCGGGCACGGAGCCGGCGGTGGGCGGGATCTCGGAGGCGGCCCCGGCGCCCCTTCCGCCCGTCTTGCCGGAGGGCGTCGAGCCGCCCTGCAGGGCTCTGCCGGCAGGCCCATCGAGGGTGCCCTTCAGGGCGGGCGGCAGAGCTTCGGCCAGGGACGCGGGCGGGGCGCCGCTAAGGGGCGGTGAGGCGCCGCCGGTCTTCGGCGTGGAGGCGGCGGCTTTCTTGGCCGGCTTGGGCTTCGGCGCCCGCGGCGGCGCGACGATCGGGAGGTGCTGCGAGGTCAGCGGGACGAGGACGTCGGCGGTGACCCAGACCGGCGTCGCCTCCAGGTTCGGCTCCTTGAGGAAATAGCCGGCGTCGGTCTGCAGGTCCAGCATGTAGGAGTAGGAGCTCCTGCCCTCGCCGAAGGTCGCCGGGTCCTTGCCGGCCGCCAGCAACCCGGCCACGGTCCAGGCGGTCGCCTGCGCGTTGGCGGCGAGGTTGCCGCCCGGGGCGAAGCCACCGTTCGGGCGCTTGACCTTGCGCAGGTAGCCGAGCGCTCGGCTCGCCGCCTCGGACCCCGGCGAGAGCACCTGCAGGACGGCGCCGGTGATCTCCGCGGTGCTGGGGCTCTTCGGTTCGTTCCCCCAGCCGCCGTCCTTGCCCTGGACGTCGCGCAGCCAGGCGACCGTCGGCCCGGCCGCGTCGTTCGCCCCCGCCGCCCGCAGGGCGAGGACCGCGTAGGCGCTGGTCCCCGGCCAGCCCTGGTAGGAGCCGTTCTCGGCGCGGCGGGAGACGAGGCCGTCGACGAGGTCCCTCCCCGCGAAGCTGCGCGGGTCGAGGCCGGCGGCGCTGAGGGCGAGGATCGTGCGGGCTTCGTCGCCGGCGTCGGAGATTTCCTCGATGTGGGAGCGGAGGAAGTCGACCGGCGTCTTGCCGCCGCTGGTGACGTCGAGCGGGTTGCGGCCGGTCGCGGCCAGCGCCAGCATCGCCCAGGAGGTCATTTCCGCGCCCGCCTGCTGGTTCGGGGTGGCGGGGAAGCCGCCGCTCGGGCGCTGCTGGGCCGCCAGCCAGTTGGCGGCGCGGGTGACTGGGTCCTCGGCGCGGGCCGGCGAGGGCAGCAGCGCCGCAAGGGCGAGGACGAGGAGCATGGCGATCCCGCCGCCGCGGAGCGCGCCGCCGATGCGGCCGGGGGGGCGCGCGGGCGGGGTCGCTGCCCCGCCGCGCCGCCACTCGAAGCGCTCGCGGAAGCGGACCAGCATCCGCACCATCGCCGGGCCGGCGAGGAGCGCCAGCACCACGTTGCCGGCGACGTGGGCGATTTCGAACGGAATCGCCCGCGCCTCTAGCACGAGGAAGTGCCGCAACGATAGGTCCCCACCGTACGTCGCCATAAGTGAGAAGTTCAGCAGAGCGCCGTACAAAATGCCAGCAAAACCGCAGGTTGCCGCGAGGGTCAGGCGTCCGGCGTTGCGGACCCCGAGGGCGAGCAGGGCGCCGAGGATGCCGCACAGCCCCCATCCCGCCATCTGCCACGGCGTCCAGGGCCCCTGCCCGAACCAGAAGTTGGAGACCAGCGCCGCGAGGGCACCGACGGCAAAGCCGGGGGCGCCGCCGAGGGCGTAGCCGGCGAAGATGACGATGTCGGTCGTCGGCTTGACGTTGGGGAAGGCGGCGAAGGCGATGCGCCCGGCGATCGCCAAGGCGGCAAGAGAGGCGACGAGGGCGACGACCTGCGCCGGGGGCCGGGAGCGCTCGTACCAGGCGAAACCGGCGAGGATCGCGGCGCCGACGATCAGGAAGCTGGCGACCTCCCAGCTCATGGGCGCTCCGCGTCGGCGAGGGCGGCGGCGCCCTGCTCGGGGGTGACGACGCCCGGCAGGTCGAGGACCCGCGCCACCTCGGTGGCGAAGTACCAGCCGCCGGAGAGGATCTCGGCCATCGGGCCGTCGGCGATCGCGACGCCGTCGCCGAGGAGGACGACCCGGTCGGCGAAGCGCGAGGCGAACTCGACGTCGTGGGTCGCGACCAGGACCGCGGCGGCGCCTGTCGATTTTGTGGCCCCCTCGGCCACAAAATCGACATCGCCTGCGAGCCGGGTAATCAGGGCGACGAGCTCGTCCTTTCGCGCGTGGTCCATCCCCCGGGTCGGCTCGTCGAGGGCGACGACGCCGGGGAGGTGCTCGCCCTCCATGCGGCCGGCGAGCGCAATCGCCAGCGCCAACCGCTGCCGCTCGCCGCCGGAGAGGTCGCGCGGGTCGGCGTCGACCTTGTCCTCGAGGCCGACGATTCGCAGCGCCGCCAACCCGTCGTCACCCGGCAGCTCATCACCGACCCGCTCCCGGACCAGATAGTCGCCGGGGTTTTGGGTGAGCAATGCAATGGTGTCGACCTCGATCTTGCCGGCGACCGGCTGGTGCAACCCGGCAGCGGTGCGCAGCAGCGTGCTCTTGCCTGCCCCGTTGCGGCCCATCAGCGCGACCCGTTCGCCGCGCCGGATCGTCAGGTCGATCCCTTTGATGACGTCGTGCCGATCTTCGCCGCGGTCGAGCTCGACCCAGAGGCCCTTCGCCTCGAGAACGGAATCTCCTATCCGCTCGGTGGGACGGGGGTCGGGCACCCTCCCACCCAGCAAAGTAGGAGGGTGCCCGACCCCCGTCCCTCGCAGCGTTTGGCGAGCGGCGCGGACGCCGGTGGGCAACGGGTCGATTCCCGCGAGGGAGAAGAGACGAGCCGCCGGGGTCTCGAGGGCGGGGTCGGCGTCGCGGGCCCAGGTGAGGAAGTCGGACGGGCCGCCATCGAAAGCGATGCCCCCTGACGCCATCGCCACGACGCGATCCGCCGCCGCGAGGCAGCGCTCGAGGCGGTGTTCGGCGAGGAGGACCGCTACCCCCCACTCCTCGTTCAGGCGCCGCAGCAGCCAGATCAGCTCGTCGCCGGCGACCGGGTCGAGCTGGGAGGTGGGCTCGTCGAGGAGGATCAGGCGGGGGCGGGTGACGAGGGCGGCGGCGAGGGCGACCCGCTGGAGCTCGCCGCCGGAGAGGGTGTCGACGGTGCGGCCGAGGAGGTGCGGGATCGCCAGGGCGAGCGCGACCTCCTCGACGGCTCGGGCGCGGGCGGCGGGCTCGTCGCCGCGCATCTCGAGCGGCAGCTCGATCTCCGCCGCGACGGTGGTCGAGACGACCTGCGTCTCCGGGTCCTGCGCCAGGTAGCCGACGGCCGCGGCAAGCTCCCCCGGCCCGGCGGCGATCGCGTCGAGGTCGGCGACCCGGACCTCGCCTTCGATCTCACCGCCGTGGAAGTG
The DNA here is from genome assembly GCA_036376215.1 of Solirubrobacterales bacterium. Lineage (GTDB taxonomy): Bacteria > Actinomycetota > Thermoleophilia > Solirubrobacterales > 70-9 > VAYN01. Next base: position 34,200 of record DASVAT010000034.1, read on the forward strand.
CGGGACCAGGCCGCAGGCCGCTTTCAGCAGCGTCGACTTGCCCGAGGCCGAGCGCCCGGCGAGGAGGACGAACTCCCCCGGCGCCACCTCGAACGAGACATCCTCCAGCGCGGGCCGCACCGAGCGCGGGTACGCGTAGCCCAAACCGTGGACCGCCAGCGCCGGCGCGGCCCCGCGCCGTATCGCCAGCTCAGACACGCGCCACCTCCCCGTGTCGAGTTTGTCTCCCTATGCGAGACAAACTCGACACGCGACTTCGCCGCCTCAGGGGCGCTAGACCGCTGAGGGCGACCAAGGCGCTGAGCGCGAGGGTCGCGGGGCCGACGCCGATCGCGACACGGGGGTAGGTGTCGAAGTCGTCCGCTCCCAGGGCCTTGCCGGCGATCGCGGCGGCGAGGACGAGGGCGGCGACGGCGCAGAAGCGGCGGTCGTAGCGGGAGCGGGCCCGGCGGGGGCGGGCGGGCGGGGCCTCGAGGCTGTAGCCGCGCAGCTCGAGGGTGGCGGCGACGTCGACTGCGCGGTCGAGCGAGCCGGCGAGGAGGCGGCGGGCGAGCGGCGCCCTGCCGACCGCGGCGGCGCCGGGGCCGCGCAGCCGGGCGGCGTCGCGCAGCCGGGCGGCGTCAGAGGCGGCGACCGGGACGAGGCGGGAGACGAGGGTCGCGGTCAGGGCCGAGCGTCCAGCCAGCGGCCGTAGCGCCCGCAGCACCCGGTCGGGGTCGACGCAGGCGGAGTAGACGGCGGCGGCGATCATCGCCACCGCGGCGCGCAGGCCGCCGGAGAGGCCGGCGACGATCGCCTCGAAGGTGACGTCCACCTGGCCCAGCAGGAGCCAGTCCCCCAGCCGCGCGACGACGGTCTCGCCGCGGCTGACGACGAGGGCGTTGACGACGACGATCAGCAGCGCCAGCGCGAAGCCCATCTTCAGCGCGACGCGGACGGCGCGGCGGGCGCCGGCCAGGAGCCCCGCCAGGACGGCCGCCACGCCGGCCGCGAAGAGGACCAGCGGGTTGGAGTAGAGGAAGGCGACGGCGACGATCGCGCCGAGGTAGGCGACGGCCGCGCCGGGCGAGGCCAGCTGCAGCGGCCGCGGGCGCGGCTGATAGGCAAAGGGGGACTTCACCTCTCCTCCAGCGGCAGCGGCGTCGTCTCGCCGCCTTCGATCGCCACCGCGTAATGGTCGCGCAGGTGCTCCGCGTCCAGGGCCCGGGCCGCATCGCGCACCGCCGCCGCCGTGCCCCCGGTCACGACCCAGACCGGCAGGCCGCCGTAGCGGCTGGTCGCGGCGACGAGGCCGGCGTTGGGCCCGAGGTCACGCGCCACCTTGCCGCTTTCGTCGAGGGCCAGCAACTCATAAGCGGGGGCGGCCTTCGTCCTTGGGCCGGCATTCCCGTCCCAAGGACGAACGCCGCTTTGGAAGTCCGCGAAGACGCCGCTTTCCGCCGGGCCGGCTTCGATCAACGCCGCGGCCGGGTCGCTCCGCACCCGGTTCCAGGGGCCGACCAGCATCCGGATCGCGTCGCCGGGCGCGCCGGAGGCGACCTCGACGCCTTCGCGCTCGAGCGCCTCCCGCGCCTCGTCGCACATCTCTCTCTCGCCCTCGCACTCGATCGCCACCGGGTACCGCTTGCCGCCGATCCCGTCGCCGAAGGGCGCGGGCCAGGAGCCGACCACCCCCGGAATGTGGTTGGTCGTCGCCCAGTCGCGGTAGTCCCACCAGACGCGCTCGCCGCCCCCGAGGTCGTACTCGGCGGCTCCGATCTGCGATTCGACCCCGTCGACGTAGAAGAACCAGTCGTATGGGTCGCCGTCGCGCGAGCCCTCGGCGACGCCGTCGATCGCGTGGACGAAACCGCCGCCGTAACGGGTCTCGATCTCGGCCTCGCCTTCGAGGACCCGCATCACGGTGTCGGATTCCTTCGCCCCGACGCTCGTCTCGAGCACCGGCACGGCGCCGAATTCGCGCGTCACCGTCAGGTCCACGGCGCCGACGTCGGCGCCGGCGCCGAGGCCGCAGCCGGCGGTCGTGAGCGCCGCGCAGAGCAGCGCGCCCACGACCGCCATGCCGCGGCGTCGTCTCACTTAGGGCACTTGCCCCCGAGGCAGACCGCCACTTTGGCCGAGGGAATCTCCCCCGTCGCCTTGGCGCTCAGCTTCGCCGGCTTCGACAGCGTCACCGTGGTGCGGCCGTCGGCTCCGGTCGGCTCCGCCGCGCCGGTCACCTTCGCGCCGGCCTGCGGAGTGCGCTTGCCTTTTTCGTCGTAGGCCCAGACGCGGACCGTGAACGAGCTGCCCGCCTTGGTCGTCGCCGGCGCGGTCAGCACCAGCTCGGACGGGTAGGTGTAGTCGGGCGCTTCGGTCTTCACCAGCGCCCACAGCACTTCGTCGCCGGCCTTGATCTTCGCCACCTCGCCGCCGACCTGCAGCGACTTGTGGTTGATCTTCAGGTACCAGGACGAGCCCCCCTTGGCGACGCTCGACCCGATCCCGCAGAGCGCGAGGCCGAAGTCGAAGCTGTCGCTGATCAGCAACGGCCGCAGCGCGGGGATCGTCTTCGCGCCGCTGGCGAGCAGACCCATCGCCGTGTTCGCCTTCAGCGGCACGCTGTCGCCGCTGCCGCCGGTGCCCGGCCCGAAGCAGGTCGCCTTGGGGCTGGTCGCGACGGAGACGTCCGCGCTCGCGACCGACTTTTCGGCGAGCACCTTGCCGCCGGAGCCGACCACGCGCAGGTCCGCCGTCGGCCCCTTGGCCGAAGCGAGCGCGGTGAAGGCAAACGTCAGGGACAGTGCCAGCGCGCAGACGGCCGCCAGCCGGAACGGGGTAATTCTTGGCATTTACGCCACCCTTTCCTCGAGGGTTGATTTGGCTAGGCCGGGGACAGGTCTCCTGGCTTCCGGGATCAGGGAGGACGCGCCTTCCCGGGGACGAGGTGTCGACCCCAGTGGCTGACGCGGATGCGCCTGCGAACTCCTCCACCCGGTCACAGTGGCGGGACCACGCCGGATTCGCACCGGACTTCCCTTGACCACCGACCGATATGTACGCGCCGAGTCTATCCCGCCGCGCCGGGTCAGGCTCGAACGGGAATCCGCTCCGCGTACATCCGCCAGAAGAAGATCCCCGCCCCGCCGGTCCCGGCGAGGACCGACAGCGAGGGCAGGATCAGGGCGACGGGACCGCTGACGAGGCCGACAGTCAGTGTAAATACGGCCATCGCCGCCACCGCGACGAGCACGCCGAGGACGGCGACGAAGCCCTTCCGCAGCCAGCCGAAGCTCCGGCGTTCCTCCTGGGCCATCCGCAGTTCCTCACGCAGGTGCTCGAGCTCGATCTCGTCGGGGGTCCGCAGGTCCGAGGCATTCGCCGGCACGTCCTGCGGGGCTCCGTTCGGAATACCGCGGAGACTGTGCTCGCCTCTATTGTGCAAGAACTTTTGACCGTGCATATATGCCTTTTCGCCCCGGTATGCGGGACCTTCCTTCCCCTCGGCGAGACTCGCGGGCCTCCCGAGCCCGCCGAATGAAGGTAGACCGCGGCCGAGAGTCTTGTCAAGGAACAGGATCGTTTTCCGATGTTCGGCGCCCGCACGCGGACGGCGTGAGGCTCGCCGCGGCGGCGGCTGCGCGGGTGGCGGCCGCTCAGGCTCGGAAGGGCGGCGGCGAGACCGCGGGGAAGGCCGCGACCCCGACGACGACGCTGCGGTCGTCCCCGGCGGCGCGGAGCCTGCTCGCCTCGGCCGCCTCGCGCATCCGGGCGTTGAACTCCTCCCCGGCGGCGCGGATCTCCTGCCAGGCCGGCGCGTCCACCTGCGCCAGGGACCAGTCCCAGCTGCTCCCCGCCAGGGCCGCGAAGGCGTCGGCGTCCATCGCCGAGACGGCGAGGATCAGGCACTCCTCGAAGGACATCCGCCGCGAGGAGGGCTGCTGGCCGCCCCGATCGCCGGGATCCGCTCCGGTCAGGGCGTGGAACTTCAGCCGGTAGAACTTCTCGACCGCACCCCGGCGGGGAACGGTGTCGACGAGCTCGACGATGTCGCATTCCTTGGCCAGCACCTGGCTCAGGTGGTAGGAGACGATGCTCAGATCCAGCTCGATCTTCTGGGAGATGGTGGTGGCGCTGCCGCTGCCGTCGACCAGGGCGCGCAGGATCCGGCGCCGCACGGGATGGTTCAGCGCGCGCAGGACGCGGTCCAGGGGAGCGCTGTCCGCCCTCGCCTCCGGACCGGACTTCGCCACGGCCGAGACGGTCAATGCCCCTCCCCCGCGGCGCGGCGCCGCCGGCCCAGCAGGCGGACGCTGTGGGTCGGGCGCGGGATCCGGAACATCGCCATCAAGCCGGGCGAGCCGGCGCCCGAGCCCCGGTGGCGATGGTTCTGGTCGGTGTGTCGAGTCACCCGCAGGATCAGCTGGACCTGGTCGCTCCCCGAGACCAGGGACGCGAGGACCTGCTCCCGCCCCCCGGGCACGGGCCGGGAGCCCTCGACCCCGACGCATTCGGAATCTGTCAGGACCTGCGCGTGGTAGGCGACTTCGCTGCGCCGCAGCGGCTCCAGGTCGCCGACGATCTCGGTGACGCTGCGCGAGCGCCTCTCCTCGTGCAGGACCCGGAGGATGTCGCGGCGGGTCGGGTGGTTGAGAGCGTCCTGGAGACCGGCCTCCAGGGTGGCCAGCAGGTCCGCGGCGAGACGTCCGTCGTCCGCTGTCAGACCCCCATCGCGCATCGTCCCTCCTCCGCCGTTTGCCTTAGACCCCACGACCAATTGGCGATCGTTGGGCGAGCCTAGGCGGAGGAGGAAACGGTTACGAAGGCAAAACCTGGCAGTAATGGCCAGGGGCCGCTCTTACTTCAGCCGGCAGAGGTACACCGACTTCGTATGGAACTCTTCGTCGACGCTCGGAGTCAGGTCCCCTTCCTTCTCGCCGAAGTAGGCGACCCGCCGAAGTCCTGCGGCGTCGAGCGCCGCGAGAACCTCCTCCTCGGCGAAATGCCGCTGGCGATGAATACTGGTCAGGTCCGAATCGCCCTCTGCCTCAAACCGGGCTTCGGCGAATGTGCCGGTGAAGACCTCCGCCGGCGAGAGCTGGCCCTGCCAGACGAGACGGCCCTCCGCCCCCTCGACGATCACCTCGTTGCTGAAGAAGGTCCTGTACGTGACCAGGGTGTTGATATCGAAGAGGACGATCCCGTCGCCGGCGAGGTTGCGACGCATGCCCTCGAAGCTCGCCTCCAGTTCCTCGATGTCGAGGAGGTAGTTGAGCGGATCGTTGATCGCCCAGATGAGGTCGAACTCACCGACGTCCGGCAGCTCGCGCATGTCCGCCTCGAACAGGGTGGCGCGGTCGCCGATCTTCTCGCGGGCGACGTCGAGCATCCGCGGCGAGATGTCACAGCCGGTGACGGTCCAGCCTCGGTCCAGCATCGGCAGCGAGCTCATTCCGGTGCCGCAGGCGATATCCAGCAGGCGCTTTCCCCCGACCCCGGCTTCCTCGGCTTTTTCCAGGAGCTTCCCGGTCCACCTCTCGAACATGTAGCCCTGGTTGAATTCGTCGTACACAGGCGCCCAGGTGTCATAGGTCTCCTTGACCGATTCCCCGGCAATCCACTGTTTCTCCATTTCACTCCTCCGGCAGTACTAGTAAGGAACGGAGGGTTCCTCTCTTGCGAACAAGAGAGGAACCCTTCTGAGGCTCAGCCAGCCTTGCTGGTGCTTACTGCAGGCATCACTTCGGTCGTGGCGTCGATCCTCATCCTGCTCACCCCCCTTCACAAGATTGCTCTGGCGGCAGGATGATTTATCGGTGGCATGACTTGCCACTAATTTCTAAGTTGACAGACGAGTTTGGGGAAAATGAGTTTAGTGCGAAAGGAATTAAGCTTTAGACACAGTGCTCAACGACTATTGAGGGAGACCGTGGCATCGCTCGTCAAAGAGAACGAACCTTCGGCTTTTGGGATCAGCCCGAAAATGGCCCGAGCGGTGGCGGATCCCTGGCGACTTCGGGTGCTAGCCGAGGTGGGGATCCGGCCCCTCAGCCCGTCCCAGTTCGTCGAGCGCTTCGGCGGCGACCTCAGCCACGTGTCCCGGTGCTTCCGGCAGCTGGCGAAATGGGACTACATCGAGATCGTCGAAGAGCGCCCGGGCAGTCGCCGTGGAGCCTCGATCGAACACGTATACAAGGCGATGCGGCGCGCGCACTTCAGCACGTCGTCCTGGAACACCATCCCGCAGAGCGACCGGGAGAACGCCAGCCGGACCATTCTCTCCTCCTATCAGGATCGCATCAGAGAGGCGTTTGCAGCAGGCACGTTCGATCAGGAGGTCGACCGCCATGTCTCCTGGGACGTGGCCGCCCTCGATCGAATCGCATGGCGATCCCTCGGCCAGCGCCTGGACCGAGTTCTCACCGCTCTCCCCGACCACGAGCTGCAGTCCGCCAAGCGACTCGGCAAAACCGAGGGCGAATCGATTCCGACGACCGTGAGCCTCGCCGCTTTCCGCTCGCCCGAGTCGCCACAGGGGCTGCTACATGGAGCCAATCGCCAGCAGGGCTCGGTGAACGCGGGCGAACGTGACGCGCTCTTCGCGATCGGACCCAAGCTGGCGAAGGCTCTTTCGAATCACTGGCGCTGCAGGATCATCGCCGAGGTGGGGCTTAGGCCGCTCAGCCCTTCACAGTTCGTCGAGGAGTTCGGCGGCTCGATGACCAACATCTCCCGCTGCTTCCGGGACCTTGCACGATGGGGATTCCTCGAAGTACACGAAGAACGCAGAGGCGGCCGGCGAGGGGGCGGGGTCGAAAGGATATACCGCAGCACCCGACGGGCCTATTTCGACGCTCCCACCTGGGAAGCGCTCCCGCTCATTGTCCGTTCGGAGATCTCGACGTACTTCCTGACCACCTTCTTCGAGCGGGTGGACGCGGCGATCGAGGCTGGGACCTTTGACGCCGATCTCGACCGTCATCTGTCCTGGCGGCCGGTGAGGGTCGACCGTCAGGCTTGGGTCGAAATCGGACAATCGCTGGACGAGATCTTGACCTGGCTCCCCGAGCTAGAGACCGAGTCACTCGAACGGGTGGACGAGGTCGAGGACCTGATGGCGACAACGATCGGCCTCGCGTCCTTCCGGTCCCCCGCGCCCCTCTAGCCGCCGGCCTAGGTACCCACGACTTCGGACGTTCGCCGACTGCCTACGGCGATATCCGTCCAGACGCGATTTTCGGCGCTTAGGGTGCCGCCACTTTCTGCGCCCCTGGCATTCAGGGCGCCTCTTTTATTCACGGATCGAAAGGGAGTTCGATGGGCAAGGGACTTCGCCGGCAGACGCCGGCGCTGGTGGTGGCGGGGCTGGCGCTCGTCGCGGCGCTGAGCGGGACGGTGTACGCGGCGGGGAAGATCAGCGGGCGGACGATCAAGGTCAAGAGCCTGCCCGGCAACCGGCTGGCGCCGGCCTCGGTGCCGGGTAACCGGTTGAAGCCCGGGGCGATCAGGGGCAGCCAGCTGGCGCCCGGGTCGATCACCGGGATCCAGATCGACGCCTCGACCCTCGGCCAGGTTCCCTCCGCCGTCCACGCCGAGACCGCCGAGTCGGCCCACGACGCGGAGACGGCGCTGAACGCGGCCAACGCCGAGAACGCGCGGACCGTCAACGGCTACGAAGCCGGCTGCAAGGCGGGGGCCCGCGGCTTCGCCGGCGCCTGCTGGCAGCTCGCCGCCGGCGAGACCGCTCTTTCCGCCCCGGCCGCGGCCGCGGCCTGCGCCGCGCAGGGCGGCGAGCTGCCGGATGCGCTCTCGCTGGCTGCCTTCTCGCAGCAGCCGGGGGTGACACTGGCACCTGGGGATGAGTGGAGCGGGGACGTAACGAACGTTTCAGCGCTCGACGCCTACGCCGTCGTCACGGTCTCATCTGCTGGGCAGATCAATTTCGTGCTCTCCACCGCCACGAAGAAATTTCGCTGCGTCATCCCGCTCGTCGGGTGACGCCGCCGATCCCCGGCCTAAGCGGTCTCGGCCTCGAGCAGGCGGCGGTAGTAGCGGTAGTCGCGCCGCTCGGGGCGCAGGTTGCAGGCCAGCGCCAGGTGGTGGCGGGCGCGGCGCTTCTGGCCGGTCTTGCTGAGCGCCCGGCCGAGGCAGAAGTGGGCGAAGTCGTTGACCGGGTGGGACTCGACCACGGCCTGGAACTCCTCGGCCGCTGGCGCGAAGCGGCCGGCGCGGAAGTAGGCGCGGCCGAGAGCCTCGCGCACGGAGCTCTTCTCCGGCGCCCGGCGGGCGGCCTCGGCCAGCGGCGCGGTCGCGTGCTCGAAGTCGCCGTCCTCGAGCAGCTCGAGGCCGCGGCGGTAGAGCGTGTAGGTCTGCTCCTGGGTTCCCTCGCCGGGCATGCACCAAGTGTAGGAGGCGGGTGGAGCCGGAAAATGGCCCAAACCGCCCTCCGACCCCGGATTCGTGCGTGGAAGCAGGGCAAAAGAACCACCCTGCTACCGTAGGAGAACGGGTTTGGCAGTCGGGATAGCCGCCAGCCCACCGTCGTCATGAGCACTACCACCGCGAACAAATGGTCCTGCGATCAGTGCGGGGTGACCGTCAGCCGCCTCGGCGGCGAGAAGGTCGAGCTGCCCGCGAGCTGGACGAGCTCCACGGAGGGCACCTTCTGCCTCCTCTGCCGCCGTGAGCGTGCCGCGCAGGCCGCCCTTGACGCGGCGCCCAAGGACTGCGGCCTCGAAGACCGGGCCAAACTCCGCCGCGCCGCCCTGGTCGAGTTCGAGGTGCGCCGCCGCCCCGGGCACGGCAACGGCGAGATCGCCAAAGCCTGCCGCTCCTCCGTCGCCGCCGTCGTCGCCGCCCGCAAACGGCTGAAGATCCCGGCACCGCAGTAGCGCCCGCCCGGGCTCAGATCCGCGTCCGCTCGGCCAGGTCGGCGAGCAGGGCCGCCATCCCGCGCTCGCCGTGGACCCGCCGCTGGCGGTCGGCTTCGTTGCCCTCGGCGACGATGCGGTCGAGCTCCTCCAGGGCTCCGGCGCCGCCGAGCTGCTCGGCGTACGGGCGGGCCTCGGCGAGGGTGCCGCGGGCGACCTCGAGCGCCGGCGCCGCGGTGTGGTCGTCGACCATCAGGCGGGCTTCGAGGCCGTAGCGGCCGGCCTGGTAGTAGGACTCCTCGATCGCCTCGCGGGTCAGGCCGGGGGCGCCGGGGCGGTCGATCTCCTTCGCCGTCAGGGCCTGGATCAGGGCGGCGACGGCGGCGTTCTGCTCCGGTCGCGGCTGCACGTCCATCCCCCGCACCTCGACCGTCCCCAGGTTCGGGTGCGGGCGCACGTCCCACCAGATGTAGGTGTAGTCCTCGACGCCGGCGGCGGCGATCAGCTGGTCGGCGACGCGGAGGAAGTCCTCGTAGTCGCGGAAGGCGCGCGGCAGTTCGAAGCGGGGGTAGCTGCGGACGACGCTGGCGCGGGCGCTCGCCATCCCCGTGTCCTCGCCGTCGCGGAAGGGCGAGTTGGCGGTCAGCGCCGCCAGCAGCGGCAGGTGGTGGCGCATCGCGTTGGCGACGGCGATCGCGGTTTCAGGGTCGGGGACGCCGACGTGGACGTGCAGCCCGCAGGGCGGCGTCGAGAGCAGGCTGACCAGGTCCTGCTTGACCGGGACGTAGCGGGACTTCTCGACCAGCGCCGGCTCGCCGCTCTCGCCGGGATAGAGCCCGGAGCCCATCAGCCGGGCGCCGGTCGCGGCGACCGCCCGCCGCACTTCCTCCAGCTCCGCGGTCGCCTGGGCGACGTCGTGGCAGATCCCGGTCTTCAGCTCGATCTGGGTGGCGAAGATCTCGGTGGAGACCGCGCCGCGGCGCCCGGCGTCGATGCTCTCGAGCACGCGTTCGGCCCCGGCGACGAGGCCGCACCCGGCGTCGACCAGGAGCAGCTCCTCCTCGACTCCGAGCGTCAGCGGCGGCGAGGCGCCGAAGCGGTGCTCGCGGTGCGCCGTCTCCTCTCCCGTTTTAGACGAAGTACCCATTTCGGTGTGAGGGCGAGCTACCCGCGCCCAGAGCTTCGTTAACCCGTGCTCGCCGGTCGAAGCCGGCGACTGAGGCCCCTCCCCTACTTCCAGATCGCGATCGGGAGGATCACCGCACCGGGCGCGTGCAGTTCGGTCTGCAGCACGAGCTTGCGCAGGAAGCAGGGCCGCCCTTCGAGCGGCGAAGGGGGCTTTTCCGCGCGCATCCGCCGTTGCCGCACCTCCTCGGAGCGCGGCGTGCTGCAGCTGTGGCTGACGTGGTCGATCAGGTAGTTCGAGGCCCCTTCCAGGGGGTGCCGCCAGGTCTCGCGGGTGGCGAAGTCGGTGTACTCGGGCGCCGCCCTGCCGTAGCAGACGTCGTCCTCGCATCGCACGCGGTGCCTGAACAGCCGGACCACCTTGCCGACCACCACCAGCCTGCCGCCCGTGTACTCGTCGGGCCCTCTTTCCAGCAGGCTGCGCTCTTCGGTGAGGCCGCTGTAGCGCATCGGCAGCAGCAGTCTCAGTCGCTTCTGCGCTCCGTCCGCGGGCGGCGGCGAGACGGCGAAGGTCAGGCGCGGGTCGGGGCCGACCTGGCGGGCGAACGATTTCGCCCGGCGCTGCTGTTCGACGGCGCTGTCGGCGCCGCTGTCGTTGCCCTGGCCGTGCGGGAAGAGGGCGGCGAGGGTCGCCGACTGGCGGACGACGACGTAGGGCCTGATGTAGCCGGGGCTGAGGAGGTAGTGGGTGACGAACTTGACCAGCATCCCCTCCCTCACGTCCCGCAGGTCCGCGACCGTGTTCAGCTCGATGTCGTGGTAGTGGACGAAGTCCCGCTCGTTGTCTTCGAGCTTGGCGAGCAGCAGGCCCATGGCGCTGGTTTCGGTTCTGGTGACGGTGCTTTCCGCCGAGTCGACGTGCTGGGAGGAGGCGCTGACCCTGAACGGTCCCTCCGCGGCGCCGCCTTCGACCTTGCTGATTTCCTTCGAGATCCGGCGGACCGAGCCGACCGATCCGCCTTCGAGCTGGGCGAGGTATTCGAGCACCCTCTCGCCGTCCAGGTAGAGGAATTCGACGGCGGGGATGCGGGCCTCGAAGGCATCGCCGGAGGAGTCCCGGCCCGGGCCGATGAACTCCGCATAGGCGATCGAGAGGACGAGGGCGGCCCCGACCGCCGCGATGTAGGGGGCTGCCTTCTTCCAGTCCATCGAAGGACACCCTCTCGAGCGCGGGGCCTTCGATCAAAAACTCTTCAGTTTTCTAAAGGCTGCTGAGGGTGGCGATGCAGCGGCACGGGGTCGCCGGCGAGCCATGGCTGGCGCGCGACCATCTCGGCGACCTCGACGAAGCCCTCCTCGACGAGCCCGTCGGCGGCGTCCCAGATCCGGTAGCGCTGGCGCTGCACGTGGGCGGGCTGGGACTCGAGCGTCACCACCCGCAGCTCGCCGGGGCCGAAGCCGCAGCGCTCCTGCACCGCGGCCAGCAGCCGGTGGTCGTGGAAGTGGCCGTCGCCGAAGTTGTAGCCGAGGACGACGCCGGCAACGAGCTCGCCCTCGCGCACGTCGTAGGCCTCGACGTCCTCGACCGCCCGCACCGTCAGCGCGTTCAGCGCCCGCCCGTGCGAGTGCATCGAGCGGAAGGCCAGGCCTTTGTAGACGAGCACGTCGATCATGTCCTGCTCGTAGAAGCTCTCCAGCTGCTTGGTGACGATCGGCGCGGGCTTGACGATCTCGCGGTCGAGCTTCTCCTCGGCCGCGGTGTCGCGGCGGAAGAGCCACTGGCTGGTCGCCCAGTTGCCGGCGTAGTAGCGCATCGAGGGCAGGAATGAGACGAGGTCGGGGCGGAAGTTCCCCAGCACCGGGAGCCCGACGCAGAGCACGGAGAGGATAGCCAGCAGCAGCGGGTCGTCGATCGAAGACCAGGGCACGTCGGCGTAGTGGCCGAAGAGGAAGAAGAGGCCGAAGATCATGAACACGTTCCACTCCAGCGGCACCGCCAGCGGGAAGGTGGAGAAGATGTGGACGTGGAAGACCACCATCCCGGCGAGGGCGAGGGTCCCCAGCAGGCCGCCCTGGGTGAGGATCAGGACGAGCGGCAGGGTGAACTCCATCACCGTGCCGAGGTGGGCGCTCGCCGCGCCGATCCGTGAGGGCAGCAGGTCCTCCGGGTGGTTCGCGTAGAGCCGCGCCTTCGCCCGCCGGGATCTGTTCCAGGGCGTGTTGCTGATCATCACCGTGACGACGAAGGGGAAGTGGCGGTTCAGCTTCGAGGAGGCGGCGCCCCACCAGATGCAGAAGAAGACGAGCTGGGCGGCGACGATCAGGTTCGTCAGCGGGAAGAGGAAGATGATCGCGAGCGTGCCGTAGATCTCCGCCCGGGCGGCCAGGAACGGAACCTTGTCGCGCAGGCCGAGGGCGGCGAGGAAGGCTAGGAGGACGCCGACCGCGACCGGGTCGAGGACCTCGCCGGAGGAGAGCAGCAGGAAGACCGCGCTCGCCAACAGCCCCGCGTAGAGGCCGACGTCGAGCCAGGTCCGCGTCGTCCCCCGGGTGCCGGGCACCTTCTCGGGCCAGGGCGGCAAGCGCGTGGTCCCCGGTCGCAGCCAGTAGAGGAAGCCGCCGACCATCGGCTTGAAGCGCAGGGTCAGCGGCAGCGAGCCGGCGCCGAGCCCCAGCACCTCCCAGAGCATCGTCCAGATCACCGCCTTCTGGAAGACGATCGGCTCACTCCAGCTCGGCCAGCCGCTCGTCCCGAAGATCACCAGCGCCCCGAGCCCGGCGTAGGCGAGAACCTTCAAGACGTAGAGGAAGTAGACCGCGACCGGAGTCCCGAACCCGTTCAGCGCCCAGTCCTGGGCCAGCGGCTTGATCCGCTCCAGGTGCGAGAGGCGCCGCCACTCGGATACCTCGAAGGGGGGCGGTGCTGGGTCCAGGAGGCCCATCTAAATGCCCGAGCCGGTCTTCGCCACTGCCAATGACTCTATGTCCTGTCGGCAACCGGATAATCGCCGCGGGCCCGAAACAGGTCGGGGATGCGCACCCTGGGGGATCGAAGCAGCATTCGGTTCCTCGCCGAGGCGCGCGGAGAAACTCACTACCTCTCCTTTTCTATGTATATTCAAGCGCCCTATAGTGCTCCGTCCCGAGATGCGTTCCGGTCAGATCGATCCAAATGTCGCTGAGTGAGAGGCTCATCTTTTGGCTGGTCGGCGTAGCAGTGGCGCTTGTTCCCCTCTTGGCCGGCGCACTCTTGAGCGAGAAAGGCTGGATGCGCACGATCGGCCACGGGGAGCTGATCCTGATCACCATCTCCATTCTCACGAGCGCCGTGGCCTACGCAGCGATGTCACCGCTTGCCAACGGCTTTCCGGGCTGGGTCCGGGCGGTCGTAATCGGCGGTGGACTCGTAGTTGTCCTGTTTGCAGCCTTGGCCTACTGGAGCATCAGCGAGATCTCACCGCAGGGGGTAGCCGTCAAATGCCTGACGGAAGGTAGCTCCCTGAGCTCGGATGCTGCGTCGCGATGCCTGCGCGAACCCACTGCACAGCTGTCGCTCGGCGCCATCGCAACGCTCTCGTACGTCTTGATGGCGCTGGGCGTTGTCGTTGCAGTCCTCTCCATCGTCTCCCACAGGGACGCATTGCCCACTCACGGGAGTGAGTTGAGCTAGCGTGTCCCAAGCGCTGACGTTTACCGTTCTCGCAGCGGTGGCTGGGGTATTGGCAGTTCTGCCCGTCGTGTATTTCGAGTACCGACGAGTCCACCTGAGGCGAGGTGCCGCCGAGTGGCGATTGCCCTCAGATTCGGCACCGACCCGAGAAGCCCTTGACACTGAATCGCCAGAGCTCCTGGAGCTGACCTCTTATCCCCAGGAGGACGAGGGGCGAGCGAGCGTTATGGCTCTGAAGCGTTTGTCGCCGTGCGCCATCGCGAATCTCGCTGCACTCGGTTACGACGAGGTCGAGGCGCGGACGAATGATCTCCCGATCGGGCTCCCGATTTCCCCACACGACGGACCCTCCTTCACCGAGGATGAGCTCGGCGGACTCGGCTACGTCGCGATTGTCGATTCTCCCTTGGCCGACGATGACCGAAAGTGGGCGATCCTGACCGAAAGCGGGCGTCAGCTGGCGAGGATCCTGACGGCCTCGAGCGAATCCCCGCAATGGCTATGGGACGCGTCTAAGGCTTCGCACGAGTAACACGACCCTGCCGACGGCCGACGGACAGGCGTTCGCCAGACACTGGCAGTACCGCTACAGCGTTTCGTCCCTAACGGAGAGATCATCGTGCCGGTGGAAGCATCGCTGGATTTGGCTCCACAGGCGAGAAAGCAGCCTTGTCCAAAAGGCCGCTGAGATTCCCCCGAAGAGACATCTGAAAAGTCGCCTTGACTTCGGCGGCGTCGGAGCTACCTTCGCCGACGCCAAAGACATAAGTGGCCCCGGCGGCGCGCTAACGCCCCGGGGCCTGGCACCGAAGATCAAGCCTTCGATGCGCGACCGATTCTCCCAGAGCTTTATGCGTCGGGAGATCGACAGCCACTGAACGAGGCGGCTTCGGTGCCCTACCGAAAGGAAGGCGCCGTGCCCCGAAAGACGATCAAGATCACCGGCGAGGAACGCGACGCGCTCTACGACCAGGTGCGCAACCACCTCGCCGCCCTCGGCGACGTCTTCGTCGCCATGGAGTGCCAGAAGGACCACGCCACCGCCGAACGCCTCGGCATCGAGTTCGGCGAAGACTTCCGCCTCCTCCAAGACCTCGGCTGGCCGGAGGACGACGACCGCGACCGCGTCGAGCTGACGATGCCCTACGAGGATCTGACCGAACTGATGCGGCGCCTGCGCGAGGAAGCCAAGGGCGGCCTTGCTGACGCCCGAAAGGAGCGCGAAGCCGTCGCCGGGGCAAACGTGATCGAGGGCCTCGAATCCACGATCCAAGCCTGCAGCGAAGTCATGGAGGCGATCGAGCTTCAGGAACGCGGGCCGCAGGCCCAGCGGACCTAACCGAGCTTCGCCGCAAGGCGAAGGCCCCCGCACCCTCGACTCCCATGCAACGAGGCTGCGGCGAGCGAGCGGTAGGCGACCGGGAACTAAGGCACAGGAGGGACCGGTCGCCAATCCGCTCAGGTCGGCCGGGGAGGAGCGCAGGCCACCGAGGGGCTCCTCCCCGGTTGGCCCGATCAGTTCGTTTTAGCCCTCGCCGTCAGCGGACACGAAAGGCCCGTGCTCGGTCTCTACGGCTGCGATCTCCCCGGCATTGGCGTCCCGCTCGTCCTCGCTAAGCATTGCCTTCCAAGAGATATCGCGCGTGATCACGAACTCGCTGGCGCTGCGCTCCTCAATGAGGATGAAATCGCCTTCAAGAGCACCACTGACCTTGATGCGTCCAAGCTGCTCCATGCCAAGAATCGTGACAGACCGAACGCTACCTCAATGGATCAGGTTCGGGTAAACCCTCGGGCAGCGTCCGTGTACTTCAAATTCCCGTTCGAGATACCTGCCAGACGCGTCTGGTATTCGAGCAGGTCACCAAAGCGTCCTTGGAGCGATAGACGCAAGCCCTCAAGCCTGTCCCGCTCCTCTTCTTCCTTCTGAGCAGTCTGAGCGATCGTGCACTCAATTGCCGCCAAGCGCCAGTCGCGTCCTTTCAACAGATCGAGCCGCCACACGTCCCACTCAGTCGTTGGCTTCCCTTCCTCTGAAAGAGCGGTAGGACCCAACAAAAGGATCCGACGCACGCAGTCGTCGGGAGAAAGCAGCTGATCGGCAGCCACCGCGGCCTCCAATGCATAGCCTCGGAGCGATTTCTCGCCTTCACTGGCGAGCTGTAGGCACTTTTCCTTCATGAAGGCGAATAGCTCAACGCCAGCTTTGCTCCGCGCGACCCCCAGCGGCAACTCAAGCACAGTACGACCGGTGAGAAACTCAGGAAGACCCATCGAAGCCGCTCGGCGTAGATCCATGCGCAGACGAGTGAAATCTCGGTCAGGGTCAAGCGCGGAATGCTCCTGAACCCGGACCAGCAACTCTTTAGACCTCTCTTGGTCAAGCCCTAGTGCAGCCCCTCCCACCCGTCGCGTTTCGCGCGAACGAGTCTCGATGCGCTGGGACGCCATCCAACCCGCGACGCCGCTATTCACCAAATCCCGGTCCCTCACAAAGCGCTGCCGCCGCTGGGCATCCAGGGCAATGTCGAGCGCTGGCCGAGCAGAGCTTGACTCAGGATCATCCCGGTGATGCAGGCACAGACTTATGACTCGACGCTCGCCAACGGCATCTCGAGATCCGCGTTCCACAACAACGCTGTAATTGGATGACAGCGGATATGAGAGGCGACCGCTACCCGTCCTCCCCGAGAACGAGTCCTCGGCATCAAGACGAGGGAGCGACATCTGGATATTCCTGAAGGTGCCGATATGTCGCCATAGTCGACCGAGCTGTTCTCCCTTGGCCCATTTCTCTACTTGACGGAGCCTGCGTCGGTGATAGTCAGCGAAGGTCGAGAAGTAATGAGCATCGCCCGCGCCGCTCGTGAGAAGAGCCAGAAGACCTTCCTTCGTCAAGCCTTGATTGAGTAGTCCCTGAGCAATGACTCGTCCCGCAAGCGAGTGGATTAGCTGGGCATCAGGGCTGACGAAAAATCGATCTTCGAGGTACGAACGCGATGCTGACAGCAGGCTCCACTCAGGCGCCCTGTCAGGGCGAAGAGGGCTAACTTCCCAGAGCGCTTCGATATCGACGCTAAGCCACGCGGTCCCGGCCTGCCGCAGGTCCCTAGGGATGTAATCGGCAAGCCGACATAGGTCGAGGAGCTGGTACCCAAAATCCTCGCGGCACACTAGGGTTCTGATGGTCTCCTGCTTGATCGTGTCCTCATCAAGATCCTCAGGAACAAGCGGCTTCACCGCTTTCCAAATTCGTTTCCACCGCCTGGCGACGAGCCATGCCGAAAGCCACTTGTAAAGCTCGAATGGCCGGTCGCCCTCAAGAACGTCGCTGAAGCATTCCTCCCGATGTCCGTCGTCCGTACACCGGAGCGATCCGAAAGCAACAACCTCCCGTAGCACCGACTCCAAGACTTTTTTCACGTGCTCATCCACATGGGATGCCCGGGTGATGCCCTCTGCCCCTGCGTAGCTCAGCGGTACGTGTCCCCAATGAAGAACATGGCTCGCGATGCGAAAGGAAGGCCTATAGCGATCCCGCGTTTCGTCCGCATCCAGAAAGTGCTGAGCGTTGTGCTCGACGCCATAGTGATGTGCCAGCTTCGTCGCCGTCGCGTGGGGATAGAGCCAGGCAAGGCTGCCCCAGTTATTTAGCTCGGCAAGCCGCTCTCGCGAGTCTCGAAACTGGCCCTCTAGCTTGGCGGCGTAATCATCGGCCTTCGTACGCCGCCAGATCGAATCGAAGCGAACCTGCGTCCCGCTCATTCATTTGCTCCCTTGGCCCCGATATGGACGACTATGTCGCACCATCTGAAGGTAAGAAGCTTATGCGGAGCGCGGCCCTGCATGCCCGCCCACTCACGGCCCACGGCACCCGCCCGTGCTCTTCTTCGCGCTAGAGATTGGCTGGAGCAGCAGAATCCGCCGCCGCTGCCTCCACACTGTCTATAGCGTGGCCGCACTATCCCTCCAAGACCTGCTCGACAACGCTGGTCCGAACTACAGCCCTCAGTCATGGAAGGGACGAGAAGGCCTTGTAGTCGCGCCCGATGGGCTTCCGGCACGGGAAGTTAAGGCCCACAACATCCACAAGGCTCACTACATCCAAGGCTATGCGGAGATCTTCGCCCGCGCCATGAAGAATAAGTGGGACTATCGCTGCTATCTCGACCTCTACTGCGGGCCAGGGGTCTGCTGGGTCAAGGACACTGGACGATTCGTGCTCGGCTCGCCCCTAATCGCCCTCAGCGTCGACTCTCCATATACGCACTTTGCATTTGTCGACCTTGACACGGAGTGCACCGCAGCCCTGGAAGAGCGCATGGTTGGCGCCAGCGCGGAGGTGACCGTCCTCTCTAAAGACTCAAATGATCGCGCCACCATTAATGAGGTCCGAGGGGCAATCCCGGATCGAAACGCGCTATCGCTTGCCTTGCTTGACCCCCAGGGATGCAACCTCGACTTCGAGACCATCCGTTATCTCACGATGGACAAGCCGATGGACCTGCTGATCAACCTCCCGGTCCACAATCTCTGGCGCTGCCTCTGCAAGGGCGACACCGCCGTGCTTGACAAGGTGCTGAGCAGAGGCTGGCCGAGACAGACCGCCCACAACTGGAGAGCAAGCGTTCGAGAGCATTTCCACGGAAAGCTCAACGGAATCGGCTATAAGCACAATGAAGCTAAGCAGGTCTGGAGCGAATCGAAGAAGTCCCCTCTCTACGACTTCATCCTTTATAGCCGAGTCGAACTCGCCAAGAAGTTCTTCAAGGAAGTCACCCGCACCACCGCCCACCAGCAGACAACGCTGGCGGTCTAGGCAGTCGCCAACTCCCGGCCCGGGTACTCGTCGTAGGTCCGGCCATCGAGTTCTCTGCCTCCGGACTTTGGTCGGTGGCCGCCCCACTGCTTGAAGAAAAACGCCACGTCCTCGTCGTAGCATTGATCGCGCAGGGCCAGAAGCCAGTCTTCGTCAACTCGTCGGTGACCAGGACCAGACTCGCCGCCGGCGATCAGCCAGTGAATACCGTCGAGGTCAAGTCCTTCCAGCGGTCCCAGTAGCGGCTCGGCGGAGATAAACCGAACCGCAGCGGGGACATCTCGGAGGGCGTCGGCGCGGTGCACGAACCTGCGATTCTCGATGCTCACCCCCATCCAGACATTCGATGGCCAGGGAAGCCGTGGGGCGAGCTCAACCAGTCGATCCTGACGCTTAGTCAGCACCTGGAAGACATGGTGATCTGCCTGCTCCATCACGTCGAACACCTGAGCGATGTAGTCCTCAGGAATCCGCTCGTGAAACAGGTCCGACATGCTGTTGACAAAGATGCGGCGGGGTCGTCTCCATTTCAACGGGTGGTCAAGACGCTCAGGCCAAAGCCGAAGACCGAAGCCCTGCTCATACGGGTGGCCCGGCACTCCCTTCCACCGTTCGGCGAACGTCTTCGCATAGCAGTGGGCGCAGCCTGGAGAAACCTCGTCGCAGCCGGTTACCGGATTCCACGTAGCCTCGGTCCACTCGATCGCGCTTTGACTGGACACCCCTCCATCTTCGCGCTTCGACGTTGAATTCCCCTTAACGGACTTCATCGAACATATGTTCGGCCTACCGTCGGACACGACGAGCGCTTCGTCGCTTCTACTCCGATTTAGCCGCGCGTGATTGCCAAGCTCAGCCGCGCACTGTGACGTAGCTGGGTGGATTCGTCCATAAGGGGGTCCACTTTCGCCACTCGCGCCTCCGTTAAGTAGATGGCACCAGAACTACAACCGGGCGCAGGCGTGAAAAAAGTTGCCGGATTCGGCTGGCTCGTTCGACAGGTAGTAGATGATGAGCTTGCCGAGAGCCTGTTTGCGCCCGCGCGTCCTTGCCAATCGCCCTCAACCCGACTGGCAAGGCAGGCAACGCTCATTCCGCACCGTGGTGCGGAATCCGTGCCCCTCCCCCGCACCCGAGTCTCTACCCCCTTCGTTCGCGGTCAAATGACGGTGGGCCGATCTCGATCTCGTGTCCTCCGCTGCGCACCAGCTTGCGCCCTTCGCCATCGTCTCCGCGCCGACTACGCAGCGCTCGCTCGCACCATCGGCTGCTCCGATCGCGCTTGGCTCGACCGCAATCGCCTCGGCGCTGGCGACTCAGCGGCTCCTCTCCTCCGCGCTGGAAGCAGCGCCTTCGCGCCGTCCCGCCGCGCTCGTCCCGCCGCCTTCGTCGGCGGCGGCATCACCGCAGGAGCGGCCCGCCGCTCGCCGACAACCGCCGCCTCCATATGTCAGGAGGGCGCTTGACCCAAGGCCGACCCTCACGCGCTGCCGCCTCGCTCTCCGACCTCGACCGTCGCATCCTCGGCCTGCTCTCCTCTCTGCGGGTGCTGACCCTGCCGCAGCTCGCCAGCCTCTCCCCCGAGACGCCGCCGCGAACGCTTCGCTATCGAACCGTCCGCCTCGCCAAGCATGGCTTCCTCGGTCGCACTCGGCCCTACCGCGAACGCGGCTCGGCGCCGCATCACCTCTGGCCGACGCGGAAGGGCGAGGCAATCGCCAATGGCGAACCACCACCGCGCGGCGGCGAGCGGCTCGAGCCGAACCCGCTGTTCCTCGCTCACGCCGCTGGGCTGAGCGAGCTGTACGTGGCGCTGAAGACCGGGCTGCCCGAGGACACCCGGCTGGCGGGCTTCGAGCGAGAGGCCGAGGCGCGCGAGACGTTCACCACGCTCGGCCGCGAAAAGCGGGCTATCGCGCCCGATGCCTGCATCCAGATCGCCGACACCGATGGCAGCGGGCTGATCGGCATCGTCGAGCTGGACCTCGGCACGATGTCGCACCGCCAGCTCAAAGCAAAGGCGGCGGGCTACGGCGAGTACGCCCAGCGCGGAGCCTGGCGCCAGCGCAACGCCTACTGCCCGCCGTTGCTGTTCATCACCACCAGCCAGAAGCGGGCACAGTCCTTCCTCGCCGCCGCCGACCGGGAGATCGACAGCGCCCGGATGCTGGTCGCCTGCGTCGGGCTTGCCCGCGACCTTCGCCGCTGCATCGCCGCGCCCGAGTGGATGGTCGGCGATGCCGAGCAGGCCACCAACCTGCTCGGCATCCTTCGCGCCGCGCGGCGGCCCTACGACGAAGCGAACGAGCGCGAGGAAGCCCGGCGACGCGAGGAAGAGGCCGAACGCGAGCGGCTGCGCTCTGACCCCGAGGCCCTCGCCGAGTGCCTGCGGCAAGAGCTTCGCTACGCCTGGGGAGACGATCAGTTGGGGCGGGCGGCCACCGATGCCCTTCGCCTCTCAGTCGAAAGCGAGGACGGACTGAGCGAGGTCGAGCGCGCTGCCCTGAAGGCAGTCGGCGGGATGCTGGCCGAACCGCTCGCCGCTCGCCTCGCCGACCGCGAGCCGACGCCTTCCGAGCGCGAGGCGTTGGCCGCCCTGGTCGCTCACCATCACGCGAGCCAGATCGAGCGCTTGAACGAGGCGGCGAAGCGATTCGGCGAAGGGCCGAAGCTGCGTCGGCGTCGACGCTGGCTTGAGGACGGCGATCTCATCGGCACCGACTCGCTGGCGGAACTGACAGACGATGCCGAGCAGGACCGCGAGAACGCCGCCGAGCAGGACCGGCTGCGAGAGGACTACCTACGCTGGCGCGAGACCAAGGCCGCGCGGCTCGGCGAGAGGCATGGCTTCATCGCCCGGCACCGCATCGGCCACGATGCCTTTCTCGCCGAGGCCGACCGGGAGGCGCTGCGGCTCTGCGAGGGCTGCAAGGAGATCGTCTATCCCGACCCCGACCGCGAACACGGCCCCGCTCGGCGCGACGTTGCCGCCTACTGCCATTTTTGCGGGTCCGGAGTGCTGAGCGAGCTTCCGAGCGAGGGGGTCGAACCGACTTGAGATCCGGGCGCGACGGAGCTACACATGGTGGACGGATCGCAGCCCGGCGCCGCCGCGATCACGAAGGCAGGCAGCGCAAGGCGGCCCCGGTCGGTGAACTCGAGGCCACCATGTCGATTGAACAGACCAAGCCCGGATCAGCGCTGGACGATCAGCTCCGGCGCGAGCAGGCGAAGGCAATCTTCGACTTGCTTCGCTCGACCTCGCACCCACGCCCCGCCAAAGGCTGCGACCGATGATCGCCGCCGCCCTACAGCTCGGACGGGGTGACGACGAAGCCCAGGCGGTCGGCTCCTCTGCGCAACCTGCCATCGACGGTTACGAGGCGGCAATCGCTGATCTTCGCCAGCGCGACGTACTCGGCGTCGTAGGTCTTCGCCCAACCGAAATCCTCGGCGACTTCCCACGCAGCCATCGCCAGCCCGTCCGGCCGTTGCTCGCTGATCGAAAGCTTCCCGGCGAGGAACCGCTGCACGGCCAGCTCGGCAAGGGCGTCGGAGATATCGCCCCGAAAGGCCATCTCGTGAAGCACCGAGGGAACCTCGCTCCACAGCAGCGGCGGCGCGATGAGCTGGCCTCCATCATCGAGGGCTGCGCTTGCCTGCTCTCCGGCCCGGTCGAGCGACAGCTCGACCGCCAAGCTCGCGTCTACGACCAGCACGCTCAGTGCGACTCGCGGGAGCGCCGCACGGCAGCCGCGACGTTCGGCATCGGCTCGCCGGTCAGGGTCTCGCCCCAGCCTGCGGGCAATGCAGCCATCTCCGGCTCTTCGACCGACTCGTCGGGAATGACAATCCGCGCACGGGCCGCCCTGGCCTCATCGAGGTCAAGCACCTCTCGCAGCAGCTTCTCCTTCGCGGTCACGCTTCAAGCGTACCGGCCGACCCCGCGTAAATCCGAGGAAAGGAACCGATGATGCGACGCTTTGCCTGGTACGGACGGCTCTCGACCAAGGACAAGCAGGACCCGACCCTCTCCTTTCCCTCGCAGCGCGAGGCCTGCGCGACGAAGGCCGCTGAGCTGAGCGGTGAGATCGTCTGCGAGTTCACCGATCAGGAGGCCGGTCGCCGCGACGACCGAGCCGGTTGGGCCGACCTGCTGCGCGAGGCGAAAGAGCCCGACGCCCGACGCTTCGACGCGGTGATCATCTACTCGACCTCTCGCCTCAGCCGCGACCTCTTCCACGCGCTGACCTACGAGCGAGAGATGACGCGGGCTGGGATCGAGGTCTTCTACGCGCTGACCGCTGGCGATCAGACCAGCCCAGAGGGGCGGCTGATCCGCCATATGTTCCAGGCGCTCGACCAGTTCGAGGTCGAGAAGCTGGGCCGCGAAGTTCGGCGCGGTCAGAAGGAGAACACGCGACAGGGATACCGCAACGGCGGGCGGGCGCCCTACGGGTATCGCTTGCAGCACGAGGCGCATCCCGACCCGGCGCGAGCCAAGGCGGGCGACACGAAGTCGCGCCTCGTTCCTGACCCCGAGCGGGCACCTGTGATTGCGGAGATTTTTGACCTCTTCCTCTCCGGCTCCGGCTATAAGGAGATCGCCAACCACCTGAATCGGCCCGGTGGCCCGCCGACCCCCAACCACGTCGATTCCAAGCGAAACACCTCCGGCAAATGGGCGAAGACGACGATCAAGTCGATGCTCGAAAACCCGACCTACACCGGTCGCCTCTACTGGAACCGGCTCGACTCGCGCGCCCACAAGCAGGGCGTCGGGCCGGTAGTTCGGCGCAGCCCCGAGGAATGGGTCGAAGCCGACGAGCGGCACGAGGCCCTGATCACCGACGAGCAGTTCGAGCGTGCGCAGGCCGAGATGAAACGCCGCAGCAACGGCCACGGCGGTCGCCGCCGTCGCCCGCAGAAACGCCCCTACATGCTGCGGGGCATCGTTCACTGCGCCACCGGCCATAACCCACTGCGGATGCAGGGCCGTGCCCGCAAAGGGGAGCCGACCTATTACACCTGCGGCTACCGCACCTCCTACGGCGACCGCGCGGCCGAGGCGGTCGGCCACGGCAAATGGCAGTACGTCCGCGAGGACAGCCTGGTCACGTTGATCGACACCTTCTTCGCCTCACGGATCTTCGGCGCTGATCGCCTCGCCCACTTCCGCGCTCAGAGTTCGATGCTGGCGAGCGAGGTGGAAGACCGCGACGACGACCAGCGCGCGCGGATCGCCAAACAGGTCGGCGAGGTCGAGCAGCGGATCGAGCGGCAGCTCGCCGCAATCGAGGCTGGCGTCGATCCGGTCCTGGTCGGCGAGCGTATCCGCAACCTCAAAGCTGAGCGCGAGGAAGCGCAGGCCGCCCTCGGCCAACTCGAAGCCTCACATACAGACAGCCCCGCAGTAGACCCCGCCGACGCCCTGGCGGTGATCGACGCTCTGCCCGACCTCGGTAAGTCACTGATCGCTGCTGACCCCGAGGTGCGCCGCGCCGTCTTCGACGCATTCCGGCTGCGAGTCGAGATCGACCGTAACGATGGTCGGATACGGCTGAAAGCGCTGGTGTCGAGCGCGTTCGGCGAGGCGAGAAATCTGAGTGACCTGGGAGAGGCGGGTGATCCGGCTCTCTCCGATAAGGCCATACCGCTACGGGGATTCGAACCCCGGTTTCCGGACTGAGAATCTGAGCGAGCGTTTGCGGGCGTCCACGGCTCTTGCGTTTTTTCGCTCTAGATAGCCGATCTGAGCGACTCACCCGCGTCTCCATCCGCCGCTATTTTCGCTCCTCTCCTTGACCCAGCCTTGACCTGGGATGGCAAATCCAGCCCCCTACCCACGCCCGCGTCCATCAGATGGACATAGGTGCGCAAGGTGAAACCGGGGTCCGCATGACCCAGCCACTCCTGCACCTGCTTGATGTTCCGCCCGTCATCAAAGAGAAGGGACGCGCAGGTATGGCGGAACGTATGGAAGGTGACGGTCGGCCGGACCTTCGTGGCTTCGCGACCATCCGCGCCGATAACCGCTTCCTCTCTCTTGAAACCGGCGGCAATTGCAGCGGGGGTCAAAACCCGTTCGGCGATCTTGCCACGGATCAGCTCGGTTCCCGTCTTCGAGGCGAACACAGGAGTTTTAGGACCCCGGTAGGTATCGCGTCGATAAGCGAGCAGACGGCCGCTCATATCCGGGGCAAGGGGCAGATCGCGGCGTCCAGCCCCGCTCTTGAGTTTGCGGCGCTTGCCTCGATAAAACTGCTCGCGGACCATGACGCGGGGGCTCTCGCCCAGGTCGAGGTGCTCCCAACGCAAGCCAAGAGCCTCAGATATCCGGAGGCCGGTCACCGTGAGGAACTCGAAGAAAAGCGTCCAGTCCTCGGGGATCGCCGCCATCAATAAGGCCAACTCGGCCCTCGTCAGGGCCTTTGCCCTCTCCTCCTCGGGCTCCCCTTCGTCTCGCTCGGCGGGGATACGAACTCCTTGGACCGGATTAGAGCGCACCAAGCCATCGTCAACAGCGGTGGCGAACATCACCGAGAGCGCGGCGCGGAGCTTCTTGATCTGTGAAGTCGAGCATCCCTCGGCCCTCAACTCCCCGAATAGCTCGCGCACATCGGCGGCTTCCACCTCAGCCAACTTCCAGCCTCCCCACCGCCCCACCGCATGACTCCGGATCGGGCGCTCGTACTCGGGGCGCGTCGTCTCAGAGAAGCCGCGGGAGGTTCGGCCTCCGTAGCTCTTTATCCAGCCCTCGAAATATGCTCGAAACCGAACTTTTGAAGTCGGCCGACGATCCCCAGCGTGCTGCGCACCCTTTCGCTCCCGCGCCTCGGCGAAGGTTGCAACCGTCTCCGTCGTTTGCTTACCGCGATGTTCGGATACGACCACGTAGGAGCACTGGCAGCGGGCACTGCCATCGCAGCCCTTGACGTGCCGCCTATAGACACCGGGAAGAGAAGTCTTGGTGAGCTTCGCCATTACCTGCCCCTTTCACATGCATTGTTCATCTTGCCTTTCAGAGAGGACCGATCCCTGACTACGGACGCCGCCCGCCCCCTCGCAGCAGCCACTCGTCAAGCTCCGAGCGACGGGCGATCAGCGCCGAGCCGTCATGGTGGACGGGGATGCGCTTTGCCGAGGCAAGCGCGTAGACGCGGGAGCGCGGAGCGTCGATGTAGGAGGCGATCCGCTCAGCGCCGCGCAGCCAACCATCATCAACGGGCTCGCCCGATTGCTCGGCCACCAGTTCGGCGGCGCGATGGGCGATCCGCTCGACCAGCTCGTCGGCAACGTTGACGCTGATCGCGCTCATCGCGGCATCGCTCGAACGGCGACGCGGCCGGACGATATGCGGCGGCAGGGAGGCAGGCGAACCGTCACTCTTGGCGGACGCGGCGCGGGTTTTTACACCCTTATCTATTTCCTCCCTGACTCCC
Source organism: Solirubrobacterales bacterium (assembly GCA_036376215.1). Classification (GTDB taxonomy): domain Bacteria; phylum Actinomycetota; class Thermoleophilia; order Solirubrobacterales; family 70-9; genus VAYN01. The sequence continues at coordinate 60,105 of DASVAT010000034.1, forward strand.
ATACCAATGAGTAAGTCACTTTTCATGAGTAATGTCAAGAAAACTTTTTAACCAGTGAAACCGTGACTGTTACTAGTGTGTTCGTTCCCATGCCGCGCAAGAAGGGTGGAAAGACATGAAGTAGGTGGGGTTCGCAATCGCTCTCGTCGCCCTGGTGGCGTTTGACGTGGAATGAACCCGCGCTGCGTGTGTGACTACCGACCATAGATTTCACCTGGCCGACCTACTTGCCAGCGAAGCGCAGCGCCCTCGGCAGTCAACCCCTAAAGGGGTCGGGCGCGGTGCGCCCTTGACGGCCGAGCGGCGCGGCGCAAATTGCTGGGTAGGTCGGCGGGGACGAGAGGGCCACATGGTTCAACCCCGGTCAATGCGAATCCTCGGAACGAGACCCTTCTGTAGATGGGCGGCAACAATCCAGCGAGTGAAAAGGAACCCCTGGAACGCCACCGGGAAGCTGGCCGCGTATTTGTCCGGCCTCCAGAAGTGCATCGCCCACTCCATCGCTGCTCGCTGGTCTTTGGTCCAGCGACGACGAGCGCTCTCCATCTCTTCAAGAACAGGACTAAGTGAACACTGGGCAACTATTGGGGGGCCGAGTCTTTCCCACACCGGCCCGCAGCCGGTCAGCAGGTAGACGGCCGCATGCCACTCGCCAACCTCATTAGGCAGCAGGATCGACGCTTCTGCGAAACGCGGCTCGGCGGCTCGGAGCTGCGCCAGGAGTACGGCGAATTGCCTCCGTTTGGCGGCAACATCCGCATAGATGTCATTCGATCCTGGGGGCATCGGTTCAATCCTTCGAGCATCGACCCCTAAAACGATGCTCGATGTAGAAACGGTCCACCCCTCAGACCAAGTTCTCGAGTGTTGGCCTCTCAGAGTCCCGCTCGAAGCGCCGGCGTTCATTCGCCGGCCCCCGGTTCGTCAGCCCATTCGGCTAGGCGCTTAACGGTGGCTATGTCCTCTTCGAGTTTCTTCTTCGCCTGCTTCTGAAACTCCGGGTCGCTGGCCCGAGTGGCGATGTGCTTCCCGACTGCCTCCCTGACCGCATCAGAGACCGTCCGCCCGTCCGCCCTGGCGACGGCTGCCAGCTCGGCATGTAGCTGACTGTCCAGGCGCAGGGTCGTCACCTTGGTGGGTTCCTGTTTCGCCATCAGTCGCCTCCCCGCCTAGCCCTGCTGGCCTCCGCGCCGACCCTTCCGGGTCTGACTCCAGAGAAGGCCGCTTAACTCTTCCGTTCCCATCAAGAAGCCAGACACGAACCTGTCTTCCCGGTCAAAGAGCGTGAAGATCAGGCCGTGACCTTCCGCGCCCTCCGTGTCCTGCGCTTGTAGGCGCAATTTGTAAACGTCAGTGACGCCGAGACCCTCCCCGACCGTGGGATGAGGGGCGGTGTCGAAGCGCAGATCGTCCTCATGGCCTTCTGGCTGAACGGGATACGCCCAAGCCACACCTTTGTCCGCAGCCACTTTCGCGGCTATGACAAGCAACTCCAACGGCGTCGGGGGTCGGTCGGGAATTGGAAATGGACTCATGCTCGACCCCCCAGCCCGAGAGCGGCCCGCCCCCACGGCACTTCGTCAACAAGCGACGTCGCCTCATAGAAATGCTCGACCGCGCCCCGCCGTGGCTGTTCGGCGACGATCTCAACCGCGCCGTGTTCGGCCAAAACCCGAACGTGGTAGCCGACCAAGGTCACGGTCTTGTTGACGGGTACAGTGAGTTCCTTCGGACTCCGCATCCCCTTCGCCTCGACGTAGAGCCTCAGCAGCCGTTTCCGCAGAGGATGTTGAAGCAGGAAGATCAACGCCTCCTCGGCGTCGATTCCCGCCCCGCTGTCGCCGCCCATTACTCGCCCCGTAGGCGCTCGAAGTAGAGCGCCGCCCGCGAGGGGGCGAGAAAGCGGCCGTCCTGGTGGATCAGGCCCGCGCCGACCAATTCCCGAACGGCACGCTTCGCAGCGTCGTCGGGATCGTCAAGACGAGGGTCGGCGTTCAGAACCAAGGACAACTCCCCCAGCGTCAGCCGGGTCGGATGTTCATCGAGCAGGAACGTCAAAACCACGTTCTCGGTCCTTGCGTCCCTCGCTGCGGCGTTGACGGGATCGGGTCCAGCTGCGCCGCGTTCCGTAGGGTCTCGATCAGCCATGAGGAGCTTGCTCTCCTTGTGGTCAGGCCCTCGGCTGGTGTTTGCGCACCGCCGGGGGCCGCTTTGCTTGGTCGCAAAGTTATCAGAACTGAGGAGATTTTCTCTACACCTGGCTACTCGCCCCGGATGATCTGCCCGACCCGTGAGCGGTCCAACTCCACAAGCGCACCTATGTCTCGCAGCGAGAGCCCTTCCTTCTGAGCCTTCGCGAAGGCTTTGCGCCGAGCCTCCCGCGCGGCCTTGCTGTCGCGCTCGAACTGCTTTTGGGCTGCCTTCACAGCTTCGGCGGCAGCCTGACGCTTGGGATCGTCGGGCATCGGCGCAGCCTAGCTCAGGCCTTTATCGCAAGAGACGATAAAGAGGCTCGTCGGGGAGATCCGCCCAGTCCAAGCCCTCAATCAAGACATGTTGGGCTAGGAACTGATCATGGATCCCACAAGCCCGCTCCTTGATCCCTTCAACGAAAGGGCCAAGGTAGCGATCCAGGTAGGTCTCAAAATACTCGCGCTGGACAACGTCGATGATCTGGACTCCCAGCGGCTTCCAAGGGTCGTGTTGGCCCTCCATCACATCGCGAACTCCGAGTCGTACCCACTCCGCCGGTCGCATAGCGGGTTGACCATTGGGCCTTCTTACGAAAATAAGAGGGCAGTCCACAATTGCAATCGGGAACATCATCCTGAGCTCCCATAGCTGTTGTGAGTCATGCCGCGGACGAGTCCAATACGTTCGCAAGGCGGATGCGGCCTTGACCAACGGCATCGTGATAGCTCGATAGATCTCGTCGCCCGACAGCCCAACCTTCTTCCCATTCGGAACCGCACGAGCCAGGGAAGCAGCCATCGGCGGCTCCCGAATAAATGGGTCCTCAAGGCTGCCGAGGAACTGAAGGATCGGGACCAGACCCCAGCTGTTTGCCTCTTTGGCGGTGGCCACTTTCATCTCCTGACCCGGATATCCCACCAACCGAGGGAATTCACCGAGATGCGGAGGGTTGACCGCCTCAAACAGAACCAGAGGATGTTTGCTCTGCTTGCACTCGATGATGGGCATCGACAGGAACTGGCTTTGTCCGCCATCAGACTTAAATACGTCTTGCCATTTTTCGCCTAGAACGTCAATCGTTCGACGCCCTCCCTGGTCCGAGTCCTCGAACGCAAACTCCTCCTTCAGGAGATAACCACGGTCATCTAGAGCAGCGCCGACGCTGATCTGAAGGGGGTAGCCAGAAGCAGAGATACCTGCACGAAAATCCTCCTCGGAGATTCCGGCAGGCAAAACTGAAGCCAGATCCTTTTTTCTAGATTTCCTTTCGGGTTTCTTCCTGGCTTTGCGCTTGGGATCAGCGGCCATCGGCTCAGCCTATTCAAGGTCGGGGCCGATCCGAGTTGCAATTGAAGACAAAGAGGGCTGCGAACAAGGCTGCGATTGCAGCGTGTGAAGCCGCCTCGCTTCCCCTGGGCCAAATGAGGGCGCTCCTTGCATCTGACCCCACCCGCTCACGATGTGATCGACCGGGGTCAGATGCAAGGAGCGCGGGGAGGCCCAGGGAAGCGAGGCGGCTTCGGTCTGCGGGGACCACATGTCTTTCCACCCTTCTTGCGCGGCATGGGGCCAGGAGAGAGCAAGAGAGAACTTCCCCCCACCGGAGGAACCTCGGTTGCTTGATAGCTGAATAAAGAGAGGTGTAGGCAGATTCGGGAATCTGCCTAAAGCGCCTATTGGCTCTAAGTCGCTGATTGGGATCGGGCCAAACAATTGCTGCCGGTAGACGCAAGCCCGCTCCCTAGCGTCCGGCCAGGGCAGCGTCCACAGGATGAAGCGACTCAGGCTTAGGCACGATCCGCAACGTCGGGTCGTGGGTGTACCACTCGTGCGCCGATTCAAACGAGCTTATGAGCCGGGTCAGGCTTGCCGCCCACGCGGTAGTTGACCACCCGATCACCGGCCTTTCGCCGTCCAGGTAATCGTCGCCAAACACGGCCTCGATGTTCGGGACGTAGCCGCCGATTCCCGATCCCCAATCGAGGTACCAGACAAGCTCCTGCCAGATCGGCGCGCCACCCAGCAGGAAGACGACGAAGCTAGGTCGCGCGCTCTTCCAGCCGTGGCCGTCCTGCTCTGCCCACTCGGGGATGAAGCGCTCGTGGCGGTTTGGCCGTTCCGCCTCGGCCTCGTCCGGAACCGGCCAGACCATCGAAACCTGGGGGTCCGGCTCGTAGACAGCGATGGAGTGGCCAGCCAGCGGGCGACTCCTGGCGTCTTCCATGCCTGGGTCAAACATCCCGGCCAGCATGGCGGTAGCGGGGCGGTTCCCAGGCACCCTCACCCAGTCGTCCGAATGGCTGTCCTGACACAGGTCAAGTAGCTCGCGAAGGCGCATAGAGCACTCAGTTTGCTTCTGCGAGAGGACGGAACCGCACCGTCGGGTTAGGAGACCGACGCCAGGGCGCGCCAACGGGAGGTGCGCTCGACTCGGCCAGCAGCGCGGCTCACGATGGGTCGATGGAGATCGGCCCGAACAAATGTCGGAAGACCAAACTCTGCATCCCACCTGCATTTCCTTGACCCAGACCTTGACCCGAAAACAGAAGCGCCGCCTCTCGGGCGGCGCGTTTGGCTCTACATCTGGAGTACCGCTACGGGGATTCGAACCCCGGTTTCCGGACTGAGAATCCGGCGTCCTAGTCCCCTAGACGATAGCGGCGAGGAGATGGGCATTTTAGCGATGCCGCGGCGGCGGGGTGCGAGAGGTCTGTCACAGGGCTCGCGCGCGAGCGACAAGGGGCCTCGGAGCGCCAACCGGTAAATTGGCCTCCCGCGCGGCTGTGGCGGAACTGGTAGACGCGCACGGTTCAGGTCCGTGTGGGCGAGAGCCCGTGGAGGTTCGACTCCTCTCAGCCGCACTTCGTGGGACTAGGCGACCGGCGCGGCGGGCGCGCCTTCGGGCGCCCTCGCCGCGTTGGCGGCGATCTCCTCGGCGAACTCGGGCCAGAGCGCGCGCGGCAGGTCGTGGCCCATGCCGTCGACCATCTTCAGGTGGGCGCCGGGGATCGCCTTCGCGGTGGCGCGGCCGCCGGAGGGGTTGACGAGGACGTCGTTGGCTCCGTGGATGACCAGGGCCGGGAGGTCGAGCTGGCGCAGGCCGGGGGTGCGGTCGCCGGAGGCGGTGATCGCATGCAGCTGGCGGGCGATTCCGGCCTGGCTGTGGCCACGGTCGAAGGAGCGGCCGGCGATCTCGCGCACCCGCTGCTCGTCGAACGGGAAGCCGGGCGAGCCGATCACCTTGAAGGTCTTGACGACGCGCTCGATCGCCGCCTCGCGCTCGCGCGGCGGTTTGCCGATCAGCAGGCCGAAGGTTTTGTAGCTCGGGTGGCCGACGCGGCGGCTGCCGGTCGTCGACATGATCGAAGTCAGGGAACGGACGCGCCGCGGATGGTCGATAGCCGCGCTCTGGACGATCATCCCGCCCATCGAGGCGCCGACCAGGTGGGCGGACTCGATTCCCAGGCGGTCCATCAGGCCGAGGGTGTCGGCGGCCATGTCGCGAAGGAAATAGGGCGCGTTTGCGCGGCGGCCGACGGTCATCGCGAGCAGGTTGGGGACGCCAGCGCGCTTGATCTTGCTCGACCGGCCGATGTCGCGGTTGTCGAAGCGAACGACGCGAAAGCCCCGCTCGGCCAGCATCGCGCAGAATTCCTCGTCCCAGGCGATCATCTGCGTCGCCAGGCCCATAACCAGCAGTAGCGGCTCCCCGTCAGGGTCGCCCATCTCCTGGTAGCAGAGCTCGATCCCGTTGGCGGGCGCGAACAGTTCCTCACCGAAGCGATGCATCTGTGAATCGTACCCGTCCTGGCTGCCCAGCCAAACCGCCGGCGTTCGTCCTTTGTACGGCTACAGGGCGACAAAGGACGAACGCCGACCGGTAGAAAGGGCGGATGCGGACGGCGATCGTCTCCGACCTGCACCTCGGCGTCGCCAGCGACGAGGACGTGCTGCGCGACCCGGCGGTGCGGCGCATCCTGCTCGACGAGATCGCCGGCGCGGACCGGGTGGTCCTGCTCGGCGACGCGGTCGAGCTGCGCAGCCTCCCCCTCGGACCCTCGCTCGAGCGCTCCCGCCCGTTCTTCGAGGAGCTCGGGGAAGCGCTCGGCGACGTCGAGGTGACGCTCGTCCCCGGCAACCACGACCACCGCCTCGCCGAGCCGCTGCTCGACGAGCTCTCGATCGCCGGCGGCGAGCCGCTCGGGCTCGAGCACCTCGCCGCGCCCTCCCCCGGCCCCACCGCGCTGATCGACGAGTGGCTCGGCCCGGCCAGCCTGCGCATCGCCTATCCCGGGGTCTGGCTGCGGGATGACGTCTACGCGACCCACGGCCACTACCTGGACATCCACCTGGCGCTGCCGCGGGCGGAGTGCCTGGCCGTGGCGCTGATGGTCCGCCTCTCGCGGCCGTTCCCGGCGCGGGCGACGCCGGGCGACTACGAGCGGGTCCTCCGCCCCCTCTACGGGTTCTCCTACGGGCTGGCCCAGGTGCTGCCGATCCAGAAGCGACGCAACGGGCCCTTCGAGCGCGCCTGGGAGGCGCTGGAGGGCGAAAAGGACCGGCGCACGCTCGCCACCCGGGCGGCGCGGGCGGGCTTCCCCTGGGCGATCCGCGGGCTCAACGGCCTGCTGCGCTCGGATTTCTCGCCGGAGGTGACGCCGGAGGCGATCTTCCGCACCGGGGTCGCATCCGGGGTCGAGACGGCGGTCCGGCTCGGCATCGACGACGTCCACGTGATCACCGGCCACACCCATCGCAGCGGGCCGCTGCCCGACGAACCCGAGTGGGCCCTGCCGCGCGGCGGCCGCCTCCACAACACCGGCAGCTGGGTCTTCGCCTCGGCCTTCCACCGGCCGGGGACGCCACCGAACTCCTACTGGCCGGGGACGGTGTCCTGGCTCGAGGGCGACGAGCCGCCGCGGCGGGTCCAGCTACTGATGGACCACTCGCACGGGCGGATGACCGAGCTGATCAACCGGCCCGCAGCCACTCGGCGATGATCCCCCCGATCTCCGGCCCCGCGTCCTCCTGGAGGAAGTGGGAGGCGTCGGCGATCGGGCGCGGCGGGGGGAAGTTGAGCTGGCTGGAGACCCGCTCGCCGACCGAGAAGGGCAGCACCGGGTCGGAGTCGGCCCAGAGGACCAGCGCCGGGCGGTCGTCGTCGCGCAGCGCGTCGGCGACCTTTTTGCCCTCGGCAGCACCGGGAGCCTCGGGCTCGGTCGGCAGGATCAGGGGGAAGGCGCGGGTACCGGCCTTCGAGGCGCCGTCTATATAAGGAGCCTCGTAGGCGGCGATCACCTCGTCGCCGGGGTCGTGCTTGCAGCCGCCGCGGACCAGCATCCCGACCGGCACCTCGTCGCTGTTGCGGACGAACTCGCGGAAGGCGAGCCAGGCATCGCTCATCTTCTGGTGGCCGGTGAAGGGGCCGGTCTCCATGATCACCAGCCGCGAGATCCGGTCCGGGTGCTCGACCGCGAGCCGCAGCCCGATCGGCCCGCCCCAGTCGTGGACGACGGCGGTCGCGTCGCGCAGGTCGAGTTCCTCGAGCAGCGCCGCCATCAGCTCGACGTGGCGGTCGTAGGTGTACCAGCCGACGTCGGTGGGCTTGTCGGAGCGGCCGAAGCCGGCGTAGTCGGGGGCGATGCAGCGGTAACCGGCGTCGCGCACCGGCGGGATCACCTTGCGCCAGAGGAACGACCAGGTCGGCTCGCCGTGGAAGAAGACGACCGGCTTCCCCTCCCCCTCGTCGAGGTGGGCAAGGCGCAGGCCGTCGATTTCGCGGTAGCGGGACTCGAACGGGTAGTCCGGCAGTCCGTCCAGGCGCTCCTCCGGGGTGCGAACCGCATCGACGCTCATGCCGCGCATCCTATGCCGAAAAACGATTGTTGACTCCAAATCCGGGAATCCGGATCGGGATTCCAGACTTTCCTGATCGACTTTGTGCTACGGTGCCCGCGCTATTGAGCAGTAAGTTGCTCAAGAACGTAAGTTAGTCGACATAGGAAGGAACTCTTAGATGCGGAACGCTCGCACTACCCGGCGGCGCAGCGTGAAGATCGGCCTCCCGGCCGCCCTTCTCGTGCTGCTCCTCGCGGTCTTCGCCGCTGGATGTGGCGGTGGTGACGACACCACCGGTTCGGACTCCGGCTCCTCTGGGGGCGGCAAGCTCGACGTGGTCGGATACTCGACCCCCGAAGCCGTCTACACCGAAGCCCTCGAGCCCGCTTTCGAGGAAAGCTCGAAAGGCGCGGGCGTCAGCTTCAGCAACTCGTTCGGCGCCTCCGGCGACCAGAGTCGCGCGGTGGTGGCGGGCCAGCCCGCGTCGGTGGTCCACTTCGCCCAGGCCGGCGACATGGAACGGCTGGTCGAAGAAGGCGGCCTCGTCGCCAAAGACTGGACGAACAACAAATACAAGGGCATCGGCCAGAACTCGGTCGTCGTGATCACCGTCCGCAAGGGCAACCCGGAGGGGATCAAGTCCTTCGACGACGTGCTCAGCAAGGACGTCGACGTGGTCACCCCGAACCCGTTCAGCTCCGGCGCCGCGCGCTGGAACATCATGGCCGTCTACGGCTCTGAGATCAACGCCGGCAAGTCGCCTGACGAGGCGCTGGCCGCGGTCAAGACCCTGCTCGAAAAGGCAGTCGCGCAGCCGGGCAGCGCCCGCGACGCGCTCTCGGCCTTCACCCAGGGCCAGGGCGATGTCCTCCTCGGCTACGAGAACGAGGCGATCAAGGCGGTCGACGAGGGCGAAGACGTCGAGTACGTGATCCCGCCCTCGACGATCCAGATCGAAACCCCGATCGCCGTCACCACCGACGCGCCGGAGCCCGCCGCGCAGGACTTCCTCGACTTCATCTGGTCGGATGAAGGTCAGGAAATCTGGGCCGAGAACGGGTACCGCCCCGTCAACCCCGCGCTCGTCGACCCGAAGCAGTTCCCAACCCCCGACGATCTCTTCAAGATCGAGCAGTTCGGCGGCTGGAGCAAAGTCAACGACGAGTTCTTCGACGACGAATCCGGCTCGGTCGCCGAGATCGAGAAGGAACTCGGAGTCTCGACGAGCGGCTGATGGAGGCACACCCGGCAAACCTCCCCACTCCCGCCACGTCCCGGGCAGGCCTTCGCCTGCCCGGGGTCGGCACCGGCCTCGGCGGCGGCACGGTGGTGCTCTACCTGAGCATCATCGTGCTGCTGCCGCTTGCCGCGGTCGCGAGCGAAGCCTTCAGCGGTGGCATCGGCCACTTCTGGGAACAGGTCACCACCCCGCTGGCGAAGAAGTCGCTTGAGCTGACCGTGGTCTGCTCGCTGATCGTCGTCGTCCTCAACGCGATCTTCGGCACGATCCTCGCCTGGCTGCTGGTCCGCGACCAGTTCCCCGGCAAGAGCATCATCAACGCCGTCATCGACCTGCCCTTCGCGCTGCCGACGATCGTCGCCAGCCTGGTCCTGCTGACGCTCTACGGGAGCGACAGCCCCCTGGGGATCGATATCGCCGCGACCCGCGCCGCGGTGGTCGTGGCGCTGATGTTCGTCACCCTGCCCTTCGTCGTCCGCGCCGTGCAGCCGCTGCTGCTGGAGATGGACCGCGAGATGGAGGCCGCGGCGGCCTCGCTGGGGGCGGGCAACTTCACGATCTTCCGCCGCATCATCTTCCCCAACCTCCTCCCCGGCCTCGGCGCCGGGATCGCGCTGGCCTTCGCCCGCGCGCTGGGCGAGTTCGGCTCGGTCCTGCTCTTCGCCGGCGGCCTCCCCGACACCACGGTCACCTCGGTCTACATCCGCAACCTGGTCGAGTCCAACAACCTGGTCGGCGCCTCCGCCGTCTCGATGGTGCTGCTCTTCGCCTCGCTGCTGCTGCTCGGCTGCGTCTCGCTGATCCAGCGCTGGGCGATCCGCCACGACCGCAGCTCGAGCGAGTTCATCCCGACCCTCGCCAAGGACGTCAGCGGCGACGGAGGTGGAGTCGGATGACCGCCAATCCACTCAGCCGCTGGGGCCTGCGGGTCCTCGGGCTCGGTTACCTGACGCTGCTGCTGCTGATCCCGCTGGTGATGATCTTCTACAAGACCTTCGAAGACGGGATAAGCCCGCCGCTCGACGCGATCACCTCGCCCGACGGGCTGCACGCGCTGAAGCTGAGCCTGCTGATGGTCGCGATCTCGGTGCCGCTGAACACGATCTTCGGGATCGGCTGCGCGCTGCTGCTGGTCCGCCACAAGTCGAGGCTGAACCCGTTCATCGACGCGGCCATCAACCTTCCCTTCGCGGTCTCGCCGGTGGTCATCGGCCTCTCGCTCTTCCTCCTCTACGGCACTCACGGCTGGTTCGCCTTCATCGGCGAAGAAGGCTTCAAGATCCTCTTCGCGGTGCCGGGGATGGTGCTCGCCAGCATCTTCGTCTCGCTGCCCTTCGTGGTCCGCGAGACGGTGCCGGTGCTGCAGGAGATCGGCACCGACCAGGAGCAGGCCGCCTCGACCCTCGGCGCCAACGGCTGGCAGACGTTCTGGAAGATCACCCTGCCGTCGATCCGCTGGGGAGTGGCCTACGGCGTCGTCCTCACCACCGCCCGGGTGCTGGGCGAGTTCGGCGCGGTGACGATCGTCTCCGGCTCGATCAGCGGCCAGACCCAGACCCTTCCGCTCTTCGTCGAGAAGCAGTACCAGAACTTCAACCAAACCGGCGCTTACGGCGCCTCCCTGGTGCTGGCGCTGCTGGCGCTGATCACCCTGTTCGCAATGAACCTGCTCAAACGAAAGGAGGACGCCTGATGGGAATCTCAGTCGAGGGAGCAAACAAGCGCTTCGGTGACTTTCAGGCGCTCGACGACGTATCCATCGAGGTCCCGGACGGGTCCCTGACCGCACTGCTGGGCCCGAGCGGCTCCGGCAAGTCGACCCTGCTGCGGGCGATCGCCGGGCTCGAGGACCTGGACTCGGGACTGGTGACGATCAACGGCGAGAACGCAACCGGCAAACCGGCACAGAAGCGCGGCGTCGGCTTCGTCTTCCAGCACTACGCCGCCTTCAAGCACATGACGGTGTACGACAACGTCGCCTTCGGGCTGAAGATCCGCAAGTGGAAGAAGCCCGAGACCTCCAAGCGCGTCCACGAGCTTCTGCAGCTGGTCCAGCTCGACGGCCTCGCCAGCCGCTTCCCCTCCCAGCTCTCGGGCGGGCAGCGGCAGCGGATGGCGCTGGCCCGGGCGCTCGCGGTCGAGCCGAAAGTGCTCCTCCTCGACGAGCCCTTCGGCGCCCTCGACGCCAAGGTCCGCAAAGACCTGCGCACCTGGCTGCGTCATCTCCACGACGAGATGCACGTGACGACGATCTTCGTCACCCACGACCAGGAAGAGGCGATGGACGTCGCCGGCCAGCTGGTGGTGATGAACGAGGGCCGCGTCGAGCAGTCCGGGACCGCCGACGAGCTCTACGAGCAGCCGGCCAACGAGTTCGTGATGAGCTTCGTCGGCGAGGTCAACCGGCTCGGCGACGACTTCGTGCGCCCGCACGACATGGAGGTCGTCCTCGACGCCGACGATCGCACCCAGGAGGGCCTGGTGCAGCGGATCGTCACCCTCGGCTTCGAGGTCCGGGTCGAGCTGGTGCTCTCCGACGGGACCGAGGTCTGGGCGCAGCTGACCCGCGCCGAGCTGCAGAGGCTCGAGCTGCGGGAGGGGCAGATCGCCTACCTGCGCCCGATCCAGGCGAAAAGCTTCAACGGTTCGTCGCCGTCCAACTCCCAGGGGGCCTCGACTCCCCCTGGGTCCCAGGACGACGGCGATGCAGAGGTTTCTGCAGCCGTTTGAAGGGGCGACGGGGTGGGGCGTCTTCTTGCCGGGTGACGCCCCACCCCCAACTCGCCACGCTGCGGCTCGAAGCGAACTCAAGACCCGGGTCGGCGTTGAACCAGGCGCTTAACCCAGCGTGGGGTCAAGATCGCGACGAACTGGCGGAAGGTCATTGGCTCCTCCCCAAGCATCTCGATCTCCAATTGTGGATCGTCTGATCGGTTGGATGGATTTGTCTGCGTCATCAACGGGATCTTAGAGGTCGGAGGCGATGGCGGCTACCCAGAAAACCACCTCGATCGTCAGCAACGCACCGGCGACCTGGAAGAAGGCTGCAAGATGCCTTAGCCCCAGGTGGTTTTCCAAATAGCTGTTGTGCATGCGGCGAGACAGGTCGCGGTACAGGTCTTCAATTCCAACCTCTCCCGCCGACTTGACGCGACCGCCGATCACACCGCTTGGGTAGGCAACGAACTCCCACCTTCGCGGCCAGAGAATCGCCAGGGACGTGGCAGCTACGGCCAAGAAGCACAATAGTGCGAGCCCCGAGCAAAGACTCGATCTCCCGCCTCGCAATGCTTGCGCGCCCAGGAACGAGGTCGTGACCGCAGCCGCCGAGAGCAACAGGCCCGCCCGGCTGCGGACGCTCTCGATCGCGGCTTGCTGCTCAGACAAGGCTCGCACCGCCTCGTCATCGGCAACTTTGTAGAGCGCGGCGTCGGGCATCGATGAACTAAGGGGGCGTGGGCTCTCATCTCGCCCCCGTCATCTGCCCAACGACCGTCAATTTCAGCTCACCTCTGCTATTCTTGACTTAGTTGATCTACAAATGTGGAAAGGAGACGGGATGTCTAAACGCGTTGCCACCACGACGTTTCGTTCGCGGGGACGGTTGACCGGGCTGGTGCGGGACGAGTACCCGGCCGGGACCGGGCAGAACCGGACCAGCCGCGGGGCCAACCGGGAGTCGGCTCTGAACGGGGCCGACGAGGCGCTCTTCTACCGGGCCCGCCTGGTGCTCGGGGACTCCCTCCCCCGCCCCCAGCGCTGAGTCATGGACGACAGCGCTGATTGTCCCGGCTGCGAAACCTGAGCCCGGACCGCCTCGAGGCGATCCGGGCTCTTTCGCGTCAGCGAACCACTCGGGCCCGCGCTACTTCGCGTTTTTGGCGTCCTCGGTCTCCAGCGGCTCCTCCGGCTGCGGGAAGGCCTGGACCGCGAGGTTCCAGCTTTTCAGCGTGAAGGTGACGTCTTTCGCCCCCGCGTACTGGACGGCGATCGTGTGACCGCCTTTGGTCAGCACGCCCGTCTGCACGACCGTGTTGAGGATCGGCACCGGGGTCGGCGACGTCGCCGTCGACGGCAGGAAGTTCACTTTCCCGGTCGCCTGGCCGTCGACCAGGATCTGCACCGGGCAGGCCTTGTCGGGGCCGGGTTTGGCCGCCGTGCAGATTCCGGTTCCGGAGAACTGGATCACCGCGGAGCTGACTTCGGCCTTGGTCGCGAACGAGGTGAACGCGGACGGGATGTAGCCGGCCGTGGTCGACGAAGCGCTGAACTGGGCAGTGCCCGCGGCGATGCCGACGACGGGTGGCTGCGGCGCGGCTTTCTTGGCGATGTACAGGTTCGAGGCCGCCTTTTTCTTCAGGTAGAGCTGGGACGCCTTCTTGTTGCTGACGTAGACCTTCGCGGCCTTCTGGCTCGTCAGGAACGATTGGGCGACCGAGGGCACCACCGTGACCGAGACGGCAACCGCCGCCGCCAGCACGACGACGGTCGCGGCTCGGGGGGTGGACAGTCTTCTCTTCAACAATTGGTCCTCCATGTCTGCGGCCTCCGCACGGCTGTTTCGGTGCCCTCGGCGGCCTTTCTTTACTAAGTGACTCATAAAGGTACAGAAGCTGCTAGGGTTTTGCGACGTAGTTGGTCAACAAACTCGCTTTAACCCGGCAGAAAGGACTCACCCCGCATGAGAAGCAAGACCCTCGCCATCGCGGCTTTGGCCCTGACGGGGCTGATCGCCGCGCCGGCGTCGGCGAACGCGATCACCCTGATCGGGTCGGGCTCGGTGGCCGCACAGCCGGTGCTCCAGGCCCTGTTCGCCACCTACACCAAACAGGTGAACCACAAGGTCAAGTTCGTCTACACCGCCAACGGCGGCAACGCCGGCGTCAAAGACGTCCAGAACGGGACCAGCCAGTTCGCAGGCAACGCCCGTACCCCCCTCCCCAGCGATGCCGGGACGACCTACATCAAGATGTTCATGGACGGCCTCTGCCTCGACGTCAACAAGAAGAACGCCGCCAGCAACATCTCGATCCAGCAGGCCCATGACATCTACCGCGGGCTGCTGACCAACTGGAGCCAGATCCCCGGTTCCAACCTGACCACGACGATCGACCCGGTCGGCCGCGACACCAACGGAGGGACCTACAACTTCTTCCTCCAGGCCGTGCTCGGCAACGAGCCGCCGGCTTCCAACGTCAACGCGCTGACCGCCGACGGCCTCGTCGTCAACGCGGTCAAACAGGACCCCAACGCGATCGGCTACGCCGGACTCGCCTGGCAGCGGGGGATCAAGCCGCTGAAGGTCAACGGCGTCCCCTGCACGCCGAGCAAGATCAGCGTCGAGCCGCTGAGGTACCCGCTCTCGCGCTACCTGTTCATCGTCCTCCCGGGCGACGGCAGCCAGAGCCCCCCGGCGCTGCTCAAGTTCATCGACTGGATGCGGCGCAGCCCGCTGGCCGGGGAAGTGATCAGCAAAGCCGGCGGCGTCCCCGCGTTCAACAAGAAGCCGAAGAAGTAGTCAGTTGAACGAGGAGTACCAGGCCGAGTACGGCCCGAAGTGGTCGGACCAGCGCGTCGAGCGGATGCTCGGCGCGCTGGTCTGCGCCGTCGTCGGGCTGCTGCTGGCGATGATCGTCACGGTCTTCGTCCGCGCCTGGCCCTCCTTCTCCCACAACGGCCTCGCCTGGTTCGGCCCGGGCGGCAACGTCGACGACCAGCTCAACGCGATCTTCCTCTCCGGCCAGAGCGGCGCCGAATACGTCTACACCTTCCACGCCTGGCCGCTGATCTGGAGCACGCTGCTGATCACCGGCGGCGCCGTCCTCATCGCCCTCTTCTCGGCCCTCTTCGTCGCCGTCTTCATCGTCGAGTTCGCGCCGGAGTGGATGAGCAACATCCTGCAGCCGGTCGTCCGCTTCCTGGCCAGCGTCCCCTCGGTGATCTACGGGCTGCTCGGCGTCCTGGTCCTAGTGCCGTTCATCGGCAACCACCTGGTGACCGAGGGGCAGAAGGCCTCGGTCGCCGGCGTCATCTCCCTCTCCGGCTACAGCCTGCTCGCCGCGGTGCTGGTGCTGACGACGATGATCGCGCCGCTGATGGTCTCGATCTTCAGCGACGGCCTGCGCTCGGTGAAACCAGGCTGGCTCGAGGGCTCGCTGGCGCTCGGCGTCAACCGCTGGCGCACGACCTGGAAGATCGGCGTCCGCAGCGCCCGCCCGGCGATCGTCGCCGGCACCGTGCTGGCCGTCGCCCGGGCGATCGGCGAGGCGGTGATGCTGGCGATGATCTCCGGCTCGGTCGGCTTCGCGCCGAACCCCGCCGACGGCCTGATCTTCATCTACGAGCCCTCGCGCCCGCTGGCGCCGACGATCGTCAAGAACATCGACCAGCTGAGCTCGCCGCCGGCCAACGCGACCCTGTTCGCGATCGCCGCGGTGCTGCTCTTCTCGGCCGCGCTCTTCTCCCTCACCGGCTACATCGCCCGGCGGGCGATGCAGAAATACGGGACGGCCTGATGCTGCTGCAGCAGAAGGAAAAGAAGCAGGCCGTCGAGGGGAGCGCCACCTGGGCCCTCAGCGACCGCATCGGCCTCGCGATCTGCTGGGCCCTGGGACTGCTCTTCTGCGCGATCGCGGTCGCGATCGTCGTCTACCTCTTCATCAAGGGCATCTCCTACCTCGACCTCTCGATGCTGACCACGCCCGCCACCGCCGGCTTCAGCCAGGCCGAAAGCGGCGGCTTCTCCGACGCCCTGATCGGCACCCTGATCGTCGCCGTGATGGGGATCGCGATCGCCCTGCCGACCGGGGTCGCGACCGCGATCTGGCTGGTCGAGTACGGCCGCCCGGCGGCGCTGGCGCGGGTCACGGAGATGACGATCGAGGCGATCGCCGGCATCCCCTCGATCGTCCTCGCCCTGTTCGGGACGGTGATCTTCTCCTCGACCGCGCTCGGCTTCCTCAGCCGCACCTCCGAGGGCGTCGTCTTCGGCCGCTCCTTCTTCGCCGCCTCGGCGATGCTCTCGCTGGTCGCCCTGCCGCTCGTCGTCGCCAGCACCAGGGAGGGGCTGAACTCGATCCCCCGCCACGTGCGCGAGGCCTCCTACGCGGTGGGCAAGACCAAGGCCGCGACCGTGCGGCGGATCCTGCTGCCGACCAGCCGGCCCCAGGTGGCGACCGGCGCGATGCTCGGCCTCGGCCGGATCATCGGCGACACCGCGATCATCATCGTCCTGCTCGGCGCGACGCAGAACTTCGCCCCGGTCGAAGAAGCGTCGTTCCCGTTCAGCTACCTGCGCGGCGCCGGCACGACCCTGACCAACTTCGTCTACGAGGCATCCCCGACCGGAAACCTCAATCAGCCGGAGAAAGCCTATGCGGCGGCTTTCGTCCTGCTGCTGATGGTCCTCGCCCTGAACGGCGCGGTCGACGTCGTCCATCGCCGCGCCAGAAAGTTGGGAACGTGGAGCCACTGACCTCGCCGCCGCCGATCCGGCGGCTGAAGCTGGATGAGCCCGAGCCGGCGACGGAGGTGAACGCCCCCGCCGCGACGAGCAACGGCCACGGCCCGCAGCAGAGCGGCTTCACCGCCGCCAAGCGCTCGGTCGGCGCGCCCCAGTTCTCGATCCGGCGGATGGAGATCGACGAGATCTCGGTCCACTACGGCGCCAAAGAAGCGGTGAAGAGCGTCTCGCTGCCGGTGCGCCAGGGCGAGGTGCTGGCGCTGATCGGCCCCTCCGGCTGCGGCAAGACGACGCTGCTGCGCTCGCTCAACCGGCTCACCGAGCTGACCAGCACCGCGCGGCTGACCGGCCGCATCCTGCTCGACGACGTCGACATCACCGCGATCGAGCCGACCCTGCTGCGGCGCCGGGTGACGATGGTCTTCCAGCAGCCGAACCCGTTCCCGATGAGCGTCTTCGACAACATCGCCTACGTGCTGCGCGAGCAGGGCTCCCGGCGCCAGCGGAAGAAGACGCTGGAGCCGAAAGTCCACAGCGCTCTCGACCGAGCCGGCCTCTTCGAGGAGGTCAAGGACAACCTCGACCACCCGGCGCTGAAGCTCTCCGGCGGCCAGCAGCAGCGGCTCTGCATCGCCCGCGCCCTGGCGGCGGAGCCCGAGGTGCTGCTGCTCGACGAGCCCTGCTCGGCGCTCGACCCGAAATCGACGCAGGTGATCGAGGACCTGATCGTCAAGCTGCGCGACGACGTCGCCGTCGTGATCGTCACCCACAACCTGCAGCAGGCCTACCGGATCGCCGACCACGTCGCCTTCATGTACCTCGGCGACCTGGTCGAGTACAACAGCGCGACCGCCCTCTTCGGCTCGCCCCGCGAGCAACGGACCCAGGAGTACGTGAGCGGTGCGTTCGGCTAGGCGCGGCACCCAGCTGGCGGCCTTCGCCATCGGCGGCGCCCTCCTCGCGGGCGGCGTTTCCGGCTGCTCGACGACGCAGGACAAGGCGGCCACCCACCAGGCCGAATCCGAACGGATCCTGAAAGCGCGCGAGAAGCGACAGCAGAAGAAGAAGCAGCAGGCCAAGCACGACGAGGAGAAGGGATGAGTGAGTTCGAGCCGGTGCGCCGGCCGCAGCCGTACGAGCCCTGCGAGGAGTGTGGGGCGCCGATGGACCCCCAGCAGCGCTACTGCGTCAACTGCGCGGCCCGCCGTGGCAACGGCGCCAATCCCGCCTCCCGCTACTTCGCGATGATGAGCAAACGCTCCCGCCGCCCGCTGGTCGGGCCGGCGGCGAAGCAGAGCCCGACCAGCCGCGCCGCCGCCGTCGCCTTCTTCTCGCTGCTGCCGCTCGCAGTCGGGCTCGGCCTCGTCGTGGGACGCAGCGGCTCCGACGGCAGCGACAACAGCGACGCCCTTCTGCAGGCGCTGAAAGAACGGCCGGCCGCGACCGCTACCACGGCCACCGCAGCCGGTGCAACCGGCGCCCAGAACGCGAAAAAAGGCGCCAAAGACGGCAACGCCAAGAGCAAGGGAGAGGGCAAAGTCACCCACACCGATCACGGCGACGTCCACGAAGTCACCAACTTCAAGGCTTCCAAGCAGAAGGAAGAAGAAGACACGCGGATCGTCGAAGAAAACCCCGAACAGGTCGGCGAGGACTACATCAAGGCGCAGCAGAACCTGCCCGACGTGATCGTCGTCGGCGGCGAAGGCGGCAGCCCCCCGGCCCCCTCGGGGGTGGAACCGTGAGGCGGCAAGAGCCGAAGACGACCGGTGAGAAACCGGCCGAGAACAAGGAGCTGCGGGCCCAGCGCGATCGCCTGCTGGAGAAGTTCACGGTGATGCAGGCCGACCTCGGCGGGGCCTTCTACGAGATGGCTATCCGCGACCACGTCCGCCTCGACGTCCTCACCCGCAAAGCCGCCGAGCTGCAGCGGGTCGACGCCGAGTTGCTCGCGGTCGAGCGCCTGCTCGAGCTGGAGCGCTCCGACGCCGCCGGCCTCTGCCCCAGCTGCGGCTCCCCCTTCGGTCCCGCGGTCCGCTTCTGCCCGCAGTGCGGTCACTCGCTGACGCCGAGTGAGCTGAAGCCGGTCGAGGGGAAACCGCGCCCGGAGCTGGCCGCGTGAAGCTACTCGCCGGACCGATGCGCAAGGCGATGGCCGCCGCCGCCAGCCTGACCGGCAAGCGCTTCTCGCTGCTGGTCGCCTCCTCCCTGGTCGCGACCACCGGGATCGTCGCGGTCGGGCTGAGCAGCGCCGGCGGGATGAGCCCGATGGAAGCCGCCGCTGCGAAGGCGCTGCTGGCAGAAGAAAGCGCGGGCGTCGCGGCCGCCCCGGCGCCAACCCCCGAAGCGAGCCCCTCCCCCGCGCCGGAAGCGTCGCCGAGCGCGCCGGCGTCCTCGTCCGAATCCTTCTCCTCGCCGGCGCCGGCGCCCGAAGCCGCTCCCGAACCCGAACCGGAAAGGCCCGAAGCCCCGCCCGCCGAACCGGAGCCCGAACCCGGCCCGGTCCAGCACGTCTTCCTCGTCTCCGTCGCCAGCCCGGGCTACGACGCCTCCCTCGGCGCCGCATCGCAGATGCCCTACCTCTCCGGCGAGCTGCGCCCGCAGGGCGTGCAGCTGACCAACTACTCGCTGCTCGACACCGCGGCGTTGCCGAACGCGATCGCCGCGATCAGCGGCCAGCCGCCCAACGCCGCGACGAAGGCGAACTGCGCCACCTACTCGGAGTTCGCCTCCGCGACCGCCAACAGCCGCGGAGTCGTCTCCGGCGACGGCTGCGTCTACCCCGTGGAAACCCTGACCCTCTCCGATCAGTTCGTCGCTGCCCGCCTGCGCTGGCACGGCTACTTCGAGGGCATGACCGACGCGGCCGGGAAACCGGAAAACTGCGTCCACCCCGAACCCGAAGCGGCGGAGGTTCCGGGTCCGAGCGGCTACTCCGCCCGCCTCAACCCGTTCGTCTACTTCCACTCGCTGCTCGACCTCGGCGACTGCGACGAAAACGACGTGCCGCTCGACGCACTGGCGAAGGACCTGAAGACGGTGGACAGCACCGCCAACTTCTCCTACGTCTCCCCCAGCCTCTGCAACGCCGGCTTCCGTGGCCAGTGCCCGGATGGCGCCGCCGAGGGCCCCGCCGCCGCCGACGCCTTCCTCGCCCGGGTGGTGCCGGAAATCCTCGCTTCCCCCGCCTACAGGAAGGACGGGCTGCTGATCGTCGCCTTCGGCGCCGCCGACCCCGACCCGGCCGCGCCGCCGCCCGACCCGAAGAAGGTGGGTGCGCTGCTGGTCTCGCCGCTGCTCGCGCCGGGCGCGACCGACGCCGCCGCCTACGACCCCTACTCGCTGCTGCGATCGATCGAGGACCTCTTCGGCCTCGAGCCCCTCGCCGCCGCCGGGGGCAGCAAGGTTCGCTCCTTCGCCTCGGCCTTCACCGCGGGCAACGGCGGCGACTGATATCTGCCACGCTTCTGCGCGATGAGCACGCAGGAGCAGAGCGGCGAGCCGATCACCCAGGAGGGGCTCGAAGAGCTGAAGGCCGAACTGGCCGAGCTCGAAGGCCCCGCCCGCAAAGCGATGGCGGCGCGGATCAAGGTCGCCCGCGAGGAGGGCGACCTCAAGGAGAACGCCGAGTATCACGTCGCCAAAGAGGACCAGGCGCACCTGGAGACGCGGATCAAGCGGCTGCAGGAGCGGCAGCGGAACGCGGTCGTCGTCGAGGTCTCCAACATCGACAGCGACAGCTTCACCTTCGGCCGCAGCGCCGAGGTGCTCGACGAGTCCAAGGGCGAGACCAACGTCTGGACCCTGGTCGGCTCGACCGAGGCGAACCTGGCGGAGGGGCGCCTCTCGGCCGAGTCGCCGATCGGCCGCGCCCTGATGGACGCGAGGGTCGGCTCGACGGTGACCGTCGAGACGCCGAAGGGCGACCGCTCCTTCAAGGTCGTCAAACTGGTCTCCTGACGCCCGGATGCTGAGGCTCCGCTCCTCCGTCGCCCACCACCAGGCCGACGAGTTCGGGGCGCTGCTGCGCGAGCTCGAGGGGGTCAGGCGGATCGTCCAGCAGAGCGACGCCACCGCCCCCGACCGGGCCTTCGTCTTCGTCGCCGACGTCGAGCCGGTGGCCGCCGACGCCCTGGTGGAAGCGGTCGCGGATTTCGGCATCGGCAGCGAGGACTACGTGCTGACCCGGGTCGACGTCGTCGCCCCCCAGCACCGCCACCACTTCGGCGAAGGCGGCGTCGACGGCTACTCCTGGGTCGAGGTCATCGGCCAGGCGAAAGCCAACTCGCGCCTGCTCGCCCGCTACCTCGCCCTGATCAACGTCGCCGCGGTGATCGCCGCCTGCGGGGTGATCACCAGCAGCTCGATCCTGATCGTCGGCGCGATGGCGGTCAGCCCCGACCTGCTGCCGATCTGCGCCACCGCGGTGGGGCTGGTGCGTGGCCGCCGCGGGCTCGCCCGCCGCGCCTTCGTCACCCTGGTGATGGGCCTCGGCCTCGTCGTCGTCACGGCGATGGTCCTCAGCGCCCTGCTGAAATGGTTCGGCTTCCTCCCCGACGGGTTCGAGGTCGAGCAGAGCAGCCTCAGCACCCTCGCCAAGACCGACTACACCACCGTCCTGGTTGCCCTCGCCGCCGGGGTCGCCGGGATGCTCGCCTTCGAGACGCGGGCCAGCGCCGCGGTCGGCGTCGCGATCTCGGTGACGACGATCCCGGCCTCCGCCTATCTGGGCGTCGCCCTCGGCGCCGGCGGGATCGACCACGCCCTCGGCGCCCTCGTCGTCCTCGTCATCAACGTCTCGCTGCTGATCGTCTCCGCCACGCTCACGCTGGCGGCGCAGCAATGGCTTCCGAATCGCTCCGGGGCTCCGGTATAGGCGCAGCAACCGGCTGCGACCACGGCGCCGGCTCGGGCCGGCGCTCGTCGTAGACGACCTCGCTGCCGGACATGCGGTCGTCCCAGGCGCGGCGGCGCTCGGAGAAGACGATCCCGAGGAAGCCGAGGCCAAAGGCGACGACCGCGAGGCCGAGGCCGATCAGGCGCCTGAAGGCGCGCCGCAGCGGCAGCCGCTCGATGTCGAGCCGGATGCCGACGAAGCGCATACCGGGCGTCTGCCCCGCCAGCGACCAGAAGCCGAGCAGGTAGATCGCGCCGAAGCCGAGCCAGGCGGTCGACCCGACCGCTATCGCCAGGCCGCTCCCCCCTTCGCCGCTGCCGCCGAAGGCGTTGGCGACCAGCGTGACCAGGGCGACGAAGGCGGTGAAGGCGAGGTTGACGAAGACGCCGTCGATCACCATCGCCAGGCCGCGGCTGACCGCGCCGGCGCGGTCGGTCGGCAGCTCGCGCGGCCTGCGGAAGAAGATGCGGCGGGCGATCTGCTCGAAACGGTTGTCGGCGCGCCGGGCGAGGCCGCCGATCGTGCGGCCGATGTCCTCGATCAGGCCCATGCCCTGGGCGCTGATCGCGGCCCGGACCTCGGGCGCCTCGGCGATCCGCTCGACCAGCTGCTGGGCCTGGTCTGAGGCCAGCAGCCGTTTCCAGACCTCGTCGACGAGCTCGGAGTCCATCGCCTCGAGCACGGCCTTCTTGACCGCGTCGCTCTCCAGCGCCCCCTCGACCGCCTCCTTGACGACCGGCCCTTCGAGCACCCGGGCCATCGCCCGCTCGACCGCCTGGCTCTCGACCGCGGCGACGATCGCCTCCTCGGCGGCCACCTCGACCGCCCGGTCGATCCCGGTCGCCTTGGTCACCGTGCGCGCGCCTTTGAACCCGACCCCGAGCAGGCGCGCGGAGAGCGGCAGGTTGCCGTTCTGGGTCACGTCGACGCCGTCCTCAGCCCGCGGGGTAGAGCCGTTTTCCATCCCAGGGCGAGTATATGGGTGGTTGTTCAGGGGAGGGGGTGGGGTGACCCTCTCCAGACACATCTCGCTATGGCTCGATGTTGAGTGTCTGGAGAGGGTCACCCCACCCCCTCCACCAACACGCACTCTCAAGACGCTTGGGTTGACAGCAGCCTTTATAAAGAGCTGCCTAACCGTGGGGGCGTCGGCCGGAGCTCGGTTGGGGAGGGTGTCGGTGGGGGTGCCTGGGTACTCAGCATGGAGCCGGGCCGATGCGGCCCGAGGCGTCAGCCCAGCTTTGCTCCACCCGGCGGAGGTGCTCCCAGGCACCCCCACCGACACCCTCCCACTCAGACCCGCCCTCTAGCGTTTAGCCAACCCCAAGTGTTCGACCAGCCGGTCGAGCAGCTCGGCTTGAGCGGGCAGGATCTTCTTCCGCGCCCGCTCGAGGTCGAACCACTCGGCGCGGTCGACCTCGGGGAACTCCTGCTCGCTGCCGCTGCGCGGCGGCCATTCCATGCTGAAGGTGTTGCTGGCGAGGGTCGCGGGGTCGAAGTCCGCCTCCGCCGCCCAGGCCTCGACCGTTTTGCCCGCCCGCTGGCGGATCGAGCCCAGCTCGATCAGCTGCTCGGGGTCGACCTCGGGCGCCGGCCCCAGCTCCTCTTCCATCTCGCGGATCGCGCAGGCGCGGGCTTCCTCCTCGTCCTCGATCTGGCCCTTGGGGATCGACCAGGCGCCGGTGTCTTTACGCCGCCAGAACGGCCCCCCGGGATGGACGAGAAGGAACTCGACCTCCCCCTCGCCGCGGCGGCGGAAGAGCAGGACCCCGGCGCTGTGCTTGCTGGCCATCGACCCGAGTCTTACCGACTCGGGTCGATGGCGTGGGCCTCTAGCCCCCGAGCTTGTAGGCGACCAGTTTCGGGGTCTGGCCTTCGGCCAGCGGCAGGCCGGCCCCGGCGACGAGCGTGTCGCCGCTGATCATCACGCCGGCGTTGGTGCCCGAGGGCAGCGCCGCCTGCCAGATTTCGCCGCCTTTGGCCGAGTCGAGGGCGTGGATCACGCCGTCGGCCGTGGTCGCGAAGACCACGTCGTTGGAGACCACCAGCGAGCCGTAGGCCGGCTGGGACATTTCCGCTTCCCAGACGATCTTTCCGCTGGCGAGGTCGAGCGCCACCACCGCACCGGTCGCGGTGCTTTCTTCGGTGAGTTCTTCGCCGTTGATCGTCGTCATCGAGTGGTTGACGATCGGGACGTAGATCCGTTTGTCGTCGGCCGCCGCCAGAGCGACCACGCCGCCGATCGCGCCGGGGAAGACCTCGCCGGTCTTGATCTTGTCGTATTCGCCGCGCATCGCGAGCATGTTGTCTTCGTCGTGGCCGTTGTGCTTGCCGACGCTCGTCCGCCAGACCGGCTTGCCGCTCTTCACGTCCACGGCGACGACGAAGCCGGACTTGCCGGACCCGATCGCGACTTCCTTGCCGCCCGCCTTGGTGATGATCGGCGAGTTCTGGAAGTCCCAGTCGTAGACGTTGTGCGGAGTCTCCTGGTAGTACCAGACGAGCTTGCCGGTCTCGGGGTCCAGTTTGACCAGCGAGTCGGCATAGAGGTTCGGGCCGGGCCGGCTCGAGCCCCACGGTTCGCCGGGCGCGCCCGGCAGCGGCGCCGGGTTGCCGGTGCCGGCGTAGACGAAGCCTTTGCCGTCGAAGGAGGGCGGGTACCAGAGGCCGCCGCCGGAGTTCACTTTCGGCTTGCCCCAGAGGCTTTTCGGGACGGTGTCCCAGTGCCAGAGTTTCTTGCCCGTCTTGCCGTCCATCACCCAGAGGGTCCCGACCTCGCCCGCTTCGTATTCGGCTGCCGGGGTCTCCGGCACGGTCGAGACGTAGACCTTGCCGTCGTTCACCCCGGGCGCCATGTCGATCGCGCCTTCGAGGTCCAGCTGCCAGACGTCCTTGCCGGTTTCCTGGTCGAGGGCGAACGCTTCGGAGGAGGTCGCGCCGTAGACGTGGCCGTCGGCGACCGCGAGCCCGTTCGGCCCGTGGCTGGGCGATTCGTAGTTCTTCGTCCAGAGGACGTCGCCGCTGGCCAGGTCGATCGCCTGGACGTTGGATTCGAGGTCCTGGGAGTAGATGACGCCGTTGGCGATCACCGGGGTCGAGGCGTAGCTGCCGTAGACGCCCGTGCCGGCGACCGGGTTGGACCAGATTTCTTCCAGGTCCGCGACGTTGCCGCCGTTGATCTCGCTCTTCACCTCACGGGTGCTGGCGAGGTCGACGTTGGAGAGCGCATCGCCGGTGAGGCTGGAATCACCCGAGGAGGACGTCGAGTCCGACGAGGATCCGCATCCCACCAGGAGCGCTCCCACTGCAACCGCTACCGCAAGCAGCGGCAACCTCCAGAACCCAGACGGCATCGACATCCCACGTCCTCCCTAATCGAGTAATAAGGATTTGTCTTCTATCGTTTCAGAAATCCCTGCAAAACGGCCACCCATTTCGCCGAGCAGCGGTTGCAGCACGCGGTTGGCGAGCAGGCCGAGGCTGCCGAGGTTGGCGAACCCGGGGCCCTGGCGGAGGCCGCCGAGGCCGGGGATATGCAGGCGCGGGCGCATTCCCTCGAGCTCGAGGCCGCGGCCGATCGGCACCTCGGCCTTCGGCGGCCCGTCCCAGAGCGGGCCGCACTGTTCTTCGACCTCGTCGCGGACCGCGTCGGGGAAGAGGCCGCGCAGCTGCCGCAGCAGGTCGAACCCGGTGCAGTTGATGACGAAGTCGTAGCGCTCGGCCCGCGGCCCCTCCGAGGGGCTCTCGAATTCGAGCATCGCCCCCTCGCCGTCGCCGGCCAGCGAGACGTGGACGGCGCGCCCGGTTATGAAGCTGAGGTGGTCGTCGTCGGCGATCCGGGCGAGCACCGTCTGGTCGAAGACGCCGCGGTCGCAGTGCTTGACGAAGTCCCGCCGGGTCTCGATGTCGAGGTGTTCCCAGCCGACGTTGTCGGGGTCGGCGAAGACCCGGTTCTCGAGGAAGCTCTCGCCGCGGCTCAGCGGCAGGGTCGGCGTGTAGACGGTCAGGCGCGCGTGCGGGCGCAGGTCGCGGAGGAAGACCAGCGCGCTGAGGGCGCTCTCCCCTCCCCCGACGATCGCGATCTCGACCGCCTCACCCTCCGGCACCCGGGCGAACTCCTCGCGCCGGCTGTCGCAGTGGAAGACGCGCGACTCGACGTCGGGGTCGTGCGGGAAGTGGCGGTGCACCCCGGGGCCGGTGAGGACCAGAGCGCCACCGGTGTGGCGCTCTGGATCCTCCGGCCGGCCTCGCTCGGCGACCTCCACCTGCCAGCGGTCGTGACCCTCGCCGAGCGAGACCTCGGTCGCCCTGCCGTCGTAGATGCTGACCCCCTCCGTCGCCCTCGCCAGCACCCAGCCCAGGTACTCGCCATAGTCGCAGTGGCGGACCGAGGGCGAGCCCGAGTTGACCCAGGCGGCGTATTCGTGGCGCTCCATCGCGAAGCGCTGCCAGGTGAACGGCAGGAGCGCCGCGTCGATCTCGTCGCCGAGCGCGCCGAACTGGCGCGAGCTCTGGTACGGGAAGCCGACGTCCTTGATCGGCGGAATCGCCAGCGGCTCCTCCCCGGAAGTCATCCCGTTGCGGCCCAGCCAGGAGGCGGCGGGCTCGGTTTTCTCGATCACCGTCATCGAGATCTCGCCCAGCCCCAGGGTGTTGATCGTGTGGATCTTGGCCGCCAGCGCCGCGGCCTTGGCGCCGGCGCCGACGACGAGGATGTCGCTGTCGCTCACGATGCCTCCTCAGACGGGGGCCAGGGCTCGCGGCCCGGCCGGCTCGGTCTCTCTCGGTTCGGCGATCACCAGCCCCTTCTGGTCGGGGCTGAAGGAGATCGCGCTTTTGCGTGCCCGCTCGCCGCCGCTCTCGACGGCGCGCAGCTCGGTCGTCTCGAGCACGATCCGCAACACCCGCTTCATCTCCATTTCCGCGTAGCTGGCGGCGAGGCAGCGGCGGACGCCGCCGCCGAACGGGATCCAGGTGTAGGTGCCGGGCTGCTTGCCGACGAAGCGCTCCGGCAGGAAGCGGTGCGCTTCGGGGTAGTGACGCTCGTCGCGGTGGATCAGGTGGATGCAGGGCGCGACCGTCGTCCCCGCCGGCAGGTCGTAGCCGCCGAGCCGCAGCGGCTCCAGCAGGTTGCGGACGACGACCGGGACCGGCGGGCGCAGCCGCAGCGTCTCCTTGACGACCGCGTCGAGGTACTCCCCCTCGCCGCCATCGAGGTCCTCCTGCAGCTTCTGGAGTTTGTCGGGGTTGCGGAGCAGCCGCTCGAAGGTCCAGGCCAGCGTGCTCGAGGTCGGCCCGTCGGAGAGCAGGGTCACCAGTTCGTCGCGCAGATCCCGGTCCGAGAGCGGCTCGCCGTCCTCGTAGCGCGCCTGCACCAGCATCGAGACGACGCCGAGGGTGCCGCCGTGCGGGTCGGCCTTGCGGCGCCGCACCTCCTCCATCACCGCCGCCTCGACCGCCCCCATCGCCTCGCGGTAGCCCTTGCTGCGGGTCACCCAGCCGGGGCCGAGGAAGGCCAGCATCGCCAGGTTGCGGGGTTCGTTCATCCAGGTGGTCAGCGCCCGCAGGCTCTCGCGCAGCGGCCCCAGGCGCGGCGTCTGCGAGTCCGGACCGAAGACCGCCCGCATCACCACGTCGAGGGTGATGTCCTGCATCCGCGGCCAGAGCGCGAACGGCTCGCCGACCGGCCAGCGGGCGATCTCCTGCCCCGCCACCTCGGCCATCATCTCGGCGTCGGCTTGGACCGCCTGGCCGTGGAAGGACGGCAGCATCAGCTTGCGGCGGGTCATGTGCTCGGGTTCTTCGAGTAGCATCACCGAGCGCGGGCCGAGCAGCGGCCCCAGCAGCGGGTTGGCGGTGTCGACGCCGACCGCCCGCCCCGCGGTGAAGACCCGTTTCACGTCCTCGGGGTCGCTGAGGATCACCCAGTCGCCGTAGTGGCGGATCCGCAGGGTGAAGGCGTCGCCGTAGCGCCGCTGGCACTTCTCCAGCCAGGGCAGCGGCCGCTGCGTCCAGCCGACCGCCTGCAGGGCGCGGGGCAGCCGGGGCCCGGGCGGCAGCGCGCTCATACCGCCCCCCTCCCCTTTGCCGCCAGCTCGTCCATCAGGTCGTCCTCGAGCCGGCAGGTGGTGCCGATCAGGAGCTCGAAGAGGTCGCCGCTGAACTCCCGCGGCAGGTCGTGCTCGGCGCCGCGGGCGAGGTAGCGCTCGCGGACGACGTTCACCCGCTCGGGCTGCATCATCGGGATCCCGTGCTCGCTCTTGTACACGGCGACTTCGCGGCAGATCTGCAGCCGCTCGCCGAACAGCCTGGCGATCTCGTCGTCGATCTCGTCGAGGCGGCGGCGAAAGGGGTCGAGGCCGGCGTCGCTCATCGGCCCTCGTCCCCCAGCAGGCCGGTGACGAAGGCGTGGCTGCAGTCGGCGAGCTCGTCGAGCGCGTAGCCGCCCTCCTGGATCACGCAGATCGGCAGCCCCGAACGGGCCAGCAGGCGGCCGACCTCGGCGAAGATCTCCGGCCGGAAGCTCCAGTCGCCGTGCGGGTCGCCGGCGACCGTGTCGTAGCCGAGCGAGACGACCAGGGCGCGGGCGATCTCGGAGAGGTCGTGGATCGAGTGCGCGACCTCGCGCAGATAGGTCTCTTCGTCGGGGCTCTCGGCGAAGGAGACGGCGCGTTCGCCCGCCATCCGCGGCAGCGGCGTCCCCGGCGGCAGGTTGGTGACCGGCGCCGCGTGCAGCGAGTGCAGGGCGGCGATGGGGCCCATCCGCTCGACCAGGGCCGAGGTCCCGTTCGGGTAGTGGAGGTCGAGGTCGACGATCCCGACCGGCTTCAGCCCCCCCTCGCTCAACCGCCGCACCGCCGCGGCGGCGTTGTTCAGGTAGCAGTAGCCCGCGTGGAAGGCGGGGCCAGCGTGGTGGCCGGGCGGGCGGCAGACGGCGTAGGTGTAGCGGGCGCCGGCGAGCAGGCGCTCGGCGGCGGTGATCGAGGTGCGGATCCCCTCCAGCGCCGCGGCGACGAGCGCCTTGTTGACCGGGATGTCGGGCTCGAGGCCGGGCGGGGCGAAGTCGGGCATCACCACCGGCTCGGGCGAGGAGAGCTCTCCCAGCACCCGCAGGTACTCGGCCTCGTGCAGCGACTCCAGCGTCTCGTGCACCTCCGTGTCGGCGGCGTCGGCGGCGACCGGGCGCACCCGCGAGTGGCGGACCAGCCCGGCCCGCAGCTCGACCAGGCGCCGGTTGGAGTCCTGGCCTTCGATCAGCCGTTCCCCTTCCCGCACCCAGAAGGCGGCGTCGCCGCTCCCCTGCCGCTGCTCGATCATCAGCAGCTCACTGGTCATCGAGCAGCCTCCGCATCCGCGGCCCGAGGTGCTCGAACCCGTTGCGCTCGTAGAAGGACTCGGTCGAAGCGATCGCCGCGAAGGTCTCGCGCGGGAGACCGACCTCCAGCCGGCTCACACCGCGCGTTCGCGCCTGGGACGCGATCGCCTCGACCAGTTCCGCCCCGACGCCGCGACTGCGCCAAGCCCCATCGACCCAGAGGTCCTGGATCGTCGCGTAGACGCCGGGAACGTGGATTGCCCGCTGCCAGCTGGCGCTGAGGACGCCGACGATCTCGCCGTCGGCCTCCGCGATCAGCACCGAGCCGCCCGCCGGATCGTCCAGCAGGGCGCGGACCTCAGTTTCGAGCGCCGAGCGCTCCGGGCAGCGGCCGCCGAGCTCGCCGAGCAGGGCCTCGACCGCGGTCGTGACCCCCTCGACGTCGCCGGCCCCCGCCTCGCGCACCGTCGACTCGCTCGTCGCCGGCTCGCTCACGCCGCCTCCGCCTGCCGTGCGACCGGCTCCAGCTCGACGCTCCAGCCCTCGCCGGGGGCGTCCGATCCGGTGACGGTGCGCGCGATCGCCGCCATCGGCGCCCGCGCCTTGAGCAGGATCTCGTCGAACTCCTCCTCGGGGTCGGACTGCATGACGATCGCGCCGCCGGCGCCGATCGTCGTCCGCCCCGGCCGCATCACGATCGTGCGGATGACGATGTTGAGGTCGGTGTGGCCGTCGGCGCCGAAGTAGCCGATCGAGCCCGAGTAGACGCCGCGCGCCTCTTCCTCGAGGTCGTCGATGATCTCCATCGTCCGCTCCTTCGGGGCGCCGGTCATCGAACCGCCCGGGAAGGTGGCGCGGACGCAGTCGACCGCGCTGCGACCGTCCTCGAGCCGGCCGACGATCGTCGAGACCATCTGGTGCACGGTCGCGTAGGGCTCGATCACCATCAGGTCGGGGACCTGGACGCTGTCGACGTCGCAGACGACGCCGAGGTCGTTGCGCAGCAGGTCGACGATCATCAGGTGCTCGGCGTAGGTCTTCTCGTCCTCGCCCAGCTCCACCACCCGGGCCGCGTCCTCGGCCGGGTCCTCGACCCGGGAGATCGTCCCCTTGATCGGCCGCGCCATCACCTGGCGCTGGCGGTCGACCGAGATGAAGCGCTCCGGCGAGGAGCTGACGATCGCGTTCTCGCCGAAGTGGAGGAAGGCGGAGAACGGCGAGGGGTTGCTGCGGCGCAGCTGCCGGTAGAGCTCGAACGGCTCCGGGCTGGCCTCGGTGGTGAACTGGTCGGTGAGGCAGACCTCGTAGGACTCCCCGGCCAGCAGTTCGGCCTGCGACTTGGCGATGTCGGCGAGGTAGCGGCTGCGCCCGCGACCGGAGCGGAAGCTGACATGGGCGCCCGGCTCGCTCGGCGGCGCCAGCGGCCGCTCGGCCGGCGGCGAGGCGATCGCCCGCTCGATCAGGTCGGCGGCGGCGTCGAGCCAGAGCTCGGCCTCGGGGTCCTCGCCGCGGCAGAGGGCGAAGACGTAGGTCACGTCCTTGGTGTGGTCGACGGCGACGACCCGGTTGGCGAGCATCAGCGCCGCGTCGGGCAGGTCGGAGCTGTGGACGTTGGGCGAGCCGCAGTCGGCCTTCAGCTCGTACCCGAGGTAGCCGACGTAGCCGCCGACGAGGCCGCGCTCGACGCCCTCCGGCGGTTCGATCGCGATCCGGCCCAGCTCCCGCTGCAGGTAGTCGAAGATCGACTTGTGCTCGACCGTCTCGACGCCGCCGCGGTTGACCGCGACCTCGCCGCTGTCGACGTCGTAGGAGACGAAGCAGCGGTCCGGGCCGGCGGTCGTCCCCATGTAGGAGCACTGCGCGAGCCAGGTCGGGGCGTCGGCGCTGTCGAGCCAGAAGGAGGGGTCGTGCTCGGCGAAGAGCCGTTCGTAGACGTACTCGGTCGGCGCCTGGCCCTCGATCGTCCGCATCCGCAGTTCGAGCTCGCCGGCGGAGTCCTGTGCGGCGGCGCGCGGCTGCCGCTTCGAGGCCTGGGGGACGATCGTCGCCCTCCCCGCGGGCCTCTCCCCCGGCCGCTTGTAGCTCGCCGCCAGCTCGAAGAAGTTCTGGGCGATCTTCAGCCCGTACTCGGTCGAGATCGACTCGGGGTGGAACTGGACGCCCCAGATCGGCCGCTTGGTGTGCTCGACGCCCATCACCACGCCGTCGTCGGACCAGGCGACGATGCTGCCTTCCGGGCCGGGCGGGCTGGTGATCGCCAGCGAGTGGTAGCGGACCACGGAGAAGCCCTGCGGCACGTCCTTGAACAGCCCCTTGCCTTCGTGCATGACCCGGCTGAGGCGGCCGTGCATCGCCATCGGCGCCCGGTTGACCGTTCCCTCCAGCAGGTTGCCGATTCCCTGGTGGCCGAGGCAGATCCCGAAGACCGGCACTTCGCTCTTCTGGAGGATGTCGCGGCAGACGCCGAAGTCGTGCCAGCGCGAGGGGTGCCCCGGCCCGGGCGAGAGCACGATCGCGTCGAAGTCCATCCTTGTCAGCACCCGCCAGGAGACGGCGTCGTTGTTGACGACCATCGGCTCCTCGCCCGAGGCCGCGGCCAGCAGGTGGAAGACGTTGTAGGTGTAGGAATCGTGGTTGTCGACCAAAAGCGTTTTCACATCAGGCTCCCTCTAGTCCAAGGCCCCGCAGGCCCTGCTCGAGCACCGGCTGCACGACCGCCTCGACCTCCGGTGCCCGCTCGTCTTCTCGGTACCAGCGCGCGAAGTGGGAGAGGTACTTGGAGAGCGGCGCGACGTCGAAGTCCTCGACGGCGCTCGCCAGGTGGACCCGGTAGTGCTCGGACTGGACCACGGCGAAGCGGTAGTCCGGGTCGGAGGCCGGACGCTCGCCCTGGATCTCGGTCGCGGCGTGGTGGGCCTGGGCGCGCGCCAGGTCCCAGCCGAGGCTGCCCTTCCCCTCCACCAGCAGTTTGTCCTTGCCGAACCTGACCTGCTTGGTCGTCGGCTGCAGGAGGAAGTAGCCGAGGGCGACCTGCGCCGGCACCGTCTCGGGGTGCGGGTGGCGCGCCATCTCCTCGGCGAACTCCGGGTTCCGGCGGAGCTCCTCCTCGATCCACTCGACCAGGTCGTCGATCAGGAGCGCCCCTTTCTTCGAGGAGCTGATCGATTCGTTCTCGCGGGCGACCATGCCGTGGAAGATGTCGTGGGTCGGCGGGCCGCCGCCGCGGGACGAGCCGTTGCCGTTGCCGTTCTGCAGGCCCATCTCGTCGATCAGCTTGCGGCGGCAGGTGACGTGGGCGACCCACTCGTTGCCGCAGACCTGCATCGAGATCACGTCGTCGAGTTCGTCGGCCGCGGCCCAGTAGGCGAGCGCCCGCATGTGCTGCGTCGGGAGGCCGTCGGAGCGGACCAGCGGCATCTCTTCCAGCTCCTCGCGTTCGGTCTCGTACATGACCATGTCGTCGCCCCAGCGTTTGGTCAGCGTGCCCGCCGCGAGGCCCTGGTTCATGTACTCGGCGACCTCGGGCAGGTAGTCGGACTCGTAGATCACCTTGTCGAAGGTGATGCCGAGGCTGGCGAGCGTCTTGCGCTGGCCCGAGACCACCCAGGAGCGGGTCCGCGACCACAGTTCCAGCGCCTTCTGGTCGCCGCCGAGGACCCGCATCATCATCTCGTCGGCTTTGTCGTCGTACTGGGTCGACTCGCGGGCGACCGAGTCCTCGGCGCCGTCGTCGCCGAGGCCGCCGTTCTTGCTGGCGGTGACGTAATCGGCGTAACAGAAGCCGACGAAGTGGTCGGACTTCTCGTCGGCGTCGGGGCCGGAGTCCTCGCCGGCGCGGGTCGCGACACCCGCCATCGCCTCGCCCATGCTGCGGCCGACGTCGCAGATCAGGCTGCGGTTCTCGACCCGGGCGCCCGCCTGCTTCAGGGCGCCGGCGATCGCGGCGCCGACCGCGAGGTTGCGGAGGTGGCCGATGTGGAGGGCCTTGGTCGTGTTGGCGCCCCAGAAGTAGACCGCGTAGCGGTTGCCGGCCGCCATGTCGGCGAGGTCGCCGTCGCCGCGCTCGCCGGAGCGGATCGCCTCGCCCTGGGCTTCGATCCACTCGTCGGCAAGCCGCAGCCGCGGCTGCTTTCCCTCGCGGTCGAGCGAGGCGACCCAGGGCTCGGCCTCGATCCGGTCGAGCGCCGCCACCGCGGCCTCGTCCGCACGCCAGTCGGCGTCCTTCGGCAGCCGCGGGATCAGCATCAGGTCGAACTCGGCCTCCGGGCGGTAGGGCGCCCGCGCCGCCCACAGCGCGCTGCCGCCGTCCCCCGCCGCGGCTGCCTCGAACTTGTTGAAGATGTTCTCGCCCATAGCTGTGATTTCGAACCTTCCGCCTTCGAATTTGGTTGTTCGAAATGCACCCGCCGGGGCTCGAACCCGGATCTTCGGCTTACAACGCCGACCCTTTAACCGATTAAGGCACAGGTGCTAGCTATGTTTCCCTGCCCGTGAGCAAACCCTGATTGCTCAAGCGCGGCGCGAGCATAACGGCATCCTCCGCTCACGTCAAATCTTTTGATTAATTGGCTGGAATAGCAGGGGCCTGCGGCGGTTGCACTACTTCTGGAGGCTCAGGCCGTGAGCGGTAGGGAGGGGCGGGTGTCCCCTGACCTCCCTGGGATTTTCGCCGCTAACTCACCGGCTCTCGCCAAGTTGTCAGTGCGAAAATCAGGACGCCGGTCGGCCAGGGGACACCCACCCCTCCTGGCGACAGGATCTTTAGATCGCTGTTCGCCGAGACCGCGAGAGACCTCGTATATCGACGTCTTATGCGGTTTCGAGATGGCCGTGAGACGGAGCGCGCGCTCCAGGTTCTCCCCGGAGCGAAGCGGAGGGGAGGTCAATTCCGGAGGAGGGGGTGCCGGCTCCCTCTACCGCAGCGTCTACGCCCTGCCGGCCTGCAACAGGCGGCTGAGGAACTGGCGCGTCTCGGGTCGCTGCGGGTCCTCGAGGACCTGGGCGGGCGGGCCTTGCTCGACGATGCGGCCCTCGTGGAGGAAGGCGACCTGGTCGGCGACCTCGCGGGCGAAGCTCATCTCGTGGGTGGCGATCAGCATCGTCATCCCCTCCCCCTTCAGGTCCCGCACCGCCTCCAGCACCTCGCCGACCAGCTCGGGGTCGAGGGCGCTGGTGACCTCGTCGAGCAGAAGGGCGCGCGGGCGGCCGGCGAAGGCGCGGGCGATCGCGACCCGCTGCTGCTGGCCGCCGGAGAGGCCGTCGGGGCGGTCGTCCTCGCGGCCGGCGAGGCCGAAGCGGGCGAGCAGCGCCCGGCCCCGCTCCTCGGCCTCGGCGCGGGAGGCGCCGTGGGCGCGGCGCTCGCCGAGCATCACGTTCTCCAGCGCGGTCATGTGGGGGAAGAGGTTGTAGGCCTGGAAGACGAGCCCGAGGCGGCGCCGGACCGCGACCTCCTCGACGGCCGGGTCGGTGATCGTCTCGCCGTCGAGGAAGACGTCGCCGTCGTCGATCTCCTCGAGCAGGTCGACGCAGCGCAGCAGGGTCGACTTGCCCGAGCCCGAGGCGCCGATCAGCGCCACCGCTTCGTGCTCGCGCACGGTCAGATCGATCCCGCGTAGCACCTCGCGCTCGCCGAAGGCCTTGGTCACGCCGCGCAGCTCGAGCACGGTGGCCCCGGGCGCGCTCACCGGACCGCCCCCTCGGGGCCGCCCATGCGGTCGACGATCCTCGCCATCGGCACCGTGATCGCCAGGTAGAGCAGGGCGGCGGCGACCAGCGGGGTGAAGTTGAAGAGCTGGGACTCGATGATCTGCGCTTCGCGGAAGGCCTCCAGCGGGCCGAGGATCGAGATCAGGGCGACGTCCTTCTGCAGGGCGACGAAGTCGTTGAGGAGCGGCGGCGCCACCCGCCGCACCGCCTGGGGCAGGATCACGTGCCGCATCGCCTGGGTCTCGGTCAGCCCGACGGCGAGCGCGGCGTCGCGCTGGCTGCGGTGGACCGAGCGGATCCCCGCCCGGTAGACCTCGGCGACGTAGGCGCTGTAGGAGAGGACGAGGGCGATCGCGCCGAGGACCACCGGCTCGCTCGGCACCCCGTCCAGTTCCAGGGCCGGGACGCCGAAGCCGATCAGGAAGACGAGCAGGATCGTCGGGATGCCGCGGAAGAGGTCGACCCAGACGACCGCCAGCAGCCGCAGCGGGAAGAACGCCGGCGAGCGGGCGATGCGAACCAGGGCGACGAGGAGGCCGACGGCGAGGATCGCGAGCTCGGCGACGAGGAAGATCTTGACGTCGAGCCAGAAGGCGCGGGCGACGTCCGGGAAGGAGTCCTCGAAGACTTCCCAGCTGAAGAACGTCTCGCGGACCGTCGGCCAGCCGGGGCTGGTGAGGATCAGGGCCGCGAGGCCGCCGAGGACGACGACGCTGGAGAGCGCGGCGATCGCCTGCCCCCGCCGGTGCCGGCGGCGCTTCGCCGCCTCACGCTCGAGGCGACGATCGCTCGGCATCAGCTCAATTCGGGAGCGCCGGCCGCCTGGCTCATCCAGCGGTCGGTGATCTTCTGCAGCTCACCGGAGCTTTCCAGCTCTTCGACCGCCTGCGAGACGCAGGCCGTGAGCTCGGAGTCCTTCTGCAGCAGGGCTCCCCACTGGTCGCCGCCGGGGGCGCTGAACTGGCCGACCACGGTGGCCTCGGGGACCTGGACCGCGGTCAGGTAGAGCGCGGTCGGGAGGTCGACGACGACGGCGTCGATCTGGCCGTTCTTCAGCGCCTGGACGACGTCGTTGGAGGTGTTGAAGACTTCCGGCCGGCTGCTCGGGTCGATCTCCTCTTCGGCGGCTTCGAGGCTGGTGGTTCCGATCTGGACGCCGAGCTCGGCGTCCTTCAGTTCTTCCAGCGATTCGGCAGCGGCGACGTCGGAGTCCTTCAACACGACTACCGCCTGGTTGGCCGTGTAGTAGGGAGCCGAGAAGTCGACCGCTTTTTCGCGCGGCGGCGTGATCGAGATCTGGTTGACGTCGAAGTCGAAGTCCTTGGGGCCGGGCGCGAAGGAGGAGTTGAAGGCCTCGACCGTCCACTTCACCTTGGTTTTCGGGTAGCCGAGCTGGTCGGCGATCGCGTAGGCCACCGCGCTCTCGAAGCCACTGCCGTTGGATGGATTTTCATCTTCGAAATAAGGCGGGTAGGCGGGCTTGTCGGTGGCGATCGTCAGCACGCCCTGCTCCTCGGTCGGCAGCTGGCCGGGCTTGCAGCTGGCGGCGGCGGAGGCCGAGGTATCGGTGGAGTCGTCCGAGCCGCCGCAGCCGGCGATCAGCGCAGCGAGCAGGAGCAGAGGCAGGGCGAGCTTCTTCATGGGCGGTCCTCGGTGGCTAAGGGAGCGGCAGGAGGCGGAACCCTACCGTCTTCGCGGCCGAGCGCCCATCAGGGCGGTCCTACCGCCCGCCGCCCCCCTCCGGGCGGGGGGCGGTTCCGTATTCGACCTCGAGGTCCTCGGCCAGCGCCGCCAGCACGTGCAGCGGGACTCGGAGGCCGATCGCGATCCGCCGCACGTTCCCCCAGGTCGGGTTCACCCTGCCGGACTCGATGTGCGAGATCCAGGTCGGGTGGATGTCGGCACGCAGACCGAGCGCTTCCTGACTGAGGGGAATCTCCCTGCGGAGCTGGCGGATTGCCTTGCTGAGGCCGATCTGGGGTTCGTCGCGGCGGGGCATCTACGGAAGGGAATGTGCCTCCCGCCCCCGCGTCCATAGAGGCGAACTCAACAGATCCCCGAAACCACCTGCATCCGGCTTTATTCCGGTACATGCAGTTCTGCGAGGGCGTCGCCGGCGAGGACCCGATTCAAGGGGGCGGTCTCTCACTGGAGCGAACACGAACGTATGTTCGCATACGCCGCGGCTGATAAATAGGGCAGATCAGCCGGATTCGGCGCGGGCAGCGGCCAGCTCTTCTTCCACCGTTGCCGTCTGGTTGGGGATTCCCAGCCGCTCTTCGAGCACCGGAATCGCCTCTTCGGGACGGCCACTGAGGCGCAGCGCGTTGCCGAGGTTGAAGAGCGCGTAGGCGTAGTCGAGATCTTCGGTGCCGGCGGGGAAGGCGGCGATCGCTTCTTCGAGCACGGGCACGGCGGCGTCGTAGTCGCCGGCCTGGATCAGTTCGTAGCCCTGCTGGTTGAGCGAGGCGCCCGCGTCCGGATCGACCCCTTCGGGCTCGGGTACCGAAGCCGGGGTGGGCGTCGGATTCGGGGTCGGGGTGGAAGCGCTCTGCGCCTTGCCGTCGGACTCGTTTCCCGCCTTTGCCGGCTTCGGCTTCGACGCCTGCGGGCCGGGGGTATCCCGGCCCTCGTCGCCGCCGAGGACGACCAGGGCGACGGCGATCACGGCCGCGACGAAGGCGAGCAGCGCCACCAGCGCCCCGCGCCTGGCACCGGACGAGTGGCTCCGTTGCGCCAGCTGCGGCGACAACTCGTGAGCATGGGTTGGCGTGAAAGCGCGGGTCGGCTCTTCGGCCACCACGCGATCGGCTCGCTCCAGCCGCGCCAGCGCCTGCCGCGCCGAGGCGGGTCGGTTGCGGGGGTCGGGGTCCGCCAGCCACTCGACCAGGCCGTCGAGGCCGGCCGGGCCGGCGCCGTCGCAGGAGCGGAGGACGACTCCGAGCGAGTAGAGGTCCGAGCGCTCGCTCGCCGGCCGCCCTTCCATCACCTCCGGCGCCGCGTAGCGCTCGGTCCCGAGGACGAGCCCGGTGCTGGTGAGCGCCGTCGCGTCCCGCGGCTGCGCGATCCCGAAGTCGATCAGCTTCGCCGTCCCGTCCGGTTCGAGGACCACGTTGCCGGGCTTGACGTCGCGGTGGAGAACCCCGGCGCGGTGGATGTGGTCGAGCGCCTGCAGCAGTTCGCGCGCCAGCTTGCCGCGATCGACCCCCTCCCCCCGCTCCAGCCGCGCCGCGAGGCTCTCACCGGGGACGAACTGCATCACCAGGTAGGGGCGCTCACCCTCTTCCGAGAAGTCGTAGACGCCGACCAGGTTGGGGTGCGAGAGGCCCGCCAGCGTGGTCGCCTCGCGCCGGAAGCGGGTCACGAAGCCGGGGTCCGAGGCGATCGTGTCGGCCAGCACCTTGATCGCCACCTGCCGGTCGAGCACCTCGTCGTGGCCGAGCCAGACGGCCGCCATCCCCCCGCGCCCGAGCGTTCGCTCGAGCCGGTAGCGCTCCTTCAGCAGTTCCCCGGTGCCAATCGCGGCCACGGGGTACCTCTACCCACCGGGCGGAAGAGATCACGGCGACCTCGGCGAGGCGGAGGCAGCTAACCGGCGAAGAGGCTCCCCGCCCTAGCAAAGGCCTCGGATGGAAGAGATTCAAATTTCAGTGTTTTTTTTCTTGCCAGCGCCGCAAACAGCGCAGTCAGCGAGATCACCGTGAAAGCCGGCACGAACGGCGAGACGAGCATCGCCAGGGCCACGAAGAACACCCCGATCAGGACCAGGGCGCGGGGAGCGAAGTAGGCGATGCAGGCCTCCGCCGCGACGATGCCGTAATGCTTGATCTGCGACCTCATAGGGGCCGCGCATCATCTCATTCCGCCCGGTCGGAACCCTCGCCCCATAGGGTCGCGACCAACGAGCGCGGGCCGGCGTGGTCGCGGTGCTCGCAGAGGTAGATCCCCTGCCAGGTGCCGAGCGCGAGGCGGCCGTCGCGCACCGGCAGGGTCAGCGAGGGGCCGAGCAGCGCCGCCTTGACATGCGCCGGCATGTCGTCGTCGCCCTCCAGGGTGTGGGTCCAGTAGGGAGCCCCTTCGGGCACGGCGCGGTCGAACCAGCTCTCGAAGTCCCGGCGCACGTCCGGCGAGGCGTTCTCGTTCAGGGCAAGGGAGGCGGAGGTGTGCTGGATCAGCAGGTGGAGGAGGCCGACCTCGATCTCGCCCAGCTCCGGCAGCGCCCCGAGCACCTCTGCGGTGGCGAGGTGGAAGCCGCGGGGCATGGCCGGGAGGCGGACCGTCCGCTGGAGCCACATCGATCAGGCGGCGAGCTTGCCGTAGCGCTCGCCGGCGGCGCTACGGGCGGCGGGATGGAGGCGCACCGCGTCCGGCCAGAAACGGGTGCCGACCCGCAACTGGATCAGGGCGGAGCGCAGTAGGGCCTCGCGGCCGGGGTCCCAGGAGAACTCGAAGAGGCGGCGGATCTCCGGCGGCAGCAGCCCGACCGAGATCAGGCGCACGGTCTCGGTCAGCGGGGTGAACGCGGCCCGCACCCAGCCCGAGCGGGGCGGCTCGAGGATCATCCGCTCCGCCTTCTCGCGGCGGTCGTCGGAGATCCAGAGGCTGCCGTCGGTAAGGCGGCCGCCGACGTAGTCGCGGAGGTCACCGTACGTCGCGGGCATCGAGCCGGGCGGCAGGCCGAGCAGCTCGCCGACCCGGCGGTACTCGCTCCAGTAGCGCTCTCGATCCTCGGCGGAGAGGCCGCCGAAGATGCGCTCGTAGTAGACGACCGCGGAGTCGGCCAGCGTCGCCAGGACCCAGAGCCCGAGCTGCGGGTCGGTCGCGTCGTAGGGCGTCCCCTTCGGGATCGGCCCGTAGTCGGCGGGCGTCCTTCCCTTCACCCGGCGGTGCATCGCCTGGACCGCGCGCCCAGCCTCCTCGGCCTCCGCGACGGTCCCGAAGTAGATCCGCGACATCCACTCGTCGGTCCGCAGCAGGCGGGTCTGGGGGTCGTCGAAGATGATCGAGTGCCGCTGGAAGCCGACCACCGCCAGCGGGTCACAGGCCTGCATCAGCAGCGCGCGGACGCCCGAGAAGAGGACCAGCCGCTCGCGGTGCAGGCGGCGCAGCGCCGAGTCGGCCGCGAAGTAGCCGTCGACCTCGCGGGCCTGCGGCGGCCCGCCCTGCGGCAGGCCCGGGACCAGCGAGAGCACGTCGGTAGGACGAAGCACCCCTGAAACGGTAGCTGCCCGGAACGGTCGCTCTACCATGGCTGGGGTGCCGAGCGCCAAGGAGCTGATGCGAGCCGGCGAGCTATACCCCGGGCACCTTCGTCAACTTCAACTGCACGATGCTCGACGGGGCGCCGACCTCGGTCGGGGACGAGTGCCTGATCGCCTCACGTCTCCCCGGGCCTGCTCCTCGAGGCACTCGTGGACGAGGCGGATCGCGATCGAGCCCTCGCCGACGGCGGAGGCGACCCGGCTCATCGAGCCGTGCCGGACGTCGCCGGCGGCGAAGACGCCGGCATCGCGGTCTCCAGGGGCGAGGAGGACGGGCAGGGGCACCCGCGAAAATTGCCGCGAACCCCCGCGTCCGCCCGTCCTAACGGTGCGCTTTCTTGCCTATCTGTTTCGCCTTGCGGACGCAGGCCTCCCGCCGCGCCCCGTTGAGCTTCTTGCAGCGCCTCAGGGCGGCCTTTCGCTTCGCCGCCAGCAGGCAGCGTTTACGGGCGGCGCCTTTCCTGCCCGCGCACGGTGCCTTCGACACCGCGGGGGGCACAGGGCGCTCGAGGTTCGGCCCGGGCGGCTGCGTCACCGGCCCTCCCGGCGGCGGGGGGCCGCTCGGCCGGACCATCCCGATGTTCAGGCCGGTTACCTCCGGGGGCACGGTGACCACCGGGCTGGTCGCGTCGAGGAACCCGTCGTGAGTGACGGTGACGCGGTAGTTGCCTTCCGAGACGTCCCACTGGAAGAGGCCCTTCGAGGCGCCGGAGTCCGGGGTCACCTCGGGATTCAGGTTGGGCGAGATTCCCGGATCGCCGGAGAGGACGACCTGGAACCCGCCCGCCACTTCCCGTTCGAGCGTGACCACGGCCCCGCCCAGGGCCGCGTCCGCGAGCGCTTCCTCGCTACTCATGCCGGCCGCGAGGTCGGATTCGAACTTGGCCTTGTCGTAGACGGTTCCCTGGGGATCGATCAGCGTTATCCCGCCGAGCGGGACGATGAAGTCCTGACTGACGCCGTTCTCGGTCAGGGTGAAACTGACGTAGAGGGTCCCGCGATGGACGCAGATCCCGTTCGAGCCCGGCGGAACCGTCCACACGTTGTCGCCGTCGGGATCCTCCAGGGGAATCTGCTGGGTGCCGCCGGAGCTTTCGTCGAGCAGGAGGCTGACGTTGGAGGCCGCGCCCGCTCCGGGATTGATCGGAACGGGGAGCTTCATCGTCAGGCACTGCCCCACGGCTTCGAAGGCGCCCACCGAGGACTGGGCGAAGTTGTAGTAGACGAGCCCGTTGGCGTCCTCCTGCATCTGGAAGATGATCGGCTGACCCCCCGGGGTCGTGGCCGGCACCTCGGGCGGCCCGGGCGGAGAGACCACTTCCGGCACGGTGCCGGCGTCGATGTAGGTCCAGAAGCCGAAGAGGTTGTCCTCGGTACCACCGGAATCGAGCCTCAGGGTGACCTTCTCTCCGACCAGGGAGGAGAGGTCGATGTTGGCGGACCGCCAGCCGGTGGTCTTGAACGAGATGTCGCCGCTGGGCCCGAACGAGCCGACGACCTTGTTGAAGACGACGTCACCCCCGCTGTCGAACAGGCGGACCCGCAGGCGCAGCTCGTCGTAGCTGGTGTAGTCGAAGGTGAACATGTTGTAGTTGAGGTGGAGGATCGGCTCGGCCGAGTCGACGACGAACGTCTGCTTGGCGACGTACCTGTCCATTTCCTGATCTTCGGACGCTTCCCTGAAGGGGCCCCCGAGCCGCAGCATGAAGTTGCCGTCGAGGGGGGACACGCTCACGTCCTTGAAGACACCGCTGTCGTTGACTTCGAAGCTGTCGGTGCCGACGCGGCAGATGCGTCGCTGGGCGTCGGTGCCGGTCGCGTCTTCGGGACAGACCTTGGAGCCGCTTCGGACCACGTTCCCCTGCTCGTCGTACACAGCGCCGTTCCAGTCCGAGACGCTGCCGAGAGGTTGCTCGAAGGAGGGGTTCTGCAGGCCGACGGGAAGGCCGTCGATCGTGCTGTAGATCCAGGTGCGGATGTCCGCGTCGGTCAGGTCGGTGTAGATGCCGTACTTGTCCGGCTGGGCGCAACCGTCCCCCCAGGAGACGATCCCGGCCAGCTTCCAGCCCTCGTTGCCCGGGTCCGATCCGGTGCCGGTTCCGGTTCCGGTTTGGACCATCAGCGGCCCGCCCGAGTCCCCCTGGCAGGAGTCCGCACCGCCGCCTTCGTATCCCGCGCAGAGCATCGTGTCGGCGAAGAACCTGTCGCCGTAGGAGTCGCCGCAGGTCGAGTCGTCGACGATCGGGAGGTCGACTTCGCGCAGGTCCTCCGACGCCTCGCCCCCCTCGGAGGTGTCACCCCAGCCGATCACCCTTGCATACGTGCCGGGCCAGACCGCGTCCTCGGAATCGTCGCTGACGATCGCCAGCGGGGTCGAGTGGGAAGGGTTCAGGAGGCGCAAGAGAGCGGCGTCGTTCTCCCTCGTGCCGGTGTCGTAGTCGGGGTCGCGCACCACTTTCGTGATCGCGAAATCGGAGCCGCCGTTGCCGTCCCGTTTCGTCGACCCCAGCGTCACGGTGAAGTGCTCGGCGCCGAGCACTCCGCCACCGCTGACGGTGACACAGTGGGCGGCGGTCAGCACCCAGCGAGGAGCGACGAGGGTTCCACCGCATTCCTGCGACCCGTCGATCTGAACGTTCGCCTGAGCCGGCCACTGGTGCTGGGCGACCTGCCCGCCGACGATTCTCGTCGTCGGAGTCGCGGTTGCACCGGAACTGACCTGCAGTAACAGCATCGCCAAACCGGCAACCACCGTGAGCACGATTCTTTTCGCCACCAGAGCCTCCCGTCGAGAAGTACTTCGACTACTCATCAAGTGACGCGCCAACCTAACTACAAACCCGCGTGTTGCGCGAGAAACTCACGAGAAATCCAGTTTTCTCGAGGAATCCCTAGTGACTATTGAGGTCCCGAGAATGAAATTCGGACGAGAGACGAGGGCAGCCGAAGCAGGGTCATGCCGCGACTGCGGGTGAGGTGGGTATCGGGGAGACAGGATTTGAACCTGCGACCGCTCGGCCCCCAGCCGAGTGCGCTACCAGACTGCGCCACTCCCCGTGGGGTCTTCATTCTGACGAATTGGCGCGTTGGCGGCTACCCTCCCCTAGGCAAGCGGCGGTAGCTCAACGGTAGAGCCTCAGCCTTCCAAGCTGATGACGCGAGTTCGATTCTCGTCCGCCGCTTTCTCGTCGGCCTCGAGAAGGGCTTTCGGCCCTGCCGATGGAGGACCGATGTCCTCCTCGCAGCCGGGTCGTGTCGAGTTTGTCTCGCTATGGGAGACAAACTCGA
>DASVAT010000014.1:0-14045 GCA_036376215.1 Solirubrobacterales bacterium
ATCCGGACCCTCCCCATCTGTTGTCCGGAGGGGACCTCCCCGACTCCCCCCACTCACGGTTCCGCTCTTTGTTCCCCCGCCTTCAACAAACGCTCGCGCAGGTCGCGCTCGTCCTCCGGGCTGGGGTCGAAGCGGGAGGGGTCCGGCAGCTGGTCGAGGCCGCTGAGGCCGAAGAGCCGCTCGAACAGCTCCGAGGTCTTGAAGATCGCGGCGCCGAACTGGGAGCGCCCGGACTCTTCGATCAGGCCACGCTCGGCCAGGCTCTGCACCGCCGACTCGGAGGTGACGCCGCGGATGCGGGCGACCTCCGGCCGCGTCACCGGCTGCAGGTAGGCGACGATCGCCAAGGTCTCGGCCTGGGCCTGGGTAAGCGGCGGCGTCCGCGGCTTCGAGAGCAGCCGCCGCGCCGCTTCCTCGGTGGCGGGATCGCTGGCCAGGGCGAAGCCACCGGAGACCTCGCGCAGCACGACTCCGCGCTTGCCCTCGGCGAGATCCTCGCGCAGCAGCTCGATCGCCTCCGTCACCTGCCCCTCGGTCGCCTCGGTCGCCATCGCCAGGTCGGCGGCGGAGACCGGCTGCGGCGAAAGGAAGAGCAGAGCTTCGACGGTGCGGGAGAGGTCGCTCAATTGCTCTTGTGGATCGCGTTGGGGATGACTTTCTTGACCCGGATCGGCCCGAAGGCTCGGTCCTGCTCCCAGGTGATCTCGCCCCTGCGGTAAAGCTCCAGCAGGCCGAAGACGGTGACCGCCTGGGTGAGCCGGTCCTCGCCGCCGAACTCCTCGTCGAAGTCGAAGGTGGTGCGGCTGCGGAGGACGTCGCGAAGGGCGCGCAGGCGGCGCTCCAGGGAGACGGTCGGGCGGATGTGGCTGACGTCGACCTCGGGGGGCTCGGTCAGCAGGTCGCCGAGCGCAGCGCCGAGCTGATCGGGGTCGTAGACGGCGGTGGCGGCGTCGACGGCGACGCGACGCAGCTCGGCCGGCAGCGGTGCCGAGCGGTACAGGTAGCCCCGCTGGCTCTCGAAGCGGTCGGCCAGCACCTTGGAGGCGTCGCTGTAGCGGCGGTACTCGAGCATCCGCGCCAGCAGCTCCTCGACTGCCTCC
Organism: Solirubrobacterales bacterium; assembly: GCA_036376215.1. Taxonomy (GTDB): domain Bacteria; phylum Actinomycetota; class Thermoleophilia; order Solirubrobacterales; family 70-9; genus VAYN01. The sequence goes on from DASVAT010000014.1 coordinate 1,101, forward strand.
TCGGGGCTGAGGTCGTCGAGCTCCTCCTCGGCGCTCGGCAGCATCATCCGCGACTTCAGCTCCAGGAGGGCGGCGATCAGGACGAGGAACTCGGTCGCCACCTCGAGCTCCAGCTCGCCCTCGCGCTCGAGGTGCTCGACGTAGGCGACGACGACCTCGCCCAGCTGCAGGTCGAGGAGGCTGACCTCCTCGCGGAGAACGACCGCCATCAGCAGGTCGAACGGCCCGGCGAAGACGTCGAGATCGAGATCGAGGTCGAGGTCGGCGACCGCCATTGCGAGGAGAGTAGCCTCCGCTCAGGAGGTAGATGAGATGGGTCTGAGCCTGGCCCTGGTAATTGCGGCCTTTGCGCTGCCGCCGCCCCTCCCCGCCCCCTCAGAATTCGCGCCGCGGGTCGACAACCCCTGGTTTCCGCTGCACCCGGGGACGACGTACGTCTACCGCGGCCGCAGGGACGGCGGCCCGACCCGCGAGCTGGTCGCGGTCTTCACCGAGACCAAGACGATCCTCGGCGTCCGCGCCACGGTCGTCAGCGACAAGCTCTACGCGCGGCGCGGCGGGCGCTGGGGCATCGCCGAGCGCACCCGCGACTGGTACGCCCAGGACCGCCGCGGCAACGTCTGGTACCTGGGCGAGGCGACGGCGGAGGTCGGGCCAGGCGGCGCCGTCGTCAGCCGCGAGGGCTCCTGGCAGGCCGGCGTCGACGGCGCCCGGGCCGGAGTCTTCATGCCGGCCCACCCCCACCGCGGCCAGAGCGGCATCCAGGAGATGTACGCCGGCGAAGCCGAGGACCACTTCCGGGTGCTGAGCCTCTCCGCCTCGGTCCGGACCCCGGCCGCCAGGTCAGACCGCGCCCTCCTCACCCGCGAGTGGACCCCGCTGGAGCCGGGTGTCGTCGACCACAAGCTCTACGTGCGCGGAACCGGCACGGCCCTCGAGCGAACCGTCGAGGGTGGCGACGAGCTGAACGAACTGGTCGCGGTGCGGCGCTACGAGCCGGCCGGGCCGTAGCCCATCCGCTCGCGCACGTCGGCGAGCACCGGGGCGGCGAGGGCGCTTGCCTTCTCGGCTCCGGCGGCGAAGACGCGCTCCAAGGCGGCCTCGTCCGGGCGCAGCTCCGCGTAGCGCTCCTGGACCGGGGCCAGGAGCTCGACGACCGCCTCGGCGACCGCCTTCTTGAAGTCGCCGTAACCGGCCCCCGCGAACTCGCCCTCGACCTGGGCCGGGTCGCTGCCGCGGGCGACGGCGAGGATGTCGATCAGGTTGCTGATCCCGGCCTTGTCGGGGGCGCGGACGATCTCGCGCCCGGAGTCGGTGACGGCCGAACCGAACTTCTTGCGGATCGCTGCCGGCTCGTCGAGGACGAGGACCGTCCCCTGCGGGGTGCCGCCGGTGGTCGACATCTTCCGCTCCGGCTCCTGCAGGTCCATGATCCGCGCCCCGACCTCCGGGATCCGCAGCTCCGGCACCACCAGCGCCTCGCCGAAGCGGGCGTTGAAGCGGCGGGCGATCTCCCGCATCAGCTCGACGTGCTGGCGCTGGTCGTCGCCGACCGGCACCTCGGTCGCCCGGTAGGCGAGCACGTCGGCGGCCATCAGCACCGGGTAGTAGAAGAGCGCGGCGGAGGCCAGTTCCCGGTCCTTGCCGACCTTTTCCTTGAATTGGGTCATGCGGTTGAGGTCGCCGTGGGAGGTGACGGCGGAGAGCAGCCAGGTCAGCTCGCTGTGCTCGCGCACGTCGGACTGGCGGAAGAGGATGCAGCGCTCCGGGTCGAGGCCGGCGGCGAGCAGGATCGCGGCGGTGTCGTAGACGCGCTCGCGCAGCTCGACCGGGTCGTAGGGGACCGAGATCGCGTGCAGGTCGACGATGCAGAAGATCGCCGGATCGCCCCGGTCCTGCCCCTCGACGTACTGGCGGATCGCGCCGATCAAGTTGCCGAGGTGCTTGCGGCCGGTCGGCTGGATGCCGGAGAAGATGATCGGCTTGGGCATGACGATGGAGCCTATGAGAGGAGCCGGGACCGGTGACCCCTCGCCCGGCTCAGGCGGGTTCCGCCGATGGCTCGGGTTCGGCAGAGGGCTCTGGCTTCGAGCGGTCGCATTCGGAGCTGTGGCCGCACTCGCCGGCCTGCGCCGAGCCACGGCTCGGGATCGCCTCCCGCCGTCGCTCCGGGTTCTGGACGCCGAGGCCGGCGACGATCCCGCCGATGATCATCAGGATTCCGGCGATCCCGATGCCGAGGCGGAAGGACGAGGTGGAGGCGTCCTCCGCGGCCTGCATCACCCGGTCGCCCTCTGCAGCGGAGACACCCTCCGTCGAGGGGACGGCGAGCGGCTTTTCCTTTGCTTCCTCGACCGCCGAGGCCGCTGAATTCGACAGCGGCGCCGTCCCGAGCTGGTCGTCTAGCTTGGCGCCGAAGCTGGCCGAGATGACCGCGCCGAGCACCGCGATCGCCAGCAGTCCAGCCACCCGGGAGACGCCGTTGTTGACCCCCGAAGCGACCCCGACCCGGTGTTCGTCGACCGAGTCGAGCACGGTCGCGGTCAGCGGCGCCACCGTCGCCGAGAGCCCGATCCCGAAGACGAACAGGCCCGGGAGGACGTCGAGGAGGTAGTTCCCGTCGGGGCCGATCCTCATCATCAGCAGGAGGCCGATGCCGCCGAGGATCGGGCCGGCGGTCATCGGCACCCGCGGTCCCGTGCCCGAGGTGATGCGGCCGAAGCGGGGCGAGAGGAAGAACATCAGGATCGAGATCGGGGTCGTCGCCAGGCCGGCCTCGAGCGGCGAGTAGCCGGCCACCTGCTGCAGGTAGAGACCGACGAAGAAGAGGCCGCCGATCAGGCCCGCGTAGGTCGAGAGCGTGGTCAGGTTGGTGACCCAGAAGTTGCGGATCCGGAAGAGGCCGAGCGGCAGCATCGGGTGGCGGGCGGTCGCCTCGCGGAGGACGAAGAGGCCGAAGCTGAGAACTCCGACGACCATCGGCACCCAGACCATCGGGTCCGACCAGCCCCGGGCGGGCTGCTCGATCAGGGCGAAGGTCGGCCCGCCGAGCCCGATCGCCGAGAGCGCGATCCCCGCCCAGTCGATGCCGAGGAAGGCGTCCTCGTCGCGGCTCTCCTCCACCGAGTGGAGCGTCAACATCACGGTGGCCGCGATCAGCGGGATGTTGACCCAGAAGATCGCCCGCCAGGACGAGATCCCGATCAGGGCGCCGCCGCCCGCCGGGCCGATCACGGTCGCGATGCCGGTCCACGCCGTCCACATCCCGACCGCCTTGCCGCGCGCTTCGCCCTCGAAAGTCGAGGCGACGATCGCCAGCGAGCCCGGCACCAGCAGCGCCCCGGCGATCCCCTGCAGGGCGCGGGCGACGATCAGGAACTCGTCGGTCGGCGAGATCGCGCAGAGGACCGAGGTGACGCCGAAAGCGATCAGGCCGATGACGAAGATCCGCCGCCGCCCGAACTGATCGCCGAGGCTGCCGCCGACGAGCAGCAGCGAGACCAGGGCCAGCGTGTAGGCCTCGACCACCCACTGCTGGCCGGCGAGGCCGACGTCGAGCCCGTCGCTGATTGCCGGCAGGGCGACGTTGACGACGGTGCTGTCGAGGAAGACGACCGTCGAGCCGAGGATCGTCGCGATCAGCGTCAGTCGCTGGGATCGAGACATCGGGTGAGCATAGGGACCTCTGGACGTGGCTCAGGCGTACTTCCTACAGATGCTCGCCCTGCTCGCAGCCCTCGCGTTCCTCGCGCCCGCCCCCGCGCACCCGGACACCGACGGCGACTTCCTCGCCTTCGCGCAGACGCCGCGGGGGCCGGGCAACCTGCTGGGACGCAACGCGGTCGTCGGCCATTCAGCGCAGGGACGGCCGATCGAAGCCCACCAGCTCGGCGACCCGCGGTGGAGCGGCGAGCTGCTGGTCTTCGGCTGCATCCACGGCGACGAGTGCGGCGCCAGCGCGGTCGAGCCGCTGAGCGGCGGCTGCCCCGACCCGAGCGCCGACGTCTACCTAGTCCCGGAGCTGAACCCCGACGGCGCGGCGGCCGGCTCGCGGCTGAACGGCGACGGCGTCGACCTCAACCGCAACTTCAACGCGGGCTGGCGGCCGCTCGGGCGACGTGGCGACCCCGAATACTCCGGACCGCGCCCGTTCTCCGAGCCGGAAACGCGGCTCGCGGCTCGCATCGTCCACGCCCTCGAACCGGCGGCGACGATCTGGTTCCACCAGTACCGCGGCCGGCGCCCCTTCGTCCGCGCCTGGGGACAGAGCGTGCCCGGCGCCCGCCACTTCGCAGCGCTGGCGCGGATGCCTTTCCGGGCGATGCGCTGGCCGGCGGGGACGGCGCCGAACTGGCAGAACCACCGCTTCTCCGCGCCGGCTTTCGTCGTCGAGCTGCCGCAGGGACGGCTGGCGCCGGAGATGCGCGGCCGGCTGAGCCGGGCGCTGGTGCGGATGGGCCGCTGGGTGAGAGAAGATTGAGATGCCGGAAGGAGGCGGGACGTGCGAGCTGAGAGCGATGCGGACGAGCGGCGCCTCGTGCGCGAGGCCCAGGACGGGTCCGGCGCGGCGATGGCGCAGCTCTACTCGCTGCACTGGCGCGGCGCCTACCGCGCCGCCTACCTCGTCGTCCACGACGCCGCGGCGGCCGAGGACATCGCCCAGGACGCCTTCCTCGCCGCGGTCGACGCGCTCGACCGCTTTGACCGCCGCCGCCCCTTCGCGCCCTGGCTGCACCGAATCGTCGTCAACCGGGCGCTGGACTGGGCGAGGCGCGAGGCGCTGCGGCGCCGGGTCGACGGCGCCGATTCGGTCTTCGAGCCCCTGCCGCCGCCGGCGGAGATCGGCGGCGAGATGATCGCCGCGCTGAGGGAGCTGCCGGCGGAGCAGCGCGCGGTGGTCGTGCTACGCCACCTGCTCGAGTACACGCCGGGCGAGATCGCGCGGATGCTCGACCTGCCGCGCGGAACCGTCAACTCGCGCCTGCGGCGCGGCCTCGACCGGCTGCGCGAGACCGCCGGGGCCGACCCAGCAGTGGAGGGACAGCGATGAGCGGCGACACGCTCAACCGCGCCCTCTGGGACGCGCCGATCCCGGCGCCGGCCGACGCCGAAGAGCGCGGGCTGCGGATCGTCGCCGCCGCCCACGCTGAGCGCCAGGGCGGGGAACGCACCGCCCCCGCCAGCCACCTGCCTTCCCTGCCCCGCCTCGCGATGGCCCTCGCCCTCGCAACCCTGCTGGCGGCGCTGCTGCTCTCGCCCGCTGGCGCCGCGGTCCGCGACTGGGTCGACGACGCCTTCACCGCCTCGGCCCCGCGCCCGGAACCGACCCTGGCGCGGGTGCCCGGCGGCGGCAGCCTCCTCGTCCAGACCGGCGAAGGACCGGTAGTCGTGCAGCCGGACGGCTCGCGGACGCTGCTCGGCGACTACGAAGGGGCGACCTGGTCCCCGCACGGGCTCTTCGTCGCCGCGGTGAAGAAACGGACCCTGACCGCGCTGGAGCCCGACGGGACGCCGCGCTGGTCGCTCACCGCCGCGCAGTGGGTCGCCGCCCCTCGGTGGTCGCCGTCCGGCGAACGGATCGTCTACCGCTCGGGCTTCGACCTGCGGGTGGTCGCCGGCGACGGGAGCGAAGACCGCCTGCTCACCGGCTCGACCGCCGCGGGGACCCCTCCCGACGCGAGGATCTCGCCCGCCTACGTCCCTCCCGCCTGGTCCCCGACCGGCGAGGACGCCCTCGCCTACGTGACCGGCGCCAGCCGGCTGCGAATCCTCGACAGCGAGACCGGAGCGGTCCTCGCCGCGGCGCCCGCCCTGCAGCGGATCACCTGGATGGACTGGGCCGACGGGGGCAGGAGGATCCTCGAAGCCTCGCCGGGAACGCTGCGACTGCGGCCGGTCCTGCGGGCCGGGCATCCGTCGCGGCCGGCGCTGGGTGCGGCACACCGTCTGCCGCTACCGCCGCGCGCGTCCGTGAACGACGCCGCCCTCTCACCCCAGAGCTCGATCGTCGCCGCCTCGATCACCCACTGGCGCAAGCACGGCACCTACAGCGAGGTCCTCGTCTTCCGGCCGGGCAGGGGCTGGCGGACCCTGATCTCCGTCCCCGGCAGCCTTGGACAGGTCGAATGGTCGCCGGACGGCAAGCGCCTGCTGGTCGCCTGGCCCGGGGCGAACCAGTGGCTCTTCCTGCCGGTCGGCCGCGGCAAGGGCCGAGCCATCGCGAACATCTCCAAGGCGATCGCGCCAAGCGGCCGCCCCACCAGCTTCCCCCAGCTCGAAGGCTGGTGCTGCCGGCGCTAAAGGTCGCGCAGCTGCGCCGCCGGCGTGAAGAAGTTGCGGTACGCGAGCAGGGTCGCGACGAGCGCCGAGATCGAGACGCTGCCGAGCAGCGTGTAGAGGAGGATCAGTTGTAGGCGGACGGCGTCGGTCGGGCTGGCGCCGGCGAGGAGCATGCCGACCATCGTCCCGGGGAAGAAGATCAGGCCGGTGGTCTTGGTCGAGTCGACGAGGGTGATCATTCCCGAGCGCAGGGCGCGGCGGACGGTCGGCGCGGCTGCTTCGCGGCCGGTGGCGCCGAGGGCGAGGGTCGCCTCGATCCGCGCCCGCGCGTCGGCCATCTCGTCGCCGAGGCGGTTGAGGGCGACGGCGCTCGCCGTCATCGCGTTGCCGATCACCATGCCGCCGACCGGGACCAGGTAGCGCGGCGTCGGGTCGAAGATCCCCAGCGCGACGACGAGGCCGAGGGTGGTACCGCCGGCCAGGGCGAGGGCGATCAGCAACGGGCCGAAGGAGTGCGGGACCCTGTCGGCGCGGTGGCGGGCGGTGATCGCGCCGAAGAAGACCATCACCGCCAGCAGCAGGAGCACCAGCCAGATCGAGTCGACGTCGAAGATCAGCTTGATCGCGTAGCCGACCAGGGTCAGCTGGACGATCGAGCGGGCGGTGGCGACGACGATGTCGCGCTCGAGGCCGGCGCGCTGCCAGCGGGAGATCGCCGCCGCCAGCGCGACCAGCACGAGCGAGGCGGCGACCTGCCAGAGCTCGACCTGGATCGAGGTGCTCATGCCGGCATCTCCAGCACCTCGTCGCCGAGCCGGCGCGCCTGCTCGGGATCGTGGCTGACCAGCACCAGCGAGAGGCTCGACTCCCTCCGCAGCTTCGCCAGCGTCGCCTCGACCGCGTCGCGGGAGGCGTGGTCGAGCGCCGAGGTCGGCTCGTCGAGCAGGAGGACGGCGGGGCGCTGCGCCAGCGCCCGCGCAAGCATCGCCCGCTGCTGCTCACCGACCGAGAGCTTGGCGACGTCGCGCCCCGCGAAGGAGGGGTCGAGGCCGGCCCGGCGCAGCGTCTCGTCAACCGCCGGCGGCTCCCCCGCCAGGCCGGCGGCGTAGCGCAGGTTCGACTCGACGGTGCCCTCGAGCAGGGCCGGCAGCTGCGGCACCAGCGCGACCTCGCGCCGCAGCGCCAGCGGTTCGTAGGCGGTTATCGGGCGGCCGCGGTAGGCGATCTCGCCGCGATCGGGGTCGGCGAGCCGGTTCAGCAGCCGCAGCAGCGTCGACTTGCCGGCGCCGGAGGGGCCGACGACCGCCGTCGCGCCCTCCGGGATGCGGGCGCTGAACAGGTCGAGGACGGCGCGGCCGCCGCGATCGAGGCCGACGTCTCGCAGCTCGAAGAGCACCGCAGCATGATCCCAGCGCAAGATGGCTGCCGCTGTGGCCGACTCTGTTGAAGGCCGGCGTTCGGCTGGGAGAATCCCGGGTAGGAGATCTTGGCGAATGGCTAGAGCAATTTGGAGCGGAACGATCAGCTTCGGGCTACTGAACGTGCCCGTGAAGCTCTACAGTGCGGTCGCGCGCCGCAACATCGCCCTGCGCGAGATCCGCGAGTCCGACAGCGCCCGGATCAAACACCGCCGCGTCGCCGAGGGGACCGACGAGGAGGTCCCCTACGAAAAGATCATCAAGGCCTACGAGCTCTCGCCCGGCCAATACGTGCCGCTGAGCAAAGACGAGATGGCGGCGCTGGCGCCGGAGAAGACCCGGGCGATCGACGTCCAGGACTTCGTCGACATCGAGGAAATCGACCCGATGTACTTCGACAGCCCCTACTATCTCGGCCCCGCCGACGGCGCCGAGAAGGCCTACTCGCTGCTCGCCGCGGCGATGGACCACTCGGGCAAGGCGGCGATCGCCCGCTTCGTCTTCCGCAACAAAGAGCACCTCGGGGCGATCCGCGCCAACGACGGGGTCCTGACGCTGACCACGATGCGCTTCCACGACGAGGTCGTGCCGCCCTCGGACCTCGACGACGAGCTGCCGTCCAAGAAGCCGAAAGTCGCCAAACGCGAGCAGGAGATGGCCGAGCAGCTGATCGAATCGCTCAGCACCTCCTTCGACCCCGGCGCCTACCGCGACGAGTACCGCGAGCAGCTCCTCACCCTGATCGAACAGAAAGCCGAAGGCAAGGAGATCGTCGCGCCGGAGACCGAGGCGCCGAAAGCGACCAAGGCTCCCGACCTGATGGCGGCGCTCGAGGAGAGCATTGCCGCGGTCAAAGACAAAGGCAGAGGCGGCGGCTCGAAACCGGCGAAGGCCAAACCCAAAGCCGCCAAGAAGGGCAAAGCGAAAGCGAAGAGCTCTTCCCGCTCCAAAGCCAAAGCCTCGAAATAGGCGCGGGCCGTGGGCGAGACCCGAACGGTCGAGGTCGAGGGCAAGGAGCTGCGGCTCACCAATCTCGACAAGGTGCTGTACCCGGAGGCCGGCTTCACCAAGGGCGAGATGGTCGACTACTACGCCAAGGTGGCGCCGGCGATCGTCCCCCACCTGCGCGGCCGCGCGGTGACGCTGCGCCGCTTCCCGGAAGGCGTCGACGACCTCGACTCCGCCTTCTTCGAGAAGCGCTGCCCCAAACACCGGCCGAAATGGGTGAAGACGACCCGCGTGCAGGCCGGGCCGAACGCGGGGAAAATCGACTTCTGCGTCTGCAACAGCCTGCCGACGCTGATCTGGATGGCGCAGCTGGCGGCTCTGGAGCTGCACCCCTCGCTCTCACTCGGCCGGGCGCCGAAACGGCCGACGGTCCTCGCCTTCGACCTCGACCCCGGCCCGCCGGCCGACGTCGTCGACTGCTCGCGGGTTGCGCTGCGCCTGCGTGAGGTGCTCTCCCAGCTCGAGCTGGAGTGCTTCGTCAAGACCTCGGGCTCGAAGGGGATGCAGCTCTACGTCCCGCTCAACACCAAGGTCACCTACGAGGAGACGCGCCCCTTCGCCCAGGCGCTTGCGCAGCTGATCGCCAAGCAGACGCCCGACGAGGTGCTGGCGAAAATGGGCAAGAAGACCGATCGCAGCGGCAAGGTCCTGATCGACTGGTACCAGAACAACGAACGCAAAACGACGATCGCCGTCTACTCGCTGCGAGCCCGCGAACGACCGACGGTCTCGACGCCCGTGAGTTGGGATGAGGTCGAGGCGGCGGCCGATTCAGGCGATGGCTCGAACCTCGTCTTCGAAGCCGGTGACGTCCTGGACCGGGTCGAGGAGCACGGCGACCTCTTCGCCCCGGTGCTCGAGCTCGAGCAGGAGCTGCCGACGCTTTAGCTGTTCCTTTTCCGTGCAGAGGACCGAAAAGGAACAGCTAAAGCGGCTGGCGGACGACCGGCTGGCGGGTCGCCTTGACCTCGTCGAGGCGGCGGACCGGGGTCGTGTAGGGGGCGTTCCTGGCGAGGTCGGGGTCGTCCTCGGCCTCGGCGAGGATCTTCTCGATCGCCTCGGCGAAGGCGTCGAGGCTCTCCTTGGTCTCGGTCTCGGTCGGCTCGACCATCAGCGCCTCCTCGACCAGCAGCGGGAAGTAGACGGTCGGGGGGTGGAAGCCGAAGTCGAGCAGGCGCTTGGCGAGGTCGAGGGTGGCGAGGCCGAGGTCGCGCTTCATCGGCTTGCCGGAGAGGACGAACTCGTGCATGCAGTGGCGGTCGAAGGCGATCGGCAGCCGCGCGCCGGCGCGGCCCTCGGCGAGGCGCGCCTTCAGGTAGTTGGCGTTGAGGACCGCGGTCTCCGAGGCCTCCGAGAGGCCGTCGCCGCCGAGGCTGAGGATGTAGGCGTAGGAGCGGACGAAGACGCCGAAGTTGCCCTGGAAGCCGCGCAGCCGACCGATCGACTTCGGCCGCTCGAACTCGAGGTCGAAGCTCGGGCCGCGGCCGTTGGAGCCCTCGCGGCGGACCACCTGCGGCCGCGGCAGGAAGGGCTCGATCCGGTCGGAGACCGCGATCGGGCCGGCGCCGGGGCCGCCGCCGCCGTGGGGCTGACTGAAGGACTTGTGGAGGTTGACGTGGACGATGTCGAAGCCCATGTCGCCGGGGCGCGAGTGGCCCATCACCGCGTTGAGGTTGGCGCCGTCGTAGTAGAGCGTCCCCCCCTCGGCGTGGATCAGGGCGGCGATCTCGGCGATGTTTTCGTCGAAGACCCCGAGCGTGTTGGGGTTGGTCAGCATCAGGCAGGCGACCTCGCCGGCGTTCTCGGCCAGCTTCGCCCGCAGGTCGTCCATCTCGACCCCGCCGACCTCGTCGGTGGCGACTTTGACCACCTCGTAGCCGGCCATCGTCACCGAGGCCGGGTTGGTCCCGTGCGAGGTGTCCGGCGCCAGCACCTTGGTCCGCTCTTCGCCGCGGTCGGCGTGGTAGGCGCGGGTCAGCAGCAGGCCGGCGAGCTCGCCGTGGGAGCCGGCGCTCGGCTGCAGGCTGACGTGCGGCAGGCCGCAGATCTCGCCGAGGCTCTCCTGCAGCAGCCACATCAGCTCCAGCGCCCCCTGGGCGCGGCGCGGGTCCTGCGCCGGGTGCAGGCGGGCGTGGCCGGGCAGCGCCGCGACCCGCTCGTTGAGGCGCGGGTTGTGCTTCATCGTGCAGGAGCCGAGCGGGTAGAAGCCGCTGTCGAGGTCGAAGTTGCGGCGCGAGAGGCGGTTGTAGTGGCGGACGATCTCCGGCTCGGCGATCTCCGGCAGGCGCGGCGGCTCGGAGCGCAGCAGGTTCTCGGGGATCAGATCGGCGAGAGGCTTCTCGGGAACTTCGGCGGACGGCAGGACGGCGGCACGCCTGCCTTCCTTCGACTTCTCGTAGATCGTCCGCGCGCGTTCCGCCTGCATCGGCGTTTCGGTCAGAGCCATCAGGCGGTCACCCCCTCGCGCTCGGCGGCGACGGCGGCGCCGAGCGCCTCGGCCAGCTCGTCGATCTGGGCCTTGGTGCGGCGCTCGGTGATCGCGACGAGGAGGCCGTCGTCGAACTCGGGGTACTCGCGGCCGAGCGGGTAGCCGGCGGCGATGCCGCGCTCGGCGACGCGGTCGAGCACCTTGCCCACGGGCGCATCGAGCCGCACCGCGAACTCGCGGGCGACCGGCGAGGTGTGCAGCAGCTCGACGCCGTCGACCGCGGCGAGGCGCTCGCGGGCGTAGGCCGTCCGCTGGACCAGCAGCTCGCCCAGCTCACGGAACCCTCGGCGTCCCAGCCAGGCGAGGTGGACCATCGCCCCGAGCGCGTTCAGCGCCTGGGCGGTGCAGATGTTGTTGGTCGCTTTCTCGCGGCGGATGTGCTGCTCGCGCGTCTGCAGGGCGAGGACGAAGCCGCGGCGCCCGTCGACGTCCTCCGTTTCGCCCGCGATCCGTCCCGGCATTCGGCGGATCTGGGCCTCGGTCGCGCAGAAGAAACCAAAGGATGGCCCACCGAAATCCAGCCGGTTGCCCAGCGGCTGGCCCTCGCCGAGGGCGATGTCGGCGCCGCACTCGCCAGGCGGCTTCAAGATCCCCAGCGTCATCGGGTCGCAGGCGACGACCAAGAGCGCCCCGTGCTCCTTGGCGGCCGCGCCGAGTGCCGCGACGTCCTCGACCGCGCCGAGGAAGTTCGGGCTCTGGAGGATGACCGCGGCGGTCTCGCCGTCGACGGCCGCGGCCAGCGCCGCCGCGTCGGTCAGCCCGTCCTCGAGCCCGACCTCGACCACCTCGGCGTCGTAGCCGACGGCGTAGGTCGCGAGCGTCTCGCGGCTGTGGGGATGGACCCCGCGGGAGACGACGAACCTGCGGCGCTTGGTCGCGCCCATCGCCAGGTAGCCGGCCGAGGCGACCGACGAAGGCCCCTCGTACAGGCCGGCGTTGGAGACCGGCAGCCCGGTCAGCTCCGACATCGCCGTCTGGAACTCGAACATCACCTGCAGCCCACCCTGGGAGATCTCCGGCTGGTAGGGCGTGTAGGGCGTGAGGAACTCGCTGCGCGAGGTGATCGCGTCGACGATCGCCGGTACGTAGTGGTCGTACATCCCGGCGCCGACGAAGCAGACCTGCGCTTCGGCGTCGGCATTGCGCTCGGCCAGCGCGCTCAGCCGCTCGTAGACCTCGTTCTCGGCCATCCCGCCGGGCAGGGCCAGGGGCCGGCCCAGGCGCAGCGGCTCGGGGACCTGCTCGAAGAGCTCGTCGACCGAGGAGACGCCGATCGCGTCGAGCATCTCCCGACGGTCGTCGGGCGTCGCGGAGGTGTAGCGGGTCACGTCGCTAAGGCTAGGGAAGCGGGAGGCTGGGCTTGCGGCCTAGCGGTCCAGCATCTTGCGGTATTCCTGGACCCCGAGCAGCGTCTCGGCCTCCTCCGGCGAGGTCAGCCGCACCTTGACCAGCCAGCCCTCGCCGTAGGGGTCCTCGTTGACCTTCTCGGGGTTGTCCTGCAGCGCGTCGTTGACCTCGACGATCTCGCCCGAAAGCGGCGCGATCACGTCGGAGACCGCCTTGACCGACTCGACCTCGGCGTAGGGCGAGTCTTTCTGGATCGCCGCGCCGACCTCGGGCGGGTCGAAGAAGACGACCTCGCCCAGCGAGTCCTGGGCGTACCAGGTGACGCCCAACGTGGCTTGGTCGCCCTCCACCCTGGCCCAGTCGTGCTCGGGGTGGTAGCGGAGGTCCTCCGGATAGCTCGCCTCA
>DASVAT010000017.1:0-239752 GCA_036376215.1 Solirubrobacterales bacterium
TGGTCGGCGAGACCAAGGGGGACGACATCGCCGCCGACGTGCGCATGCGCTGCTACGAGGTCCTGCTCGAGAAGTACTACCCCCAGGAGCGCACGCTTCTCTCCGTGTTCCCCGCGGCCATGCGCTACGCCGGGCCGCGCGAGGCCGTTCTCCACGCGATCGTCCGCCGCAACTACGGCGCCACGCACTTCATCGTCGGCCGCGACCACGCCGGCGCGGGCGACTACTACGGCACCTACGACGCCCAGAAGATCTTCGACACGATCGACATCGACGAGCTCGGGATCGAGCCGCTGATGTTCGAGCACACCTTCTGGTGCAACGAGTGCGAGGGCCTGGCCTCTAACAAGACCTGCCCCCACGACCAAGACGCGCGCCTTTTCCTCTCCGGGACCAAGGTTCGCGAGATGCTCGGCAACGGCGAAAGGCCCCCGCACGAGTTCTCCCGCGACGAGGTCGCCGACATCCTGATCGACGCTTACAAGGAGGACTGACAAAGCATGGCTGGTGAGAAGGGCTTCACTCTCTGGTTCACCGGGCTCTCCGGAGCCGGCAAGACGACGATTTCCCGAGTTCTCGAGGGACACCTGCGCGAGCGCGGCTCGAAGCTGGAGATCCTCGACGGCGACGTCGTCCGCGAAAACCTCTCGAAGGGGCTCGGCTTCTCGAAGGAGGACCGCGACACGAACATCCGGCGGATCGCCTTTGTCGCCGACCTGCTCAGCCGCAACGGCGTGCCGGTGATCACCGCGGCGATCTCCCCCTACGCGGAGATTCGCAACGAGGCGCGCCAGCTGATGGGTGACCGCTTCGTCGAGGTCTACGTCGAGGCTTCGGTCGACACCTGCGCCGAGCGCGACGTCAAGGGTCTCTACGCGAAAGCCTTCGCCGGCGAGATCAAGGAATTCACCGGCGTCTCCGACCCCTACGAGGCCCCGGAGAACCCCGAGTTCGTCTGCCACACCGAGAGCGAGTCCCCCGAGGAGTCGGCCGAGAAGCTGCTGGCCTACCTCGAGCAGCGGGGTCTGATTCCCGCGGCTACGGCCGCCGCTTAGCAGTTAGAGACTGAGCGTTTGGGAGGGGGCGGGAGCCCCCTCCCCTCTTCTACTCGGCGAAGCGTTCGAGGAGTTTGCGGTCTTCTTCGAGCCGCTTCTTGATCAGCTGGTGAAATTTTTTGTCGGAGCGGCGGGTGATGATGTGGTTCTCGATCGCTTCCCGGATCACCTCCGAGATGGGGATGTCCTGAGCGCGAGAGATGGCGGCGAGTTCTTCCGCCATCTCGTCGGGGAGGCGCACGCTGATCGCTTTGTTGGCCATCGTCGGCGGCGGATTAAAGCATATATGCACCATATTTATACCTTGCTCTCAGATCGTCCGCCGGTCACCTGGTCGGACAAGGAGTTTAGTGAACATGTGCCACATTAAATCATAGCGATCATCACCCTGACAAGGGTTCGGTAACCGCCGGTTACAGGCACCCAGTACGACGCTCGGAAGTATCTCGGTGCTGCGGTGCCAGCGACGAGCTACGGCTTGGGAGGCACCTGCGGCTCGCCCAGCCCGTAGGTGTCGTAGGCGCCGAACTCGGCGAAGGTCTTGTGGGTCGGCCCGTGGTAGTCGGAGCTGGCGGTGGGGACGAGCTCGAGCTCGGCGCAGAGCTCGAGGAGGTGTTCGGTCTGCTCTTTGGAGTGGGTCGGGTAGTAGGTCTCGACGCCGTCGGCCCCGAGCGAGCGGATCAGGTCGTCGACCTCGTTCGGCTCGGAGATGTCCCAGTAGGGGTGGGCGATGACGGCGATGCCGCCGGCATCGCGGATCAATGCGATCGCCTGCTCGGCGGTCGGCCAGCGGCGGGGGACGAAGGCTTTGGCCCCGGGCACCAGGTACTCCTCGAAGAAGGGTCCGAGGTCGCCGGTCGCGCCGGCGGCGCGGGCGATGTGGGGGCGGCCGATCGAGAGCGCGTCGCCGGCTTCCCGGACGGCGTCCTCGAGGTGGAGGTCGAATCCGTGCTCGCGCAGCTTCGCGACGATCTCCCCGGCCCGGGTCACCCGTTCGTGCTGGGCCCGCTCGCACGCACCGGCGATCTTCCCCAGATCGACCCAGTAACCGCAGATATGCAGGTCTTCCGCGTACTCGTGCACGCAGGACATCTCGATCGCGGGGACCAATTCGACTCCCAGCCGCTCAGCCGCCACCAGCGCGTCGCCCACTCCGGCGATCGCATCGTGGTCGGTCAGCGCCAGCGTGGTCACCCCGGCCTCGGCGGCCCTCTCGACCACCTCCGCCGGGGGCAGTTGGCCGTCGGAGACGGTCGAGTGGCTCTGCAGCTCGATCAGCACGACGGCGCACCCTAGCAAGCGAAGGAGAATGTGTTCGGAACAATTAATCGACAGCAAACCGAACAAATCCAAGGATGTTCGGTACATTTAGTTTGTGCCTCAACCAAACAACTCTTCGCAGCCACGACGCGGCCGGCCGCCGCGCGAGGCGATCTACGAGCGGCTTCGAGTGCAGATCGGCGAGCTCCGCGAGCGGCTCGGCGGGCTTCCCTCGCCTGACGAGGCGGAGGGAATCTGGCGCGGGATATGGCTCGAGGAGGCCCATCACTCGACGGCGCTCGAGGGCAACACCCTCGTCCTCAAACAGGTTGCGCAGCTCCTCGAGGAGGGGAGGGCGGTCGGCAACAAAGAACTGAACGAATACCTGGAGGTCCGCGGCTATGCCGATGCGGCCGGATGGGTCTACGGACAGGGGATCGACCCGAAGGGCTGGAGCGGCGGCAAGCTGATCACCCTGGCGGAGGTCCGGGAGGTCCACTCGCTCGCGATGACCCCGGTCTGGGACGTGGCGCCGCATCCACAGGCGACGCCGAAGGAGCGCCCGGGCTCTTTCCGCGAGCACGACATCGAGCCGTTCCCGGGGGGAATGCGACCGCCGGAATGGCCCCAGGTCCCGATGCTCCTGCGGGACTGGATCGGCGACGCCCAGTCCTTGCGAAAGGTCGAGGGCTCGGAGCTCCCGGAGGCGTTAGCCGGCCTGCACGCGAGGTTCGAGCAGGTCCACCCGTTCCTCGACGGCAACGGGCGCGCCGGTCGTCTCGTCCTGAACCTGCTCCTGGTTCGCCTCGGCTACCCCCCGGCGATCATCTACAAAGGCAACCGGAGCCGTTATCTGGCCGCTCTGCGCCGGGCCGATCAGGGAGACCTCGGCCCGCTCGGAGAATTCCTGGCGCGGGCGATCCTCGACAACCTCCACAAGTTCGTCGTCCCGGCGATCGCGGGGCCCGCCAGGCTGGTGCCGCTCCCGGCGCTGGCGACCGAGACGCTCTCGGCGAATGCCTTGCGGGTCGCGGCGACGCGCGGCCGGTTGAAGGCGGCGAAGGCCGCCGACGGGACCTGGCGCAGCTCGACGGCCTGGGTGGAGGAGTACGAAGCGAGCCGCTACAAGCGCTGACGGCGACCTCCCGCCGGGCGGCATGCATCGCTGCCGCCCTCATAAATAGACTGCGCCGCCGTGTTCCAGAAGGTCCTCATTGCCAACCGCGGCGAGATCGCCATCCGCGTCGCCCGCACGCTGAAGGAGATGGGCATCGTCTCGGTCGCCGTCTACTCGGAGATCGATCGCGACGCGCCCCACGTGCGCGAGGCCGACGAGGCGTTCCTGATCGGCCCCGCGGTCCCGGCCGAGAGCTATCTGAACGTCCAGAAGATCATCGACACCGCCAAGGAGGCCGGCGCCGAAGGGATCCACCCCGGCTACGGCTTCCTCGCCGAGAACGCCGACATGGCTCGCGCCTGCGCCGAGCACGGGATCGTCTGGATCGGGCCGCCGCCGGAGGCGATCGAAGCGATGGGCTCGAAGACCCGGGCTCGCGAGATCATGGAGCAGGCCGGGGTGCCGATCGTCCCCGGCTCGACCGAGGTCGCCCCCGACCTCGAGGCCGCCAGGAAGCAGGCCGAGGAAGCCGGCTACCCGGTCGCCTGTAAGGCCGCCGGCGGCGGCGGCGGCAAGGGCTTCCGCGTGGCGATGACCCCCGATGACCTGCAGGAGGCGTACGAGGGCTCGGCCCGCGAAGGCGAGAAGTTCTTCTCGGACTCGCGCGTCTACATCGAGCGCTACCTGGAGGACCCGCGCCACGTCGAGGTCCAGGTGCTGGCCGACGGGCACGGCAACGTGATCCACCTCGGCGAGCGCGACTGCTCGATCCAGCGCCGCCACCAGAAGGTGATCGAGGAGGCCCCGGGCCCGCACGTCGACGAGGAGATGCGCGAGCGGATCGGCAAGATCGCCACCGACGCGGCTGCCGCGGTCGGCTACCGGGGCGCCGGGACGATCGAGGGCATGCAGGTCGGCGACGAGTACTTCTTCCTCGAGATGAACACCCGCGTCCAGGTCGAGCACTGCGTGACCGAGATGGTCACCGGCATCGACATCGTCCGCGAGCAGATCCTGGTCGCCGCAGGCGAGCCGCTCTCGGTCGTTCAGGAGGACGTTGCGCTGAACGGTTGGTCGATCGAGTGCCGGATCAACGCCGAGGCCGCGCACAAGAAGTTCGCCCCCGCCCCGGGGCCGATCGGCGACTCCTACCGCGAGCCCTCCGGCCCCGGTGTCCGCGTCGACTCCGGCGTCGAGGGCGGCTCCGAGGTGACGCCGATGTACGACCCGATGGTGGCCAAGCTGATCGTCTGGGACGTCGACCGCGAGAAGGCGACCCGGCGCATGCTGCGGGCGCTCGGCGAATACGACTCCGGCGGCCTCACCACCCTGATCCCCTTCCACGAAGCGATCCTCGCCACCGAGCAGTGGGCGAAGGGGGAGACCTGTCGTGACCTGATGGAGGACAACGAGTGGCTGAAGTCGACGGCGCCCGCCGACGCGAAGCCGCCCGAGCCCTCCGAGGACGGCGGCCAGGTCCTCACCCGCGACTACAAGGTCGAGGTCTCCGGCAAGCTCTTCGACGTCAAGGTGATCGGCGAGGCCCCCGCGGGCGGCGGGGCCGCCCCAGCCGCCGGTGGCAAGAAGCCGCCGAAACGCGAGCGCAAGGCGGGCGCCGGAGGGGGCGCCTCCAGCGAGGCCCTCATCGCCCCGTTGCAGGGGACCGTCTTCAAGGTCGCCGTCGAGAAGGGCGCCGAGGTCTCCGAGGGCGATCTGATCTGCGTGATCGAGGCGATGAAGATGGAGAACGAGATCAACGCCCACAGGTCGGGCAAGGTCGAGGAGCTCCCCATCTCCGAGGGCGCCGCCGTGAGCAGCGGCGACACCCTCGCCGTTATCAAGTAACGCTGACCGGCCAGTTTCTAAAGATTTCCTAAAGACTTTAGGAAACCCCCTTGACGATCAGGTCTAGAGGTGTAGAAGCTGGTCAAACAGTCTTGTCCATTCTGCCGGGCAAGACAAAGGACTCCCGGAGCACCATTCAGACGGTAGAGCTCCGGGAGCCTCGATACTGAGAAAGGAAGTATCTCAAATGCTCGAGAAGCTCACGAGGGCGTCGCTCGGACTCCTGGTGTTCGGGGCGGTGGCGATAGCCCCCCAGGTCGCGTCCGCGTCCCCGCTGCTGACAGAGGGCGGCACGGTCGTCATGCCCGGAGCGACGATTCGCGCTACAAACGTCGGCAACTTTGTCTTCACCGCCGGGGCGACGACCATGACCTGCACCAACGTGAAAATCGATGGCTCGCTGGTGACGAACAGCGGCAAACTGATCCAGGAGACAATAAAAACGGTCGAAGTACTGGGGCCCGCTGGTTCGGAAGGACATTGTCAGAGTACCTTCCTGGGGAACCGTGTCTTGAAAGTGACCGCCGAGAATCTCCATTGGTGCCTGGAAACGACCGGCACCGACGAATTCACGATCAAAGGCGGGGGCTGCAACGAAGCAGCCAAAGAAGTCGCCTTCTCGCTGGAATCGACAGACAAAACCATTAACTGCACATACGCTGCGACCCAGCTGCTTGGCACCTATAAAACAAACGAAACGCCGGTGACACTCTCGTTGAGCAAACAGAAATTCACGAAGAAATTCGGCTCCGGCTTCACCTGCGCCGAATCCGGCGAACTGACGGCGACGCTCCTCCTGGAGACAACCGCCGGTACCAGCCTGACGATCAGCTAGACGCTACGGTGACCGAACCGGGGGCCTGCGTGTCCCTCGGTTCGGTTCAGCCTTTGCGTTTGTGGTGCCGCTTTTCTTCGCGTTCCTTTTCTTTGCGGCGTTCTTCTTCGCGCCGCTGCTTGTCGACCTTTCGCTGCTGCTCGCGGGTGAGCGGGAACTGCGGCGTCACTTCCTGGCAGGTTCGGCCGACGCAGCTCTCTAGGCGGATCAGCTGGGCGTGGAGGAAGGCGCGGATCGGCGAGAGGTTGCGGACGCGGACGACGTTGTTCAGCTCGTAGGGGTCCTTGGTGATGTCGTAGAGCTCTTTCTCGCCGCTCGGCCACTCGATGTACTTGTAGGGGCCGAGGCGGATCCCGAGGTAGTCCTTCGGCGGCGCCACGATCGAGGCGCTGGCGCCGTCGCCGCGGCGGGCGCGCTGGACGGTCGCTTCGCCGTTGGCTTCGACGTCGGCGGTCTCGACGAAGGACTCGAAGAGGATCGGCCGCCGCGTGCGCAGCGCCGGGTCCTTCATGAACGGCACCAGCGAGCGCCCGTCGATGCTCTTGTCCGCTTCGACCCCGGCCAGTTCGAGGATCGTCGGTGCGACGTCGATGTTCGCCGCGAGCTCGCCGGTCGAGGTGCCGGCCTTGATCCCCGGGCCGCGGATCAGCAGCGGCAGGTGGGTGGCCGGCTCGTAGGCGAGGAACTTGCCGCCGGTCAGCCGGTGCTCGCCGTAGAAGAAGCCGTTGTCGGAGGTGAAGAGGATGTAGGTGTTGCGCAGCCTGTGCAGGCCTCCAAGCGTGTCGACGATCGTTTTCACGCCTTCGTCCACCGAGCGCAGCGACTCCAGCGCCTTCTGGTAGTAGACCCGGTAGGTGTGGATGTCGTTCAGCGAGAGGTAGGGCGCTTCGCGGATGAAGCGCGGCTTGTCGTTGACGTTGCCCTCGTTGAACCCCTCCGACCGGCCGTGCGGGTAGGGCGCGCCGGCGAAGGTGTTGTAGTGGCGCGTCGCGGGCTCCGGCCCGGCGGGGCGGCGGAAGTCCCCGTGCGGGGCGGTGTAGTCGAGCTGCAGGTAGAAGGGTTGTTCGGGCGAGGTGCCGGAGATCTCTTCGGAGGCGATCCGGGTGAAGACGTCGGTGGCGTAGAGGCACGGTTTGCCGTTCAGCGGCGCGGTCGGGCAGCCGAGGTCGTCGCGTTCGCCGTATTCGCGCGTTTCCCAGCTGCCGGATTCGCCGTAAGGGCCTTCGAGGGCGCCGTTGTTGTTCAGCGTGTAGCCGTAGAAGTAGTGGTTGGTGTCGGCCTTGAGGACCGAGTGCCAGGCGTTCCATCCCGGCGGCACGGCTTTGCCGTCGTCGAACGGTTCGTCGCCGTAGCCGTTGAGGAACTTGCCGATGTGGATCGTCCGGTAGCCCGCGCCCTGGAGCCAGGTGGCGAGGTTGTGACTGTAGGCGGCGCGGTTCGCGAAGCCGGTGAAGCCGCCGTTCGGCGGCACGTTGCCGCGCACGTCGTTGTTGTGCGAGTAGCGGCCGGTCAGGAGGCTGACCCGCGAGGGGCAGCAGAGGGGATAGGGGACGTAGTAGCGGTTGAAGGTGATGCCGCGGTTGGCGATCAGCGAGAGCGTGTAGGGCATCGCCTGCACTTCGATGCCGCCGACGTTGAGGCTGTCGTAGAGCTGGTCGAGCGTCTCGTCGTCGGTCTGGATGACGACGAAGCTCGGCTTCTGCAGCGCCGAGGGCTGCGCCGCCTGGGCGTTCTGCAGGCCGGCGAGGACCAGGCACCCCAGCAGCAGGCAGAGGCCGAGCGCGATGCCGAAGCGCCCCCGGGCAGGGGCGAGCGTCGAACTGGTCTGTCGGACGTGCGTCTCCATCATCAGCGAGTCGAGGGGCTCGAGTACCCCCGAAACCGGCGCTTCACGCCTGAGTTGCGGCCTGAAAGCTAGAAGACGCTCAGGACGCGCCGAGCTTTTTCACGGCTTCGCGGAAGTTTTTGACCGTCGCGCTGGGGGCTTTGCGCCCTTCCAGTTTCTCGCCGTGGCGGTTGACCCAGATCACCGGCACGTTCATTTTCAGCACCGGGGCGATGTCGGTTGCGTAGTCGCAGCCGATGTGGAGCCAGCCTTTCTTGCCGCCGATTCGCCGCGCGCACTCTTTGAAATGGACGGGATCGGGCTTGTAGCTGCGCACCTGCTGGGCGGTGACGACGAGGTCGAGTTCGGTCCGCAGGTGGCGGCGGGAGATCCCCAGGAGTTTGTCGTCGGTGTTCGTGACGATCCCGATCTCGTACTTCTTGCCGAGCCGGTCCATCGCCGCGTTGGCCTCGCGGAACGGCAGCCAGTAGGCGACGCTGTTGGGCAGGAACTGGGCCCGCGAGGGCTCGACCTCCCAGCCGATCTCGCCGGCGACTTTGACGATCGTGCGGCGCAGGACCTCGGCGTAGAGCTCGTAGGAGCCGGCCATGATCTCCGCCTGCACTTCCATGAAGCGCGCGAGGAAGGGGCCCTCCTCGAAGCTGAAGCCGTCTTTGGAGGCCTCTTTCTTGCAGGCCTCGACGATGCCTTTCTCCCAGTCTATGAGGGTGCCATAGCAATCGGTGGTCACCCAATTGATGGTCTTGAGACTGGGGAGGGCCATGAGCGAGCGCGGCATTATGTCATTCGGGTAGTCTGCCGCGCGCGCCGCCCCCGGCGCCGCTCTCAGACATGGACCTCCTCGAGTACCAGGGCAAGCAGCTGTTCGCCAAGCACGGCATCGCCGTGCCGAGCGGCGAGGTCGCCGACACGGTCGCCGACGCGGTCGCCGCGGCGGAGCGGATCGGCTACCCCTGCGCGATCAAGGCCCAGGTCCTGATCGGCGGCCGCGGCAAGGCGGGCGGGATAAAGATCGCCAAGGACGCCGAGGAGGCGCGCGAGTACGCCGACGCGATCCTCGGCATGGACATCGTCGGCCCCCACGGCGAGGGCCCGTTCCGCGTCGACCAGGTCTGGATCGAGGGCGGCTCCGACATCGCCGAGGAGTACTACGCCTCGGTGATCCTCGACCGCGGCGAGAAGAAGCTGCTGGCGATGGTCTCTGCCAAGGGCGGGATGGACATCGAGGCGGTCGCCGCCGAGGACCCCGACGCGCTGGTCAAGCGCCACATCGATCCGACCACCGAGTTCGACGCCGCCGCGGCGGGCGCGATCGTCGCCGACGCCGGCCTCGCCGAGGACGCGCTCGACGAAGCCGCCGAGGCGTTGGTGAAGCTGGCCGAGGTGGCGCGCGAGGAGGACGCGACCCTGATCGAGGTCAACCCGCTGATCGTCACCGCCGGCCGCGACGTCGTCGCCCTCGACTCGAAGGTGACGATCGACGGCAACTCCCTCTTCCGCCACCAGGATCTGGCCGAGATCGCCGACACCGTCGAGGACCCGCAGGAGCAGATGGCGAAGGAAAAGGGCCTCACCTACGTGAAACTCGACGGCAACGTCGGCATCCTCGCCAACGGCGCCGGCCTCTGCATGTCGACGCTCGACGTCGTCGCCCAGGCGGGCGGCGCCCCGGCCAACTTCCTCGACGCCGGCGGCGGCTCCAAAGCCGAGGCGATCGTCAACGCGCTCGAAGTGATCAAGTCCGACAAGAAGGTGACGGCGATCCTCTTCAACATCTTCGGCGGCATCACCCGCTGCGACGAGATCGCCAACGGGATCGTCACCGCCTCGCAGCAGATCGACCTCGGCGTGCCGCTGGTGGTGCGCCTCGACGGGACCAACTCCGAGGAGGGGCTGAAGATCCTCGCCGAGGCAAACCTGCCCAACCTGCACCAGGAGAAGACGATGCTGGACGCCGCCCGCCGCGTCGTCGAGCTCGCCGGGAGCGCATCGTGAGCATCATCGTCGGTGAGAACACGAAGCTCGCCGTCTCCGGCCTGACCGGCCGCGAGGGCTCCTTCCACGGCCTCCGCAACAAGGCCTACGGGACCGACCTCGTCGCCGGGGTGACCCCCGGCAAGGGCGGCCAGGACGTCGAGGGCACGCCGGTCTTCGACACGATCGCCGAGGCGGTCGCCGAGGCCGGCGCCAACACTTCGATGATCTTCGTCCCCGCCCGCTTCGCCGCGGCGGCGATCGACGAGGCGATCGACTCCGGCGTCGAGACGGTGATCGCGATCACCGAGGGGATCCCGGTCCTCGACATGCTGAACACGTACTGGAAGGCGAAGGAGGCAGGCGTCCGGCTGATCGGCCCCAACTGCCCCGGTGTGCTCTCGCCCGGCAAGGCCAACGTCGGGATCATCCCGGCCCAGTTCTTCGACCCCGGCCCGATCGGCGTCGTCTCCAAGAGCGGCACGCTGACCTACCAGATCGGCAACGAGCTGAAGCAGGCCGGGACCGGCAACTCCTCGATCGTCGGCATCGGCGGCGACCCGATCGTCGGCTCCGACTTCATCGACATCCTGAAGCTCTACGAGGCCGACCCCGACACCGAGCTGATCGTGATGGTCGGCGAGATCGGCGGCGACGCCGAGGAGCGGGCGGCCGAGTTCATCGCCTCCGACATCTCCAAGCCGGTCGTCGCCTACATCGCCGGCTTCACCGCCCCGCCCGGCAAGCAGATGGGCCACGCCGGGGCGATCATCTCCGGCTCCTCGGGCACCGCCCAGGCGAAGAAAGACGCGCTCGAAGCCAAGGGCGTGCGGGTCGGCGAAAGCCCGACCGAGACGGCGGCGATCGCCGCCGAGATGCTGGGCTCGCTTTAGAAGACCGGCGGCCGCACGTGAAGGGCGCGGACGAGCGCCTTCATCCCATGCAGGGAGCTGTAGAAGCCGACGCCGGAACCGGGGAGGCAGCTGAGGCAGTTCCCGAGGTTGATGCCGATCACCATCCGCCCGATGTGGGCGATGGCGTAGTAGCCGTCGGGCGAGCGCCGGGGGCAGGGCACCCGGCGCCTTTCGTCGTAGGCGCCGTAGATGACCGCGCGTCCCCGCTCCAGCTTGACCTCAGTCGTGCGGGTGCAACGGGCGGTCCGGTTCGCTTTCCCGACGCCTGAGCGCTGGAAGCGCTTCCAGCCCCGACGCGTCCAGCCGCCGATGGTGAATCCGTTGGGCTCGAGCAGCTCGTAGTCCAGCTCGAACTTCTGCCCCGGTGGCCCGTCGGTCCCCGCGAAGGCTTCTTCGAGCGCGACGGCCGGACCACCACCAGCCTGGAAGGGGTTGCCGACCCAATAGACCGGGAATTTCAGCGCCGGGTTGTCGAGCCAGACCTCGGTGTCGTCGCGTTCGGCTTCGGTGTAGGGCGAGGGACGTTCGAGCCGTTCCTGCTGGATCTGGGCGAAGTGGAGGGCGGCGAGGTCGTTGCTGCGCGGATTCTCGCCGGCCGCCTCGACCGTGGCGAGGAGGTTGCCGTGGTGCCAGAAGAGGATGGTGGCGCGCTTGTGGATCAGCCCTGCGACCAGCTCATTGTTCGAGCGAAACAGGAGGGCCTCGAAGCCGCTCGGCGAGATCGAGACCGTCTTCCGGTACCGCCCCCCGTTGTAGTGGTTGACCAGCGTCATGAAGAGACCGAAGCCGCTGTCGGCGGCCGCTTCGCTTGGCGTGTTCACGGTTCCGGCCTTGACCAGCGGCGGCGCCGGTTTCAGGCCGGGGACCTCGAAGATCTGCTCGTATTCGAGCTCGCATCCTTCGGGCCGGTACTCGAGGACCCATTTCGAGTAGCGCTCGGCGAAACGTCCTTCGGACAACTCTCCCTCGATCGCCGGGCCCAGCGCTCCGCAGCCGCTGTCGTCGCTCACCTGGTAGCCGGGTGGCAGGTCGTGCAGCCGCAGCACGGTTTCTTCGCTGCCGGCAACGAGCTCGCCGCTGGGTTCGTTGAACGCCGTCGCGGGCGGAGCGAACAGCAAAACGAGCGCCACGGCCAGCCCCAGTGCCTTCCCCATAAGGGGCAGTATGTCGCAGAGGTCCCTGAGCGGCCGCCGTTGCTAGTGTCGGGCCTCGATGGCCGGCGACACGATCTCATTCGCTCGCGGGGCTCCCAGCGCCGACATCCTTCCCCACGAGCAGGTGCGGGAGGCGGCGGCGCGGGCGCTTGCTTCCGACTGGGAAACGGCGCTCTCCTACGGCGTCGGGATCGGCCATCCGGGGCTCTGCCAGTGGGTCGCCGAGCGCCACGGCCACCTCGATCCCTCGCAGGTGATGATCGCCAACGGCTCGCTCGAGGCGGGGGCGATGCTCTTCGGGCATCTGCTCGGCCCGGGCGACCGCGTCGTCGTCGAGCAGCCGACCTACGACCGCACCCTGCTGCTCCTGCAGCAGATTGGCGTCGAGCTGGTGCCGGTGCGGCTGGAGGCCGACGGCCTCGACGTCGGGCAGCTGGAAGCGGCGCTGGCCGAGGGGCCGATCGAGTTCGCCCACGTCATCCCCAACGCCCACAACCCAGCCGGCTGCACGCTCTCCGAGGAGAAGCGCCGGCGGCTCGTCGCGCTCGCCGCCGAGCACGACTTCTGGATCTTCGAGGACGACCCCTACCGCGAGCTGCCCTTCGAGGGCGAGCCGCTGGCGACGATGCTCTCGATGGACGAGGGCGGCAAAGTCGTCCACGCCTCCTCCTTCTCGAAGACGGTCAGCCCCGGCGTCCGCGTCGGCTACCTCGCCGGCCCGGCCGAGGAGATCGCGAAGCTGGCGAAGAAGGCGAACGAGACCTACATCTCGCCGAACATGCTGGCCGAGTCGATCGTCCTCGAGCTCTGCCGCAGCGGCGAGCTCGACCGCAACATCGAGTTCGTCAAAGGCGAGCTGAAGGCGCGCTGCGACGCGCTGGTCGCGGCCCTGCGCGGGCAGCTCCCCGAGGCCGAGTTCGTCGTCCCCGACGGCGGCTACTTCCTCTGGCTCGACCTCGCCGAGGGGACCGACACCGCCGCCCTGCTCGCCGAGGCGAAAGGCGACGGCGTCTCCTTCGTCGCCGGCCCGGACTTCATGATCGACGGCGGCGAGAACAGCCTCCGCCTCTCCTTCGCCCCGGTTCCGGCCGATCGCGCCGCCGAGGGCGTCTCGCGGATCGCTTCGGCGCTTGGGCGGTTGCGGGCTAGCCCCGTGGCGTAGGGAGGGGGAGGGTCACCTCCCCCAGACACATCTCGCCAATGGCTCGATGTTGAGTGTCTGGAGGAGGTAACCCTCCCCCTCTTTTCAGTCTCGGGGCGGGCTTGCGGCTGAGCGGAGGGCGCCGGCCGAGGCGATTACTACGAGGGTGATGGCTAGGACTTCGACTGTGTCGAGGTTCTGGGAGAGGGCTATGAAGCCTATTGCTGCTGCTACTGCCGGCTCGAGGCTCATGAGGACGCCGAAGACGGCTCGCGGGAGGCGGCGCAGGGCCTCGATCTCGAAGACATAGGGGACCGCGGTGCTGAGGGTGCCGACCGCGGCGCCGACCGCCAGGTGCGCGGGGGTGAAGATCTCGCCGCCGCCCTGGGCGAGCCCGAACGGCGCCACCAGCACGGCCGAGATCACCGCCGCCATCGTCGCCCCGCTCGCCCCCGGCGCGAGATCGCCGACCCGGTCGCTGAGGACGATGTAGGCGCCCCAGAAGGCGCCTGCGGTCAGGGCCAGGGCGACCCCGAGGGCGTCGATGTTCTCGCCGCCGGTGCCGTCGGAGAGGAGGACGATGCCGATCGCGGCGAGCAGGGCCCAGACGAGGTCGCGGCGCCGGTGCGAGGCGGCGATCGCGACCCCGAGCGGGCCGACGAACTCGAGCGTGACCGTGATCCCCAGCGGCAGGCGGTCGAGGGCGGCGTAGAAGAAGAGGTTGACGGAGGCGACCGCGCCGCCGAGCAAGATCACGTCGCGGTGCGGCCACTCCCGCACCCGCAGCGCCGCCGCCCTCGTCACGACCACCAGCACCAGGGCGCCGAAGGCGGCGCGCAGGAAGACCGCCCCCGAGGTGCCGATCTCGTCGAAGAGCGTCGTCGCCAGCGCCGCGCCGCACTGCACCGAGACGATCGAGGCGAGGACCAAGAGCGCCGCCCCGCGCGTCCGTCCCCCAGCTCCAGCTCCGAACTGCATCAACTTGTACATCTACTGGGTGGAGAAGTTGATGCAGTTCCGGTCATCCGGCGGATTCTGATCCACCTGGCGTCCATGGCCCGTAGGTGGGGGCAGGCAAACGACCGAGGAGGCACCCTCCAAATGGCTGGAATCAAGCAGCTCAAAGACCCCGTTTCGCGGCGCAGGTTCCTCGCGGTCGGCGGCAGCTCGACCGCGGTGGCGGCGTTCCTCGCCGCCTGCGGCGACGACAGCGGCACGACCACGACGACGTCGACCATGGGGTCCGGCGGCGCGAGCGAAACCGCCGAATTCGGCCAGGGTGACGTCGGCATCCTCAACTACGCGCTGACCCTCGAGTACCTGGAGACCGCCTTCTACGCCGACGTCGTCAAGAGCGGCCTCTTCGTGGGCGCCGAGCTGGAGACGATCCGCAAGTTCGGCCGCGAGGAGGCCGAACACGTGCAGGCGCTCACGGCCGCGGTCAAGCAGCTCGGCGGCAAGCCGGCGCCGGAACCGAAGGCCGAGTTCCCCCTGAAGAGCGCGAAGTCGGTGCTGGAACTGGCGGGCACGGTCGAGAACCTCGGCGCCGCCGCCTACCTCGGTCAGGCGGCGAACATCCAGAGCCCGGAAGTGCTGGCCTCGGCCCTCGCCATCCACAGCGTCGAGGGGCGGCACGCCGCCGTCCTCAACACCCTGCTGGGCGAATCGATCACCCCGGACGGCGCTTTCGCCAAGCCGGCCGACGTGCAGACCGTCCTGAAGTCAGTCGAACCGTTCCTGGTCGGCTGAGTCCGCCGCCGAGCAAAAGGAGATAGCGATGAGTGCAGAAGCAGAGCAGCAGACTCGCAGCGAAGTGCTTGCCAAGGGCGCGCTGGCGGTGGGGTCGGTATACGGCGCCCTCGCGGTCGGCCCCTACGTGCGGCGGGCCCTGGGAGCGTCGATGATGGGCGGCGACGTCGACATCCTCAACTTCGCCCTCACCCTCGAGTACCTGGAGGCGAAGTTCTACGCGGAAGCGAAGGGCCGGGTCAAGGCCGACAAGGAACTGATGAGCCTGATCGACCTGCTGGCCGAAGACGAGCAGCAGCACGTCGACGCGCTGGCGGCGACCGTCAAGCAGCTCGGCGGCAAGCCGGTGACGGAGCCGAAATTCGACTTCCCCTACAGCGGCAAGTCGGGATTCCTGAGGCTGGCACAGACGCTGGAGGACACCGGCGTCGGCGCCTACAACGGCGCCGGGCCGATGATCGAATCGAAAGAAGTGCTGGCCGCGGCTGGCGGCATCGTCCAGGTCGAGGCTCGCCACGCGGCGGCGATCCGCCTGCAGAACGAAGAAGAGCCGGCTCCCGCCGCGTTCGACAGCCCGCTGAGCGAAAAGCAGGTTTTGAAGGCCGTCGAACCGTTCATCGTGTAGCCGGAAAATGGCGGTCAGGCGAGAGAAGGCGGAGCGACTGGCCGACGAGGAGCTGATGCCCCTCGTCGGCCTCGAGGACCCCGAGGCGTTCGAGGTCCTCTACGACCGCCACGGCGGCGCCGCCTACTCGCTCGCCTACCGGATCGTCGGTGACCGCGCCGCCGCCGAAGAAGTCACCCAGGAGGCGTTCATCTCGGTCTGGCGCAGCGGCGCTCGCTTCGACGCCGCCCGCGGCAGCGTCCGCTCCTGGCTGCTGAGCGTCGTCCGCAACCGGGCAATCGACTTCCTCCGCAGCCGCGCCGGCAAGGCGCCGAAACTGACCTTCGACGACGACGCGGTGCTGGAGGCGCGGCCGGCCGAGGAGCGGACCGAGGAGGAAGCGCTGCAGCGCGAGACCGCGGCCGAGCTGCGCGGCGCGCTCGGCAAACTGCCCGGCGAGCAGTCGAAGGTGATCGAGCTCGCCTACTTCGGCGGCTTCAGCCACTCGGAGATCGCCCGCATACTGGGTCTTCCGATGGGCACGGTGAAGGGACGGATGCGGCTGGGCTTGGAGAAGATCCGGGGAGAGCTCGCGGAGGGACTGGCATGAACGCTTCCGATCACAACCGCTGGGCCGAGGACCTCGCCGCCTACATGCTGGGGGCGCTCGACCGCGACGAGGCGGCGGAGTTCGAGCGCCACCTCGAAGGCTGCGAGCGCTGCCGCGAGGAGATGGGCTGGCTGGAGCCGGCGGTGCAGACGCTGCCGGAGGCGGTCGAGCGCCAGGAGCCGCCGCGCCAGCTGCGCGAGGCGCTGATGGCCGAGGTACGGGCGGACGTCCGCGAGGCCTCGTCCCGTCCGGCGGCGTCTCACCGCCGCCGCTGGCTGCTGAAGCCGGTGGTCGGCTTCGCCGTCGTCGCCCTGCTCGTCGCCGGCGTCGTCGGCTACGAGGTCGGCAAAGACGGGTCCGGCGGGGGCGGCGCCTCCACGCTCGAACGGCAGCTCGGCGACCTGTCGGTGAAGATGGTCCAGGAAGGCGACAGCGGCACGCTGCAGCTGTCGGGCGTCCATCAGCTGCCACCGGACAGGGTGCTCGAGGCCTGGGTGGAACGCGACGGCGAGGTCGAAGCGGTGCCGGCCCTGTTCGTCCCCAACCGCAACGGTCAGGCGGAGACGCGGATCGCCGACATGAACGGCGTCACGACGGTGATGGTCACCGAAGAGCCGCAGGGCGGCAGCGACCGGCCCACCGGCGAGCCGATCATGACGATGGCCGTGCCGCAGTAGGCGCCCTGACCGCATCGGCGCGGGATCGGGTACCGGTGCTTCGATGCGCTCTGGATCGCGAGTCGGTTTCTGCGGGACCGCGCTGGTTGCGGCGACCCTGGCGCTATGCGCCTGCGGGGGCGGCTCTGATGGCCCGGCCGCCCACGAGATGGCACCGCTGCGACCGCCACCACAACGCGCGGTCGTCGCGCACCGGATCGGACCCGGGCGGGTCGAGCCCGGCGAGCAGCGCCTGCCCGCCAGGCCCTGCCTGAGATCGGGCAGCAAGGGGACGACGACGGTCCCGATCTTCTCCGAAGCCGGGCCGTGCGCCCGGGTGCAGCCCGGCGAACGGCTCCGCTTCGTCAACGCCACCGGGATCGGGCCGGGGCACGAGGGCGCGGTCCCGGTCAGGGTCTCGATCGGCAATTACCAGCTGCGGATCGAGCCGCGCGGTAGCGGGCTGATACCGGCCCCCGTCGAGAGCTATCTCGGCCGCGGCGCGCACGGGGTACGGGTCGCCGGTGCGCCGGGGGCGACGATCCTCCTCCTGCCCCCGGTCTGCGCGGTGCGCCCGCCGGTGGCTCCCGGCGAAGAACCCTGCTTCCGCTAGGCGGCCTAGCGGCCGTAGCGGTCGCTGGAGAGGACCAACTGCTCCGGGATCGCGGCGCGCGGAGGCGGCGCCGGGTCGGCGCGGACCGAGACGGTCTCGGCGACGCTGCGGCTGACCTCGTGGTCGCCGTCGGCGGAGGCGATGACGACGCGCTCGTCGTCGGAGGTCGCGACCTTGCCCTCCAGGCCGGGATCCAGTCCCGCCGCCTTCAGGTAGTGCAGCAGCTCCTCGGCCTCGTTCTCGAAGCGCAGGACGACGACGTCGGCGCCGACCTCGACGTCGGCCAGCAGCGAGCCCTGCTCGCGCACGCCCTCGACGATCGGGTGGCCATGGGGGCAGGTGGTGGCGTCGCCGATCGCGGCGCGCATCCGCTCCTCCAGCACCGGACTCATCGCGTGCTCGATCCGCTCGGCCTCCTCGTGCACCTCGTCCCAGGGGATGCCGAGGACGTCGGTGAGGAAGCGCTCGATCATCCGGTGGCGGCGGACGATGTAGCTGGCGTGCTCGCGGCCGGACTCGGTGAAGCCAAGCGATTTGTCCTCGTTGCGCTCGACGTAGCCGTCGTCGATCAGGCGGCCGATCATCTCGTGCACGGTCGGCGGCGAGAGCTGCATCGCGCGGGCGATGTTGGCGCCGGTCATCGGCAGCCCGGCCTCCTCCAGCCAGAACATGATCTCCAGGTACTCCTGCTCCGCGACCGTCGCGTTCTCAGACGACACAAGCTCTCCTTTAGGACCGGCGTTCCATCAGCGAGGAGACGACCGCCTCGTAGAAGCCGTCTCCCATGCTGCCTTCGGTAACGGTCACATTGTCCCAGTTCGGGAGCGCGGCCCGGAGGCCGGCGTCGTGCTCGGGGCCGTTGGCGACGAGGAAGAAGCGGCCGACGGCCGCCGCCACCTCCAGGTCCTCGACCGAGTCGCCGACTGCGATGCACTCGAGCGGGTCGTAGCCGCGGGCGCGGGCGTGGCCGGCGACCGCCGCCGCCTTGCTGACCTGCCTGGGAACCAGGTGGTAGGCGTGGGTGCGGCCCTCGACGGTCGGCATCGGTCGCCCGATGGCGCCGTTGTCGAGCAGGCGCAGGTCGCCGCCGCCGCGCTCCGCGAGCAGCGCGTTGGCCGCCTCGACGTCGACCTTGCCGCGGAAGAGGTGGGAGAGGACCCGGCCGTGGTGCCAGGGCGAGTGGTACTCGAGCCGGCCTTCGAAGTGCTCGAAGAGCAGCTTCGGGATCCCGCGCTGCTCGATCTGCTCGTAGATCGTCCCGTCCTCGCTCGGCGCCATCTCGCCGGTCATCAGCGTCGTCTCGCCCTCGATCCCGAAGGCGCAACCGGCCTCGTAGATGTAGGAGGCCTGGCCCATCAGCCGCGCCGCCTCGTGTACCTGCGGCTCGCGGCGGCCGGACATGATCACCACCTCGGCGCCGGCCCGGTGGCAGGCCTCCAGCGCCCGGCCCTGCGCCAGCGAGAAGCTGCCCTCGGCGTCGCGGAAGAGCGAGCTGCCCTTCCCGAGCAGGGTCCCGTCGAGATCGGTGTAGACGCAGCGGAGCGGCATCGGCGCGGTCGCTACCGTAGCGGTCATGGCGTGGCGGCTGGCTGACAGGACCCTCGACCTCTCGCGCCCGATCGGCGCCGGGATCGTCAACGTCACCGTCGACTCGATGTTCGAGGGCGCCCGCAGCGGCACGCCCGAGCAGGCCGTTGCCGACGGCTTGGCCCTCGCCGAGGCAGGCTTCGAGATGCTCGACGTCGGCGCCGTGGCCGCCAAGGCCGGCCCCCCGGTCCCGCCCGAGGCCGAGGCCGAGGCTCTGATCCCGGCCATCGAAGGACTGGCCAGCCACTTCGTCTGTTCCTTTTCCTTGTCAGACAACGAAAAGGAACAGACGAACGGCGTTCGGGTGCCGGTCTCTGCCGATACGTTTTCTCCCGCGGTCGCGCGACCCGCACTCGCGGCGGGGGCCGAGGTCGTCAACGACATCTCCGGCGGCTCGGAGGAGATGTTCGAGCTCGTCGCCGAGGCGGGCTGCGGTTACGTCCTCATGCACATCGAGGGACCGCCGCGGGTCGACCGTCCCTGGCGCGAGTACGGCGACGTCGTCGACCACCTGCGCGCCTGGTTCGAGGGGAGAGTCGAGCTGGCCCGGGAGCTTGGGGTATCGGAGGAGCAGATCGCCATCGACCCCGGACTCGACTTCGACCTCAGCCCCGAGCAGGACCTGGAGATCCTGCGGCGGCTCGGCGAGCTGCGCGCGCTCGGCCTGCCCCTCTACGTCTCCCTCTCCCGCAAGGACTTCATCGGCGCGGTCCTGGCCGGGTCGTGGGAGGGGCGCCTGCCGGCGCGCGAGCGCGAGTGGGGGACCGTGGCCGCCGTGACCCTCGCCGTCCGCGAGGGCGCCGAGGTCCTCCGCATCCACGACCGCTCGTCCCTGCAGGCGATGCGGGTCGCGGCCGAGATCGTGAGCCCCGCCTGATGGCGCGCGGCGCCAGCCTGCTCTCCTCGGAGTGGGCGATTGCCATCGACCCCGCCCGGCGGGACGGGCGGATCGTCGCCGAGAGCTCCGAAGAGGAGCGCCGCTCGCGGCCGGCGCCGCTGCCGGCCGAACTCGACCCGGGGCTCGCGGAGGCGCTCGGCCGGGTCGGGATCGACTCCCTCTACACCCATCAGCTGCGCGCCTTCGAGGCGGCCGCCGCCTCGAACCTGGTGATCACCAGCGGCACCGCCTCGGGCAAGAGTCTCGCCTTCAACCTGCCGGTCCTCGACGGGATCGCGGCGCGTCCCAAGGACCGGGCGCTCTACCTCTACCCGACCAAGGCGCTGGCCCAGGACCAGGCGCGCAAGCTCGCCCAGCTGCGGCCGCCGAACCTGCGCGAGGCGATCTACGACGGCGACACGCCGCGCGAGGACCGCCCGGCGATCCGCCGCCGCAACAACCTCGTCCTCACCAACCCCGACATGCTCCACGTCGCCGTCCTGCCCAACCACAAGAGCTGGGGGGACTTCTTCGCCAACCTGCGCTGGGTGGTCGTCGACGAGGCCCACACTTACCGCGGCGTCTTCGGCTCCCACGTCGCCAACGTCCTGCGGCGGCTGCGACGGCTGGCCCGCGCCTACGGCTCGGAGCCGCGCTTCCTGCTCGCCTCGGCGACGATCGCCAACCCGGTCGAGCTGGCCGAGCGGCTGGTCGGGACCCCGTTCGAGCTGGTCGACGACGACGGCGCCCCGCGCGCCGGCCGCGAGATCGCGATGTGGAACCCGCCCCTGCTCGACGAGAAGTCCGGCGCGCGCCGCTCGGCGCTCTCGGAGGCCGCCGACCTGCTCGCCGAGCTCGTCACCCACGGCGTGCGGACGATCTGCTTCCTCAAAAGCCGCCGCGGGATCGAGTTGATCCAGCGCTTCGCGAGCGAAAACCTGGAGCGCCGCGGCAAGCCGGCGCTGGCGAAGCGGATCGCGCCCTACCGCGGCGGCTACACCCCGCAGCAGCGACGCGAGATCGAGTCCCGGCTCTCCTCCGGCGAGCTGCTCGCGGTCGTCGCCACCGACGCGCTCGAGCTGGGGATCGACGTCGGCGAGCTCGACGCGGCGATCTGCGTCACTTTCCCCGGCACCGTCGCCAGCCTGCGGCAGATGTGGGGACGGGCGGGGCGCCGTCGCCGCGGCCTCGCCGTCTACGTCGCCGGCCAGGACGCGCTCGACCAGTTCTTCTGCCGCCACCCCGAGGAGTTCATCGGCCGCCCGGTCGAGGCGGCGATCCTCGACCACACCAACGAGCAGATCGCCTCCCGCCACCTGATCGCCGCCGCCTACGAGCTGCCGCTGACCGACGAGGACGACGAGGTCTTCGGCCCGGAATGGCGCGGCCGGGCGGAGCGGTTGCTGGAAGCGGGCGAGCTGCGCGGGGTCGGCGGCAGGCTGATGCCGCGGCGCAGCGAGTTCGTCGCGAACCGGATCCCGCTGCGCTCGGCCTCGGCCGACTCGGTCGCGGTGATCGAGCGCGACTCCGGCGAGATGCTCGGCCTGGTCGAGGCCGAGCGCGCCTTCACCACGATCCACCCCGGCGCCGTCTACCTCCACCTCGGCCGCTCCTACGAGGTCGACCGGCTCGAAATCGAGGAGCGGCGGGCGGTCGTCTCCGCCTTCGACGGCGACTGGTACACGCGGCCGAAAAAAGAGACCGAGATCTACATCGAGCGGGTCCACGAGCAGCGCCAGGTCGCCGGGGTCGAGCTCAGCTTCGGCGAGGTCTCGGTCACCGAGCAGGTGATCGCCTTCCAGCGGGTCTCGGTCTCCGACCAGGAGCCGATCGACATCGTCGCCCTCGAGCTGCCCGAGCAGAACTTCGTCACCCAGGCGCTCTGGTACGTGCTGCCGGACCCGCTCGCCCGGGCGCTGCCGAGCGACGCCCTGCTCGGCTCGCTGCACGCGAGCGAGCACAGCCAGATCGCGGTCCTGCCGCTGATCGCGATGTGCGACCGCTGGGACATCGGCGGTCTCTCGACCAACGTCCACTTCCAGACCGGTCGCTCGACGATCTTCATCTACGACGGCCACCCCGGCGGGGTCGGGATCACCAAGCGCGGCTACGAGCAGTTCGAGCGCCTGCTCGGCGACGCGGAGCGGCTGATCGCCGAGTGCCCCTGCGAGGCCGGCTGCCCCTCCTGCGTGCAGAGCCCCAAGTGCGGCAACCTCAACGAACCCCTGCACAAGGCCGGGGCGCTGGAGCTGATGGGGCTGATGCGGGCCAAGACCTAACCCGACCGAACTGCATCAACTTGTCTATCCACTGGGTGGAGAAGTTGATGCAGTTCGGCTTGGCCAGAGTTGCTGCAGGGCGAGGATCGCGAAGGCGTGGGACCAGGCGAGGGGGGTGGTCGAGCGGGGGATCCCGGTCGCGGCAGCGACCCGCTCGGGCAGGGCACCGGCCGGCGTGGCGGAGCGGCGAAGCGCTCCCATCAGCCGCAGCGCTTCGCGACGCTCGCCGAGTGCGGCGAGGGACCAGGCGGTCCAGGCGGTCGGGGCGGACCAGGGGTCCTCGCCTCCCGGCCACTCTTCGCCCGGCGTGATCCCGAAGGCGGTTCCCTGCGCCGTGAGTGCCTTCATCGTCCCGCGGATCGCCGGGTAGAGGTCGGGATGCGGGAACGGCCGCACCCCCCAGGCCGCCGCCGAGTCCAACCCAGAATCGGGATCCCCCGGCCGCCGCACCAAACGAGGCGGCAATTTGGCCCCGTATAGGTGCTTTATCGCCGTCTCGCCGGAGGCGAGGGCGTTGCCGAGGTAGTCGCCGGGCTCGCCCTCCCAGTAGTCGGCGCGGTCGCGCCAGGGGACGGGGTCGCCGCCGGAGAGGATGTGGGCTGCCAGGCGGGTGTTACCGACCCCGGCTGCCTCCGCGGCGGCGGCGACCCAGCCGATCGCGTCGCCCTGCGCCTCGCGGCCGGGGACGGGGCTGCCGTCGCCCTCGAAGCGGGCCGCGTGCTCGAGTCCGAGCCCGAGCAGGAAGCGGGTGCTCAGTTCCGCCTCCGGCTGGTAGCCGGCCGCCGCGTAGGCGATCGCCGCCGCTGCCGCGTCGCGTGGCCAGACGTAGGCCCAGCCGTCGCGAGCGCCGGCGGCGACGGCGCCGGTGCGGCGGTCGGTCAGTGCCCGCAGTACCAGCAGCGAGCGCTCGTACATCCCAGTCGCCCAGGGTGGAGCACCGGCTCCGAGCGGCCGGGAGCGCGCCAACCACCCCCGGTCGGAGGCCGCCGCCTCGGCGATGACGCGGGGGGACCCGGTCGGCGCTCCGCCCGCGGCGTTCACCCGCAGCCGGATGGACGAAGCGCTGCCGCCGATCGCGACGATCGCCAGCCGGCCTCCGTGCGCCGCCTCCTCGATCCGCACCCGCTTGGCGCCGAACCGCGCCTCGGTTCGCAGCACGTTCGTCCCGGGCAGGTAGCGCTGCCGCACCTCGTCCGCGCGCCACATCGGCAGCTCCTCGTCGCCGACCCGGACCCAGACCTGGATCCCCGTGTCCTCCTCGACCGTCCCCGCCGCCTGCCGCTCGGCCGGGTTCTCGATCAGCGCCCGGCCCGCCGGCCCCGGCGCCCGCAGGTCGACCACGTTGCCGTAGGCGTCGACCGCCGCCGTCAGCCCGCCGTCTCCGAGAACCGCGACGCCGAGGAAGGGCGGCGGCAGCCCGGGGAGGCCCGCCGGCGTCTCCGGATCCGCCTCACGGCCGCCGGAGACCAGCAGCGCCCCCGCCGCCAGGACGCCGACCAGTCCCACCGCTGCCCGAGCACAGCCCATGTCCCCATGCAATCAGCCCCGGTCGCCGCCCTCCCGCTAGCCTTCGCGCTGCATCGAGGCCAGGTAGCTCAGTTGGTAGAGCACACGACTGAAAATCGTGGTGTCGCCGGTTCGAATCCGGCCCTGGCCACTGGGGGAGCGGATCAGGACCGAGCCGCTCTCGCCGCAGCAGCCCCCCGTCCAGATCGTCTGCACCGCGACCTCGAGCAGGGCGATCCGTCGGACTCTCTCGATGGTCACGGCCCGAGAGGCTAGGCGGACCGACGCCGGGAGGCGCTCAGCCTCGGGCCGGGATGGTTGCCGCTTCGGCGCCGACGAGATGGGATCTCCCGGGGATGCCGACCTGGAGCGAGCGGGAGTCGGGGCCGAGGCGCAGCAGCGCGGTCTCGAGTTCGGCGGCGCCCGCGAACCAGGGCCGGCTCGCGAACTCGGCCAGCTCCCGCACCCCGCCCTTCTCGTCGAGCGTGAACAGTCGCCCGGTTCCGTTCGCCAACAGGGCGAGGCCGTACCCGTCACCCGCGAGGGGGGCCGCTTCGAGTTTCGCCACCGTGAAGTCGGGCCAGGCGTAGTCGCCGTCCCCGCCTATCTCTCCCTTCTCGTCGATGTGGAGGACCCTGACTCCGAACCGGGTGCCGACGACGAGGTGCCGGTCGTGGCGGAGCAGGCACCGCCCGCCCTCGAAGGACCGCGAGGAGATCGTCCCCAGCTCCGGCGAGCGAACCTCGAGCGAGTTCTCGGTCAGGACGTAGAGCACCCCGGCGCCGGCTGCCACGTCGACGATCGCCGACTCCTCGCTCGGGCCGAGGGGACGCAGGCTCCCCTCCGCGTCGATGCTGTGGAAGCCGCCAGCGGAGAAGGCGAGCAGGCCGCCCTGCCACTCCAGGGCATCGATCAGCCCGTCGATCTGCCAGCCGCCGACCCGGCGCGGCCGCCTCGGGTCGGCGAAGTCGAAGGCGGTCAGGTGGTCGTCCAGCACGGCGACGGCGCCGTGGCGCGACCAGAGCGCCGAGTCGAATATGCGCTCGCAGGTACCCGCGAAAGGGAGGACCGAGGCCTGCAGGACCTGCTGCTGGCGGATCTCCATCCCGATCTCCCCCGCCGGCGCCAGGTCCCCGTCGAGCAGCCGCATGAACTTCAGCTCGCCCACCCCGGCGGGGGCCACCAGGGCGCTCAACAGCGTCGCGATCCCCGCTCGAGCCTCGGCGTGGACCAGCAGCCTGCCGGCGGAGTCGAAGAGCTTCACCTTCTCCCCCAGCTGCAGACCGCTGAGGAGGATCTCCCAGCGATGGTGGGAGATCACGTCGATGAACGGCGGGTCGACCAGCCATTTGAGGTTGAAGCCCGGGATCACGAGGATCGTGCAGCGGTTGACTTTCGCGACCATTTCGACCGTCAGCGCCATCCGCGCCGCCTCGTCCAACTCGGTCACCTGGCCGAGTTCGAACACGCGGGCGCCGAGCGTGGTCTCGACCAACAGCCGGACCGGGTAGGGATTCGCCGCGTAGGCGGGACCGGGATCCGGGACCTCGACGACGATCGTCGTCGGCAGCTCGGAGTCGTCCCAGCTCATGCGGCTGCGCGGGAACTTCCCGAGGGGGTCGTCGAGCACCCTGACGCCGCAGATGTGGACCGGGGTGGTGCCGGTGTGCCCGAGGTTCACTTCCGCCGCGACCCGAACCGTCCCCTCCGCGCTCGCGCTCGTGTCGGAGGGTCCGCACGAGGTCTCGGCCAGTTTCCACCGCCACCGCCGCACGCTGGTGTCGAGGGCCGACGGGGTGAGCGGCACGATCCGCAGGCGCCCGCTCAGCAGCACCCCCTCCGGCTTGGCCGCGAAGCCGGTGATGCGCAGCGCCGTCTGGCCGAGGGCAGCGGCGGGAAGCCGGACCTTGCAGCGGCGGTGCAGGGGGGCAACCTGCCAGCAGTTCTTCATCCCGCCGAGGTCGCCGGCCAGGCTCGAGTCGCCGAGCGCCGAGTCGACCAGCGCTTGGATCGCGATCCCCGCCGGGCCGAGGAACGCGACGAGCGCGGTGCTGATCGCGTCGTGCACCGCATCGACGATCACCTCGATGTTGGGCAGGAAGACGTCGGTGGTGAGGAATCCCGGCTCTCCCTGGGCTAGGTCGACGCCGACGCTGGGGTGGACGACGATCGTCTCGAAGGGGTCGGGCGGGTGCAGCCGGACTTCGATGTCGATGTCGATTCGCGCCCTGTCCCCAGCTGGCGCGTAGCGGCCGGAGACCTGGCCGATCGTGAACAGTTTCGAGCCCGATTTCTGCGCGGATTTGCGGATTTCCCTGACGAAGGTCTCGACGATCATCTCCCGCGGGAGGAACATTCCCCAGTCCTCGCCCCCGAGCCGGTCCGGGAAGAAGCCGTCGAAGAAGCGTTTCCAGGATTGGGCGCTGGACCCGGTTACCGGGCCGAGCTCGGCCCGGAAGGCGATCAGCCGCTGATCGTTGCTGACGCTCACCCCGGCGGTGACGATCGTCGCGTCTTTGGCGAGGAAGGCGTCGAAGTCGACCGACTGCTTGACCGACCGGAAAGCCTCCTCGACCTTGCGTTCGATCATCTCTTCGACTTTCTGCGGGTCGAAGCCGGGCGGCAGGGCCGGCAGCGGCCGTTTCTCGATGCCGTCGAAGTCGAACCCGATCTCGCACTGCCTCCCGCGGGGCCGGTACTCGACGGCGATCAGGGCGCAGGTGGGGATCCGGGTCACGGTCGCCGGCGGCCCGTCGGGGTGCCCGAGGACGTCGCTCTCGGCGGCGACATGGACGACGATCTCCTGGGCGACCTGGGTCCGCTGGCCCTCGTGGCGGATCGCGTTGGAGGTGAACTCGACCTGCTGGACCCGCAGGGTGATGCCGCCGACGGTCTGCGGGCCGGGCGGGCACTTCCGACGTGACTGCGCCCCCGCCAGCATCGCCGCCAGGAATGCCGGGAGCTCGAACTGGATTTCGGTTTCGGCCGCCACAAGGGCGACCGTAACCTCTGCAGAAAGAAACTCAAAAAAACTTAACTGTCACCGCGGATCAGGCCCTCGGCTCGCCGCCCCGCTCAGCGTATGAGTTCGGTGTCCAAACGGCGCCAGTTGTCGGTGGAGGGCGCGTAGGTCGGCAGGCCTCGGGTCCCCACCACCCTGTAGCCCTGGCCATCGTTGTCGACCATGATGGTGCCGCTGGCGCTGCCGCTCACCCAGGGGATTTCCGCCGTCCAGGTGCAGTCGCAGGTGGAGGTGCTGGCGATGATTTCGAGCAGGAGGGGATCGCTCGCCGACACCGTCCACGGGAACCGGATCGGGCGGTAGGGCCTCAGTCCGTTGGAGGACCTGGCGCCGAGCGCGCCATCCAAGGTCGCGTTCGAGTCCACTATGCGCGGCGGGTGCTCGTCGAGGTCGACCTCGACCGCGCGCCCCGTGAAAGCGTCACCGCACGCCCCCGAGAAGGCGGCGCCGGCCGGGCGCCGGTGCCGCTCGACGTGGAATTCGATCCGGGTCAGGGTGATGGTCCGCCCAGATCCCCCCTGGATCGCGACCTGCACGGGGTTGAAGTCGGCCTGGGCGGCCCGCGGCTGCCGTTCCAGCACGCCCCAGTCGTACCTGCTGGCGGAGGAGAAGACGGTCGGCAGCGACGAGCGCGGCACGAACTCGCCCCCCCGGCATCTCCCCGGCAGGAGTTCGATCGAGTAGGAAACCAGCGGCTCGTCCTCGCTGCCGATCGAGTCCGCGAGGCGGGCGCCCATCCCGCTGGCGAAAGCGGTGATCACGGCGAGCAACACCGCCCCGGCCGCGGGCAACATCCATCCGTACCGCTTCTTTCGCTTACCTCGCGCAGCCAAGCCTGATCGCCTCAACAATACTTCTGTTGTTCCTATAGGTTCACGCCGTGGGGGAGAGCCGGAGGTGGTTGCTGGTGGGGCTGGGAGTGGCCGCGGCCCTCGTCCTCGGAGTGTTGTTGCGAAAGGCGGAGTCGAGCGGCGGCGGCACCCAGCCGCCGGAATCCCTCGCAACCGTGGTGGCGACGAAGCTCGCCGATCACCCCGAGGAGGCGGCCCTGACCGCGCTCGACGCGGCCGGTTCGGAGCCCTCCACGGAAGCGGAACTCGCCATGGTCGACGTCGCCGTTGACGGCAGAGGGCTCGAACGGGTGATCGACACGGGCAGGGACGAGGTCACCGCCGCGCTCGTCCTCGGGCGGGAGATGGTCACCGCCGGGGACGACGGGGTGGTGAAGGTCTGGCAGCGCCCGAGCGGAAAGCTGCTCGGCCAAACCAGAGCATCCGCTCCGCTCGCAGCGCTGGCGGAGTCGGAGTCCTCCTCGCGCTTTCTCGCCGCGGTCGGTCGCGACGGCTCGATGGCGCTCGTCGACGTCAACGATCCCGGGCGGCCGCGGGTGCTGCCCCTGGAGGGTGGCCTCCCGCGAGCCGAACGCCCGCTGGCGGTCTCCTTCTCCCAGGAAGCCGACGAGATCGTCGCCGTCGGGTCGCGCGGCGGCCTCGTCCGGGCCAACGTCACGACCGGCGAGGTCGTCGGCCGCTCGTCGATCTGGGGGTTTCGCGGCGACCTGCCCTGGGACCGGCATTCGGGCGGCTCGGTGACCGCGGCGAGGTTCCTTCCCGAAGTCTACGAAGACGAAGAAGGGCTCCTGCTGGCGACCGCCGACGGCGCGGTGGCCGATCTCGACCTCGCGCGCGGCCAGGGCAAAACCATCCTCCAGGCGGGAGTCGCTCCCGGCCGGGTCCTCAGCCTCGATCGCATGCCCTACGGAGAAACGGAACTGGTCGTGGGAACCGCCGGCGGCCTAGTCCTCCTCGGGGAAGACTTCTTCGAAGAAGAACCCCTCTCCTATCCCGGCCCGCCTGTCCCGGCCGTCGCGATCGACGAAGGAGGCGTCCGCCGGGGTGGGGAGGAAGGCCTGCTGTTCGGGGCGGGCTTCGAGCAGCCGGCGACGGGGCCGCCGATTCTCCGCTTCGAACCCGGCCTCGAAGGCCTCGCCGCCGTTCTTCCCGGTGGCAAGGTCAGCGCAGTGGGCGCGCCCGGGGTCGGGATGTCGATGGCGGAAACCGAATTCACCCCCGTCGCGGCCTTCGACGGCGAGGGACGCCTGCTCGTCGCCGAAGGCTACGACGCGAACCACGTCGAATCGGTTCAGGCCGTGCGGCCTCAGGCCCGGGCCACGGATGACGAATACCAGGAAGACGAGGTGGTCCAGACCTACCGTCCCGACCGGGACTGGTGGCCCGAAGCCGAAGATCCCGAAGCCCTGTACCTGAACGACGTCGCCGCCGACGACGAGCACGTCTTCGCCGCGGGACAGGACCCGAACGGCGACGCGACCGTGCTGGTCTGGGACGCGGAGAGCGGCGAGCCGCTCCAGCACCTGGTGCTGGGGACGGGAGGCCTCTCGACCGAACTCCCCAGCATCGTCACCGAGATCATGCTCCTGCCCGAGCAGGAGGAGATCGCCGCCTACTCCGCCGCCCAGGAGCTGGTCTCGATCTGGTCGACCGAGACCTGGGAACTCGAGGAGTCGGTACCGGTCGGCGCCGTCGGGGACGTCGCGGCCTCGCCGGACGGGTCGACGATCGTCACCGTCGGGATCGACCCCGACTGGGAAGGCTACGTGGGCCCCGAAGACCCGACCGAACTCACCTTCGTCGACGTCGAGGAGGGCGAGGTAGAGGACAGGATCAAGACCAGGGGCGTCTCCGCCGCCGCCTTTTCCCCCGACGGCTCGACCCTGGCGCTGGCGGACGAGAACGGGTTCCTGCGCCTCCGCTCGAGCGACGGCCGCGAGCCGAAGGGGCTGGTGAAGGTCGGCGGCGCCGCCGAAGCCCTCGCCTGGCGGCCGGACGGGAAGCTGGTCGCGGTTGCCCTCGGGGCGGGCGGGGTGGTGCTCGCCGACCCGGAGAGCGGGGAAGTCTCGAAGCCGCTGCCAGAGGAATCGCCGATCACCACCCAGGGGCTCGACTGGAGCTCCGATGGCGCCTCGCTGGCCGCGCTCGCGCCGATCCTCGACGAAGAAGGCGAAGGCTACGATCCCGGCCCGATCGCGATCTGGACCCTCGACGCGGCCACGCTGAAGCGGCGGATGTGCGCGCTCGCGGCCTGTCGGCCGGACGGTCCGCCAGCCGGCGGCGAGCTCGGCGATGCGTCCCGGTTGTCCTCGGTCGACGTGGTCTTCCGGGAAGAGGAGAGGCTCCTGGCGGCGGATCTCGAGGGCGAGCGGGCGCTGATCGGGTTCGCGGAGGAATACCCCACCCCGCCGGCCGCCTACGACTGGGCCGAGGACGGCTTCGCCTGGACCTCCCCCGGCGGAGTCGGCGTGCTGCTGGCCGGAGATGAGAAGCCCCGTTTCTGGCCGTGCGCCTGCAGCGGCGTCGCCTGGGACGGAGCGGAGGTCGTCTCGCTCGAGATCGGCGGGCGGCGAGTGGTGAGGATCGACCCGGGGGAGGAGAGCCCGAGGACGACGCCGACCCGGGGAGTCCCCCCTCACCTGCCGGGGCTGGTGGGAGTCGTCGGCGACTCCACGATCGTCAGCGCTTTCGAGCGGGAACCGGACCGCTCCACCCCGAGCGCCCTGTTCGCGCTCGACTCCGGCGGCACGGCGCGGAAGATCACCGGCGACGCCCACGGCAGCGTCTACCTGCGCTGGCCGAGCTCGTCCCCGGACTCGCTCGCTTTCCTCGCCGGCCTCTCGAGCGGGGTCTGTTACTCCACCACCAACGTCGGCGTGGTGTCGGCAGGGGCCGGCGGCAGGATCGACCTCAGCTTCCCGCGGTCCCCCTTCGGTGACGAGCCGACCTACGTCCGCTCCCTGCAGGTGTCCGCCGAGGGCGAGGTCGGCGCCGCGATCGCGCCGATCGGTTGCGACGACCGCGGCTACCCCGAAGACGAGCTGCCGCCGGCCCAGCGGTACGTGCTCGTGGACGGGAGCTGGCGGTCGACCGGCGCGGAAGGCTTCGACGTTCAGCTCGCGGGCGGCGCGGAACTGGTCGAGGAAACGGAGGACACGATCACTCCCGGCACGCTGTTCGTGGAGGCTCCCGGGGGCAGGGAGGAGATCGCGACCCGGGCGGAAGCGCCGGTGGGAAGGCCGTGACCTGGCGGCGGGCCAAGCGCCGCGGCCGGCGACCGGCGGAATCCGGGATCGGGGTGCGCGAACCGGCCACCCGCCGGCTCAGCTGGGACCGGCGGGTGGAGATCACCGCCGCCCTCCTCGGCATCGTCGCGATCGGGTTCGCGCTGGGCCCGAAGATCGAAGGCGCGTTCGACGGCGGCGAGGACGCCCGGCTCGAAATCGCCGAAATCACGGTTTCCAATCCGCCGGCGGCCTACAGCTCGAGCGCTGCGGGGCTCGAGCAGGATCCGGCGACCGAGCCGACCGTGGCGGCGACGGTTCGCAACCGCGGCGAGGAGACCGCCTG
Organism: Solirubrobacterales bacterium; assembly: GCA_036376215.1. Classification (GTDB taxonomy): domain Bacteria; phylum Actinomycetota; class Thermoleophilia; order Solirubrobacterales; family 70-9; genus VAYN01. The sequence goes on from DASVAT010000017.1 coordinate 31,066, forward strand.
GATCGAGGAAGCGCGCATCACCGTGGTGGACTCGGCGCGGCTCTCGATCTGCGTCAACCAGGGCGGCGGCGACGTGCCGCAGAGCAAGCGCTACCGCATCTCCCTGCCGGACTTCCCCCGCGCGGAACGCGAGCTCGTGCGCCGGGACCTGCACGTCGAAGTCCAGCCGGGACACGGGGTGCGGCCGGTGCTGAGCTTCCAGAAGGACTCGCCCGGCACGACCAACCTGTACGCCATCCGCGTCCAGCTCGTGGCCGACCCGGGGCACCAGGTGATCGACGCCGGCCGCTTCGTGATCGGCGTGCCCGAGCCGGTCAGCCGCTCCGGCCAGATCCTCCCGGAGGCCGACAACGTCCTGCTGAGCGAAGCGACCGTCCCCGGCCAGGCGTACTCGACCTGGTGCTTCCGGCACAACCTCGAAGGCACGCGCCGGGTGGTGAGCCGGCCCGGACGGCGCTCCGATTACGTCGGCGCGCTGGCGCGGATGCAGCTGGCGCCGGCATGGAGCCAGTACGCCGACCAGCGCCCCCCGCAGCTCATGGTCGAGGACTTGCTGAGCGAGGACGGCTTCGAAGCGCCGATGTACGCCCTCGACGCCGCTCGCCAGACCGGCGACGCCGACTACGAAGAGGCGGTGCGCGAGCGGGTCATCCGGTTGCTGATGCAGCGGGGCGAAGAGGAACTCGACGAATACCCCGCCGCCGCGGTCGAAGACGCCAAGCGGCTGCTGTCCCTGGAACGGTCGGCGGCTGCTGTGCGCCTGCTGGCGCGAGCGAAGGCCGAGAGGCGAGCCGAGGAAGAGAGGGAAGAGGAAGAACGAGAACGCGAAGCCCCGGGGTTCTGACCCCCCGCCTTGCGTCACCCGGCCGGCGGCTGAGACGATCCCCGGGTGGAAGCCGAGACGCACTACGCCGACTCCGACGGCGTCAAGATCGCCTACCAGGTCACCGGCGACGGTCCGCTGGACCTCGTCCTCGTCTCCGGCTTCGTCTCCCAGGTCGAGCTGCTCTGGGACGAGCCCGAGGTCGCCCGCTTCCTCCGCCGTCTCACCTCGTTCGCGCGCCTGCTGGTCTACGACAAGCGCGGGCAGGGCCTCTCCGACCGGCCGGGGCGGCCGCCGACCCTGGAGGAGTCGATGGACGACCTGCAGGCGGTGATCGAGGCGGCGGGCTTCGAGCGCCCGGCGCTCTTCGGGGTTTCCGAGGGCGGGCCGATGTCGATGCTCTACACGGCGACCTATCCCGGCAGGGTGTCGGGCCTGATCCTCTTCGGGACCTTCGCCCGGATGCTGGCAACCGATGGATTCCCGCACGGGATCAGCGACGAACAGCTGGACAAATGGGGGTCAATCGTCCGCCGTGACTGGGGCAAGGCCGTGGGACTCAACGTCTGGGCGCCCAGCCGCCAGGGGGACCACGAGTTCGAACGTTGGTGGGCGCGGCTGCTACGCCAGGGGACGAGTCCCAGCGGCGCGATCTCCCTGATGAACCTCTACCGGGAGATGGACGTGCGCGCGATCCTGCCGGCGATCGACGTCCCGACCCTCGTCCTCCACCGGGCAGGGGACCGGATGATCGGCGCCGCGCAGGGCCGCTACCTGGCCGAGGAGATCGAAGGTGCCCGCTACGTCGAGCTGCCGGGCGAGGACCACCTGCCCTTCGCCGGCGACCTCGACGCGATGCTCGACGAGGTCGAGGAGTTCCTCGTCGGCAGCCGCAACGCGAGCGAATCCGAACGGGCGCTGGCGACGATCCTCTTCACCGACATCGTCGGCTCGACCGAAAGGGCGGCGGAGCTCGGCGACCGCCGCTGGCGGGCGCTGCTCGAGCGCCACGACGCCGCGGTCCGCCACCAGCTCTCCCTCCACCGCGGCCGCGAGGTGAAGACGATGGGCGACGGCTTCCTCGCCACCTTCGACGGCCCGGCGCGGGCGATCCGCTGCGCCAGCGCGGTCCGCGAGGACGTCGCGGGGCTGGGGATCGACGTCCGCGCCGGCATCCACACCGGCGAGGTCGAGCTGATCGGCGAGGACGTCGGCGGCATGGCGGTCAACATCGGCGCCCGGATCGGGGCCCTCGCCGCGCCCGGCGAGGTGCTGGTCTCGAGCACCGTCCGCGAGTTGGTCGTCGGCTCGGGCCTCGAATTCGCCGACCGAGGGGTGGAGACGCTGAAGGGCGCACCGGGCGAATGGCGTCTGTTCGCAGTCGATTCGCCGCCGAATTGAGCGTTGACGGCGCTCGACATACCCGAAGACAAAACCTTACACTCGGTCCCATCTACGGAAGGAGGATCAAGTGGACGATTGGCGCCCTTGGCTCCTACCTCTCAACCGTGCTACCGCGCCGCCGCGGTTTCTCTGTTCGCATGCCACACGTCGCAAGCGTACGGCGCGTCCGCTCGCGTCTCTACCGTGACGAAACGATGACGGAGCAGACGCAGATCGAGGCGTTCGCCGAGGTCGAGCCCGCGGTCGTCGAGACCCCGGCGGAGCCCACCATCCGGGTGCCTCTGCGCGACTTCGAGGACGGCCAGCGCGTCAGCGGCGTCTTCGCCGTGCGGGAGCGCGAGCTGCGGCGCAAGCGCAACGGCGAGCCGTGGCTGCGCCTCTCGGTCGGCGACGCGACCGGCACCGCGGAGGCGGTCTGCTGGGAGGAGGCCGAGGCCCTCTACGCCCTCTGCTGCACCGGCTCCCCGGTCCACGTCACCGGCGTCTTCGAGGTCAGCGAGCGCTGGGGGGCGAAGATCAAGATCGGGACCCTGCGGGAGGCCGAGCCGCACGAGTTCGAGACCGCCGACCTGGCTGCCGAGTCCGATGTTTCCGCGGAGCAGCTCGAGGGCAAGCTGCGCGAACTGCTGGCGACGGTCCAGAGCCCGCAACTGCGCGACCTGCTCGAACACTTCTTCGGTGAGGAATCCGAGACCTGGCGCCGCTTCCGCGACGCGCCGGCGGCGAAGACCTACCACCAGGCCTACCGCCACGGTCTGCTCGAGCACACGCTCTCGGTCGCCCAGGCGGTCTCCGCCGCGGCCAACTTCTTCCCCGGCATCGACCGCGAGGTCGCGGTCGCCGGCGCCCTGCTGCACGACATCGGCAAGTGCGTTGCCTACAACGACGACCCGCTGGCGATCGACCTCACCGACGCCGGCCGCCTGCAGGGGGAGATCCCGCTCGGCTACTACACCGTCCGCCGCGCGATCGAGGACCTGCCCGGCTTCGACCCCCACCTCGCCCAGTGCGTCCTCCACATCATCCTCAGCCACCACGGCTCGCTCGAACACGGCTCGCCTGTCGTCCCCGCCACCCGCGAGGCCGTCCTCGTCCACATGATCGACAACCTCGGCGGCCGCCTCGGCAGCTTTGACCGCCTCGAGCGCCAGCTCCCCGCCGGTGAGGCCTGGTCGGGTTTCGACCGGGCGCTTTCAGGGAGCGCCTTCTTCGCCCAGCGGGCGGCCTGAAGACAAAGCATTGCTGTAGACAATCAGTTACGCTATGCTCATGGCAGTGATGATGAGCCCCAGGGAGAGATGGACGGACGAGCGCCTGGACGACCTGAGCGTGAAGGTCGACGCAGGCTTCGCGGATCTCAAAGCCGAGATGAGGGAAGGCTTCGATCGGGTCGACAAGCGCTTCGAGCAGGTCGACAAGCGCTTCGAGAGGGTTGAGGATCGCCTCGACAAGCTCACTGACAGGTTCGAATCCCTGAACCGGACTCTGTGGGGTGGCGCGTTTGTGATCGCCGCCGCCCTGATTGGCAGCAGCGCCTTCTAGACCTCGCCTCCGTCGCTACCGGAACCGCTCGCTGCAGCGCTGGATCTTGTTGACGTTCTGGTGGGCGCGCTGGATGCAGGCGATCAGCTTGTCGGCGTCGCCCTGCTGTTTCGAGGCCCGCAGCGACTTCTTGAATTCGCGCTGTACCTGGCGGTTGACGTCGTCGATCGTCTCGCTGATTTCGCCCAGGCCGCCCTGTTCGAAGCTCTTGTGGATGTTGAGGTTGGTTTCGTGGCTGATCTTTTCGGTCGCGTCCAGGGCGGGCCGGACGAGGAAGAAATAGACCGCCGCGAGGATTCCGACGGTCACCAAAAGCCGGATAATGCCCGCGCTTAGGTTGCCGAAGAGGTTTCGGAGAACGTCCATGAGCCGCTTGCAGACTATCCTGCCGAGCAGTGGCGAAGGACACCGAGAAGCTAATTCGCCAGCTCTCGTTGATCTCGTTCCTGATGGCTCAGGGGAGGCCGGTTTCGGCCCTCGAGATCAAGCGGGAGGTGGAGGGCTACAGCGACATGAACGACGACGCTTTCGCGCGCCGTTTCTATGCCGATCGCGCCGAGCTGGAGAGCCTCGGGATCCAGCTCGGGGTCGAGAAGCCGGGCGAGGGCTTCTTCGAGGCCGAGCTCTACTCGCTGCCGCCGGAGAACTTCTACCTCGACCCGATCTCCTTCTCCGACGACGAGCTGGCCGCCCTCTCGACGGCGCTGATGCTGCTCACCGACGGCGGCTTCGCCTACGCCGAGCCGCTGCGGCTGGCGCTGCAGCAGGTCGCCTGGGGGCATCCGAACCCGCTGGCCGAGGGCGAGCGAGCGCCGGTCGAGATGGCGATGACCGCCTCGGCCGGCGGCCGCGACCTCTCCCAGCGGCTGTCGAAGATCGAGACCGCGATCAGCCGCCGGAAGACGATCGAGTTCACCTACTACACGATGGAGCGGGGCGAGACCGAAAAGCGCAAGGTCGACCCCTTCCACCTCGTCTTCCGCGGCGGTCAGTTCTATTTGATCGGCCACTCGCACGAGCGCGACGCGGTGCGGGTCTTCCGCCTCTCGCGGATCCAGGGCAAGGTCGGCTACGCCTCCAAGGCCGAGCACGACTTCTCGCCGCCCGAGGACTTCGACCGCCGCGACTACGGCAGCCGCGCCGACTGGCAGTTGGGGGAGACGAAGGGGACGGCGAAGATCTTCATCCGCGAGCGGATCGCCTGGCTGATCGAGCGCGACTACGGCACCTACGGCGAGCTCCGCAACGCGAAGAAGTCCGACGGCGCCCCCGGTAAGGGGCGGGTCTTCGAGACCTCCTACGCCTCCGAGCGCGAGCTGATCGCCTGGGTCCTGCGCTGGCGCCAGAACGCCCAGGTGCTGGCGCCCGACGACCTCCGCGAGGAGGACGAGAAGCGTCGCGGCCTGCTGCTGAAACGCCACGTCAACGGCTTCCGGCCGGCCGACGTCGTCGACCGGCCGCTCGAGGAGCAGCCGAAGCGGACCCGCTCCCATGGTCGCGGCGAGGCGGCGATCCGGCCCGAGCGCTTCGCCCGGCTGGTGACCCTCGCCGGCCTCCTGATCGAAGCGGCGAAAAAGGGGGAGCGGCTGCAGACCGCCGACCTGCGCGATCGCCTCGAGCTGACCGCGGAGGAGCTGCGCGAGGACATCGAGCTGCTCAACGTCGTCAACTTCGGCGGCGGCACCTACGTCCTCTACGCGGAAATCCTCGGCGACGAGATCGAGGTCGACTCGCAGCCCTACGGCGACAACTTCGCCCGCCCCGCCCGCCTGCTGCCGCTGGAGGCGAAGGCGCTGGTGGCGGCGATCGACCTCTTCGGCGACCACCTGCCGCAGTCCGACCTGCAGACCGCGCGGGGAAAAATCGTCAAGGCGCTGGGCCACGACCCATCCGAGGAGGGCCTCGAGATCGCCTCGGCCGGCGGCGGCGACGCCGAGATCGCCCGGCTCGTCAACGAGGCGATTGCCGAGAGCCGGGTGCTCGAGCTCTCCTACTACAAGGAGAACGAGGACCAGTTCACCGAGCGCCGGGTCGAGCCCTACCGGCTCGAGAACGGCAAAGAGGGCTGGTACGTCGAGTGCTACGACCTGACCAAAGAAGGGGTCCGCCACTTCAAGCTCGACCGGGTCAAGGAGGCGCACCTCTCCGAGGAGAAATTCGAGCCGCGGCCTGAAGTCGAGGAGTTCGCCGGGGTCGAGGGCTGGATGACCCACGGCGAGGTGCCGACCGCCGAGGTGGCCCGCGTCTGGGTCTCGCCCGAGCGGGCCCGCTGGCTGCGCGAGGAGCGGACCGTGGTCGAGGAGCTGGCCGACGGCGCCGTCGTCGTCGAGCTGCCCTACGCCGGCAAGCCATGGCTGGTCCGCGAGATCCTCCGCGGTGCCGGCGACCTAGTCGTGCTCGAGCCGCCCGACGCGCGCGAGGCGATCGCCAAAGAGGTCGAGGCCTCCTCCAACTGAACGAGGCGCCCGGTCACCCCGAGGTCCTGAAGATCGTCGCCCCGAACCCGGGGCCGATGACGCTGGAAGGGACCAACACCTACCTCTTCGGCTCAGACCCCTGCGTGGTGATCGACCCGGGCTCAGAGGACCCGGGCCACCTCGAGGCGATCCGCACCGCGGCCGGCGAGCGCGGCGGCATCGGCCTCGTCCTCCTCACCCACTCCCACGGCGACCACACCGCCGGGGCCGACCGGCTCGGGGCCGAGGTGGTGTTGCCGTCGGGCGGCGAGGAACACTTCGCGCTCCGCGTCCTCGCCACCCCCGGCCACGCCGAGGACCACGTCTGTTTCCTGACCGAAACCGGCGTCTGCTTCAGCGGCGACCTCGTCCTCGGGCTCGGCTCGACGATCGTCCCGCCGGGCGGCAACTCGCTCGCCGCCTTCATGGACTCGCTCGCCCTCCTGCAGGCGGAGGAGATCGAGCTGATCGCCCCCGGCCACGGCCCGTGGGTCACCGACCCGGCGGCCAAGCTTGCCGAGTACGTCGAGCACCGCCTGATGCGCGAGCGTCGCCTGCTCGCGGCTCTGGAGGCGGGGGAGCGCTCGCGCGCCGAGCTCCTCGCCGTCGTCTGGGACGACATCCCGGTCGAGCTGTTGCCGATGGCGGCGATGGCGATGGAGGCCCACCTCGAAAAGCTCGAGGGCGAGGGAAGGCTCCCGGAGGGGCTTAGCGAGTAGGAGGCGAGCGCTCCTCGGAGCGCAAGTCACGGTTTCGGCACGAAGCGGGAACCAAGTAGGCACATCGTGCGCACCACCTGTGCGCCCCCGCCCGTCAGGCTCGGGGCGTGGAGAGCGAGTTCGCTGAAAGTCGAATAGAGCCCGCTTTTTCGCGGACTCGCGGGGATGACCGACCGATCGCGGAGCTTGCGCGGGTCCAACATGGGGTCGTGGCGCGGTGGCAGTTGATGGGGAGGGGATGGAGCCGGGACGAGATCGACTGGCGAATCCGGAGGGGACGCCTCCATCGCCTGCACGCGGGCGTTTACTCGGTTGGGCCGCCCCAGTTGCTCCCCCGGGTGGCTCGCTGGATGGCGGCCGTGCTTGCTTCTGGTCCTGATGCCCTTCTCAGCCACTGGTCAGCGGCGGCGCTCTGGGGGATTCGGCCGAACTCGCGCTCGCGGATCGATGTGACGGTGCCGCACCGAAGCCGCTCGTCGCAGGCGATCTGCCGCCACCTGTCAGCAGTGCCCAGAGACGAGCGCGCCGTCGAGGACGGGCTCCCCGTGACCTCGGTCCCCCGAACCACCTTCGATCTTGCCGCGACCGCGGACCTGGACACCGTGGTGGCCATGATTCGCGAGGCGGAATTTCTCAACCTCTGGGACCGCCTCTCGCTTCCCCATCTGCTCGAGCGCTATCCGGGGAGAAGAGGGTCACGGAAAGTGCAAGCAGCCCTGAAGCGCATCGCCGAAGAGCCCTCCGGACGGAAGCGCAGCGCGCTGGAGGAACGGTTCGAGCCGTTCCTCCGTCGACACCACCTGCCTTTGCCCCGATTCAACGACCCGATCTCCGTCGGTTCGAAGCTCTACGTCGTCGACTGTCACTGGCCGGGGACGAACGAGATCGTCGAGCTCGACGGCTGGGAGGGACACGGCACCCGCTCGGCCTTCCGCGGCGACCGCGCCCGCGACCGCGCCCTCCGCGTGGCCGGTTACGCGGTCACCCGCCTGACCTGGAACCAGCTCGACGACGAACCGGAGACCGTCGCCTCGGACCTTCGCTCGCTCCTGGCGCAGTAGGCAGACTGGCTGCCCGGCCAGTACCCTGGGCCGATGCGACGGGCGGCGCGGGTCGGAGTCTTTGCGGGGGCGGTCGGTACCGGGCTGCTGGCCTCGGGTGCCGCGATCGTCTGGCACCGCCTGGCGCGGCGGCCGCTGCCCAAGGTGAAGGGCACGATCGAGGTCCCGGAGCTGCGCGGGAAGGTGCAGGTGCGCCGGGACCGCTGGGGGGTTCCCCACGTCGAGGCCTCCGAGCGCGAGGACCTCTTCTTCGCCCAGGGTTACTGCCACGGCCAGGACCGGCTCTTCCAGATGGACTTCTACCGCCGGGTGGTGGGAGGCCGGCTGAGTGAGATCGCCGGGGAGGACGGGCTCGCGGTCGACAAGCTGATGCGGACGCTCGGGATCCGCGCCACCGCCGAGCGCGAGCTCGAGGAGATGGAGCCGGGCCTGCGGGCGCAGCTGGAGCGCTTCTGCGCCGGCGTCAACGCCGCCGCCCGCGACGCCCGGGCACGCCCCTTCGAGATGCAGATCCTGCGGCTGGAGTTCTCGCCGTGGTCACCGGTCGACATCCTCGGCCTCGGCAAGCTGCTCGCCTTCGGGCTCTCGACCAACTGGGAGCGTGAGCTGCTGCGCTCCGACCTGGTCCGCGAGCTGGGGCCGGAGCTCGCCGCCCGCCTCGACCCCGTCTACCCGGCCGACAACCCGGTCGTCGACCAGCTCCCGTTCAGCGGCGAAGGGATGCCGATGATCGAGCAGATCGACCGCGTGCGGCGCTCGCTCGGGCTCGCGGCCGAGGCCTCGGGCTCGAACAACTGGGCGGTCAGCGGCTCCCGCTCGGTGACCGGCACGCCGCTGATCGCCGGCGACCCACACCTCTCCCCGAGCATGCCGGGCATCTGGTACGAGGTCAGCCTCCGCCACGGCGATCGCTTCGTCCGCGGCGCCTCGCTGCCGGGGATGCCCGGCGTCTACATGGGGCAGAACAACGACGTCTGCTGGACGATCACCAACGTGATGGCCGACGTCCAGGACCTCTTCGTCGAGCGGATCGAGGGCGACGAGTACCTGTTCGAAGACGAGTGGTGCCCGCTGCAGACGCGGCAGGAGGAGATCCTCGTCAAGGGCCGCTCCGAGCCGGTCTCGCTCGAGGTCCGTGCCACCCACCACGGCCCGATCGTCAACGAGGCGCTCGGCGCCGACGAGGCCGAGCCGCTGGCGCTGGCCTGGCAGACGCTCTCAGAATCGACCGCCTTCGAAGCCGCCTTCGAGCTGCTCGACATCTCCTCCGGCCGCGAGCTGGTGGCGAGGCTCGAGGGACACACCTCGCCCGCCTCGAACATGGTCTGGGCCGACAGCTCCGGCTCGATCGGCTACAAGCTGATCGGCCGCCTGCCGATCCGCCGCGGCGGCTGCCCCGACCTGCCGAAGCCGGGGTGGACCGGCGAGTTCGAGTGGGACGGGACCGTCCCCTACGAGGAGCTGCCGGAGGTGGTCGACCCCGAGAGCGGGTTCGTGATCACCGCCAACAACCGCGTCGTCGGCGACGAGTACCCGCACCACATCACCAGCGACTGGCTCGACGGCTTCCGCGCCAGGCGGATCGAGGAAATGCTGGAGGAGACCGAGAAGCACGACCTCGAGAGTTTCGAGGCGATTCAGAACGACAATTTCTCGATCCCCGGGCTCGAGGCGGCGGCGCGGCTGAGCCGCCTGCACCCGCGCGGCCAGCGCGAGCGCAGCGCGATCGAGCGGCTGCGCAGTTGGGACGGGTGCCTCGACCCCGACTCGATCGCCGGCACCATCTACCAGGCCTTCCTGCTGCGGCTGGCGCGCGAAGTCGCCCGCTGCGCGATCGGCGACCGCGACCTCTGCGAGCGCTGGCTCGACCGCGCCGACAACGGCTTCCTGCCGCACGTCACCTCGCCCTGGCGCTGGCACTCGCACCTGATGACCCTCTGGGAGGAAGCCGACGAGGAGCTGATCGGCCGCCCCTGGGAGGAGCTGGTGCTGGAGGCGCTGGCCGGCGCTCTAGACGACCTCGGCGAGCGCTTCGGCCCCGACCCCGAGGCCTGGCGCTGGGGGCGCGTCCACGAGCTGAAGTTCCCGCACCCGCTGGGCGACGCCAACCCCCTCTTCGACCGCCTGCTCAACCGCCGCCTCCGCGCCGGCGGCGCCCAGGAGACGGTCAGCCAGATCGCCTACGACCCCAACGACCCCTACAACGCGGTCTGGGCGCCGAGCTGGCGGATGCTCGCCGATCCGAACGACCCCGACCGCTCGCGCTGGCAGACCTTCACCGGCCAGTCCGGCCACCCCGCCAGCCCCCACTACGACGACCTCCAGGTCGACTGGCTGGAGGGACGAACCCAGCCGATGTGCGGCGAGGGACCCTGGTCGGACCTCGAGCTGGTTCCGAGCGCGACTTAGGCGCCCGGGCCTGGTGTTGCACGGTGCTACACTTGCGCTCGTGCCGACCACGAGACCACGCCACATGATCACCGAGACCGAGCCCGTCAAGGAAGTACTGGACGAATTGCGCCGGGTGCAGGGGGGAGAGAAGGTGGAGATCCCCGAGTTGGTCATCCGTGGTGCTCGAGAGAAGATTCGGGAGCTCAGGGCCCCGGGCAGCGAGGCGACGCGGCAGGCGGGGCGGGAGATCGCCGAGTGGATTCGCTCGCCTGACCGACCGAGACCCGACCTCGAGGCGGCGGAAGAAGTCAAGTACCTCGGGCTCGAAGCCAACTATCCCGAGTAGGTTGCTGTTCCTCGACCACTCCGCCTGGTCGCGGCTGCTGGCCGACCAGGCCCCGCCGCATCGTGAGAACGAGGTCCTCGACTGGATCGAAGACGGGAGGCTCGCGACCTGCTTGCCCTTCCTGCTCGAGGCTGGGTTTTCGGCCCAGGACGCGGCGGAACACTCCGAAGGAATGGAGCGCCTTCGGCGACTCTCGCACTTCCCGGTCGACGAAACCGTCGAACGCGCCGCGCTCAACGCGCAGGCCGATCTCGCCGGCGTCGGGCACCATCGAATGGCGCCCGCGGATCTACTGATCGCCGCCTGCGCTCACGTGGCGGGCGGCGGCGTCCTCCACTACGACCGCGACTACGACCTGATCCTCGAGCACACCCGGCTCAGCTTCGAGAGCGTCTGGTTGGCGGAGCCGGGGACGATCTGAGGGCGGGTCTACGTCGCCGAGTCGGCCGCGACCGACTTGACCAGCTCGACGATGTCGGGCGGCGCCTTCTCGGGAGACCCGGAGTCGAAGGGCGGGTCGGGGTCGTACTCGATCCCGAGCTGGATCGCCTGGGCGATCTCCGGCCCGACCTCGCGGGAGACCAGGTGCAGCGCCATGTCGATCCCGGCGGTGACGCCGGCGGCGGTGACGATCTTGCCGTCCTCGACGAAGCGGCCGCCGACCGGGTCGGCGCCGTAGGCGCGCAGCTGGTCGAGCTCGAGCCAGTTCGACGTCGCCCGCTTTCCCTCCAGCAGCCCGGCGGCGCCGAGCAGCAGCGAGCCGGTGCAGACCGAGGTCGTCCACTTCGTCGCCCGGTCGATCTCGCGCAGCCAGCCGAGCAGCGCCTCGTCCTCGAGCAGGCGGCGGTTGCCGCGACCGCCGGGGACGAGCACCATCTCGGCCTCCCTCACCTCGCTCAGCGCCTGGTCGGCAACCAGGGCGATCGTGCCGCGCTCGTCGCGGACCTCACCCTTCTCCGGGGCAACCGTCCGGATCTCCCAGCCGGGGACGTTACGCAGCACTTCGTAGGGGCCCACCGCGTCGAGCGCGGCCATTCCGTCGTAGAGCAGCAGTGCGATTTCCATGCGGCAAAGTTTGACCGCTCGCGCGCCTTGTTGCCTAGCTCTCGATCGGTTTTTTCATCGAGCCGGTGAGCAGTCCGAGGAGGGCGACGCCGGCTCCGATGATGATGAAGGTCCAGACGGTCTGGTTGGTCGCCGAGAGTTCGGCCGCGAGCGGCGATTCGGGCATCACCAGACCCCAGGCGGCGAAGGCGACAACGGCGCTGCTGACCTCGGCCCAGGGCAGCGCCCGCTTCTGATCGCCGGGCAGACGCAGGAAAGCCGCGATCATCCAGGCGAGGATGAAGGCGATAGCCGCGGCGAAGAGCACCCACCGCATCGTCAGGCGCTGGTCGGTGCCAGGGTCGATCGTGGTCACGACCCCGGCGACGACGAAGGTGTAGAGCGCCAGCGGCTCGGTCGGTATCGCGCCGACCAATAGGTCCAGGTAGCCCTGGCGTTCGACCTCTTTGGTGGCTTTCTGGGATGCCGGTTGCCGCTTGATTTTGCGTGCACCGCCCTGCTCTCGTTGCGCCGCAATTTCATTCAGTGCTCTTACGCTCACCTTGGTTCTCCTCCCGTGTTTGGACTGGTGGGCAGCTCTTCCGCAAGCGGCCATGAGTGCGCAACGTATCTCACTTGCGCAGACTGTCTTCGGCTTTCTCCGTATGCCTCCGGGGATAGGGTTCCTCGGGTGAGCCGGCGCGACCAGATCAAGCTCAGCGACACCGAGCTGCTGGAGCTGCTCGAGGGGGAGCGGGTGGCGATCGTCTCCAGCCTCGGCCCTCGCGGCTGGCCGCACTCGATGCCGCTCTGGTTCGTCCCCCGCGAGGAGGTCGTCTGGATCTGGACCTACGCGAAATCGCAGAAGGTCCGCAACCTCGAACGCGACCCGCGGGCGACGGTGCTGGTCGAGACCGGGCACGAGTACGGGGAGCTGCGCGGGGCGATGGTCGAGTCCGAGGCGGTGATCCACCGCGACTTCGAGACCGTTCTCGGGTTCGCGGAGGAGCTGACCGTGCGCTACGCCGAGGGGATCTCCGCCGTCGAGGGGGACGCCAGGGCGGCGCTGGAAGCCCAGGCGCCGAAACGGGTGGCGATCAGCTTCCCGTCGCTGCGAACCGCCACCTGGGACCACCGCAAGCTCGGCGGCAGCTACTGAATCGTCATTTTCCGAACCGGCAAGATCGCTACCTTTCTCGACTCGATGAAACGACGCCTCCTCGCACTGCCGCTCCTCGCCTGCCTGCTCCTCGCCCTGATGCTCGGCGGCCAGGCCGGCTCGGCGAAGCCGCTGCCGCGCCCGCCGAAGGGTTTCTTCGGGATCGTCCCGCAGACGCCCCTCGGCCCCGAAGACTTCCGCTACATGCGCGCCGGTGGGGTCGAAAGCGTCCGCGTCTCCCTGCCCTGGGCCGGGGTTCAGCCGCGTCCGAACTCCCCGTATAACTGGGGTGGGTTCGATGCGGCGCTGGAAATGGCGACCCGGGCCGGGCTCCGCGTCCTGCCCGCGATCGGCTCGCCGCCCAAGTGGGCGGCGCGCAGGGAAACGACGATGCCGGTGGGGAGCGCCAGGGTGCGCGACGCCTGGGCGGCGTTCCTGCGCGCCGCGGTCGACCGCTACGGGCCCGGGGGCGAATTCTGGGACGAAAAGGGCGGGGTCGGGCCCAACTACGAACCGGCGATCGCCAACCCGATGCCGATCCGCGAGTGGCAGATCTGGAACGAGGCCAACTTCTTCTACTTCGCCTACCCCGTCTCGACCTCGGCCTACGCGAAGCTGGTGACCGTCTCCAGCCAGGCGATCAAATCGGTCGACCCGAAGGCGAAAGTGATCCTCGCCGGGCTCTTCGCCGAACCGACCGCGACGGGGCGCAAAGGAATGCCGGCGACGACTTACCTCGACCGCCTCTACGCGATCCCGGGCTTCCGCAACCGCTTCGACGGCATCGACCTCCACCCCTACGCCGTCGACAGCGAAGAACTCGAACGGATGGTCGAGGAATTCACCGCCGTGGCGCGGGAGAACCGCGACCGGCCCGCGCTCTACCTGACCGAGCTCGGCTGGGGTTCGCAGAACAACTTCCAGCAGGTCGCCTTCGAGCAGGGGATCCGCGGCCAGGTCAAGCAGCTGAAGGCCTCCTACGGCTACCTGATCGCAAACGCGCGGCGGCTGAACCTGAAGAGCGCCTACTGGTTCTCCTGGAAGGACCTGCCGGGCTCGTGCAACTTCTGCGACTCGGTCGGGCTCTTCCGCGCCGGCCCGAAGTTCCATGCCAAGCCCGCCTGGCACGCCTTCGTCGCCCTCACCGGTGGCCGCGCGAGACCCTGAGCGGCTGAGCAGGAACGCCGCCCTCGTCCTGCTCGCCGTCGCGATGGCCGCCGCCGCGGCGGTGCTGCTCAGCTACGGCTCCGGCCTCACCTTCTTCCAGGACTCCTGGGAGTTCCTCCTGCACCGGCGCGACCCCTCGTTCGCGACCCTGCTGGAACCCCACAACGAGCACATCGTCCTGGTCCCGGTCCTGATCGAGCAGGCCTCGCTGCGGCTCTTCGGGATGGAGTCGATGACGCCGGAACTGGTGGCGCTCGTCGCTCTGCTCCTCGGGACCGCGGCGCTCCTCTTCGTCTACGCCCGCCGCCGCCTCGGCGAGTGGCCGGCGCTGTTCGCCGCCGTCCTGCTGCTCTTCCTCGGCCCGGCCTGGCAGGACCTCCTCTGGCCCTTCCAGGTCGGCTTCGCCGGCTCGGCGCTGTTCGGGCTGGCGACGCTGCTGGCGCTGGAGAACGGTGAGGAGCGCTGGGACCGCGCCGCCTGCGCCTTCCTGGTGGCCTCGATCGCCTTCTCCAGCCTCGGGATCGCCTTCGCGGTCGCCGCCGCGATCGACGTCATCCAGCGCCGGCGCGAGCGCGGCTGGCGGCGCGCCTACGTGTTCGCCGTGCCGCTGGCGCTCTACGCGGGCTGGTACCTCGGCTGGGGGCACGAGGCGGAGAACAACCTCAGCTCCCACAACGTCCTCGTCTCGCCGCGCTACGTCTGGGAAGGGCTGACGGCCTCGCTGGACTCGGTCCTCGCCCTGGGGACGATCTCGGGCGAAGTCGTCGGCCGCTCGAAGTGGGGGGCGCCGCTGCTGATCGTCCTGCTGGCCCTCGCCGCCTACGGCGGCTACCGCCGCCGCGGCTTCGCCGCCGGCCTCTGGCCGGTGCTCGGCGCCGCCGCGACCTTCTGGTTCCTCGCCGCCTTCAACTTCGGCCCCGGCCGCGAGCCCTACTCGAGCCGCTACCTCTACGTCGGCGGCTTCTTCGTCCTGCTGATCGCGGTCAACCTCCTGCAGGGGGTGAGGTTCAACCGCTGGGCGCTCGCCGGCGCGGCCGCCGTCACCGCGGTCGTCGTCGGCTTCAACCTCGTGCCGCTGCGCGAAGGCCGCGACTTCTTCGAGAAGCAGGCGGTCCTTACCCGTTCCGACCTGGCGGCGATCGAAATCGCCGGGCGGACCGTCGAACCGAGCTTCCGGCTCGCCCCCGAAGTCGCCGGCACCGTCTTCCTCAACGAAATCGAAGCCGGCGAGTACCTGCGGGCGGTCGACGAATACGGCTCACCCGCCTACTCGCCGGCGGCGCTGTTGGCGGCGCCGGAGGAAGGCCGCCGCTACGCCGACCTGGTCCTGGCCAACGCGCTGCCGCTGGGGATAGAAACCGAGGCCGCGACCACCGGGCCGGGCGGCGACTGCGACCGGGTCGCGGCCGGCGCCGGCCCGCTGCCGCTCCGCCCGGGCGTGACGACGATCGAGCTCGGCCCGGGCGGAGAGGGGACGGTGCGCCTGCGGCGTTTCGCCAGCGGCGAATACCCGCTCAGCACCGGCGGCCTCGCGCCGGGTTCGACCACCCGCCTCTACATCCCCCGCGACCGCGCCGGGCGGCCGTGGCAGCTGCTGGTCGAATCCGGCGCGGGCGCCACCGTCTGCCGCACCTGAGCGCTAACGGGCCCGCCGGGATCGCAGCCTGGCGCCGGCCCGGCGCAGTGGCGCGGTGATTCGCCAGGAGCGGGAGCGCATCAGCTCCGCCACTGCCGCTTCGGCCTCCGCGGCGCGCAGCTCCGCCGCCGCGTCGCCGGGAGTGCCGGAGGCGCCGGCGGGCGCCGCGCTCGCGGCGGCGAGGGCATCCCGGGCGAGGAGGGAGAGGATCGAGGCTTCGGCTCCGGCACGCCGCTCCCTTACCCGGCCGGCGGCGGATTCGAGCATGCGGCGCGTCTCCTCGCGCAGCTCCGGGTTGAGCAGGTGGGGAGCGACCGCGGCGGCCGCCGCCTCGGGGTCCTCGTCCGAGCCGGGCGAGAACGCCGGCGGCAGGCCGAAGTCCGAGAGCAGCCCCCGCGCCTTCTGGGCGTAGTAGGCGTTGTCGCTGAGGATCGCGGTCGGGATCCCCAGCAGCAGCGAGGTGAGGGCGACGTGGTAGGAGGAGCTGAGCGTGAGAGCGGCGCCGCCGAGGTCGGCGGCAAGCCGCTCGGCGCCGGCGGGGCGGAGCGCCTGCGGCTCGGTGAGCTCGATCCCGCGCTCGCCGCAGGCGGCGGCGAAGCGTTCGAGGCCGGGGCGCTCGTCGATCCGCGGGTCGAGGTAGGCCAGCAGCGGCCGCACCCGCACCCGCCGGCCGGCGAGCCCGGCGAGAGCGGCGAGCAGGCCGACGTCGAACTCGCGGACCGAGTCGGGGCGGTCGGTGACCCACGCGTGCTCGGCGAAGTGGACGTTCACCTCGAGCGGGCCCCCACCGGGGTCAGGGGGCGCGGCGGTGCCGATCGCCCCGAGGACGCCGACCGCGTCGTCGCCCGTGTTCGGCGCCGGCCCGCCGCCGGCGAGGGCCGCGGCGGAGACGTCGTCTCGGGCGCCGAGGAGCTCGAACCGGCCCAGCAGCCCGGCGTCGGCCGGGCCCAGGGCGTCGATCCAGCCCGGGTCCACCTGCTGTCCCGAGGCGACCCTGATCACGCGACCGGCCCTGGAGAGGAGCCCCTCGACCGTGCTCAGCATCGCCAGCTTTCGCTCGCCCCAGGACGGGTTGAGGTAACCGCCTCCGTAGAGGTAGGAGATCGCCAGGGCGACGCCCTCCGGCGGCTCGACGGGGACCAGGCCCTCGCCCCCGGGGTCGCCCCCCGCGTCGAAGTAGAGGACGTGCTCGGGGCGGTGGAGCAGCTCCGCGGACATCGTCTCGTGCGTGGCGGCGAACTGGCGCTCGACGACCGGCAGCACGAGGAGCTCGGAGTCGAGCCGCTCGAGCAAACGGAGGGCGGCGTCCAGCTGAGCCAGGTCGCCGTAGTTGCCGGAGCCGTCGTAGCTGCCGACCAGGACCGCGACGCTGCCGGCGGCCGCGATCGCCGCGGCGGTCTCCGGCGAGGCCAAGAGGCCCCCCTCGGCGCTCTCGCGCCCGGGCGCGCCCGGCGGCGGTCCGGGCCGGTTGCGGCGCCGGTACCCCGGCGGCAGCCCCAGGTGCCGCCGGCTCGCGGACACCGCCCGGGCGACCGCCCGCTCCAGATCCCGCTTGCCCGCGCGGCGGGCGGCGTCGAGCACGTCTTCCCAGAGGGTGAGCAGGACCGGGACCGGCAGCACCAGCTCGGCGATCGTGTCGAGGTCGATCTCGTCGGGGAAGGTCTCGACCGCCTGAAGCTCGCCGGCGGCCTCCAGGGTGGCCATCGTCATCAGGCACTTGCGGCAGCGGCCGCAGTTGTAGGCGCCGTCTGGGTTCTCCCAGCAGACCCGCAGGCTCTTGCGCACCACCGGGTGGGAGGCGATCCGCTCGGTGCGTTCGACCCGGCTGAAGCGCCCCCCGTCGTCGACGATCTCCAGGTTCTCGTTGCTCCACAGCTGGTCGACCATCCAGGCCGCGCCGCGGGTGTCCATCACCTCGTAGTCGGAGTCGCCGGCGATCAGCACCCGGTCGAAGGCACGGCCGAGGAAGAGCGCCACGGCGGTCACCGCGCAGCCGTAGTAGGCCTCCCAGCGGACGAGCGGCTGCTCCGGCCCGGCCGGTTCGGAGAGCTCGCGGAGGTTGGTCTCGACCGAGTGCAGGGCGAGGCCGAGCTCCCCGGCGGCGGCCCGCAGCCGCGCTTCGACGCGGTCGGCCAGGCCCTCCTGGTGGTCGAGGCGGGGCAGGATGTCGATTCCGCGGACGAAGATCAGATCCGTCACGTCGGGGTTCTCCAGGACGGTCGACCAGGAGTCGACCCCGCCGCTGAAGAAGGCCGCGACCCGGCCCACCGGCTGACGGACCTCCGGCGAGCGAACCGGCGCGTGGACCTCGACCTCCTCCAGCGGCGGGTCGCCGAAGGGCCAGGACAGCGACCAGGCCCGCTGGATCGCCTGGAACTCGCGCTGGGTGCGCAGCACCCGCGGGCTGATCGGCTCGCCCATGCAGAGGTTGCCGCCGCCGGCCATCGCCGGCAGCAGCGCAGTGCAGAGCGCCGCCTCGGCGTAGGGCTCGACCTCGGTCTCGCTGCGGAAGTGGATCCGGCGCTCGACCTCGCCGATCCTCGCGTCGAAGCCGAGCTCGCCGGGGCCGATCACCAGGTTGGCGATCTCGTGCTGCATTCCTGGGCACATGCCCCCAGGCTATGGGTAACAAACGTTGCGGTTGGCTGACCCCCCCGGGGGCGGTCAGCGGCGGCGGTGGCGCTTCGCGATCTTGATCGTCAGCTTGCGCGAGATCGCCGCGGCGTTGGTCTCGTTCGCCTTGACGGTGACGCGGAAGTTGGAGCGGCGGGTAATCCGGGGCCGGAAGCGGGCCGCGCAGACGCGGTCCAGGTGCCTGGTGCCGATCTTCTTGCTGCCCCGCCAGAGGGTGACCGGGTCGCCGGGCCGGCCTTTGCAGGGCGCGACCCAGGCGGTGAGAAGGGCGTGGCGGTTGCGCTTCACGTGGCGGCGCAGGGCACGGATCCCGACGAACGAGGAGGCGAGGGACGGCCCGGCCGTGGTCGGGCAGGTGGTCGGCTGCTGTCCCGCGATCCGGTAGACGGCGCCGTTGCCGGAGACGGCGTAGAGGCGACCGCAGGCATCCTCTCCGAAGGAGTTGAGGTTGGCGACCTGCAGGCCCTCGGAGCGATCGGTGGCGAACGGCGCGCTCGTGGCGAACGAGCGGACCTTGCTGGTGCAGAGGTCGCCGTAGACATAGCGGCCGAAGAGCTCGGCGACGCCGGGGTCGCGGGAGACGTAGCCGCCGATCACCGCGCAGCCGGATGCTCCCCCGTCGCCGGGGTCGGTGCGGGGGTAGTCGAAGACCGGCTCGACGAATGCGTCGGCCGGAGCGCAGCCTTCGTCGTCGGCCGGTCCTTCGATCCTGCCCTCGCGGCAGTTCCAGCCGAAGTTGAAGCCGGCGCCGAGACCGGGGGAGGGGGCGAAGTCGATCTCCTCGCGCGCTTCCTGGCCGACCTCGCCGATCCAGAGCCCGGAGCCGCCGCGGTCGAAGGAGAAGCGGAAGGGGTTGCGGAGCCCGTAGGCCCAGATCGGGTTTCCGAACGGGTTGCCTCCCGGCAGCGTGTAGGGCAGGGCGCCGCTGGGATCGGGGCCGATGCGGAGGATCTTGCCGAGCAGGCTGCCGAGGTTCTGGGCGTTGTGGTGCTGGTCGTCCCCGCCTCCCCCGTCGCCGGTGGAGACGAAGAGGTTGCCTTCGGGCCCGAACTGCAGCTGGCCGCCGTTGTGGTTCCACTCGCCGGGGTGGGGGATGGTGAGGAGGTTGCGCAGGGTGCTTGCCGAGGCGAAGGTGCCGCTCGCCCGCAGTTCCGCGACGTGGATGTCGCCCGGTTCGGGGTCTTCGGCGTAGTCGACGTAGAGGCGCCCGCTGGCGGCGAAGTCGGGCGAGAGCGCGATCGAGAGCAGCCCCCGCTCGCCGCTGCAGTCGTTGCCGCAGCCGACGACCGCACGAAGGTCGGCGAAGACCGAGCGGGTGCCGCCCGCGACTTCGACGATCCTGCCCTTGCGCTCGACGACGAAGAGGCGGTCGGGGTTGCCGGGATCGGAGGTGACGTAGATCGGTTCGTCGAACCCCGTCCCGATCGGCTGCAGGGTCGCGGCGTCGGCGCTGCCGCCCGCCAGCGCGAGCAGCAGCCCGAGGACGAGCGCGAATTTCCCTAGCGCCTGGCTCAAGGTCGTCAAAAGTAGCTAACCCCGAGTACGGGTCTTCGGTGCGGTGGGTCCAACGTCCAGCCGCGCACCGCGCCCACGGCGCTCGCAGCCGCGACGGAGGCCGCGAATTCCGCCCCCAGATCCAGCCTCCGCACCTCGATCTCCGGCCCGGCCCCGGGCGCCACGCCGGTCAGGCCGACCCCGAGGCACTTGACCCGGGCCTCGTGCTCGGTCCAGCGCTCGTAGAAGCCCTGCGGGTGCTTGCCGGCCACGCGCTCGACGTCGACGCCGACCTCGTGCCCCGCCGCGACGGCGATCAGGGCGAGGCGGTCCGAGTGGCTGAGGTTGAAGGCGAGCCCGCCCGCCAGCCTCTCCAGGCGCGGCTTGCCGTGCTCCCCGGCGACCAGGCGGATCGCCGCCGGTGGCTGCCCCAGATAGCGGCCGAGCGCCGCGCGCAGCGCCCAGCGCGCAGCGATCCAGCGTTTCTGCGGCAGGGGCCTCAGAAACGCCTCGGCGCGGCGCCGCTCGTCCTCCGGCAGCCCCTCGGCGCCGGGCCAGCGCGGCCGGTCGAGGTCGGCGCGCCAGACGTGCACCTCGGCTGCGGGGGGGTCGGGCCGATCGGGTGCGGGGAGGAACTCCAACCAGCGGATCGTAGAGCAGGCTCTAGGCATAGCATCCGGTTATGCCCGAGAGCAGAGGGGCGGGGCCGGCCTGGCTGGTGCTGCCCACCTACAACGAGGCCGAGAACCTCGAGCCGCTGGTTGCGGCCGCACTCGCGAACCTGCCGGATTCGGCGCGGGTGCTGGTCGTCGACGACAACTCACCGGACGGGACCGGGCGGCTCGCCGACCGGCTCGCGGCCGCGGAGGAGCGGGTCGAGGTCATGCACCGGCCGCGCAAGGAAGGGCTCGGGCCCGCCTACGTCGCCGGCTTCCGGCACGCCCTGGAGGCCGGCGCCGGCCGGATCCTGGAGATGGACTCCGACTTCTCCCACGACCCCGCCGACCTCGGCCGCCTGCTCGCCGCGACCGAGACCGCTGACGTCGCGATCGGCTCCCGCTACGTCGCCGGCGGCGGCGTCGAGAACTGGAGCCTCCTGCGCCAGGCCATCAGCCGCGGCGGCAGCGCCTACGCGCGGCTCGTCCTCGGCCTGCCGATAAAGGACCTCACCGGCGGCTTCAAGTGTTTCCGCCGCGAGGTGCTGGAGGGGATCGAGCTGGAGGCGATCTCCTCCCGCGGCTACGCCTTCCAGGTCGAGATGACCTACCGGGCCGTCGAGCTCGGCTTCCGCGTCGTCGAGGTGCCGATCACCTTCCGCGAGCGCCGCGCCGGGGCATCGAAGATGAGCCGCTCGATCGTGCTCGAGGCCGCCTGGCGTGTGCCTCGGCTGCGGCTGGGTAAGCGCAGGCGATGACCCGTGTCCTGATCACCGGCGGCGCCGGCTTCGTCGGCTCCAACCTGGCGGTCTCGCTCGCCGGCCGGCACCCCGAGTGGGAGGTCCTCGCCCTCGACAACCTCTACCGCCGCGGCTCGCGGCTCAACCTGCCGCGGCTCGAAGCTGCCGGGGTGGAGTTCGTCGAGGGCGACGTCCGCGAGCCCGGCGACCTGGCGGCGCTGCCCGCCTGCACGGCGCTGATCGAGTGCTCGGCCGAGCCCTCGGTGATGAGCGGGGTCGACGGCGACACCGGCTACCTCGTCCACACCAACCTGACCGGCGCCTACAACTGCCTCGAGCTGGCGCGTCGCGACGGCGCCTTCCTGGTCTTCCTCTCGACCAGCCGCGTCTACCCGGTCGAGCCGCAGGTGGGGCTGGCGCTGGAGGAGACCGAGACCCGCTTCGAGATCGCGCCGGAGCAGGAGCTGCCGGGGGTCTCCCCGGCGGGGATCTCCGAGCGCTTCCCGCTCGACGGCGCCCGCACCCTCTACGGGGCGACCAAGCTGGCCGCCGAGCTGCTGATCGAGGAGTACCGGGCGGGCCTCGGGGTGCCGGCGGTGATCGACCGCTGCGGGGTGATCGCCGGCCCCTGGCAGATGGGAAAGGTCGACCAGGGGGTATTCACCCACTGGATGCTCGCCCACCACTTCCGCAACCCGCTCAGCTACATCGGGTTCGGTGGGCATGGCAAGCAGGTGCGCGACCTCCTCCACGTCGAGGACCTCGTCGATCTGGTCGAGCGGCAGCTGCTCGATCCCGAGACCTGGGACGGGCGCACGGTGAACGTCGGCGGCGGCCGCGAGTGCAGCCTCTCGCTGCGCGAGACGACGGAGATCTGCAGGCGGCTGAGCGGCAACGAGGTGCCGATCGAGCCGGTCGAGCAGACGCGACAGGGGGACGTGCCGATATACCTCTCGGACTGCACCAAGCTTTACGGCCTGGACGAGTGGCGGCCGCGGCGCAGCGCCGAGCAGGTGCTGGCCGACATCCACGAGTGGATCGCCGCCGACGAGGAGCGGATCGCCCAGGCGCTCGAAATCGACACCCCGGCGGGGGGAAGGGAGCAGGTCTAGAGATGCCGGTCGCGATCATCACCGGGGCGGGGGGCCTGATCGGCTCGGAGGCCGTCGAACACTTCGTCGCCGCGGGCTTCGACGTGGTCGGGATCGAGAACGACATGCGCGCCCGCTTCTTCGGGCCCGAGTCCTCGACCTCGCACGTGACCGCGCGCCTGGTCGAGTCCTACCCGGCCGAGTTCCGCTGGGAGAACGCCGACATCCGCGACGCCGGCGAGATCGAGCGGATCTTCCGCGAGCACGCCGGCAAGATCGAGCTCGTCGTCCACACCGCCGCCCAGCCCTCGCACGACTGGGCCGCGAGCGAGCCGCAGACCGACTTCGGGGTCAACGCCAACGGCACCCTCAACCTGCTGGAGGCGGCCCGTGCCCACTGCCCCGACGCGCCCTTCGTCTTCTGCTCCACCAACAAGGTCTACGGCGACACGCCCAACCGGCTGCCGCTGCGGGATCTGGAGAAACGGTTGGAGCTGCCCGAGGACCATCCCTACTTCGGGGGGATCGACACCAGCATGTCGATCGACTCCTCGACCCACTCGCTGTTCGGCGTCTCCAAGTGCGCCGCCGACCTGCTCGTCCAGGAGTACGGCCGCTACTTCGAGATGCCGACCGTCGCCTTCCGCGGCGGCTGCCTGACCGGCCCCCAGCACGCCGGCGCCAAGCTGCACGGGTTCCTCGCCTACCTGATGAAGTGCACCGTCACCGGCACGCCCTACACCGTCTTCGGCTACGAGGGCAAACAGGTCCGCGACAACATCCACAGCGCCGACCTGATCGCCGCCTTCGACGCCTACCGCCGGGCGCCCCGGCCCGCGGCGGTCTACAACATCGGCGGCGGCCGCTTCAGCAACTGCTCGATGCTGGAGGCGATCGACGCCTGCGAGCGGATCGCCGGGCGCGAGCTGCGGTGGGAGATGGGCGAGGAGCCGCGGATCGGCGACCACCGCTGGTGGATCTCCGACCTGGCGCCGTTCCAGGCCGACTACCCCGACTGGGAGCTGCGCTACGGGATCGACGAGATCCTGCGGGAGATGCACGAGCAGAACCTCGAGCGCTGGGTCGGCGCCACCGCCTGAGTCAGAAGAAGGCGTTGCTGCCGACGATCGCGGCGAACATCGCGATGAAGCCGGCGAGCATGTTGCGGTTCATGCTCTCGAAGCGGGTGTTCATTTCGCACCGCAGCTCCTTGATCTCGCCATCGATGCGCGCGAATCCCGCTCGCATCTCGGCTTTCGTGTCCGCGATTGCGGCTTTGGTGTCCATAAAGCCGCCGTCGATCCTCTGGTTGAGGTCGTCGAGCCGCTCGTCGGTCCACTTCTCTCTCGGCACCATTACCGTCCTGAGCATAGCGCAACCTTTTGGCTGCAACGAGTGGCGCGCAGAAAGTAAATTCTCCGAGGCGACTTCGCAGCGATTCTGTGGCTTCCGGTAGCGTCGCCGCCCCATGGCGGAGGAGTTGAAGCTCTCGGTGGTGATGCCGGCCCAGAACGAGGAGGGCTCGGTGGCGGCGACGGTCGAAGGGGTCGCCGCGGCGCTCGACCGCGAAGGCATCGACTACGAGGTGATCGTCGTCAACGACGACTCCGAGGACTCGACCGAAGCGGTCGTCGCCGCGCTCGGGGAGGAGAACCCGCGGGTCCGCGTCCACCGCTCCCATCTCGAACGCGGCTTCGGCAACGCGATCCGCGCCGGGCTCGAGGTCTTCGAGGGCGACGCGGTGGCGATCGTGATGGCCGACGCCTCCGACGATCCCAACGACCTCGTCCGCTACCACCGCCTGCTCGAAGAGGGCTGGGACTGCGCATTCGGCTCGCGCTTCATGCCAGGGGCGAAAATCCACGACTACCCGCGGCTGAAGCTGGCGATCAACCGCCTCGCCAACCAGTTCATCCGCCTCCTCTTCCGCCACCGCTACAACGACACCACCAACGCCTTCAAGGCCTACCGGCGCGAGGTGATCGAGACGGTCCAGCCGCTGCTCTCCAAGCACTTCAACCTCACCGTCGAGCTGCCGCTGAAGGCGATCGTCCGCGGCCACACCTACGCCGTGGTGCCCACCTCCTGGACCAACCGCACCAGCGGCGAGGCGAAGCTGGCGATGAAAGAGATGGGCAGCCGCTACCTCTTCATCGTCCTCTACGTCTGGCTCGAGAGCACCCTCAGCCGGGGCGATTACCGGGTGGGCGATCCGAAGAAGACCTCTTCGGAGGACGAGGACAAGAGCAGGTCCGGCGCGCTCTAGCTGAGTAACTACATCTAGCGCTCACTCGCCAGGAACTCGGCAGGCGAGAAAACGGGAATCTCGTCAGCCATCTCCAACAGGGCTCGGTCGCCGGAGCAGACTTGCCGGAGTGCCCGTTGGCGTTATCAGCGCAGAGACGAGGACGCCGGGGTCAAGAACCGCCCGCGACACGCCTCTCCTTGCGCACTGCGCGCAGCTCGTCGGCGGCCTGCGCCAGGCCCTCGCCTTCGGCGGCCGGCGTGACCTTGGCCCATATCTCAGCGAGGTCGTCGAGACCGAGGTCGCGACGGAGCGACTCCTCGATCACCTCAGAATCGCGTTTGCCGGTCCGAGCCGCTCCAGACCCATACGCGCAGGCGGCGGCCGTCGGGCATCTCGACCTGGCGGACGAGGCTGAAGCGGAGGTTGCGCAACGCGGTCTCGACCTTGGCCTGGGTGACGAGTGGTTCGAAGTCGCCCTCTTCGGTGCTGGTGGTCACGACCACGGTCGGCCGGCCGAGTTCGGGGCCGACGATCTGGCGTTCGTAGTGGGCGACGGAGTCGGGTTCGGCCAGCAGCTGCGTGAAGGGGATGCCTTCGCGAAAGTTGACGACGCCGGCGAGACCGATGCTGTTGGTGCTGACCACCCGGTTGCGTGAGGCGAAGGCGACCAGGCGGGGGACCCCTTCCGGCGCGATCTCCGAGAGCAGCAGCTCGGCCATCTCGGTGTCGACGGCGACGTACTCGGCGTCCTCGGAGGTAAACCGGGTGCGCGGGCCCTCGGCCTGCTGGCGGACGTTGCCGACGGCGTGCGGTTCGCCGCTGATCCAGGGAAGTTCGCCGAAGGCCGGCACCTCGACCAGGCGCGGCTCCGAGATGCCGTCGGAGACGTTGGAGTTGGCGAGCAGGTTGACGGCGGCGACCGCGATGACCGCGGCGGTGACCGGGAGGACAGCGCGGCGGTAGCGCGTCAGCGCGACGACCGCGAGGGTCGGCAGCAGGACCGCGACCGGGAAGGTGAACCCGTTGCCGCCGTTCTGCGAGCTCATCAGCGCCGCGAAGCCGGTGCCGGCGACGATGAACAGGGACATCGGCCCGCTGCCGAGCAGGCGCAGGGCCTCGGCGCGGCGGTCCTCGGCGGCCCGCAGCCGCTGCACCGCGGCGACCGCAAGGGCGCTCAGGCCGGCGACGACCAGGAGGGACATCGGCACCAGCAGGTCGCCCTGGATGATCTTCTCGGCAACCGATTTGAAGCGGTCCCAGGAGACCGTTGAGGAGGACTCGCCGAAGTTTTTGGCCTGGGAGCCGTAGCCGAATTCCGTCAGGTAGTCCATCACCGGGTCGAGGTTGTTCCAGTACCAGGTGGCGGCGACGAGGATGGCGCTGAGGATCGCCAGCCCGAAGTTGATCGCGCAGCGCCCCAGCTCCTGCCGGTGGCGGAGGGCGATCGTCAGCACCGCCGCGGCCACCAGCCCTGGGATGAAGGCGACGGCCATCGTCCGCGAGAGCAGCATCAGCCCGACGGCGGCGCCGCAGGCGACCGCCCAGCCCCGCCTTCGCATCCCTTCGCTGCGCAGCAGCGCGTAGAAGGCGCAGGCGAGGAAGGCGGCGGTGGGGAGGGCGAAGATGTACTCGCGGGTGAAGACGAAGACGCCCTGGCTGGTGCCCACCGCCAGCGCCGCCAGCGCCCCCAGCCGCGGCCCGGCGAGGCGCTCGCCGATCCCGTAGGTGACGAGCGTCAGCAGGACGGCGAAGGCGATCAGGACGCCGAAGCCCTGGAGGATTCCCGGCTTGACGACGATCATCGCGACCGAGGTCAGCGCCGGCAGCAGGGGGGCGTTCGGGGTCTGGTTCTGGACGGCTTCCCACCAGCCGCTCAACCCCCCGCTTTCGAAGCCGAGGAAGTCGATGATGCCGATCATCGTGTAGCCGTTCTCGTCGACGTCCATCGGGTAGCCGTGGCGATAGGTGGCGACCCACCAGACGTTGATCGCGGCCAGCGCCACGCACCCGGCGGCGACGATCAGCGCCCAGCGCCAGGCGGGGCTGAGGTTCTGGATCCGCTCCTTCATCGGCTCCCTCCCGCGACCGCCCGCTCGAGCAGGGTCGCGACCTCGCGCCCGTAGCGCTCGAGCGAGTGGCGCTCGGCAACCAGCGGCCGTCCCGCGGCGCCGACCCGGCGCCGCTCTTCGGCGGGCAGCGAGAGCACCCGGTCGAGAGCCGCCGCCAGGGCCGGCAGGTCGCGCGGCTCGCATAGCCAGCCGGTCTCGCCGTCGTCGATCAGCTCCGGCAGGCCGAAGACCTTCGTCCCCAGCACCGGCGTCTCCCAGGCCATCGCCTCGAGCACCGTGCGCGGCGTCGACTCGATGTCGGAGGCGCAGACCAGCACGTCGGCCATCCCGTACCAGGTCTCGACTTCGGGGGTGATCGGGATCACCCGCATCCGCTCGCCCTGCGGCGAGGCGGCGACGTATCGCTGCAGGGCGTCGGTGTTGTCGTCCTCGCGACCGCCGACGAAGGCGACCCAGGCGTTCGGGTGGCGGGCGGCGATCAGGTCGAAAGCCTGCGCCAGCATCACCTGCGCCTTGCGCGGCTCGACCGTGCCGACGCAGACGACCAGCTCGGTATCCGCCGGGATCCCGGCATCGCGCCGGCCGGCGGGGCCGTCGAACTTCTCCCGGTGGGCGTCGACCGGCACCAAGTCGAGCCCGTACGGGTACATCGCGCAGCGCTCGGCCCCCGCCACCGGCTCGTAGAGGCGCTTCGTCGCCTCCGCCTCGAAGACGAGCGAGGAGGCGCCCGCGAGCACCCGCTTCGTCCGCTCCCGCACCTCGGGGTCGAAGTCGGCGAGCAGCACGCTCGGCGGGAAGCTCTCGTGGATCGCCCAGACATAGGGAATCCCGAGCTCGGCTGCGGCCTCGGCGCCGGGTATCGCCCAGGCGGTCGCGGTGTTGAGCAGGGCGGCGTCGAAATCGCGTCCCTGCGCCCAGCTGGCCAGCTCCTCGACGCGGCCGATGTGGGAGCTGAGGTCGTCGTAGGGGACGAGGCTGGTGACGTGGACGGGAATGCCGAGGGCCTCGACGTCCTCGCGCAGCGGCCCGTCGATCGAGCTGACCATGGTGAAGGTCGCGACGTCGGTGCGAACCAGCTCGCGCAGCAGGTCGAGCAGGTAGAGCTGGGCGCCGCCGAGGGTGAGCTGGTGGGTGACGACGAGGACGTGGGGCCGTGAGGACGAGGCCGGGGAGCCGGTCCGGGCTGCTGGCGGGGCCTGTTTCGCTGGCTTCCCGGGGGCCGGTCCGACGTCCACCTGCACCGGCTCCATCTCGTGCCGCTGCCCGTCGACGCTGGTCGCGACGACGACGAGGTCGTGCTCGCCGTCGCCGCCGTCCCAGGCGCCGAGGTCGGCATCGAGTTCGAAGCCCGCGGCGGCCGCGTGGGGGTCGTCCCAGATCCGGGCGACGTCGATCCGCGGGGCGCCGATCCGCGCCGGGCCCAGCGACCTACCGCCGAGGAAGACCTCGATCCGCGCCGTCGGCGAACCGGGAAAGAAGAGCCAGCCGCGGATCGAGATCGATCCGGCCGAGATCAGCTCCCCGGGGGCGGGGTCGTCGAGCTGGGAGACCGGCTCGACGCGCTCGCGCCCCCCCAGGACGACGCCGGGAGCGGCGCCCCGGCGCCAGAGGGCGCGGGTCGCGCGCAGCCGCCAGCGCAGGCCCTCGAGCCTTTCCGCCACGCCGCTCAAACCCGCTCCGGGCGTCCCGAGAGGAGCCAGCGGTGGGTGCGGGCGATGCCGGTGGGGAGGTCGGTGATCTCGAGCTCCACGGTCTGATGCAACAGCGTCGTGTCGAGAACGATTTGGTGGACTTCGAAGCCGCGCTCCTCGTGCTGGCGCACCTGCGCCTCGCGGCCGAGGTGTCGCTCGACCATCCGCAGCAGCTCGACCAGCGAGGTGCCGGTGCCGCTGCCGACGTTGACCACCGCCGGGCCGCCGCGGTCGATCAGGGCGATCGCCGCCCGGGCGACGTCGCCGGCGTAGACGTAGTCGCGGATCGTCGCGCCGCCGCCGTAGAGGTCGATCGGCTCGCCGTGCTCGATCCGGTGCAGGAAGGTGACGACCGCGCCCTGGCCGCGGTTGGGGTGCTGGTGCTCGCCGTAGACGGTCGCGCAGCGCAGGATCCGCGCCCCGAGGCCGTGCTCGCCGCTCGCCGCGAGCACCTCGCCCTCGCACCGGAGGTGGAGGCGGCCGTAGGCGCCGAGGGGCTCGGTCGGGGCGTCCTCGGCGACGGGGGTCCTCTCGGGCTCGCCGTAGACCGTGCCCCCGGACGAGAGGTAGGTGAGCCCGACCCCCGGTCGCTCGCGCAGCGCCGCCAGCACGGCGCGCACCGGGCCCAGGGTCAGCTCTTCGTCTCGCTCGGGGTTCTCCTCGGAGGCCGCCGGCAGCAGGCCGCCGGCGCTGAAGATCACGTGGCCCGCGTCGGCCAGCGCCCGCTCCACCGTCCCCTGGTCGGCCGCGTCGCCGACGATCAGGTCGTCGGAGGCGATCGTCGCGGCGACGTCGGGGGCCGGCGCCGAGCGGGTGAGGACGACGGCCGGCCGCCCGGCGGCGGCCAGCTCTTCGACGATGTTGGACCCGATGAAGCCGCAGCCGATGACGAGGACGCGACCCTGCACTACTTGCGCCCGATCACCAGGAACTGCTTGCCGAGTAAGCGCCAGGCGAGCGGGGTCTTCAGGTACAGCCGGGTCAGCTGCGGCGAGGGAGGCAGGATGCCGCGGAAGGAATAGGGCAGGTAGCGGGGTACGACGCGATCGATCTCGAAGCCGGCGGCGTAGAGGTGCTCTTCGATCGCCACGTGGGTGAGGGCGACGTAGTGGTCGGCGCAGTCCCAGTACTCGTCGGAGCAGTAGCGGTAGTTCGGGCCCATGATCGCGATCCGGCCGCCGGCCTCCATCGCCCCGTTCATCTTTTCCAGGAAGGCGGCGATCGCCTCCTGGTCGTAGAGGTGCTCGAGGAAGTTGGAGACGAAGACGCCGTCGAAGTGCCCCCCCGGCAGCTCGGCGTCCATGATCGAGGAGACGATCACCTTCGTGTCGGGCTTGTGGGCCGCCTCGTCGTAGCTGACCGCGTCGACCGCCCAGGTCTCCTTCGCCGGGATCGCGCCGATGAACTCGCCGCGCCCGGCGGCCGGGTCGAGGACCTTCTGCGGGCTTCCCATCAGGCCGTGGACGTGGGGGCTGATCTGCTGCCAGACCGCGATCCGGCCGTCCTGGTCGATGTCGCGGAAGCGGAAGCTGTAGAGGCGCTCGTAGTTCACGTCAGGCAGGTTGTCCTTTCGGGCGGCGGCGCCGGAGCCGCGGCCGGCGGCGCATCCAGCTGACTTTGGAGCTGGGCCGCGGCAACTCGTGGCGCAGTTGCGGATTGGAATAGGGGTCGACGGCGGTGAACGGTAGCCAGATTTCCTCGAACAACCGCTTCTCCCAGTCCTCGACCTCCGACGAGCGGCTCGAGGACTCGAAGTGGACCATCTTCAGATCGGGGTCGCAGACGATCCGCTTTCCGGCCCGCCAGAGCCGCAGGCAGTAGTCGACGTCGTTGTAGTTGACCGGGAACCGGTCGCTGAGGCCGCCGAGCTCCTCGAACAGCTCCCGGCGGGTCATCAGGCAGGCGGCGGTGACGGCGAGGCAGTTGGTGGCGATGCGGCAGGCGTTTGCGTAGCCGCGGAAGTCGCCGCGGAAGCCCCAGTAGGGATGGCCCGGCAGGCCGTTCTGGAAGCGGACGCCGACGTGCTGCAGGCGCCCGTCCTGGAGCACGAGGCGGCCGCCGACGGCGCCGATCTCCTCCATCCCCGAGTACATCACCATGCGCTCGATCCAGTTCGGCGTCGCGACCTCGATGTCGTCGTTCAGCAGCAGCAGGTGCTCGCCGCGCGCGGCGGCGGCGCCGGTGTTGATCTTGTCCGAGTAGCTGAACGGGTTGTCGTAGGAGACCAGCCGCAGGCGCTCGCCGCCGATCTCACCGAGCTCCTCCAGCAGCGCCGGGTCGGCCGGCGCGTCGTAGACGACCACCAGCTCGTAGTTCTCGTAGGTCGAGGTCTCGACGATGCTGCGCAGGCAGTGGCCGATCAGCACCACCGGCTCGTAGCGGACCTCGCGCACCTGGCCGGCGGTCGGGATCACGATGCTGACCAGCGGTTCGTCGGTCAGTTCCGGGTCGAGGTGGTAGACGCCGCGGTCCTCGAGGTCGTGAGTGCAGCGGGCGGGCATCCCGATCCGGTCGAGGTGGGCCTGGACCGCCCGCGTGCCGGCCGTGAACGCCCACGGCTTCGCCGCCGCGTCGGCCACCGAGGTCGACCCCTCGAGCATCCGCCAGTGGTAGAGGACGCGGGGGACGTGGACGACGGCCCGCGCCCGCTCGGTCGCCCTCAGGACCAGATCCCAGTCCTGGGAGCCTTCGAACTCGGGGTCGAAGCCGCCGACCTCTTCGACCAGCGAGCGGCGGAAGACGCTGAGGTGGCAGGAGTACATCTGCGTCCGCATCCGCTCCGGCGACCAGTCGGGCTTGAAGAAGGGCCCGGAGTGACGGCCGGCGCGGTCGATCTTGTCCTCGTCGGTGTAGGCGTAGTCGGCTTCGGGCTCCTCGCGCAGCGCCCGCTCGACGTGCATCAGCGCGTCGGGATGGAGTTCGTCGTCGTGGTCGAGCAGGGCGAGGAACTCGCCCCGGGCCATCGCCACCGCGTCGTTGGAGGCGGCGACGATGCCGCCGTTCTGGGTCCGGCGCGCGACCCGGATCCGCGGGTCCAGCGCCTCGGCCTCGTCCAGCAGCGCCGCCACGTGCGGGGCGGGGGAGCAGTCGTCGACCAGGCACAGCTCCCAGTCCTCGAACCCCTGCCGCCGGACCGAGCCGACCATCGCCCAGAAGACGTCGGCCGGGGTGTCGTAGACCGGCGTTATGACCGAGAAGCGCGGCGCATCAGCCACGCCCGCCACCCCAGCGCTCGCGCAGCTTGCGCAGCACGTAACCGGGCCGGGTCAGCGCCAGCTTCCCCAGCCGCGCGAAGGCGATCAGCCGCAGCGCGTAGCTTTCCAGCTCCAGCCGCCGCCCCCGTTCTTCGCCGATTTCGACGTCCTTGGCGACGAGGAGCGCGCGCAGCCGTTTGATCTCGGCGTCGCGCTCGTCGAGCTCCCGCCGCAGGTCGGAGACCTCGTCCATCGCGGCGAGTCTAGTGAGGCAGGATGGCGCTTTCGGTGCCCGTCTGACTCGATCTGCAAGTCTGCCGCCTTCGAGATGCGCTTCGCCACCAGATTCAAGATTCCGATCTGGATTGCGGTCTGGATCGTCACTCGCGCCTTGATCGTCGTCCAGATCGGGTTCTGGAAAGACGCGGGTGCCGAATACCAGGACGTCAACACCTACGAAGGGTGGTCGAACTGGATCGCATCGACCCACCTGATGCCACAGGAAGAAACCTGGCAGTACCCCCCGGGCGCCGCTTACCTGTTCCTCATTCCACGGCTCGGCCCGCTGGACTACAAACCGACCTTCGTCGTCCTGATGTTGATCGTCGACCTGATCGGGTTCTGGCTGATGACCGTGTTCGCCCGCCGCGAGCACCGTGATACGGGCATTTGGATCTGGCTGCTCGCGATGCCGCTGCTGTTCGCCTGGCCGGTCCTCCGATTCGATCTCGTCCCCACGGTGATAGCCGTGGCGGCTCTGCTCGTGCTGCACCGACGCCCCGTCTGGTTCGGCGCGCTAGTCGGGTTGGGCGCCTCGATCAAGGTCTGGCCGGCTTTCGTCCTGTTTGCCGAGTGGGACCGGCGGCGATTACTGCGCTCGATAGCGGCGGCTGCGGCGACCGTGGCGGCGATCTTCCTCGTTTCGTGGATCGCCTTCGGGGATCAGAGCAGCTTCCTCACGAACCAGAAGGATCGGGGTCTCCAGATCGAGTCGGTTGCCGCTACGCCATGGCAGCTGCGCCAGCTCGTCTTCGAAACGCCGGCGCCTCTGGTCGGCAGATTCGGGACGCTCGAGATCGGTTCTGACCTCGCCGACGCGGTCTCCAAGGCCCTCGACGTCGCCGCTTTGCTGGTCTTGCTCGGTGCGGCTTGGTGGTGGTGGCTGCGAGACCGGGCGATTCGCCGTGGCCGCGAGGACCTCGCCGACGAGACGCTTGCGCGGGACTTCGTCTTCACGATCGTTCTCCTCTTCCTCGTGACCAGCCGTGTGTTCAGTCCGCAATACATGGTTTGGATGGTCGGCATGGCGGGCGTCGTCCTCACGGCGGGCAGAACTCGATTGACCAGACCGGCTTGGATCGTGATCGGGTCCATCATCCTTACCGCTGGCTTCTACCAGTCGCCCGCTAATGCCGTAATCCGCAACACCGCTCTGGTGATTGCCGCTATCGACGCCTCCTGGACGCTGATTCAAGCGGTCAGGGATCGACGGGAGACCTCGACCGAGGCCGCCGTCGAGCAGCGACCTGCCGTAGTCGACACGGCTTAGGATGAGCAACCCCCAGCTCTTCCTCATCCTCGTGCTGCACCTGGCCCTGACGGCCCTGCCGGGCGTCGCGGGAGCGCTGCTTGCCGCGCGGCTGGGGGTCCGCAGCGTGCCGGTCCTCCTCGCGACCGGCTTGGCGGTCACCGGCGCCGTGGCGATGCTGACCTTCTGGGCCTACTTCGCCGATCCGCTGATCGGCGAATCGCTCAGCTTCCTGGCGATCCTCGGCCCGGCGGCGCTGACGGGCTGGCTGCTCTACGAGCGCCGGTTGCCAGGTGAGCTGCTGCGGGAGCTGGCGACGCCGCTGGCGCTGTGGGCGCTGGGGACGCTGTTCCTCGTCTTCTTCGGCTTCATCCACGGCGGCGCCGAGAACCCGCTGGGGACGGCGGCGACTCGCTTCATCGGCCCGCTGCCGTCCGACAACAACATCCCCGCCTTCTTCGCCGACTGGTACTTCCACCACGGCCACGACTCGCCGGTGCCGATTTTCCCGGGCGAATGGCTCTCCAGCGACCGGCCGCCGCTGCAGGTCGGCTACGTGCTGGGACAGCGGCCGATCGCCTGGGACCACTGGGGCGACAACTACCAGCTGCTCGGCGTCGCCCTGCAGCAGCTCTGGATCGTCGGCCTCTGGGCGCTGCTGCTGGCGGCGCGCGTCGGCCGCCTGACCCGTGCGCTGGTGATGATCACCGTCCTGGTCAGCGACGTCGCCCTCCTGAACGGCTTCTTCATCTGGCCGAAGATGCTGCCGGCGGCGATGCTCCTCGCGGCGGCGGCGCTGGTGCTGACCCCGCTCTGGGAGGAGCTGCGGCGCAGCCTCTGGGCGGCGGCCCTGCTTGCTGCCCTGGCCGGGATCGCGATGATGGGCCACGGCTCCAGCATCTTCGGTCTCGTCCCCCTTGCCCTCGTCGCCGTCTGGCGCGGCCTCCCGAGCTGGCGCTGGGTCGGGGTGGCGGTGCTGGTCGGGCTCCTCTTCCAGGCGCCCTGGTCGGCCTACCAGAAGTACCACGACCCTCCCGGCAACCGGCTGATCAAGTACATGCTCGCCGGTGTGCCGGAAATCGACGACCGCGGGACCTTGGAGGCGATCGCCGACTCCTACGAGGAAGCCGGCGTCGGCGGCACCCTCCACAACAAGGGGCAGAACTTCGTGACGATGTTCGGCGGCAAACCGATGGTCGACACCTTCGAGGTCGCCGAAGACCGCTTTGACGAAGGCAAGTGGGAGGAAGGGCTGGAAGCGGTGCGCGTCGTCCTCTTCTTCGACCTCTTCCCCTCGCTCGGCCTGCTGCTGCTGGCGCCGCTGGGGATGGCACTCGCCTGGCGAAGACGCGACCAGCGCCGCGAGGAGTGGAACCTGGCGATCGCCTGCTTCT
The DNA here is from genome assembly GCA_036376215.1 of Solirubrobacterales bacterium. Taxonomy (GTDB): domain Bacteria; phylum Actinomycetota; class Thermoleophilia; order Solirubrobacterales; family 70-9; genus VAYN01. The sequence goes on from DASVAT010000017.1 coordinate 65,553, forward strand.
TCGTCCTCCTCGTCGGAGCCGTCGCCTGGGGGCTGCTGCTGTTCGGCAACGCTGCCGGCCGCACCGTGATGCACGCCGGCAGCTTCGCCCTGCCAGTTCTCGGCTTCTGCGCCTGCGTCGCCGGCCTGCGCGCCAGCTTCCCCCGCTTCGCGACCTGGTACGTCTCCATCGCCGCGCTGCTGATGCTGGCGATCTACACTCCCGCGACCAAGCCGCTGCCCGGCCCCTCCTACTCGCTGACGGCGATCCTCCTCGCCGCGGCGGGCCTGGCCGGCTTCGTCGCGCTGGCGCTCGGGGACGCTCGGAGGCCAGCTGTCTCCGGCGGCTGAAACTCCACCCGAGCCCAGGGCTAGACGACCAAGCGCCGCATCCTGTCCGGCTTGGCCAGTTCTTGCAGAAGCTCAAGCTGTCGTCGTGGGGGCTCCCGAGGACTTCCTCCATCCGGTCGACGTATTGGACTTCCAGATACTGGCCGTCTCCGGTGAACTCGGGAAACTTCATCTCTTCGGTCAGCTCGATCAGGCGGGACGCCAGACGGATGAAGCGGAGCGAGGAGACGGTGCGCACGCTGGGATGGCCGTCGGCGAGGAAGAAGAGGTCGATGTCCGAGTCCTTCCACGCCTCCAGCCGCCCGTAGGAACCCGTGGCGTAGATGCAGAGGGGCTCCTCGACGAGGAGCTCGTCGATCGGTGAGAGCCCGGCAGCGAGATCCTCGATCCGCTTCCGCGAAAACTCGGCGCGATCCATTGCGGCCAACCGTACCGGCTGTGGCCGCCGCCGCTGGCCGGTAGCATCGAGCGGTGCCTGCTCCGCGTCCGGATCTCTTTATCTCGGCCGACATCGAGACCGATGGGCCGATTCCCGGCCCCTACTCGATGCTTTCGTTCGCCCTCACCTTGGCGAGCACATTCGACGGCGAGCGGTTCCTGCCGATCGACGCGAGTCCGGAAAACACCTTCTACGCCGAGTTGAAGCCGATCTCCGATCGCTTCGATCCGGAAGCCTTGGCCGTCAACGGCCTCGACCGCGAGCAGCTGACGCGCGAGGGTCAGGACCCCGCTGACGCGATGCGCGCGGCCGAGCTGTGGGTGCGGCAGCGCGCCGGTGACGCTCGCCCCGTCCTGGTGGCCTATCCCGTCGCCTTCGATTGGTCGTTCCTCTACTGGTACTTCGTCCGGTACGCCGAGAGCTCACCCTTCGGCTTCTCTTCCTGTCTCGACATTCGGACCCTGTACCAAGCGCGGTCGCTGACCACGTTCGATGCTTCCGGGCGCGAGTCGATGCCGCTGGCCCTGCGCCCAGGACGGCGCCACACTCACCATGCCCGCGATGACGCCCTCGAGCAGGGCGAACTGTTCAACAACCTCTTCTCCTGGGCGCTGGCGCAGAAGGACTCGTCCCCCACCTACCGCCAACTCGCATCCCCTTACAAGGGGCCAAGCTGGTTGAGGCCGCTCCTCGACCCGATGTCCACTTCCCACGGCGTCGACTGACGCTGCGCCGCTAGAGGTCCTCGGCGATCCGCGGCGCCTGGCGGCTGAAGGTCCAGGCTCCGATCGCGAGGACGGCGGCGAAGATCGCTGCCGCCGGCAGCAGGCCGAGCCACCCCCCCGCGGCCTCTACCGCGGTCGGGGCGTCGGGTTCGAGGACCCAGACCCGGGCCTGCTCGAAGATCACCGCCAGCGGGTTGATCATCAGCAGGTGTTCGTAGGTCTCGTTTTCGAACGCTTCGACGGGATAGAGGATCGGGGTGGCGTAGAAGAGGGCCTGGGCGAAGACCATCCAGATGATCGCCACGTCGCGGAAGCGGACGTAGAGGACCGAGAGCATCATGCTGACCGCCGCGGTGAAGACGAAGAGGACCGCGACGACGAACGGGAAGAGCAGCCAGGTCCAGGCCGGGGTGACGCCGAAGGCGAGGAGGAAGGCGAGGACGATCACCAGGTTGAGGCCGAAGTTGAAGGCGCCGGTGACGACCGTCGCCAGTGGGATCACCAGGCGCGGGAACTGGGTCTTGCGGACGACCCCCTCCTGGGCGGCCACCGAGGTCACCCCGTTGGTCGTCGATTCCTGGAAGAAGGTGAAGAGGACGATCCCCAGCAGCAGCAGGACGGGGTAGTGCTCGGCGGTTTCGCTGCCGATTTTGAAGACTTTGGTGAAGACGAAGAGGAGGACGCCGAACAGTGCCAGCGGCCGCACCAGCGACCAGACGTAGCCGAGCACCGTGCCGAAGTAGACGCGCTTGAACTCGGTCACCGACATCAGCCAGAGCAGGTCGAAGAAGCGGCGCGAGCCGCCGCCGAGGGCGGAGGGGCCGCGCACCTCGCGCAGCTGGGGGGTGGGCTCGGCGCTCATCCGCCCTCTCCCTCGATCGCGGCGTCGATCTCCAGCTCGGGGTAGACCGCGCCGCGGGTCTGCGGCCCGCCGAAGACGACGAAGTCGACCGCGTTCTGCAGGTAGAGCGCGATCCCGCCTTCGTAGGCGCGGTTGATGCCGCAGTGGACGAAGTAGCGGCCGGCGGCGAGCTTGTTGTCCAGCGCGGCCGTGACGACCACCCGCTGGCCGGCACGGAGCGCCCGCTTGCCCTCGCGCTCGCCGACCGGGATGCCGAAGTTGAAGACGTTGACGCCGTCGGCGTTGGCGACGAGGAAGCCGACGTCGATTCCGGGCAGGTCGCGCTTGACCTCGAGCTCCAGCCGCAGCCGGATCTCCTCGCCGTGCTCGACGTTGGCGGTCGGCTCGCCGTCCGCGCCCTCCAGCCGCGCCTCGACCAGGCGCACCTCCTCGGCCTCGGTCTCGCCCTCGGTCACGCCGGCGCCGTCGAAGTTGAGCCGCAGGTACTCGCGGCCTACCTCGGCCGGATCGCCGATGTGCTGGATCTCGCCGTCGGCGATCAGCATCGCCCGGTGGCAGTAGTCCTCGACGGTCGCCATCTCGTGGGTGACGAGGACGATCGTCTTGCCCTCGCCTTTCATCTGGTGGAAGGAGTCGGCGCACTTCTGTTGGAAGGCGGCGTCGCCCACCGCCAGCACCTCGTCGATCAGCAGCACGTCGGCGTCGGCCTCCATCATCACCGCGAAGGCGAGCCGCACCAGCATCCCCGAGGAGTAGTTCTTCAGTTTCAGGTTGGCGAAGTCATCGAGCTCGGCGAACTCGATGATCGCGTCCTGGCGGCGGCGCATCTCGCGCGGGGTGAGGCCCATCATCACCCCGTTGAGGACGACGTTTTCCCGCGCGGTGAGGTCGTGGTTGAAGCCGACCCCGAGCTCGATGAACGGCGCCAGCCGGCCGGCGATCCTGATCGTGCCGGCGTCGGCGCGGTAAATGCTCGCCAGCAGCTTCAGCAGCGTGCTCTTGCCGGAGCCGTTGCGGCCGACGATGCCGAAGAACTCGCCCTGCCGGATCTCGAAGGAGACGCCGCGCAGAGCGTGCAAGTCACGGTGCTCGCGGCCGGCGAAGGGGTGGACGACCCGCTCTTTGAGCGAGTCGACCCTCTGGGTCGGGATGCGGAAGGTCTTGCGCAGGCCTTCGACCTGGATCGCGGGGGTGGCGGTGAGGGAGTCGGAAGACAGAACGACGGAACGCTACCGCTAGCGGCTGGCGTCGGAGAGGCTCTGGCAGCTGACGTAGAGGCCGAAGCCCGGCGGCGAGGTCGCGACGGCGGCGGTCTCGGTGTCTTCCTCGCGGCAGGTCGCAGCGGCCTCCTCGATCGCCGCGTGCCAGCGCGGCGTCCCGCGCACGGCGGAGTCGCCGGCCCAGAAGGAGCTGCCGATCGCGATCGCGGCGACGGCGGCGGCGGCGATGCCCGCCCCGGGCAAGCGTCGCGGTCCTGGCAGCGGCCGCGGCCAGCGGTCGATCGCGACCAGCGCGGCGCTCGCCAGCAGCAGCGCCGGGACGATCGCGTAGCGGCCGGCGTTGCCGAAGTGCTGGTCGGCCGGCCACATCATCTGGGTGCCGACCGCCCGCTGGTAGGCGGAGGCGACGAACATCAGCAGCGAGGTCCCGACCGCGACCGCGGCGAAGGCCCGCACCTGCGCCGAGGAGCGCCTGGCGACGAGCCCGAGAGCGAGGAGCCCCCCGAGGAGCAGGGCGAGCAGCAGCGCCCAGCCGAGCTGCTCCCAGCCGATCCCCCCGAGCCGTTCGCCGAGGACGCCGCCGTCGAGGACGCGCTGCAGGTAGCTGGTCCAGATGTCGTTGGTCCACTGGGGGTCGACGGCCGACTCGTTGTTGCCCGCCAGGACCGGGACCTGGACGGCGGCGCCGATGGCGTAGCCGGCGAGGATCGCGGCGTCGCGCCGGTCGGAGGCCACGAGCAGCCGCAGCGCCGCCACCGGGGCGAAGAACCAGAGGCCGGGCGTGCTGAGGCCGGTGAGGAGGACGAAGAGGCCGCCGAGCACCGCACCGGTCGTGCTCCTCGGGCGCCAGAGCAGGACCCAGAAGCTGGCGAAGAGCATGTACCAGAGGACGTAGGAGCCGGCGGCGATCGACTCCAGGGAGGCGACGGGGGAGAGCACCGTGAGCGCCACCAGGGCGCCGCGCAGCCAGGGGTTGCGGAGATGGCCGGCGCTGGCGACCCAGACAACCAGGCCGCAGAGCGCGACGACCAGCGCCGAGGCGATCGCGATCGCCGCCGCCGCCTCGCGCAGCGGCACCGCCGCCCCGATCTCGCCGATCAGCCTCGGCACCAGGATCAGGTAGCCGGCGTAGGGAGAGAGCAGGGCCTCGAGGAAGCCGTCTTCGAAGGCCCCCTGGAGGAGGATCGAGCCGTCCTCGGCCCAGATCGATTCGAGCGCGTCGCCGATCCCGAGCCGGGCTAGTTGCAGGACCGCCACGAGCCCGAGGACCGAGACGGCAAGAGGGCCCCACTCCCAGCGCCTGGCTCGCCGCTCCCCGCTCGGCGCCGCGGGGAAGAGGTCGTGGCGGGTGGCCCGCCGCAGCGCCGCGAACCTGGATCTCGAGCGCCCCGGCATCGGCGGCGGACGATATCGGCGGCGTGGGAGGAGCCGGTGACGAGGAGGGCTCTAGGCTTGCGGCCCTGTGGCGAGCGAGCTGAGCGTGGCCGTGGTGATCCCGAGCTGGAACTCGGCCGGCCTCCTGCCGCGCTGCCTCGACTCCCTCGCCGGCCAGGGCGCCGAGCTGGAGACGATCGTGGTCGACAACGGTTCCCGCGACGGCAGCCTCGAGCTGCTGCGCGAGCGCGGCGTCCCGCACGTGTCGCTGCCCGAGAACGTCGGCTTCGCCGCCGCCGTCAACCTCGGCGCCGCCCGCACGACGGCGCCGATGATCCTCTTGCTCAACGCCGACACCGAGCTGGAGCCCGGTTGCGTCGGGGCCCTGGCCGAGGCGCTCGCCGGCGAGCGCGGCCTCGGCGGCGTGCAGCCGCGGATCCTCCAGCTCGAGCCCGGCACCGGGGGCACGGTCGACCGCGCCCGCCTCTACAGCCGCGGCATGGCGCTGAGCGCCGACGGGAGGGCCTTCGAGGAAGGAGCCGGGGAGGCGCAGGACGCCCGCAGCGCCGAGCGCCGCGAGATCTTCGGCGTCTGCGGCGCCGCCTGCCTGCTGCGGCGGGACCTGTTCGAGCGCCTCGGCGGGTTCGACGAGCGTTACTTCGCCTTCTACGAGGACGTCGACCTCAACGTCCGCGCCCGGATCGCCGGCTGGCGCTTCGCCTACGTCCCCGAGGCGGTCGTCTGGCACGTCGGCAACGCCACCTGGTCGGCGGAGTTCTCCCGTCCCGGGGCCGAGAACGCCCGCCTCGTCGCCCGCAACCGCCTCGCCACCCAGGCGAAGTTCGTGCCGGCGCGGGCGCTGCCCCGGATCCTCGCGGTCGAGGCGGGCTCTCTGGCCCGCGCGGCGCGGCAGCGCCGCCTCGGCGCGACCCTGCGCGGCAAGCTCGCCGGCCTTCGCTGGCTGCCCGAGCTGCTGCGCGAACGCCGGCGGCTGCGCCGCGAGGGCGACCTCGGCCTCGCCCAGCGCTGGCTCGGAGTGCGAGGCTAGGCCGATGAGGGTCTGCCTGATTGCCCCCGCCCCGATCGGGCCGCTCGCCGTCGCCCATTCCCCCCGGGCGCTGGCGGAGCTGCTCGCCCAGCGCCACGAGGTGACGCTGGTCCACAGCGGCTGGGGGGAGGAGCGGCCCGAGCTGCCGCCGTCCACCGCTTTCCGCGAGGTCTACGCCGACCTTCCCGAGGACCTGGCGCCGCTGAAGTTCGCCTGCGAGGACCACCGCCACTCGGCCGCGGCGATGGAGGCGATCGGCTCGCTCTACCGCGACGGCGGGCCCGACTACGTCGAGGCCCCCGACTTCCGCGCCCACGGCCTGGTCCCCCTGCAGGCGCGGCGCGGGGGGGACCCGCTGCTCGCCGGGACGACGATCGCGACCCGGATCTCCCCCAGCACCGAGTTGGCGAACCTCCAGGACGGGGTCCTGCACCTGCCCGGAAACCGCCGCCTGGCCGAGGTCGAGCGCGAGCAGCTGCGCCTCTGCGACCGCCTGCTCTGGCCGGGGGGCGACTGCCTCGAGCTCTACCGCCGCTACTACGGCGCCGGGGCGCTGCCGCAGGACGCGCGGATCAGGCCGGCCACCGGGGTGCCGAGCGTTTTGGCGCCCGCCGCCGGAACCGACGGCGGGCCGCTGCGGCTGCTCTACGTCGGCGACCTGAGCCGCTCGCGCGGCGCCGTCGACCTGGTCGAAGCCTGCCGCTCGCTGCCGCCGGAGAGCTGGCACCTGACCCTGGCCGGCGAGGACACGACGACCGCCGGCATGGGCCAGTCGGTCCGGGAGACGATCGAGGTGTGCGGCGCCGAAGACCGGCGCATCGAGTTCGCGCCGGCCCCGGACGAGGCGGCCCTCCACCAGCGCCTGGCCGCGGCCGACCTCCTCGTCGTCCCCGCCCGCCTGGAGGCCTTCTCGCCCCCGGCCCTCGCCGCGCTCGCCGCCGGGGTGCCGGTCCTCGCCACCCCGGTCGGCGACCTCGTCGAGCTCGTCGAGGACGGGGTCAGCGGCTGGCACGCCGCGAGCACCGGGCCGGTTGCGCTGGGGGCGGCGCTGCGCCGGCTCGAGGCCGACCGCGGCGAGCTCGCCCGCGTGCGCGACTCCGGCGGGCCTGCCGAGCGGGCGCGGCAGCTCGCCGACCCCGGCCGGATCCTCGACGCCTACGACGAGCTCCTCGCCAGCCGCGCCCAGCCGGTGCCGGTGAAGCCGGTCGCTTCCGGCGGGCCGCTGGTGACCGGGATCGTGCCCTACTACCGTGCCCACGAGTACGTCCGCGAGGCGGTCGGCTCGCTGCTCGCCCAGACCTACCCCGACCTCGAGGTGCTGGTCGTCAACGACGGCTCCTTCGCCCCCGACGACGCGGTCCTGGCCGAGTTCGACGACGATCCCCGGGTGACCGTGGTGACCAAGGCCAACGGCGGCGAGGGGACGGCGCGAACGCTCGGCGCCCGCCTCGCCCGCGGCGAGTACGTGGTGATGCTCGACTCCGACAACCTGCTGGAACCCACCTTCTGCGAGCGTACGCTCGCCGTGCTCTTGGCCGAACCCGATCTCGCCTACGTCACCTGCTGGTTGCGGATGGTTGGCGCCGAGGGCGAGGACACCGACCTCCATCCCGGCTTCGCCCCGCTCGGCAACTCGGTCCTCGCCGGCTCCGACGAGAACTGGGACGGCGACACGCTGGCGATGCTGCCCCGCCGGTTCTTCACCGAGCTCGGCTTCGAATACCACCCGGAAGGATCGATGCACTCCGACTGGGAGCTCTACCGCTGGATGCGGGAGGCCGGCCACTTCGGCACCGTGATCCCGGAGCGGCTCGCCCGCTACCGGGTCCTGCCCGACTCGCTGATGCGCGGCTACAGCCAGGAGCTGCAGGACCGGAGCTGGAGCGAATCGGAAGAACGGATCGGCCTCCGTGCCGTGCGCTGGACCGCCGGGGTGCCGGGATGAGCGAGCGGCGGGAGGACCCGCGGGTCGAGGAGCTGCTGCGCGTCAACGCCGAGCTCGCGGCCGAGGTGCGCAACCTCACCCTTGGCTACGCCGACGCGCCCCGTCCGGCCGGGATGCCGACCACCCGCCGGCTCGCCCGGCTGATCGAGGAACGCGACGAGCTCCGGGCCGAGCTGGAGGCGACCCGGTCGAAGATGGAGGGCGTGCGGGCCGACCGCGATGGCCTCGAGCGGCAGAACCAGGAGATGGCGGTCGAGATCGTCCGCCTCAGCACGGGCCTCTTCGGTTTCCTGCGCCGCGCGCGCGGAAAGCTCCTGGATCGCGAGTAGGAGGAACCCGCCGCCGGCTCAGCCGCGCCGCCGCCGGCGCAGGGCGAGCGCCTCGCGGGCGCTGAGGTCGAGCAGCGGCGCGGCGCCGGCGTCGCGGCGCTCGCCGCGGCCGTCGCGCCAGCCGCGCAGCCGGCCGGTGAAACCCGCCACGGTGCCGTCCTTCAGCAGCTGACCGGCGCAGATCGCGCCCTCGCAGGCGAGCGCGCGCAGCGCCCGGCCCGGGCGGCCCATCACCCCGTAGCGGCGCAGCATGTAGCCGCGGCTCCAGCCGGTGCGGGCGTACTTGGAGGCGCTGGCGGCGCCGAGGCTGGCCGAGTAGGCGTGCAGCGCCCGCGCCTCCGGCGCCAGCCGGCAACGACCGCCCGCGGCGGCCAGGCGCAGCGCCAGGTCGAGGTCCTCGTAGTAGAGGAAGATCCGCTCGTCGAAGCCGCCGACCGCCTCGAAGGCCTCGCGGCGGTAGAGCGCCGCGCCGCCGGTCGGCCCGAGCGGGCCCGGCGCGCTCGCCGCGGCGCTCACCGGCTCGCCGTGGAGGTAGTCGAAGCCCATCAGGGTCTCGTCGGCGACGACCCCGGCGGAGTCGATCAGCTCCGGCGCGCGTTCCTGCAGCAGCACCCCGGCGACCGAGTCGACCCCCGCGCCGAGCCCGTCGAGCAGCGCCTCGACGAAGCGCGGCTCGGGGTCGGCGTCGTTGTTGAGCAGGATCAGCGCCTCGGCCGGGTGCGCGGCAATGGCGCGGTTGAGCGCCGGGCCGAAGCCGATGTTGCGGCCGATCTCGACGATCCGCGCCTCCGGCAGCTCGCGGCGGGCGATCTCCAGCGAGTCGTCGCGGGAGCCGTTGTCGGCGATCACGACCTCGACAGGGGTCGTCTGCGCGGCCAGGCCGCGCAGCGCCCGGCCCAGGTGGGCGGCGCCGTTGAAGTTTGGGATGTAAACGGCTGGTAGCACGCTCTTTTCGCAGCGCAGTAGGGTTGCAGCCTCGCATGGAGCCCTTGAAGGGATTGATTCTCTCCGGTGGCGCCGGCACCCGCCTGCGCCCCATAACCCACACCTCGGCGAAGCAGCTCGTGCCCGTCGCCAACAAGCCCGTGCTCTTCTACGGGATCGAGGCGCTGGTCGACGCCGGCGTGAAGGAGATCGGGATCATCATCGCGCCGGAGACGGGGGACGAGATCCGCGAGGCCGCCGGCGACGGCTCCCGGTTCGGCGCCGAGATCACCTACATCGTCCAGGACGAGCCCGCCGGCCTCGCCCACGCGGTGCTGACCGCGGAGGAGTTCATCGGCGGCTCGCCCTTCGTCATGTATCTCGGCGACAACCTCCTGCGCGACGGCCTCCGCGGTCTCGTCTCCACCTTCAACGAGCACGAGCCCGACGCGCTGATCCTGCTCACCCCGGTCGACGACCCGCAGTCCTACGGCGTCGCCGAGCTCGACGACGAGGAGCACATCGTGCGCCTGATCGAGAAGCCGAAAGACCCGCCCTCGAACCTGGCCCTGGTCGGCGTCTACCTCTTCCAGAACCTGATCTTCGACGCGGCCCGCTCGCTGGAGCCCTCCTGGCGCGGCGAGCTGGAGATCACCGAGGCGATCCAGAAGCTGATCGACGACGGCCGCACCGTCCGCTCCGAGGTCGTCCGCGGCTGGTGGAAGGACACCGGCCAGCTCGCCGACATGCTCGAGGCCAACCGGCTCGTGCTCGAGGAGCTGGTGACCGAGATCGAGGGCGAGGTCGACGAGGCCTCCAAGGTCGAGGGCCGGGTCGTGCTCGGCCCCGCCGCCCGGCTCGAGCGCTCCGTCGTCCGCGGTCCCGCCGTGATCGGCGCCGGCGCCGTGATCGAGGACGCCTTCATCGGCCCCTACACCTCGATCGGCGACGAGGTCCACGTCCGCCGCTCCGAAGTCGAGAACTCGATCGTCCTCTCGGGCTCGGTGGTCGAGGACCTCGGCACGCGGATGGAGGCGAGCCTGCTGGGCAAGGAAGTGAAGCTGACCCGCAGCGAGGGGATGCCCAAGACCCTGCGCCTGCTGGTCGGCGACCGCTCCGAGATCAAACTCGTCTAGTGGAGCCGGTGCGATGAAGCTGCTCGTGACCGGAGCCGCCGGGATGCTCGGACGCGACGTGATGCTCGCCGCCGGCAACGCCGGCCACGACGTGATCGGCTACGGCCGCGCCGAGCTCGACGTCACCGACCCGGCGGCGCTCGCGCGGCGGCTCGAGCTGGCGCACCCGGACGTGGTCGTCAACTGCGCCGCCTGGACCGACGTCGACGGTGCCGAGACGGCCGAGGAGGCGGCGTTCGCGATCAACGGCAAGGGCGCCGGCAACGTCGCCGCCGCGGCGAACGAGATCGAAGCCCGCGTCCTCCACGTCTCCACCGACTACGTCTTCGACGGCGCCAAGGGCGCGCCCTACGTGGAGAGCGACCAGCCGGCGCCGCTCTCCGCCTACGGCCGCACCAAGCTGGCCGGCGAGGAGGCGGTCGCCGCCGCCAACAAGCGCCACTTCATCGTCCGCTCGGCCGGCCTCTTCGGCGTCGGCGGCCGCAACTTCGTCGAGACGATGCTGCAGCTGGCCGGCGACCGGAGCGAGGTCGCCGTCGTCCGCGACCAGGTCGGGTCGCCGACCTACACCTGGCACCTCGCCTACGGGATCGTCCGCCTGATCGAGGGGATCGAGTACGGCATCCACCACATGGCGGCGAGCGGGCAGTGCTCGTGGTACGAGTTCGCGCGCGAGATCTTCGAGCAGGCAACCGTCGAGTGCAGAGTGCTCTCGATCACCAGCGAAGAATTCGGCGCCGCGGCACCCCGCCCGGCCTTCTCGGCGCTGACCAGCCAGCGCGAGCACGCGATCCGGCTGCCAAGCTGGCAGGACGGGCTGGCAGGCTACCTCGCCCAACGCAAAGCGCAGGAAGGAACGGAATGAGAATCCTCGTCACCGGCGCCGCCGGTTTCATCGGCTCGACCTACGTCCGCCTCGTCGGCGACGAGCACGACGTCGTCGTCCTCGACAAGCTGACCTACGCCGGCCGGCGCGAGAACCTGCCGGAGGGCACGAACCTGGTCGAGGGCGCGATCGAGGACCCGGCGATCGTCCGCGAGGCGATGCAGGGCGCCGACGCGGTCGTCAACTTCGCCGCCGAGTCCCACGTCGACCGCTCGATCGACGACCAGGACGCCTTCGCCCGCACCCACGTGATCGGCACCGGGACGCTGCTCGACGCGGCCCGCGAGCTCGGCGTCGAGCGCTACCTGCAGGTCTCCACCGACGAGGTCTACGGCTCGATCGAGTCCGGCTCCTTCACCGAGACCTCGCCGCTCGACCCCTCCTCGCCCTACTCGGCGACCAAGGCGGCCGGCGACTTGCTCGTCTCCGCCCACTTCCACACCTACGGGATCGACGCCTCGATCGTCCGCGGCTCCAACAACTACGGCCCGCGCCAGTACCCGGAGAAGCTGATCCCGCTGATCACCCTGAACGCCCTGCACCGCGACCCGCTGCCGGTCTACGGCGACGGCAAGCAGGTCCGCAACTGGCTCTTCGTCGAGGACTTCTGCAGCGGCATCCACACCGTGCTGACCAAGGGCAGGGCCGGCGAGGCCTACAACGTCGGCGGCCCGGACGAGTGCGAGAACATCGACGTCGTCAAGCGGGTGATCGAGCTGACCGGCGGCGAGGAGTCGTTGATCGAGTACGTCAAGGACCGCCCCGGCCACGACCGCCGCTACTCGCTCTCCTCCGAGAAGCTGAAGGAGGAGCTCGGCTGGGAGGCGCAGGTCCACTTCGCCGAGGGCCTGGAGAAGACCGTGAACTGGTACCGCGACAACGAGGAGTGGTGGGGCCCGATCCGCTCCGGCGAGTACCGCGAGTACTACGAAAAGCAGTACGGGAAGGCCCTGGGTTAGTGGCAAAGCGCCTCGAGACGAAGCTCGACGGCCTCGTCCTGGTGGAGCCGGTCGTCCACGGGGACGAGCGGGGGTTCATGCTCGAGTCCTTCAGCCGCGTTGCCTGGCGCGAGCTCGGCGTCGAGGTCGAGTTCGTCCAGCACAACCACTCGCGCTCCTCCCGCGGCACGCTGCGCGGCATCCACTTCCAGACCGAGCCGGGCCAGGCGAAGCTCGTCCGCTGCGCCCGCGGCGAGATCCTCGACGTCGCCGTAGACCTGCGCCGCGGCTCGCCCACCTTCGGCCAGTGGGAGGCGCACCGCCTCGACGACACGAGCCACCGCCAGCTCTTCGTCCCGGTCGGCTTCGGCCACGGCTTCGCCGTGCTCAGCGAGACCGCCGACGTCTGCTACCAGGTCTCCAGCTACTACGACCCGGCCACCGAGTCCGGCATCGCCTGGGACGACCCCGACGTCGGCGTCGACTGGCAGGTAACCGACCCCCTCCTCAGCGAGCGCGACAAGGCAGCCCCAACCCTCGCCGAAACCAGCGACTCCCTCCCCTTCTAGCCCAGCCCTCCGAACTGCATCAACTTGTCCACCTACTGGGTGGACAAGTTGATGCAGTTCGGGTCAGCGACCGCGGACGGCGGTGATCGCCAGGCTCGTCGCCAGCTTGGCGCCGATGCCGGCGTAGACGGCGGCGTTCAGCAGGGGGTTGTTCCCCGGAGCGTCGAAGCGGCGGTAGAAGCGGGCCATGCCGCGGTGGAAGGCGATCTCCTGCTTCGCCGCGCGGCGGCTGCCGCTGGAGGCGCCCTTGACGTGGAGGGCGACCCCCGCCGGCTCGTAGAAGACCTTCCAGCCCGCGTCCCAGAAGCGGTGGCACCAGTCGAGGTCCTCCATGTAGAGCCAGTAGCCCTCGTCGAGCAGGCCGACCTCGCGGATCGCCTCGGCCCGGCAGAGCATGAAGGCGCCGTTGACCGCGTCGACCTCGCCCGGCTCGTCGTCGCCGAGGTGGGTCGCCCGGTATTGCGATCCCCCAAAGCCGGTGAAGTGCCCCAGCGCGCTCGCCGGGGTCGGGAAGGAGCGCTTGCAGGCGTGGTCCAGTTCGCCGCTCTCGGTCACCAGCTTCACCCCAACCATCCCGATCCGCTCCTCGGAGCGCAGCCGCGCCAGCGCGGCGTCGAGGGTCCCCGCGTAGACCTCGGTATCGGGGTTCAGCAGCAGCACCGCCTCGGCCTCGCTCTCCCGCAGGACGAGGTTGTTCGCCGCCGAGAAGCCGATGTTGGCCTCGCGCAGAAGCCGCACCCTGGGAAACTCGCGGGCGACCATCTCCGGCGTCGCGTCTGGGCTGCCGCTGTCGACGACCGTGACCCGCATCTCGCCGCCGGCGACCGGGTGCTCGGCCAGCGAGCGCAGGCAGCGCCGCAGCAGCTCTTCGGCGCCGTGGCTGACGATCACGACCTCAAGCATTCGTCTGTTCCTTTCCGTTGCCATGGACCGAGAAGGAACAGACGAACGCTAGTAGGCGCCTTCGCCGCGGACCATCGCCCGCGGCGTCCGCAGCAGGATCGCCAGGTCGGTCAGCAGCGAGAGGTTGTCGAGGTAGTCGCGCTCCATCGCCAGCCGCTCCTCAAAGGTGAGGTCGCTGCGGCCGTAGACCTGCATCGGCCCGGTGAGTCCGGGCTTGATCGCCAGCCGGCTGCGCTGGCGCTCGTCGTAGAGGGCGACGACGCTCTCCTCCTCGGGCCGCGGCCCGACCAGCGACATCTGCCCGCGGAGGACGTTGAGCAGCTGCGGCAGCTCGTCGATGCTCGTCCGCCGCAGCCAGCGGCCGCTGCGGGTGACCCGCGGGTCGTCTGGGATCTTGAAGGCCGGCTGCTCGAGGCTCTCGATGTCGACCAGCTCCGGCAGCCGCTGTTCGGCGTCGTTGACCATCGTCCGGAACTTGACCATCGTGAAGGGCGCACCGTCCTTGCCGGCGCGCCGCTGGCGGAAGAGGACCGGCCCGCCGTCGTCGAGCAGGATCCAGATCGCGACCCCGATCAGGAAGGGCGAGAGCAGGGCCAGCAGCACGCCGGAGATGACCAGGTCCATCGCCCGCTTCATCGCCACGGTCGAGCGCGGCGGGTCGCTGAAGCGGAAGTCGAGGACCGGCAGCTCGGCGAGGCGGTTGAGCTCGATCCCAGGCCCGAGCAGCCCGTAGTGCTGCGGCAGGAAGGTCAGCGCCAGGCCCTCGGCCTTGCACTCCTCGATCAGCCGCTCGGCGTGGACGTCGCTCGTCTGCAGTTCGGTGACGACGACGCGCTCGATGCGCATCTCACGCGCGACCCGCGAGATCTCGGCGGGCGAGCCGAGCCGGGGCAGCTCGGCCGCGGTCTCCTCGCTCTCGCTCGAGAGGTAGCCGACCAACTCCAGCCGCGTCTCGGGGTGCGTCGAGACGCGGCGGGCGACCATGTCGACCGCCCCCGGCGGGCCGACCACGACGCCGGTGGCCAGCGGGGTCAGGTGGTGGAAGAGGAAGCGGATGAGGCCGCGGGCGACGAAGCCGGCGAGCAGGGCGCCGACCCCGACCCCGATCGCGCTGGCGGGGGAGAGGGGGCCGGCGGGGCTGATCGCCAGCAGCCCGTCGAGGACCAGCGTGCCGAGCACGCTCGCGGATACCAGCGAGGGCAGCTCGTCGAGGGTGCTGTGACGGATCCGCCGGTGGTCGTTGTCGTAGAGGCCGTGGAGCTTGACGACGAGGACCCACGAGGGGCTGAAGAGGACCGCCCAGAAGAAGGTCCCGGTGTCGGTGCTGGAGGTGGCGGCGGTGACGACGGTGAGGGAGGCGAGCAGCGCGCTCCAGTCGCCGAGGGCGAGGAGGCGGCGCAGCAGCGCCCCGCGCCGCCGCGACTCGATCGCGCCGGGGCCTTCGGGCCGCCGCGGCCCGGACGAGCGAGGCGGCTCGTCGACCGTCCGCGGCGCGGGCTCGCTGTGCTGGGTGTCTGGTATCCGGCTCATCCGCAGCCCTCGAATCCTTCCTGCAGGCAGGCTTCTTCCGGGTTCAGGCGCCGCGCTTCGCCGAGGTCGGCGGCGGCCGCGCGGGCGTCGCCCGCCTCCCGCTCGACCCGGGATCGCAGGTAATACAGCTGCCAGTTGCCTTCCTCGCGGTCGATCGCCTGCGAGAGCCGCTCCTCGGCGGTCGCGTAGTCGCCCTGCGACTCGGCCAGCAGCCCCAGCTGGACGTAGGGCGTCGCCGCCCAGGGCTCGATCGAGCGGGCGGTGTCGGCGTGGTTGACCGCCGAGGGCAGGTCGCCTTCGGCGGCGGCCGCGTTGCTGGCGTCGATCTCCCGATCGACCAGCAGGGGGCCGATCAGCGCCAGCGCCGCGATCCAGGCGGTCGCGAGGCCGGCGACGGCGAGGCCGAAGCGACGCTGCTCGCCCCGCCCCTCGACCGCGGCCCGCGCCCGCAGCAGCTGGCCGCAGCGGGCGGCGACCAGGGCGCCGGCGGCGAGGAAGAAGATCGCCCCAACCGCGGCGATCTCCCAGAACCAGTCGATCCCGGCGCCGACCGCGAAGGCGAGGCAGGTCGCCAGCAGCGCCGCGTGCAGCTCCCTCCGTGCCCCGGTCGCCGCCCGCCAGGCGGCGAAGCCGGTCCACAGCAACATTGCCACCAGCCCGAGCACGAGCAGGCCGCCGATCAGGCCGAGCTCGGCGAAGGCCTCCAGGTAGAGCGAGTGGGCGTCGAGCAGTTTCAGGTCGATGTGGCGCAGCTCGTCCCAGGAGAAGCGGTAGGTGCCGGCGCCGTGCCCGGCCACCGGGTCTTCGCCGAAGGCGTCCAGCGCCACCCGCCACATTTCGCCGCGGCCGGTGCCGGAGAAGTCGTTGAAGTGGCTCTCCGGGTAGCTGCTGAACTGCACGTCGGGGCTCGTGAACTGGTCCCAGGCGCGCCCTCCGACGGCGACCGCGGCCCCGATCGCCAGCACCGCGAGGCCCGCCGCCACCCCCTTCAGCACGGCCGGGTTCCGCGACATCGCCAGAGCCCGGCCGGTCACCTCGTGCTCGCGGCGCTCGAGGCGGCGGAGCAGCCAGAACAGCCCCAGCGCCAGGGCGGTGCCGGCGGCGAGGATCGCCAGCACCGTCGCCCCCTGGTCGATTGCCGCGCCGCCGGCGATGTTGTCGGCCAGCGCCCGCCGGTCCTGCGTCGCCAGCACCGCGGGGAGGGCGCCGAGGGCGCCGATCGCCAGCGTCGCCAGCAGCCAGAGCCGGTCGTGCGAGAGGGCGATCAGGCAGCCGCAGGCCACCGCCAGCGCCAGCAGGCCGCCCCGCGAGTAGGTGAAGTAGAGCGCCAGCAGGACCGCCGGCAGCGCCGCCACCGCGAACCAGCGCAGCGGCGCGTTCAGCGAGCGCCGGCTCATCCACAGCGCCAGCGCCGCCCCGACCCCGAAGACGAAGGCGTTGGCGTTCCAGTATCCGAGGGGGTATCCGAGGCGGGCGTTGCCGCCCACGGCGGGCCCTATCTCGACCACATGCGGGATCAGGCGGGTCGAGAGCGCAACCAGCGCGATTACGACCAGAGAAATTCCGATGCCTTCAGCGAAACGTTGGCGCCTTTGCTCGGTTTGGGCGATCAGGAATGCGGCAAGGAAGAACGCGAGGTAGACCAGGACCCGGTCTGCTTCGGTGACGCTGAGCTCAATCGAACCGGACCAGAGAGAAGAGAATGCTGAGAAAACTGCCAGTCCAGCGATCAATCCCGTGGCCCAGTAGAAGGGACGGCCGAGTGTCGCCCGCCCGGCAGCGCCCAGTGCAAGCAGCGCCACTAAGAGAATCCAAACCGCTAGGCCGGCGATATGACGCTCGCCCAGCACGAAGCCCCCGCCCGCAATCGCCAAACCGAGGATCAAGGCGAGCGGACTTATCAGCGCCGCTGATTCCTCTAACCTTGCGCGCCATGCCTCGGACCCGCCTCCCCCGCGCCCGTAGCTCGGCCCGACCTGCCTTCTCGCTTCTGTCAGTGCTTGCTGTGCTGGCATTGGCTTGTTTCCCGGGTCTGGCTGGAGCTGAAGAAAACAGTGGAATTCAGTACGAAACTGACGTACCAACCGTGCCCAGTCACGAAAGTTCCAACATTCCTTCGAAGAACAAATCCGGCGGTTCCGGCGCCCCGTCGGAATCCGAATCCGAAGCCTCCAGCTCGGAATCGCCGAGCGGCGGCGGCTCCGGCGGGAACGGCGGCTCCGGCCCGGGCGGTGGCACCTCCAGCGGCCAGAGTAGCCAAGCGGGGGGCGGCCAGGGCCAGCAGGCGGGCAATGGCTCGCAGAATGCAGGCGGCGGCGTCGACTCGGCGCAGGCGCTTCCGCAGGAGGCGGCGGCCAGCCAGGCTTCCGACGACGGCTCCTCGCCGCTGGTCCCGATCCTGATCGCGGTGGCCGTTCTCGCCGCAGCCTCGATCGGCTACTTCCTCTACCGCCAGCGCCGCCAGGGTTCCGGCACCGCCGTCTCCTCGCCGAAGGCGAGCTGAGCGATGCCGAAAGCGAGCGAGTACACGATGAGACTGGTGCGCGCCTGGATCGCGGTCGCCGCGGTCGCCGCGACGCTGGCGATCTCCGCTTCGGCCGCCCAGGCGCTGCCGGCCGGCTTCTGGGGCGTCGTCCCGCAGAGCAGCCTCGGCACCGAACAGTTCCAGCGGCTGGGCAACGGCGGCGTCGAAAGCATCCGCATCCCCGTCGGCTGGGGCTCGGTCCAGCCCTCCCAGGGCGGCCAGTTCGACTGGAGCGGCTTCGACCACCAGGTCGAAGAGGCGGCGAAAGCCGGGATCAAGGTGCTCCCGTTCCTCTCCGGCGCGCCCGAGTGGGCGGTGCCGACGAAAACCGTCCCCGGCGCCGGCGGGCTGAAAGCCCCGGCCTACCTGCCCGTCAAGGGGGCCGGCCGCACCGGCTGGGCCGCCTTCCTCACCTCGGCGGTCGCCCGCTACGGGCCGACCGGCAGCTTCTGGTCCGAGCACCCCGGGGTGCCGAAACGGCCGATCCGCGTCTGGCAGATCTGGAACGAGCCCAACTTCAAGTACTTCATCGCCAAGCCCAACCCGACCGAATACGGGCAGCTCGTGAAGAACTCCTACACCGCCCTGAAAGCGGCCGACCCGGGTGCCCAGGTCGTCCTCGCCGGCCTCTTCGCCCGGCCGAAGGGCTCGCGCACGGCCAGCGGCAAACACAAAAGCCTCAACTGGTACGCGAGCGACTTCGTCGACCGGATGTACAAGACGACGCCCGGCCTGAAGACCAAGTTCAACGGCGCCGCGCTGCACCCGTACACGATCAATGCCCGCGAACTGCCGGAAGTGACCGAGGAATTCCGCAACGTCCTGGCCGCCAACAAAGACGCCGGCAAGGGCCTCTGGATGACCGAGCTCGGCTGGAGCTCCGGCAAGGCCAGCGGCGGCAACAAATTCGCCAAGGGCCTGGCCGGCCAGGCGCGGGAACTGAGGACCGCCTTCACCCTGCTGCGCAACAAGCAGGTGAAGTGGAAGGTGAAGAGCGTCTTCTGGTTCTCGGTCGACGACGCCCCCGGCGCCTGCAACTTCTGCGACGGCTCCGGCCTCTTCGCCAAAGGCTTCGTGCCAAAGCAGTCCTGGTCGGCCTACGTCAAGTTCGCCGGCGGCACCCCGTAGCCCGGTAGAGCCGGCCTATCGATCTGCGTAAGATCGGTGGGTTGGCTACTGAGGCGAAAGCGAGTAGGAAATCTGATCCGTTGGCGCCGTTCAGCGCGGCGACGCGGCGCTGGTTCGAGGCCTCATTCGAGGGGCCGACGCCGGCGCAGGCGGGCGGCTGGGAGGCGATCTCCAGCGGCGAGCACGCGCTGATCTGTGCCCCGACCGGGTCGGGGAAGACGCTGGCGAGCTTCCTCTGGGGGATCGACAAGCTGGCCCGAGCGAAGGACCTGGGGACCGGCGTCAAGCTGGTCTACGTCTCGCCGCTGAAAGCGCTCTCCTACGACATCGAGCGCAACCTGCGGGCGCCACTGCGCGGGATCGGCGCCGAGATCGCCGTCGGCCTGCGTACCGGCGACACCTCGCAGAAAGACCGGCGGGCGATGGCGAAAACGCCGCCGGACATCCTCATCACCACGCCGGAGTCGCTCTACCTGATGCTCTCGTCCAACGTGCGGGAGATCCTCACCGGCGCAGAAGCGGTGATCGTCGACGAGATCCACGCGGTCGCCCAGACCAAGCGGGGAAGCCACCTGGCGCTGTCTCTCGAGCGACTGGACCATCTCGTGCGCGACGCAGGCGGAGACGAGGTCCAGCGGATCGGGCTCTCCGCCACCCAGCGCCCGCTGGAGCGGATCGGCCAGTTCCTCGTCGGTCCGAAGCGGGAGTGCCAGATCGTCGACGCGGGGCAGAAGAAGGCCCTGGACCTAGAGATCGTGGTGCCGGTCGAGGACATGGCCGACCCGGGGGCGCCCGCCTACCCGAGCGAGGACGGGCCGCCGCCGACCGAAATCGAGCCGAGCGCCCACGTGAGATCGATCTGGCCGGCGATCTACCCCAAGCTCCTAGAGCTCGTCCAGGAACACACCTCGACGATGATCTTCGTCAACAACCGCCGCGCAGCCGAGCGTCTCGCAAAGAGGTTGAACGAGCTCGCGAACGGCGAAGGCGAAAGTGAGCTACCAGCAACCGAGCAGGCGGGCCACTCTGCGACTGGAGGGGTGCCGGTGGGGTCCTCGCCGGACCCTCCCCATCAGTTGTCCGCCGAGGACCCCACCGGCTCCCCCACCGAGTACGTAGAGATCGCCCGCGCCCACCACGGCTCCCTCTCCCACGAGGAGCGCTCGGTCGTCGAGGAGATGCTCAAGTCCGGCGAGCTCCCCTGCCTCGTCGCCACCAGCTCCCTGGAGCTCGGCATCGACATGGGCGCCGTCGACCTCGTGATCCAGGTCGAGTCGCCGAAGTCGGTGACTCGCGGCCTGCAGCGGATCGGCCGCGCCGGCCACCGCATGGGCGAAGTCTCCAAGGGCCGGATCTTCCCCAAATACCGTGGCGACCTGCTCGAGTGCGCGGTCGTCGCCCGCCGCATGCGCGAGGCCGAGATCGAGGAGACGACGATCCCGCAGAACCCGCTCGACGTCCTCGCCCAGCACCTGGTCTCGCTGGCGGCGCAGAAAGAGTGGGAGGTCGACGAGGTCGAGCGACTTGTGACTGCCACTCAGTCTTTCCATGATCTCTCCCGCGAACAGCTGGAGAACGTCCTCGACATGCTCGACGGCCGCTACCCCTCCGACCGCTTCGCCGAGCTGCGGCCGCGGATCGTCTGGGACCGCACCGAGGGCACCATCCACGGCCGCAAAGGCGCCCGCCAGCTGGTCGTCACCAACGCCGGCACGATCCCCGACCGCGGCCTCTACGGCGTCCACCTGCCCGACGGCCGCCGGGTCGGCGAGCTCGACGAGGAGATGGTCTACGAGGCCCGCGCCGGCCAGACCTTCCTGCTCGGCTCGAGCACCTGGCGGATCGAGGAAATCACCCGCGACCGAGTGATCGTCACCCCCGCGCCGGGAGCCCCCGGGGCCGTCCCCTTCTGGAAGGGGGACGGGATCGGCCGCCCGGCCGAGCTCGGCCGGGCGATCGGCGCCTTCGCCCGCGAGGCGGTCAGCCGCGACCCGGCCGAGCTGGCGAAGGAGTACGACCTCGACGAGCGCGCCGCCAACAACCTCGTCTCCTATCTCCAGGAGCAGCAGCAGGCGACCCGCGTCGTCCCCTCCGACGAGACGATCGTGGTCGAGCGCTTCCGCGACGAGATCGGCGACTGGCGCCTCTGCATCCTCTCGCCCTACGGCGGCCGCGTCCACGCCGCCTGGGGCCTCGCCCTCGCCGCCAAGATCCGCGACGAACGCGACCTCGAGGCCGACGCGATCTGGTCCGACGACGGGATCGTCATCCACCTCCCCGACGCCGACGAGCCGCCGCCCGCCGACCTCGTCCTGATCGACCCCGACCAGATCGAAGACCTCGTCGTCGGCGAGCTCTCCGGCAGCGCCCTGTTCGGCGCCCGCTTCCGCGAGAACGCCTCGCGCTCGCTGCTGATCCCGCGCGCCTACCCGGGCAAGCGCACGCCGCTGTGGCAGCAGCGGCTGAAGTCCCAGAGCCTGCTCGAGGTGGCGCGGGACTTCCCCCGCTTCCCGGTCGTGCTCGAGACCTACCGCGAGTGCCTGCGCGACGTCCTCGACCTGCCGGCGCTCGCCGAGCTGCTGGAAAAGCTGCACTCGCGGGCGCTCAGCATGGTCGAGGTGGAGACGCCGACCGCCTCGCCCTTCGCCTCGTCGCTGCTCTTCGACTACGTGGCAACGTACATGTACGAGGGGGACACGCCGAACGCCGAGCGTCGGGCGGCGGCCCTGGCCCTCGACCGCGACCTGTTGCGCGAGCTGCTGGGCCAGGAGGAGCTGCGCGAGCTGATCGACCCCGAGGCGCTCGACGAAGTCGAAGAGCAGCTCCAGCACCGCACCGAGGCGGGTCGCGCCGGCGACCGCGACGCCCTCCAGCAGCTGCTGCGGAACCTCGGCGACCTGACCCTCGAGGAGTGCGAGCAGCGCGTCGCCGAGGGCTACTCGGCCGCCTCGATGCTGGAGAAACTCGTCGCCGAGCGCCGCGTCGCCAAGGTCCGGGTCGCCGGCGAAGAGCGCTACATCGCCGCCGAGGACGCCGGCCTCTACCGCGACGCGCTCGGCGTCCCCGAGCCGCCCGGGCTGCCGGAGACCTTCCTCGAGGAGCACCCCGACGCGATGCGCGCCCTGGTCCGCCGCTACGCCCGCACCCACGGCCCCTTCCCGACCGCCCAGCTCGCCGAGCGCTACGGCCTCGACCCCTCGCCGCCGCTGCGCGAGCTGGAGTCCGAAGGGGCGATGGTCCGCGGCGAGCTGTTACCCGGCGGCACCGAGCGCGAGTGGTGCGACTCCGAAGTCCTGCGCCGGGTCCGTCGCGCCAGCCTCGCCCGCCTGCGCAAGGAGGTCGAGGCGGCCGACACCCGCGAGCTCGCCCGCTTCCTGCCCAGCTGGCAGAACGTCGACGCCTTCCGCCGCACCGGCGCCGGGCTCGACCGCCTGCGCGAGGCGCTGGTGCCGCTGCAGGGCGTGGCGCTGACGCCGAAAGTGTGGGAGGGCGACGTGCTGCCCCGCCGCCTCGGTGCCTACTCCCAGAGCTGGCTCGACGAGCTCTGCACCAGCGGCGAGCTGGTCTGGATCGGGGCCGGCGCACTCGGCCGCAACGACGGCCGCGTCGCCCTCTACTTCCGCGAGGACGTCCGCCTCGCCGGGCCGCCGCCGGCCAACGCCAAACTGGAGTCGCCGCAGGGCGAGGTCCACGACGCGATCCGCGAGCGGCTCGCCGCCGGGCCCTCCTTCTGGCTCGACCTCGTCGTCGAGCTCGACCACCCGGCCGAGGACATCCACAACGCGCTCTGGGACCTGGTCTGGAGCGGGCAGGCGACGAACGACGCCTTCGCGCCGCTGCGGGCGCCGCGCCTGCGCGCGGTGCCGCCGAGCGAACGTCCCGGCCGCCGCTTCGCCCGCCGCCGCTCGACCACCGGCGCCGCCGTCCAGGGGCGCTGGTCGCTGACCGCGCCGCTGTTCGCCAACGCCCCCGGCCCCGGTGCCAAGCTCCGCGCCACGGCCGAGCTGATGCTCGAGCGCTACGGGATCGTCACCCGCGAGACCGTCCTCGCCGAGGGCATCCCCGGCGGCTTCTCGACCCTCTACGGGGAGCTCGGCAACCTCGAGCTGCTCGGCACCGCCCGCCGCGGCTACTTCGTCGAGGGGCTCGGCGGCGCCCAGTTCGCCCTTCCCGGCGCGGTCGAGCGCCTCCGCTCGCTGCCCGAACGCGACGGCTCCTACCTGGTCCTCGCCGCCACCGACCCCGCCAACCCCTACGGCGCCTCGCTGCCCTGGCCGAAACTGGAGGGCGGCCGCCGCCCCGGCCGCACGCCCGGCGCCCACCTGCTGCTGCGCGACGGGGAGCCGCTGGTTTTCGTCGAGCGCGGCGGCCGCGGCCTGCTGCGGCTGAAGCCCCTCGCGGGCCCCGAGTTGGAGGAGGCGATGCGCGCCCTCGCCGACGCCGTCCGCGACGGCCACCTGCCGAAACTGGCGATCGAGAAACTCGACGGCGAAGCCGTGATCGGCTCCGGGCACGAGGAGGCCCTGGTCGGCGCCGGCTTCAGCCGCGGCCCACGCAAACTGACCGCCTCGGCCTAGCCCGAGCCTCGCCTGTTCCTTTTCCGTCTCCAGCAACGAAAAGGAACAGCTGAATGGCGGGCTCATTGCCATAATCTCGGGTAGGTGCCGGAGGCAGATCAGAGCGCGGTCGAGCTGCTGAAGAGCGTGACGCTCTTCGCCGACCTGGAGGAGGGGGAGCTGGAGCGCTTCTCCCACGTCGCCGTGCCGCGCACCTTTCCCGCCGGGACGCGGGTCTTCCACGAGGGCGACGACTCCGACGCCTGCTACATCGTCAAGGAGGGCAGCTTCCGCGTCACCCGGGAACACACCGACGGACGGGCAATCACGCTCGCCACGCTCGGCCCGGGGGAGATCTTCGGCGAGCTGGCGATGCTCGACGGCGACCAGCGCTCGGCCAGCGCCGAGGCGCTGACCGAGGGGGAGCTGCTGGCGCTGCCGGCAAACGACGTGCGCGCCCTGCTCGCCCGCCATCCCGAGATCTCGCTGAAGCTCGTCGCCGGCCTCGTCCGCCGCCTGCGCGCCGCCAACGTACGCCTCTCGCGGCAGTCCTTCCAGACCGTGCCGAGCCGCGTCGCCGGGATCCTCGCCCAGCTCAGCCGCGAGGCCCAGGACAACGGGGGCGGCGAGGCCGACGAGGCCGAAGAGGTGACGATCCAGATGAACCAGACCGACCTCGCCCAGCTCGCCGGCACCTCGCGCGAGTCCGTCAGCCGCTTCCTCGCCGAGCTCGAGCGCGCCGGCGTCGTCCGCTCCGGCCGCGGCCGCGTCACCGTGCTCGAGCCGGCGAAGCTGCGCAACTACATCTACTAGCCGTGCGGATCGAGTTCGAGCGCGCCGGACGCGATTGCGCGGTCGAGGTCGAGGTGGGGGTCAACGACCACCCCGAGCAGCTCGGCTGCCCCGGCTACGCGCGCGGCTTCGCCTACTCCCGGGCGACGATCACGCCGCCCGCCCGCGGCTACGCCGACTTCCTCGGCTGGGTGCAGCTCGTCGACTCCGATCTCCATCCCGGCGGCTTCCACCTCGACTACTTCGAACCGCTGGGGAAGGTGCCACACCCCTTCGCCCTCTACGGCTTTGCGCCGGAGCTCTTCGATGCGCCCCACACCGACGAGGCCAACTGGGACTTCCTCGCCCACAGCTTCCTCTGCGGCCTCGGCGACGACACCCTCGACGGCAGCGGCGAGATCGACGCGATCCTCGGCTTCAGCTGGGGGTTCCGCAAGCGGGAGGGCAGGGTCAGCATCAGCCGGCCGTCCCGGCTGGGCCCGCAGGAGTGGGACCGCCACGGCGACTACCTGCGGGAGGCCTATCCAGCCTGGACCTTCCTCCCCGGCTTCGGCGGTCGCGCCACGGAGCCGTGAACGCCGCGGGCGCACGCAGGCGCATGGTCGAGCGCCAGCTGCGGGCGCGGGGGATCGAGGACGAGCGGGTGCTGGATGCGATGGCCGAGGTGCCGCGGGAGGAGTTCGTGCCCGCGGAGCTGCGCGGCCGGGCCTACGCCGACTCGGCCCTGCCGATCGGCGAGGAGCAGACGATCTCCCAGCCCTGGATCGTCGCCGCGATCTGTCAGGCCCTGGAGCTGCGCGGCCCAGAGCTGGCGCTCGAGGTCGGTACCGGCTCGGGCTACTCGGCGGCGGTCCTCTCGCTGCTCGCCAGCCACGTGGTCAGCGTCGAGCGCCACGAGGAGCTCTCGCGGAACGCCGAGCGGGTGCTGGCTTCGCTGGGGATCCGCAACGTCGAGCTCGTCGTCGGCGACGGCAGCCTCGGGGTCCCCGAGCGGGGGCCGTTCGACGCGATCGCCGTCCACGCCACCGCGCCGGCACCGCCGCCCGCCCTGCTCGCCCAGCTCGCCGAGGGCGGCCGCCTCGTCGTCCCGGTCGCCGCCGGGGACACCGACGCGCTGACGCTGATGCGGCGCCGGGGCGAGGGCTACGAGAGCGAGCCGATCAGCCCCTGCCGCTTCGTGCCGCTGATCGGCGAGGAGGGGTTCGGCGAGTAGCCCCGCCCGCTGCTCAGCAGCTGGAGAGCGAGTCCTTCGGGTCCGCGGCGACGTCGTCGCCACCGCCGCCGCAGTCGACCTTGTCGTGCTGTCCGTCGAGCGCTTCGATGAAGTCGCTGCCGCCCTTGCCGATCAGGGTGTCGCTGCCGATGTGGCCCATGATGCTGTTCTCGCCGTTGTCGCCGACCAGGACGTCGGGGCCGTCGGATCCCTCCAGGCTCTCGTTGTCGCCGAGGACCTTGTCGGCGCTGCCGCAGCCGGGGGGCCCGCCGCTGCCGCCGAGGGAGACGCGGAGGTTGTCTCTGGAGCGGGCGTAGGAGACGGTGTCCTCACCGGGGCCGCCGTCGTAGACGTGGCCCTGGCAGGTGGGGACCGAGTTGACCAGGAGGTCGTTGCCGGGCCCGCCGAGCAGGTTGTCGCCGCCCGGGTCGGCGTAGAGGACGTCGGAGCCGGCGTTGCCTTCGAGCCGGTCGTGGCCGTTGTTCGGGCTGTTGTAGTTCTCGCCGGCTTCCAGCACGTCATCGCCGTTGCCGCCGACCAGGGTGTCGTCGTCGGCGTTGCCGTTGATCCGCACTTTGGCGCCGGCCGGGACGCTCGGGTCGACGACGATCGTGTCGTTGCCGTTGCCGCCGGTGATCACGATCAGCGGCACCGCGCCCGAGTCGGGGCAGACCATCGCGTTGCCGTTGGAGGGCGGGGTTTCGCAGCCGTCGCCGGAGTAGATCGGGATCGCCGAGGAGACGATCCAGGCGCCCTCGCCGCGGGAGACGCGGATATCGTCGCTCTGCGGGCTGCCCTGGATGATCAGGCTGGAGCCGTCGAGACCCTGGTTGAGGATTCCGTAGGCGAGGCTCGGGGGTGCCGGCTCTTCCGGGCCGCAGGAGGTTTCGGCCGTGAAGCCGTCGCAGTTGTCGGTGCCGGGGCCGCCGAAGGCCTGGCCACCGCCGCCACCGCTCTGCAGCTCGTCGTTGCCGACGCCGCCGTCGATCCGGTTGTTCTGTCCGTTGCCGACGATTTCGTCGCCCTGGGGCGAGCCGACGACGTCCTCGAAGCCGCTCAGGTCGTCGTGCCCGTCGCCTTTGGCCTGGCCGGAGGCGAGGCTGACGATCACGCCGCCGCGGGTGGCGCTGGCGTAGGAGACGATGTCGTTGCCGCCCTCGCCGCCGGAGAGGCTGTCGGTGCCGGAGTCGCCGCGGACGATGTCGCCGTCGCCGGGGCCGCCGTCGGCGTGGTCGATGCCGGCGCCGCCGAAGACTTCGTCGGCGTCAGGGCCGCCCTGCAGGTCGGGCTCGTCGCCGGGCCCGCCTTCGATGTGGTCCTGGCCGCTGCCGCCGTCGACGTGGTCGTTGCCCTTGTCGCCGAGAAGTTTGTCGTCGCCGCCGTCGCCGTCGATCTTGTCGCTGCCCTGCTGGCCGTCGACGTAGTCGTCGCCGGCACCGCCGCTCAGCTTGTCGGGGCCCTTGAAGCCGATCACGACGTCGTCGCCACCGCCGCCGTGGAGGCCGTCGGCGCCCTTGGAGCCGGAGAGCTCGTCGTCGCCCTCCCCTCCGTCGATGCTGTCGGAGCCGGTGTCGCCCAGCAGCCGGTCGTTGCCGCCGTCGCCGTGCAGGGAGTCGAAGCCGCGGCCGCCGTTGATCGAATCGTCGCCGGGGCCGCCGCAGATCGTGTCGTTGCCGTTCGGCCCGCCGGTGATCACGTCGTCGCCACCGCCGCCGTAGATGACGTCGCTGGCCTTCTTGCCGACGATGTGGTCGTTGCCGGCGGTGCCCACGATCGTCACCTTCTTGCCGTCGCACTTCTTCGCCTGCGCCTGGGCGGCGCAGAGGAGCAGCAGCGCGAGGGCGGCGAGGACGAGGAGGGCGGGGCGTCGGAGTGCATCGATCTTGGCTGGCATCCCTGAGGACATCGGCCCCGGCTCGAGGAACCTCCAGCCCCGCCGAAAAACACCCAAAACTCGTCCAGCCGCCTAGAACAGACGTCCAGCTCCCGTCGGAAAGCCCCTCTCCTATACGCTCGCTGCGCGATGAAGGGCGGCATTTATGTCTTGAACTTCTACTCGGCTGTGTTCATCGACCAGCTGAAGCGCGGTCGCAAGAGCGCGACGATCCGGCTCGGCGACAAGAGCAACAAGTACGAGCGCGGCCAGGTCGTCTGGATCACGGTCGGATTCCGCCACAGCCCGCGCGAGAAGATCTTCACCGCGGTGATCGACGAGGTCGAGGTCAAGCGGCTGGACGAGCTCTCGCGGCGGGACATCGAGCACGACAACCCGGAGTTCCGCCGGCTCGAGGACGAGATCAACTTCCTCGAACAGATCTACAGCCGCCCGGTCGTCGCCAGCGACCTCGTCACCGTGATCCGCTTCTCCCAGATCGTCGAGCCCCCCCGGGCGCATCTGGGAAACGGGGAGACTCCGCACCACAACTAGGTGAGCGCCCGATGGCCGAGTACGCCTTCCTCACGACCTGGCTGCTCGAGTCCCCGCGCGAGCCGGTCTGGGAGGCGATCCACGCCCAGGAAGAGTGGCCGCGCTGGTGGCGCGGGGTGGAGGAGGCGAGCGAGCTGCAGGCCGGCGACGGCGACGGCCTCGGCAGCGTCTCGCGGATGGTCTGGAAGAGCCTGCTCCCCTACCGGGTCAGCTTCGACGTGACGACGACCCGGATCGAGTACCCGACCCTGATGGAGGGCCGGGCGGTGGGGGAGCTGGAGGGCGTCGGCCGCTGGCGGCTCTACGAGCAGGACGGGGTGACCGCGGTCCTCTACGAGTGGAACGTGCGGACGACGAGGCCCTGGATGAACCTCTTCGCGCCGCTGCTGCGCCCGGCCTTCGAGTGGAACCACGACTGGGTGATGCGCCGCGGCGGCGAGGGAATTTCCTCTCTCCTCGGCTGCCGGCTCTTGGCGATGGACTGAGGCTTCGCTATCTTTAACGCGTTGGCACTCTCACCTGGAGAGTGCCAAGGGTCGCGAGAGTGCAGATTTGGCTCTGGAGCGACGTTTTCTCAACTTTCACCCCACACACCGATAACGGAGGTTCACGGATGAAGCTGAAGCCCCTCGGGGACCGGCTGATCGTCAAGCCGATCGAGGAGGAGGAGACGACTGCCAGCGGCATCGTCCTTCCCGACACGGCCAAAGAGAAGCCGCAGAAGGGTCAGGTCGTGGCCGTCGGCGACGGCAAATGGGACGAGGACGGCGACAAGCGGATCCCGCTCGACGTCGCGGAGGGGGACGAGGTCCTCTACTCCAAATACGGCGGCACCGAGGTGACCGTCGAGGGCGACGAGCTGCTCGTGCTTCGCGAGTCGGACGTCCTGGCCAAGCTCGGCTAGCGCCCACCGGACTTACGCAACTAAGGAGGACTGGAAACAGATGGCTCACAAGGAGCTGAAGTACGCAGAGGAGGCCCGAGGGGCCCTGCAGGCAGGCGTCGATTCCGTCGCCAACGCCGTCAAGGTGACCCTCGGCCCCAAAGGCCGCTACGTCGTGCTCGACAAAAAGTTCGGCGCGCCGACGATCACCAACGACGGAGTCACCATCGCCCGCGAGGTCGAGGTCGAGGACGTCTTCGAGAACCAGGGCGCCCAGCTCGTCCGCGAGGTCGCGACCGCGACCAACGACGTCGCCGGCGACGGCACCACCACCGCCACCCTGCTGGCCCAGACGATCGTCCGCCAGGGCCTGAAGAACGTGGCCGCTGGCGCCAACCCGCTGGCCCTGCGCCGCGGGATCGAGAAGGCCGTCGAGGAGGTCGTCGACAACCTCCGCAACAAGCAGAGCAAGGAGGTCGCGGGCAAAGAGCAGATCGCCCGTGTGGCCGCCATCTCCGCCGGCGACGACGAGATCGGCAACGTGATCGCCGACGCGATCGAGAAAGTCGGCAAAGACGGCGTGGTGAACGTCGAGGAGGGCCAGACCTTCGGGATGGAGCTCGAGTTCACCGAGGGGATGCAGTTCGACAAGGGCTACATCTCGCCGTACATGGTCACCGACCAGGACCGCATGGAGGCGGTGCTGGACGACCCTTACATCCTCATCGCCAACCAGAAAATCGGCTCCGTGCGGGACATCCTGCCGGTGCTCGAGCAGGTGATGCAGGGCGGCAAACCGCTGCTGATCGTGGCCGAGGACGTCGAGGGCGAGTGCCTCGCGACCCTGGTCGTGAACAAGCTCCGCGGCACCTTCACCGGTGTGGCCGTCAAAGCCCCCGGCTTCGGCGATCGCCGCAAGCGGATGCTCGAGGACATCGCGATCCTCAGCGGCGGCGAGGTGATCACCGAGGAGATGGGCCTGAAACTGGAGAACACCCAGCTGGCTCAGCTCGGCAAGGCGCGCCGCGTCGTCGTCTCTAAGGACACCACCACGATCATCGACGGTGGCGGTGACGCCGAGGACATCAAGGGCCGGATCAAGCAGATCAAATCGGAGGTCGACAACACCGACTCCGACTTCGACCGCGAGAAGCTCCAGGAGCGTCTGGCCAAGCTCGCCGGAGGCGTTGCCGTCGTCAAGGTCGGCGCCGCCACCGAGACCGAGATGAAGGAGAAAAAGCACCGCGTCGAGGACGCGCTGCAGGCGACCCGCGCCGCGCTCGAGGAGGGCGTCGTGCCGGGTGGTGGCGTGGCCCTGCTGAACGCCCAGGCCGGCCTCGACCCGGAGAGCCTCGACGAGCCGGACGAGGTGACCGGCGCGCGGATCATCCACCGCTCGCTGGAGGAGCCGGTGCGGCAGATCGCCGAGAACTCGGGCCTCGAGGGTTCGGTCGTGGTCAACAAGGTCCGGGAGCTGAAGGAGGGCGAAGGCCTGAACGCGGCCAATGGCGAGTACGGCGACCTGATCAAGGCCGGCGTCATCGACCCGACCAAGGTCACCCGCTCCGCCCTGGAGAACGCGGCCTCGATCGCGAAGAACATCCTCGTGACCGAGGCGATCATCGCCGAACCGCCGGAGGAGAACGGCGCCGGCGGCGGCATGCCCGGCGGCATGCCGGACATGGGCGGCATGATGTAGCCCACCCCCAACGGGGAGCAGTTTCGAGAGGCCCGGGGCGACTCGGGCCTCTCTCGTTCCCTCGTCTGTTCCTTTTTGTTGCTATCCCCCGAATAGGAACAGACGAATGCCGACGCCTATTTTTTGCGCGGCTTGGCCGGGAGCGGGGGGAAGAGGCTGGCGTTGTAGTCGGCGGTTTCGAGGAAGTTGGGGCGGCGGATCTTCTTGCGCAGGGTGTTGAGGGTGCGGGGGTAGAGGCGGACGTCGTAGGGGTTGCCGGCGCCGAAGCCCTGGTAGTAGACGAGCATCCGCACGCGGGGGTGCCTGACGGTCCAGGCGATCGTCTGCTTGACCCAGCGGGGGTCGTCGACGCCGGAAACGGCCCACTCGGTCATCGCCACCGGCATGCCCTTCCACTGCTTGCCCGCGTAGAAGCGGTTCAGGTCTTGCCAGACTGGATACTGGGAGTAGAAGTCGGTCCCGACCCAGTCGACCCAGCGGCGGCCGGGCCAGTAGTTGCCGGGGAAGTTCCCTTTGACCCGTGGCGAGCCGCCGAGCAGGGGGCTCCAGACCATGCTCACCGGCGCCGCCGGCAGTTCCGTCGGCGGCGGCCCTTTGGTCCGGATCACGGGCGGCAGCCCGATTTCCGCCAGCGTCGCGTTGACGCCTTCCAGACTCTGGCCGCCGCGGACAATCGCCGAGATCCGGCGGAAGGCCTGCTTGTACCAGCCGGTGGTGTGTTCGCCGCCGCGCTGGTTCCCTTCGCAGTCGACCGCCGTCCAGGCGTTGAGGCAGCGGTTCGGCTCGCCCAGCGGCCGGATGTAGGCCGGCAGGCCCTTGCTCGCGAAAAAGTCGTTCAGCTGCAGGAGGTAGTCGTCGCCGTAGCCGAGGGCGATCTGGGCCGGGGTGATCAGCTCCGCGAGCGTCTGGTCGTCGGCGGTGGAGATGTGGAGGATCGGCCGCGTCGCCGTTTCTCGCCAGCGTTCGTAGGCCTCGTTGAGGCTGTTGCCCCAAGGATGGAAGGTCTGCAGCAGTGCGGGGTGCTTGCCGGTCAGTTCGGCGTATTCGTTGAACTCGGCCGTCGTGCCGCGGTCGCTGACGCCGAGGAAGACGTTCGGCTTCGGTGGCACCAGCGAAACCGCCGACGCCTGCGCGGGAGCGAGCAAGGCGGTCAGCGCCGCGACGAGGGCCAGTGAGCCCCCAGCCCGCCGCAACCTCCTAAGCGCTCTCCAGTACATCGCTCATCCTTCGCGGTTCGACGCCGAGTGCCTGCGCGTCGGCCGGCCCCCGCTCGCTGGTCATCGAGACCTCCATCAGCTCGGCCTCCTCCCAGGTAGCGAACACGGCCTCCCCGAAGAGGTTGCGGAGCGCGATCAGCCCCGCCCGCACGAACGGCAGCGGCAGATGCACCAGCGGCCGCGGCCGGCCGGCAATGCGGCTGACCAGATCCGACATCTGGTCGTAGTCGAGCGTCTCCGGCCCCGCCAGCTCGTAGCGCCGGGTGCGCGCCTCGTCGCCGCGCTCACGCTCCAGCGCGGCGACCACGCAGCGCGCCACGTCCTCCGCCCAGATCGGCTGGAACCGCGCCCGCCCCTCGCCCGAGACCGGCAGCACCGGCAGGAAGGAGAAGCGCCGCAGCAGGGTGATCCAGGGGTCGCTGTGGTCGTAGACGATCGAGGGCGCGAAGACCGTCGTCCGCAGCGAGGAGGACAGCACCGCCTGCTCGGCCAGCCACTTGGCCCGGAAGAAGCGGGTCCGCTGCGCCGCCTGCGCATCGAGCGCGCTGAAGAAGTGGAAGCTCTCGACGCCGCTGCGCTCGGCCGCCCGCAGCAGCCGCACCGTCGCCAGCCCGTTCAGCTCCTCGATCCGCTTCGGCGGCTGGTCGCGGATCGAGGCCGCCAGGTGGATCACCCGGTCCACCCCACGCAGCGCCTGGCGGACCAGATACGGATCCGACATCTCGCCGAGGTCGCCGAGCGCGATCTGCACGTCGACGCGCCGCGCCCCCAGCCGCCGCGGCTCCCGCACCAGGCAGCGCACCTCCTCGCCCTGCTCGAGCAGCAGCGGCAAGAGGCGCGACCCGATGCTTCCAGTGGCCCCCGTCAGCAGCAGCATGTCCGCATCATCCCTAAAATGTGCCCTCGCGCTTGGCCGGGGCCCCCGGCGGGCACCCCGAAAACGAGCTTAGGAGAACCCTCCCAATGACCTACGTCATCGCCGAGCCATGCATAGGCCAGAAGGACAACTCGTGCGTCGAGGTTTGTCCCGTCGACTGCATCCACCCGACGCCCGACGAGGCCGATTACGACAACGTCGAGCAGCTCTACATCGACCCGGACGAGTGCATCGACTGCGACGCCTGCGTCGAGGCCTGCCCGGTGGACGCGTGTTTTGCCGAGGATCAGCTGCCGGCTGAGTGGGCGAAATACGCTGAGATCAACGCGAACTACTTCAAGAATCAAGCGGCGTAGGTAGGGGAGGGGCGGGTACCCCCTCTGCCAAAGACCGTCGCGCAGCTGGTCGGACTTCTGGTGCCAGCGTGACTTCTTGAGCCTTTGTCAGAGGGGGTACCCCGCCCTCCTGCTAGCCGCTTAGTTGCTCAGTAGCCGTCGGGGTGCCTTGCGGTGAAGGGGCCCGCTGCGGCTGCTCTTTGGGATTTGTGCCACCTGGGGCCGGTTCCGCTGGTGTTGCCGGCGGTGTCCCAGCGGAGGCCGGCTATTACGGCGTAGGCGTGGCCGCCGTTGGCGTAGACAGTGATCCAGCGGCCGCGGCCGCCGCTTCCCCAGCCGGCCAGGGAGCCGGAGGGCATCGGGGTGTCGATCAGGCTGCCGCCATGGAGGGCGAAGCTGACCGCGCCCGAGCAGTCGTAGCCGGCATCCCACCAGCGACCGTGGCCGCCGCCGTAGACGTAGGGCTTGGTGCGGATCTTGTTCGCCGCCGCGATCACTTTTTTCACCGCCGGCGGGGCGTCGGCGGGCGGGATCGCCCGGCCGTTGAAGAGGATCGCCTTGCCGGGAGGGGCGGTCGGTGCGGTGGTTTCCGCGGGCGGCGGGGTCGAGGAGACCCCACCCGGGGTCTCCGCCCGGGCCGGAGCCGCGAGGACCGTCGCGATCGCGACCATGGCCAGAACAGCTATGGAGATGCAAAGGGCGGGCGTCTTCCCGGCCGCCCCAGGGGCGTTCGTCATTCAACTCCTCCTTCGTCGGCCGGCGGGGTTAGCTGACGGGCTGGCGCTGAAGGAGCCTGCGCCTCCACCGGATCGGTGGATTAGCCCCGGACACTTGGGTCCCCCGCCCCTCGGCGTCTGAGCCAAGGGTTAGGCATTTGTGTGCAAACCTTAACGTTGGAGTCTGGCGTAAGTTTCGGCGGCGAGTGTGCGCTTGGTCACGGAAGCGGCTGGCGCCGCGGAGCGGCTACTGGACGACAGGCAGCGGCGTGCCGCTGACCGGCGGCGCTTCGGCGGCGCTGGGCGTCGCCTGCAGGACCGGCAGCTCCTGCGGCGTGGCGGCGACGATGCCGCGCGCCGCCTGGCGGATCGCCTGCGAGGCCGGCGCGTCGGGGTCGTCGATGACCAGCGGCGAGCCGTTGTCGGCGTGCTCGCGCAGCGGCTCGGAGAGCGGCACCTTGCCGAGCAGCGGCACGTCGAGCTCGTCGGAGAGCAGCTGGCCGCCGCCCTCGCCGAAGATCGTGAAGCGCTCGCCGTCGGGGGTCGTGAAGCCGGACATGTTCTCGATCACGCCGAGGATCTCGAGGTCGAACTTCTTCGCCATCTCGGCGCCGCGCTGGGCGACCGACTGCGCCGCCGGCTGCGGCGTGGTGACGACGAGGAACTTGGCCTGCGGCAGCAGCTGGGCGAGCGTCATCGAGACGTCGCCGGTCCCCGGCGGCAGGTCGAGCAGCAGATACTCGAGCTCGTCCCAGGCGACGTCCTCGAGGAACTGCTGGATCGCCTTGTGCAGCATCGGCCCGCGCCAGACGACGGCGGAGTTGTCCTCGACGAAGAAGCCGATCGACATCACCTTCACCCCGCTGGGCGAGTCCAGCGGCAGGATCTTGCGCTCGGCGTTCACCTCGGGTTTGCGGTTGACCCCGAGCATGCGCGGGATCGAGTAGCCGTAGACGTCGCAGTCGAGCGCCCCGGCGGGGTGCCCTTCGGCGGTCAGCGCCGCGGCCAGGTTGGCGGTCATCGTCGACTTGCCGACCCCGCCCTTGCCGGAGGAGACGCAGATCACGTTCTTGACCTTCGCCAGCGCGCCCTGCGGCAGCTTGCCGCGGCCGAGCGTCTGCTGCAGCTGGCCCTTCTCCTCATCGGAGAGGACGTCGAAGCCGACGGCGACCTCGGTCACCCCCTCCAGCTGGGAGACCTGGCTGGCGACAGCCTGTTCGAAGTGGGAGCGGATCGGGCAGCCGGCGGTGGTCAGCGAGACGACGACCTCGACGCGGCCCCCCTCCTTGATCTCGATCGAGCGGACCATCCCCAGCTCGACGATCGAGCGCCGCAGCTCGGGGTCGATGACGGCGCGCAGCTTCTCGGTTATCTGGTCTTTGGTCGGAAGAGACATTGACTCGATTCTCGCAAAGGCGGTAGCTCGGGAGCCCCGCGGGGGGAGAGTTTCGCCCGCCGGTCCCTTGGCCCTCGGTACGCACCCGAGTGGAGGAGGACCGATGTCTGAGACGAGGCTTGCCGTGGGACGAACCGTCGTGCTGGGGCTGTTGCTGGCCCTGAGCGCTTTGCTGCTGATGGCCGCGAAGGCGGAGGCCGGCCGCTACGCCGTCGCCCAGTGCGGTTGGTATGCCGGGGCCGACGCGAGCTGGGCCGACACGACCGGCGGCGCCAAGTTCCGCTCCGACGCCTACTGCGTGCCGCCCGGCGGCGACTCCTTCGCCGGCGTCCACGTCAAGAGCCTCACCCGCGACGGGCAGGCGAGCGTCTCGGGCAACCGCTTCGCGCGCTGGCGCTGGACCCCGCCCCCGGGGACCGGTATCACCGCCGTGCGCGGGACCTGGTGGCACGCCCTGCACGACGGGATCGAGCAGCGCCTCGGCGCGGTCAACTGGGGTGGTGGATTCGAACTCTTCCTCGCCACCGGCGCGACCGACACCGCGCTGCGCGAGTTCAGCAAGGGATTCCCGTCGCCGGTAGCGGCCTTCGAAGACCGGCTGCTCTGCGCTCGAGCCGAATCGAAATGGTGCTCGCTCGAGCAGGGCTCCTGGTCCTCGCTGCGCGGCCTGACGATCACGGTCGACGATCCGACCCCGCCCGGGGCCTGGGTCACCGGCGGCGACCTCGTCGCCGGTGGCTGGCGGCGCGGCACCCAGTCGGTGCTCGTCGCAGGCTATGATGCCGGCGCCGGGGTGCGGTTCGGCGAAACGCGGCTCGACGACGCCCGCGTCGGCGTGACCGAGTACCCCTGCGCGAAGGTCTCGATCGGCGGCGAGTGGAGGGGAACGCGGATGCAACCCTGCCTGACGAACGTCTCCGGCAGCCACACCGTCACGACCACGAGCTTCAGCGACGGGCCCCACTCCCTCGTCCACTGCAGCACCGACTTCGCTGCCAACTCCGCCTGTGCCCCCGCCCGCACGGTGCTGATCGACAACAACCCGCCCGCCCATCCCAAGGCCCTCGCCGTCGCCGGCGGCGAGGGCTGGCGCCAGGTCAACGACTTCGACCTCTCCTGGGAGAACCCCGGCCAGGGGGCGGCGAGCCCGATCGCCGGCGCTCCCTGGCGGCTCCTCGGCGGCAACGGCTATGACAGCGGCGTCAGGTTCGCCGCCGGGCGCGATCGCCGCGCCCTCGCCAACGTCAGCGTCCCCGCCGCCGGCAGCTACTCGCTGCAGCTGTGGCTGCGCGACGAGGCCGGCAACGAGGCGGCGAGCACGGCGGTGACGGTGCCGCTGCGCTTCGACGACCTGAGGCCCGAGGTCGCCTTTGCCGACGGGGAGCCGCAGGGCCAGGTGCGGGCGGAGGTCTCCGACGCGCACTCCGGAGCGGACTCGGGCCAGATCCTCTACCGCCGCGTCGACTCGCCGAGCTGGACCGAGCTGCCGACCAAGCTGGTTCCTGCCGGCACGCCCGGTGCCGCGACCCTGGTCGCGCCGATGCCCGAGCTCGGCGTCGGCACCTACGTCTTCCGCGCCGACGCGGCCGACGCCGCCGGGAACTCGGCCTCGACGAGCCTGCGCGCCGACGGAACCCAGATGGCTGTCCGCCGGGTGCCGCCCCCGCATATCCCGCGGGCCAAGTCGCGGCTCTTCGCCCGGCTCCGCGGCGGCCACGGCCGCGGCGACTCGCTGACGGTCGGCTTCGGCGCGCCGGCACTGCTCACCGGGCGCCTCACGCGCGCCGCCGACGGTGCCGGCCTCGGCGGCCGCGAGGTCCGCGTCGTCTCGCGTCCCTCCCGCGGTGCGCTGGTGCCGGTCGGCGTCGCCACCGCGACGACCGGCGAGGAGGGCGGGTTCGAGCTGCGGCTGCCGCCGGGGCCGTCGCGCCGGGTCAGCGTCGTCTTCGCCGGCGACGGCGGCCTGGAGGAGTCGAGCCGCAAGCCGCTGGAGTTGCGGGTGCGCACCGGGGTGTCCCTGCGGGCGGTGCCGCGGACGCTGCGCACCGGCGAGACCGTCCGCTTCGGCGGCAAGGTCAGCAGCCGCGGCGCTCCGATCCCCCGCCGCGGCAAGCTGGTCGCGATCCAGTACCTGGAGGAGGCGACCCGGCGCTGGCGGCCGGTCCTCGTCACCCGCACGGACCACCACGGCCGCTTCCGCGCCCATTACCGCTTCCGCTACGTGAGCGGGCGGGCGGCGATCCGCCTCCGCGCCACCGCTCTGGCGGAGGAGCGCTGGCCCTACGCGCCCGGGTCCTCGCCGCCGCTCGAGATTCGTGTGTGGGGCTGAGCAGGGGATTGACTAGGGTTCGGTCTATGTCGCAAGCGACGCTTCACACCAGCGCCGGGGCGATCGTGCTCGAGCTTCACGACGAGGACGCGCCGAAAACCGTCGAGAACTTCCGCAAGCTCTCCGCTGACGGGTTCTACGACCAGCTCGTCTTCCACCGCGTGATTCCCGATTTCATGATCCAGGGTGGCTGCCCCGAGGGCACCGGCCGCGGCGGTCCGGGCTACACCTTCGAGGACGAGATCAACGACCACAAGGTCGTGCGGGGGGCGCTGGCGATGGCCAACGCTGGGCCCGACACCAACGGGTCCCAGTTCTTCATCGTCACCACCGGCGCCGCCCCCTGGCTCGACGGCAAGCACACCGTCTTCGGCGAGGTGATCGACGGCATGGACGTCGTCGACGCGATCGAGTCGGTGCCGACCGGCGCGGGCGACAAGCCGCTCGAGGCGCAGACGATCGAACGGGTCGAGCTCGACGAGGGCTGAGCGCGCGGGCGCCAGGCGCCTGCGCCTCAGGCGCTCTCGCCCGGTGCCGCCCGCCGTTCGCGGCGGCGTCGCAGCGCCTCGCCCGGGCGCCAGAGGCTGACCAGCCCGGCGACCAGGGTGACCAGGAAGATCTGGCCGAGCATCATCTCGATGCCGGCGATCATCCGCCCCGGCTGGCCGCCGGGGACGAGGTTGCCGTACCCGGTCGTGGTCAGCGTCGTGTAGCTGAAGAAGATGAAGTCGCTCCCGCTCGGGTGCGCGACCTCTTCGAAGAAGGGCCCGCCCTGGATCCGGTCGATGGTCCCGTAGGCGAAGGTGAAGAGGATTCCGAGGACGGCGTAGACGCTGATCGCGCCGAGGATCGTGCGCGAGCCGACTTCGGCGCTCGAGACCACCCGCCACAGCACCGCCGCCATCGCCACCGCCAGCAGGCAGATCTGGATCAGCGAGGCGACGTTGAGAAGCGTCTTCTCGTCGGTCGCGGCGGCGATGGCGGCGAAGAGGACCGTCACGGCTGAGATCCAGATCGAGGCGCGGACGGCGCGCGCCCTGACGTGGGAGCTGGTCAGGGCGACGACGGAGGTGACGCTGGTCGCCACGGTGAGGACGACCGCCGACCAGCCGTGGTTGCTCAGCAGCGAGGCGAGCACGTAGGTGATCAGCACCAGGGCGAGGACCAGGCCGAACGCGTCCCTCACTCTCTCCGCGCGCCCCCGCCAAACCTCGCGGCGGTCGGCGCGCCTGCCGGCGCTATCCATGGCTTGGTCGTTCGTCCGCCAACACCGCTTTCCTGCCAGGAAAGGCGCTTTGGCGGCAGGGTTCAGTGCTTCCGTCGCTTTTCCCGGTAGTCGTCCAGATCGCGCAGAAACCCCAAGACGGCACGTCCCAAGAAGGTCAACAGAATTCCAACGCCTATCCCTGAGGCGATGGCAACGAAGGGATCTGCAGTGATTAGGTAGCTCAAGGCGGCGACCATCTGAGGGGGTCCCTGCGCGGGGACCCCGTTAGGACCCGTAAGTCGCTCGATCACATTTCGAGCAGGCCGAGTTCTCCCACCTCAACAGGGGTGTCGACCACCTTGCGTCCCGGAAACGGGCAGCGGCAGTAGAGGCAGCTACCGCCCGGTCACCGGCCGTTTACCAGCATTACCGCGGCCGTCCCTTTTCTCTTCGGGACGAGAAAGCTTCCAGAATCTGGTCCTGGGCTCTGGAGGCGGCTTCTGCCATCGGGCATCGGATGCCAGACGCATTCTAAAGAAGACAACCCGTTTCATTCAGGGCCTCCTGCATTTTTGGGGTGGCGTTTGCAACGGTCAAAGGCGACCAGGCGGCAGGGCAGATCGTCAACTGGGCGATCCCGCTTCGGTCTTCTCCCGTGGACTCTCGAAGCCCGCGAAAGCGATGGTTGTCGGGATTCCCTCTCGGCCACTCTTCTTCAGCCGCTCCAGAGATTCGTCTTCGATCTCTTTCGATCGCTTGTAGCTTCGGTCGAGCTCCTTCATCTGGGCTCTAAAGCCCTCTTCGTCGTAGACCCGTGGTACCCAGGTGAAGTGGCTGTCGTCGCGTGAGTCGAACGTCTCGGCTTCCAGTGCCGACAGGCAGCGTCCGTGGAAGGTCTTGACGACCGCCACGCTGACTCGGTTCTGCTCTTCTTCGGCGAACTCGGCAAATTCCGCGTCCGTGATGAACCCGGTCTTGGTCGCGACGTAAAAGTGCCGGACGAGCCCGTGCACCCGGTCCGTCCGCTTGATCTCGACATACCCCTCTCGTCTGAGGATGCGGAAGTGGCGTCCGGCCCTCCGTCTTCTGACCCCTTCCCTCTCTGCGAATTCGCGGACCGTGGTTTCCCGCTCGGTACAGGCCGCCAGGATCCGGACTCGCAGAGGGTGTCGGAGTACTTCGCCTGGCGATTTCTCTCTTGGTGCTGCAGCGTGGGGGTGGCTTTCAGCCATCTCTCTCCTCCTACAAAGCCCCCGGTCCATCCACCGGCGGCCCCATTGGTCCCTGTCAGTCCCCTTCCCGGCCCTTCTTGGCTGAGACCGGGAAGGGACCCGAACGTACCTGGCTGAGGATCCGATTAATAGGGGTGGTCCAGGGGTGACCTAGATTGAAAAATCCTGGTTAGTCAAATATATTTTCGTGTCACTTATTCCTCAACGAAGGGAGGAGGTGGACGATCATGGAGGCAACCACGGTTGGGTCGACGGCGCCAATGCTGCGTATCCGCAAGGCGGCATAGACGTCGCTGTGAGGGGCGGCTTTCATCGGCCACCGCCCCCTCTTCCCGACCGGCAGTCCGGTGCTGGCTGATCAAGCACAGAGGCGGCAGCTTTTCCCAGCGGCAAGTCCGCGAACGGGGGGGTGGGATCCAAAAGAAATATGCCACCGCCCTGCAAATGATCGGCGAGCTGCACGCAAAACGCTTCGGGCGACCTCCGAGGGAGACATGCTCCTAGCCGAGACCGAATCGTCTACGGCGTAAGGGCGCACTTGAGACGACTAACACAAGTACGCCCAACTTCGGCCGGGTACGGAAGGCGGCGTTAGGCGACGCATATGTCGATCATCCCGCCGTCAGCCACGAGGTCTAGGGCGGGTCCGAGCAGGAGATTGGCCGCTGTCTTTTGGGCCGGTAATGGGCCGATCCCGATCCCTGAGATCACGGTGATCAAGACCGGCCCCGTCAAGGAGCGCCTGGGCTTCTAGGCGTTCTTGACGACGTGGACACACGAGTAAACGCGCGCCGTCTTGGCGATCTTCATCTGCCGTCACCTCCTTCCCCGGAGCTATCCCGGCGGCGCTGCCGCCAGTGGGAGGGAGCAATGCTAAAAAATTCTCCAGTATCAAGTGTCGGCAGACTGTGAAGGGTCTCCTCTTGACTTCCCCTCTATGCTCGGCGCCTGCTGAGTACCGGGAAGAGCTAGAGCGGAGAGGGGAGACCGGGATGCCGGAGGAGACCAAGCCCAAAGCAGCGCCAATACCGCCGCGTCAAGGCGGTAAGAGCATTGAGGAACGAGTGGCTTTCGCCCTGGCCCACCGGACGCGGGTCTACGTGCTGACGCTCTTGAACGAAGGCGTCTACTCGCCAGATGAATTGGCCAGGATCATCGGCGAACCGGTCGGCAACATCGCCCACCACATCAAACAGCTGCTCGACGCCGACTCGATCGAACTGGCCAAAACCGAGACCCGTCGCAACACCCTTCAGCACTTCTACCGTGCCGTCGAGATGCCGTTCTACTCGGACGAGGAGATCGAAGCCATGACCCCGGAGGAGCGGCAAGCAACCATCGGCCTGACCCTGCAATGTCTGATGGCCGAGATCATGACGGCCTTCTGGTCGGGGAAGATGCAAGCCGACCCGCGGCTCTGGCTGTCCTGGCGCTGGTTCAACGTCGATGAGCAGGGTCGTCAAGACCTGGCCGACGAGCAGGAACGCTCATGGAGACGAGCCCAGGAGATTGAGGCTGAAGCAGCCGCCCGTTGCACCCAGTCCGGCGATGAAACCCAATCCATCATCGTCGCTGCTGCCGGATTTGAACGTGAGCGCAGCGCCCCCACCGCGCCCCCGCCAAGTAACTTCAGCGAACGCTGACTGTGGAGCACACTCTTATTTGACGGTAGCTGGTTTGGGTGGGAAGAATCACCACCACTTCACCGATATAGACCGTCCTCCATCCGAGTTACGGGACGGTCCACGCGACACCGGGATGGGCGGGAGGTTGGCCCATTTCGCTCACCGCCATCCCGGTGTCCTCGGTGAAGCATTGATCATGAGTTCCGCATCCGAAGACAATCCCGATCCGCCGCTGCCGGACTGGGAAGCCGATCTGCAGCGGGCGCGTGACGAGCAGTCCTCCTTCATCTGGAAGACACTGATTCCCCGCCTGCTTCACCCGATCAAGGTCGACATCATCGAGACGATGCTGTGGATGGAACAGCCGTTGTCAGCCTCCGAGCTAACCAATCTGTTCGGCAAGGGAGAGGAGCAGAAGTATCTCAGCAAGGTCTCCTACCACGCCCGCAGCTTGAAGAAGCTCGGAGTGCT
Organism: Solirubrobacterales bacterium; assembly: GCA_036376215.1. Taxonomy (GTDB): domain Bacteria; phylum Actinomycetota; class Thermoleophilia; order Solirubrobacterales; family 70-9; genus VAYN01. The sequence continues at coordinate 107,338 of DASVAT010000017.1, forward strand.
CGAACTCCAGAGAACCCGCCCCGTCCGCGGTGCAGTCGAGAGCTTCTACGTCTTTGCCGAGCCTGAGAAGTAGAGGCCAGGGTGAATCTCACGCTGACCGCCACCGAGCGCAATGCCCTGTACCGGCAGGCTCTTGGTGAGCTGACGGTCTTTGATGACCTTCGCGAGGCATGGGAGCGCGGCGACGTCGAGACGTCCTACCGGCTGGGGCGAGCCTGTAGCGACTGGCTGCGGCTGATTGTCGACGGACTCGGCTGGGGCGAGCATGCCAGCAGTGAGTTGGTCGAGCTGCGGATCCCAGCAACGGAGCTGACACGCATCTTCAGCCGACTCCGAGACAGCGCCACCTTGCAGTACGAGGCCGAACGATCCGATCAGGAGGAGTTCCGGGCGAACTGGGAGCGCGCCGGTCTCGTACGGGACACCTGCACGGCAAAACTCGAGGCGATCAACCAGGTGGCTGGAGCAGCTCCAGGGGCGGAACCTTGATGCGCTCACTGATCCGCTCAACGCTTTTCAGCGTCAGGTTGCGCTCGCCACGCTCCACGCCGCCCATGTACGTGCGATGAACGCCCAGCACGTCGGCGAATGCCTCCTGGGATAGTCCTCGGGCTTCACGGTACGCCCGCAGGTTCTGGCCGAAAGTGCGCTGCAGGTCGCCCTCCATGCGAGGGGTGAACGCTCCCGCGCCGCTACTTGACAGTCTACAGACCGATAAGTAGCATCCACGCCGCCTGATTGGGCACCGTCACCTCGCTCAGTCAGGCACTTTTCGCCAAACGCCGGCAGGGAGGAAGTGGCCTCGAGAGCAGTGACGGGATGCGGTAGCTGAGATTGTGCGCTCCGAGCTGGCAGCCCCCTTTGACGCGCTGCTCGCTGACGACTTCGCTCAGGAAGCGGAAAAGGAAGCCGAAAAGCTCGCCAAGGGGACGAAAGCAGAAGACGATCCCGGAGGATCGTCTTCTTGCGGCGACATTTCGATCTTTGAAGTCTTGGCGGAGGGGGTGGGATTCGAACCCACGAGACCGCTTACGCGGCCTAACGGCTTTCAAGGCCGCCGCATTCAACCGCTCTGCCACCCCTCCAGAGCGCTCAGGTTGCTCCCACTGATTGTATGCAGGGGTGCGCAGGTTGCTCATCTTGGCTTCGGCGGTGATCTTCTTCGACGTCGCCTTTTTCGCGGCTATCGCGCCCCTGCTTCCCGAGTACGTCGACGACCTCGGGCTCAGCAAGGCCGAAGCCGGAATCCTCTCCGCCGCCTATGCGGCGGGGACGCTGCTGGGCTCGCTGCCGGCCGGTTTCGTTGCCAGTCGCGTGGGGCCGAAGAGGACGGTCATCGCCGGGCTCCTCCTACTTGGCTGCGCCAGCTTTGTCTTCGGCTTTGCCAATGACATCTCGCTGCTCGACGGCACCAGATTCGTCCAGGGGATCGCGGGCGCTCTGATCTGGTCCGGCGCCCTCACCTGGCTGATCACGGCCGCGCCCGAGGAGAAGCGCGGTTCGGTCATCGGCGCCGCTCTCGGGACCGCGATCGCCGGGGCGCTGCTCGGCCCCGCCTTGGGCGCGGTCGCCGGCGCAATCGGGACCGAGCCGGTTTTCAGCTCTGTCCTGGTGTTGACGATCCTCCTCTCGATCGCCGCCTCGCGGCTGCCCGAGTCGCGAGCGCCCGAGCGCCAGAGCCTGGGTGAGGTGATGGCGACCCTGGCCAGCCCGTCGATTCTCCAGGCAGCTGCCTTCGTTGCCGTTCCTTCGGTGATGTTCGGGGCAATCGAGGTGCTGGTGCCCCTGCGGATCGACGAGCTCGGTGGCAGTCACGGGCTGATCGCCGGCGGGTTCATCGTGGGCGCAGCGCTCGAGGCGACCTTGGCACCGATGGCTGGTCGCATCTCCGATCGGGTCGGACGGCGCCTGCCGTATGTGGTCGGGCTCTCGGTCTGTGCGGTGGCGATGGTCGCGATCGCGCTGGCGGCGACCCTTGGCGCCGTTCTCGCAGGCTTGATCATCACCTCGCTCGGCGCCGGACTCTGTTTCGCCCCAGCCTTGACCTTGATCTCCGACGTCGCCGAGGCGAGCACCCTGCACCAGGGGTTCGCGGCCGGGGTCTCCAACATGGCCTGGGCCTCAGGGCAGGTAATCGGCGGTGTCGGTGGAGGCGTGGTCGCCAGCCTCACCGGCAATGCTGTGCCAAGCATCGCGATCACGCTGCTGCTGACCCTCACCGTCGCCTACGCCTTCCGGGCGATGCCATCCGAGGCCGAGCCGCATCCCGCGGCCGGCTAGGGTCGATCGATGGCACGGCGGCGCCGGGTGGCGAGCGGCGAGTGGGTCAACTGGGCGGGCGACCAGCGCTGCCGTCCCGCGAAGCTGGTCCGGCCCCGCGGCCGGGACGAGCTGGCCGAGGCGATCGCCGCCGCCTCCGCGGCGGGGCAGAAGGTGAAGGTCGCCGGCTCCGGCCACTCCTTCACCGAAGCGGCGATGACCGAGGGAACGATGGTCGACCTCGCGGGGCTCGCCGGAGTGCTCGACGCCGACCCCGGCTCGGGCCTGGTCAAGGTCGCCGGCGGCACCCTGCTCGCCGACCTCAACGAGGCTCTGGCGAAGCTCGGGCTGGCGATGGAGAACCTCGGCGACATCGATCGGCAGACGATCTCCGGCGCGATCTCGACCGGCACCCACGGCACCGGCGCCCGGCTGCGCAACATCTCCTCCCAGGTCGAGGGGCTGGAGCTGGTCCTCGCCGATGGCAGCGTCCGCCACCTCAGCGCCCAGACCCACCCGGAGCTGCTGCGGGCGGCGCGGGTCGGAGTCGGGGCGCTGGGTGCGATCTCCGCCGTCACCCTGCGCTGCATCCCGGCCTTCGACCTGCTGCGGATCGACTCGTCGCACCCGCGCGAAGAGGTCCTCGACTCCTTCGCCGAGCGGGCGGACGAGCACGAGCACTTCGAGCTCTTCACCTTTCCCTACGCCGACTCGGCCCTGGTGCTCGAGCGCAACCGCGCCGACGGGCCGGCGAAGCCGCGCGGCCGCGGCGCCGCCTACCTCAACGACGTCGTGCTCGAGAACTGGGCCCTGGGGATGCTGGCCGGGACGGGGAAGAGGCTGCCGCGGACGATTCCCGCCCTCGCCCGGCTCGCCGGGCGGCTCGCCTCGGGCGGCCGCACCAGCGACCGTAGCGACCGCGTCTTCGTCAACGAGCGCCGGGTGCGGTTCACGGAGATGGAGTACGGCGTGCCGCGCGAGGCCGGGCCGGAGGCGGCGCGGCGGGTGATCGAGTGGGTGCGCTCGAACCGGTTCCCGGTCTTCTTCCCGATCGAGATGCGCGTCGCCGCCGGCGACGACGCCTGCCTCAGCCCCTCGCACGAACGCGACACCGCCTACATCGCCGTCCACCAGTACCGGGGGATGGAGTGGCGCCCCTACTTCGAGGCGGTCGAGGCAATCATGGACGATTACGAAGGCCGCCCCCACTGGGGCAAGCGCCACTTCCAGACCGCCGCGACCCTGGCCCCGCGCTACCCCGCCTGGGCCGAGTTCCAGCGCGCCCGCGACACCCTCGACCCCACCCGCACCTTCGCCAACGAGTACACGGAGCGCGTTCTAGGCCCATAAAGCCGAACTGCATCAACTTGTCCATCCAGTGGATGGACAAGTTGATGCAGTTCGGAGCTACAAGAACGTTTTTCCGTCGCCGCGGTAGGTCGGGACCTCGTCGACGATTGCGTCGCCTTCGATCAGGTAGAGGGTGTCGAAGCGCTCGCAGAGCTCGCCGGCTTTGGCGTGGCGCAGGTAGACCCGGTCGCCGACGTCGAGGTCCCCGGCCGGGCGGCCGACCAGCGGCGTCTGCACCTCGCCGGCGCCCTCCTCCTCGTCGAAGCGCAGCCCCTCGGGCAGCCAGGGGGCGGGCAGGCGGCCGGGATTGCCGGGGCCGGAGGCGAGGTAGCCGCCGCCGAGGGCCGTCGCCACCCACTCCGACGGCTTGCGCGTGACCGGCAGGGCGAAGGCCGCCGCCGGGGTGAGGCTGAAGCGGCTGTAGTGGTCGAAGGACACGGGGGCGTAGAAGCCGGAGCCGGCGGTCACCTCGGTCACCGCCTCCTCGGCTGCGGTGAATTCGAGGCTGCCGGTACCGCCGCCGTTGACGATCTCCAGCTCGACGAACTCGCTCAGGGCGGCGACGATCGCCCCCCGCCGCTCGGCGATTTCCGAGGCCGAGCGCTTCTGCATGAAGCGGATCGCAGCGCCGCGCAGGCGCTGCCCGGGCGGCAGGTCGCCGACCCCCGAGATCTGCCCCTCGTAGGCCATCAGCGCGTCGAGTTCGATCTGCGGCCGCTTCTCGACCTCCCGCGCCAGCTCCACCGCCCGCTCGACCGAGTGGATCGGCGAGCGCTTGGGGCCGATCTTGACCCGCCCTCCGAGCCACCACCAGCTGGCGTCGACGTCGATGCAGACGCGCAGCGGCGGCGCCCCCTTGCCCAGCACCGACTCGATCATCTCCAGGTGCTCGACGCAGTCGACCATCACGATCGGCGCCCCCTGCGGGCCCGCCGCCGAGCGCAGCGCCAGCTCCTCCAGCGCCCCGGCGTCGGCGGTCGGATAGGCGAGCAGCAGGTCCTCGAACCCCTGCTCGGCGAGCCACAGGGTCTCCGGCAGGGTGTAGGTCATCAGCCCCTGGAAGCGCTCGTCGCGAGCGAGGATCGCCCCCAGCAGAGCGCGGCAGCGGACCGACTTCGACGCCACCCGCACGCTCTTCCCGGCCGAGCGCTCGAGCATCGCGTCGGCGTTCGCCCACATCGCCTCCAGGTCGACGAAGGCAAACGGCGCCTCGACCTCGGCGAAGACCCGCTCGTAGCGCTCGTACGTCTGGGCGGGGGGTGCGGACACGTCGGCCAGCCTATCCCCGTGATTCCCCGTCAATACCTACAATCGTCCGCAGCGCCGCGCGCGCACTTGGAGAGGTGGCCGAGTGGCTGAAGGCACTCGCCTGCTAAGCGAGTAGGGGGCGCAAGCTCTCTCGAGGGTTCGAATCCCTCCCTCTCCGCTCCGTCGAGGGGGGATACTCGGCGTGATGAGAGCCCGGCTGGTCGCAACGTGGTCGAGCCGGTGGTTCAAGCCGGGGGTGGTGCTCGTGCTCGCGATCGTCGGCGCGTGGGTGGTACAGGCGAACGATCCCTCCCCGGTAGAGCGCCTGGGATGGGTCGCCGGCTTCGCGTTGGCCGCACTGCTCCTGGCCTTCGTCTGGGCCTCCGGGAACGAGGCGATTCGCTGGACGATGGCGATCGGAGCCCTCCTCGGCGCCGGCGCGGGCGCCGTCGGCTTCGGCTCCGAATCGCCTCTGACGCCGGTCGGCGGTTTAGTCGTGGCGACGATCGGTGCGGCGACGCTTTTCTCGTTCACCGCGTGGGCGGTGGTGCGAACGGGGGCTCCGGCTGATCTGCCCGAGGACTACCGCGACCCGGAGCCGGCCCCGGCGCCGCGGACCCCGGTCCCCGTCGCCGAGTGGGAGATGCGGGCGGGGGGACGGTTCGTCGACCTCGCCCTGATCCTCGCCGCCACCCAGCTGCTCGGCGCCCACGTCCTCTACGTCGGTTTCTTCCCGTACTTCTTCGGCCTCTGGTTTCTCTGGGAGGTGCCGCTGATGGCGGCGCAGGGTCGGACGCCGACCAAGGTCCTCTTCCGCACCCGCGTCGTCGCCGAGGAGAGCGGCAGCTCCCGCCTCGGTCTGCGCACGGCCGCCAGGCGATGGCTGCTGCTGATGCTCAATCTCCCGTTCGCCTTCATGTCCACGCGGATCACCGGCGACGTGCTCTGGGCGCTCGACCCCCGTCTCAGCCTCGAGAAGGGCCTCGCGGCGGGCACGATCGAGGTCTCCGAGGCCGAGCTCTCGAGGCTCCGCAGCATGCCGCCGCCGACGCGCGAACGCCTCCTCGCGGAGACCGCTCGCACCATCCGCGAGATCGAACCCGAAATGTCCCGCGGCCTGGCGATCGGCGCGACGGTGTTTCTGGCCGGATGCTTCGGCACGGGCTTGATCCTGGCGTTCGTCTGACTCGAGCGGGGAATCGCGCCGGGCCGTTTCTCTGATTCGAGTCCGGCGGCGAGGGCTGCACGGCTTGGCGGGCTAGGCAGAGATGACTTCGCGCAGGGCCGAGATCGACGGGGTGAAGTAGTAGCCGCCGCCGGTCGGGATCACGAAGATGTCGTTCGCGACGACTTCGCCGACTTCGAAGTTCTTGCCGAAGAGGATCGCGTGCCGTTTCCCTCCCTGTCCGGGTTCGCCGTTCTGGCCGACCAGGAGGTCGAAGCCGCTAGGGCTGCGCGGGTTGGTGTCGCTGCCCATCCAGCTGTTCGAGAGGAACTCGAACTGGCGGGCGATCGAGGCCTGGTAGGAGAGGAAGAGCAGCCCGCGCTGCCCTTCGGCGGGGTCCGGTTCCTCGGGGTTTTCGAGCTTCGGTCCCCAGGGCAGGCCGCGCCGCAGGATCCGGCGCTGGAAGGAGGGCTGGCGGCCGCCCATGTCGTCGCCGGCGGTGCGCGCGTTGACCTTGCGGATGTGGGCGGCCATCGGGCAGGTGGCGCCGATCGGGTCCCCCTGGGCGAGGGGGAAGGGCGGGGTCGTGCCGCCGCCTTCCAGCGGCAGCTGGACCGAGGGGGCGGCGAAGCCGAAGTCGTTGTTGGCCAGCCGGTTCGTCCCCAGGGACGGGTCGTCCGCTTCCGGGCTGCGGGCCAGCGGCGCGCCGCTCTTCCAGCGGCCGACCACCGCGGCGCCGAGCCGCTCCGCGTCCCAGCCCGCGAACCCCGGCTGCCGCTGGCTGAGTTCTTCCGCCTGTTCGGCGAGGAAGGCCCAGAAGCCGGCGACGTCCTGGCGAAAGCGACGGAAGACGAAGTAGGAGCCGTTGCGGGTCCAGTCCGGGGCCTGGGGGCCGACCGTCGCGAGCGGACCTGGCAGGCGGGGATCGGGCCCCGAGGACGGGTAGCCGAAGACGTAGTCCCCCGGCCAGGTGAGCAGCTGCCCGGGCAGGCCGTAGATCCAGGACTCCGGGATCGCGCTCGACGCGATCGGCCGCGGGGTCAGGTATTCCCCGGGGGCGGTGAGGCCGCGGACGCCGGGCTGGGAGACGCCGTCCTGGAAGCCGAACTGTTCGGAGCCGATCTGGTCGAGCTTTTCGCCTTCCTGCTGGTACACCGTGACCATGCCGCTGCCTTCCGGGGTGCCGCGCAGGTCTTCCATCAGCTGCTGGCCGCGGGCCGCGTTGTCGGCCCCGATGCAGAGGAGGACGTCGATTTCTTCGTCCGGGCCGCCGACGATCCAGTTGGCGGCGTTGCCCTCGGCGTTCGGGTCGGTCGGGTCGCCCAGCAGGCTCGAGCGAGCGGCCATCCCCGCCCTGAACCCCGGGTCTTCGAACCGCTCCAGGTCGCCTTCGTAGGCGCCGCCGGCGAGCAGCTTTTCCAGCCCCGTACAGCTGAAGGAGATATTCGCCCAGGCGTCGTCGACCTGCTCCGGGACGGCACCCAGGGTGCCCTCTGCGAGCGGCTCGTAGGTGCGCAGCGCCCGCACCCGTTTGCGCGACTCCAGGGTTTCCGACAGGGCGGTGATCGCCCCCGCGATCTCCCGGATCCAGGCCTTCGCGAGTTGGGCGTCTTCGATCTGCAGCGCGCAGAGCGCGAGGGTCGGCTTCATGAATCCGGGCAGGACGTTGCCCTGGATCTCGTCGACTTCGAGCAGCGGCTCCTCGGGCCCCGGCGCCCCCGCCCCGTTCACGAGGCCACGTCCGGGTAGTCGAAGGCGGTGATCTCTTCGCCCTGGGGGCCCCGTTCGGGCCGCGGCTGGATCAGGTACTCGGGATTGGCCGGGTCGATCAGCGCGGAGTGTTCGCAGGGCAGGGGTATCGGATCGAAGGCACCGGGTTCGGCGGCGAGGCCGACCAGCCGCACCGTGATGTGCTGGGCCAACTGACCGCCGTACCGGATCGGGACGCCGCCGATGGTTACGTCGCTGACCGTGAAGCCCTCGCTCGACGGGACTTCGAACACCGCCCGCTCGATGAACCGCTCTTTCCCGCGCAGGATCCGGAAGTACTCCGGCTCGACCGGACTGCCGTCGGGCTTCTCCCAGCCGGTCATGTCGAGGTGGTCCATGTAGAGGCCGACCGGGTCGCGGAGGGTGACCCAGCAGCCGAGCGCCGCCAGTTCGTTGACGCTGCAGCCGATCATCGGGTCGCTGCAGCGGTTGGCGCCCCCGTACCGGGTCCCGCAGATCAGCGCGTCGGGATCGGTGATCCGGCGCCCGTACCGTTCCCGCAGGATCGTCGCCACGCCCCCCAGTTCGATCTCCGCCGCCAGCGAGTTGGCCGGGTGGGTCAGGTGCATGAGCCCGTCTGTGGTGTTCCAGCGGTTGTACGGGTTGTAGGAGCCTTTGGGATACAGGGTCTTCTGTTCGGCTTCTTCGACCAGGTCCTCGGAGCAGATCAGGTCCTCGAGTTCGACGTCGGGGCTGACGTACTCGCGGTAGAGTTCGAGGAGCAGTTGCGGGTCGCCGGGGACCGGGTAGGTCGGTTCGCCGTTCAAGTTGGGGAGGTCGTCGCCGTGCAGCGCCTGCCAGTACTCGGGCGGCTCGGAGGTGAACGTGACCCGCATGATCCTTCCCTCCTCGTCGCGGTCGACCCGCCACTCGCAGTACTCGTCGTGGGGTCGGTAGAAGAGCTTCGCCCAGGCCGGTCCCGTGTAATAGACGCCCTGGCCGTCCTGGCGTTCGCTCAGCGGCATCACCGTTTCCCCCACCTCCATCGCCTGCGCTTCGCCGAAGCGCCGCAGGCTGGTCCCGGAGAAGGCGTTCCAGACGACCGGCTGTTCCAGGGTGGGACCCGGGTCCTGTTTCAGCTGGTTGTAGTACTGGCACCGCTGGCCGCTGAACCCGGGTTTGCTTTCCACCAGCTTGATCGCTTCGTCGAACCAACCCGAGACTGCCTTGCTCCAGTCGCCGAGCAAACCGGGGACCGAGTCGAAATCGGTCATGTAGCCGGGCGGTCCGTAGCTGCTCAACATGACACTTACTAAACCACTCGTGTCAATTGTTTTACGAACCTGACTGTAAGGTAGGGGTGTGTGGGGCGGGCGCCGAGGCCTCGCGTGCGGCCGGCCGGCGCGCGGCGGCCGGGTCACTAGAGTCAACGTCGATGCCGGTCGACTCCCTGAAGAACCCGGGCGCCCACCTCGGGCGCCGGACCAAGATCATCGCCACCGTCGGACCGGCCAGCTGGGACCCGGCCGTGCTGGAGCGATTGGTCGCGGCCGGGGCCGACGTCTTCCGGCTCAACTTCTCCCACGCCGGGCCGGAGCGGCAGGCGCAGACGATCGCCGACGTCCGCGCCGCCGCCGAGCGGGTCGGGCGCGAGGTCGCGATCCTCGGCGACCTGCCGGGACCGAAGCTGCGGATCGGCTCGCTGCGCGGCGACGTCGCCGAGCTCGAGACCGGCATGCACGTCACCCTCACCCCGGATCAGGTCGAGGGGGACAGCGACACGATCCCGGTCCAGTGGGCCGGCGTCTCCGACCTGCGCGAGGACCAGCTGGTCTACCTCGCCGACGGCGCGATCCGGCTGCGGGTCGGCGACAAGGAGAACGAAGGCGTCGGCGCCGAGGTCGAGGTCGGCGGCACCCTCTCCTCCCACAAGGGGATGAACATCCCCGGCGGCGCCGACCTGCCGGCGACCACCGGCACCGACCTCGACTGGGTCGAGTTCGGCGTCAGGGAAGGGGTCGACCTGCTCGCCGTCTCCTTCGTCTCCACCGCCGCCGACCTGGAGCCGGTCGCCGCACGGCTGAAGGAGCTCGACTCCCGCATCCCCCTGGTCGCGAAGATCGAGAAGCAGGAGGCGGCGGAGAACGCCGAGGAGATCGTCCGCATCGCCAACGGCGGGATCATGGTCGCGCGCGGCGACCTGGGGATCGAAATTCCGCTCGAGCAGATGCCGGTCGAGCAGAAGCGGCTGATCCGCCTCGCCGGCCTGCGTTCGAAACCGGCGATCACGGCGACGCAGATGCTGGCCTCGATGGTCCACGCCCGGCGCCCGACGCGGGCCGAGGTGACCGACGTCGCCAACGCGATCTACGACGGCACCGACGCGGTGATGCTCTCCGAGGAGACCGCGGTCGGCCAGAACCCGGTCGAGGCGGTGGAAACGATGGACCGGATCGCGCGCGCGACCGAGCCCGACCTTCCCTACGGCGAGTGGCTCTTCACCCGCACCGACCAGGCGACCCAGGACGTCGCCGACTCGGTCGCCCAGGGCGCCGTCGGCGCCGTCTACAGGCTGGGCCTGAAGGCGCTGGTGGTGCCGACCAACAGCGGCCGTACCGCCCGCCTCGTCTCCGCCCACCGGCCGGACGTGCCGGTGCTCGCGGTCTCCCCTTATATAGAGACCGTGCGCCGGGTCAGCCTGCTGTTCGGGGTCACCGCGGTGCAGAGCGATTTCGGGACCGAGCTGCGCAGCCTGCTCGGCCACTGCGCCGGGCTCGCCGCCGAGCACGGCATCGCCGCCCCCGGCGAGCTGGTCGCGATCACCGCCGGGCTCGACGGGCAGGAGCTCGGCACGAACCTGTTCGAGGTCCATAGGGTTCCGGAGTTATGAGGGCTCGGCAAAACCCCCGCGCACGCCTGGCGGCGGCGGACACTGCGCGGTGCGGCGTCCTCAGTCGGCCAAATAGCGCTGCTATTCGGCCTCCCTGCGTCCTTGCCCCGCTTGGTCCGGCGCGCGCCAGTCGCACACGCGGGTTTCACCAATCCCTCATATGAGCGAGAACCCTGCGGCGAGGCTGGAGCGCGAGGGCGGTCTCGCCACGATCACCCTCGACAGCCCGCCGCTGAACCTCTTCGACCAGCGGATGATGGACGACCTGCGCGCGGCGGTCGACGAGGTCGCCGCCAACCCGCCGCGGGCGCTGCTGATCCGCGCCGAGGGCCGCGCCGTCTCCGGCGGCGTCGACGTCCACGTCTTCGCCGGGCTGACCCCGGAGCAGGGGAGCGCGCTGTGGACCGAGCTGCTGGAGATGATCGACAAGGTCGAAACGCTGCCGGCGCCGGTCGTCTTCGCCGCCCACGCGCTGACCCTGACCGCGGCCTTCGAGCTGGCGCTCGCCTGCGACCTGATCGTCGCCTCGCCGAAGGCGAAGTTCGGCCTGGTCGAGAAAGTCGTCGGGCTGACGCCGTCGATGGGCGGGACGCAGCGGCTGGCCGAGCGGGCGGGGAGCGGGCGGGCGCGGCACTTCGTCATGTCCGGCGGGATCTTCGGCGCCGAGGAGATGGAGCGCTGGGGCGTCGTCAACCTGCTCTTCGAGGACCACGACTTCGAGGCGGCCTCGCTGGAGCTGGCGCGGGAGCTGGCCGACGGCCCGACCAGGGCGCACGCGATGACCAAGCACATCCTCCGCCGCTTCCGCGAAGGCGGGATCCCGGCCGCTGACGAGGCGGTGCGGACCGAAGCCGCGGACCTGTTCGCGACCGAGGACCTGCAGAACGCGGTCCGGACCTTCCTCGAGCACGGCGGCCCGGGCCACGCCACTTTCGAGGGCCGCTGAGCGCGAGTTCGCGATTGTGCGCGTTGTATGCGCACGAATGCGAACTCGATGAAGGTAGGCTGCGCCGATGCCCGGAGTGCCAGGAATGCCGAACGTCGATTTCGACGCGATCGCCAAGGGGATGTCGATGGCGGTGCCGTTCGCCGGGCACCTCGGGCTCGAGATCACCGAGGTGGGTCCGGGCGAGGCGACCGTCGTCCTGCCGCGCCGGCCGGAGCTCAACAACCACGTCGGCTCCCAGCACGCGGGCGCTCTCTTCACCGCCGCCGAGACCGCCTCGGGCGCGGCCTTCGTCGGCGCCTTCGCGGTCCGCATGGGCGACGTCACGCCGCTCGCCAAGTCGGCCGAGATCGACTACCTGAAGATCGCCCACGGGCCGATCACGGCGAAGGGCACGCTCGGGATGGACGCGGCGGAGGCGCTCGCCACCCTCGACGAGGAGGGCAAGGTCGAGTTCCCCTGCGAGGTCGAGCTGACCGACAAGGACGGTCAGCTGGTCGCCTCGGCGACCATCCACTGGCACGTGCGGCTCAAAAGCTGAGTCGCACGCTTCTCAAGCCGTGAGGCGTTCGGCGGGCAGCCGCCGCGTCGACCAGAAGGACGCGAGCACGAGCAGGGCGGCGACGAGGAAGGCGAGCTTCAGCGCCTCCAGCTGCGCGTCTTCGTAGTGGGAGACGAGCGCGTCGGTGGTCCGCGGCGCGAGGCGCTCGGCCTCGGCAGCGGCGCGGACTTCGTCGGAGGAGACGAAGCTGCCGCCGGCGCTGAGCTGCACTTCGACCTGCTGCTCGACCCGGTCGGAGATCCGCGGGTCGTCGGCGATGTTGCCGGTGAAGGCGGCGATCAGGCCGGTGATCACGATCGCACCGAGCAGCGCCGTGCCGAGCGAGGAGCCGAGCTGCTGGGCGGTGTTCTGCAGGCCGCCGGCTTCGCTGCGCTGCTCGTCGCCGATCGCCGACTGGACGACGTTGCCGAGCTGGGAGACGACGAGCCCCATGCCGACGCCGAGCACGCCCATCGCGACCAGGAATGAGGCGTTGTCGAGCTCGGGCTCGACCGTCCCCATCAGCAGCAGGGTCGAGGCGAAGACGAGGGCGAGACCGGCGCGGACCAGCGGCTTCGGTGCGAAGCGCGACGCCAGTGCCGAGCCGGCTATCGCGCTGACGAAGAGGCCGACCGAGGCGGGCAGCATGTGGATCCCGGTTTCCAGCGCGTCGAGCCCCTGGACGATCTGCAGGAAGAGCGGGATCGTGAAGAAGATCCCCATCAGGACCAGGTTCTGGGCGAGGAACATCGCCACCCCGCCGCGCAGCGAGGAGATCTTCAGCAGGTCGAGGCGCAGCAGCGGTTCCGCGCCGCGCTCCTCGAGCCGTCGCTCCCAGCTGACGAAGGCGGCGAGGAGGACGCCGGCGGCGGCGAGGACGAACGGCGTCAGCGAGAAGCCGAACGGGGTGATCGGCGAGCTGCGCGGCGCCAGCCACCCCCAGTTGCTCGCCTGCAGGACGCCGAAGACGAGGACCGCGAGGCCGGCGGCCGAGAGGACGCTGCCGACCCAGTCGAGGGTCGGCCTGCTCGCTCCGCGCTCGGGCTCGCGGAGCGTCCGGGTCCCGACCAGGATCCCGATCGCGACGAGGACCTCGCCGACGAAGACGATGCGCCAGGTGAACTCGGTGGTAGCCCAGCCGCCGAGGATCGGGCCGACGGCGATCCCGGCCCCGGCGACGCCGCCGAGCACGCCGTAGGCGACCGCCCGCTCGCTGCCGTGGTAGGTGCCGGCGACGAGGGCGACCATCGCCGGCAGGACCAGCGCGGCGCCGATGCCCTCGAGGATCGACCAGCCGAACATCAGCGAGGGGACGTTCCAGGAGGCGGCGGTCAGGCCCGAGCCGATCCCGTAGATGACGAGCCCGACGGCGAAGACGCGGCGGCGGCCGAAGATGTCCCCGAGCTTGCCGCCGGTCAGCATCAGCCCGGCCATGACCAGGGCGTAGAGGGCGATCACCGCCTGGATCGTCGTCACCGTGGTGTCGAAGTCTTCGACCAGCTGGGTAATCGCGACGTTCATCACCGCCTGGTCGAGGACCATCAGGAACTGTGCGGCCCCGAGGACCCCGAGTGCCGCCCACTTGGTCACGTGCGCCAGCCTACGCGCTGGCGAGGCGAATAAGGTTTGATCGATGGCCTCGACCGCTCCCGCCCCGGCGTCTGGGTCGAGCCCGTCGGCGCCGCCGCAGGCGAAGCTGGTCCTGACGGCGCTGATCGCCGTTGCCGCGGTCGCCAACCTCAATCTGGCCGTCGCCAACGTCGCCCTGCCGGACATCGGCAAGGCCTTCGACGCCAGCCAGACCGGGCTCGACCTCGTCGCCGTCGGCTACTCGCTCGGGCTTGCCGCCTCGGTCCTCTACCTCGGCGCGCTCGGAGACGCCCACGGGCGCAAGCAGATGCTGCTGGCAGGGACGGCGCTGGCGATCCCGGCCTCGCTCCTCGCCGGTTTCGCCCCCTCGGTCGAGGTTCTCTTCTTCGCCCGCCTGCTCGGCGGCCTCGCGGCGGGGATGGCTTTCCCGACCACCCTGGCCCTGATCACCGCGCTCTGGAGCGGGCCCGAGCGGACGAAATCGATCGCGCTCTGGTCGGCGCTGGGGGGAGGGATCTCGGCCCTGGGGCCGCTGGTCTCGGGCGCCCTGCTGGAGCAGTTCGACTGGGACTCGGTCTTCTTCGTCACCCTGCCGCTGGCCGTCGTCGCCCTCTACCTCGCCTGGCGCTACATCCCGGCTCACGTCAACGAGACCGCCGACCGGGTCGACAACCTCGGCGGCATCCTCTCGGTGCTGATGGTCGCCTCCCTGGTCCTGGCGATCAACTTCGCGCCGGTCCCGGACGCCGGCGCCGCGGCGGGGGTGCTCGCGCTCGTCGCGCTCGTCGCCGCCGTCGCCTTCGTCCTCCGCCAGCGCCGCGCCCGGCCGCCGCTCTACGACCTCGAGGTCGCCGGCCGGCGCATCTTCTGGGTCGCGGCCTGCGCCGGGATCATCGTCTTCGGCTCGTTGATGGCGGCGATGTTCGTCGGCCAGCAGTACCTGCAGAACGTGCTGGAGTACTCGACCCTCGACGCCGGCCTGGCGATCCTCCCGGGGGCGGTGGGGATGGTCCTCGTCGCCCCCCGCTCGGCCCACCTGGTCGAGACCAAGGGCGCCCGCTTCACCCTCCTGCTGGGCTACGCCTTCTGCCTGGCGGGGTTCGTGGTGATGCTCCTCCTCTGGGACGAGAACGCCCACTACTGGCACATCGGCCTCGGTTACCTGCTGGTCGGCGTCGGCGTCGGCTTCGCCGGCACCCCGGCCTCGCACTCCCTCACCGCCTCCGTCCCGGTGCACCGGGCGGGCATGGCCTCGGCCACCGCCGACCTGCAGCGCGACCTCGGCGGCGCGATCATGCAGTCGATCCTCGGCGCCCTGCTCACCGCGGGCTACGCGGCGGCAGCGGCCTCGGCCGTCGCGACGGCGCCGCACTCGGTCTCGACCAGCGTCGAAAACGAGCTGACCAAGTCCTTCTCCAGCGCCGCGGCGGTGGCCGAACAGCACCCCCGCTACGCCGAATCGATCGTCAAAGGCGCCCGCGGCGCGTTCCTCCAGGGCGACGCCTGGGCCTACGTCGCGGGCATCGTCGCCATCTGCCTCGGCGCCCTCCTCGTCGCCACCCGCTTCCCGGACAAGGAGGGCGAGCAGAAGCTGCTCGCCGCCTACGCCGAGGAAGACGGAACCGCCCAAACCGGGTAGGAGTAGCTCTCAACCCGAGACGAAGGAGCGAGCATGGCGACGAGGAACGGCAGCGCGGAGTGGAGGGGCGACCTCAAAGGCGGCAGCGGCACGGTCAAGGTCGGTGACGGCGTCTTCGAGGGCAACTACTCCTTCAGCTCCCGGTTCGAGGAGGGCGAGGGCACCAACCCCGAGGAGCTGGTCGCCGCCGCGCACGCCGGCTGCTTCGCGATGGCGCTCAGCCTCGCCCTCACCGAAGCCGACCACCCGCCCGAGTCGATCGAGGCCGAGGCCCGCGTCCACCTCCGCCTCGTCGAGGGCCTCCCGACCATCGCCAAGATCGACCTCGACGTCGAGGGCTCCGTTCCCGGCATCGACGAGGACGCCTTCCGCTCCTACGCCGAGAAAGCCAAGGACGGCTGCGTCGTCTCCCGCGCCCTGGCCGGCGTGCCCGAGATCACCCTCGACGCCCATCTCGCCTAAAACCGACCCGCATCCTTTAATCTCGTCCTTCGCCGGCACCACCCGGCCTCTCGCGCCCGTAGCTCAGCTGGATAGAGCGTCGGTCTACGAAACCGAAGGTCACAGGTTCAAATCCTGTCGGGCGCGTTCCTTGCTGTTCCGGGGGACGCCGTGTGTTTCCCGGTGCAGAGCGAGATCGTCGGCTTCGCCCTGATTTTCCGTTCCGCTGTCCTCCGGGCGGTTCCGCGGGGTTCCGCGCTGTCTTGGTCGCATCCTGGTCTCATCGCTCAGGCCCAATAGGGTCCACGGCGATGGCAGGAGATCCACAGGCCAAGGCACGGAAATCCGTGCGGCGGGCACAGGCTGACTTCGAGAAAGCGCAGGACAAGCTCGAAGCGCTCCGCGAGGCTCGGCGCAAGTCGTTCGAAGAGGCGCAGGCGGCCGGGTTCTCGACGCGCGACATCGCCAGTGAGACCAGCCTGCACTTCACCCGCGTGGCGCAGATCCTCCGCAAGGACTAGGAGCGCGTAGAGGGGTCTCTACGACCGCTCGACGAAGTGGTCGTGGATGTGTGCGCCGGCGACCGCGGCGCCAGGTTGCAACCACAGGTCGACCTCGATGCGCCGCCTGTCCGCATCCGCCGAGAGCAAGCTGGAGGCGCAGCCCCGCTCGTCGGGACTTCGATTTGGCAGCCTCTCCCGCCATCCGAGTCCGTGGCGTCGGAGGCGGTTGCGAAGATCGATGGGGTGAGCCAGGTCAACCTCGCCTCGTCGTCTCCTCCTGTCCGAAGCCTTCGCATCGCCGGCCTCTTCGCCGGGATCGGGGGGATCGAGCAGGGGCTGAAGAACGCGGGGCATCGGACCGAGCTCCTCTGCGAGAGCGACGGAGCCGCCGCCGCCGTCCTCGAGCATCACTTCGAGGTGCCGCTGGCACACGACGTGCGGGATCTGGCGGGGGTCGGGAACGTCGACCTGGTCGCCGGGGGATTTCCCTGCCAGGACCTGTCTCAGGCGGGCCGTACCGCCGGGATAGCGGGCGGCCGCTCCGGGCTGGTCCAGGAGGTCTTCCGCCTGACGAACGACAGCAGAGCAGAGTGGCTGCTGCTGGAGAACGTGCCCTTCATGCTGCAGTTGGAACGGGGGGAGGCGATGCGCTACCTCGCCGCCCAGCTCTCCGCGCAGGGGTTCACCTGGGCCTACCGTGTCGTGGACAGCCGGGCCTTCGGCCTGCCCCAGCGCCGCCGCCGTGTGCTCCTGCTGGCCTCTCGCACCTCCGACCCGCGGCCGGTGCTCTTCGCCGGGGATGTCGGCGAACCGGAGACCCCACAGCCCGAGGGGCGCGCCTGCGGGTTCTACTGGACCGAGGGGATCCGCGGTTTGGGCTGGGCGGTGGACGCGATCCCGACCCTGAAGGGCGGTTCCAGCGTCGGCATCCCCTCGCCGCCGGCGATCTGGCTCCCCGGTGGCGAGTTCGTCCTCCCCGATATCCGTGACGCCGAGCGGCTGCAGGGCTTCGCCGCGAACTGGACCGCCCCCGCCGTCGACGACCCCGGTCGCCGCAACGGCCCGCGCTGGCGGCTGGTCGGCAACGCCGTCAGCGTCCCCGTCTCCGAGTGGCTCGGACACCGCCTGGCAGCGCCGCCGGAATGGGATGCGGAAGCGGCCGAGGAGCGCGGGCTCGACCCGGGCTCCAGCTGGCCGGTCGCTGCCTGGGGCGACGCCGACGGAGCTCGCGCCCTCGACGTCTCCGCCTGGCCGCAGCGCCCGCAGGGGGACTTGGGCCTCGACGGCTTCCTCCGTTATCCCACGCGCCGGCTCTCCGAGCGGGCCACCCGCGGTTTCCTCAGCCGCGCAGAACGCAGCAGTTTGCGGTTTCCGCCGGGCTTCCTCGAGGCGCTGCGCGCACACCTCGAGGGCTTCGGCGCAGAATTGGCCGCATGAGCTTCGAGGAGCGGCTGGCGGGGTATCCGGGAGGCGAATGAGCCCGGCCCGCGGCACCCCGGCGGCCTCGTCGGCCGAGTCGCTGCGCCGGATGCGCAGCCAGCGCCAGCGGGACACCGCACCGGAGATCGCGCTCCGGTCCGAGCTGCACCGGCGCGGCCTTCGCTACTTCGTCGACCGCCAGCCGCTCCCCACCCTGCGGCGCCGCGCCGACATCGTCTTCCCCGCCCGTCGCATCGCCGTCTTCGTCGACGGCTGTTACTGGCACGGCTGCCCGGTTCACGGCACCACGCCACGCTCCAACGGCGAGTGGTGGAAGGCCAAGCTCGCCGCCAACCGGACCCGCGACCGGGAGACGGACCGGCGGCTGGAAGAAGCCGGCTGGGAGGTGATCCGGGTGTGGGAGCACGAGGATTCGGTCGAGGCCGCCGACCGGGTCGCGGTCGCTCTCGGCCGCTGCCCGCAGTCAAAGCCAGCGCCCGGAGCCTGAGCATCCGGCGCCGCTCCTAGGGTGCCTCGCTGGTCACGTTTCCCTGAAGCTGGCGCCCGCGTGGCGCCACATCAGCCACACCCCCGGCCCGCGCGGAAGGGTCACCTCCTCGGTCACCTCGAAGCCGTGGCGTTCGTAGAGCGGGACGTTGCGGATGTTGCTGCTCTCCAGGTAGGCGGGCAGGCCGAGGCGGTCGGCCTGTTCGATGCCGGGTCGGAGCAGGGCGGAGCCGAGCCCCTGTCCCTGCCCCTCCGGGCGGACGCCGAGGGCCGCCAGGTAGAGGTGGGGCTCCCGCGGGTGCCGGGACTCGACCCCGAGCAGGCCGCGGCCGACCATCCCGCCGCGCAGGCCGATGCCGCGGAAGGTCGCCGCGGCGAGGCGCAGCGCATCGAGGGGCGACTCGCGCCACCGCCCCGCCCCTGCCCAGAGCGCTCCACCCCCGTCGGCCCGCCAGACGAGGCCGCCGGGGACCAGGCGCCTCGCCTGCATCGCGAAGTAGCGGTGGCCGTAGCGGCGGCGCTTGGCCTCGTCCGGGAACGTCCAGCACAGCACCGGGTCGTCCATGAAGGCGGCGTGCAGGTCGGCGACCACGCGCGCGACATCTTCGGGACGCGCCGCGGTGACCTCAGTTGGCACCCTCGGGCCTCCCGCGCTAGGGCTGGAGCCGGACCGGCAGCGTTTTCAGCTGGTTGAGGAAGCCGGACTCGACGTAGGCGGTGTCGCCGGCCATCTCCATCTCCGGGTAGCGCTGCAGCGTCTCCTCGAGCAGGATCTTCAGCTCCAGCCGGGCCAGCGCGGCGCCGAGGCAGAAGTGGCGGCCGCCGGCGCCGAAGGCCTGGTGGTCGGGGTTGCGGCGGACGTCGAAGCGGTCGGGGTCCTCGTAGCGCGTCTCGTCGCGGTTGGAGGAGGCGTACCACATGACCACCTTCTCGCCCTCTTTGATCTGCCGGCCGCCGAGCTCGCAGTCCCTCGTCGCGGTGCGCCGGAAGTGGGCGAAGGCGGGGAACATCCGCAGCGCCTCCTCGACCGCGCCGGGGACCAGCGAGGGGTCGTCGAGTAGCAGCCGGCGCTGGTCGGGGTTCTCCATCAGCGCCCGCATCGCGCTCGAGTAGGTCGCCTTGGTGCTGTCGTTGCCGGCGGCGACGAGGAGGAAGAAGCCCATCACGATCTCGTGCTCCTCCAGCTTCTGCCCTTCGACTTCGGCGTGGACGAGGACGCTGGTCAGGTCGTCGGTCGGGTTCTCGCGGCGCTCGGCGATCATCGCCCCGCAGCGCGCGAAGATCTGCTGGATCGCTTCCTGGATCGTCTCTTCGACGTTCTCGACCGAGGGGCTGTAGTCGGGGTCGTTGGCGGCGAGGG
This sequence comes from Solirubrobacterales bacterium, assembly GCA_036376215.1. Classification (GTDB taxonomy): domain Bacteria; phylum Actinomycetota; class Thermoleophilia; order Solirubrobacterales; family 70-9; genus VAYN01. Next base: position 126,906 of record DASVAT010000017.1, read on the forward strand.
CCATGTTCATCAGCTCGGCCCAGGCGGCGTCGTCCTCCTCCGGGATTCCCATGAAGCTGCCGATCACCCGCGAGACCGCGGGCTGGGCGACGTCGGTGACGAGGTCGCAGGTCTCGCGTCCCTGCAGCCGGTCGAGCGTGCCGGCGACGATCTCCCGGATCGCCTCCTCGTGGGCGGCGATCCGCTTCGGCGTGAACCCGGCCTGGAAGAGCGCCTTCAGCCGGTCGTGCTTGGGCGGGTCCATGCCGATGAACATCGCCCGCGCCAGCTCGATCGGGAAGACCTCGTCGATCACGACCACGCCGCCGAGTTCCGAGGAGTACGTCTCCCAGTCGCGGCTCACCTTGTGGACGTCGTCGGCCCGGGTCACCGACCAGAACCCCTTCGCCTGCGGCAGCTCGGTCACTTCCGAGGTCCAGTGGACCGGGCACTGGCTGCGCATCCGCTTGAACAGCTCCAGCGGCGGCCCGTTCTCCCAGTGCTCGCGCTCGAGCACCAGGGCGTCCTCGACGTCCCCTCCTCCGGCCGCGATCTCGACCTGGTCAGCCACGCCCGCGCATACTACTGGCTGGCTGGCCAGTTTTCCCAGAGGGCCCGAGTTTGGCGGGTCTCCGGGGTTGGGCCAGTCTCCCTCCCCCGGAGCCCGCCGCCGGTGCCCATGGGCAGTGTCGGACAGGGCACCGGCCCCCGCCTGGGGGGTGACAGCGAGCTCGTCGACCTCATCGGCGATCAGGTCTCGGGGACGGGTGTCGCCTTTGAGCCAAGGCGCAGGGAGCACCTCGCCCTTCTCGATCGCTGTCAGTTTCACGCGGATCCAGCTTCTCCCCTGACGCTTGCCGCGGCCAGGGGGTACAACCCTGAATTTGACCCTAATATCCGTAAGTACCTAAAGAGAACACTGCGGGTTGGGGGTGAGGGTGACGGGGCTGCTGGAGCGGGAGATGGAGATGGAGGCGCTTCGTGCCGCCATCGGTCGGGTTGGCGCGGGTAGAGGTTGCGCGGTAGCCGTCGCGGCCGCCGCCGGGCTGGGCAAGACCCGGCTCCTGCGAGAGGCCCGGACGATCGCCTCGGACGCGGGACTGAACGTCCTCTCGGCCAGGGCTACGGAGCTCGAGCGGGACTTCCCCTTCGCGCTCGTGCGGCAGCTGTTCGCGGCCGAGCTGGCGGCGCTTACCCCCGAGGCACGTCAGGGGATGCTGGAGGGAGCGACCGCGGCTCGGGCGGCGCTCGGCCTAGAGCCCGACACCGCAGAGACCGACGATCCCTTCGCCGTACTCCACGGCCTCTACTGGGTGACCGCGGCCCTGGCGGAGAACCGGCCCCTGATGCTGGCGATCGACGACGCGCACTGGGCCGATTCCGCCTCGCTCGACTACCTCGGCTTCCTGCTGCCACGGCTCGAGGAGCTGCCGGTCCTCCTGGCGGTGGCCGTGCGGCCAGACGAGCCGGGTTCGTCGCCAAGCCTGGGACGGGTCCTCCTCGATCCCTTCGTGCAGCACCTCGAGCCAGGGCCCCTCGGCCCGGAGGCGACGACGACGTTGCTGGCGCAGGAACTGGAGCGATCGCCAGATGCGGGCTTTGCCGCCACCTGCCATGAGGTGAGTGGAGGAAACCCGTTCCTGCTCTGCGAGCTGGCCCGCGACCTGCTGTCTCGAGGGATCGAACCGGATTCGGAGCAGGCCGATCTGGTCCGAGGGCAAGTTCCCGCGCAGGTAACGCGCGCAGTTCTGGGGCGAGTCGCGAAGCTTTCCCCCGAAGCGGCGACGGTGGCCGGATCCCTGGCTGTGCTCGGGGAGGACGGCGATATAGGCCTCCTCGCAGCGATGGGCGAAAGCGATGCCGATGCCACCCAACGTGCGATCGACGAGCTCCACGCGAGCTCGATAGTCGAGACGGAGTTGCGCTTGCGGTTCATCCATCCGCTGGTGCGCGATGCGATCTACGCCAGCCTGCCGATCGGGGCGCGATCTCGAGCCCACGCCCGTGCTGCCGTCCTCTTGCGCGAGCGCGGGGCTGGTGTCGAGCGAGTCGCCACCCAGCTTCTCGCCACCGAGCCGGAAGAAGACGAGGCGGTGGTGGGGGCTCTCGTCGAGGCGGGCGAGCGGAGCCTGAGCGCCGGTGCTCCGCGGTCGGCGATCGCGTACCTGACCCGCGCTCTGCGGGAGCCGCCGCCACCGGAGATGCGATCGGCGGTTCTGGAGCCGCTGCTGGGGGCGACCTTGCGCGCCGCGGATCAGGCTGCGTTCGGCGCAATCGAAGACCAGGTCTTCTCGGAGTGGGCGGCGGATCCCTCGGTTCGCGGTCGCTGGGCCATCCCGCTGATCTCGTTGATGGCGCTCGGCGGGCGCTTCGAGCAGGCGGCTTCGATTCTGGGGGAGGCGATCGAGGCCGCGGTAGCCGAAGACGACTTCGAGCGCGCTTATCAGTTGCAAGCACAGATGAGCACGCTGGCGGCGATTGTGCCCTCCTTGCCAGTGGTGGAGATAGTCGACGGTGGGAAGATCGATCCGGACAGCCCAACCGGGAGACTCGCGGCGGCGATGGAGATGCGGACCCTGATCTCCACCGGGACCGCCGATCAGGTCGCCGCCGCCGCCGAACGGGTCCTCGGCAACAACGGCAGCATCTTCGTCGAGGAGCCCGAGTTCACGGCCGCTTCGATCGCCGTGATGGCCCTCGTTACGACGGACGAGATCGCCGGGGCCCGGCGCGGTGCAGATCGGGCGCTTGCCATCGCCCGCGAGCGGGGTGGGACCCCCGATCTGATCCGCGCTGCGCTGCTGCAGGGGTTCGTCGCCTGGGGGGAAGGCGACCTGATTTCGTCAGAGGCGGACCTGCGGCAGGGCATCGATCTCGCTCGGCTGGCAGGGATCATGCCGCTCGTGTTCATGGGCGTCGGGCTCCTGCTGGAGGTCCTGATCGAACGCGACGAGTTGGACGAAGCCGAATCGGAGCTGCAGGCCATGGGTCTCAATGAGGCTCCGATGCCACCTGGGGCCCTGTTCGGGATATTGCTGATGGTGCGGGGGAAACTGCGGTTCGAGCGTGGTGACTTCGAGCGCGCCATCGAAGACTTCGAAGCCCTTGCGGAGCATGCGGAGGAGTTGGGGTATGGACTGGGGCCAGTAGCTTCGATGAGCCCGTACTGGGTCAGGTCGCTGCAGGCGCTCGGGAGGCAGGCCGAGACCAGGGCCCTGGCGGACGAGCAGCTCGCCTACGCCCGCTTCTGGGGAGCGCCGGCGAGCATCGCCTATGTCACGCGTGCGGCAGCCGCAGCCCGAGGGGGTCAGGAGGAGATCGAGCTTCTGGAAGGCGCCGTCACCGAGCTCGAGGGCTCGCCGAGGAACCTGGTGCACGCCCTCGTGCTCTGCGACCTGGGATCCGCTCTACGCCGCGCCGGGAGGCGCGCCGACGCCCGCGCGCCGTTGCGGAAGGCATTCGACATCGCTCGCAAGGGCGGCGCCGAGCGAATCGCCCGCCGCGCCCACGAGGAGCTCCAGGCCACTGGCGAGAAGGTCCGTCGCTACACCCCGATCGGGGTGGAGTCACTCACCCCCAGCGAGCGCCGGGTCGCCGACCTCGCCGCCGAGGGAATGACCAACCGCCAGATCGCCCAATCCCTCTTCGTCACCGTGAAGACCGTCGAGGCACACCTCAGCGCGGCCTACGACAAGCTCGACATCGGCTCGCGAAGGCAGTTGCCGGCCGCGCTCGCCGGCGAGGATCGCGCCGCGAGCTAGAACGGGGCATGTGATCGACCTAGAGCTTCTGCTCTAGGTCGTCGGCTTTGCTGCCGTGGCGCTCGGCGATCTGGCGCTCGCGCTCGGCCCGCTCGGCGGCCTCCTGGGCAGCCTGCTCGTGCTCCTGTGCCTTGCCGGCGTGCACCTCGGCCTCGTTGCGGTGGCCGCCCGCCTGTTCGCTGAGGCGCTGGCGTTCCAGTTCACGCTCGGCGCGGCGCTTGCGCACGGCCCGGACGGCGAGGACCAGCAGGATGGCGACAACGACGACTATGGCGATGATCAGTGCGGTTGACATGGCCCTTAATTACCCGCCTAACGATTGGTAAACCAAGCTCATCCGGGTAGCGGTGGCCCATCCATGTTCGACTGGCTCACCCAGGAGGTCTCACACAGCGTCGCCACCTACCCCGTTCTGGGCTTCGCGGCCGCTGCCGACGTCCTCTTCCCGCTGATCCCCTCGGAGACGATCGTCATCACCGCCTCGGTGCTCGCGGCCCAGGGGGGTCTCTTCATCTGGGTGATCGTCCCGGTCGTCGCCCTCGGTGCCTTCGTCGGCGACAACCTCTGCTACTGGCTCGGGCGCAGGATCGGCGACCCGATCGCCGACCGGCTCTTCGACGGCGAGAAGGGGCAGGCGCGGCTGAAGTGGGCCGAGGAAGCGCTGCGCCGCCGGGGGGCGTTCCTGATCGGCGTCGGGCGCTTCATCCCGGGCGGTCGCACCGCGACCACCTTCGCCGCCGGGACCCTGGAGATGCCCTACCGCCAGTTCGTCGTCGCCGACGCGGTCGCGGCCTCGCTCTGGGCGCTCTACGTCTCGATGCTCGGCTACCTCGGCGGCGAGACCTTCAACGAAAACCTCTGGCTGCCGCTCGCCGCCCCCTTCGCCGCCGCGATGGCGGTCGGGCTCGGCTTCGAGCTCTGGCGGCGGCTGCAGAGCCGGCGCGGAAAGGACATCCTCGGCGACGAGCTGCCGGAGGAGCTGGCTGCCTCCTGATTGTCACTCCGTGGCTGTGGAGCCCGACCTCCGCGTTTGCTTCAATCGCGTGACCAGAGAAAGGAGGTGGTCCTATTTTGAGTCACATGCTTGGAGGGACTCTGGAGGTGCAGGGCCGCTAGGCGCCGCACTGGTTTGGGCGCCCGGCGGAATCCACCCCGGGCACCGGCGAGCGTTTGGGAGACCGGACTTTGTCCCATTCGGCCGCAGTTCCCGCGTTCGTTCCTTTGCACCAGGCCGGGGTCGCCACTTGGCGGCCCCGGCGCTTTTCAGCTCGCGGCGGCGCGAAGGCCGTCTTGGGCTTCCGAGAGGAAGTGCGAGGCGATCCGCCAGCGGCGCTGCAGCCTCGGTTCGATTTCCACCGAGCCGCAGCCGAGCTCGGACACGCACTCGCCCCAATCGTTGGCCGCTTCGATGTAGCGGTTGAAGGCCTTCTCGCCGGGGGCGGCGACGGCGGTGAGGCAGTCGATCTGCAGCTGCTCGATCGGAATCTCCCCGTAGGTCGAGCGGATCCCGCGCACCTCGGCGACGTACTGGTCGTAGGTGACCCCGACCGCGAGCCGCCGCCGCAGCCCGTCCATCGAGCCGACGAAGCTGCCGAGCTGGCTCTGGCAGAGGTCGCCGGCGGGGACGTGCCGGGGCCCGCCCTTCGCCTCCCGGGATGCGGTGGGCTTCTCGATGGTCCGGGTGGTTTCGTCGCTGGTGAGGGTCCCCTCGGTCGTCGCCTCCGAGCCACTGCCCCCGCAGCCGCCGAGGAGCATCGCCGCGACCAGGGCGCAGCCGAGGATCCGTAGCCGAACGGCGTCGAACACGCGCGGCAGTCTATGGCGGGGGCCGGGTCGTGTAGAACACTCCCGTGCGGCGATTCGGCAGCTTCGGCGGGGCGTTCCTGGCGGTTCTGCTGGTCTGTCTCTGCGCGCCGGTCGCCCAGGCGCGCTCGGCTCCCCACGTGCTGGTGGTGGGGGACAGCCTCGAGGAGCTGACCTCCCCCTACCTCAGCCGCTATCTCCCCGGCGTCGAACTGACGATCAACGCGGTCGGCGGCTACAACAGCTACCAGGTCTTCGACCTCTTCCAGGAAAGCTACGACCCCTCGGTCGACGTGATCGTCTTCGACGCCGGGACCAACGACAACCCCGAATATCCCGAGATCCTCGCCGGCAACCTGGCCAAGGTCGCGGAAACCGTGGGCGACCGCTGCATGGTCGCCCCGACCGTCCACGGCTTCACCGTCAACGGCGTCGACAACACCGGCAAGAACCGCGTGGTCGCCGAATTCGCCTCCTCGAGGCCGGGAACTCAGGTGCCCGACTGGGCCGGGACCGTGGCCACGCGTCCCGACCTGATGCAGGCCGACAACCTGCACCCGAGCGAAGAGGGCGCCGACTACCGCGCCCAGCTGATTGCCCAGGGCGTGCAGGGCTGCCTCGCCTACGGCGACGCGCTGGCGACCGCGCCGCCGGAACCGCGCGCCGACGTCGAGCCGATCGCCACGGTCGGCCGGCTGCAGGCGCGGCAGGAGGCCGTGATGGACCGGCTCCAGGCGGGCATCCTCCGCCAGGCCGCGGCCACGCTGATCGCCGGCACCCTGCTCGGCGGCGGCTGAGGGCCGGCTGCCCGAAGTGGCAATCTGTAGGCATGGAGCTGGCCCATGAGTGAGGTGGTGATGCCGCGCCTCTCCGACTCGATGGAGGAGGGAACGATCCTCACTTGGCTGAAGCAGGTGGGCGACGAGGTCGCGGTGGGCGACGAGCTGGTCGAAATCGAGACCGACAAGGCGAACATGGCCTACGAAGCGGACGTGGCCGGGACGCTGACCGAGATCCTGGCCCAGGAGGGGGAGACGCTGCCGATCGGGAGTCCGATCGCGCGGATCGGGGATAGCTCCAATGGCGAGGGACCCACCGCTGAGACTGACGACGAGGGACCTACCGCTCGGCTGGCGGGTCCTGTCGACGCAGGGGACCCACCCCCAGCTGCAGAGCAGCAGGGGGTCCCCCCTACGACGCCACCCACCGGAGAAGCGGGGGACCAGGACGGGGAGCGAGTCAAAGCTTCACCGCTCGCGAGGAGGCTCGCCCGAGACAAGGGCCTCGACCTGACTGATCTTCACGGCTCCGGTCCCGGAGGGAGGATCGTCAAGCACGACGTCGAGGAGGCAGAGGTCACGAGCTCAGCGGCACCCACCCCCTCTACCCAGCCGGAGGGGGTGGGTGCCGCCCCCGCCACGGGTGGCACTGCGAAGGGTCAGGTCAAGACCCAGGACCTGAACAAACTCCAGCAGACGATCGCCCGACGCATGGCGGAGTCGAAGGCAACCGCGCCGCACTTCTACCTGACGATCGAGGTCGACATGGGCAAGGCGGTCGAGGCGCGGGCCGGGTTCAAAGCCGCCGCGAAAGACGGCGAGGTGGTGCCGTCCTTCAACGACATGGTCGTCAAGGCGTGCGCGATCGCCCTGCGCGAGTTCCCGAAAGCCAACGGCGCCTACCGCGACGGCCGCTTCGAGCGCTACTCGCGGGTCAACATCGGCGTCGCTGTCGCCGCCGAGGAAGCCCTGGTCGTGCCGACCGTCTTCGACGCCGACGAGAAGGGCCTGCGGCAGATCGCCGCCGACACCCGCGCCGTCGCCGCCAAGGTCCGCGACGGCTCGGTGACGCCGCCGGAGCTCTCGGGCGGCACCTTCACCGTCTCCAATCTGGGCATGTTCGGAATCGACGAGTTCGACGCGGTGATCAACATGGGCCAGGCGGCGATCCTCGCCGTCGGCGCGATCCGCGAGGTCCCCGCCGTCCGCGACGGCGAGGTCGTCCCGGCGCAGCTGATGAAAGCGACCCTCTCCTGCGACCACCGCATCCTCTACGGCGCCGAGGGCGCCGAATTCCTAGCCCGCGTGAAGACCCTGCTCGAGGAGCCAGTCTCCCTCGCCCTCTGAACTGCATCAACGTGTCCATCGACTGGGTGGAGAAGTTGATGCAGTTCGGGCTAGTCGGCCTGGCCGCCGCCTAGCTCGGGCGGCAGTGCCTTCGGGCCGTCGGGATACATATGCCGCAGCTGCTCCTCGCTCATCTCCAGCGTGCTGGTGATCTCTTCCCGCGGCGCGCCGACGACGAGCCAGAGCTGGTCGGCGTCGGTGTCGTTGAACAGCTGGCGGTCGGTGTCGGGCTCGACCAGGAGCGTGTCGAGCGGCGCCAGCGTCCGCACCTCGCCCCCGATCCGCACCCGCCCCTCGCCCTCCAGCAGCACGTATAGCTCCTCCTGGGTGAAGTGCCGGTGCCTGGTGGACGCTCTTCCCGGCTCCAGCCGCCACATCCGCGCCCCCAACTGCGTTGCCCCGAGCTGCCCGCCGAGGTCGGTGTTCGGCGTCTTCATCTGATTCGACCGCCGCCAGAAGGCGTCGGCGGTGCGGAGGAGTCGAAATGCCATCCGCGCGATTATGCCGGTGCAGAGTCGGCACCTCTTGCGCGGATCGGCAGCTCTTACGGGATCGTCATCGCGATGTACTACCGGGAGCATGGAGTACCGCACTTCCATTCCCTCTACGGCGATCACGAGGCATCGATCGCGATAGAGACGTTCAAGGTCCTCCGGGGTGACCTACCACCACGAGCATTGCGCCTCGTCGAGCAGTGGGGGTCGATGCAGCGTGACTCGACGACGAGTTGGGAACGATCGTTTGGCCGAACGGAGCTGACATCGCCCCCGAGACGCTGCAGGCTAGACCTCGAGCCAGGTGCCCTTGGGGCCGAGGTTGCGGACCGGGGTCTCGCCGACCTGGCTCTCGCAGCCCCATGACTCGTGGATGTGGCCGCAGACGGCGAGGCGGGGCCGCTTCTCTTCGATCGCGCGCAGCAGGGCGGGGCTGCCGAAGTTGCCGCCGCCCCCGGCGGAGTCGCAGTGGTCCTTGGGGGGCGAGTGGAGGACGAGGACCGCGCCCTCGGGGCAGGGGGCGAGCATCTCGGTGGCGGCCTCGTCGTCGAGGTCGAAGCTCCAGTCCCAGGGGGTGACCGGGATGCCGGCGCCGAGGCCGTAGAACTCGGCGCCGCCGATCGTCGTCCCCTCGCCGTGCAGGACGGTGGCGGCGCTCCAGCCGGCGGCGGCCTCGCGCAGCGCGTCGACGGTCTCGTTGTTGCCGGGGACGAGGACGGTTGGCGTCTCGATCGCGGCGAGGGCGCCGATCGTCTCCTCCAGCCCCTCGTGCACCGAGGCGAAGTCGCCGGCGCCGATCACGACGTCGGCCTCGGCCGACATCTCGACCAGCCGCGCCCCCTGCTCGAGGTCGCGGTGCAGGTCGCTGAAGGCGAGGATCTTCACGGGCCAGAAACTTAGCTGCTCGGCGCCGGGCTCGGCCGCAGGCGCCAGATGTTGATCGGCGGTAGAGCCGCAGGATCTGGCCAAACGCGCGCCGCGCCCGCAGCTCCTTCAGGTCGACTGGCCCCCAGCGGGCGACGCTGAAGAGCAGGCCCAGCACGAGGAATCGCGAGGACGATCCCGATCGCCGCCGGCCGCGACTTGGTCGCCAGGTGGGTCAGTCGTAGAAGGTCGCGTGCGAGCCCGCGGGATAGACGACCGGGTGCGTCCCGTTTTTCAGGACCTTGCCGCTCTCCATTCGGCGCCCCCGCCGCCGGCGTGCTGGAAGAGGATGAGCGCTCAGCCGCGGTCGGCGCCTTCTTCACGTCGACGAGCTGGCCGTCGGGCTCTTCGTGGGTGAGGGTGACGGTCGGGTTGCCGAGCACCGCGTGGACGCTGGTGGGCTGGTACTGCTCCTCCTTGGTATCGCAGGAGGGTCGCGCTGCTCGCGCAGCATCGTGATCGGCACGTAGCGGTCGGCCAGCTTCTGCGCCGCTACGTCCGCCGCGCTGGCGGGCGACGCCGACGTCGCCAGCGCAACCGTCAGCAGGGCGAGGCCCAGGACCCTCACGGGGAAGGACGTAACGCGTCAGGCAGGCCCGGCGGAAGTCGGCTCGCCGAGGCCTTCGGCCTCGGTTTCGACCTTGCCGCCCGGCATCGTGACCAGCGAGATGACGAAGGCGACCGCCATCACCGCGGCCATCCCGTAGAAGATCGTGCGCGAGGCGAGGGCGAAATCGTGGGGGATGCTGTCGACGACCTTCTGGACGGCCTTTTCGGTCGAGGCAGGGAGGTTCGCCGGCATTTCGCCAGGCCCGGTGCCCTGGCTGATCGTGTCGGCGACTTCGGTGCCGAACTGCTTCGGGAGGCCCTGCTTGTCGGCCGTCGCTTCGAGGTTGGAGCGGTTCTCGAGGATCAGGACCGAGCCGAGCACCGCCAGCCCGAGGCTGGAGCCGAAGTTGCGCACGGTCTGGGTGATCCCGGTCGCCTCGCCGTAGCGGTCTCGCGAGACCCGGTTCAGCGCGTCCGTGTTGGCGGGGCTGAGGACCAGCCCGACCCCGGCCCCGGCGATGACGATGTAGTACCACTGGTCACTCACCGAGAGCTCGGTCAGCGACCGGCCCCAGAGGAAGAAGCCGACGGCGGCGACCGCGCAGCCGAGCACGATCGCGGGCCGTGCGCCCACCCGGTCGAGCATCCTGCCGCCCCACTGCGAGGCGGTGGCGAACCCGGCGAAGAAGATCAGCAGGTAGAGGCCAGTCTGCGAGGCGCTTTCGCCGAGCGAGATCTGCGCGTACATGCTGGCGAAGAAGAACAGCGGCACGAACGGGATCATCAGCAGGAAGAGGATGACGTTGTCCACCGCGAAGGCTTTGTCCCTGAAGATCTCCAGCCGCAGCAGCGGATTCTCGGTCCGCAGCTCGTAGCGGACGAAGGCGGCGAGGATCGCCAGCCCGGCGGCGATGCAGCCCCAGGTCTTCGCGTCGCCCCAGCCCCAGATACTCCACTGCTGCAGGCCCAGGACCGCCAGCGCCATCCCGCCGGTGATCAGCATCGTCCCGGTGTAGTCCAGCTCCGCCGGGTGCTTCTCGTCAGCGGGTTTCGACTTCCAGATCAGGAAGAGGGCGATGATCGCGACCGGGATGTTGACCCAGAAGATCGCCCGCCAGGTGATCTCGACCAGGTAGCCGCCGGCCAGCGGGCCGATCGCCGTCAGGCCGCCCGCGATCGCGAAGAAGATCGCCATCGCCTTGCCGCGTTCGGAGACCGGGAAGGCGCCCAGGACGATCGCCAGCGCCGCCGGGAACATGATCGCCGCGCCGGCGCCCTGGATGACGCGGAAGACGATCAGCCAGGTCTCGTCGAGCGAGCCGGTCGGGGTGGCGCCGCAGAGCGCCGAGGCGGTGGCGAAGATGACGACGCCGAGCACGACCATCCGCCGGTGGCCGGCGATGTCCGCGAGCCGGCCGCCGAAGGCGAACAGCGCCGAGAGCGAGAGCAGATACCCGTTGATGATCCACTGGACTCCGGTGGCGGAGAGGGTCAGGTCGTCCTGGATCGTCGGGATCGCGATCGCGACGATCGTCTGGTCGATGAAGGTCATCGAGACGGCAAAGATCATCGCCGCCAGGATCAGTTTGCTGTTCTGACTGGAGGACTGGTTCATGGGGGCGGCTTTGCTGCGCGGACGGCGATTCCTCCCCGGCTTCGGGTATTCTCGCCGCCGCAATGCCGCAGATCTTCTGGCTCGGATTCGGAATCGCCGCCGCCTTCGTAATCGTCGGCGCGATCTCCGGCGCCCGCTCGCGCACCGCGAGCCTCGGCACGGGCCTCGCGATAGGCGCCTATCTGGGCCTGATGGCCGCTTTTCCGCTCCTGGCCATCGGCCTGGCCACCAGCTAACTTCTCATACCTCCTCCGCGTACTCCTCGACCACCTCGGAGCGCTTGATTCGGCGACCCCGGTTCACGTCGTGATGGACGATGAAGTAGCTGGCACCGGCTAAAGCGACACAAGTGGCCACCGTCCAAAGGATGGCTATCACTACGGGGTTATCGACCACGGTGGCGGCAGTGAGTGCAGCTCCAGCAGCAATCCCCACTGCCGCGAGACCGATCGCGAACCAGACGTTCGACTCGACCGGTATCTCCCGCACTTGCCGCCGAATCACCCGCCGTTGATGACCGGCCCCGTTGGTCTTCTGCCAGTCGGCCTCACCCTTTGCCGGTTTCTCTGGCAACTCCAGCATCTCCTTCAGCCGAGTGCGCCCCTGCTCCCGTTGCCTGCGCCTTGCCTCTCCCGTCCGGCTGACGCGGATCTCCCCGTCTAAGTCCGGAGGTAGCGGAGAAGTTTGTGTTTTCTGTCGTTTGCTCATAGCGACAGAATCCGCCTGACCCTGGAGCCGCTCGTTACGCGGGTGTTTCGCGATTGCAAAAGATTTGTAAAACTGATTTATAGAAATCGACTGCTCCGTGTTACTCACGGGCCGTGCCCTGGTCGGGGCACTCGAATAAGAAAGCAGCGCCAGGGGTAGTCCAGCGCCTATGACCAACGCGACCGAGGTTCCCGTCCTGACCCTGCACGACGGCGTCGAGATCCCGCAGCTGGGGTTCGGCGTCTTCCAGATCCCGGCGGAGGAGACGCAGGAGAAGGTCGAGGAAGCGCTCGCGGTCGGCTACCGCCACATCGACACCGCCGCCGCCTACGGCAACGAGGCGAGGGTCGGGTCGGCGATCGCCGCGTCGGGCGTGCGCCGCGAGGACGTCTTCGTCACCACCAAGCTGTGGAACTCCGAGCAGGGGTACGACTCGACCCTGCGCGCCTTCGAGAAGAGCGTCGGGCGGCTGGGGACCGGCCACGTCGACCTCTACCTGATCCACTGGCCGCTGCCGAGCAAGGACCTCTTCCCCGAGACCTGGCGCGCCTTCGAACGGATCCAGGAGGAAGGCGGCGCCCGCTCGATCGGCGTCTCCAACTTCCGCGTCGAGGACCTCGAGCGACTGGAGCGCGAGGCCGAGAAGCGGCCGACCGTCAACCAGGTCGAGCTGCACCCGCGCCTGCAGCAGGCCGAGCTGCGCGCCTGGCACGCCGACCACGACGTCGCCACCGAGGCCTGGAGCCCGCTGGCGCAGGGCGAGCTGCTCGAAGAGGGGACGATCGAGACGGTCGCCGCCCACCACGACCGCACGCCGGCACAGGCGATCCTCCGCTGGCACCTGCAGCTCGGCAACGTCGTGATCCCCAAATCGTCGACCCCGGAGCGGATCCGGGAGAACTTCGAGGTCTTCGACTTCGAGCTGAGCGAAGACGACATGGCCGCGCTCGAACGGCTCGACGCGGGTGAGCGGACGGGGCCGGATCCGGGTTCGTTCGACGTCGCGTAGCGGCCGGCGGCAAATAGTCTGGGCGCGATGAGCGTCGACCGGCGGGTGCTGCGCAAGCGGGGAGTGCTCGTCGGCCCGAGTGGGGAGGAGAAGGGACGGGCGGACGACGCGACCAAGCGGCGGCTGACTCGGATCATGCGGTTGCGGCGACCGCCTTCGTGATCGGCGGGTCGCTGTTTGCGGTCTCGGCGTTGAGAGCCTGTCGCGGGGACGGGCTCTGAAAGGATTGGCCACGTGGCCAGTGACAAACGAGCGGAGGCGCCGCGGACCGAGCGCGTCCTCCCCGGGATCTGGCGCCTGCGCCTGCCGCTGCCCTGGCCCGGCGTTCCGCACGGCAACGCCTGGGCGGTAGCCCACGACGGTGGCATCGTCATGTTCGACACCGGGATGGGCGGCAAGGGCCGCCTGCGGCAGCTCGACCTGGCGTTGGCCCAGGCCGGCTTCGGGGTCGAGGACGTGCGGCTGGTCGTCTGCACCCACTCCCACACCGACCACTACGGGCTGGCCGGCTCGATCGCCGAGCGCGCGGGCTGCGAGCTCTGGATGCACCCCCGCTGGGAGCACGTGCGGCTGCTCGCCGACGATCCGCAGGCGGCGCTCGAGTCGCGAATCGAGACCGCGCGCGAGAGCGGCGTGCCGCTGGCGGCGCTGGAGCGCTACCGCGAGGCTCGCAGCGACGAGGAGTCGGGGATCGACGTCCTCAGGGAGCCCGACCGCGAGCTCGTCCCGGAGGTGAAGGTCGAGACCGACCTCGGCGCCTGGCAGGTGCACGAGACCCCCGGTCACGCCCCCTCGCACGTCGTCCTCCACCAGCCCGAGCGCAAGCTGCTGATCTCCGGCGACCACCTGCTCGGGCGCACGGTCCTCTTCTTCGACTACGGCCACAGCCCCGACCCGGTCGGCGAATTCCTCACCAGCCTCGACGAGGTCGAGGGCCTCGACGTCGACCTCGTCCTGCCGGGCCACGGCCGCACCTTCCGCGACCCCGAGGCGAAGATCGCCGAGTCCCGCCGCCAGGTCGCCGAGCTGCTCGGCAAGGTGCGGGCGGCGCTGGGCGGCGGCGAGGACCCGACCGCCTTCGAGATCGTCGAAGAGATCATCGGCCCCGAGATGGTCAAAACCCCGGCCAGCGCCTGGGTCCTGCAGATCGTCCGCTCCTGCCTCGACCACCTGGCGATCGCCGGGGAGGTCGAGCCGGTGGAGGGCACCGACCCGCGGCGCTGGCGGCTCACGTAGCCTGTCGGGCGATGGCGAGCTTCACTTACGTGCGCCAGGCGGCTGCCCCGCCCGAGGTCGTCTTCGACGTCCTCACCGACCACCGGCGCTACACCGAGATCACCCCCCTGCGCAAGGCGGAGCTGGAGCGCGAGGGCGAGCCGGCGCCGAACGGCCTCGGCGCGATCCGCGTGCTCAGCGCCCTGCCGGGGCCGCCGATGCGCGAGGAAGTGATCGCCTACGAGCCGTCGAGCCGCTTCTCCTACAAGATCCTCTCCGGCCTGCCGGTCCGCGACCACGTCGGCACCGTCGAGCTGCGCCCGAAGGACGGCGGCACCGAGATCACCTACGCGGTGAAGACGACGCCGACGATCCCGCTCGCCGGACCGGTCTTCATGGCGATCCTGAAGAAAGCGATCAGAGACCTGATCGCCGGCGTCTCCAAAGAGTCCGAGCGCCGCGTTGCGGATGCGCGTTAAGCGCTTCCTCGACCTGCATCTCTCGCATCGGTCGAATCAGATGCTGGTCGTGGCGTTCCTCGCCCTGGCGATCCTCGTCAGCGGCGCGATCCTCGCCTACGAGCTGCTGAAGCGCCCCGGCGACGTCCACAACCAGGAGGCGATCGAAAACTTCGAACCGCAGAAGCCGCCGCCGCCGAAGGAGCCGAAGACGGTCAACTGGCCGGTCTTCGGTCTCAACCCGGCCCGCACCCGGTACCTGCCGGTGAAGGGGATCAAGCCCCCCTTCGAGAAACTCTGGCGCTTCACCGACCGGCCCCTGCTCGAGTTCCCGCCGATCTACGTCGGCGGCAAGCTCTACTTCGTCAACAACAGCGGCTTCGCCTACGCGCTCGACGCCGACACCGGCAAAGAGCTCTGGAAGCGACGGATCGGACGCCTCAACGCCTCCTCGCCGGCGTATTACAAACACCGCCTCTACATCGTCAACCTCGTCCCCGGCCACATCGTCAAGCTCGACGCGAAAACCGGCAGGGTGATCTGGAAACGCGACCTGCCGGGTCGGGCCGAGTCCTCGCCGGTGATCGTCGACCGCACCGTCTACTTCGGCTGCGAGAACGGCGAACTGTTCGCGATGAGCACCGGCAAAGGCCAGGTCCGTTGGTCGACTCCGCTCGGCGGCCCGATCAAGTCCGCCCCCGCCTACTCCGACGGCAAGCTCTTCGTCGGCGACTACGGCGGCTACATGAACGCGGTCGACGCCGAGAGCGGCAAGCTGGTCTGGCAGAGCGGTTCGCTCGGGCCGGGCTTCGGCGGCTCCGGCGCCTTCTACTCGACCCCGGCGGTCGCCTACGGCCGCGTCTACGCCGGCAACAACGACGCCCGCGTCTACAGCTACGACACCACCGACGGCGCCCTCGCCTGGTCCTACTCGACCGGCGGCTACGCCTACTCCGGCCCGACCGTCGCCAACACCCGCCACAGCCCGCCGTCCGTCTTCATCGGCTCCTTCGACGGCAACGTCTACGCGCTCGACGCCAAGGACGGCAGCGTCCGCTGGAGCCGCTCGGCAGGCGGTCAGGTGGTCGGCTCGCTCTCGGCGATCGGCGACATCGTCTACGTCGCCGAGTTCACCGACAAGACGACGAGCGGCTTCATGATGCGGAGCGGCAAGCGCGTCTTCCGCTACCCGAAGGGGACCTACACCCCGGTTATCTCCGACGGCCGGCGGATCTACCTGACCGGCTACTCGTCGATCACCGCGCTCCAACCCCACCGGGGGGTGGGGGCGGTAGGTGAGGCGCACCCCGCGCGTAAGCCGGGAAGAGCCCGGAGTGGAGGCGGGCGCGGAGGACGTTCAGGCTAGATCCGTAGTTCTGGATCCGGTAGCTGTTGCCGTCGCCGAAGTCCTGGTAGTAGACGAGCATCCGCGTGCGGCGGTGGCTTTTTACCCAGGCGAAGAGCTTGTCGACGAAGCTCGGGTCGTCGCCGCTTTCGACCGCCCACTCGGTGACCGCGAACGGCTTGCCGGAGAAGCGGCGGTAGAGCCCCGTCAGCGCCTTCCATTCCGGGTAGCCGGAGTAGAAGTCGGTCCCGGCCCAGTCGACCCAGCGCGAGCCGGGGTAGAAGTGTTTCGGCCGGTTGTGGGGGACAGTCGGCGAGCCGGCGGGAAGCGGGCTCCAGACGATCGCCACCGGGGATTTCGGCAGCGCCCGCACGCCGACGGTCAGCGGCGGCAGCCCGGCTTCGGCGAGGCGGCGGTTGATCTCCCGCGCCTTGCCGCCGCCGTGGACGACCACGTAGATGCGGCGGAACGCCTGTTTGTAGGCGCGCGGGCTGTGCTCGGGGCCGCGCGAGGCGCCGGCGCAGTCGTAGGCGGCCCAGACGTTGAGGCAGCGGTTCGGCTCGCCGAGCGGCCGCACGTAGGCGCGCATCCCCTTTTCGTAGAAGAGCTTGTTGAGGCGGACCAGGTAGCGGTCGCCGGCGCCGGCGGCGATCTGCGCCGGGGTGATCAGCTCGGCACCGGTGTTGCTGTCAGCGGTCGAGAGGTGGATCATCGGCCGCGCCCGGGCGATCTGCCAGCGCGTGATCACCTCGTCGAAGTCGGTCCCCCAGGTGCGGAAGGACTGGATCACCGCCGGGTGCTTGTTCAGGTCATTGGAGAACTGGCCGAAGTCGGCCGGGTCGCCGGTGTCAGAGACGCCCCAGTAGACCTTCTTGCCGGGTGGCAGCAGCGGGCTGGACGCGGCGGCGGGCGCAGCGAGCAGCACCAGCAGCAGAGCGCTGGCAAGGGCAACCGCGAGGGCGGCACGGGACTTCAGCGGGCCGGGCACCGAGCGCTCCATGGTGGCAAGAGAGCCCCGCGCACCCCCGATCCAAGCCCCCCGATGCAACCCCGTTTGCGATTCGTCTGTTCCTTTTCCTTGCCGAGCAACGAAAAGGAACAGACGAACGGATTGCGGGATCAGGCGGCGAGCGGCTGGGCGTGCTCGGCGACGATCGCGAGCACTTCCGGCGCATACTTCTCGATGAAGGCGGGGCCGACGCCGCTGATCGTGAGCAGGGCCTCCTCGCTCTGCGGGCGGACGGCGGCGATCGCGGTCAGGGTTTTGTTGCTGGCGACGGTGAAGGCGGGCTTGCCTGCGGCGGCGCCCAAACGCCAGGCTTTCAGCGCTTCGAAGAGCGGGGCGTCGGCGGGGGAGAGGTCGGGCGCGGGCGCGGCCTTGGCGGGGGTGCGCTTCGAGCTGCGGACCGCGATCGTGTTTGGGTCGGGCAGCCAGTCGAGCATGTCGCAGACGTCGCAGCAGCGCTCGAGCGGCGCCCCCGCGGTGCTGTCCGAGAAGTGGTCGAGCAGGGCGCGGCGGCGGCACTCGAGGCCGTAGATGAACTCCTTGATCGCGTGGTAGGCGCGCCAGCCGCGCTCGCGGGCGATCGCCAGGTCGGGGTCGCCGGCGCGCTGTTCGTTGAAGCGGACGAGGCGGCCGAGGTCGGCTTTCAGCGCCAGCATCACCGCTCGCGAGGGAAGGCCGTCGCGCCCGGCGCGTCCCGCCTCCTGGTAGTAGGCCTCGACGCTGGTCGGGATCGTCACGTGCCAGACCGAGCGCACGTCGGCCTTGTCGACCCCCATCCCGAAGGCGTTGGTGGCGCAGATGACGCCGGTGTCGGTGGCCATGAAGCGCTCCTGGATCGCCGTCCGCTGCTCGGGCGCGAGGCCGGCGTGGTAGGCGACCGCGGCGACGTCGGCGTCGCGCAGCTCCGCCGCCACCTCTTCGGTCTGCTTGCGGGTACCGCAGTAGACGATCGCCGGCCGGTTGGCGGGGTCGCGCAGGCCCGTCTCCAGCAGCGTCTGCCGGCGCGCGGTCGAGCCCTTGCCCTCCAGCGCGACGACGTCGAAGGAGAGGTTCGGCCGGTCGAAGCCGGAGCGGACCTGGAGCGGCTCCCGCATCCCGAAGCGCGAGGCGATCTCGCGCGCGACCGGCACCGTCGCGGTCGCCGTGCAGGCCATCACGGTCGGCCGCCCCAGCCGCTCGACCACCTCCGGCAGCCGCAGGTAGTCGGGCCGGAAGTCGTGCCCCCACTCCGAGACGCAGTGCGCCTCGTCGACGGCGATCAGGTCGACCTCGCGGCAGGCGAGCGCTTCGAGGAAGACGCCGGACGCGAACCGCTCCGGCGCGCAGTAGACGATCCGCGCGTCCCCCCGCACCATCTCCAGCGCTTCGCTGACCTCCCAATCTTCCATCCCCGAGGTGATCATCGCCACCCGTTGACCCAGCCGGCTCAGCTTCCCCCACTGGTCCCGCATCAGGGCGATCAGCGGACTCACCACGATCGTCAGCTCCTCGGAAGCAAGCCCCGGCAGCTGGTAACAGAGGCTCTTCCCACCCCCGGTGGGCATAACGATCAGCGAATCCCGCCCTTCGAGGGCGGCAACCACCGCCTCCCTCTGTCCGGCGCGCCAGGCCTCGTATCCCAGCTTCGCCAACAGATCGTCAGCCCTTTTCCCAGTATCGACCATGGGACCAGCCAGGGTAGGCGTTTCTCCGGCGGGTGGCGCTATTCGGTCGCCTATGGCAGCCAGGGCTGGGACCAGTGACCGGTCCCGCGGAGCAGCTTCTCGGCCTCTTCCGGCCCCCAGGTCCCAGGCTCGTACGAAAGCACTGGGCCCGGCTCGTCGAGCAGCGGCTGGACCACCCGCCAGGTCTCCTCGATCGCGCTCTGGCGGGTGAAAAGCTGGTGGTTGCCGGCGATCGCGTCGCCGAGCAGGCGCTCGTAGGGCTCGGGGTCCTCGCCCGGCACCTTCTCGAACAGGACCTCCATGTCGGCGGCCTGAAAGGCCTCCTCGCCGGCCTGCTTCGCGTAGAGGCGGATTCGCGCCCCCGCCTTCGGCTCGATCCGGATCGTCAGCTGGTTCGGTTCCGGGGTTTTCCCGCGGCCGACCCCGAGCCGCGGCGGCCGCTTGAAGAAGACGCTCACCTCGCTCACCTTGACCGGCAGGTTCTTGCCGGCGCGGATGAAGAACGGCACCCCGGCCCAGCGCCAGTTGTCGACCGCGAACTCGACCGCGGCGAAGGTCTCGGTCTGCGAGCCGGCCGCCACGTCCTTCACGTCGAGGAAGCCGTCGTACTGGCCGCGCACGTAGCGCTTCGGGTCCGCCGCGCATATCGCCTTGAAGAACTCGAGCTTCTTGTCGCGAACGCTGTCGGGGCTGTTGCCGGCCGGCGGCTCCATGCCGACGATCCCCAGCACCTGCAGGGCGTGGTTCTGGATCACGTCGCGCATCGCCCCGACCGCGTCGTAGAAGCGGCCGCGGTCCTCGACCCCGAAGTTCTCGGCGATCGTCATCTGCACATGGGAGACGTGCTCGCGGTTCCAGACCGGCTCCAGGATCGCGTTGGCGAAGCGCAGGTAGGTGATGTCGAGCACCGGCTCCTTGCCGAGGTAGTGGTCGATGCGGAGGATCTGCTCCTCGCGCAGCACGGAGCAGAGCTCCGAGTTCAGCTGGCGGGCCGATTCGAGGTCGTGGCCGAAGGGCTTCTCGATCACCACGTGGGCGTTCTCGGTCAGGCCCGCCGCGCCGAGCCCCTGGACCACGGTGGCGAACAGCGAGGGCGGGATCTCCAGGTAGAAGACAGGCCGCTTCGCGTCGCCGAGCGCCTTCCCGACCCGCGCGAAGGTCTCGGCGTCGGCGTAATCGCCCTGGACGTAGGTGAGTCGCGCCGCCAGCCGGGAGAAGACGTCCTCGTCGGGCTCGGCGAGGGACGCGCCGATCGCGTCGCGCGCGTGCTGGCGGAGCTGCTCGTCGTCCCAGTCGTCGATCGCCACGCCGACGATCGGGCAGTCGAGCTTGCCGCGCTCCTCCAGCTTGTAGAGCGCGCGGAAGGTCATTTTCTTCGCCAGGTCGCCGCTGATCCCGAAGATCGCCAGCACGTCGGCCGCGTCGCTCATCGGCCGCAGGCTATCGTCCGGTCGTCCCTGCATCGCCACCCAGCGGAGGTCTCATGGAACTAGGAATCGTCGGCCTCGGACGGATGGGGGCCAACATGGCAAGGCGCCTGATGCGCGACGGCCACGAGATCGTCGCCTTCGACGTCAACCCCGACGCGGTCTCGCAGCTCGAGGGCGAGGGAGCAACCGGCGCCTCCTCGCTCGAGGAGATGGCGTCGAAGCTGAGCGCGCCGCGCTCGGTCTGGGTGATGGTCCCGGCCGGGGAGATCACCGAGAAGACCGTCGCGGACGTCGCCGGGGTCCTCGAGTCCGGCGACGCGATCGTCGACGGCGGCAACTCCTACTACCGCGACGACATCCGCCGCGCCGCGAAGGTGGGCGAGCAGGGGATCGACTACGTCGACTGCGGGACCAGCGGCGGCGTCTTCGGGCTCGAGCGCGGCTACTGCCTGATGATCGGCGGCCCCGACCGGGCGGTCGAGCGGCTCGACCCGATCTTCGCCAGCCTCGCGCCGGGGGTCGAGTCGGCCGAGCGCACGCCGGGCCGCTCCGGCGACCCCTCGCCCTCGGAGAACGGCTACCTGCACTGCGGCCCGAACGGGGCCGGCCACTTCGTGAAGATGGTCCACAACGGGATCGAGTACGGGGTGATGGCCGCCTACGCCGAGGGGCTGAACATCCTCCAGAACGCCGACGCCGGCAAGGTCAAGCGCGAGGCCGACGCCGAGACGGCGCCGCTCGACCACCCCGAGTACTACCAGTACGACCTCGACCTGCCGGAGGTCGCCGAGGTCTGGCGCCGCGGCAGCGTGATCGGCTCATGGCTGCTCGACCTGACCGCGGCGGCGCTGCAGGAGTCCCCCGGCCTCGAGGAGTTCACCGGGCGCGTCTCCGACTCCGGCGAGGGTCGCTGGACGGCGATCGCGGCGATCGACGAGGGCGTGCCGACGCCGGTCCTGACCACCGCCCTGCACGAGCGCTTCTACTCGCGCGGGCTCGGCGACTTCGGCGACAAGGTCCTCTCGGCGATGCGAAAACAGTTCGGCGGGCACGACGAGAAGGCGAGCTGAGGTGCCGACCCGGCTCGAGGTCGTCGGCGACGAAAAGGCGGCCGCGCGCCGCGCTGCCGAGCTGATCGCCGCCGCCGGGGACGAGGCGGCGGCCGAGCGCAACTACTTCACACTGGCGATGAGCGGCGGCCGCTCGCCCTGGGCGATGCTGGCGATCCTCGGCGAACTCGAGGCGATGCCCTGGGATCGCACCGAGCTCTTCCAGGTCGACGAGCGGGTCGCCTCCCCCGGCAGCCCCGATCGCAACCTCACCCACATGGTCCTCGGCCTCTCGATGGACCACCAGGCGACCCTGCGGCCGATGCCGGTCACCCAGCGTGACCTCGACGCCGCCGCGCGCGAGTACGAAACCTCCTTGCCCGAGCGCTTCGACCTCGTCCACCTCGGCCTCGGCCCCGACGGCCACACCGCCTCGCTGGTGCCCGGCGACCCCGTCCTCGAGGTGACCGCCCGCCGCGTCGCGACTACCGGCGAGTACCAGGGCCACCCCCGGATGACCCTCACCTACCCCGCGATCGACGACGCCCGCCGCATTGTCTGGCTCGTAACCGGCCCCGACAAGCGCGAGCCGCTGCAAAAGCTCCTGGAGGGCGACGAATCGATCCCGGCGGGCCGGGTGAAGAACGAGAACATGATCGTCGTGGCTGACGAGGCCGCGGCCGCGTAACCGAATTCGCGAACGCGAGGTAATCGTTTCCGCTAACATTCCTGTATGTCCGCCGCAGCGCTTGTTGCCGAGATCCTGCACAAAAGCGGTCTGACTCAGGCCGAGCTCGCGCGTCGCGCAGGGTTGCCTCGCTCGGTTCTGAACGCGTACCTGCGGGGGAGTCGCGAGCCTGGGGTCGATGCCCTGCTGCGCATTGCTGGTGCCGGTGGCGTGAAGCTGGAGCTCGAGGAGCGGAGGCCGCCGGTGGACCCTCACCGCGCCAGCTACATCCTCAACCAGGTTCTCGGTCTAGCTGAGGCGCTTCCCTATCGACCGCGGGCGGAAATGGCATATCCACCGCTGAAGGATCGGCTCGCGAAGCCGGCATCGGCATGAACGCCGAGCTCGTCGAAAAGCTCTTGGCGATTCATGCCTCGCTGAGGGCAAGCTCGCTACCGCATGCCTTTGGCGGCGCCATCGCCCTCGCCTACTGCGTTCAGGAGCCGCGCGGGACTCGCGACCTCGACGTCAACGTCTTCGTCGACGCCGGGAGGGCCGCTGAGGTCCTGGCGGCGCTGCCGGATGGAGTGCGGGTGGAGGAGAGCGATGTCGAGAAGGTGGTCCGAGATGGACAGACCCGCCTCTTCTGGGACGGCGTTCCGGTGGACGTCTTCCTCAACAACCTGCCGCTGCACGAGGAGGTCGCGAACGGCGTCGTTTGGGTCGATATGCAGGGGACGCAGGTCCCCGTCCTCGATTGCGCCTCGCTGGTGATTTTCAAGTCCTTCTTCGCCCGCACCAAGGACTGGGGCGACATCGAGGAGGTTGCGCTGGCGACGCCTGAGGATGTGGCGGCCGCGGCCGAAGCCGTCGGCGCCCTCGTCGGCCAGGACGACGCGTCCTTCAAGCGCTTGGCGGCGATTTCAGCTGCGAATCCGCCCTGAGTCGACAGACGCTATGCCGCGGGATCGAGCGAGACCGCGTGGTTGCCGAAGACGCGGCCGTCGGGGTCCCACTTGCGCTTGACGTCGGCGAGGCGGGCGCAGACGTCGGCGGGGAGGATCGCGTCGGTGTCGCAGGCGCGGTCGGCGAAGTTGAAGTAGCCGCCCTCGGCCGCCCAGGGATCCATCGCCCCGTGCATGCGGTCGAGGCCCGCGTCGACGGCTGCCGCCATCTCCGGGGTCATCGCCATCCCGACCCCGTACATCACCCAGCCGGCGTCGAGGTGGGAGAGCGCGCCCCCGTCGGGGTCCGGCCGGCCGAGCGCCCCGCCGAGCTGGCGCAGCTCTGAGAGCAACAGCGGCGTGTCCGAGTCGGGACCTACAGCACCGACCCAGGCGTCGATCGCCTCGTCGGAGAGCTCGCGCAGGGCCCGGTGGTGGCCGTGCCCCGGGACCGGCTGCTCGGGGTCCATGTGGATCCCGCAGATCGCCGGCGTCGGGATCTGGCCGAAGGTGTCGAGGATCGGCTCGCCGATTTTCCGCAGCGGGGCGATCGCGGCTTCGCCGGCCGCCTGGTCGCCGATGCAGGTCGCATCGATCGCCAGCAGCGCTTTCCCGCGCAGGAATTCGGGCACGTCGGGGATGTCCGGCGGTCGCAGGAAGCGGATGATCGAGGTGACGTCCTCGGAGACGCCTGCGGCCCAGTCGCGGTAGGCGCGGACTCCGGCTGCCCCGACCTCGGCCGGGAAAAGCAGCGCCCCGGCATAGACATCGGTCACCGGCACCAGGTTCACGTGCAGCCCCGTGACCAGGCCGTAGTCGCCGCCGCCCCCGCGCAGCGCCCAGAAGAGGTCCGGCTCGTTCTCGGCGTCGACCGTCCGCGCCTCGCCGTCGGCGGTGACCAGCTCCACCGCCCGCAGGCGGTTGCAGGCAAACCCGTACCTGCGCCCGAGCCAGCTCAACCCGCCGCCGAGCGTGAACCCGGTGACGCAGACGTCGGGGGAGGATCCGGGCAGCGAGCAGAGGCCGTATGCCGCCGCCGCCTCGACCAACTCCAGTGAGAGCACACCCGCCTCGACCCGCGCCGTCCGGGCCTCGGGGTCCACCTCGATCCCGCGCAGCCGCTCGGTCTTGACGAGGATCGTCTCCTCCGGGATCCCCAGCGAGAGGGCACCGTGGCCGCTTCCCTGGGCGGTCACCCGCAGCCCGTTCTCGGCGGCGAAGCGGACCACCGCGGCGACGTCACCGGCGCCCTCGACGAAGGCGACGGCGCTCGGATGCTGGTCGGCGGCGAGGTTCCAGGCCGCTCGTGCCTGGTCCCAGTCGGAGTCGTCGGGGGTGGCGATGCGGCCGGCGATTGCCAGCCCGCTGAAGTCGGTCATCTGGGAGGCCTCCTTATGGGTCAGCTGAAACTGGTGCGGTCCACGGCGTCTCCCCGGGCGACGAAAACCTCGCTCACCATATCCGGGGGGAAGAGGCCGTGGGCGGCGACGCCGGGGTCGGCCTCCAGCCGCGCCGCCAGCGCCGCCGGATCGTCCAGCCCGCCGCCGCGGTAGTCGGCGATAAGGCCGCCGTCGGGGCTGCGCGTCGCGTCCCGCAGCTCGACCTCGGGGCCGAGCCGCTCCAGGGTCGAGGCGGCGCCGAAGCCGAACAGCTCCAGCGGCACCGGTCCGCGCAGCGCCGCGACCGGCTTGCTCGAGTCGGCGATGACGACGAAGCGATCGGCAGCCGCGGCGACGATCTTCTCGCGCAGGTGGGCGCCGCCGCCGCCCTTGATCAGCCAGCCGTCGGGGGTCACCTCGTCGGTGCCGTCGATCGCCAGGTCGAGCCGGGCCAGACTGTCGAACTCCTCGACCGGGATCCCCAGCTCACGCGCCTGTTCCTCGGTCGCCACCGAGGTCGCGACGCAGCGGATCCGCTCCAGCCCGCGAGCGGCGATCGCCGGCAGCAGGTGGGCGACGGTCGAGCCGGTGCCGAGGCCGAGCGTCATTCCGCTCTCGACCAGCTCCGCCGCAGCCTCCGCCGCGAGCCGCTTCTCGGTGTCCGCCGCGCTCACGACCGGCACGGTACATTGCTCCAATGACTTCAAGCACGGCAACCGCAACCGACACCCAGGACTACAAGGTCGCCGACATCGGCCTCGCCGATTTCGGCCGCAAGGAGATCTCCCTCGCCGAGGTCGAGATGCCCGGTCTGACGCAGACCCGGGAGGAGTACGGCGCCGCGCAGCCGCTGAAAGGCGCGCGGATCACCGGCTCGCTCCATATGACGATCCAGACCGCGGTCCTGATCGAGACCCTGGTCGCGCTCGGCGCCGAGGTGCGCTGGGCCAGCTGCAACATCTTCAGCACCCAGGACCACGCCGCCGCGGCGATCGCCGCGGCCGGCGTCCCCGTCTACGCCTGGAAAGGCGAGACCCTGGAGGAGTACTGGTGGTGCACCGAGCAGGCTCTGAACTGGCCCGACGGCGAGGGCCCGAACATGATCCTCGACGACGGCGGCGACGCGACCCTGCTCGTCCACAAGGGCGTCGAGTTCGAGAAGGCCGGCTCGGTCCCGGACCCCGACTCCGCCGAATCGGAGGAGTTCAAGATCGTCCTGCAGACGCTGCAGCGCTCGCTCGCCGAGGACCCGCAGCGCTGGACGAAGATCGCCGCCAACGTCAAGGGCGTCACCGAGGAGACGACGACCGGCGTCCACCGGCTGTATCAGCTGGCCGAGACCGGCGACCTCCTCTTTCCGGCGATCAACGTCAACGACTCGGTCACCAAGTCGAAGTTCGACAACCTCTACGGCTGCCGCCACTCGCTCGTCGACGGGATCAACCGCGGCACCGACGTGATGATCGGCGGCAAGGTCGCGGTCATCTGCGGTTACGGCGACGTCGGCAAGGGCTGCGCCTCCTCGCTTCGCGGCCAGGGCGCGCGGGTGATCGTCACCGAGATCGATCCGATCTGCGCCCTGCAGGCGGCGATGGAGGGCTACGAGGTGCGGACGCTCGACGAAGTCGTCGAGACCGCCGACATCTTCGTCACCGCCACCGGCAACAAGGACATCATCACCCTCGATCACATGCGGCGGATGAAGCACAACGCGATCGTCGGCAACATCGGCCACTTCGACAACGAGATCGAAATGGCGGCGCTGGAAGAGTCCGACGCCGAGCGGATCGAGATCAAGCCGCAGGTCGACGAGTGGAAGTTCCCCGGCGGCAACGCGATCATCGTCCTCTCCGAAGGGCGGCTGCTGAACCTCGGCAACGCGACCGGGCACCCGAGCTTCGTGATGTCGAACTCCTTCACCAACCAGGTGATCGCCCAGATCGACCTCTTCGGCCACGGGGAGGACAAATACGGCGGCGAGCCCGGCGTCTACGTGCTGCCCAAGCACCTCGACGAGAAGGTCGCCCGCCTGCACCTGGCGGCGCTCGGCGTCGAGCTGACCGAGTTGACCCCCGAGCAGTCCGCCTACCTGGGCGTGCCGGTCGAGGGTCCGTTCAAGCCGGACCACTACCGCTACTAGCGACCCCGCCGAGTTTTAATCTCGGCGGATGGACCCGCGACTCTGGATGTCGAAATCCGGTGAGGCGCCGCACTCGGTCGCGCTGAGCGCGGAGCGGACCGTGGTCGGGCGCGCGCCCGAGGCGGACGTCGTGCTGGAGGACGATGCGGTCTCCTGGAACCATCTGGAGATCGAGCGTCGTGGGGACGTGTTGATGGCTACCGACCTGGACAGTCGCAACGGCACCGCGCTGAACGGCGAGCCGCTCGACCGCCCGCGCCGCCTGCGCGACGGCGACACCCTGATCGTCGGTGGCTACCGGCTGGAAGTGAAGACTGGATCGGTGACGCCGGCGGGCGCCACGGTCGCCGCCGCCGAGCCCTCCGTCGCGCTCAGCGAGGAGGAGCGGGCGACCGCCGCCGCCCTCGTCGCCCCCTACCGCAGCGAGGGCGCCTTCGCCGGCCGCCCAGCCACCCGCGCCGAGATCGCCACCGAGCTCCACGTCTCCGAGCGCACCGCCCAGCGCCGCCTCGACGCCCTCGCCGCCAAGCTCGACGTCCCCGGCGACAGCGGCCGCGACCGCCCCCGCCAAATCGCCGCCCGCGTCATCGAACTGGGCCTCGACCGCCCCCGCTGACGCTCCAGCACCGCGAGACCGCAAAACGGTCCCTGGAGAGCCATTTTTGCGGTCTCGGCGAGTGACCCGCCCCGGGCCATACGTGGCCCGGTGGGTGGCGCCGATGTCATTGGCCGGCACGGCTCCAGACCCGAGCATCGGTGTACGCAATCACCGACTGCTCGTGAAAGGAGCAATCCGATGTTCAAGAAGACCCTGATCGCACTGTTCGCGCTGCTCGCCCTCGCGGTCCCGGCAGCGGCTTCGGCGGCGTCCAGCACGGGCGCGGTCGTCTTCTCGAAAGCCTCGACCGTCGAAGGCGTCGCCAAAGGCGGCCTCTTCGCGGTGAAGGACGGGCGGCTCAACCAGCTGACCGAAGACCCCACGGACACCGAACCGAACTTCTCGCCGGACGGGCGCACGATCGCCTTCGCCCGCGGCGGCGACATCTACTCGGTCCGGCCCGACGGCTCCGGCCAACGGCAGCTGACCAGCGGCCCGGAGGTCGACTCGCTGCCGAAGGTCGCCCCCAACGGCCGCTACGTCGTCTTCGAGCGGCGCGGCGCCCTCGGCGGCTCCTCCAGCCTCTGCACGGTGGGGGCCACCGGCGGCGGCCTGCGGGCGCTGACCAGCGGCGGCGACGACCGCGAAGCGGCCTACTCGCCCGACGGCAAGACGATCGTCTTCGTCCGCGCCGTCAAAGGGAGAGCCGGCGTCAACGACGACATCTACTCGATCAGGCCCACGGGCTCGGGCCTGGCCCGCCTGACCCGGACCGGTGGCGTCGACGAGTTCGCCCCGCGCTTCTTCGCCGCGGGCGTCGTCTTCAGCCGCGGCGAGAGCACCCCCGGCCCGGCTGCCTACGCGGACATCTTCACGATGCGCCGCGACGGGAGCAGGATCAAGGAGCAGGTCGCCGGCGTCGGCTCGGCCTACGTCGAAGACGTCGCGCCGAACGGGAAGACGCTGATCTTCCGCCGCGCCCAGGGACTCTGGGTCAAGAAGATCGGCCCCACCAAAGCCCGCAAGCTGAGCAACCTGCCGGACCAGTCGGAGACGAGCTCGGTCTTCTCCTCCGACGGTAGGCGCGTGGCCGCGTTCGTCACCAACGAAGAGCGGCAGCAGCTGGTCTCGATCAACGTCGAGACCGGGCGCCAGAGCCAGCTCGCCGAAGGCCACGACTTCGACGAAGGCGAGGGCACGGTCCTCGGCCCGGTGATCGACTGGCAGCCGGTGCCGCAGCGCAGATAAACCAGACGACCAGTCGGCGTTCCCGTCCCCCATCCGGCTATAACGGCCGGGTGGGGGATTTCTCTATCGGAACCGAGGTCGCCGGCTACCGGATCGAAGAGCGGATCGCGCGCGGCGGCATGGGCGTCGTCTACCGCGCCACCCACCTCGGCCTCGACCGCCCGGTCGCCCTCAAGGTGATCGCCCGCGAGCTCGCCGACCGCCCCGGCTTCCGCGAGCGCTTCCTGCGCGAGTCCCGCCTCTCGGCCCGGCTCGAGCACCCCGCCGTGGTCCCCGTCTACGACTCGCGCGAGGTCGACGGCGAGCTGATCGTCGCGATGAAACTGGTGAAGGGCGGCGACCTGCGCCGGCTGATCGACCGCGAGGGGCCGCTGCCCCCGCACCGGGCGATCAACCTCCTCGCCCAGGTCGCCGACGCCCTCGACGCCGCCCACGTCGCCGGCATCGTCCACCGCGACGTCAAGCCGCACAACATCCTGGTCGAAGGCGACCGGGCCTACCTCTCGGACTTCGGCCTCGCCAAAGCGCTCGACGAAAGCGGGGTCGGCAGCAGCGCCTCGGTCGTCGGCACCGCCCAGTACATGTCGCCGGAGCAGTGGCGCGGCGAGGAGGTCGGCTCCGCCGCGGACGTCTACTCGCTCGGCTGCGTGCTCTACGAGGCGCTGACCGGGATCGCCCCCTTCCAGCGCGCCGAGGCCGAGACCGAGCCGGAACTGCCGCAGGGAGTGGACGAAGCGATCCGCCGCGCGGTCGCCAAGGAGCCCGGCGCGCGCTACCCGAGCGCCGGGGCGCTGATCGCCGCCGCCCGCGCCGCCGAGGGCTCGGAGGTGCGGCCGACCGCGGTCCTCTCCCACGACCCCAGCGAGCGCACCACGGTGCCGAACCACTCGCGGCGCTTCTTCGGCCTCGCCGGCGGGCGCGCGGCTGCCTGGCTCGCCGGCGGCGCCGCGATCTTCGTCGCGGCGATGGTCGCCGCGGTCCTCTTCCTGCTGCTGGGCGACGACGGGCCGGAGGTCTCGGCGCCGATCGCGGTCGGGACTCCACCGCTGCGGCTCGACGCAGGACCGAAGGCGGTCTGGGTGACGAGCGAAGAGGACGGCACGGTCACCAGGCTCGATCCCGAAAGCGGTGAAGTCGTCGGCAGCGCCCACGAGGTGGGGAAGGGGGTCTCCGGCGTCGCCGTCGGCAGCAAATGGACCTGGGCGACCGACCCGAAACGGGGGCAGCTGTTGCGCCTCGACCCCTTCAGCGGCCGGATCCTCAAACGGATCCCGCTTCCCGGCGAACCGGGCCCGCTGGCCCTCGGCGGGCAGCGCGTCTGGGTTGCCGGCGAGGGCGGCAACGGGGTCACCGCGGTCGACGCCGAAGCCGGCCAGGTTGCCCCGCGCGGACGCGGCCTGCCGCCGCAGTCGCCCGGCCTGCGGCTCGCCTGGGGCGCCGAAGCCCTCTGGGTCGCGATCTCGGGCGCCAACGTCGTCCGCCGCATCGGGCCGAGCACCCTGGTCACCAGTGCCCCGATCCGGGTCGGCGGCGGCCCGGCCGGGATCACGGTCGCCGGCGGCTACGTCTGGGTCGCGAGCAGCCGCTCGGGCACGGTCGCCAAGATCGACCCGCTCTCGCTCCAGGTGGTCGACACGATCAGGGTCGAGGGTCACCCCGGCGGAATCGACGGCGGCACCAGTGCCGTCTGGGTCGCCGACCGCGAGGACGACGCGGTGCGGAAGATCGACCTCGAGAGCGGCGACGTCGAGGGCGCTCCGATTCAGGTCGGCCCGGAACCGGGCGCTGTCTCGGTCGGCGGCGACGCGGTTTGGGTCGCAAATAACGGAGACGGAACCGTCACCCGGATCGAGCCGTGAACACGGCGGGATAAGCGACACGGCCGAATCTCTAGGATCGGGCGAATGACTCAGGACATCGATCAGCTCGCCATAAACACGATCCGCACCCTCTCGATGGACGCCGTCCAGAAGGCGAACTCGGGCCACCCGGGGACGCCGATGTCGCTGGCGCCCGTCGCCTACGAGCTGTGGCAGAACCACCTGCGCTACGACCCGGCGAACCCGGTCTGGCCGAACCGCGACCGCTTCGTGCTCTCGGCCGGCCACGCCTCGATGCTCCTCTACTCGATGATCTTCCTCGCCGGGGTCCGCAAGGTCGACGAGAACTACGACGTCACCGACGAGCCGGCCTGCTCGCTACACGAGATCGAAAACTTCCGCCAGCTGAAGTCCCGCACCCCCGGCCATCCCGAGTACCGCTGGACGACCGGGGTCGAGACGACGACCGGCCCGCTCGGCCAGGGCGTCGGCACCTCGACCGGGATGGCGATGGCCTCGAAGTGGCTGGGCGCGACCTACGGCGAGGAGCTCTTCGACTTCGACGTCTACGCGCTGGCGGGAGACGGCTGCCTGCAGGAGGGGATCTCGCACGAAGCCGCCTCGCTGGCCGGGCACCTGAAGCTCGACAACCTCTGCTGGATCTTCGACAACAACCACATCTCGATCGACGGCGACACGGCGCTGGCGTTCAGCGATGACGTGCTCAGCCGCTTCGAGGGCTACGGCTGGAACGTGCTGCGGGTCGGCGACGCCAACGACCTCGGCCTGCTCGGCAGAGCCTTCGACGAGTTCAAGGCCGAGACTGGCCGCCCGACCCTGATCGTCGTCGACAGCCACATCGGCTGGGGTTCGCCGAACAAGCAGGACACCGAGTCCGCCCACGGCGAACCGCTCGGCGAAGAGGAGATCGAACTGACCAAGGAGGCCTACGGCTGGCCGAAGGACGCCAAGTTCCTCGTCCCCGACGGCGTCCGCGAGCGCTTCGACGAGGTGATCGGCGCGCGCGGCGCCGAGGCGCACTCGGCCTGGGTCGAGAAGTTCCACTCTTACAAGGGCGCCAACCCCGAGAAGGCCGCCGAGCTGGAATCGATGCAGCACCGGGGCCTGCCCGACGGCTGGGACGCCGATCTGCCGAGCTTCGAGGCCGACGAAGAGAAGGGCCTCGCGACCCGCAAGGCTTCGAACAAGGTCCAGAACGCGATCGCCGCGAAGGTGCCGTGGCTGATCGCCGGCTCCTGCGACCTGACCGACTCGACCTCGGTCCGGCTCGGCGACGCCGACCAGTACGAGCCGGGCAGCTACGACGGCCGCCAGGTCCATTTCGGGATCCGCGAACATGCCGCCGCCGCGGCCTGCAGCGGGATGTCAACCGCGAAGCTGCGCCCGCTCTGGTCGACCTACCTCACCTTCTCCGACTACGGCAAGGCCGCGATCCGCCTCTCGGCGCAGATGGAGCTGCCGGTCATCCACCTCTTCACCCACGACTCGATCGGCCTCGGCGAGGACGGCCCGACCCATCAGCCGGTCGAGCAGCTCGCCGGCCTGCGGGCGATGCCGGAGCTCGACGTGATCCGTCCCGCCGACGCCAACGAGGTGGTCGAGGCCTGGAAGGTCGCGCTCGACCGCACCCACTGCCCGGTCGCGCTGGTGATGACCCGCCAGAACGTGCCGGTCTTCGACCGCTCCAAGTACGCCTCGGCCGAGGGGGTCCAGCGCGGCGGCTACATGCTCGCCGACCCCGAGAACGGCGATCCCGAGCTGATCCTGATCGCCACCGGCAGCGAGGTCCAGCTCGCGCTCGGCGCCCACGAGCGGCTCGAAGAAGAGGGGATCCGCAGCCGCGTCGTCAGCCTTCCCTGCTGGGAGATCTTCGAAAAGCAGGACCAGTCCTACCGCGACGAGGTGCTGCCACCCGACGTCACCGCCCGGCTCGCGATCGAGGAGGCGGCGCCGCTCGGCTGGGAGAAATGGACGGGAAGCGAGGGTGCCATCATGGGGATGACCACCTTCGGGCAGTCGGCCCCGTTCGCCGACGTCGAGGCAGAGTTCGGGTTCACCGTCGACAACGTCACCAAGGTGGCACGCGAGGTCGCCCAGCGGGCGGCCGCCAACCCAACTACCTGAGGGGGCTCCAGATGAAGCCGACGCAGCGTCTGCACGAACTGGGCCAGAGCCTCTGGCTCGACAACATCACCCGGTCGATGCTCGCCGAGGGGGTGCTGGAGGGCTACATCCGCGATCTCTCCGTCACCGGTCTGACCTCGAACCCGTCGATCTTCGACAAGGCGATCTCCGGCGGCGACGCCTACAACGAGCAGATCGCCGAGGTGGCGCCGAAGGCGGCCGCCGGCGAGGGCGTCGGCGCCAACGAGAACGAGAAGATCTTCTTCGAGCTGGCGCTCGCCGACCTGCGCGACGCCGCCGACCTCTTCGCCGACGTCCACCGCCGCACCGCCGGCCTCGACGGCTTCGTCTCGCTCGAGGTCTCGCCGCTGATCGCCGACGACGCGGCGGCGACGATCGAGGAGGCCAAGGCGCTCCACGCCAAGGGCGAACGGGACAACATCTTCATCAAGATCCCCGGGACCGAGGCCGGGCGCGAGGCGATCGAGGAGTCGATCTTCGCCGGCGTCCCGATCAACGTCACCCTGCTCTTCGACGACAAGCAGTACCTCGGTGCCGCCGACGCCTACATGCGCGGGCTCGAGCGCCGGATCGAGGCTGGGCTCGACCCCAACGTCGCCTCCGTCGCCTCGCTCTTCATCAGCCGCTGGGACGTCGCCGTCGCCGAGGAGGTCCCCAGCGAGCTGGTCAACCGGCTCGGGATCGCGGTCGGCGGCCGCGCCTTCCGTGCCTACAACGAGCTGCTGGAGTCCGACCGGATGCGCCGCCTGATGAACGAGGGCGCGCGACCGCAGCGGCTGCTCTGGGCGAGCACCGGGACCAAGGACCCCGACGCCTCCGACACCCTCTACATCGAGGCCTTCGCTTCGCCCTTCACGGTCAACACGATGCCGGAGCCGACCCTGAAGGCGTTCGCCGACCACGGCGAGGTCACCGACCTCTTCCCGAACGACGGCGGCAACGCCGAGCAGGTGCTGGCCGAGTTCGCCGAGGCCGGGATCGACGTCGCCGCCCTGGCGACCCGCCTGCAGGTCGAGGGCAAAGAGGCCTTCAACAAGTCCTGGGAAGAGCTGTTGGGCTCGATCGAGTCGCAGAAGAAGAGCGGGGTCGCGGCCGGGTGACCTGTTCCTTTTCGGTGTCCAGCACGGATAAGGAACAGATATGAGTGCGCTGCGGGAGGTGCCGGCCTGGTCTCAGCTGCAATCGCATTTCGAGCAGATCCGCGGCACCCACCTGCGCGACCTCTTCGCCGCTGACCCCGAGCGCGGCGAGCGGCTGCGGGCCGAGGGGGCCGGCCTCTACCTCGATTTCTCCAAGAACCGGATCAGCGACGAGACGCTGCTCCTCCTCGGCGAGCTGGCTCGGCAGCGCGGAGTCGCCGAGCGGCGCGAAGCGATGTTCGCCGGCGAGCACATCAACGTCTCCGAGGACCGCGCCGTCCTTCACGTGGCGCTGCGGATGCCGCGCAACCGCTCGCTCGTCGTCGACGGGGTCGACGTCGTCAAGCAGGTGTACGAGACGCTCGACCGGATGGCCGGCTTCTGCGAGCGGGTCCGCTCGGGCGAGTGGCGCGGCCACACCGGCAAGCCGATCAGCGCCGTCGTCAACATCGGCATCGGCGGCTCCGACCTCGGGCCGGTGATGGCCTACGAGGCGCTGAAGCACTACTCCAAGCGCGAGATCGCCTGTCGCTTCGTCTCCAACGTCGACGGCACCGACTTCGCCGAGAAGACCCGCGACCTCGACCCCGAGCAGACCCTCTTCGTGATCTCCTCGAAGACCTTTACGACGCTGGAGACGATGACCAACGCGAGGACCGCCCGCGAGTGGTCGCTGGCCGGGCTCGGCGGCGACGAGGACGCCGTCGCCAAGCACTTCGTCGCCGTCTCGACCAACGCCGGGGAGGTCTCGAAGTTCGGCATCGACACCGAGAACATGTTCGGCTTCTGGGAGTGGGTCGGCGGCCGCTACTCGATGGACTCGGCGATCGGGCTCTCGACGATGCTGGCAATCGGCCCGGCGCGCTTCGAGGAGATGCTGGCCGGGTTCCACGCGATGGACGAGCACTTCCGCGAAGCCGACACCGCCGCCAACCTGCCGATGATCATGGGCCTGCTGGCGGTCTGGTACGCGGATTTCTTCGGCGCCCAGACGCAGGCGGTCCTGCCCTACGACCAGTACCTGCACCGCTTCCCGGCTTACCTGCAGCAGCTGACGATGGAGTCGAACGGCAAGCACGTCACCCTTGACGGGGCCCACGTCGATTACGACACCGGCGCGGTCTACTGGGGCGAGCCGGGGACCAACGGCCAGCACAGCTTCTACCAGCTGATCCACCAGGGGACGCGGCTGATCCCCTGCGACTTCATCGGCTTCGCCAACTCGCTGAACCCGCTCGGGCGCCATCACGACCTGCTGATGTCGAACGTCTTCGCCCAGGGCGAAGCTCTCGCCTTCGGCAAAACGCCCGAGCAGGTGCGGGCGGAGGGGACCGCGGAGGACGTCGTCCCGCATCGGGTGATGGAGGGGAACCGGCCCTCGAACACGATCCTCGCCGAGCGGCTGACGCCGGCGGCGCTCGGCTCGCTGGTCGCCCTCTACGAGCACAGCGCCTTCACCCAGGGGGCGATCTGGGGGATCGACTCCTTCGACCAGTGGGGGGTCGAGCTGGGCAAGGTGCTGGCCGTGGCGATCATTCCCGAGCTCGAGTCCGAGGCCGAGCCGGAGCTGCGCCACGACAGCTCCACCAACGCGTTGATCCGGCGCTACCGCAGCCAGCGGAGGGCGTGAGCAAGCTCATTGTCGGCGGCCGCCGCCGGCGCTAGCCTCCTCCACATGCCGCCCCTCGACCTGCTGCCGCTGGCGGCGTCGGAGTCGAATCTCCTCGCCGCGCGCGAGCAGATGGCGTTCACCCTCGGCTTCCACATCGTCCTCTCCTGCATCGGGGTGGCGCTGCCGGCGACGATGCTGGTCGCCAACTACATCGGCCTCAAGAAGGGCGACGAGCGCGCGCTGGAGCTGGCCAAACGCTGGTCGAAAGCGATGGCGGTCACCTTCGCCGTCGGCGCTGTCACCGGCACCGTCCTCAGCTTCGAGTTCGGCCTGCTCTGGCCCGAGTTCATGGACCGCTTCGGGGCGGCCTTCGGCGTCGCCTTCGCAATCGAGGGGATCTTCTTCTTCGTCGAGGCGATCTTCCTCGCCGTCTACATCTACGGCTGGAAGCGCTTGGCGCCGTGGGCGCACTTCTGGTCCGGGGTGCCGATGGTGATCACCGGGATCGGCGGCGCCTTCTCGGTCGTCGCCGCCAACGCCTGGATGAACCAGCCGCAGGGGTTCACGCTGAACGCCGCCGGCGAGGTCACCGAGGTCGAGCCGCTGAAGGTCCTCTTCAACCCGGCGACCGGCTACGAGGTCGCGCACATGATCCTCGCCGCCTACATGGTGGTCGGCTTCCTCGTCGCCTCGATCTACGCGGTCGGGATGCTGAAGGGCAGGCGCGACCGCCTCCACAAGCTGGGGCTGGTGATCCCGCTGACGATCGCCTGTATCGCCACCCCTGTCCAGCTCTTCGTCGGCGACACCGCGGCCCGTGGCGTCGCCGACCACCAGCCGGCCAAGTTCGCGGCGATGGAGTGCATCTACGAGACCGGCACCGACCAGACCGAGTACCTCGGCGGCATCTGCACCGAGGACGGGGTGAAGGGGGCGATCGGGATCCCCGGCCTCGACTCCTTCCTGGTCGGCTGGGACACCGACACGAAGGTGACCGGCCTGAACAGCATCCCCGACGACGAAGAGCCGCCCGCCCACACGCTGCTGCACCTCTCCTTCGACGCGATGGTCGGGATCGGCACGGCGCTGCTCGGCCTGGCCGCCTGGTTCGCCTTCGTCTGGTGGAAACGGCGCAACATCCCGCAGACGCAGTGGTTCCTGCGCGCGGTCTCGCTCTCCGGCGCGGCCGCGATCGTGGCCCTGTGGTGCGGCTGGATCGTCACCGAGGTGGGGCGCCAGCCGTGGATCGTCCAGGGCTACATGCGCACCTCCGAAGCGGTGACCGAGGCCGAGGGGATCTGGTTCAGCTTCGCCCTGGTCCTGATCCTCTACGCGGGGCTCGGGACCGGCGCGATCCTCGTCCTGCGCTCGATGTCGCGCCGCTGGCGCGAGCAGGGTGCCGAGAACGTCGCGAGCCCCTACGCGCCGCAGAGCGAGGAGGTCGTGTGAGCAAGGCCGACGCCGCGGCGGCGATCCTCTGGGTCGGGGCGACCTTCTACGCGCTCTTCGGCGGCGCCGACTTCGGCGGTGGCTTCTGGGACCTCTTCGCCGGCTGGGACGAGCGCGGGCAACGCCCGCGCGAGGTGATCCAGCGCTCGCTGACCCCCGTCTGGGAGGCGAACCACGTCTGGCTGATCTTCGTCCTCGTCGTCCTCTGGACCGCCTTCCCCCCGGCCTTCAGCGCGATCTTCACGACGCTGTACGTGCCGATCGCGCTGGCGGCGCTGGGGATCGTCTTCCGCGGCGCCGGCTTCGCCTTCCGCAAGTCGATCGTCGGGCTGCGCGAGCGGCGGGCGATGGGGGCGGCGTTCGCGATCTCCTCCGTCCTCACCCCGTTCTTCATGGGCACCGTGGTGGGGGCGATTGCCGCCGGCAACGTCCCCGCCGAGGGGAACGGCGACGCCTTCTCGAGCTGGCTGCAGCCGCTGCCGCTCTTGATCGGGGCGATGTTCGTCGCCAGCGGCGCCTACCTCGCCGCCGTCTTCCTCGTCGGCGACGCCCGCCGGGCCGGCGACGAAGAGATGGAGCGCTACTTCGAACGGCGGGGGCTGGGCGCGGCCGTGGTCGCCGGCGCCTTCGCCCTCGCCGGCCTCTTCGCCCTGCACTCCGAAGCCCGCTACGTCTTCGACCGCCTCACCGAGCAGGGGCTGCCGTTGGTGATCCTCTCGCTGCTCTGCGGCGCCGCCCTGCTCGCCGTGCTGCGCCGCGGCGGCCGCCGTCCGCTGCGCCCGCTCGCCGCCGGGGCGGTGATCGCGGTGGTCTGGGGATGGGGAGTCGCCCAGTTCCCCTACCTGCTGCCGACCAGCCTCCGCATCGACCAGGCCGCCGCCCCCGACGCGACGATGACGATCGTCTTCGTCGTCTTCGCCGCCGCCGCCGTGGTCGTCCTGCCTTCGCTCGGCCTGCTCTACACGCTGGCCCAAAAGGACCTGCTCGAGTCCGAGCACTGAAACCCCGGCCCGCACGGGTAGGCTGCCCGGCCCATGATCAAGGCAGTCCTCTTCGACATCGATGGCACCCTCCTGCACACCGGTGGGGCCGGCGCCGAGGCCTGGCAGCGCGCGTTCCTGGAGCTCTACGAGGTCGAAGCGAACATCGAGGAACACACGCACGCGGGGATGACCGACCCCGAGATCGCCGAGATCGTCTTCCGCGAGGTGCTGGGCCGGGACGGCAGCGACGTCGAGCGGGCCGAGGCGATCGGCTGCTACCTCGGCCACCTGGCCGAGGCCGTGGCCGAATCGGAGGGCTACTTCGTCATCCCCGGAATCGAAGAGCTGTTGCCGCGGCTGGCCGAGCAGGGGGTCCTGCTCGGCGTCGTCACCGGCAACATCGAATCCGCCGCCCACATCAAGCTCGGCCGCGGCGACCTCAACAAGTACTTCGCGTTCGGCGGCTACGGCTCGGACTCGCGCAGCCGCACCGAGCTGACCAAGAAGTCGCTGGAGCGCGGCGCCGAAGTCTCGGGCGCACCTCTCGACCGCGACCAGACGATCGCCGTCGGCGACACCCCCCGCGACGTCAAAGCCGCCCACGGCGCCGGCATCCACGTGGTCGGCGTCGCCACCGGCTCCTACTCGGTCGAGGAGCTGAATGAATCCGGTG
Source organism: Solirubrobacterales bacterium (assembly GCA_036376215.1). GTDB lineage: Bacteria > Actinomycetota > Thermoleophilia > Solirubrobacterales > 70-9 > VAYN01. Next base: position 164,859 of record DASVAT010000017.1, read on the forward strand.
CCGACTGGGCGATAGAGAGCGTCTCCGACGGCTTCCCGGTCTGAGACGCGTCAGGCCTTTGAGCAGCGGGCCTGGTAGATGTTGAGGAACCCGTTTTCGAAGCCGTTGCGGGCCATCCGCAGGTAGAGGCGCCAGACGCGCATCCGTTCCGCGCTCGCCAGCCGTTCGCCGTCGGCCCGGTTGGCGTCGAGGTTCTGCGCCCAGTGTTCCAGCGTCTTCGCGTAGTCGGGGCCGAAGTCCTCGACGTGGTGGACGACGAAGCCGGCTCGTTCGAGTGCCAGCAGGTTGCGCGAGAGGTGCAGCGGCGCCGCGTCGGGGAAGACGTAGCGCTCGGAGAAGTCTCCGGCCTCGGGGTCGGTGTGGCGGAGGCGGGTGATGCCGTGGTTGAGCAGGCGGCCGCCGGAGTCGAGCAGGCTCGCCAGCGTCTCGGCGTAGAGGTCGATGTTGGCCGCGCCGACGTGCTCGACCATGCCGATGCTGGCGATCGCGTCGAACTTCTCTCCCAGGGAGGGCAGGTCGCGGTAGTCCATCACCCTGATGTCGACGCGGTCGGCGACGCCTGCCTCCTCGGCCCGCTGGCGCGCCTTTTCGGCCTGCGGGGGGGAGAGGGTGATGCCGACGACGTCGGCGCCGTACTTCGTCGCCGCCCAGAGCGGGAAGCCGCCCCAGCCGCAGCCGACGTCGAGGATCCGCTCGCCCTGCTTGATGTCCAACTTGCGGGCGACGGTGTCGAGCTTCTCCTCCTGGGCCTGCTCCAGCGTCTTCATCTCGCCGTCGCGCCAGATCGCGCAGCTGTAGACCATCGTCGGCCCGAGGAAGAGCTCGAAGAACTCGTTGGAGACGTCGTAGTGGTGGCGGACGGCGCGCGCGTCGCGCTCCTTGCTGTGGCGCTTGCCGCTGGGCCGCAGCTCGGCCTCGGGCCGCGGCGGCGGCTTGACGATCCCCATCGCCCGCACCGCGGCGAACATCAGCGCCCGCTTGTCGGCGCCGTCGAGCGAGGGCGCCTGCCAGCCGTCGAGGACGCGGATCACCTTGTCGATGTCGTCGACCTCGAGCTCGCCGCTGACGTAGGCACGGCCCAGCCCCAGCTGGCCGGGAGCCCGCAGCGCGTGGGCGATCGCCCGCGGCGAGCGGACGCTGAAGACGGGGCCGTTCTCGGAGGTGGAGGAGACCCTGGATCCGTCCCAGAACTCGATCGAGAAGGGGCGCTCCGGGAGACGGCTTTCGATCTCCCGTCGCAGCGGTGCAGTGTTTGCGAAGGGCACTGCCGGGGGACCTTACAACTTCCGATCCGCCGGACCGACTGGGCAGCTTCAGGTCCGGCCCGTATCATCGCCGCCATGACCACCGTAGGCCCGCTTCCCTCAGATATCCAGCCCGTCGAGAACGAGACCAGGGACCGGATCATCACCGGACTGGTCACCGTGATCCCCTTCCTCGCCGTCATCGTCGCCGGCTGGCAGGTATGGGGGAGCGCCCTGAACTGGACCGACGTCTTCCTCTTCGTCGGGCTGTACTTCTTCACCGGGCTAGGCATCACCGTCGGGTTCCACCGCCTCCTCACCCACCGCGCCTTCAAGACCAAGCCGTGGCTGCGCGGCCTCTTCGGGATTCTCGGATCGGCGGCGATCGAGGGGCCGGTGATCTCCTGGGTGGCCGATCACCGCAAGCACCACACCTTCTCCGACGAACACGGCGACCCCCACAGCCCCCACGTCGACCACGGCGGTGGCTGGAAAGGGGCGATGAAGGGCCTCTTCCACGCGCACGTCGGCTGGATCTTCATCCACACCCAGCGCGGCAACAAGGAACGCTTCGCGCCGGACCTGATCAAGGACCCGGTGATCAGCTGGGTCGACAGCACCTTCATCTACTGGGCGATCCTCGGCCTGCTGCTCCCCTTCTTCCTCGGCTGGATCATCGGCGGCACCCTCGTCGCCGGCCTCACCGGATTGCTCTGGGGCGGCCTGGTCCGGGTCTTCGTCCTGCACCACTTCACCTACAGCATCAACTCGCTCTGCCACACCTTCGGCCGGCGCGAATTCGAGACCACCGACGAGTCGCGCAACCTGGCGCTGATCGCGATCCCGACCCTCGGCGAGGCCTACCACAACAGCCACCACGCCTTCCCGACCTCGGCCACCCACGGGCTGCGCTGGTGGCAGGTCGACATCTCCTCGCTGGTGATCAACGGCCTCGAGAAGGTCGGTTTGGCCTGGGACGTGGTTCGCGTTTCGCCTGAGCGCCAGGCCTCCAAAGCTGCTGAAGCGACCTGACCAAGCAGGTCAAGGACGCAGGGAGCGCCGCGTGCTCTGCACGCAAACGACCGAGGACGCAGAGATGCGCCGGTCAGGTCGCTTCAGGCGCTTCGTACCAGTCGATCCACTGGTCGCAGGCCTGGCCCAGCGGCACGGTCCGGTGCGGCTGAGCCCTGACCGCGACCAGCTCGCCGACGTAGGCCTTGCCGTCGTAGCCGGTCAGGCTCTGCAGGGCGCCGGCATCCGCGGTGCGGAGCGTGAAGCGGACCTTGCCGCCATTGCTCTCGTAGCGGCCGGCGGGCCAGAACTGGCCGTTGTTGCCGAGGCTGATGGTGTTCGGCCGCTGGCCGTCGAGGGCCGCCGGCAGCTCCTCGTGGAAGCCAGGCGCCGAGAGGGTGAGGTCGAAGGGGGAGAAGTACTGCAGCGAGAGGTTCCAGCTGCCTGCAGGCAGCTGGAGGGGCTGCCCGGTTTCGGCCCCGGTGCCGAGCACGCTGCCGTCGCTCCAGGCGTCTTTGTGGCCGATGACGACGTCGGGGAAGAGGCCAGCGCGACCCGGGCCGGAGAGGAGGATGCGGATCTCGGGCGCATCGCAGCCGGCGAGGGCCGCGGCCTCGGTTCCCTCGAGCAGGACGTGGCGGTCCTCCGGCGTGGGCCCGGTCCGCTTCCAGAGCACGTAGGAGGGCGTGCTGGAGACGCGCTCGAAGTTGGGCGGCGCCTGGCTGTTCCAGGCGGCGCGGCCGGTGATCACGTAGGGGACCTGGTCGAGCGTCCCGGCCGAGAAGGAGTCGAAGTCGATCGGGCTGTAGGCGTCGCCGGTGTCGAACGGCTTTTCCGGGTTGGGGGAGACGGCGTCGTCGGGGAACTCGACCAGCGGCACGTGCGTGTCGGCGCCGAGCAGCTCGTAGGCTGCGTAGCGGTCCTGGCCCGCGTAGAGCACCGGCTGCCCGTGCACGATCGGCAGGAACGCCTCCAGCTCCGACCCGTGCCCCGGCGGCCCCACCGGCGCGTCCCGCAGCACGAGGAAGCTCGACCAGAGGGCCCCGCCGATGTACGTCACGGCCAGCACGGCCCACCCCACCCTCCACCTGTTCCTTTTCGTTGCTGAAGAACGAAAAGGAACAGACGAACGCGCCGCTGGGAATTCGGTCAGCAGGGGGCGGACGATCACCAGCATCGCCATGGGGGCGATGATCATCAGCGCCTTGGCCTGGGAGTAGTCGCCGCTCGAGGGCAGCGAGACGAGGTAGAGGAGGGTGCCGGCTCCGAGCGCGATCGGGATCGTCGCTTCGCGGCGCCTCACCCACCAGGCGATGCCGATCAGGAGGGAGAGGATCGCTATCGCTCCCGCCAGACCCGGCAGCTGGGCTCCCCCGGCGGCGTCGAGGCGGTAGTTGGAGGCGGGCCAGATTCCCAGGGCCTCGAGCGGGGAGACCGGGCCGTAGGTGTTGCTGCCCGCCACCTTCTTGAAGCTGCTGGCGAAGCCGAAGGGGCCGACCACGGTGACCAGGACAGCGAGCCCGGCGAGGACGGCGATCGCCAGCAGCGTCGTCGGCCGCAGCAGGAAGCGCAGCAGCGAGCGCGGCCGCAGCGCCTGGCGCACCTCGGGCAGGGTCAGGCTCCAGAGGGCGAGGATCGCTACTGGCCAGGCTATGCCGGCGAAGCTGTAGGCGAAGAAGATCCCGCCGGCGAGGGCTGCGGGCGGGAGGAGCCAGGCCCCCCTGGCCTGGCCATCCGCCCCGGCGCGGGTGGCATCCAGAGTGGTCAGCCAGATGGCGAAGGCGAGGACTAGGAGGGCCTCTGCCAGCTCCTTGAAGGCTGCCTGGGCGTAGTAGGAGGCCGCCAGGTAGGGGATGGCGACCATTGCGGCGGCGATCGTGCGGCGGGTGGGGGACATGTCGCGCAGGGCGGCCAGTGCCGTGAGGCCGGTCATCACGCCGATCGCGACGATCTCGCCGAGGAAGGCCTGGCCGAGGCCGATCCCCGGCAGCGACGCCGTCGCCACCGCGAGCCCGTGCGGGCCGAGCGGGTAGCCCGGGTCCGGCGCCGGGCCAAAGCCGCTGCGCAGCCACTCGGCCCAGGCGAGGTGCAGGCCGAGGTCGTTGTTGAAGCCGACCCCGAGCAGCCCCCAGCGGCCGCTGACCGCGAACGGGATCGCCAGCACGAGGGCGATGACGATCGCCACCGGCAGCCCTTCCCGCCAAACCTTCCCGGCGTTCGTCCTTTTCAGCCCGGTGGGCGACAAAGGACGAACGCCGCTTCGCCAGAGGACCAGCGCCGCGACCGCGATCAGCGCCGCGAGGCCGAGCGTCGCCGAGGTCCCGTGGCCGGGCGCCCGCGCCAGTGCGCCGGTCACCGTCAGGACGGCGCCGAATCCGACCGCCGGCTCCAGCCAGCTCCACTCCCGCCTGCCGGCGAGGGAGAGGACGGCGCGGCCGACCAGCAGCGAGACGGCGCAGATCAGCGCCGCCGAGGCGTAGGTCGCGATCATCAGGCGCTGGAACTTAAGGCAGCGGGCGCTTTCAGTACTTCTCGGCGGCCGCTTCGAGCGTCTCGCGCAGGTTCTCGCCCCGCAGCGGATGCTCGTGGCCGGCGCCGACGACGCGGGGTTCCAGCGCCGCCAGGCGTCGCAGCGACTCCTTCGCCTTGGCGTGGTTCCAGGCCCAGGCGGGGTGGGGGACGCTGGCCTCGCCCTCGGGCAGCGGTTTAAGCCGCGTCGAGTCGACCAGGTAGACGACGTCGCTGACCAGGGCGACCCGGTCGCTCTCCCGCCAGAGCCCGATCAGCCCCGGCGCGTGCCCCGGGAAGTGGATGACTTCGAAGCCCGCGACCTCGTCGCCTTCGATCACCGTGTCGGCGATCCGCACGGCGCCGCCGTCCCAGCGCCGCAGCAGGAACGGGTAGAGCCAGCGCACCCAGGGGATCGGCAGCTGCGAGAGGTCCATATATGGAGCGATCGCGGCGTCGCTTTCGGCCTCGGCCTTCTCATCGGGGTGGCAGAGCACCGGCACGTCGAGGTAGGGAGCGGTGCCGCGGTGGTCGGCGTGCGCGTGCCCGAGCACCACCCGCTTCAGCCCGCCCAGCTCCTCGGCGGCCGCCTTCGCCTTCTTCCGCATCGACTTGGTGCCGGCGTCGAACTGGACGACCCCGTCGCCGTCCTCGAGGAAGTAGATGTTCATCGCCCCGCGGAAGTCCCCCCGCAGGAGCCAGACGCCGTCGGCGACCTTCTCCAGAGCCATCGCCCCACCTTAACGCGGGGGGCTAGGGTTCCCCCCGTGCCCTGGATCTGGAAAGCGGGGATGGCGATCCTCGTCGTCTGCCTCTTCGCGGCGATGGCGATCGCGATCTACCGCCTCGCGACGACGCCTACCGAGATCCTCGGCGACGGCTTTCGCGACCTGCCCGCGAAGGAACGCCACCAGAGCGATTAGTATCGGGCGGGTTCAGCGACCTAGGAGGGCGGCGTGTTCACTCGCATCGTGGTTGGGACCGATGGCTCCGATACCGCCACCCAGGCGGTCACCCAGGCGATCGAGCTCGCCCGGCTGACGGGGGCCCAGCTCGGGATCGTCAGCGCCTACAGCGCCTCCTCGGGCCGCCGTGCCGGGGCCGAGGCGCAGGAAGCGCCCGCCGACGTCCAGTACGAGCTCGGCCCGCGCGAGGACGTCAACATCGTCCTCGACGCCGCCGCCGCCGACGCGAAAGCGGCCGGGGTCGAGGTCCAGACGCACGCCGTCGAGGCCGACCCCGCCGACGCGATCCTCAACCTCGCCGAAGAAATCAAGGCCGACCTGATCGTCGTCGGCAACAAAGGGATGACGGGCGCCCGCCGCTACCTGCTGGGCAGCGTGCCGAACAACGTCTCCCACCACGCGCCCTGCAGCGTCATCATCGTCCGGACGACCTAGAGAACCGGGGGAAGACCGAGGTCGCTGCCGCGGCGTCGACCAGGCCGGCACCCTGCTGCACCCGCGGCAGGCCGAGGTCGCGGGCGGTCTGGCGCAGCAGCTTGGCCACCTTCCGCACCTGCGCGGGGGGCGGGAGGATCGGGTTGACCGAACCGGTGGCGAGGACCATCGCCGCGACGCCGGAGACGTGGGCGGCGGCCATCGAGGTGCCGACGTAATTGGCGGGGATGGCGAATTCCCTCGTGCTCCCGGGCCACAGCGTCACCTGGTAGATCGGTCGCGCCGCCACCGACGGGCAGCCGCTCTGCGGGATGCCGCCGCCGGGCGCCACCAGGTCGACCCCGCTGCCGGCGAGCGAGTAGCTGCCCAGGCAGCCACCCTCGGTGGTGCCGCCGACGCCGATCACCCGCGGTCCGGTCGCCGGCGCCGAGACGCAGGACTCCGAGCCGAGGTTGCCGATCGAGGCCACCGTCACGATGCCCCGCTCGTAGGCTTCGTGCAGCGCTTCGTCAACCAGCGGCACCCGGTTGCCGCAGTCGAAGTTGAAGCTCATGTTGATCACCTGGGCGTGGTGGGCGACCGCGAAGCGGATCCCCCTGGCGATGTCGAGCGCGTTGCCGAGGCCTTGGCGGTCGAGCACCCGCACCGGCATCAGCTTCGCCCCGTAGGCCAGGCCGGCGAGGCCGACGCCGTTGTCGGTCTTCTCGGCGATCGTCCCGGCGACGTGGGTGCCGTGACCGCTTTCGTCCAGCGGCAGGCGGTCGCGGTCGACGAAGTCGTAGCCGGGGACGAACTGCCCGGGGCCGAAGTCGGGGCTGCGAGTGAAGCTCGACCCGCGGGAGCGATAGGCGATGCCGCTGTCGAGGACCGCGACGACCACGCCCGCCGCGCCGGGGCGGCCGGCCTCGAGCAGGTTGCGCCAGGCGCCGACGGCGTCGATGCCGCCGGGAGAGGTCGGCATCCCGCCGCTCGCGTCGCCTTCCGGAGCGAGGAAGTTCCACTGCTTGAATGCCCAGCCGCCGTTGACGGAAGAGGCTTCCGGGCCGCCTTCGAGGGCTCCCGAATCGTCGGGGTCGAAGGGCGCCCCCGGGGCCGTGGAGGCGGTCGCGACGAAGTTCGGCGCCGCGTAGACGACCCGGGGGTCGCGATTCAGGGCCTCGGCGGCCCGGCGCACGCCGACCCCCGGAGCCAGCTCGATCGCCCTCCCGTGCCGATCCCCCTCGAACTTGACCAACACCTGCCGCGGCGCGAACCCGTGCGCGGCGGAGACGCCCGTCGCCGCGAGGGCAGGCGCCGCGGCGATCGCCAGGGCGGCGACCGTCGTCAGCGGCAGGAGAGTGCGCAGAAGTCGTCTCATCGTCTCTTGGTGTCGAAGCGAAACCCCCGCGTCCGCTCCGGTCACCCACAAACACCGCGTTGCCGCGGAAGTTGCCGGGGGACATACTGCCGCATCGTGGACGCGAGCAATTTCGATGCCAGGATGGCGGTTGCCGTCGAGGAGGCGCGGAGGGCCGAGGCGCACGGCGACGTGCCGATCGGCGCCGCGATCTTCCGCGGCGGCGAGCTGCTCGCCCGGGCCGGGAACGAGCGCGAGCTCCGCCGCGACCCGACTGCCCACGCCGAGGTTCTGGCGATCCGAGCCGCGGCGGAGGCGCTCGGCGGTTGGCGCCTGCCGGGCACCTCGCTCTTCGTCACGCTCGAGCCCTGCGCGATGTGCGCGGGGGCGATCGTCCTCGCCCGTGTCCCGCTCGTCGTCTACGGCGCGCCCGACCCCAAGGCGGGCGCCTGCGGCAGCGTCCTCGACGTCCTCGCCGAGCCCGCCCTCAACCACCGCCCAGAGGTGGTCGCCGGGATCCGCGAGGAGGAGTGCGCCGCGCTCCTGCGCGAGTTCTTCGCAAGCCGCCGGGCGTAGCCCGCCGATACCCTGTGGAGGATCCGGAGAGGTGTCCGAGTGGCTTAAGGAGCGCGATTGGAAATCGCGTGGGCGGGGTTAACCCGCCTCGTGGGTTCGAATCCCACCCTCTCCGTTTTCTGCGGAACTAGCTGTTCCTTAATGAGGAACGTGCCGACTGGTATGAGGTCAACTCTATACTCAGCGGTTGTAATGGAGCTTCTCTCTGACGATGCTTCGTTGCAGCGAGGGAGGGCCGGCATTTCTTGGCCGATAGTGCCGGTCCTCTCCATTCCCCTGGCGGCATTCAACGAACCGCCGCGTCAGGGAAGAGTAGCGCGTCAGGCCTGGTGCAGAGCCGGTAGGGCGGCCCGGCCGGGGACGGGCTCCAGCCGGTAGTCGTCGAGCGCGACGACGATCGCCTCGGACTCGGGCACCGGTGCGGCCGGGCGGTGGCCGCGCAACCGCTCGTGGCTGCAGACGACGTAGCACCACTCCATCAGCCGCAGCCGGGCGTCGGGATCGATCTCGAGGATCGTCGCGCCGATCAGGAAGCGCCCCTCGGACTCCCGGCAGGTCCTCACCTCGACCCTGGCGGCGACCTCGTGCTCGTCCCCCGCGGCGTCGGTCAGTCCGAGCAGGACAGCCGGGGTGCTGCCGACTGCCACCGGCGAGGCGGAGACCATTCCCAGCCCGGCGGCGGAGGCGTCGACCAGGCGGGCGGAGGTGTGGGTCTCACGGCCGTAGAGCTCGGCCGGTGCGTCGCCCTCGAAGCGGTAGACGAGCCGTCGCTGCCGCCGCCGGCCGACCGCGAAGGTCGTGGCCAGCAGCCGTCGCAGCTCGAAGAGCCCGAGGAAGGGGACGACGACCGCGGCGATGCCCGGCAGATCGGGAAGCGGCCCGACGCCGGCGAGGTCGAGAAGCCGCATCAGCGTGCCGGCCCCGAGCAGGACCGTGCAGAAGAGGACCAGGTGCAGCTTGCGGACCGCGTCGGGGCCCCCGCCGTCGCGCCCCTGCTTCGGCGTCACCTTGAAGGCGGTCTTTCCGGGAACCACGGCGCAGCGCAGGGCGCGGGTGTAGATCTCCATCGTCAGCAGCTCGTAGTGCGCCGACTCGGGCACGCGCATGTAGCCGCGCGCCAGGGCCGCGCCGGCGCTGAGGTTGAGGAGCAGGTACGGGACCCACAGCGCCGCCAGCGCGGCGACGCTGATCTTCATCGGCAGCTCGCCGGTCCAGAGCACGAGGCCGAGGGTGAGGAGCAGCAGCAGGCGCATCGGCGGCGCCAGGTAGGCGAGCAGGCTGGCGAGGAAGGAGAGCCGCTGGATCGGGTTCAGCGTTTTCGCCCGCAGCGGCGACTCCGGCAGCCTGAACACCGCGAGGTTGCCGCGCGCCCAGCGGTCGCGCTGCAGGAGGTAGCCGTCGAGGTCGTGCGGGGCCAGTCCCTGGACCAGGACCTCGTCGTGATAGCGCGTGTGCCAGCCGTAACGCTGCAGCCGGATCGTGGTGTGGAAGTCCTCGGCGATCGTCTCCGTCGCGACGCCGCCGATTTCGAGCAGGGCAGGGCGGCTGATCAGCGCCGCCGAGCCGCACCAGTAGGCGGCGCCGTGGCGGTCCTTGCCGGGGCAGATCACCCGGTAGAAGAGGGACTGCTCGTGGCGGCTGACGTTGTAGTGCTGGACGGAGTCGTGGTTGAAGAAGTCGTGCGGCGTCTGCACGATCGCCATCCGCTCGTCGTCGAAATAGCCGACCAGAGCGTCGAGCGCGTCGGGCATCGGCACGTGGTCGGCGTCGAGCACGAAGACGAGCTCGCCTTCGGTGCGCGGCAGCGCGGCGTTGAGGTTGCCGGCCTTGGCGTGGGAGTTGTCCTCGCGGGTCAGGTACTCGGCGCCCGCCAGCGCGGCGAGCTCGCGCATCTCCGGCCGGCGGCCGTCGTCGAGCAGGTAGGTGGTGTGGGGATAGGTGAGCGCCCGGCAGCCCGCGAGGGTCGCCATCACCACCTCCGCCGGCTCGTCGTAGGTGCAGACGTAGACGTCGACGCTTCGACCGGGGGTCGTCGCCGGGCGCTGCACGGAGGGTCGCGACCAGGAGAACCAGGCGAGGATCGCCAGCGCGTAGAGGCCGTAGACCTCGGTCGCCAGCAGCATCGCGAAGGCGATCGGGTTCGCCCCTTCGCCGCTCCAGCCGACGCGCCAGGTCAGGTATCCCGCGCCCCAGATCAGCGCGGTCAGCGCCAGCGCCCTGAGCAGCAGCGGGTGGCGGTCGAAGAACCGCCCCACACGGGTCTGCTCGCCGGCGTCCACACGGCTTTTTCGACATCGCCGCCGGTTCCCTTGAGCACGGCACGGCGATCAGCGGAGGGGGTGGGATTCGAACCCACGAGCCCCCTTACGAGGGCCAACGGTTTTCGAGACCGCCCCGTTCAACCACTCCGGCACCCCTCCAGGTTGGCCGTGAGGCGACTGATTCTAGGGTCGCGGCGCCGTCGAAGGCTCGGCGCCGGGCGAAGAGGCCCACAGAGTGAGAGCCGGGGGGACGAGGAGCAGCGCCAGGGTGAGGATCTCGGCGATGGCGTCGGCGGCGCCGACGCCATCGAGGTGGCCGGCATGGAAGAGCAGGTGGAGGCTCGCGGAGAGGATCCAGGCGCAGCAGACGGCTCGCGACAGGACCCGGTCGAGCGTCCATGCGGCCCAGCCGAAGAGCACGGCGAAACCGAGGTAGAGCCCGCCCACGTCGGTGATCAGGTGCTCGTTGTAAGGGGGGAGCAGGTTCACCCACCGGGTGAGGAACGGGAAGTCGTCGTAGAAGGTCCGGGGCAGGGCGAAAGCCGTCAGGCCGATCGTCAGGGCCGTGAACAGGAGGACGCACAGCGCTGCCCGGGCGAGGCGGGGTCGTCTCATTACTTCGACACTAAGTGATGCAACTCAGAAAAGGGCTGTACTTAATGTCCAATTTTAGTAATCTGGATCTAGTTGACCGCGAACGCCTCAGCCGCCGCCTCATGACCCTCGTAGGGAAGTACCACGAAGTACATCAACGAGGGCAGCAGGGACTCCAGCTGGTCGTACTCCTGCTTGCAGAGGCGCGAATAGAGGAGAGATTCGACGCCGCCGACGATTCCCGAGGCCGTCAGCGTGGTGTGGGAGCGGCCCTCGGGAAGCAGCTTCAGGGCGTCCGACTCGAGGCAGTGGGCGAAGTAGTCGAGCAGCTCGACACGGCGCCTAACTGCGGCGGCGCTGGCGGCCCGGGCCTCGACCACCATCGTGCGCGCGGTGTCGGGCTCGCCACTGGCGAATCGCAGGAGCGCCTCCAGCCCGAGCCGTACCCGATCTCGCCAGACCTTGCCGCCTTCCCGAGCGGCGGAGTGGACCACCTCGCGCAGTCGCTCGGCACTGGTGTCGAAGGCGGCCAGGAAGCAGTCTTCTTTGTTGGAGAAGTGCTCGTAGAAGGTCGGGCGGGAGACCCCCGCCCGGTCGATCACGTCCTGGACGTTGGTTTCCAGATACCCGAGGTCGGCGGCGGCGTTGAGCATCGCTACGATCAGACGCTCCCGCTGGATCGTGCGGATCAGGTCGGAGGGGAGCTTGCGAACTCCGGAGGGGAATTTGCCACTGCTGTTGGCGAGCAGTTCGAGGGCAGCCTCGACCTGCTCGGGAGGCCAATCACTACCGATCGCAGCGAGGAGGGTCTCTTGGCTCAGCTGGATTCGATCGAAAGGCACCGAGAAACTCACAAGTTTCGATTAAAAACAATGCAAGTTTTCTCACGGTACCAGAACATAGGGGAGAACAGCCGATGAGCGCCATGCGCCCCGAGCTGCCTCGCGAGTTCGTCGCCAGCCACAAGCGGCGGCGGATGATGGATGCGATTGCCGAGCTCACCGCCGACAGCGGTTACGAGGCGACGAAGATCGCCGACATCGTCCGCCGCGCCGCTGTCGCCCGCAAGACGCTCTACGACAACTTCGACGGCAAGGAGGATCTCTTCCTCTCGGCGATCGACGCGACGATGGCCGAGATGCGCGAGGCCGTCGAAGGCGCCTGCGCGGAGGCCGATTCACCCGAGGCCGGCATCGTCGCCGGGCTCGAGGCGCTGCTCGACTACGTCGCCGAGCACCCCGCGGCCTCGCGGATGTGCATGGTCGAGGCGATCTCCGCCACCCCCAGCTCGGCCCGCCTCTACGACGCCGGGGTCCGCGACTTCGTCGAGCTGTTTCGCAAGAGCGTGCCGGTGGGAGTGGACCTGCCGGAGACGATCGAGGAGTCGCTTGTCGGCGGGGTCGCCTGGATCCTGCAGTTGCAGATCCGCCGCGGCGAAGCCGAGCGGTCCCCCGAGCTCCTGCCCGAACTCTCCCAGTTCGTGCTGATGCCGTACCTCGGCATCGGCAATGTGGTGGACACCGGCAGCCGGAAGTGACAGTTCGGTGCCAGACTCGAGGTTGGAATGGACCGACTACCACGGGGACGTCACGGGCTTTCTCCGGAGTTCGTAGCGCGAAATCAGCGTGAAAGGCTGATCGCAGGCCTTACTCAGGCGCTCTACGAGGTTGGGTACCAAGAAACCACTGTGGCACTGATCGGCCAGCGGGCGGCCGTCTCCAAGAGCGACTTCTACAAGCACTTCGAAAGTAAGGATGACTGCTTTGTCGCTGCCTATGACGCAGCGATCGAGCGAATCCGGGAGCAGGTCGCCACCGCCTGCGAGGCGGCGGCGAGAGAAGGGTGGGCCGATCGCGTGCACGCCGCCATCGCCGCCCTGCTCGATCTCTTCGACGAAGAGCCGGCCCTTGCCAGCATCGCCCTGGTCGAAGGACTGCGGGCGGGCCGCGGCGTCTACGACCGCTACCAGGCGGCGCTGGAGTCATTTGTCGCCATCCTCGGCACAGGGGCTCCGCGGCCGCAGGTTGGTGGCGAAGTGCCGCCGGGAACCGACGAGGCGGTGATCGGCGGTATCGCCTCATTGCTCAGCCGCCGGATCCTCGGCGGGGAAGACGAGCGATTGAGTGAGCTTTTTCCGGAGATCCTCGAGTTCACCCTCGCCGCCTACATGGGTGGGGAGGAGGCACGGCGACTAGTCTCCGCGGGATGAGCGAGCTCAGGCGCGGCGTTCTTCCCTCCCAGGCACTCAACCAGGCGATCGAGGCCGAGTGGGTCAACTCCGGCGAGTACCGGATTCGGCCGCAGGCGGTGCAGCCGGCGAGCATCGACCTGCGCCTCGGCGACTTTGCCTGGGCCTTGCGCTGCTCCTTCCTGCCCGACGTCGACTCGACGGTGGAGGAGAAGATCGACGGCCTCGCCTTCCAGCGCGTCGACCTCCGCGACGGCGCCGTGCTCGAGCGCGACCGCCCCTACCTGGTGCCGCTGATCGAGGAGCTGAATCTGCCTGAGGACGTGCGGGCCAAGGCCAACCCGAAGAGTTCGACCGGCCGCCTCGACGTTTTCACCAGGGTGATCACCGACCGCCACCACCGCTTCGACGACATTCGCGCCGGTTACCGCGGCCAGCTTTACCTGGAGATCGTTCCGCGTTCGTTTGCGATTCAGGTGAAAACCGGACTCTCACTCAACCAGTTGCGGCTGGCGCGGGGTGATGTTCGCCTCTCCGACGGGGAAATCCGCGAGCTGCAGGACGAGTTCCCGCTGCTCTACCTGGACTCTCACGCGTTACGCCAGTCGGAGATGGCGGTCTCGGACGGACTCTTTCTCAGCCTCGACCTCTCCGGCCCGACCGACCGGGTGGTGGGCTACCGGGCGAAGAAGAACAGCCTGCCCGTCGACCTCTCGCGGATCCGCGCCTACCGGTGGACCGACTACTGGGACCCGGTCTACCCCGAGCCGGGCGGCAGGGTCGTGCTCGAGCCGGAGATCTTCTACCTGCTGCTCTCGGCGGAGGGGGTCTGCATCCCGCCGCAGATCGCGGCCGAGATGATGGCCTACGACCCGACCGCGGGAGAGCTGCGGACCCACTACGCCGGCTTCTTCGACCCCGGCTTCGGTTACGACCCCGAGGGCGGTCGCCACGGCAGCCGCGCGGCGCTCGAGGTGCGAGCCCGCGACGTCTCCTTCATGGTCGAGCACCGCCAGCCGGTCTGCAAGCTCGGCCTGGAGTGGATGTCGGCTCCTGCTGAGCGGCTCTATGGCTCTGACCTCGGCTCGAACTACCAGGGTCAGGTGACCATGCTCAGTAAGCACTTCGAGGAGCAGACCGCCGGCGTCGCTGTTCCGGCTGACGCCTGAGCAGTTCCTGGAGCTGTAGTAACAACTAGCCAGCCTGCCGGCGCGCACACCAAGGCTCAGCGGGTAGCCCAACTTAGGATGTCAGGAAATGACGGGTCCCTTCAGCTACACGCGCGCTCGGTGAGTTGAGTGGATCCGGAGAAGCCCGCCTCGGGCGGTCGCCGCAAGCGACCGTCGCTGATTGGCCTCGAAGGGCTGCGCCGGCCCGAGCGTGGCGGCCAGGTGCCCCTCTACTACCAGCTCGGTGAGATCCTCAAGCAGCGGCTCGAGGGAGGCGGCTGGGAGCCCGACACTCTGTTTCCCTCAGAGCGCGAGATCGAAGAGTATTTCGGCGTCTCGCGCGCGGTTGTCCGCCCGGCCCTCAGCCTGCTCGAACGCGACGGGGACATCTATCGCCGCCGCGGCTCGGGGACCTATGTCTCCGCACCTAAGCGCCGGGTGCCGATCAGGGGCCTGATCCGCTCCCTGCGGGAGGACCCCTTCAGTCAGTCGCGGATCGGCGTCCTGCGCATTCGCCGCCAGACCAACGACCAGGCGATTGCCGACTTCCTCGATGTCTCCCAGGGGGAGACCGTCGCTCAGGTCACCTCGATCCTCCGCATCGACACACCGATTTGCTTGATCGACTCCTTCTTCCCCGTCGCGCGGGTGCCCTGGCTGCTGGGTGCTGCGATCTCGCTCCAGAATGGCGAACAGCCCGTCCTCGGCGAGTCCCCGAGGCTGGGCCGAATCGACGCTTCGTTCGAGAGTTCGTCCTGTGGGCCCTGGACCGCCAAAAGCCTCGGCGCCCGTACTGGGGATCCTATCTTTATCAGCCGCCTCTTCCAGTACGGGTTTTCCGCGGGCCAAAGCCGAGAACGCCCCCTCGAGCTGACCCGCATCCTCGCCCGCAGCGACATCTCACAGCTTCACTACGAGGCCGCAACCTCGCTCGAGCGGGGCGGGGGAAGAAATCGATGAACTCACCTGCTTAGGATGCGGACGCGAAAAACTCTTCGTTCTACATCGAAAAATAGATGCGCCACATCGCCAAGATTTCCCCACTCCTGTTGATTTTCACCCTGGTGCTGCTGGGCGGTTGCGGCAGCGGCAGTCCGGATGAAGACTCGTCCTCGTCGGGGCTCCCGGAGGAAATAGTGATCGGCGCCGCAATCGCCAAGACCGGCTACATGGCGGTCTACGACGACGCCATCGTCGCCCTCGAACAGCTCGCGAAGGAAACCAACGCCCGCGGCGGGATCGACGGCCGCAAGCTGCGGGTGATCCAGGTGGACACCCGCTCCGACCCGCAGCAAGCCGTGCTGGCGGTGCAGAAGGTGATCGAAGACGGCGCGGACGTGCTCGCCTTCAGCGGCGAGGGGCTGACCGCGGCAGCCGGATCCCCCCTCGCCGAGGAACACGACAAGCTCAACTTCGCGATCGTCAACGAGCCGGGCTTCGGGCCTCCGACGTCCGGCCGCCTCTCCTTCAGCTCCAACCCGAGCCTCCTCAGCGAGGTGAGCGCCGGGGCCTCATTCCTCTACGGCAAGGGCGTCAGGCACCCGTTCCTCTTCCGGGACACGACGATCATCTACGGCAAGGCGGCCTGCTCCGGCTTCGAGCAGAGCTGGGAAGAGCTCGGTGGCACGATCGAGGATTCCGTCGACTTCGAGAACACCGACGCCTCGATCTCGAGCCAGATCAGCAGGCTGAAAAGCTCCGATGCCGACGCCGTCGTCATGTGCTCCTATCCGCCCGGGGGCGCCGCGGCGATCAAGCAGATCCGCGCCGCGGGAGTCGACCTGCCGATCTACGGGCCGACGGCGTTCGACGGCCTGTTCTGGCTGAAGGGCATTCCGAACACCGAAGACATCTACTTCACCTCGAACGGCTCGAGCTACGACCCGCCGAACAAGACCAGCGAAAAACTGCTCGACCACCTGGAGAAGGCTGGAATCGACACCGACATCGCGACCAACCTCCTGGCCTGGTACGCCGCGGGTCAGCTGATGTTCGGCGCGATCGAAGAAACGCACAGCGTCAGCGGCAGCGTGCTGGCCGATGCGCTCGAAGCCAGGCCCCGCGAGACGATCAACGGGAAAATGACCTACAGCGCGGACGACCACTACCCGAGCCGGATCTGGCCGATGTACGTGCTCTCGAACGGCAAGCCGAAGCTGGTGACCAAGGTCGAGCCGCAGTTCATCCCGGAGTACGGCGAATGAGATCAGCTCGCCGCTGCGCCGGCTGAAGCGCTGCGCTTGGCGAGGGCCTGATTGACGAAATCCGCGAACGTCTCCCGATAGGCGAGCGTGTACCGGTCGGCAAGGGTGTTGACTTCCGCGTTCGGGTCCAGCGACAGTTCGGGCGGCTGGATTTTCGAGATCACCGCCACGTCCTCGGCATAGATGCCGGCGTCGTAGGCGATCACTTCCTCCAGGCGTTCCTCGTCGTAGTTCTCGACGCCTCCCTCGATCCAGTAGTGGATCGACTCGGTCGCGCTGATGGCGCGCGCGGCATGAAGCAGGCAGCGCTCGCCTTCGTCGGTGAACATCTGCGCCGAGATGAAGTTGGGCGCGATCGAGTGGTAATACATCTCTCGCAACGGGCCCCACACCGCGCTTGCTTCGTCTCCCCATTCCATGTTCCGGCGGAGCCTCACCTCGAGGCCTTTCCTCTCCGGCGTCAGCGGCTCGACCACCGCCGGCTGCGGTCCCAGCGTGGCCTCGTGGACGAAGGCGAAATGGGCGACGTCGCGGAAGTTCTCGATCATCAACCCGAAGGCGACCGGCAGCTCGAAGGGGGTGCCGTGACCCCACGTCCACCTGCCCGGATCGAACCAGGGAACGTCGGGCACGTCGGTCAGCGGCTCCTCGAGCGTCGTCCAGACGAGTCCCCAATGCACTCGAACTGGATATGACGGGATTCGAGCGAGTGGTGGGATCTGACGTTGATCGGCAAGCGAGGGAATCCGCGTGCAGGAGCCGTCGCCCGCCCACTCCCAGCCGTGGTAGGGGCACTGGATGCTCTCGCCGCAGACCTTGCCCATCGAGAGCAGGGCGCCACGGTGGGCGCAGCGGTCGGCGATCACGGCCACCTCGCCGCTCTCGGTGAGGAAGATGGCGAGCGGCTCGTCGAGCAGGACGGCTCGCTGAGGCCCGTCGTCGAGGTCCTCCACCCTCGCCACGGGCTGCCAGCAGTGGCGCAGCGCCAGCATCACGTCGGCACCGCTCGGCGCCGAGGAAGATTGATCGATCATCTCTTCTCCGCCATTTATAGCTGTCTCCCCATGTAAGCACTCAAGACCTCTGGATTGCGCTGCAGCTCCTCGCGCCTGCCGCTGGCGCGGACCTTGCCGCCGGCGAGCACCAGGCTGCGCTGGCAGAAGTCGATCGTCCGTGCCGCGTTCTGCTCGACGAGGAGCATCGTCGCCCCCTCCGTGCGAAGTTCCCCGAGCAGCTCATAGATGACGTCGATCATCTTCGGGGCGAGGCCGAGCGAGGGCTCGTCGAGGATCAGCAGCCGCGGCCTGCGCAGCAGCGCGCGGGCCACCGCGAGCTGCTGTTGCTCGCCGCCCGAGAGGCGGTCGGCGCGCTGCCCGGCTCGCTCCCGCAGGATCGGCAGCCGCTCCAGGACCTGCTCCATCGTCTCGCTCCCGTTGCCCTGCGCGGCCAGGCGCAGGTTCTCCGCCACGGTCAGCGTCCCGAAGATCTGGCGGCCCTCGGGCACCAGCGCGATCCCCAGCCTGGCGATCTCCTCCGGGGCGAGCCCGTCCAGAGGCCGGCCTTCGAAGCTGATCTCGCCGGCGCTCGGGCGGGTGAGACCGCAGATCGCACGCAGGAGCGAGCTCTTGCCGGCGCCGTTGGGGCCGACCATCCCAACTACCTCCCCCTCGCCGACGCCCATTTCGACGCCGTGGAGAACCTCGACTCCACCGTAGGCGACCTTCAGCCCGCGCAGCTCAAGCATGCGCGCCCGCCGAGTACGAGGTGCCGAGGTAGGCCTCCACCACGGCGGGGTCGGCTTGGACTTCCTCGGGGCTCCCGACAACGATCGTCTCGCCGTCGTCCAGCACCTGAACCCGCGAGCAGAGGTCCATCACCACGTTCATGTCGTGCTCGATCAGCAAGATCGCACAGCCGAAGTCCCGCATCACCCCACAGAGGATCGCCACCAGCTCCCGGCGCTCCTCGTCGTTCAGCCCCGCCGCGGGCTCGTCGAGCAGCAGGTAGCGCGGCCCAGTGGCCAGGGCGCGGGCGATGCCCAGCAGCCTCTGGCTCCCCGGCGGCTGCAGGCCGGCCGGGCGCTGCGCCTGGTCGCCCAGGCCGAGGCGCTCGAGCACGTCGACGGCGACGCTCACGGCGCGGCGGCGTCCGACCCCGACCCCCATCGCACCCACGGCGACGCTCTCCATCATGGTCAGCCCCGCGAAGGGAAGCGCGGCCTGGAACGTGCGTCCGAGCCCTGCCCGCGCCAGCCGCGGCGGCGACCAGCGCGTCACGTCGATTCCATCGAGAAAGACGCTGCCGGAATCGGGGGGCTGGAAGCCGCTGAGAACGTTGAGGAGCGTCGTCTTGCCGGCGCCGTTCGGGCCGATCAGCCCGAGGGCCTCGCCAGGATGCAGCTCGAGCTCCACTTCTCTCAGCACGTGCAACCCGGAGAAGGCAAGGGAGACTGCCTCGGCGCGGAGGCTCCCAGCCGATTCGTGAGCAGGCTGCGACCCCGCCTGATCCGCCGCCGCGCGCGACGCCGATGGAGCTCGAGGACGCAGCCTGCGGCGGATCGGCCCGAGCTCACCCGCCTCGCGGCCACGGCTCAATCCCTCCGGCAGCGCGATCATCGTCACCAGCAGGATCAGGCCGAGGCCGATGGCTGCCAGGCCCGGCGTCTCGGCGATCGAGAACAGGCCGAGCACGCTGGCGCCTTCCTCGATGTTGCGCAGCAGCTCGTTGATCGTCGCCACCGCGAGGGTTCCGACGACGGCCCCGAGGACGCTGCGAGCGCCGCCCACGACCAGCATGGTGATCGTGGTCACCGAGGCGGCGAAGTAGAAGGTGGTGGGAGAGAGGACCCCGGACTGGTGCACCGCCAGGGCCCCGCCGACGCCGCAGAGCGTCCCGCTGATCGTGAACGCCAGGAGCCGCTCCCGCATCAAGCCGATGCCGATCGAGCGGGCAGCCACCTCGTCCTCGCGGGTCGCCTGGAGCCGGTAGCCGCTTGCCGACCATTTGAAGACGAGCGCGACGACGATTGCCGCGCCGGCCCAAAGCCCAGCCGAGGTGACGTTGGTGGTCCTCGGAATGCTGACCAGGCCGCTGCTTCCACCGGTGACCGGATCCCAATTGGCGAGGACGTTGTAGACGACGATCAGGAAGGCGAAGGTCGAGATCGGGATCGCCAGCGTCGAAGTCCTCATCAGCGGCCAGCCGACCACCGCCGCCAGCAATCCGCTCGCCGCCGCGGCGATCAGCGTGGAGAGCAGGGGGTCGAGCTGGGCGTCGGCGATCAGCTTCGGCAGATCGGGCGCCTGCAGAGCGGTGAAGGCCGCGGAGATCGTGAGTAGGGCTGCGACGTATCCACCGCCCGCCGCGAAGCCCAACTGACCGAAGGAGTAGACGCCGCTGTTGCCGATGAACACCTGCAGGCCGAGGACGATGATCAGGTTGCAGAGGATCAGCGTCACGGTCCCTTCGAGAGAGGGCGTGCCGCTCGCCCCGACCGCGACGGCCAGCGCCACCAGGACGAGCGGGACGACCAGCGAGGCGGCCGCCGACGCTGGGGAGCGCAGTCCCCTGACCGTCATATGCGCGCCTCTCCGGTCGCCGCTCCGAGCAGGCCCTGCGGCCTCACGATCAGGATCGCAACGGGAAGCGAGAAGACGATCGCGTCACGGAACGGAATCAGTCCGTCCGGTAAGTAGGTGCCGAGCAGCGATGAGAGGATCCCGAGCACCAGCCCACCGAGCACGGCGCCGAGGATCCTTCCGAAGCCGCCGATCACCACGGCGATGAAGCCGACCAGCACGGGAGTCAGCCCCATCGTCGGAGAGACCTGACCCGTCTGCATGACGATCAGCACCCCGGCTATGGCCGCGAGTGCGCCGCTGATCGCGAAGGCGACCATGATCACGCGGTTGGCACGGACACCGAGCAGCCGAGCCATCTCGAAGTTCTCCGCCGCCGCACGCATCTCGAGGCCGACGCGAGTCCGATAAAGCAGCCATCCGAGACCGCCGAGGACGATTAGGGTCAGGGCGAGAGTCAGGATCTCGAGGTTTGGTATCGAGAGGGCGCCGATCTGACTCGATTCGCTAAGGAGAACGGGCGTTGCCACCGACTGGGAGCGGGCGTCCACCGTCGCGCTGACGACGCTTTGCAGGATGGTCGCTACGGCAAGTGAGGTAACGAGCTGAGCAGCGAGGTCGGCGTTCCGAACAGGGCGGAAGGCAACCCGCTCGGCCAGGACCGCGATCGCGATCCCCGTGGCGAGCGCAGCGCTCACCGCAACGGCAAACGGCAGTCCGGCCAGCGCGAAGAGGGCGTAGGCGGGCAGCATGATGAACTCGCCCTGGGCGAAATTCATCATGCCCATCACGGTGTAGGTCAAGGCGATGCCAACGGCGATCAGCGCATAGAGGCCACCGAGGGCCAGTGCGTCGATCAGACTTTGGGCAAGGTCGGTCATCGGGCTCGAGCACCGATCGGTGCCTCCCGTCCAAGACTGCCAGAGAGGTCGCGAGCCGAGGCGGGGTCTGGCAAACCGGGGATAACCAGTGGGCATCTGAGGTGGCGTTCGCCTGCCACTAGGAGCGATTGGCGAAGTCCCCTGACTCGTCTGTTCCTTATTGCCGAATAGCACCGAGAAGGAACAGGTGACGTCGGCGCCACTACTCGTCTGTTCTTTGACGGTGCATAGCAACCAAAAGGAACAGGCGAACTGGAACTGGAGCGAACCGGATCACGCTTGACGTAAGGTGGGCGGATGCCCGCCGAGGAGAACAAGGCGACGATCGAGCGCCTCTACGAGGCGTTCGGGAAGTGCAACGGCGCCGCGATGACCGCCTGCTATGCCCCGGGCGCCCACTTCCGCGACCCTGCCTTCGGCGACCTCGAGGGCGAGGAGGTCGGCGCGATGTGGCGGATGCTGACCAGCCGCGCGACCGATCTGAAGATCGAGCTGCACGAGCACGAGGCGGGTGAGGAGACCGGCAGCGCCCACTGGATCGCCCGCTACACCTTCTCCACCGGGCGGCCCGTGGTCAACGACATCCGGGCGCGCTTCCGCTTCGCCGCCGACGGCAGGATCGCCGACCACGTCGACGAGTTCGACTTCCGCAACTGGGCCAAGCAGGCGCTGGGGCCGAGCGGGCACCTGGTGGCGCTGCTGCCCCCGCTGCGCTCGCAAGCCCGCGCCAAAGCGCTCGAGCAGCTGGCCGCCTACCGGCGCGAAGAGACCGGCTCGAGCATCTAGACGCCTGCTTCCGTCCGAAGCGTATACGAACATGTGTTCGTATGAGATGGGACGAGCAGAAAATTGAGAACGAGGAGGCAGGCAGGCTGTTCGGTCTGGCCGAGGAAACGGTGACGCGGACGTTCGACGCCCCGGAGGCTCTCGGCATTCGATTCCACGAGGTGCTGGCGAAGTCAGCCCTCAATCGGGTGCCAGGAGGCCGCTACGGGTTCGAGTGGACGATCAATCCATTCCGCGGCTGCACCCACGCCTGTCGATTACCGCTACTGCTTCGCGCGGCGAACGCACACCTACCTTGATCTGGATGCGGGCCGCGACTTCGAGCGGGAGATCGTCGTCAAGGTCAACGTGCCGGAGCTGCTGCGGGCGGAGCTGGCACGGCCGAGCTGGAAGCGGGAGCTGGTGGCGCTGGGGACGAACACCGACCCGTATCAGTGGGTCGAGAGCCGGTACCGGATGATGCCCGAGATCCTCGGGGCGCTGGAGGCGGCGGAGACGCCGGTCTCGGTGCTGACCAAGTCGCCGCTGGTGATGCGCGACGTCGAGATCTTCGAGCGGATGGCGAAGAAGCTGCCGGTCTCGGTCAACCTCTCGGTGCCGACCCTCGACGAGGACGCCTGGCGGGCGACTGAGCCGCATACTCCCAGCCCCGCGGCCCGGCTCGACGCGGTCGCCGAGCTGCGCCGGCGGGGGATCGACTCCGGCGTCCTGATCGCGCCGCTGATGCCCGGGATCAACGACGACCCCGACCAGGTCCGCCCGATCGTCGAAAAGGCCAAAGCCGCCGGCGCCACCTTCCTCGGCAGCGCCGCCCTCCACCTCCGCGGCGAGGTAAAGGACGTCTTCTTCGCCTGGCTCGAGGAAAAACGCCCCGACCTCATCCCCCGCTACGAGGCCCTCTACAGCGACCGCGCCTACATGCGCCCCGAGCAACGCAAGCACGCCACGAGAGCCGTCAAAGGCTGGGGCAGAGGAAGAGCGTCAAGACAAAGCGTTCCTCGGACGGGTGGCGTCGTAGGGGGGACCCCCACCCGCCGCGCGGGTGGGGGTGGGTCCCCTGCGGCGACAGGACCCGTCCGCCAAACCGCCCTGTTCTAAGCCCCTTCGTCCAACTGCTCGAACTTGCACTCCGCCGGCTCTTTGTCGTCCCGAAACGCATGAAACCGCGCCCCGTGCCGTATCCGCCCAGAAGCCGCATGGTCGTAGCCGACCTCGATCACCAGCTCCGGCCGCAGCTCGACCCACTCCAGGTCCCGACCGCCGGTCCACCGGCTCGGCTCCGCCGTCCCGCTCTGGCCGGTCTCCAGCGGCGCCAGCATCGCCCGCATGCTGCGTTTCGCCGCCGCGCTGAAGCCGGAGATGTGGCCGACCGTGCGGAGCTCGCCGCCGTCGTAGAGGCCGAGGATCAGCGAGCCGACGGTGCCCTCCTCTTTGCCCGGCCGCCAGCCCATCACGACGCAGTCGATCGTCCGCTCGCGCTTCACCTTCGCCATCCCCTTGCGTTTGCCGGGGACGTAGGGGGCGGTCAGGTCCTTTGCCATCACCCCCTCGATGCTGTTCAGCCACCTATCCGCCAGTGCCGCGTCGGCGGTCAGCGTCGTCAGCTCCAGGCCCGCCTCGCCGGCGATCGCCTCGAGCCGTTCCCGCCGCTCGCGCAGCGGCCGTTCGCAGAGCACCTCGTCGCCCTCGGCCAGGAGGTCGAAGACGACGTAGGTGGCCGGGATCTGCTCCGCGAGCATCTCGATCCGCGACTGCGCCGGGTGGATCCGTTCCTGCATCGAGTCGAATTCGAGGTTGCCGTCGGGGTCGCGGATCACCAGCTCGCCGTCGAGGACCCAGCGGCCGGGGGCGAAGCTCAGCTCCGGGAAGTAGCGGTTGAAGGGTTTGCCGCCGCGCGACTGGATGTAGGCGTCGGCGCCGTCGACGAAGACGATCGCCCGGAAGCCGTCGAGCTTCGGCTCGTAGGCCCAATCGTCGCCTTCGGGCAGCGCTTTGCGGGTGAGCGCGAGCTGCGGCTTGATCGGCGGCGAGAGGGGGAGCGTCACCTACTGGACGCTACCGCTGCGATGCTGGCGCTCGCGGCTCTCCCGCGGGTCCGGGATCGGCACCGCCGCCAGCAGCTTCTTCGTGTAGTTGTGCTTCGGGCGCTCGCAGACCTCGTCGGCGGTCCCCTGCTCGACGATCTCGCCCTCGTTCATCACCGCGATCCGGTCGGAGATGTGGCGGACGACGCCGATGTCGTGGGCGACGAAGAGGTAGGCGAGGCCGAACTCGTCCTGGAGGTCGTCGAGCAGGTTCACGATCTGCGCCTGGATCGAGACGTCGAGCGCCGAGACCGGCTCGTCGCAGATCACCAGCTTCGGTTTCAGCGCCAACGCGCGGGCGATGCCGATCCGCTGCCGCTGGCCGCCGGAGAACTCGTGCGGGAAGCGGTTGTAATGCTCGCTCGAAAGCCCCACCCGCTCGAGCAGCTCCTGCACCTGCCGCCGCAGCTCCGAGCCGGAGGCCACGTTCTGGCGCTTGAGCGGGTCGCCGACGATCTGGCCGATGCGTTTGCGCGGATTCAGCGAGGCGTAGGGGTCCTGGAAGATCATCTGCATCTGGCGTCGCAGGGGGCGCATCTGGCGCCTGCCGAGGCCGGCGATCTCGAGCCCCTCGAACTTGACCGAGCCAGAGGTCGGCGCCAGCAGCTGCAGCACCGCTCGGCAGACGGTGGACTTGCCGCTGCCGGACTCGCCGACGAGCCCCAGGGTCTCTCCCCGCCCGATCCTGAAGCTGACGCCATCGACCGCCCGCACCTGGCCGACCTCGCGGTCGATCAGGACCCCGCGCTTGATCGAGAAGTGCTTGACGAGGTCGGTGACCTCGAGCAGGGGGAGGCTGGCGTTGGTGCCGGGCTCGCTCATGCCGACGGCGCCTCCCGCGGCGCTTCCAGCCCGATCTGTCCCTCCACCATCCGCTTCTCCTTCTTCTCCTCCGGGGTGAGCCAGCAGCGGTCGCGGTGCCCCGGCGAATCGGGCGGCCGCGCCTCCAGCCCCGGGTACTGCGAGCACTTCGAGAACTCGTGCGGGCAGCGGGGCCGGAACGGGCACCCCTCCGGCAGGTCCAGCAGCGAGGGCGGCG
The DNA here is from genome assembly GCA_036376215.1 of Solirubrobacterales bacterium. Classification (GTDB taxonomy): domain Bacteria; phylum Actinomycetota; class Thermoleophilia; order Solirubrobacterales; family 70-9; genus VAYN01. The sequence continues at coordinate 189,718 of DASVAT010000017.1, forward strand.
AGCCGGCGATCTGGGGAAGTCGCTGCGGCCGCGGCCGGTCGATCCTGGTCAGCGAGCCGAGCAGGCCCCAGGTGTAGGGGTGCTGGGGGTCGTAGAAGATCTCGTCCAGCGTCCCCTCCTCGACCACTTTGCCGGCGTACATCACCAGCACCCGGTCGGCCACCTCCGCAACCACCCCGAGGTCGTGGGTGATCAGAATCGTCGCCAGGTTCCGCCTCCGGTTCAGCTGCTCGAGCAGGTCGAGGATCTGCGCCTGGATCGTCACGTCGAGGGCGGTGGTCGGCTCGTCGGCGATCAGCACCTCGGGCTCCAGCGCCAGGGCCATCGCGATCATCGCCCGCTGCCGCATCCCGCCGGAGAACTCATGCGGGTAGTCGTCGATCCGCCGCTCGGCGTCGGGAATGCCGACGGCTTCGAACAGCTCGACCGCCCGTTTCCGCCCCTCCCGCTTCGAGGTGTCGGGACGGTGCGCGCGGATCGCCTCGACGATCTGGTTGCCGAGCCGGTAGACCGGGTTGAATGAGGTCATCGGGTCCTGGAAGACCATCGCGATCCGGTCCCCGCGCAGCTGCCGCATCTCGGCGTCGCCGGCGCTCGTCAGCTCCTGCCCGTCGAGCACCACCGAACCCTCGATCCGCGCGTTGTTGGCGCGGGTGAGGCCGATGATCGTCTGCGCGGTGACGCTCTTGCCGGAACCCGACTCGCCGACGATCGCGACCACCTCGCCGTGTCGCAGATCGAAGGTGACGCCGTCGACGGCCTGTACGACCCCTTCTTCGGTGGCGAAGCCGACCCGCAGGTCGCTGACCGAGAGCAGCGGCGCGGCGTTCATTCTGACGCGGACTCCCCGAGGCGGACCCGCGGGTCGAGATAGGCGTAGACGATGTCGACGAGCGTGTTCATGAGGACGACGAAGAAGGCGCCGTAGAGGGCGACTCCCATGATCGGCGGCAATTCGAACTTGGCTACCGCTTCAGCTGCATAGCTGCCCACTCCGTCGATCGAGAAGATCACTTCGGTGATGATCGCGGTGCCGGCGATGGTGGCGCCGAAGTCGAGGCCGAAGAGGGTGATCACCGGGATCAGCGAGTTGCGCAGCACGTGCCGGGTCATCACCCGCCGCTCGCTCAGCCCCTTGGCCCGCGCGGTGCGGACGTAATCTTCATTCATCACGTCCAGCATGTTCGAGCGCAGGACGCGGCTGTAGAAGCCGATCGAGAGGACGGCAAGCGTGATCCAGGGCAGGATCAAGTGCTTCAGCCATTCGGCGGGGTCTTCCCCGAAGGGGACGTACTGCCCGTTGGGTAGGACTTCGAGCTGGTTGGCGAAGACGTAGATGAGGACCGGGGCGAGCAGGAAGACTGGGATCGAGACACCCGCTATCGAGATGGCGGTGAGGATCCGGTCGAGCCAGCCGCCGGCGCGGGTCGCCGAGAGGTAACCGAGCAGGAGGCCGAAGAAGAGCCAGATCACCGCCGCTCCGATCGTCAGCGAAAAGGTTGCGGGGATGCCTTCGACGATCCGGTCGGAGACCGGAAGCCGCGGTTCGTACTGGACCAGCTCGCCGGTGAAGACCTTCTTCATCATCATCAGATACTGCTGGGGCAGCGATTCGTCGAAGCCCCATTCCTCTTCGATGTTCTCGACCAGGAGAGGGGTCGCGTTCTTCCCGGCGAGGCCCTGCGCGGGGTTCTGTTTCGGCAGAACCATGAAGACGACGAAGACGATCACCGAGACCGCGAACAGAACTGCGACCATCCCGACCAGGCGGCGGGCGACGAAGCGGCTCACGGAAGGGTTGCCTCCCCGACCGGCTGGGTGGCTCCGGACTGTGCCTCGAACTCGAGCGCCGCGTCAAGCCGCGCCTTCCCGCGCGGATCGAGCGCGTCGCGCAGGGCGTCGCCGACGATGTTCAGCGATAGCACCGTAAGCATGATCATCAGGCCGGGGAGGATCGCCAGCAGCGGCTGGATCCGCAGCAGCTCAACGCCCACCGTGATCATCGTTCCCCAGGAGGAGTTGGGAGGCTGCACGCCCGCACCGAGGAAGGAGAGACCTGCCTCGAAGAGCATGCTGTTGGCGATCATCAGGGCGAAGAAGACGATCACCGTGGAGGCGAGGTTGGGGAGGATCTCCGTGAACATCACCCGGACCGGGCTGGCTCCCTGAGCGATCGCCGCCTCGACGAACTCTTTCCTGCTGAGCGCAAGGACTTCACCGCGAATCGGGCGCGCGATATATGGGACGGTGAAGATGCTGATGATCAGGATCGGGTTCCAGAGCGAGCCGCTGGAGAGTTCCAGCGGACCGATCTTCAGGCCTCCGACGGCCAGCGCGATACCGACAGCCAGGCCGATCAGGAAGACCGGGAGCGACCAGATCACGTCCAGCGTGCGGGCGATCAGGCTGTCGACCCAGCCGCCGAAGTAGCCGGCGAGCAGCCCGAGGACGATGGCGAGGATCGTCGCCAGCAGGGCAGCGCTGATACCAACCAGCAGCGAGGTGCGCCCGCCGTACATCAGCCGCACCATCTCGTCGCGACCGATCCGGCCGTCGGCGCCGAGGAAGAACTTGCCGCCGGCGGCGAACCACTGGGGTCCGATCGGTTTACCTTCGACGCTGACGACGTCCTTCTTCTCGCCGTCGACGGTTATCTGTTCGACCGTGTGCTCCTGGTTCGGCCCGGTCTCGGCGACGTGGTCCGCCCACAGCGGCGCCGCCAGGACGAAGACGACGATTAGGAGGAAGACACCGAGAAAGGCGACCGCGAGGCGGTTGCGGAGGAACCGCCGCAGAGCGAGGGACCAGGGCCCTCGCTCTACGCTTGGTTCGTTGGACACGCGATCTTCTACCCCCGAGCGCTACTTGAATTCGAAGCTGCTCAGGTAGTGGCCGAAGGTGGGGTTGAAGATGACGCTGTCGAGGTCGATCTCGTCGGAGACGAAGGTCGAGACGGTGCGGTTTCCGAAGGGCGCCCAGGGGGCCAGTTCCATGATTTCTTCGTCCAGCTTCGCGTAGGCTTCTTCCTGCTCCGGGCCCAGCTGCTCTTCGGCCAGTTCCTTGATCTTCTTGTTGACCCCAGGGTCGTCGAAGTAGGCGTTGTTGTAGTTGTTGGTCGGCTGGATGCTTTCGCCGGCCAGGAGCGGCTGGAAGAAGTCGTTCGGGTGCGGGTAGTCCTCGAACCAGTTCGACCAGCCCGCATCCAGGTTGGGCGTGCTTTCATTGCCGGTCACGGTGGTGAAGTTATCGGCGTTGACGATTTTCAGCGTCGTGTTGAAGCCGAGTTCCTTCAGGACCTCGTTGAAGTATTCGCCCGCTTCGTTGTTGGGGCTTTCGGCGTCGGTCCAGACCGTGATGTCCATGTCCGAGGGGTTCGCTTCTTTCATCAGCCGTTCGGCCTCGGCTAGGTCGTAGGGATACGGTTCGAACTCTTTGTAGCTGGGCATCCCGGGGGGCAGGATCTGCTTCGAGGCGGTGAGCTGGCCGGCGTAGATCCTTTCGAGCGCTTTCGGGTCGACCGCGTGGTTGACCGCCTGCCGCACCTTGACGTCGTCGAACGGCGGCTCCTGCGTGTTCATCCAGAAGTAGTAGGTGCTGATCGTCGGCTCGACCCGGAACTGGGTGCCTTCGAATTTTTCTTTGACTTCCGCGTAGCGCGAGGAGGGCGGCGGGTTCTGCATCCAGTCGTAGGTCCCCTGTTCGACGTCGTCGACCTGCGACTGCTCGTTGCGCACGACCGTGATCTTGGCTCCGTCGACGACGCCCGCGGGAAGGTCGGGCATCGCTTTCCCGTTGGCTTTCGCCCAGTACGGGTTCCGTTTGTATTCCCAGCCTTTGCCCGGCTGCGATTTGGTGATCATGTACGGGCCGGTCGCTGGCGGCGGGTTGGCCGAGAGGTCTTCGACGGGCGTGTCTTGCGGCACTACCGATGCGAACATCATCCCGAGCTCGTTGGTGAAGGTGCCTCGCGGGCTTTCCAGATTGATGACGATTTCGCCGGTCTTGTCATTGGTTTCGATCCCCGGGATCGGGCCCTTTTTGGTTTCGGCGAATTTTTCAGCGCCCTCGATCGTCAGGTAGAAGGGTGAGCCGGGACTGTTGAGCGCGATCATCCGTTCCAGCGAAGCCGGGAAATCGGAGGCTTTGACGGGGGTCCCGTCCGAGTATTTGAGGCCGGGGCGGAGGAAGAGGGTGTAGGTCTTGCCGCCGTTGCTGATCTTCGGCATTTCTTTCGCCAGCCCTGGCATCACCTCGCCGCCTTCCTCGCCGTTGGCGTGCTTGTAGGCGAGCAGCGGGATGTAGACGTCGGCCATGGCCGTCCATCCTTCCGCCGTATAGGAGAGGGCCGGGTCCATGTAGTCCGGGAAGGAGGCGTAGGTCGCGTTGAGGATGCCGCCCTGTTTGCCGCTGCCGCCAGAGGTGTCGTCGCCGCCCCCGCATGACGACAATCCGATCGTCGCGAGTGCCGCGAGAACGAGAACCGCGATGAGTGCCGCTGGCTTCTTCAACGTATTTCCTCCGAGTCCGGATTGCCGGTTGACCCTGGGATCAACTCCACCACAACGTCGTCGTGCCCGTCAAGCGATGGGCTGTCTGGCATTTCGTCGCTTTGCAGCCAATTCCCCCCGAGCAACGGCGCCATGACTACGACAATCGCCACTACCCCCACCCCCGCGACTAGAAACGTCATCCGCGGGCTCGCCACCGCGGCGACGATGCCGCCGAGCGCGAACCCGACCCCCGGCATCGCGGCGCCGATCGACTCCAGCACGCTCATCACCCGCGCCTGCATCGTTTCGGCGGTCAGCTCCTGCACGGCGCTGATCGTCGCCACCCACTGGACCCCGTTGCCCGCCCCGCCGAGAACCGAGGCAGCGCAGGCGACCGCCAGCGTCGGCGCCGCGGCGAGGCCGAGGTAGCCGGCGCCGACCGCGAGGGTGCTGAAGAGCAGGAGGTAGGCGAGCGAGGCCTGGCGCAGGCGGGCGAAGAGGAGGCTGCCCAGCACCATCCCAGCGCCCCAGCTGGCGAGCAACACGCCGTAGCCAGTGTCGTTGGAGCCGAGCGTCTCCTTGACGTAGATCACCTCGACCGGGAGGACGGCGGCGAAGAAGACGAAGGCGAGGCCCTGGGCCGTCAACAACCGCCGCAGGACCGTCTCGTTGCGCACGTAGCCGAGCCCGGCCCGCACCCGGTCCCGCATCCGTCCTGGTTCGGGCTCGGCGTGGGGCATCGCCCCGGCGGTGAAGAGGATCCAGGCGACCGCGTAGAAGGAGATCGCGTCGAGCAGCAGCGCCGACTGGACCCCGAGGCCGGCGACGGCGAGGCCAGCCAGTGCCGGGCCGATCGCCGCCCCGCCGGTGAAGGCGACGTTGAGGAGCGCGTTGCCGGCTCGGAGTTCCCCGGTCGGCTCGAGTGAGGTGGCGACGACGGCGCGGGTCAGGGACCGGCCGGCCAGGGCCAGGGCGCCGTCGGCCGCAGCGAGGGCAACTACCGCCGCCAGCGAGAAGTGGTCGACGAGCAGGGCGAGCGCCCCGAAGGCGGCGGCCTCGCCGCAATAGATCAGCGGCAGCGCGTAGCGGGGCGGCGGTTTCTCGGCTCCCGCGACCAGGACTGGGGCGAAGAGCGCCGGCAGGAAGCGGGTGCCGAGGAAGAGCGCCGCCGTCGCCAGGGCGCTCCCGGTGCGGTCGAAGACCAGGACCGAGAGGGCGATGATCCCCATCCAGTCCCCCAACTCGTTGACCGCGTAGGACGCGGCCAGCCGCCGGAAGAGGGGCCGGCGCAGGGGGGCGGTCAGGGTTGGGCTAGGCATGGGTGGCCGGTCGTATTACTGCATTTCTGCACAAGTTTTCCTGCAGATGCACAAGTTTCCGCCAAGCTGTGCTACAAAGTGACCAGCAATTGAGAGGTTTCCACGATGCAGCGCACAAGGTTGCGGGCTTCAACGACTATGGAAGGGGCAGAAAACATGGGCTTTCGTCACTAGGAATTTCCCCGCAGACCACTTGATCGAGGGGTCTGCACCAGTCTTCTGAAGGGCGCCCTGGATGGGGGCGCCCTTCGTCGTTCTCGGGGCGATCTCCTTTCCCGCTGCACGGGATATGCGCACGATCCGGGGGAATGACGGGATCTTGGGCGAATTTGGCCATCTGGCTAAAGGTCTTGCCGATCTCATAGATAGCGGTCTAACTTTGCAGTTCCCAAATAGCGGAACCGCCTAGAAGCGGCTGCCGCGCAGGGAAAAGGATCGCGCCGTGAAAGAAGTAAACCGGTCTTCCGCCACGGGTCCCCGGTTGCCGAATTCCAAATCCAAGATGGACAAAACTCGCCCCAGCCGCCTCGCGATCGCCATCATGGTGGGCGCCCTGCTGCTGACGGTGGCGGTCGCCCTCTGGGACGCGCCCAAATCGGACTGGGACGTCGCCTTCTTCCTGGTCCTGCTCGCCTTCTCGATCTTCAGCGATCTGACCGCGGTGTCCACCGAGTCGAAGCTGAAGATCTCCGGCAGCTTCCTGGCTCTGGTGATCGCGATGGTCTTCCTCGGCGGCACCCCGGCGGCGATCATCGGCGTCGCCACGATTCTCACTGGTTGGCTGCGCTGGCGCGACGAGTGGCACTACCTGCTGGACAACCTCCTCACCTACGCGCTCTTCCCGCTGATCGGCGGCATCGTCTTCCACGAGGGGGTGGTGGCCCTCGGCCTGCTGCCCGCCGACCCCTGGTTCTACGTCTGCGTCTTCGCGCTCTTCCAGTTCGTGCTGGCGATCAACTTCGCGATGATCGCTGGCTACGGCTGCTACGTCGAGCGCTCCTCGTTCTCGACGAAGCTCAAGGTGCTGCCGCCGGTCCTTCCCTCCGAGTTCGCCAGCGCGATGCTGGCCGTCGCGGTCGCTTACATCTACTACGAGATCGGCCTTGCCTCGATCGCCCTCTTCGGCGTCGTCCTCGTCACCTTCCAGTACCTGCTCGGCCAGCTGCTGCTCTCTCAGCAGCGGGCCGGCGAATTGGAGCTGCGAAGCAAGCAGCTGGCCAGCTTCCAGGTCGGGATGTTGAGCGCGATGCTGCGCACCCTCGACCTGCGGGACCAGATGACCGCCCGCCACAGCGCCGCCGTCGCCCGGTACTCCCGGGCGATCGCGCAGCGCGCCGGCTATTCGCGCCGCGAGGAGGAGCTCGTCCACATCGCCGCGCTGCTGCACGACATCGGCAAGTTCATCCTCCCCGACCGCATCCTCAAGGCCAACGTGCCGCTCACCGACGAGGACTGGATGCTGATCAAGCGCCACCCGCAGCAGGGCGCGCGCGTGGTCTCCTCGCTAGACGGCTACGGGCCGGTGGCGGAGATCATCCTCGCCCACCACGAGCGGATCGACGGCAAAGGCTATCCGCGCGGCCTCGCCGGGGACGAAATCCCGGAGCTGGCCCGGATCATCTCCGTCGCCGACACCTACGACGTGATGACCGCGCGCGACTCCTATCGGACGCCGATGTCGAGCTACGACGCGATCGTCGAGCTGCGTCGCGTCGCCGGCAAACAGCTCGATGCCCGCTTCGTCGAGATCTTCATCGAGCTGCTCGAGGGCAAAGACGTCTCCTTTGCGCACGGCGAGGCCGCCGACTTCGAGAAGGAGCTGGCGCTCGAGGCCCGGATCGAGGAGACCGCCAGCCCCGCCGGCGAACTCAGCCGCTTCCAGGTCGCCGGCGTCAACTAGTCCCCAACGGGTAGCGTTGCGTGCGCATGCGCGCCGTCACTTTCCAGGCCCCTGAGCAGGTGCGGGTGGAGGAGAAGCCCGACCCCGAGATCGGCGCTGCCGACGACGCTCTCGTCCGCGTCGAGGCGAGCGGGATCTGCGGCTCGGACCTGCACATCTACCACGGCCGGGTGCCGGTCGAGCCGGGCTTCACGATCGGCCACGAGTTCGTCGGCACCGTGCTCGCCGCCGGCGAGGACGTCGAGCGGGTCGCCGTCGGCGATCGCGTCCTCGGCACCTTCCATACCGCCTGCGCGACCTGCACCTCCTGCCTGCGCGGCGACTACCACCGCTGCCGCAACCAGCGGACCTTCGGCCACGGCTCCCACCTCGGCGACCTGCAGGGCGCCCAAGCGGAGATGCTGCTGGTGCCGCGGGCGAACCTGACGCTGCGGCAGGTGCCGGAGGGGATGTCGGCCGAGGTCGCCCTCTTCGCCGGCGACGTGATGGGGACCGGCTACCACGCCGTCGCCCACGCCGGGATGAAGGCGGGGGACACCGTCGCCGTCCTCGGCCTCGGGCCGGTCGGCCTCTGCGCCGTGCAGGCGGCGCTGGCCGGCGGGGCGGTGAAGGTCTTCGCGGTCGACCCAGTACAGGAAAGATTGGACATGGCTGAGTCCTTCGGAGCGGTGCCCCTCCACCCTGAAGCGCAGGACCCGAAGAAGGCGGTGCGTACGGCGACCGAAGGGCTCGGGGTCGACGTGGTGGTCGACGCCGTCGGCGACCCCGGTCCGCTGGCGCTCGCCGTCAGCCTCGCCCGCGACGCCGGCACCGTCTCGGGCATCGGCGCCTACGCCGGCAAGGGGGAGGTCCCGCTCGGCCTCGCCTGGCTGAAGGGTTTGCAGCTCCGCCTCGGCCTCGCCAACGTGATCGCCCACGTCGACCGCGTCCTCGCGCTGATGGAGGCGGGCAAGCTCGACCCCGCTCCGCTGGTCACCCACCACATGCCGCTCGACGAGGCGAGCGAGGCCTACCGCGTCTACGACCAGCGCGAAGCGCTGAAGATCGTGCTCACGCCTTAGAGAACTGCTGTATTAGTTGACTGGCACACATTCGGGCACTACTGTGCGCGAAGGTGACACAGCTCGAGTCCAACCCCTTCGCGATCGATCCCGACGACGAGCTGCCCGTCGGCCTGCAGCTGAGCTGGCGGCTGCGGGCGCTGATCAGCACCGGCGAGCTCGCTGCCGGCGAGCGGCTGCCTAGCTTCCGCCGCCTCGCCGAGTGGGCGGGGGTGAACGTGGGGACCGTGCGCGCCGTCTACGAGGCATTGGAGTCCGCCGGCCTGGTCGTGACCCGCCACGGCCAGGGGACCTTCGTCGCCGAGGGGGTGGAGGCCGCCCCCCAGCTCGAAGAGATAGCCGCCGACGCGCTTCGCCGCGCCGGCGAAGCGGGGCTCGGCCCGCGTGACCTGGCGATCGTCGCGATGGCCTGCGCGAGCCTCCCCGGCGAGGAGAGCGAAACGCTCGAGGTGCGGCAGGAGCTGCGCCGCCAGATCGCCCGGCTCGAGGCCGAGCTCGCGAGCTACACCCGTCACCTCGAAGCGGATCTGGCGACGGCGCCGACGCGCGCCGTCGCCCACGTGGCGGGGGTCGAGGAGCTGGAGCGCACGCGCGACACGCTGATCGCACAGCTGGCGGAGGCGCAGCGGGAGAGCGAGCAGGAGGTGCGGCGCCGGGCGAGCAGCCGCGGCCCCCTGGGCAGGGCGATGGGCCGGTGGCGGGCCAAACGCTGAGCCGCGGGCTGCTGCCCGTGAAGAACGCGTTCGAAGAGGTGGGGGTGATGATGATCCTCACCGTCAGGACGCTGATCTCGGCGGTGAGGTCGCCCTATCCTTACGGCGAGGAGCTGGTCTGGCAGTTCCTCTTCGTCCTGAAGCTCTCGTGGTTCCCGCTCCTCATCTCCACCTTCGCCCTCAACCTGGGCGCCCCCGGCCTCCAGGCGGCCGGGGTCCTCTCGCTGTTCGGTGCCCTCGACCGGCTGGGCGGCTTCTTCGTCGTGATCGCGATTCGCTGGATCGCCCCGCTGGTCACGGCGGTGGTGGTCGCGGGAGTGGCCGGCACCGCGATCACCGCCGACCTCGGCGCGCGCAAGATCCGCGAGGAGCTCGACGCCCTGCAGGTGCTGGGCGTCGACCCGGTGAAGAACCTCGTGGTCCCGCGCTTCCTGGCGCTGATGGTCGTCACCGGGCTACTCGACATCTTCGCGATCGTGATGGGGCTCTTCGCCGGCATCGCCGCCGAGCTGCTCTACCACCAGCCGCTCGGCGGCTTCTTTGCCACGCTCTTCACCAACGCCACGATCACCGACCTCTGGTCCTCGGTGATGATGTGCACGATGTTCGGAGCGATCGTCGCCATCGTCTGCTCCTACAAAGGCATGTCGGCCTCGGGCGGCGCCGCCGGAGTCGGCAAGGCCGTCAACCAGGCAGTGGTGATCTCGCTCGTCGCGGTCTTCTTCTTCCAGTTCGTCGTCAGCTCGATCCTGCTCGCCACCAACCCCGAGCTGCAGGCGGTCCGGTGATCGGCTGGCTCGACGTCCCGCGTTCCTGGCTCGATTCCTTCGGGGACATCGCCCGTTTCGGCGTCAGGGTCGCTGGGCTGGTCTACTCGGGCAGGGTCTTCAAGTTCTTCGGCGAGGGACTGCGGCAGGCGGGCATCCTGATCTTCGGTTCGGCACTGATCATCTTTGCCTTCTGCTTCATCCTCGGCCTCCAGTGCGGCCTGCAGGGCGCCTACTTCAACCGCTCGATCGGGGCCCCCTCGCTGGCCGGCCTCTTCTCCGCCTACTGCGATCTGCGCGAGGGGCTGCCCTACGCCTTCGGGTACATCCTCGCGGCCAAGGTCGGGACCGGGATCGTCGCCGAGATCGGAGCGATGCGGATCTCCGATGAGATCGACGCGCTCGAGGTGATGGGGATCCAGCCGGTCACCTTCCTCTGCGCGACCCGCCTGCTCGGCGCCTGGATCGCGCTCCCCTTCCTCTATCTGGTCGGGATCGGGATCATCTATGCCGCCAGCTACCTCTCGGTGGTCAATCAGGTTGGCGACGTCTCCTCCGGCGGTTACCTGCTGATCTTCTGGATGTACCAGAGCCCCCCCGACCTGTTCTTCAGCTTGATCAAGGGGATGATGATGTCGACCGTGATCGTGCTGGTCGGCTGCTATTACGGCTACACCGCCTCCGGCGGCCCGGTCGGCGTCGGCACCGCGACGGCGAAGTCGATGGTCTTCAACATCGTCGCCGTCCACATCCTCGGCATGCTCGGCACCGTGGTCTTCTGGGGCTCCAACCCCAGAGCCCCGATCGGGGGTTAGCTCAGCCGCCTCTGGCGAGGATGGCCGCGATCACCCCGAGCACCGAAGCGACGATTGCGAAGCTCCCTCGATTGAACGTCACGTTGAGGGCGCTTATCTGATGTCTCAGCAGACCCATCTCGCTTTCGACGTTTTCGAGGCGTTTGTTCGTCGCCGCTGAGGTCTCGGTGATCCTGCGGTCTACCGCGACGATCTTGTCGTTCACCTCGTCGAACCGCCGGTTAGTGTCCTTGGCGGCTTCCGCTACGCGTCGGTCCACATTTGCGATCCGTTCATCGGTTCGGTCGAACCGTTCCTCGAGCCGGGCGAAGCGCTCGGCGGTTGCGTCTTCGGGCGGTGCCATGGTCTGCATGGATAGCAACCTAGCGAAGAAAATGCAACATATTGTCTGAGAACGTAAATTCTCTGGAAATTCTTCAGGAGCGGTGCCGGTGGCGGCGGAAGGTGTCCTCGACCCATTTGAAGCCGCGGCGCTCGCTGAGGCCGTGGCGGAAGCGCTCGAGCGCCGGCGGGCGTGGGAGATCCGGTTTCAGCGGGCCCTCCGGCGGCACCACGACCGGGTAGAAGAGCGAGGCGGCGGTGACGTCGGCGACGGAGAGGCTGTCGCCGACGAGAAACTCGCCGTCGCCCTTCTCCAGCTCCTCCTCGAGCTTGTCGAAGGCGGCGATCACAGCCTCGCGTGCCTGGACCGCGCCCTCTTCGCTGTTGGCGCCCCAGCGGACGGTGGTGTAGGCGCGGGCGTAGGCGCCGACCACCGGCTTCGCCTTGCCCAGCGGTCCCGGCACCGATTCGGCGGCGACCTCGGCGAACAGCTCCGGCTCCTGGATCAGCTCGTAGAAGGGGAGCAGGCGCGCGTGGGGCCCGAGGTTCTCGTCGAACCAGTCCTCCAGCTCGATCGCCCGGGCCCGCTCCTCGGCGTCGATCGGGTAGAGCGGCGGCTCGGGGTAGGCGGCCTCCAGCGCGGCGATGATCTCGGTCGAGTCGCCGATGTTCCGCCCGTCGAGGGTCAGAATCGGCAGGGTCGGCTGCGCCCCGCGGGTCAGGGCCAGGGCGATCGGGATGTGGCTGCCGGGAAGGATCGAGCGGCGGCCGTGGTCGATGCCCTTGTACTCGAGCGCCCAGCGGACCTTCTCGCTGTAGTGCGAGATGTCGATCTGCCAGAGGGTGGGCCTGTCCTGGGTTTGCGTAGCCATCGCCTGCCTGGCAGCATAAGCCCGTGGGACTGCTGAGTGATGCCGAGATCGAGGAGAAGCTCGCCGGGCTCTCCGGCTGGGCGCAGAATGGCGACGCGATCGAGAAGAGCTTCGAGTGCGGCGACTTCGTCGGCAGCGTCCGTTTCGTCGATCGCCTCGCCGAGCCAGCGGAGGCGATGGGCCACCACCCCGACCTGGCGATCTCCTGGGACACGGTCACGGTGACGATCACCACCCACTCCGAAGGCGGGCTGACGGCGAACGACTTCGAGCTCGCCGGCAGGATCGACGCCCTGGCCGGGTAGAAGCTCGAGTGGCGAAGCGGAAGAAGCAGCGACGGGCACGGGAGAAGGCGCCGACCGTCGAGTACGTCGACCCGGAGGGCAACGTTCTCACCCTGCGGCAATCGCTCAGCGCCGGGACGATCGCCAAGCTCGGTGAGCCGCCGGCGGGCACGGCGGCGTCCCAGGACGACGCCTGGCGGCGGCGGTCCGAGGCCCTCTTCGAGCGGCTGGCGGTGAACTGGGAGATCGCCGGGCTGCCGCTCGACGACCAGAAGATGCTGCTCGGGCGCTACCGGATGGCCGACGGCGAGACCCAGCGCTGGGTGCGGCAGACGATCGCCGAGCACCTCCAGCGCCACATCCCAGACCTGGCCGGCTGACGTGGCCGAGCATCTGCGGATCGACGAGCGGCTCTCGCTGCCGCTGAGCGAGATCGAGCTGCGGGCGAGCCGCTCCTCCGGCCCCGGCGGCCAGCACGCCAACGTCACCGCCTCGCGGGTCGAAGCGCTCTTCGCGGTCGAGGACTCGCTGACCCTGAGCGACACGCAGCGGGCCCGGCTGCTGGAGCGCCTCGGCCCGGTCGTCACCGCCGTCGCCCAGGACGCCCGCGGTCAGGCCCGCAATCGCGAGCTGGCGCTGGAGCGGTTGGCGGCGAAGATCGCCGCCGGTCTGCGGGTCCGGCGCAAGCGACGGCCGACCAAGCCGACCCGCGCCTCGCGAAAGCGGCGGCTCGAGGGGAAGCGGCGGACGGCAGAAAAAAAGCGCGACCGGCAACAACCGCCGTTAGAGTGAGCGGAGATGCTTGGTGAGAGCAAAGCGACCAGCGGCTTCGCCGTCGCCGACATGGAGCGGGCGAAGGAGTTCTACGAAGGCACGCTCGGGCTGCGCATCGAGGTGATGAGCGAGGAGTTCGGGGTGACGGCGCTGAAACTCGAGGGCGGCGACGTCCTCATGTACCTCAGCGCCGAGATGACGCCGCCCAGCTACACGATCCTCAACTTCGAGGTCGACGACATCGACGCGGCCGTCGAGGGTTTGGCGTCGCGCGGCATCAGCTTCCAGCGCTACGACGACTTCGACCACGACGAGAAGGGCATCGTCCGCGGCCCCGGCCCGCAGATCGCCTGGTTCGAGGACCCGTCCGGGAACACGATCGCGGTGATGCAGCAGCCGTAGACCGTCGTAGCGTTGGAAGTGGGAGAACCGGCACGAAGACGCCACCGAAAAAATTCAAACTGCACGCCATCTTTGCGTTCGGTCTCCGTACGGTCGTGGCATGGTCTATCGGAAAGATCTCGAAGAGCACTTCGGGTGGCTGGCCGGGTCGGAGTACTTCGACGAAGTTCTCGACGAGGCACTCGTGGCGATCGCTTTGACGGCGTATGACCACGGCTGCGATTTGATCCAGAACGGCGCCTGGCAGAGCGCAAGCGGAGTGGTCGAACGGTTCGAGCTGGAGGAGTTCGTCGACCGGCTCCGAGGCGAACGTCTCCTCTGACGATGGTGCTACGGTGTCGCACATGGAGATTGGGGTGCGCGAGCTGCGGAATCGGACGGCGCGGGTGATCGACGCGGTCAAGGCGGGGGAGCGAGTGGTTCTGACCGTCAACGGAGAGCCGACCGCAGACATCGTGCCCCACGGGAACCGCTCTCGTTGGCTGAGCGGGGAGCACCTGCGAAAGCAGCTCGAGGATCGGTCCGCCGACCCCGGCCTGAGCGCGGAGCTCGATGAACTTGCCGGGGGGACGCTCGATGAGCTCTGAGTCATGACGGCCGGTCTCCTCGACACCTCCGTCTTCATCGCGCGCGAGGACCAACGGCCGCTCGGGAACTTGCCCGAGAGAGTCGCCGTATCGGTGGTGACGATTGGCGAGCTGCAGCTGGGTCTGCTCAATGCAAACGACGACGACGTCAGAGCCCGCCGCGCGGACACCCTCGCACTCGCCAGGGCTGCCGACCCGATTCATATCGGTGAGGCGATCCTGGTTTCCTGGGCGCGGCTGGTTGCCGACTGTCGTCGGGCAGGCGTGCATCGAACGGTGAAGCTGATGGACGCTCTGATCGCCGCGACCGCCGTCGAGCACGGGCTTCCCGTCGTCACCCAGGATGCCGACTACGAGAAGATCGCCAACGCGCACGCCCCCTTGCGAGTCGTGAACGTCTAGCCTTCGCGCACCATCCCGTTGCGGTCGATTCGCACGACCGGAAGCTCGCCGGGCCACATCGCCAGGGTGGAGAGGAGGCCGAGGACCATCAGGCCCCCGGACACATACGCGCCCGCCTCGAGCGTGTAGCTGCCGTCGAGGCTGGCGATCCTGGCGATCAGCAGGCCGAGGCCGATCAGCCAGAGCAGCGCCGCGATCAGGAGCCGGGCCCTGAAGTAACGCTTCAGGGCCAGCTGGCGCCTGCGGCCGACCACCAGGGGCAGAGCGACGAGGATCAGGATCGGCCCGACGAGGAAGCCGGTATCGATCTTGATCGCCTCGAGCGAGCTGCTGGCGAGGTCGAAGAGGTCGGACCGCCCCCACCAGGTGAAAGCGGCCCCGACCAGGCCGATCAGCAGCAGCGCCGCACAGAGCCCGGCGACGTCGCTGGCCACTTGCACCCGCCGGCTGGGGACGTAGGCCTCGCGCAGTTGTCCGCTTGCGTCCACGGACCCAAGCTAGACCCAGTCCCGCCGCCCGTAATCGGCACGTAGCCGCCGAAGAGCGGGCGCGAACTACTGACCTTGCCCGCCCATCTGCCGGGCCACCGCATCGCGCCGGTAGTCGAAGATCCGCCGCAGATCGCGCTGCACGAGCAGGCGGTTCGCCAGCTCGCCCAGCGGTCCGAAGGGGATCGCGTAGCGGACCCGGTCCTCGATCACGGTTGCCCCGGGCCCCTCCTCCTCGGCCCCGGCGTCGTCACCTTCCCGAGCCAGGGCGGCGTGATCAGCTCGAGGTTTCGAGCGTCGCCGTAGAAGGCAAAGGCCTCCTCGATCGGGAGTTCGACTCGCTGACGGCGCCGGAGGAGGTGGACACGACCCATCCCTCGAGGGTAAACAGCCGCCGCTCTCCGCCTACCCAGGCGGTCGAGGCCCGTCGCGGTCAGCGACGCCGTAGGCCGGTTTGGCTCCGAGGATGTGCGCCGGGCGTCAAGCAGCACGTTTTCGTTGCTGGCCACCACGGTTACGAGCCCCGCATACACTCCCGCGGCATGCGCCCCGCGACGCACCAGGGACCTGGTCTTGCAGGCTGATCTTGTTGAGGTCGAGCGACGCCTCTGGGATGCGGCAGATGAGCTGCGGGCGAACAGTGGCCTGAAGGCGTCTGAGTACGCGTCGCCGGTCCTGGGACTGATCTTCCTGCGGTTCGCGGACACCCGGTTCGAGGCTGCCCACGGGCGGATCGAGTCGAAGCGCACCTCCCGACGTGACGTCGGACCTTCGGACTACCAGGCAGAGGGGCTGATTTACCTGGCGCCTCAGGCTCGATTCACCTCTCTCCTCGACCTTCCCGAGGGCTCCAACCTCGGCAAAGCGGTGAACGAGGCGATGAGGATGGTCGAGGAGCACAACCCCGACCTGAAGGGAATCCTGCCCCGGACCTACACGGCGATCCCGAACGACACGATCGCCTCCCTCCTCCGGCACATCAACAGCTTCACCAAGGATCTCGAAGGGGACGCCTTCGGCCTCGTCTATGAGTACTTCCTGGCAAAATTCGCGCTGGCCGAGGGTCAGGGCGCTGGCGAATTCTTCACGCCGATGTCGATCGTACGGCTGATCGTCGAGATCATCGAGCCGTTCCACGGTCGCGTCTTCGATCCCGCCTGTGGCTCGGGCGGCATGTTCGTGCACTCGGCCGATTTCGTGGAACGCCACCGGAAATCCCCGGGCGAGGAGCTCGCCCTCTACGGTCAGGAGAAGACCGGCGACACGGTGAAGCTGGCGAGGATGAACCTCTCGGTCCACGGACTCTCGGGTGACATCCGCGAGGGGAACAGCTACTACGAGGACCCGTTCGAAAGCTTCGGGCGCTTCGACTTCGTGATGGCGAACCCGCCGTTCAACGTCGACCGAATCGACAAGGCGAAGCTCGTCGACGATCCGCGCTTCCCCGAGCTGCCGAAACCCGACAACGGCAACTACATCTGGATCCAGCTCTTCGCCAACTCGTTGAACGAGACGGGAAGGGCCGGCTTCGTGATGGCGAACTCGGCTTCAGACGCCCGCCACAGCGAGGCGGACCTACGTCGCAAACTGATCGAGGCGGGACTGGTCGACGTGATGGTTGCAGTCGGCTCGAACTTCTTCTACTCCGTGACCCTGCCGGTAACCCTCTGGTTCCTCGACAGAGGCAAGGCCGGCACGCCGCGGGAGAATCAGGTCCTGTTCCTCGATGCTCGCCAGGTCTTCCGCCAGGTCGACCGTGCCCACCGCGAGTTCACCGAGGAGCAGATCGAGTTCCTGGGCAATGTCGTACGTCTCTATCGAGGCGAGGAACCCGAGCTGGCCAGCGGAGAGAATGCGCTGCTCGCCGAGCGTTTCCCCGGCAGTTCCTACGCTGACGTCAAGGGTTTCTGCAAGGTGGCGACGATCGAGGAGATTGAGGCACAGGGCTGGAGCCTCAATCCCGGGAGGTACGTCGGGACCGAGGTCGAGGAGCTCGACGAGGAGATCTTCGAGGAGAAGCTCGCCAAAGCCCACGCCGAGCTGCGCGCCCTCGGCGCCAAGGCTCGCGAACTCGAAGACGGGGTGGACAAGGTCTTGGAGCAGTTGCTCTCCGGCTGACCGAAACGGGCGCGTTAGAGTGAGCAACTGTCTCTAACGTTATTAGCAGAATACGTTAGGGTAGGTCCCATGGAGATTGATCGCTACCCGCAGACCTCCTTCGGTCGAGGTCAACGAACGCCGGGGCGCCATGGGTACGTGGCCTACTTCCCGGCGAAGATTCCGCGCCGGCTTGACCTCCCCGCTGTCACGGTCGCCCTCCTGGCCGAGACGGAGAGTGCGCTCGGCCAGCTGTCTGCGGTCGGCCGCCTCGTCCCGAATCCCGACCTGCTGATCCGTCCCTACCTTCTGAGGGAGGCCGTCTCGTCCACCCGGATCGAGGGAACGCAGGCGACGATCGGCGAGGTGCTCGACTCGGACGCCACGGGGACCGATCCGAGCGCCGACGTCGAGGAAGTCGTCAACTACGTCGCAGCGATGCGCGATGGTCTCCGTGGCCTCGATCGATTGCCCCTCAGCACCCGCTTGCTGTGCGAGATGCACGGGATGCTGATGGCCGGCGTTCGCGGGCGCGAGCTCGCTCCGGGAGAGCTGCGCACGACTCAGAACTGGATCGGCCCGGGCGGGTCGACCATCGAGTCCGCACCCTTCGTACCACCGCCTCCGGCCGAGCTGCCGGAGCTGCTCAGCGACTGGGAGCGGTTCGCGCACGAGAAGCTCGAGATGCCCCTGCTCGTCCAGAACGCGCTGCTCCACGCCCAGTTTGAGACGATCCACCCCTTCCTGGATGGCAACGGCCGGCTCGGTCGCCTCATGCTCGTCTTCTTCCTGGTTGTCCGGAGCAGGCTTCCCGCGCCTCTGCTCTACCTGAGCGCCCACCTCGACGAGAACCGTGACGCCTACTACGCGTCTCTGCAGGCAATCCGCGAGAAAGGTAATGCGATCCCCTGGGTGGATCTGTGCCTGAAGTCAATCCACACCCAGTCGACGGACGCCGTCCAGCGCGCCCAGCGGATCATCGCTCTCCGCGAGCGCTATCGCGAAGCCGCGTCGGCTCTGGGAACGGCCAACGCCTTCGACCTGATCGACCTGATCTGCCAGAACCCCGTTCTCACCACGAGGTCGATTGAGAATCGCCTAGCCGTCAGCCGTCCGACGGCGCTACGGTTGCTTCGGCGGATGGAGGAGCAGGGAGTGTTGACCGAGGCAGAGGTAGGGACGCGCGGGCAGCGACGATATGTCGCGCAGGAGTTGATGGAGGTAGTGGCGGGAGGGTCGCGTGGGTGAGTGGACCGATATGACGCTGGGCGACGTGTTGACGCTTCAGCGTGGGTTTGACATCACGAGGAAGGAGCTCAGGGAGGGCTCTGTCCCGGTCGTGTCGTCTTCGGGTATCGCCTACCACCACGCTGAAGCCAAGGTGTCTGGGCCCGGAGTTGTCGTCGGGCGCAAGGGTTCGCTCGGGAAGGTCTACTTCCTCGAAGGACCGTTTTGGCCGCACGACACGACCCTCTGGGTCAAAGACTTCAAAGGGAATGACCCTTATTTCTGCTACCTCCTGCTCAAGACGTTGCGGCTGGAGGAACTCGACGTGGGTGCCGCCAATCCGACTCTAAATCGAAATCATGCCCATCAGCTCAGGGTCAAGTGTCCCGACCTCGAGAGTCAAACTCGGATCGACGCGGTCATCTCGGCATTCGATCGATTGATCCAGGTGAATGAGCGCCGGATCGAAATTTTGGAGGATCTCGCACGGTCGCTATATCGGGAGTGGTTCGTGCACTTCCGGTTCCCGGGCCACGAGAATGTCGCTTTTGTAGATTCGGAGATGGGGCGTGTGCCAGAAGGATGGGAGGTGAGGCGCGCTGGACAGGTCTTCTCGGTGCTTGGCGGTGGTACTCCTTCGAAGAAGCGTGACGAGTACTGGATTGGTGGAGTGATCCCGTGGTTTACCCCCAGCGATCTGACGCGCAGGCAGCTGCGCTATGTCTCAACTTCGTCAGCTGCCATCACCGACCTTGGTCTCCAGAAGAGCGGCGCCCGCAAATTTCCGCCTGGCTCGGTACTCATGACGAGTCGAGCGACTCTTGGGGTTCTCGCGATCTCCAAGGTCGAGGCAACCTGCAACCAGGGGTTTATCGTCATCCCGCCTACTCCGGATATTCCCTCCGAGTTCGTCCATGAATGGCTGCGGAGCAGCGCCGCTGACCTTGAAAGACTTGCAACGGGAGCAACCTTCAAAGAGATCACGAAGGGCGCCTTCAAGCAGTTCCCAGTCCTAGTGCCAGCGAGTGACGTGTTGGCAGAGTTTGGCGCCGTAGTCGGCCCGCTGGGCCGATTGATCTCCTCATTGGAGGATGCGAGCCGCAAGCTTATGACCACCCGTGACCTCCTCCTTCCCCGCCTCGTGACCGGGCAGCTCGATGTCTCCGATGTCGACCTCGGCACCCTCACCCCACCGGGCTCCGGGTGAACCCGCGCCATTACTCGGAGGACGAGCTGGTCGAGCAACCGATGCTAGAGCTGCTCCGGTCGCTGGGCTACGAGATTGCTAATGGGCTGGAGGAGAAGCTCGGTGCCGAAGGGCTTGGGCGGGACGACCAGTCTCAGGTCTTCTTGCGGCATCGGCTGCGGGGAAAGCTGGAGGAGCTGAATCCGGAGCTGCCCGGTGACGCGATCGACCATGCGATCGAAGAGCTGACGCAGGACCGGTCGACGCTCGATCGAAGTCGGGCGAACCAGGCCGTCTATAAGCTGCTGCGCGACGGGGTCGACGTCTCGGTCGTGGATGAGTCAGGTGATCGGGAAACGGAGACGGTCAGACTGATCGACTGGACGGAGCCGGGCAACAACGAGTTCCTTGCGGTTAGTCAGTTCTGGGTCGTTGGGCCGCTCCACACTCGCCGCTGCGACATCGTCTGCTTCGTCAACGGCATTCCGTTGGTGTTGGTCGAGCTGAAGGCCTCACATAAGAGTGTCGAGCAGGCCTTTCGGAAGAACCTGACGGACTATCGAGACACGATCCCGCAGCTTTTCGTGCCGAACGCCTTCGCCTTGCTCTCGACTGGCTCTGCCACCAAGGTGGGCGCGACCTTCGCCGACTGGGAGCGGTTCGGGGAGTGGAAGCGGATCGACGACGAGTCCGAGCCGGGGGTCGTCTCGCTGGAGACCGCGGTGCGCGGCGTCCTCGAGCCGACGCGCTTTCTCGACGTGGTCGAAAACTTCGTCGCGTACCTGGAGCGACCCGGCGGCCTGGTCAAGGTCTTGGCCCGGAACCACCAGGTGCTGGGGGTTAATGCGGCGATGCGCGCCCTTGCCATTCCCGAGACGCGCAGCGACCGACTCGGGGTCTTCTGGCACACCCAGGGGTCGGGCAAGAGCCTCTCGATGCTCTTCTTCACCCAAAAGGTCCTGCGCCGCATGCCCGGCAACTGGACCTTCGTGATGGTCACCGACAGGGCCGAGCTGGATGACCAGCTCTACGAGGAGTTCAAGGACGCCGGCGCAGTTGAGGGTCACCTCCAGGCGAAGACGTCGACGCACCTGAGGCAGCTACTGAGTGAGGATCACCGCTACGTCTTCACGCTGATCCACAAATTCCGCCCTCCTGAGGGTGAGGAGATGCCGATCTGCTCGGACCGCGAGGACGTGATCGTGATCACCGACGAGGCGCATCGGAGCCAGTACTCGACGCTGGCGCAGAACATGCGGCGAGCCCTCCCCAGCGCCGCCTTCCTCGGCTTCACCGGCACTCCGCTCATCAAGGGCGAGATGGAGCGCACCAAGGAGGTGTTCGGCGACTATGTCTCCACCTACAACTTCCGGAACTCGATCGAAGACGGGGCGACGGTCCCCCTCTTCTACGAGAACCGGATCCCCGAGCTGCAGATCATCAACGAGGACTTTGACGAGGAGCTGACCGGAATCCTCGAAGCAGCGGAGCTTGACAACTCTCAGGAACGGGCCCTTTCCCGGCGCTTCGCCACCGAGTACCAGCTGATCACCAGGCCCGAACGACTGCGCCGGATCGCTGCCGACCTCGTCCGGCACTTCGTAGGCCGTGGGTTTCTCGGCAAGGCGATGTTCGTCGCCATCGACAAGGCGACCGCGGTGAGGATGCACGACCTCGTCGCCGAGGAGTGGGAAGACCATCTCGTCGAGCTGCGCGAGCGGGCCGCGACGCTGCCCGGGCTGGAGCGGATCGGGGTCGAGGAGCAGATCGCCCTCATGGAAGAGACGGACATAGCGGTGGTTGTCTCGCAGTCCCAGAACGAGATTGCGGAGATGCGCGAAGCGGGCCTCGACATCCGACCGCACCGGGAGCGGATGAACGAGGAAGACCTCGGCGAGCGCTTCAAGGATCCCGAGGACCCCTTTCGGCTGGTCTTCGTCTGCGCGATGTGGATGACCGGCTTCGACGTGCCGTCCTGCTCGACGATCTACCTCGATCGCCCGATGCGCAACCACACGCTGATGCAGACGATCGCCCGGGCAAACCGGGTTTTCCCGGAAAAGGAGAGCGGGCTGATCGCCGATTACGTCGGCGTCTTCCGGAACCTCGAGTCCGCGCTCGCGGTGTACGCGGCTGCGAGAGACGGCGAGAACGACCTCGGGATCATCGAGGAGAAGTCGGACCTGGTCGCCGAGCTCGACAAGGATCTGCGCGAGCTGGTCGACTTCTGTGAGCGGTGGGACGTCGACCTCGACGCGCTCGCACAGGCCGACGGGTTCGAGTTCATTGCCCTCCGCGACGCGTCGATCGAGGCACTGCTCGTCGGCGATGACGTGCGCCGCGAATTCCTAGAGCGCTCCGACGCGGTGCGCCGATTGTTCTCGGCGATCCTGCCCGACCCGTCGGCCGCAGCGCACGCACGGATGATCGGGGTCGCCCGGAATCTGGCCGAGACGATCCGGTCGCTTGATCCGGCCCCCGACGTCTCCGAGATCTCGGGTGCTGTTCAGGTCCTTCTCGACCGCTCGGTCGGTGCCGAGGAGTATGTGATCAGGGCCGCGGCCGATGGCACTGAGCCGGAGCCCTTGATCGACCTCAACGCGATCGATTTCGAGGCACTCGCCGAGCGCTTGGCGGGGAGGAAGCGTTCGTCCGTTCAGCGGATTACCGGCCAGCTCCGTGTTCGCGCCGACGCCGCGGCGCGGCGAAACCCGGCGCGCAAGAACCTGGTCGATCAGCTGCGCAGGCTGATCGACGAATACAACGCGGGGAGTTTCAACGTCGACGAGATGCTCCGCCGGCTCCAATCGCTATCGCGGGAACTGTCGGAGGAGGAACAGAGGACGGCCCGAGAGGGCCTGTCGGAGCCCGAGCTGGCCGTGTTCGATCTTCTGACTCGACCCGACCCTGAGCTGACGCTGGAGGAGCGAGACGAAGTCAAGGCGATTGCACGTCGCTTGATGGGCCACATCCAAGAGCGCCTCGTCCTCGACTGGCGCCGCAAGGCCGAGACGCGCGAGGCCGCGCGTGTCCTCGTGATGGATGTGCTGGAAGGCCTTCCCGAGGCTTACGACAAGGAGACCTGGAACCGCAAGGCCGGCATCGTCTTCGATCACATCTTCGCCAGCTACTACGACGATGGGACCAGCGTCTACGAACCTGCCCACCCTGCACCGGAGACCGAAATGCCTGTCGGCACCGCGGTGCCCGCGTCGATCGACGTCGAGGAGGTGACCGCCGCGGTCGTCGAGGAGATCAAGGACGATCCCGCGTTCGCCGAGCAGGTGGCGGAGCAGCTGCGCGGCAAGAGGGCCTTCTTCGCCGTGTCGAGTAAGGAGCTGATCGCGAAGGAGGAGACGTTCGACGTCGAGTTCAAGTCCACGGCCCGTTGGAACCTGAGGGAGGAGTGCAAGGACAAGCGAATCGAGGATGCGGTGGTGAAGACGATCGCGGGTTTCCTCAACACCGACGGCGGGACGTTGCTGATCGGCGTGGGGGACGATGGAGAAATCGTCGGCCTTTCATATGACCTTCCCCTCGTGAAGCCGCGGAGCGTCGACGGTCTCGTCAACTGGCTCACCACGCACCTGATCAATGCGCTGACCAAGCCGGCGGTGATGCGTACCAGGACCCGAATCGATCAGCTGGGTGACGGGAAGATCTGCAGGATCGACGTCTCGAGTTCTTCCATTCCTGTTATTGCGCAAATGAGCGACGGCAAGGAGAAGTTCTGGGTGCGCATGAACAACAGCACGCGCGACCTCGCGGACCCAGAGGCCGACGAGTACATCCAGGACCATTGGGGTTCCAGGCGCAGTCGCCACGATTCGCCTTGATGAGGCTCAGATCAGCCCGGTCCCCGATGGGTGCGGCTGGCTTTGGATGGGCACGGCTGGTTTCGAACCAGCGATTCCTGCCAGATCGCAAACCGAAAAAACCAGGCTCGCTTCTTGGTCTCCCAATCTACTCCACGGCCAGGCGCCCTGACCTGGGTCGTCAACGCGCAGGGAGCGCCTTCCCACCCGCCAAAAGCGCGGCGGAGCCGCGCCACAATTGGCGGTGGGGAGGCCGACCGAAGGTCAAACGCCTGGCTGTCCGGCTCAGACACGAAAAGCGAACACCTGTGCGGGTTCATAATGTGTCGGTCCTGATAGGGCCGTGAGGGTTTTCAGTTGAGGGTGGATCGTCCGTAGCTGACCTGAGCCCCTTGGTGCTGAGAAGAGGCTGGCAAGTTCCCCTGCCCTCTCTGGCTTCGTCCTGAGGCTGCGCCATGGCGAGGGGCGCAACTGAGCACGCGTATGACCTGTTGAGACGCAGGCCGGGGCGCGCCCCTGAAGGGCCGGCGCGCCCCGACCCTGACGGGCATCCACCCGACAGGAACCCGCGCGGGTCCGCTAGGCGGACTTGTAAATCATGTGGTTCACCTGAACCGGGGCAACCTTCATGGCCTTCATCTCCTCACCCCCTCCCCTTGCGTCAGCCCGGCGACGGCTTCGCCAGGAGGAAGGCCGATGCTAAAGAGACTTCAAAGCATCGTCAGCTTTGTGAGCCGAGTCCAATTCGTGAGTACCTCCGTGTACCGCGGCCAGCCTCTTAGGCCCTATGCTCCGAAACCTGCTGAGTAGCCGGGATTTGTCCAGCAAGGAGGAACGAGTTGGCAGCGAAGACGGCCGAGGGCCATAGCGGCAAGCGCAAGAAAAAGCGGCCGAGGGGCATTGAGGAAGCGGTTCAGTACGCGCTCTCCCACAGGATTCGCATCGAGATCCTGACGCTCTTAAACGAAGGGAGCTACACGGCGGGAGAAGTCGCGGAGTTCACCGACATCGAGCTGAACACTGTCTCCAACCACATCAGGAGGATGCTTGATGGCGGCTCGATCGAAGTTGCCAAAATCGAAGAACGACGTGCGACCAACATCTACTGGTACCGCGCGGTCGAAGTCCCCGAGTACTCGCAGGAGGAAGCCGAAGCCCTGACCGAGATGGAGCGGCAGCACATCGCCGGGTGGGTTGTCCAATCGGGATCGGCGGAGGTTGTTGCGGCACTGTGGAAGGGCAACCTGGCAGACCCCCGCACCATCCTTTCTTGGGACTGGTACAGCGTGGACGCCGAGGGCCGAGCGGAGCTTGAGGCAGAGAACGCCCGTCACCTTGATCGGATTCGGGAGATCGAGTGCGCTGCGATGAACCGCGTTGCCGGGTCGAAGGAGGCGACGACCGCGATCCTCGTCAGCCTCTCGGCTTTCGAGCGGGCGCGGAAGCCCCGTCGTCCGCCTTCAAAGAAGGACCGGCCTCACGAAAACGTGAGCCGAGTCAGTAAACGGATTGACTGCACAAATCCTGATTGAGAAAGTCGTCCCTCAACGTGTCGACCGTTCTCACCGCAGACGGAAGACACCTCCAAGTTCGGGGGCGGGCGCATCGTGGACAAGACATGAACCCGCCCCCGGATTGCCACCCAATGACGACCTTCCTCCCACAGACCATCCCAGCGCCCGCGCCGCCACGGCTTCAGGCACGCCTACCCCGAGGATGCCGAGGCCGCGATGGGCAGGACGAGCAGGGGCGACGGCGGATCAGGGATAGCCGTCGCCCCGCTCGACCAAAGGAGTACTAAGCCTGTGTCTCTCTTTGGACGCAACCGGAGGCGGATTGAAGCCGATCGGACGCAGGCCCTCGATCACCCGATCCGGCTCCGCATCCTGGAGCTGTTCAGACGGAACACAGGCCGCCCAATGGACGCTGTCTCCTTGTCATTGGTTCTCGGTACCGATTTCCCCAAAGTCAGAGTCCGGCAGGTCGCATACCACCTCGCAGTTTTGAAGGACGCGCAGCTCATCCCGGCAGGGTGACGGAGTGCCGCGACGATCACTCAGCACCGAAGACGCCGCCAGCTTTGAGGGGATGGGTCAGACAATTACCGTCCTACGTGAACAGCGCGGCATGTCTCGGGGCGAGTTCGCAAGGAAGATCGAGGAGGACCGGCCAACTCTGGAGAGGATCGAACGCGGCGAGGGAGATGCGGCCTGGGGCACTCTGCGGGCGGTCGCCCGCGTCCTTTGTCTGCCCCTAGGGGATCTCGTTGAACTGGCCGAAGAATGCGCGCCCGGTGCCGGCGGGGAAGAGTGGCGGCGCTGGACGCGAGAAGTAGAGGAGGAGAGAGAAGTCACGGGGGCCGAACGAGATTGATCAAGCGGACGCCGTGGTCGCTGACTGGTCGTCTGCGGTGTTCGCTTGATGAGTCTCGCTGCGGAGTCGAGCGACTTAGGCCCTGGTGCAGTTCGCGAAATCGGACGGGAGGTAGTTGGTGGATGTGACTGCGGAGATTCTCGAACGTGGGAAGAGTCATGGGCTATGTCTGCGGACACTGGGTTGTTGGTTGTGAGGCCGCCGCTCTCTTGACGCACCCAATGGACTGCTGGCTTTACCTGCTGGGGAGCCGATGAATGCGGGTGGCGTAAACCCGGAGGGTCGGGACGCTGAGTGTCCGGAAAATGCCGCTCAGCGCGCGACCAGAGAGCACGAAGAGGAGCTATGGGATCAGCTGATCCGTCTCTCGAAGGCCGAGGTGCCAAAAGGCGCCACCGTAGCCGAGGCTCAAATCGCGATGACCGCGGCAGTGATGGAAACGGTGGGCAGATCAAGGAGTTGTTCGAGCGCATAGCGGCGATGGCACTTCACGGGAGAGGATTTCTCCATGAACGCCTTCACGCGTCAGACGTACGGCCATTGGTGTTCTCGATGCTCGACGAGTACGATTACGGACCGTTTGGGATTGACATCGAGGACGCTTTCAGCAGCTTTGTCGATTCGTATTGGGGAGCGGCTGCGAGTCTCTCTTCTGGACTCCATGGGCGAGCAGATCGCGTCTGCCGCGGGTGTGCTGGATGGCCTGGAAGCGTTCGAGCTGGAAGGCAACCGGGTTGTCGAGTTCGTGTTTAGCCGGGACGGCATGTCGGCGACACTTCATATCCCGGTGAACCCCGATACGCGATGCGTGATGGCATCGGACGGCTCAGTAACCGGAGAGCTACCCGACGGAAGCCGCTGGGCGGTTGTTGGTCTCTAGGCAGACGAGGTGGCAGACATCGGCTAACCGGCGATAAACGGATGCCTAGGTCACCTTCATCCCGACCAACGCCGCCCGTGCTCTATCCGACTTGGTGGGGGCATAGTGGCGCCTCGTCGTGGCGATCTCCTTGTGCCGCAGCACCTCCGACACCACGTCGATGGGAGTGGGGTTCTTCTCGTCGTTGAGGGCGATAGTGGCCCATGCGCGGCGGAAGCAATGCGGGGTGACGCGTGAAGTCATTCCGTTGACGGCGTCGATTCCGGGCGTCGCTTTCTTTAGGCCGACCCCGGCGCGGATGCCGTGCCAGGTCGCGATCTTGGTGACGGTCGTGGGACTGGTCTTCCTACCGGTTGAGGTCATCAGCACGTAGGCGGTGCCGGGATCGCTGAGGGCATCCCGCATGGCTGGGTGGCGTTCGGCCTGTGAGAGCTGCCAGCGGCGATAGACGCGAAACGCCCGGAGGAGCGGCGGTGAAAGGGGAAAGATGTCGACCTTGCCGTTCTTGCCGATGACTTCCCACTCGGCTGCATTTAGGTCAATGTCGCGCCAGCGGGCATCGGCGTAGGTCTTCCGACGAGAAGGGGCGTAGAAGAGCCAGTGGACGAGCAAGACGGCGCGGGGAGGGCCGTCCGTCTCCAAGAGGCGCTTGACCTCCTCCTTGCTCGGCGTGTAGCCGCGCTTGACGATTACCCGAGGGGAAGACTCCAGAACGGTTGGGTCGATGGCGGGGAGTTCGTCGTCGGCCTGGAAGTGGCGGTAGAGGAAACGCAGGGAGGACAGGTAGCTCTTGCGGTAGGAGGCGGACCAACCCGGACCCTCGCGGCCGTCGGGGTAGTTCCGCGCCTTGCACCACTCGCAGCGAAGCCGGGCGCCGTCGGGACTCGGTCCGCCCTGCTTCTCCAGATGGCCCATGAAGAGCCGGACCTGCTTCTTGTTCGCCCCGTAGAAGTCGGAGGCGTGGACGCTGGCCAGGTACTGGGAGAAA
This sequence comes from Solirubrobacterales bacterium, assembly GCA_036376215.1. Lineage (GTDB taxonomy): Bacteria > Actinomycetota > Thermoleophilia > Solirubrobacterales > 70-9 > VAYN01. The sequence continues at coordinate 217,479 of DASVAT010000017.1, forward strand.
TGGACGAGGTGGTCGCGGTAGCGCTCGAGCGTCGTGGTCCCGACGCCCGCGTGGTTGCATTCGACTGCCTCGTGGATCAGCTGCTCGTTCGAAAGACCCATTCGTAGCTCCTCGGATCGGTCGAGGAACCGGGCTGGCGCAGGGTCCAGAAATGAGAGTTGCGTCCGACTCTGCATGTCCATGCCGCTGATGTGCCATCTGGCTCCTCATATTTCCGAGCCTGGCTGTCTTTCGAGCTATAGAGCCAAATCCGCGACTGGTTTAGAACCACCCTCCGATTCTTGGCTCTACCAAGGGGATCGTAATGGGCACGGCTGGTTTCGAACCAGCGACCTCTCGCGTGTGAAGCGAGCGCTCTCCCACTGAGCTACGCGCCCGGGAAGGGTCCAATCATACGGTGGACGGGGCGACTTCTCCGGTCGGTGCCGGGGGCTCGCCGGCGCTGTCCTGGTCGGTGGCGCCCTTGCGCAGGGCCATGGCGACGAAGGGGAAGATGAGGGTCGAGAGCATCGCCGCGCCGACCAGGCCGGCGGCGGTCGAGGCCCTCATCTCCCCGGCGTCGATCGCGATCGTGGTGATCGCGACGACGAGGGGGAGCTCGGTCGCGCAGTAGAAGGCGAGGGCCACCCGGTCGCGGGCGGCCAGCACGTGCCGGTAGAGGAGCAGGGCCGGCACGCCGCGGACGACCAGGAAGAGGCCGAGGAAGAGGACCAGCTTGCCCAGCGCTTCGGCTGAGCCGAGGGCGGCGAGGTCGAACTCGATCCCGCTGGTGACGAAGAAGAAGGGGACGAAGAAGCCGAAGCCGACGGCGGTCAGCTTCGACTCGAAGACTTTGACCTCCTGTCCCTTGAGCGCCAGGCGGACGATCATCCCGGCGACGAAGCCGCCGAGGAGGATGTCGAGGCCGAGCTTGCCGGCCAGCAGGACGAGGCCGAAGACGAGGACGACGGTGACCCGCACCGCCAGCTGGCTGCTCGCCTCGAAGGTGCGCTCGAGTGCCGGCCAGCCGCGCCAGGCGTAGCGGACCGAGACCAGGGCGAGGGCCAGGGCAAGGGCGACGAAGGCGAGCAGGATCGCCGCCTCGCGGAACGGGTTGGTGGTCGAGAGGACGAGCGTGACCAGCAGGATCGGACCGAACTCGCCGGCGCCGCCAGCCGCCAGCAGGTGGGTGCCGAAGCGCGTCTTCAGCTCGCCGTTGTCGCGGAGGATCGGGATCAGCGTCCCGATCGCGGTCGTCGCCATCGCCGAGCCGGTGTAGAGGAAGGAGACCACCACCCCGGCGGCGGCGAGGATTCCACCGAGGCCGTAGGCGAGGACCACCGAGAGCAGCCAGCCGATCAGGCCGAGCTGCATAGGCTTCCCCTTGATGCGATCGAAGTCGATCTCGTAGCCGGCGAAGAAGAACAGCATCCCGAGGCCGAGGTTGGCGAAGAATTCGACGAAGTCGTCGCTGTGGGCGAGGTCGAGGACTTCCGGCCCGATCAGGATCCCCAGGATCAGCTCGACCACGACCACCGGCGGCGCGAACCGCTTCGGGACCGCGGCGACGGTCACGGCGGCGATCGCCGAGACCGCGACGATCGCGAAGAACGAACCGGAGTCGACTTGGATCGCAGCGGTCGGCAGGGCGAGCAAGGGCGTCATCCTATGGTCGGCAGGGTAGGATCACCAGTGGACCGTGCTAGGCGGGGTGTCAGCGGTGCCTTGTGACCCGAAATCCGCTTAGCGGGGCCGACTACCGTTCCGAGGGACTGGCCGTCGGGGTCAGTGCGTCGCGGCGGCGTTGACGGCCGGGTCCTGCGCGACGTGGGCACGCGAATCAGGTCAGGTCCGGAAGGAAGCAGCCTTAAGCGGATGCCGCGGGTGCCGCAGGCGAGCCCGGCCTGAGCCATAAGTGACGGACACGCCCGGTGACCTCGTTTCGAAGGGCGGGTGCACGGTCCATATACGCAGTTGTCCCCGGTATGCAGGGACAAGTGCGTCCGTCAGTCGATCAGGCGCTTGCGCATCTGGTGGATTGCGACGCGCCAGGTCGCCAGCGCGAAGACGACGAGGAAGCCGAAGCGCAGGATGTCCTGCCACTCGAACCCGAAGGCGCCGCCACGGACCAGTTCGACCAGCTGGTGCAGGGGGTTGAACTGGGCCACGACCTGCACCCCCTCGGGCAGGCCGTCGATCGGGAAGAACGTGCCGGCGACGAGGAACAGCGGCGTCACGAACAGCGCGGTGACGTAGTTGAACTGGTCGATCTTGGCGACGGTCGCCGCCATCGCAACCCCGAAGCCGGCGAAGCCGAGCGCGGTGACGAAGGCGAAGAGCGGGACCAGCAGCATTCCCGGCTCCGGCGTCAGGCCCCAGAAGAAGGTGACGACGAGCGGCACGCAGCCGTAGACCGCCGAGCGGGTGCCGATCCAGAGCATCTCGGCGCTGACCAGCTCTTCGACGTCGACGGGCGCCGCCAGGATCGCTTCGTAGGTGTTCTGGAAGCGGTGCTTGACGAAGGTGCCGAACATCGCCGGCAGGGCGCTGGAGAAGATCACCGCGGTCGCCACCATGCCGGTGCCGACGAACTGGATGTAGGGGACGCCTTCGACTTCGTCGACCAGGGTGGCGCTGAGGCCGAGCCCGAAGGCGAGCAGGTAGACCAGCGGTTCGAGCACGCTGGAGAAGGTGGTGCCGCGCCAGTAGGTGCGGAAGTTGGCGACCTCGCGGCTCATCACCCCGGCGATCGCGGCGGGTTCCAGCCGCCGCATCTTGCGCGGCTCGGGCGTGGCCACGCTCATTCGCCTGTTCCTTTCCGTTGTGGGAGGCCAATAAGGAACAGACGAGTCATCACTCGGCCTCCTCTCCGGTCAGCAGCACGAAGACGTCCTCGAGCGTCGCCGCTCGCACCACGGCGTCCTCGGGCACGGCGCCGTCGCCCGCCCGCTCGGAGCCGACGATCGCGATCGCCGGTCCCGCCGGCCGCACCCGCAGCCCCGTCGCCTCGGCGCTCGCGCGCAGCTCGCTCAGGCGCTGCGGCGGGGCGTAGACCTCGGCGGTCTGGCGGCCTGCGTGCTGGGAGATCAGGTCGGCGGGCCGGCCGCGGCTGATGATCTTGCCGCGGTGCATGACCGCCACCTCGTCGGCGAGGCGTTCGGCCTCCTCGATGTAGTGGGTCGACATCAGGATCGTCGTCCCGCGGGCTTTGAGATCGCCGATCAGCGTCCACAGCTCGGTTCGGATCTGCGGGTCGAGTCCGACCGTCGGCTCGTCGAGGAGGACCAGGCGCGGTTCGTGGACCAGGCCGCGGGCGAGCAGCAGGCGCCGGCGCATCCCGCCGGAGAGTTTGTCGACCGCGTCGCGCCTGCGGTCCTGGAGGCGGGCGAGGTCGAGGCAGCGATCGACGGCGGCGCCGACGTCGGGGACCCGGTAGAGGCGGGCGTAGACGGCCAGGTTGTCCTCGACGGTGACGTCGACGTCGAGGTTGTCGAGCTGGGGGACGACGCCCATTTCGGCGCGGGCGGGCTTCGACTGCCCCGGCAGCTCGTAGCCGAGCACGCGCAGCTCGCCGGAGTCGGCGACCGCCTGCCCGGTCAGCAGCCGCATCGTCGTCGACTTGCCGGCGCCGTTCGGTCCCAGCAGGCCGAGGCAGATGCCTTCCGGCACCTCGAGGTCGAGGCCATCGACCGCGGTGATCCGGCCGAAGGTCTTGACCACGTCGCGTAGCTCAATTGCCGCCATCGCCCTGATGGTTTCATGACTGGACCTTTTGGTCTCTGAGGCTCAGATGGCAGACTGCCGCGGATGCTGGACGAGCGCTGGATCCGGTCGCTGCACGTCGAATCGATGGGCCGCGCTGATCTGCACCGCGAGCGGGAGCCCCACGTCCTCTTCCAGGCCTCGACGATCGGGGCGCTGCTCGAGGGCGGCTTCGAGGGCGACCTCAGCTTCGCCGAGCTCTCACGGCACGGCGACCTCGGCCTCGGCACGCTCAACCATCTCGACGGCGAGATGGTCGCGCTCGACGGCGAGTTCTTCCGCGCCGACGTCGAGGGGCGTCTGAACCGGATCGGAGCCGAGGAGCGGACGCCGTTCGCCGTCGTCACCCGCTTCGAGCCGAGCCTCGACGTTCGCATGCCCGACAAGGAGCTCGACCACGAAGCGCTGCTCGACTGCCTCGACGCGCTCATCCCCGCCGGCGCCTCCTCCTGCGCGATCCGCCTCGACGGACGCTTCGAGGCGGTCCGCGCCCGCTCTGCGCCCCCGCCAGGAACCGCCCTACCGGCCGCTGACCGAGGTGGTCGCCGACCAGCGCGTCTTCGAGCTGATCGACGTCGAGGGGACGATGGTCGGGTTCCGCTTCCCCGCCTACGTCGAGGGGATCGAGGTCGCCGGCTACCACCTGCACTTCGCCAGCGCCGACCGCAGCCGCGGCGGCCACGTGCTCGGCTCCCGCTCCGCCGGCCTGCGGGTGCGCCTCGACCCCTCGAACGACCTCCACGTCGAGCTGCCGCCGCGGGTGGACCTCGCCGACCCCGACCTGGCCGCCGAGACCCATGAGGCGGTCGAGGCGGTCGAGCGCGGCTAGCAGCGGCGGTAGACGATCCAGGACTCGTTGCGCGCGACCTCGTCGAACCCGTCGGGCACCGGCAGCGAGAAGTCGGTCGGGTCATTGGGGTCGAGGATGAAGTTGTGGATGACTTCCTCGTTGGCGGGGGCGACGAAGTAACCCCGGCTGGGGGCTCCTTCCTCGCTGGCGCTGACGATCTGGGTCGGCTCGACGTCGAGGCCGAAGGCGAGGCGGGGAACGGCGCGGTGGTTGGGGACGGCGACCTCGCCGCAGAGCGGCTCGAAGGCGCCGGCGTCGACCAGGTCGGTGAGGTCACTCTCGATCCGCGCCTGGTTGGTGAGGTCGGTGTCGACGCGCGAGTCGAGGTCCCACTGGTTCGGCAGCCAGGCGAGGAACATCGCCAAGACGATCGCGGCGAAGATCTGCCAGCGTCGCCGCCAGGGGTGTCCCGGCTCGAGCAGCCGCCAGCCGAGCAGGCCGACCGCGGCGAAGATCGCCAGGATCGCGGCGGCGAGCATCGTGTAGCGGGGGAGGATGGCAAGACCGCCGCAGGCGAGCAGAGCGAAGGCGCCGAGGGCGAGGCCGGCGGCGGCGGCGCCGAGGACCGAGCGGCGGCGGAGGAAGGCGAGCCCGAGGGCGACGCCGCCGAGGGCGCCGACCATCCCCGGCCACTGCATCACCTCGCCGAGGCGGCGGGGGCCGTAGAGGACGAGGTCGAGGGGGCCGGTTTGCCGTTCCAGGGTCTCGACGGTTTCTTTGGTGCCGGTCCAGGAGTAGGTGGGGCTGCCGGTCGTGATCCAGTCGAAGAGCACCCAGAGGAGCGGCCCGGCGATCGCGAGGGCGTAGAGGGCGACGGGGACACCCCTCGCCCGAACAAGTGCCGGCCTAATGAGGCCGGCACTTTGAGTATCCGCCCATTCGAGGGGTGTCCCCGTCGCCTCCCGATCGTGTGTCCAGATCAGGTAGGCCAGGTAGGCGACCGAGAACAGCCAGGCCTCCGGTCTCAGTAGACCGGCTAGGGCTAAGAGGGCTAGGACGGGCCAGCCTGCTCTCGGGCGCCTGGCCTCGATCAGGAGCGCTCCCAGGCAGAGGGCGATGTAGGGGAGGTCGATGTAAGCGCGCAGGCCGCTGGAGAGGAACGGAGCCCGGGTGAGGACGATCGCCGCGGCCACGGCGCCGATCGGGCGGTCGAACCAGATCGCTCCCAGCCGGTAGACGAAGAAACCGATCAGGCCCAGCGAGAGGTAGGCGACGACCATCGTCAGCGTGATCGCGCCGTCGCCCAGGGGCGTCGCGACCAGGCCCATCAGGTCGGTCAGCGGGTGGGGGGTCGGCGGCAGCGCCGCGCCGTAGTCGGGGCTCTGGCCGTGCGCCAGTTCCCGCCCCCAGACCAGCGCGTAGATCGTGTCGTAGTTGGGGAAGCCGTAGGGGAAGAGGAGCAGCAGCACCGCCGTCACCCCGGCGACCCAGGCGGCGGGCGTCAGCCAGTTGCGGGCCCCCTTAGACACGGCGGGGACGGTATCGGTGCGCCCGCAGGGCGCGCATTGCCCGTGGATACACTGGCTCGAAGTGAGCGAGTCGACTTCCCTCTACCGCCGCCACCGCCCCGGGTCCTTCGACGAGGTCGTGGGCCAGGCGCACGTCGTCCGCACCCTGCGGAACGCGGTCGAGCAGGGCAAGGTCCACCACGCTTATCTCTTCGTCGGCTCGCGCGGGACCGGCAAGACCTCGATGGCGAAGATCCTCGCCCGCTCGCTCAACTGCGAGCGCGGCGGCCCGACGGTCGCCCCCTGCGGCGAGTGCGAGAGCTGCGTGACGATCGCCGCCGGCACCTCGGTCGACGTGATCGAGATGGACGCCGCCTCGAACCGCTCGGTCGACGACGTCCGGGACCTGCGCGAGCGCGTCGCCTACGCGCCGGCAGGCGGCCGCTGGAAGGTCTACATCCTCGACGAGGCGCACATGCTCACCAAGGAGGCCTGGAACGCCTTCCTGAAGACGCTCGAGGAGCCGCCGCCGAACACCGTCTTCGTCCTCGCGACGACCGAGTCGCACAAGGTGATGGCGACGATCGCCGACCGCTGCCAGCGCTTCGACTTCCAGCGCCCCTCGCTGGAGCAGATCTCCGAGGTGCTGAACCGGGTCGCCGCCGCCGAGTCGATCGAGGTCGACGACGGCGCCACGGCGATGATCGCCCGCTCGGCCTCCGGCAGCTTCCGCGACGCGCTCGGCACGCTGGACCAACTGGTCTCCTTCGGCGGCAGCCAGGTCGAGCTGAAGGACGTCCTGGAGATGCTCGGCGCCGCCGACGCCGATCTGCTCTTCGACGCGGTCGACGCGGTGGTCGCCGAGGACCCGAAGGCGGTCCTGATCGGGATCGAGAAGATGGCGCGCTCGGGCCGCGACCCCTTGCAGTTCGCCCGCGACCTGCTCGCTCACCTGCGCCACCTGCTGATCGCCCAGACCACCGGCGAAGTGCCGACCAGCTTCGTCGTCACCGCCACCGACACCGACCGCATGCAGGCTCAGGCAGCGGCGATCCGCCCCGCCAACCTGATCCGCACGATTGACGAGGTTGCCGATGCGCTGACCGCCGTGCGCGAGGGCGACGACGCGCGGCTGGCGGTGGAGATCGCTCTGCTGAAGGCGGCGCGGCCCGATCTCGACCCCGACACCGCTGGGTTGCTTCGGCGTGTCGAGCGGTTGGAGCACGGGCAAGGCAGAGGTGGACAGGCCGCGGGTCCTGTCGCCGCAGGGGACCCACCCCCAGCTGCAGAGCAGCAGGGGGTCCCCCCTACGACGCCACCCACGGCTGATCCGTCTGGCCAAGACGATCCAGCCCAAGCGGAAGAGGAAGAGGCAGAGGTTGCTCCGGAGGCGGAGTCGGAGCCCGAGCCGGCATCCGGAGAGGAGCTATCGCTCGAGGAGATTCAGCGGGTCTGGCCGGCGGTGCTGCAGAAGCTGGCGGAGACCGCGCCGGCGCTTGCGGCCAGCTTCGACGGGGCTCGGCCGGTGTCGCTTGGGGACGAGGGTTTGCAGATCGGGTTCCCCGCGGAGATGACCTTCAACAAGAAGAAGGCCGACAGCCCGGAGCGGCGCGACACGGTGGCTGCCGCTTTTGCAGCGGTCACCGGGCTGGGTCTGCGACCCACCTATGTCCTGCTCGAGGGCGAGGCGCCGCCGGACACGCCGGCGCCGGGGAGCGAGGCGATCGACGAGGACCGGATCTTGGAGAGGCTGAAGAGCGAGTTCGACGCGGAGGAGGTCAGTTAGGTGGCACGTGGAGGCGGACCCGGGGGCTTTGACGTCAACGCCCTGATGAAACAGGCCCAGCAGATGCAGGCCGAGATGCTGGAGGCCCAGGAGAAACTGAAAGACGAGGTCGTCGAGGCGAGCGCCGGCGGCGGCATGGTCAAGGTGAAGATGGGCGGCGACCTGACCCTGCGGGAGATCGTCATCGACCCCGAGGCGATCGACCCCGAGGAGGCCGAGCTGCTCCAGGAGATGGTCCAGGCGGCCGTCAACGAGGGGCTGCGCGCCGCCCAGGAGCTGGCCAGCTCGAAGATGGGCGGCATCGCCGGTGGCGACCTCGGCGGCATGGGCGGTCTACTCGGTTGAGCGAGGGCCCGGCACCGCTCGCGCGCCTCGTCGCCGAGCTCTCGCGGCTGCCGGGCATCGGCCAGCGGACCGCGCAGCGGCTCGCCTTCCACCTCCTGCGCGCCCCCGACGAAGAGGCCTTCGCCCTCGGCGACGCGATCCGCGAAGTCAAGGAGAAGGTCGGCCTCTGCGAGGAGTGCTTCAACCTCGCCGAGGGCCCGCTCTGCCGGATCTGCGCCGACCAGAATCGGGACCGCGCGACTATCTGCGTGGTCGAGGAGCCCGCAGACGTGATCCCGATCGAGCGCACGCACGAATACCGCGGCCTCTACCACGTGCTCGGCGGGGCGCTCTCGCCGATCGACGGCGTCGACGCCGAAGACCTGAAGATCGCCGAGCTGCGGCGGCGGGTGGAGCGGGGCGGGATCGGCGAGGTCGTGCTGGCGACCAACCCGACCACGACCGGCGAGGCGACCGCCCTCCACATCGCCGACATGCTGCGCGGGCAGGTGACGGTGACCCGGCTGGCGAGCGGGCTGCCGGTCGGCGCCGACCTCGAGCACGCCGACGAGGTGACGCTCGGCAAGGCGCTCGCCGGGCGAAGAAGCCTGGAATAAGCGGCGATTGGATATTCGTCCTGGACGAAGGTCGGGACGCAAATAGCGGCTTTTTCGCGATCCGGCGTCCGCCGCTTGCGGCAAGGTCACCCCGTGTCTGACCAGTCCGGACCCAACCGTCGCAGGGATGACGCCTCCCCGGCGAGGCGCGTCGCCCTCAAGGTGTCCGAGCTGCACGCCGATCTCTTGGGCACCTTGCACGAAGAGATTGGCAACGGTGGGGGAGGTTTTGTCCGGGCCGCGCAGCAGCTCGCGACCGAGTTCGGCTCGGTGACCGCGGCGGCGGTCGAGCTGGCGCAGGCGGGCCCAGCTCCGGTTCCCGCGATCGGGAACGGTGCCGAGGCCCCACCGGCAGAGAGGGTCGAACAGGGCCCGCTCGAAGAACTTCCCAGCCTCTACCAGCCAGGGCACATGCGTCGCCGGCTGGAACAGCTGCTGGAGACCAATCGGCGCTACGGGCACCCCTTCGGCCTCGCCGTCTTCGATGCCTCCGGCCCCGGAACCCGGCCGGGCGACGTGGCCGGCGGGCAGGAGACCGTTCTCTCGATCCTCGGCGCGGCGCTGCGCGACAGCATCCGCATCGTCGACGAAGCCTTTCGCCTCGAGGAGGAGGCGATCTGCGTGCTGGCGCCGAACATCGGCACGGTCGAAGGCGTCCAGATGTGCGAGCGCCTGCTGGGTCAGCTCGACGACCTCGAGCGGGCGGGGGGGCTGCGGATCTGCATCTCGGCCGGCGTCGTCGCCTGTCCCGACCACGGGGCCGAGGCGGAAGAACTTCTGCACAAGGCCGATGCGGCGATGTGGCGGGCCAGAGCGGTGGGCCAGCCGGTCGGCGTCGGCGCCTTGCAAGATCGCTAACAGTTCTACGAAATCTGCCGATAACCGGTGTAAACCCGGAAATCGGGTGGGAGAATTCCCGTCCGACGCCGAATAGACGCGCAGTCCACCCGTTCGACCTATTTAACCAATGCCAGGAATCCGCACCAACGCCGCCGCCGAAGTCCTCGGCGTGAGCCCCAACACCCTGCGCAGCTGGGAGCGCCGCTACGGCTACCCGACTCCCAAGCGCACCGTCGGCAACCACCGCAACTACGAGCTGGTGGAGCTGCAGGCGCTGCGCGACGCCCTCGCGGAGACCGGCAACATCTCCTCGGCGATCGAGCTGGCGCGCCAGCGCCAGGCGGCGCCGGCCAATGACGGCAGCCTCTTCGCCGCCTTCGAAAACTTCGACGAGTCCGCCGCCGACCGCGCGATCGAGGAAAGCCTCGCCCTGCGCTCGCTCGAGCGCACCGTCGAGGAGCTGCTGCTGCCGGCGATCGACCGGCTCGCCGTCGACCCCGAGAGCGAGGCCGAACTCGAGTTCGCCGCCCGCTGGGCGACCGGCTGGCTGCACGGCGCCCGCCGCCTCGCCTCCGCCGCCTCGCGCCCGGCCGGCATCCTGCTGCTCGACTCGAGCCACGGCCAGGACGCCGAGGAGGTCCACACCCAGGCCCTCGACCTCGCCCTGCGCCGCGCCGGCTTCCGCGTCCTCGTCCTCTCCAACGAGCTCGGCGACGAGCGCCTCGGCCGCGCCCTCGGCGCCCTGGACCCGACTGCGATCGTCCTCTGCGGCCCCGGCGCCGACACCCAGGGGGCGGTCAAGCTGGTCCGCAAGATCCGCGAGCTCGGCTTCGTCGCCCCGCTCTACGGCTTCCGTGCCGACGGCCTGATCGGGGCTGCGGTTCCTTCGGCGGGCAACGTTCCCAGTGAAGTTACGGGGATGCTCAACTCGGATCTCCGCCGCCGGGCCGTCCAAGCTTTCGCCTGATTTCTTTGAGGTAGGGCGCGCCGGTGGGGGGTGCCTGGGAGCACCTCCGCCGCGCGAATCGGATTTAGCTGTCGCCCGGACCGCTCCGGCGCGGCTCCATGCTGAGTACCCAGTCACCCCCCACCGGCGCGCCCGCCACCGAGCACCGGTAGACGCTCAAGGTCCGGGAGCTTCAGAAAAAGCTCCCGTGACTCAGGCCATCAGAGCTTTCGAGAGCTCTCGTGGCTGGGGCGGTTCAGCTGTTGCGTGTGGGGGAGGGGGTGGGGTGCCCCTCCCGGGTACTCAGCATGGAGCCGAGCCAAAACGCTTCGGGGCTCAGCCAATCTCCGACCCGCTCGGCGGAGGTGCTCCCGGGAGGGGCACCCCACCCCCTCCTCAAGAGTTCGCCGCCTCTGCCTCGCTGATCCCCCAGCGTTCGTGCAACCTGCGCAGCGGCGCGGGTGCCCACCAGTTCCACTTGCCGAGCAGCTCCATCAGCGAGGGGACCAGGAGGGCGCGGATGATGCTGGCGTCGATCAGGACCGCCAGCGCCGTGCCGACGCCGTTCTCCTTGATGAAGATGATCTCGGAGGTGGCGAAGGCGCCCATCGCGACGGCGAAGAGCAGCGCCGCGGCGGTGACGATCCGGCCCGTCCGCTCCAGCCCGATCGCGACCGACTCGGAGTCCGAGGCGCCGTTGTCGCGCGCCTCCTTGATCCGCGAGAGCAGGAACACCGCGTAGTCGGTGGAGAGGCCGAAGGCGACGGCAAACATCAGGATCGGCATCGTCTGCTCGATCGCTCCCGGGCTGGTGTAGTCGAGGAACCCTTCCAGCCGGCCGTCCTGAAAGATCAGCACCAGCAGCCCGAAGACGGCGCTGAGGTTGAGGAAGTTCATGATCAGCGACTTGATCGGCAGGATCACCGAGCCGGTCATCAGGAAGAGGATCGTCAGCGTCGCGAGGACGACGATCCCCAGCGCGATCGGCATGTGCGCGGTCAGGCTCGACTGGAAATCGACGAAGTCGGCGGTCGCGCCGCCGACCAGGACGGTGGTCCCGGGCGGGGTCGGCAGGTCGCGGATCGCCTCCACGGTCGACTGGCTCGCCTCGGAGCTGAGGGGGTTGGCGGAGATAGCCTGCAGGGCGGTGACGCCCTGCTCGAGCCGCTGCGGCGGCGCTACTTCGGCGACGCCCTCGACCTTCCGCACTGCCGCCGCGACCTCGGCCGCCGCCTTCGGGCCGCCGCCTTCGACGTCGATCCAGATCGGCGTCTCGTGGTAGGGCGGGAACTCGGTGCTGACCGTGTCGTAGGCCTGCCGGGCGCTCGCCGACTCCGGCAGCACGGTCGGGTCGACGGTGTCGAACTTGATCTGCAGGAACGGCAGCCCGAGGACGATCAGGAAGAGGGCGCTGAGCGTCGCGACGGGCGCCGGGCGCCGCATCACGAAGCGCGAGAGCCGGTACCAGAAGCCCGCCTGCGCCGGCCGCGCGTCGGCCTCGGCCCGGCGCTGCAGGAACTTCGGCGCACCGGCGTTGACGCGGGTCCCGAGCAGGGTCAGGACCGCCGGCAGCACGGTCAGCGAGATCAGCGCCGCGAAGAGCGCCACCAGCGCGCCGCCGAGGCCCATCGAGTAGAGGAACCGCTGCGGGAAGACGAGCAGCGAGGCGAGCGCCGCCGAGACGGTCAGCGAGGAGAAGAAGACGGTGCGCCCGGCGGTCGCCATCACCCGTCGCATCGCCTCCAGCCCCGGCCCGTTCCTGGCGATCTCCTCGCGGTAGCGGGAGACGATGAAGAGGCTGTAGTCGATCGCCAGCCCGAGCCCCAGCGCGGTCGTCAGGTTGAGGGCGAAGATCGAGATCGAGCCGACTTCGCTGGCGATGCGGAGGATCAGGAAGGTGCCGATGATCGCCAGGCCGCCGATCATCAGCGGCAGCACCGAGGCGACGAGGCTGCGGAAGAAGAGCAGCGAGAGCAGGAAGAGCAGCGGGAAGGCGAGCATCTCGGCCTTTTTCAGGTCTTCCTCGACCTGCTTGTTGACCTGCTCCTGGGCGACGGCGGCGCCGCCGACGAGGACGCCGGGCTCCTCCTCGAGTTCGTCGGCGATGTCGGCGCCCGCTTCCTGCCAGGGCTTGTCTTCGGTCGCCTCCAGCGCCACCGCGAAGTAGGTCGAGCGGCCGTCGCCGGAGACGAAGGCGCGCGAGCCGGTCTCGTAGTAGCCGGTGACCGAGGCGACGTCGGAGCGCTCGCGGACCTGGCGCTCTAGCGCCTCGACCCGAGCCCGGGTCGCCGGCTCGGCGACCGGGGCGTCTTCGACCACGGCGACGACCGCAGGCGCCCGCAGCCCGGCTTCCTCCAGCCGGTCCATCGCTTCGACCGTCTCGGTCGAGGGGTCGTCGGCGCCGTAGGGGTCGAGGCGGTCGGCGACGCCGCCGCCGACCGCGCCGGCGACGAGGAAGAAGAGGAGCGCCGTGAGGCCCACCCACTTTGCCCTGCCGTTGGCGAGCCGTGCCAGGAAATCGAACATCAACCGCTCCTTTCGTCGAGAGCGGAGTCGAGAAGCCGCGCTTCCATCCGCTCGCACCAGTCGGCGAACCACTCGGTGAACTCCAGCCCTCCCTGCAGGACGATCATCGGGAAGGGGTCGTCGATCTCGCCCTTCAACTGCTCGATCGCCTGCAACTGCTCGTTGACCGCCAGTCGCCGCGCTCGCATCGAGCGCAGGATCTCCAGCGCCTCCTCACGCGGGAGGGCGTCGGCGAAGAAGAGCTTCAGCAGCCCTTCATCGCGCATCTCGAAGGTCTCCGGTTCCTGCCGCAGCCAGGCCCGCAGCTCCTCCTCGCCGTCGGCGGTGATCTCGTACACCGTCCGCTTGCGCCCGCCCGTGGGCGCCTCGGAGCCGACGATCAGCCCCGCCTCGGAGAGCCGCTTCAGCTCCGGATAGATCTGCCCGTAGCTCGCGGCCCAGAAGAACCGGGTCGAGTTGTCGACCACGGCTTTGATCTCGTAGCCCGACCGCGGTTCGTTGCGGACGAACCCGAGGATCACGTAGGCGGTCGCGCTCAGCTGCTCCATGGCGAGATATATATCGTACCGATATATCTGCGTGCGTGATTGCGATCACTCTAGACCTTTAGGACTGGGGCCCGTCGCCGACTGCTACTCTGGGTCAGCTCCTTCATAGGATTCTACCCAGGATTAACGAATGCCCAAGGTTGATATTAAGGATTTGATCTCAGTTAGCGAGGCCAACAAGATTGGAATCTCCGGCCTCGTCAAAGCAGCGGAGCAAGGCGAGCAACGAGTCGTGATCCGCAATGGCAAGCCGGTCGCCGCGGTCGTCGGCATTGACGCACTGCAGCGGGCCGAGGAGCTCGAGGAGCGCCTTCTCGACGTTTCCCTGGCTCTTACCCGCCTATTGACCGCCGACGAGCGCCGGCACTCTCTCGACGACGTCCTCGACCGCTTCGGCTTTACGCGCGAGGAACTGGCAGGAGACTAGGTTCGATGTCGGTCCGTGTGGAGCTGATTGACGACGCAATCGCCGATTTGGCCAAGCACGCCGAGAGCGGGGAGCTGAAGGCATTCTTCGCCAAGCTCCTGGAGATCGAGCAAAAGGGCGCGGAGGCGGGGGAGCCGCTCGGTCGCGACCTGGTGGGCTGGCGCAAGATCACCGTCGGCAACCGCGATTGGCGCATCGTTTTCCGCGTGGACGAGCGGAAGGCGGTGGCGACCGTCTGCGTCATCGGTGACCGTGAGGATGGCGCCTGCTACGAGGAGGCAAGGCAGCGAATAGACAGAGTCGAGAATACGGATGCAGCAAGCCTTGCCGAATCCATGATGGCCCTGTTTGGCAGCCGCAGGGAACGGAAGGCGGCCCAGAAGCGCCGGGCTGAAGCCTGGCGCAATTAGATCCGTGTTTGACGATCAACGACAGAAAGGGGTGTCAGATGTCGCTTGACCAGAGCAAGGTCGGCCGGGTCGTGGCTGAACAGATGGAGGCGATCGAGAACGACTACGGCGACGACTGCGAAATCGGCGACGTCTGCACGATCGTCGAGGTGGTGGGCCCGCACGGGTCGCACGTCCGCGTGCGGAGCAGCGACATGCGACCGCACAGCGGCCTGGGGCTGATCCGGATGGCCGAACAGGCGATGCTCGGGAACCTCGGGGGCTCGGCCGAGTAGGAGACGTTCGGCCACTATCCTCAGCTCTCGATGAGTGGGGATGGCTCTGACATCGTCGTGATGAAGTTCGGCGGCACCTCGGTCGCCGGCGCCGAGCAGATCAAGCGCGCCGCCGCGCGGATCGTCGCCGCGCGCGAGGCGGGCAGCCGCGTCGTCGCCGTCCTCTCGGCCCGCGGCAAGACGACCGACCAACTGGTCGCGCAGGCGCACGAGATCTCCGCGCGGCCGGTAGCCCGCGAGATGGACATGCTGCTCTCGACCGGGGAGCGGATCTCCTGCGCGCTGGCGG
Source organism: Solirubrobacterales bacterium (assembly GCA_036376215.1). Lineage (GTDB taxonomy): Bacteria > Actinomycetota > Thermoleophilia > Solirubrobacterales > 70-9 > VAYN01. The sequence goes on from DASVAT010000017.1 coordinate 232,506, forward strand.
CGATGGCGATCCACGACATGGGCCACGAGGCGATCTCGCTGACCGGCTCCCAGGCGGGGATCGTCACCGACTCCTTCCATACGAAGGCGCGGATCGTCGACGTCCGCGCCGACCGCATCGCCGAGGCGCTGCAGCAGGACCGGATCGTCCTCGTCGCCGGCTTCCAGGGCGTCTCCACCGACAGCCGCGACGTCACCACCCTCGGCCGCGGCGGCTCCGACACCACCGCTGTCGCCCTCGCCGCGGCGCTCCGCGCCAGCGTCTGCGAGATCTACACCGACGTCTCCGGCGTCTACAGCGCCGATCCGCGGATCGTCGCCGATGCCCACAAGCTCGATCGCGTCTCCTTCGAGGAGATGCTGGAGATGTCGGCTTCCGGCGCGGGGGTGTTGCAGCTGCGCTCGGTCGAGTACGCGCGCAACCATGGGGTCCGCATCCATTGCCGCAGCAGCTTCGAGGACGGTCCCGGTACCCTCGTCGTCTCAGAGGAAGAGACCATGGAGAACCCTTTCGTAACCGCAGTCACGCATTCCGATTCCGAGGCTCGGGTGACGCTGTCCGGCCTCCGCGACGAGCCCGGCGTCGCCGGCCGCATCTTCGGCGCCCTCGCCGACGCCAACGTCAACGTCGACGTGATCATCCAGAACGAGCCGGTCGGCGACGACCAGCTCGCCGACCTCTCCTTCACCGTCGACCGCTCCGATCTCGCCACCGCGAAGGACACGATCGCCGCCCTCGGCGACGTCTCGCTGGAGGTGCTCACCGACGAGCAGATCGGCAAGGTCTCGATCGTCGGCGCCGGCATGCGCTCCCACCCCGGCGTCGCCGCAAAGGTCTTCCAGGTCCTCGGCGAGCAGAGGATCAACATCGAGATGATCTCCACCTCGCCGATCAAGATCTCGTGCGTCATCGCCGCCGACCGGGTGACCGACGCGGTCAACGTGCTCCACGATGCCTTCGAGCTGGGAGACGACGCGATCCAGCCCGAGGACCCGACCGGCCCCGGCCACCGGCCCACGGTCGCCGGCTGAGCCGGCCTCCCAGGAAGATGGCCAGCGACGGTTACAGAGTCGGAGTGCTGGGCGCGACGGGGCTCGTCGGCTCGACGATCCTCGAGCTGCTGGCCTCGCGCGGGTTCCCGGTCGCCGAGCTGCGCCCCCTGGCCTCCGAGCGCTCGGCCGGCAAGACGATCGAGTTTGGCGGCAAGGTGCTGACCGTCCAGGCCGTGAGCGACGAGAGCATCCAGGGCCTCGACCTCGTCCTCTCCTCCGCCGGCGGCTCGGTCAGCGCCGAGTGGACGCCGAAGCTGGTCGAGGCAGGCGCGACCGTGGTCGACAACACCAGCTACTGGCGGATGCACGACGACGTGCCGCTGGTCGTCTCCGAGGTCAACCCCGACGCGCTCGAGGGCCACAAGGGCATCATCGCCAACCCGAACTGCTCGACGATGCAGATGGTCGTCGCCCTGAAACCGCTCCACGACGCGGCCGGGATCGAGCGCCTGGTGATCTCCACCTACCAGGCCGTCTCCGGCACCGGCAAGGGGGCGATCGACGAGCTGCGCGCCCAGGCGCGCGCCGTAGTCGGCGGCTACGACGTGCCCGCGGCGCAGATCTACCCGCACCAGATCGCCTTCAACGCGCTGCCGCAGGCGGGCAGCTTTCCCGACGGCGACGACCACACCGACGAGGAGCGCAAGCTGATCAACGAGACCCGAAAGATCCTCGGCGACGCCGAGATCCGGGTCAGCGCCACCTGCATCCGGGTCCCGGTCGAGACCGGCCACTCGGAGGCGGTCAACGTCGAGACGCGCGAGCCGCTCGACCCCGGGCGCGCCCGAGAGCTGCTCGCGGCGGCGCCGGGCGTGACCGTCGTCGACGACCCGGCCGCCGGCCGCTACCCGATGGCGATCGACGCCGCCGGCAGGGACGACGTCTTCGTCGGCCGGATCCGCCGCGACCCTGGCAACGAGCGCGCGCTCGACATGTGGATCGTCTCCGACAACCTGCGCAAGGGCGCCGCGACCAACGCGGTCCAGGTTGCCGAGCTCCTGATCGAGCGCGGCCTGCTGAGCAGCCGGCAGTAGCGTGGGCATCAGCTTCGCCGAGGGCCTGCTGCTGTTCGGGGGTCTGCTGGCGGTCGTCGCCGCCCTCTCCGGGGTGATGAAGGGGACGGTTCTCTCCGCTTCGGTGCTCTCGGTGGCGCTCGGGTTCGGCCTTGCGGCCGCCGGGGTGGTCGACATCGAGGCGACCGACGAAGCGGTGGTCGAGCTGGTCGAGCTGGCGCTGATCCTCACCCTCTTCTCCGACGGGATGTTCGTCGAGCGCGAGCTGCTGCGCAGCCACTGGGGGCCGACGGCTCGGGCGCTGATGATCGCGATGCCGATCACCATGGGCCTGCTGGCGCTCGCGGCGAAGGCTCTTTTCCCCGACCTCGGTTGGGCGGAGGCGTTCCTCCTGGCGGCTGTGCTCTCGCCGACCGACCCCGTCGTCACCTCCGCGGTGGTCACCTCCCGCCTGGTGCCGAGCAAGGTCCGCCACACGCTCAACCTCGAGTCGGGTCTGAACGACGGGCTGGCGCTGCCCTTCGTCCTCTTCTTCCTCGTCCTCGCCTCCCCCGGCGGCGATGCCGGGGCCGAAGCGATGAAGCTGATCGGAGAGGCGGCGGTGGGGGCTGTGATCGGCGTCGCACTCGGGGTTGCGGCGGGGCGCCTGCACCGCTCGCTCCCCGGCGGCGGGATCACCCCCCGCTTCGAGGGGATCTACGCGATCGGATTCGCCCTCTTCGCCTTCGGCCTCGCCGAAGTCACGATCGGCAACGGCCTGATCGCCGCCTTCGTCTGCGGGATCGCGATGGGAGCCAGCGAGCGCGAAGTCCCCGACGGCTTCGTCGAGTTCGCCGAGAACAGCAGCGCGATCCTCCAGGTCCTCACCTTCTTCGTCTTCGGCGGCCTGATCTTCGCCACCGGTTTCCACCACGAGATCCCGCCGCTCGTCGTCTTCATCGTCTTCGCCCTCCTCGTCGCCAGGCCGGTGGCGGTGATGCTCTCCTTCTTGCGGACCGGGATCCCGCAGTCCGAGAAGCTGTTCATGGCCTGGTTCGGGCCCAAGGGCGTCGCCTCGATGCTCTTCGCCCTCTTCGTCTTCAAATCCGCCGTGCCCGGCAGGGGCCTGATCTTCGACGTCGCCGCGATCGCGATCATCACCTCGATCGTCGCCCACGGGTTGACCGACACGGTCGGCGCCAGATGGCTCGCCCGGCGGGTGGGACTGCAGCGAGGCGTCAGCTAGGCGGGAGTGGCGGCCGTGAGGCGGTCTTCGACCCAGCCAGTCGAGGCGATGTGCTTGCCCATCCCGAGTTCCTTCGGCTCGGCGCCGAGGGCGAGGCCGACGAGCTGCGGCAGGTGGAGGACGGCGAGGCCGAGGTCGCGGTTGACGACCTTGGCCGCCTCCGGCTGCTGCATGTCGAGGTTCAGATGGCAGAGGGGGCAGGGGGTGACGAGGCAGTCGGCGCCGGCGTCGATCGCGTCGCCGACGTGGGTGCCGGCCTGGCGCAGGGAGGTCTCGCGGGCCATCGTGATCACCGGGAAGCCGCAGCACTTGCGCGCCCCGTCGTACTCGACGACCTGGCCGCCGAGCGCCTCGATCACCTGCTCCAAGTAGATGTCACGGTCGGGATGGTGGTTGTAGCCGAGACGTTCCTTCGGCCGCACGATGTAGCAGCCGTAGAAAGGTCCGACGCGGAGGCCGCTGAGCGGGCGGACGACCTGCTCGCGCAGGCGGTCGAGACCGTAGTCCTCGACCAGCAGCCAGAGGAAGTTTTTGTTCGTCCAGCCGCCCTCCTCGCCCTTCTCGTAGGAGAGGCCCTGGCCGGAGAGCACCTCGTTGATGTGGGCGCGATAGGCGGAGTCGGCATCCAGTCTCTGCTGGCACTCCGACTGGGCGCCCTGGCAGGTGGAGCAGATGTTCATCATCGAGAGCCCGGTCTGCTGGGCGAGGGCGAAGGTGCGCGCGTTGAGGGTGTCGGCGAGCTCCTGGTTGTGCTCGGCGATGACGCCGGCGCCGCAGCAGTTGGCGCGGTCGAGTTCGACCAGCTCCCAGCCCAGCTTCTCGGCGACGTAACCCATCGAGCCGTGCAGCTCCGGGGTGAAGCCGCGGGAGACGCAGCCGGGCCAGTAGGCGACCTTGATGTTCTCAGCCATTTTTGACCTCCTGGGCAGTGTCCGGGTCGGTCGAGCGCTCGATGCCCTTCTCGACGTCCCCCTCGGCGAGCTCGCCCTCCTCGCCCTTGATGTAAAGGTTGAATTCCTCGCTGTGCTCCTCGGCGTGGGCGTAGATCGCCTTCACGTCGTCTTGGTCGGGGAGCTTGGAGTGGACGCCGGGAATCAGCTTGTGCAGCGAGCGCATCTTCCCGGTTTTGATCCCGCGGATCGCCGTCGGGAGCGAGCCGATCATTTCCCGGATTGCCCGTTTGCTCGGTTTCAGCTTGCCCTTGACGCCGGGCGCGAAGGACTCCTGCAGCAGCAGCGACTCGTCCAGGGTCCCCTTCTTCTCGATGATCTTGACGAAGGCCATCTCGTGGTCGTGGCCGCTGTTGGGGTCTTCGATCCCCTCCTCGCCGGCTTTGCGGCGCAGGCGCATGATCTGGTCCATCGGCGCCACGCCCTTCGGGCAGGCGTCGATGCAGCTGAAGCAGTGGGTGCAGTCGTAGATCCCGTGCGGGTCCTCGGCGAGGTCGTGCAGGCGCTCGTGGGTCTCGGCGTCGCGGGGGTCGCCGACGAAGCGGTAGGCCTTGGCCAGCGCCGCCGGGCCGATGAAGTCGGGGTCGGCTTCCATCGAGAGGCAGGAGGAGACGCAGGCGCCGCACTGGATGCAGGCCATCGACTGGGTGATGTCGATCATCGACTCCGGCTCGACGACGTACTCGCGCTCGGGCGGCTCGCCGTGCGGCAGCAGCCACGGGGTGACGCGGCGGATCTTGGTCCAGTGGGTCGACTCCATGTCGGTGATCAGGTCCTTGACGACCGGCATGTTGCCCATTGGCTCGATCACGATCGGGGCGTTCTCGACCTTCCCGCCGGCCGCGCTGGCCACCTTGTTCGCATGTTCTTGTGCCTCGCCGATCTGGGTCTTGCAGCCGAGCCCGGACTGGCCGTTGATCTTCATCCCGCAGGAGCCGCAGATCGCGGCGCGGCAGGAGCAGCGCACGGCCAGCGAGCCGTCCTCGTTGTCCTTCGCCTGCAGCAGCCCGTCGAGTACCGCGAGCGAGGGCTCGAGGTCGACGTTGAACTCCTCCCAGTAGGGCCCCTCGCCGCTCTCGGGCTGGAACCGCCGGACTTTGATCGTGTACTCGGCCATCAGTACGTCCTCTCTTGCGGTTCCCACTGGGTGATCGTGACCTCGGAGTATGAGATCTCGGGCCCCTCGTCGGTGCGCTCGAGGTCGATGTGTTTGAGCCACTCCTCGTCGTTTCGCTCCGGGAAGTCGGTGCGGTACTGGGCGCCGCGGCTCTCCTTGCGCTCGAGCGCGGCGACGCAGGTGCACTCGGCGTTGTCGAGCATGTACCCGAGCTCGATCGCCCCAAGCAGGTCCTGGTTGAAGACGCTGCCGTGGTCGTCGATGTAGGCGGTCTTCGCCTCCTCCTTCAGACGGCGCACGGTCTCCAGCGCTTCGGTGATCCCGGCCTCGTCGCGGAAGACTGCGACCTTGCCGTCCATCGTCTGGCCCAGCTCGCGCTTGATCTCGGAGATCCGGCGGCCGGACCCCTTCTCGCGACCGACGATGTCGGCGATCATCGCCTCCTCGTCCTCGAGCACCTTCTTCGAGGTCCGGGCGTAGTCGATCCGCTTGGCGCGGGCGGCCGCGTCGCGGCCGGAGCGCTTGCCGAAGATCAGCGTGTCGAGCAGCGAGTTGGCGCCGAGCCGGTTGCCGCCGTGGACCGAGACGCAGGCGGTCTCGCCGGCGCTGTAGAGGCCGGGGATGTCGGTGCGGCCGTCGACGTCGGTCTTGACCCCGCCCATCGTGTAGTGGTTGCCCGGCTTGATGTGGATCGGTTCGCGGGTGATGTCGACGCCGGCGAAGTCGCGGCCGACGAGGACGATCTCGCGCAGCGCCTCGTGGACGCGCTTTTTCGGGACCACCGTGATGTCGAGGGCGACGGTCCCGTCGGGGAAGCCGCGCCCCTCGTTGATCTCGGTCTGCTCGGCGCGGGAGACGACGTCGCGCGAGGCGAGCTCCATCTTGTTCGGCGCGTACTTCTCCATGAAGCGTTCGCCCTTGGCGTTGAGGAGATGGGCGCCCTCGCCGCGGGCGCCCTCGGTGATCAGGAAGCCCTTGCCCGCCAGCGTCGTCGGGTGGTACTGGATCATCTCCATGTCCATCAACTTGGCGCCGACCCGGTAGGCCATCGCGATCCCGTCGCCGGTGCAGATCAGGGCGTTGGTGGTCGGCTGCCAGACCTGGCCGTTGCCGCCGGTGCAGAGGATCACCGACTTCGCCTGGAAGAGCTCCATCGAGCCGTCGGCGACGTTGCGGGTGACGACGCCGCAGCACTCGCCGTTCTCGTCGATCGCCAGGCTGCTGCAGAACCACTCCTCGTAGCGGGCGATCTGCTCGGAGTACTTCATCAGCTGCTCGTAGAGCACATGCATGATCGCCTGGCCGGTGATGTCGGCGACGTAGTAGGTGCGGGCCGCCGAGGCGCCGCCGAAGGCGCGGGTGCCGAGCTTGCCCTCCTCGTTGCGGTGGAAGGTGACGCCCAGATGCTCGAGGTGGAGGATCTCCTCCGGCGCCTCGCGGCACATCACTTCGATCGCGTCCTGGTCGCCGAGGTAGTCGGAGCCCTTGACCGTGTCGAAGGCGTGCGACTCCCAGCTGTCCTCCGGGTTGAGCGCCGCGTTGATGCCGCCCTGCGCCGCGTTGGAGTGCGAGCGGACGGGGTGGACCTTGCTCAGGATCCCGACGTTGACGCCCTGCTCGGCGGCGGCGAGCGCCGCCCTCTGCCCCGCGAGCCCGGCCCCTATCACCAGTACGTCATGGTTCGGCACGAGCGCGGATGCTATAGAGCGAAAATCCGACCCCGCGGTCGGATTTACGGCCGGCGATGACCGCCGCCGCTTACCATTGGGCGATGCTCGGCGGCGGGTCCATCACCCTCTTTCATGTCCGCGGAATCCGGATCGCGGTTGATTGGTCCTGGTTTCTGATCCTCTTCCTGCTGATCGTCTACCTCTCGCAGGTCTTCGGCGA
>DASVAT010000019.1:0-20058 GCA_036376215.1 Solirubrobacterales bacterium
GCGAAAGCGCGTGCTCGTCCTCCCCAGCACCTCGCGCGCGACCCGCTCGACGAGCGCCTCGATACGGGCCATCGTGTCCCCGTAGTCCGCGTACGCCTCGTACCACTCGAGCATCGTGAATTCGGGCTGGTGCTTGTACGAGACGCTCTCGTTGCGGAAGTCCTTGCCGATCTCGTACACGCGCTCGAGCCCGCCGACGACGAGGCGCTTGAGGTAGAGCTCGGTCGCGATCCGCAGGTAGAAGTCGCGGTCGAGGGCGTTGTGGTGGGTCGTGAACGGCCGCGCCAGGGCGCCGCCGTAGAGCGGCTGCAGGACCGGGGTCTCGACCTCGACGAACTCGTGCTCGTCGAACCAGCGGCGGATCTCGGAGATCGTGCGGGCGCGGATGCGGAAGATCCGGCGGCTCTCCTCGTTGGCGATCAGGTCGAGCTCGCGGCGGCGGAAGCGGGTCTCGGTGTCCTCGAGGCCGTGGAATTTGTCGGGCGGCGGCCGCAGGCTCTTGGCCAGCAGGCGCCAGTGGTCGATCGCCAGCGAGAGCTCGCCCCCCCGCCGGGTCGCCATCGCGGTCCCCTCGGCGCCGACGATGTCGCCGAGGTCGAGGTCGACCAGCATCTCGTAGGCCTCGTCGCCGAGCACGTCCTTGCGTGCGTGCAACTGGATCTGGTCGCTGCCGTCGCGGAGGTCTAGAAAGCAGGCCTTGCCGTGGCCGCGGCGGGCGACTATCCGCCCGGCGACGCGGTGGCGCGAATCGGTCTCGGCCCCCGCCTGCAGACCCTGGTGCGCGGCCCGCACCTCGGCGATGTCCTCACGGCCGGAGAACTCGTGCGGAAACGGCTCGACTCCCGCCGCGCGGATCCGCTCCAGCTTCTCGCGGCGGTCCCTGAGGACGTCGGAGAGTTCCTGCTGCTCTGGTGGCTCGCTCATCGGGTGGCGAGCCTAACGAGCCCTAGCGAGCTTTCTCAATCTTGGTGATTTTGAGTTTTTTCTTCGGCCCGCGCGGGACCTCGACCGTGACGATGTCGTTGCGCTTCTTGCCGATCAGGGCTTTGCCGATCGGCGACTCGTTAGAGAGCTTGTGTTCGAGCGGGTTGGCCTCGGTCGAACCAACGATCTGGAATTTCTGCGAGTCGCCCGATTTCTGGTCTTTGACGTGGACGATCGAGCCGAAGCTGACCTCGTCGGTGTTGATCGCCTTCTCGTCGATCACCTGGGCGCGGCGCAGTTTCTCTTCCAACTGGGCGATCCGCGCCTCGAGCAGGGCCTGTTCGTTCTTGGCGTCGTCGTATTCTGCGTTCTCGGAGATGTCGCCGAATTCGCGCGCCTCCTTGATCCGGGCCGCGACCTCCCGGCGTTTGGTCGTCGAGAGGAACTCGATTTCCTCTTTCAGTTTTTCCAGTCCCTCGGGGGTGATGACGGCCTGACGCACTTGAACGACCTCGCTTTGGATTGGAAAAGGGAGCCTGGCCGGTCTCCCAGACCTAAAAAAACGCGCCTGATGCGGCCTTCTGCGGCGGCACCCTCGGCACGGAGTCGCGGGATTATAGCGATGGTGGCTGGCCGGCCAAAACCGTGATTCAGACGACCCCGGCCGGGGTCGCGAGGGAGCCGATCAGCTCCCTGGCGCGAGACAGATCGGCGCTGCGCTGGAGCTCGTCGGCGACCTCCTTGGGGGCCTCCAAACGCTCCACGTACCAAGGGTGGAATTTGCGCAGGTAGCGCTGCGCCCGCTCGGCTCCGAGGTGCTCCTCGGCCCGCTCGGTCACCCACAGCCACTCGGCGACGATCTCCCCCCGAGCCGGCGGCTCGAGCCGGCGGCCGGTCAGCTCCTCGAAGACCCAGGGGTTGCCGAGCGAACCGCGGGCGATCATCACCGCGTCGGCGCCCGACGCCTCGTATGCGCGGCGGGCGGCCGGGGCGCTGGAGAGGCCGCCGGAGACGACCACCGGCACCTCGAGGCGCTCGACCAGCTCCCGCGTCAGCTCGTAGTCGGGCTTGCCCTTGTGGCCCTTGGTCGCCGCGCGCGGGTGAAAGGCGATCGCCGCCACGCCTGCCTCCTCGACCAGCCTGATCGCCAGCTCGAACCCGGAGCGGTCGCCGGCCTCGATCCCGGATCGCAGCTTCACCGTCACCGGCAGGCCGCTGCCCTCGGCGGCGCCGCGGGCCAGGGCGAGGGCGAGATCGGGGTCGCGCAGGAGCTGGGCGCCCGCGCCGGTCTTCCGCACCTTCGGCACCGGGCAGCCCATGTTGATGTCGATCAGGTCGGCGCCGGCCTCGGCGGCGATCGCGGCGCCGGAGCGCATCACCTCCGGGTCGTGGCCGAAGAGCTGCATCGAGACCGGGTGCTCGTCGGGGTGGATTCGCATCAGCTCCCGCAGGGTGCGCTCGTTGCGGTAGTGGAGGGCGAAGCTGGAGACCATCTCCGAGACCGCGAGCCCGGCCCCGTGGCGTTTGGCCTGCAGGCGGACGAACCAGTTGCCGATCCCCGCCAGCGGCGCCAGCAGGACCCTGTTCGCGATCGGCACGCCGCCGATCTCGAACGGCTCGGTCAGCGCCGGCTGGATCGCATTCCTGTCACCGGTTGCGCTCATGGATCAGACGCAATCCCTTCAGGGTCAGCAGGTCGTCGACCTCGTCGATCGTCTCGGTGAAGGGGACGACCGTCGAGGCGTAGCCGCCGGTGGCAAGCAGCCGGGGGTTGGGCAGTTCGTCTTCGATCCGGCGCACGATGCCGTCGATCAGGCCGGCGAAGCCGTAGACGAACCCGGACTGGATCGCCGCCCGGGTCGAGCGGCCGATCGCTTCGGTCGGCTGGTCGAGATCGAGGCGGGTGATCCTGGCGGCGCGTTCGATCAGGGCGCTGAGCGAGGTGGCGAGGCCGGGGCCGATCGCGCCGCCCAGGTACTCGCCGTCGGCGGAGACGGCGTCGATGTTGATGCCGGTGCCGAAGTCGACGACTACGCAGGCCTCGCCGAAGCGCTCGTAGCCGGCGATCGCGTTGACGAGGCGGTCGGCGCCGACCTCGAGCGGGTTCTCGATCCGGATCGGCATCCCGGTCCTGACCCCGGGGCCGATCGTCAGGCAGCCGGCCTTCAGGTAGCGCTCCGCCAGCCCCTCGAACTGGCTGCCGAGCGGCGGAACCACCGAGGAGACGCAGACCGCGTCGACGTCGCCGAATGACATGCCCGAGAGAGAGAAGAGACCGGCGATTCGCTCCGCCAGCTCGTCGCCGGTGGCGCCGGAGCGGGTCTGGAAGCGCCAGTGCTCGGCCAGGGTCTCGCCCTCGAAGGCGCCGAGATGCGTCTGGGTGTTGCCGACGTCGACCGCGAGGAGCATCGGTCGATTATCGCGGGCGCGGAACTGGCCAGGCAGCCAGTCGGTTCCGTTTCCGCTTAGGATTGCCCGATGAACGCACGCCTGTACGTCATCCCGGCCTCCCATCCGAGCATCGCCGCGCAGCTGATGCTCGAGCACAAGGGCATCGCCTACAAGCGCACCGACCTGCTGCCGGTGATCTCCAAGGGCGTGCTGCGCGCCGTCGGCTTCCCCGGCATCACGGTGCCGGCGCTGAAGATCGAGGGCGACAAGGTCCAGGGCTCGCGGCCGATTGCCCGAGAGCTCGACCGCCTGCGGCCGGAGCCGCCGCTCTTCCCCGCCGACCCCGAGCTGCGGGCGGCGGTCGAGGAGGCCGAGCGCTTCGGCGACGAGGAGCTGCAGCACCCGGTCCGCCAGATCCTCTGGTGGGGGATCAAGAAGGACCGCGAGCCCCTGCGCAGCTACTCGGAGGGCGCCCGCCTCGGCGCTCCGCTGGGACTGTTGATGAAGACCGCCGCCCCGGTGGTCGCCCTCTCGGCCCGCTTCAACGAAGCGAGCGACGAGAACGCCCGCCAAGCCCTGGCGGCGCTGCCCGCCCTGCTCGACAGGGTCGACGCGCTGGTCGCGAGCGGCACGATCAACGGCCCCCAGCTGAACGCCGCCGACTTCCAGATCGCCCCCAGCATCGGCCTGGCGATGACCCTCGACGACCTCCGTCCCGCGATCGAGAACCGCCCCGCGGCCGAGCTGGCCCGCCGCCTGGTCCCGAACTACCCCGGAAAGATGCCACCGGTCCTACCGGCCGAGTGGCTGGCGCCGATGCGCGAACGGGAATCCGCTTCGCACCCCCGCTAGTCTTTCCGACCTCTCTCCAGCACTCGAGAGAGGTCGCGCACGTTTGCAGGGGGTTGAATGCGATTCGCCTACATGGATGAGGCCGGAAACACCGGCCGCAACTACAGCGACCCGGATCAGCCGATCCACTTGATCCTCACCCTCCTCGTCGACGAGGAGAATGTCGCGGCGCTACATGAGCACATCCGCGAGATGGGCCGTCGTCACTGCCCAGGGGATTGCCAGGAGGACCGGTTCGAGTTCCATGGGCACGACCTCCATGCTGGGCGCGGCTATTTCGACGGCGTGACGCCGGAGAAGCGAATTGAAATCTACGACGACATCCTCACGGGAATCGAACTCGTGGAAGCTGAAGTGATCGTCAGGGGAGTCGAGAAGTCAGGGCTCAAGCGCCGCTACGCCAATCCCTACCACCCTCACGACATTGCCCTGATGTACACGATCGAGTCGATTGAGCGAATGGCGAGAAAACGCGACTGCAGGGTGCTGCTCATTGCGGATGAGGCAAAAGAGGTCGAGGACGCCGCCCGACGCGATCTTGCCCACTACCAGGAGCTGGGCACCTCATGGGGGATCTATGCCGAGCAGATCGACCACATCATCGACACCATTCACTTTGTCACCTCTCACAGCAATGGGGGAATCCAACTCGCCGACTGCGCCACCTACATCACCTCCAGGATCGAGAAGATCCGGGCTGGCACCGTCCCGGACAGCCGATCTGCGGAAGCAGTAGAAGAACTCTGGGAGAGGCGAATCGTTCCTCTTCTGCGGACCCGGGACATCTGGTTCCCCTGAAAAGAAAAGGCCCCGCCGAAACGGGGCCTGAAAGATATGCCGACCAAGGGAGATCTCCTGAAGCTCGCTGCCGCGAACCTGCTCTCAGCCAGCTAGGTCAAGGTAGCAGGAGGCACAGACCGACTCACTGGCGGGGAGGAAATGGGTCGCGACCGTAGCTATCGCGCTGCCGGATCCTCCCGTCGCGCCCGTGAATGATGTTCTCCGAGCGATTGCCACGAGCCAACTCCCGCCCTGCGCGGATGGCTTCGTTTTGAGTCGAGAAGCTGCGACTCCCGGTCCGGCCCTCGACTTTGACGTCCCACCCGCGATCACTGGGTACGACATGAACGCTGTTCTTCATCCGGTCCCCTTTCTTCCCGACAGTCTTACAAGGAGCTCAGACGATCCTCTTCTCGACCCGCTGGCCGGGGCCCAGCGCGCGTAGCGCCTCCGCCAGCCGCGTCCCGTCCGGCAGCCTCAGCTCCGGATCGAGCTCCAGCAGGGGCACGAGGACGAAGCGGCGGGTGGTCACCTCGCGGTGGGGCAGGGTGAGGCGCTCGGTGGCCAGCTCGAGGTCGCCGAGGAGGAGCAGGTCGACGTCCAGAGGGCGGGGGCTGTGGCGGGGAGCGTCGAAGGAGCGGCCGCGCGCGGCCTCGACCCGCTTGCAGGCGTCGAGCAGCTCCTCCGGGTCGAGGTTGGTGCGGATGCGGGCGGCGGCGTTGAGGAAGTCGGGCTGGTCGAGGATCTCGCCCACCGGCTCGGTCACGTAGGTCGAGGAGACGGCGTCGACCTCGACCCCCTCGGCTTCGAGCAGCTCGACCGCGGCGCGCAGGTGGCCGGCGGCGCCGCCGACGTTGGAGCCGAGGCCGAGGTAACCGGTCCGCTGCTCGGCGGCCACCCGGCTACCCCCCGTTCTCGTCGTCGTCTTCTTCGACCGCGCGTTCCTGGGTGACCTCGACGGCCACCTCCTGGATCGCCAGCGGCAGGGGCGGCTCGGGCTTGGCGGCGCGGACCCGCACCGACTCGCAGCCGTAGCGCTCCATCAGGCGCTCGCCGACGACCTGGGCCAGGCGCTCCAGAGTCTTGTAGCTGCGCTCGGTGGCGGCGAGGACGACGATGTCGCAGACCTGGGCGTAGTCGACGGTGTCCTCGAGGCGATCGGTCAGCACCGCGTCGCAGGAGGGGACGTCGAAGGAGATGTCGAACTCGAGCCGCTGCCCCACCTCCTGCTCGGCCTCGGAGACGCCGTGGTGCGTGTAGACCGAGAGCCCGCGCAGCTCGATCTCGGCGCTCGACTCGATCCCGTTGTCGTGCGACTCCATGGCGGGGACGCTACCCGAGTACCGCCGCGGTCACGACCAGCGCCTGACCCACCTCGGCGACGTCGTGGATCCGCAGGACCTCGGCACCCTCGGCGGCGGCGATCACCGAGGAGGCGATCGTCCCCCCCACCCGCTCTCCGGGGCCGGAGCCGTCGACCCTGCCGATGAAGCTCTTGCGCGAGGTGCCGACCACCAGCGGGCGACCGAGCTCGCGCAGCTCGCCGAGGCGGCGCAGGAGCTCCATGTTGTGGGCCGGGGTCTTGCCGAAGCCGATGCCGGGATCGAGCCAGACGTCCTCCGCGGCGATTCCCGCGGCGACGGCGGCCTCCAGGCGCGCGACGAGGAAGGCCTTCACCTCGGCGACGACGTCGCCGTAGCGCGGGTCGTCCTGCATCGTCCGCGGCTCGCCGAGCATGTGCATGAGGACGACGGTGGCTCCTCGCTCGGCGCAGAGCGCGGCCATGTCCCCGTCACCCCGCAGGGCGGTGACGTCGTTGACGATCGTCGCGCCGGCATCCAGCGCGGCGGCGGCAACGGAGGCCTTCGAGGTGTCGACGGAGATCTCGGCGGCGCCCCGGAGTCCTTCGACGACGGGGACCACCCGGCGCAGCTCCTCCTCGGCATCGACCGGGGCGGCGCCCGGCCGGGTCGATTCGCCGCCGACGTCGAGGATGTCCGCTCCTGCCGCGGCGAGCTCCCGACCGTGCGCGATCGCCGCCTCCGGATCGAGATAGAGCCCCCCGTCGGAGAACGAGTCGGGGGTCACGTTGACGACCCCCATGAGTTTCACCATCGAGGCCTCGCGTTAGGAAGCGTCGCCGCCGGCGAAACCCGGACGAGGCCGCGGGTTCGGACGAGAACCCTCGCGGGCCGCCTTTTCCGGCTCGGGCGCGGGCTCGGCCGGTTTGCTCGGCGGCTCCTCCTCGTCGGCGAAGACCTCCTCCGCCGGCTTGCCTTCGAGCAGGGCGACGAACTCCTCGGCGTCGATCGTCTCCCGCTCCAGCAGCAGTTTCGAGACCCGCTCGAGGTCGTCGCGACGCTCGTTCAGCAGGCTCTTCGCGGTCTGGTGCGCGCTCTCGACGATGCGGCGGATCTCGTCATCGATCTCGCGGGCGATCTCGTCGGAGTAATCGGGCTCGGAGCTGAACTCACGGCCGAGGAACGGCTGGCCGCGGTCGTGGCCGAAGACGCGCGGCCCGAGGCGCTCGGACATCCCGAAGCGCATCACCATCTGCTTCGCGGTCTCGGTCACCTTTTCGAGGTCGTTGGAGGCGCCGGTGGTGATCTCGCCGAAGACGATCTCCTCGGCGGCGCGGCCGCCCAGGGTCATCGCCATCGTGTCGGTCAGCTCGGCGCGGGTGGTGAGGAACTTGTCCTCGGTCGGCAGGCTGATCGTGTAGCCGAGGGCCTGGCCGCGGCTGATGATCGAGATCTTGTGGACCGGGTCGGTGTGCTCGAGCAGCTGGCCGACGATCGCGTGGCCGACCTCGTGGTAGGCGGTCACCAGGCGCTCCTTCTCGCTCATCACCCGGGTCTTCTTCTCGGGGCCGGCGATCACGCGCATGATCCCCTCCTCGAGCTCCTTCATCGTGATCTCGCGACTGCCGGAGCGGGCGGTCAGCAGCGCCGCCTCGTTGATCAGGTTGGCCAGGTCGGCGCCGGTGAAGCCGGGGGTCTGGCCGGCGAGCGTGTCGAGGTCGATCTCACGCCCCAGCGGCTTGCCGCGGGTGTGGACCTCGAGGATCTTCTTGCGGCCCTTGCGGTCGGGGCGGTCGACGACAACCTGGCGGTCGAAGCGGCCGGGCCGCAGCAGCGCCGGGTCGAGGATGTCAGGACGGTTGGTGGCCGCGATCAAGATGATGTTGTCCTTCATCTCGAACCCGTCCATCTCGACGAGGAGCTGGTTCAGGGTCTGCTCGCGCTCGTCGTGACCGCCGCCCATGCCAGCGCCGCGGTGGCGGCCGACGGCGTCGATCTCGTCCATGAAGATGATGCAGGGCGAGTTCTGTTTCGCCTGCTCGAAGAGGTCGCGGACGCGGCTGGCGCCGACGCCGACGAACATCTCGACGAAGTCCGAGCCGGAGATCGAGAAGAACGGCACGCCGGCCTCGCCGGCGACGGCGCGGGCCAGCAGCGTCTTCCCGGTCCCGGGCGGCCCGTAGAGGAGGACGCCCTTCGGGATGCGGGCGCCGAGCGCCTGGAACTTCTTCGGGTTCTCGAGGAATTCCTTGATCTCCTCGAGCTCCTGCACCGCCTCGTCAACGCCGGCGACGTCGCGGAAGGTGATCTTCGGCGCGTCGACCGACATCCGTTTGGCTTTCGATTTGCCGAAGTTCATCACCCGTGAACCGCCGCCCTGCATCTGGTTCATCAGGAAGATCCAGAAGCCGAAGAAGAGGACGAACGGCAGGATCAGGGTGAGGAGCGAGAGCAGGCTCGATCCGCCGGAGCCGTGGACCTTGGTGTCGACGTCGTTTTCCTCGAGCAGCGTGAGCAGCGACTGCTCGGTGTTGGGCGGGTAGCCGGTGCCGAAGCTCTCGCCGTTGGTGCGCTTGACGTCGAGCGTGTTGTCCTTGGTGTTGACGTCGACTTCTTTGATCTGCCCCTTGGCGATCAGGCCGACTTTGGGCGCCACCAGTTCGTTGTACGGAGGCGCCTCCGTGCCGTCGCCGCCGCTGATCACTTTCGAGGCGATGAACGCCAGGATCACGACCAGCAGGATCGGAAATGCCGCGCTTTTGAAAAACCGCCTCAAGAGTGGGAATCAGCGTACCAGGGCGGATTTTCCGCGTTACTGGGAAAGCGCCGCGACGAAATCCAGGTTTCGGTACTTCTGGGCGTGGTCGAGGCCGTACCCGATCGCGAACCGGTCGGGGATCTCAAACCCGACGTAGCGCGGCGAGAGGTCGACCCGCAGCCGCTCCGGCTTGGTCAGCAGGGCGCAGGCGTGCAGCGAGGCCGGATTGCGGGCGTTGAGGTTGCGCATCAGGTACTGCAGGGTCAGCCCGGAATCGATGATGTCCTCGACGATCAGGACGTCGCGGCCTTCGATCGGCGCGTCCAGATCCTTGAGGATGCGGACCACCCCGGAGGAGTCAGTCTGGGAGCCGTAGCTGGAGACGGCCATGAAGTCGATCTCGCAGGGAACGTCGATGTGCCGCATCAGGTCGGCGAGGAAGAGGACTGCGCCCTTCAGCACCCCGACCAGGATCGGCTCCCGTCCCTCGTAGTCGCGGCTGATCTCCGCTCCCAGCTCCGCGATGCGGCGCTGCAGGTCCTCTCTGGCGACGAGGGTCTCGCCGATCGCGGGGTCCGACACGGCGCGCAGTCTAGATATAGAGGGCCTACGAGCGCTCGGCGCGGAGGACGCCGCGCTCGAGGACGGCGCGGACGCCGGAGCCGAGGTCGAGGGTCGAGCCGCCGCGGGTGAGGCCGGCGAGCTGCTCGGCGAAGCGGGCGGCGCCGGGGACCGGCCGGCCGGCCGCCTCGTCGGCGAGGCGCTGGAGGACGAGGCGGCGCAGGGCCGGGTGGAGCTCGGCGAAGCGTGCGTGCGCGATCGTGCCGGGCTCGGCAAGGCCCTCCCCCGCCAGCTCGGCGTCGACGAGCGAGTCGAGCAGCTCCGCCTCGTCTCGGAGCAGCGCCGCCGTGCGCAGCACGTTTGCCCGGGCGGCTGGGTGGATCCTCTCCAGGCGGGGGACGAGGTCGCGGCGGACGAGGTTGCGCTTGTACTCGACCTCCTCGTTGCTGGCGTCGTCGCGCCAGGCGAGGCCGCGCTCCTCGCAGTAGGCGGTGGTCTCCGCGCGCGTCGTGCCGAGCAGCGGGCGGGCGAGGCGACCGTCCCTCGGCTTCATTCCCAGCAGCGCCCGCCGGCTCGGCGAAGATGCGAGCCGGTAGAGGATCGTCTCGACCTGGTCGTCGGCCGTGTGCCCGGTGAGGATCGTCGCGTCGCGCTCCTCCGCCAGCCGCGCCGCCGCGGCGTAGCGGGCCTCCCGGGCCCAGGCCTGCAGGTTGCCGGCGCCCGCGGGGCGCCGCGGGCGATGCACCTCGAGCGGCACGCGAAGCTCTTCGCAGAGCCGGGCGCAGTGGCGCTCGTCCTCGCCCGACTCCTCCCGCAGCCCATAGTCGACGTGCAGGGCGCCCACCGCCTCCGCCCCCCGCGCCCGCACCGCGAGGTCGAGCATGCAGACCGAGTCCCGCCCGCTGGAGAGCATCGCCACCAGCGAGCCGGGGCCGGCGAGCAGTCCCCCCGCTTCGACCCGCGCCAGCAGCTCGTCGGCGCTCATACGGGGCGGATGACGAAGAGCGCGGTCGGTGTCGGAAAACCCTTCAGGCTGACTTCGCCGATCGGCTCGAGGTCGAGCCGATCGCTGCCCGCGATCGCCGCGCAGACGGCGTCGGTGACCAGGACCTCGCCGGCCAGCGCCCGGTTGACGATCCGGTGGGCGAGGTTGACCTGACTGCCGAAGTAGTCGCCGTCGCGGTAGACGGCGTCGCCGTAGTGGATCCCGACCCGCGGCTGGGGCCGCTGCGGGAAGCGGGAGAGGAAGTCGACCGCCCACTCGGTCAGCGAGGCGGGGTCCGGCGAGACGACCATCACCTCGTCGCCGATCGTCTTGACGATGGTCGCCTCCCGCGGCAGCGTCGCTTCGACGCCCGCGACGAAGTTCTCGACCACGTCGAGCGCCTCGATGTCCCCCTCCTCCTCGGTGTAGCGGGTGAAGCCGGTGAGGTCGATGAAGCAGAGGGTGACGTTGACGTGACCGAGCTCGATTTCGGCGGTGTCCATCGCCGAGTCCGCCTCCATGTGACCGACGACGTCCTGCTCGACGAAGTAGCGCAGGTAACGCTCGTGGAGGTACTCGGTCAGCGGCGCCGCCAGGGGCAGGATGTCGGCCGCGAGCTCGCCCATCTCCTCCGCCATTTCCAGCTCCGGCACCGCGTCGCGGATCAGCGGTTCGTGGATGTAGAGATGGAAGAGCCGCACCTCGGCGTCGGCGATCCGCCGCATCGACTGCGCGTAGACGCGGACCAGCTGCAGGAAGGCCACGAGCGGGAACCCGGCGGCGAGGACGCGGGCGCAGTGGCGCAGCGCCGCCAGATCCTCCCGGCTCAGCTCGCGTTGCCCCTTCGGGGTGCCGAGGATGACGAGGATCCGCTCGATCAGCTCCGGCTCGAGCCCGGTCTCCGCGGCGGCCTGCTCGATGGTGATCGCCTCCTCGGAGCCGGAGAAGAGCTCCTCGGTGAAGCCGAACGCAAGCCGTCCCTCCTTGCCGGCGCTCTTCAGATCCTCGAGCGAGTACCCCCGCTCGCGCATCCGCGCCACCACCCGCGCCTGCGCTGCCGCAGCGACCGTCCAGCGCCCCCGCCGCACCGGCACAACCTTCTCCGCCGCCCACCGTTTGAGGGTGCTGGAGGGCACACCGGAACGCCGCGCCGCCTCGGAGAGCGAAATCCGCTGATCGGCCATGGGGCGAGGCTAGCCGGGGTGGGGGTGGAAGGGGGGGCCGGTGGGGGTCCCTGGGAGCACCTCCGCCGGGAGGATCGGGGATGGGCTAACGCCTCAGACGTCGGTTGCCCGGCTCCATGCTGAGTACCCAGGGACCCCCACCGGCCCCCCAGCCATCGAGCCCTGATAGACGCCCCAAGGGCGACAGCTCTTCTTAAAGCTGATCACCTCGAGCCGTCCCGCAGTGCGTGTCGTAGGAGGGGGCGGGGTACCCCTGATCGGTACTCAGCATGGAGCCGAGCCAAAAGCTCTTGGGCGTCAGCCATTGACGACCCTCTCGGCGGAGGTGCTCCGAGCAGGGGTACCCCGCCCCCACCCACCCCGCAAACAAACGGGGCGGCCCGGAGGCCGCCCCGCTGGCTCTTGTTCTGGGGGAATCGTCGGAGTGCCGTCAGGCGTTTAGGTGGGGATCTCCGACTCCTCGTGCAGCTGGAGGACGGACTGGCCGCCCTCGCCGGTGCGGATGCGAATCGCCTCCTCCACCGGCAGCACGAAGATCTTGCCGTCGCCGACCTCGCCCGTCCGGGCGTGCTTGAGGATCGTCTCGACGACCACGTCCTTGTCTTTGTCCTCGACCACGACCTCCAGCTTGATCTTCGGCCGGACGTTGACGGTGAGGGTCGAGCCGCGGTACCGCTCGACGATGCCTTTCTGACGGCCCGAGCCCTTGGCCTCGAGGATCGACAGGGAGGGGAACCCCTTGTCGAGCAACTCGGCCCGGATCGGCTCGAACGCCTCGTGGCGAATGTACGCCTCTATCTTCTTCATGCGCTCAAGCCTCCTAGGACTCGCTGGTCATCGGGGTAGCGACGGACGGCGCCGGAGCTGGAGCGGACGGCGCGCTTGCGCGCGGGGCGCCCGTCGAGTACTCCGGCTGGGGGATGAACTGCTCCGGGTACCCGTACATCCCGTGCTCGGAGATGTCGAGACCGGAATCCTCTTCCTCCGCCGAAACCCGCAGCCCGATCGTCTTCTTGATCAGGAAGAAGACCGCGTAGGAGACGACGAACACGCAGACGAAGGCGACCCCGACACCCAGCGCCTGGGCGCCGAGCTGGTGGAACGAGCCGCTGTACCAGAGGCCCGCATCGCCGACTTCGTTGAATTCGGCCAGCCGCGGCGAGGTGAAGATCCCGCAGCTGAGCGTGCCCCAGATACCGGCGAGGCCGTGGGCCGAGAGGGCGCCGACCGGGTCGTCGATGATCTTCTCGATCGCGAGGACGCCGTAGACGACGATCACGCCGGCGATCGCGCCGATGATCGGAGCCGCCCAGTACTCGACGTAGCCGGAAGGGGCGGTGATCGCGACCAGCCCGGCGATCGCGCCGTTGCCGGCCATGCCGATGTCGATCGTCTTCGTCTTCAGGTACATGATCGAGACCGCGGCGATCACGCCGGCGGCGGCGGCCAGGTTGGTGACGACGACGACTTCAGCGAAGCGGCCACCCATCGCGCCGAGGGTCGAGCCCGGGTTGAACCCGAACCAGCCGAGCCAGAGGATCAGCACGCCGAGGCCGACCAGCGGCATCGAGTGCCCCGGGATCGCCCGCGGTTTGCCGTCTTTCGTGTACTTGCCGATCCGCGGGCCGAGCAGCAGCAGGGCCGCGAAGGCACCGGTCGCGCCGATCAGGTGGACCACCGTGGAGCCGGCGAAGTCCTGCATCCCGACGTTCACCTGCAGCCAGCCGCCGCCGAAGATCCAGTGACTGAGGATCGGGTACAGCACGGCGCTGAAGACGACCGCGTAGATCACGTAGGCGCCGAACTTGATCCGCTCCAGGGTCGCGCCCCAGACGATCGCCAGCGAGACGGCGCAGAACACGAACTGGAAGAACATGAATGCGGCCGGGCTGATCGAATACGTTTCGACGAACGGGATGCTCTTGCCGGCTTCTTCGATCGAGGAGCCGACGTCGAGGAAGAACCCGTGCGTCCCGGCGATCTCGCCGAGCCCGCCGAACGCCAGCGCGAAGCCGCACGCCCAGTAACAGAGCGACGCGATCGAGAAGTTCACCAGGACCTTGGCCACGCCGGCGCCCGCGTTCTTGGCGCGGGAGAAGCCGACCTCCAAGAGCAGGAACCCGGCCTGCATGAACATCACCAGGACCGCGGCGACGATCACCCACATCGCATTGATGCTGGCCTCTGGGGTATCCAGAATCGGCGTCGGTTCGGCGCCGAAGGCCATACCCGGCAGCACCAGCGAGGCGATCGCGGCCACCGGAGCGGCGATCATCAACCTCCTTTTCATTCCATTTCCTCCTAGCCCGGCGGGGTTCACGGCCCCGCCGGTCGCGTTTGGATAACTCGCCTCCCAAGCTATGAAGGGGCGCCCCGGGGGTCTTTGGACGACTGGAGCAAATTCGGCGGGGGGCGTTTCTCCCCGATGTCGGCGCCGTGCCTGAGCGTGAAACCGATCGACTAGATTCGGCCCCGCCGATGCCGGCCCGCCTGAGACCGACCGCCCCGATCGCCCCCGAGGCGATCCTGGTCGGCGACCCCGGCCGCTCCCTGATGCTCGCCCAGGAGCTGCTGCAGGAGCCGAAGATGAGCAACCACGCGCGCGGTCTCTGGGGCTACACCGGGGTCACCGAGGCAGGTCGCGAGCTGACGATCCAGGCAACGGGGATGGGCGGCCCCAGCGCCTCGGTCGTCCTCGCCGACCTGGCCGAGCTCGGGGTGCGCCGCGCGGTGCGGATCGGGACCTGCGCCTCGCTCGGCGACCTCGGCCTCGGCCAGCTCGTCGTGGCCGGCGAGGCGCACGAGGCGCGAGGCGCTTTTCCCTCCCCAGAGGCAGCAAAGGCGCCTCTCCCCGACCCCGGACTGAATGAGGCGCTCCGCGAGCGGCTGCCCGGGGCGCGGGCAGTCTCGGTCCTCAGCCTCGACCGTCTCCACCGACCCGAGCACGAGCTGCCCGCGGCCTCGGCCGAGGTGGCCGACATGCAGACCGCCGCCCTGCTCGCCGCCGCCGAGGTCCACGGAGTCGCCGCCGCCGCCGTCCTCGTCGTCATCGAGAAGAGCGGCGCGGGTCCACTTCCCGACGAGGATCTCGAGGCGGCGGCAAAAGCTGCGGGCCGAGCCGCAGCAGCCGTACTCTAACCCTCGACTTTAGGCTTAGAGTCAGACTTTTTCGAGGCTTTTTTGGCGTTTTCGCGCCGCAGCGCGCCCAGTTCGCGGCTGAGGTCGTCGATCGCCTCCTCCACATCCTCCAAGCGCTGGGAGAACGAGCGCAGGCGCCGCTCGAGCCGTTCTACGTCGGTCGCGGACGGCAGGTTGAGGGCGCTCATCGCCGCCTGCTGGGCCTCCAGCGCCTTCTCCCGCGCGCCCAGGGCGGCGGTGACGGCATCGTGGAGCGTGGGGTTGTCGATCAGGGCCTGCGCCAGCTCTCCGAGCGCCTGCTCGGCCCGCGCCCGCAGCCCGTCCTGCTCATAATCCTCGTAGGTCAAGTCACAGCAGCTTAACGAGCACATCCGCCTCGCCTGAAAATCTCCCGTTACATCGATGTTGCAATTGTTGATTAAGCCCTTGTTGGGAGCGCCCGTGCGCGTTGCGGACGCCCGTACTAGTGGGTAGCTTGCTGAGACTGCCCAGGGAGGGGTATCCGAGCAGGGGCAGGGACGCACTGGCATGAGAACCAAGTTCGCACTGATCATCGCCTTCGCCGGCTTCCTGCTGGTCGCCGCGCTCGGCAGCGCCTTCGCCGGCGCCGAGCCCCTGTCGCAAGGCGCGGTCGCCGATCCGGCGACCAC
This sequence comes from Solirubrobacterales bacterium, assembly GCA_036376215.1. Taxonomy (GTDB): domain Bacteria; phylum Actinomycetota; class Thermoleophilia; order Solirubrobacterales; family 70-9; genus VAYN01. The sequence continues at coordinate 15,525 of DASVAT010000019.1, forward strand.
GACGACGACCGTTCCCTCGCTGCAGGCCCCCGCCTGCGCCAACGGCCTCGACGACGACGGCGACGGTCTCGTCGACGAGCTCGACCCCGACTGCGAAACGCCCGCCGACACGGATGAGGCGCCCTCCCCCGCCGCTCCCGGCGAGCCGATCGAAACCCCGCCCAACCCTCAACCCGCCCCTGAGCCTTCGCCCGCGGCTCCCGACGGAGACGGCGTCCAGCAGGGGACCGGGATCGTCGGCAACACCCCCGCCGGCAAGGACGGGGTGACCCGCAACGAGGGTCTCGACAACCCGAGCGGCGGCAGCCGCAACGGCGCGGTCACCGCGCCGAGCGCCAACGGCGGCGGCGACCAGCCCGCGCCGGACGGGACCGACGGCGGCTCGCAGTACTCCGCCGGGGGAACGCCAACCACCGCCAACCCGACGACGACGATCGCCCCCTTCGGCCCGGCTCCGATCGGCGTCCCCAACTTCGTCATCGACAGCTTCGAAATCCCGCCCTTCCTGCTGCCGATCTACCAGGCCTGCGGAACCGAATACGGGATCCCCTGGGAGGTGCTCGCCTCGATCAACAAAATCGAGACCGGGTTCGGCACCAACCTCAACGTCTCCAGCGCCGGCGCGGTCGGCTGGATGCAGTTCCTGCCCTCCAGCTGGGAAGCCTTCGGCCTCGACGCCAACGGCGACGGCCGCCAAGACCCCTACAACCCGGTCGACGCGATCTGCGCCGCGGCCCACTACCTGAAGCTGGCCGGCGGCAACGGCGATCTCTACCAGGCGATCTTCGCCTACAACCACGCCGACTGGTACGTGCAGGAGGTCCTCCTCTACGCCCGCGCCTACGGCCGCCTGCCCTCCGACCTGGTCGGCTCGCTGACCGGCCTCACCGAGGGCGCCCACTTCCCGATCGCCGCCGACGCCCGCTACGCCGACGACATCGCCGCCCGGCAGGCGCTGAAGAAGGGCGAGAGCCCCGACTACGGGAACGCCGCCGAAGTCATCTCCTCCTCCCCCACCCCGCGCGGGATCAACATCTTCAGCGAGGAGGGAGCGCCGGTCGTCGCCGTCAACGACGGAGTGATCCGCAAGCTCGGTCACTCCGAGCGGCTCGGCAACTTCGTCGTCCTCGAGGACACCTACGGCAACCGCTACACCTACGCCGAGCTCGGCAACCTGGTCCGCGACCGCCGGCTGGTGGTAATGCCGACCGGCCAGGAGAAACGGGTCCCGGTCGAAAGCCAGAACCTGCGGCCACGGCTGCGGGCGCTGCCAAGCCGCACCGACAGCGAGCGGGAGACCGCCGGCGACGCGGTCGAAGCCGCCGTCGCGGCCAGCGGCGACGGTTCGCTCAAGGTCGGCGCCAAGGTGATCGCCGGCACCGTCCTCGCCCGTGTCGCCGCGGGCGAGGAGGGGATCGACTCCCACATCAACTTCTCGATCCGCCCGGCCGGCAAGGGCGCGCCGCGGATCGACCCGAAGCCGATCCTCGACGGTTGGAAGCTGCTCGAGGCGACCGCGATCTACCGCGCCAAGGGCAAGAGCCCGTTCGCCGAGTTGAGCGGCGCCGGCGTCCTGCTCCTCTCCAAGGAGGCGCTGGTCAAACGGGTGCTGGCCGACGAGGACCTGGAAATCTACGAATGCGGCCGCGAAGACATCGCCACCGGCCGCATCGACCGCCGCATCCTGGCGATGCTCGAGTACCTGAGCACGAGCGGCTTCAAGCTCTCGATCACCTCGCTGCAGTGCGGCCACGGCGTGCTGACCTCCTCGGGCAACGTCTCCGAGCACACCACCGGGACCGCCGTCGACATCTCCGTGATCAACGGGATCCCGGTCACCGGCAACCAGGGCCCCGGATCCCCCACCGACGAACTGATCCACGAAGTGCTGCGCCTGCAGGGGACGATGCACCCCCACCAGGTGATCTCGCTCGAGGACCTGCCGGGCGAAGCGAGCTTTGCGATGGCCGACCACTACGACCACGTCCACGTCGGCTACCACCCCACCGCTAGCGCGAAAGAAGCGCGCTTCGCCGCCCTGCTGAAACCGAACCAGTGGCAGCGGCTGATCAACCGCCTCGGGGAGATCGAAAACCCCGAGGTGCCGGTGCGCCCCTCGAAGTACTCCCTCCCGGACAAAGCCAGCGGCGGCCTCTCCGCCGGCAGCGGCGACTGAGCTGGCGCCGGCTGCGCCGAGCGGCGAGAATCCAGTCTCTGTCCAAGCTATTCGGATTCGTGCAGTTCGACTTCGCCGGCCCTCTGCCGCTGGCCGACGGCCGCTACCTGGCGCGTGATCTCGAGGCCGGCGCCGAGGAGAGCGTTTTGGTTCTGCGGGCGACCGGGGCGCCGCTCGCCGGCCCTCGCCGGCGCCGACGGCCAAAGCGGGCGGACGCGAACGGCGAGCCCAAGCCGCTGACGCTCACCCGGGCGACCGCGATCCGCGCCTTCGCCCCCTTTGCCGACGAGACCGCGGCGGACCGCTGGCTGGACGAGGCCTGCGAGGCGGAGGACACCGTCGACGTCCTCGTCGACGAAGGGTTGGAGCTGCTCAACCGCGCCCTGCACGCCCAGGCGATCGCCAGCGCCGACCCCGGCTCGCGCAGCGAGCTCTCCGCCGAGGGGGCCGAGAGGATCCTGATCGGCTACGGCAGCGGCGAGGAAACCGCGGTGGGGCGTTTCCGCGAGGCCCGACAGGTGGACGTCGCCCCGCGCGCCTCGCGCCGCCGCCGCCGCGAAGAGGAGCTGCGGCCGCAGGAACGGGTGGCGGCGATGCTCGGCGGTCGCGAACGACCCGATGCCTGCGAGACGCTGCTCCTGCGCGCCCGCGCAGACCTCGACGCCGGCCGCGATCGCGAGGCCGCCCTGCAGCTACGAGTGGGCCTTGAGGCGCTGCTGGTCGAGCTGAAGGGGGCGCTGACCGACCCGGGGCACGAGGAGGACATGGGGGCGCTCAGCGAGCGGCGCAGCGAGGCCGGCGCCGCCGCCAACGCCGCCCTGCAGGGCGAGCTGACCGGGGAGCAGCGACAGCAGGCGGAGGAACTGCTGAACATCAGTGAACGGGTCCTCCGCCGCCGCCGCGTGCTCCGCGGCTGAACGCTCCTAATCCATTTCTTCCTTGATGAAGAGCGGTTTCGGGGCTGTGACGGTGTATTTGGCTTCCCAGACGACGTGCCCGGGACAGAAAATGCCTCCTTCTTCTGCGATGAACAGGACGCCTTCGATGTCCATTGTCGCCGTGAAACCGCTTGTCAGTGTGCCGATGTCGGTTCCTTCGCCGGCCCCGAATTTGCATTCGCCAAACGGGGTCATCACTTTGACTTCCGTTTCTGTGAGCTGCAGTGTCGCCACTGTGTTTTTGGTACCGCCGGCGTATTCGATGTGGTATTTGCCCAGCACGGGCACGACCGTTTTGTACGTGCAGCCGTCGAAGGTCGCCTGGGTGACTTTGACCGTGACCGCTTCCGCTTTTTTCCCTGTGTTTTCGGTGGTGCCGTCGATTGTCGATTTGGTGCATGTGTTCAGGACATTGCCCGCTGTATCGCGGAAGACCATCGAGGTGCCGGCCTCCAGCGTGGCTTCGATGCTCGTGCCCGCTCCATAATCTTCGGGCGTCGGCAATGTCGGGCAGGGGATTTTGTTGACTTTGCACAGCACGGTCGCCGAGGCGCCGGAGCTGAACAGCGCAGCCGTGGCCACGAGTAGAAAGCTGGCGAGCACGGCGAGCTTTACTGACTTCATCTGACCCTCTCCTTCGGGTTGGTGGAAAACCCTAGGAGTTTAGTTAAAAACAGTTTAGTATTCTACGAATTCCTCAGATCGAGAGGCGCCGGGCGACGACCTCGTCGAGCAGGGACCCGGCGAGATGGTGCGCCTCCTCGAGCGCAATCCCCTCGATCGAGGGAACGCCGATCACGGTCAACCCGGCGGCCCGGGCGGCGGCGACCCCCGTCGGCGAGTCCTCGAGCGCGACCACCGATGGCCCGGGCTCGACCCCCAACCGCCGGCAGGCCTCCAGGTAGGGGTCGGGCGCCGGCTTCGGCGCCGCCACTTCGTGGGCGCTGAGGACGACGTCGAAGAGCCCCTCGAAGCCGACGATCTCGATCGAGCGCTGGACGAAGCGAAGCGGCGAGTTGGAGACCAGGCCGATCGGGGTTCCCCGCTCGCGCAGCCGCCCGAGCAGCTCGCGGGCACCGACCATCGCCTCCACCCCGTGCTCGAGCTCGGCGACGACGAGCTCGTTCAGCTCCTCGATCAGCTCCGCCGCCCGGCCAGGCTCGCCGAGGCGGCGCTCGAGGATGCCGCCGGCGATCGCAGCCGAGGTGCCGACCAGCTCGCGCTTGTCGGCCGGGGTGAACTCCGTCCCCCGCAGCTCGAAGAGATCTTCCTCGGCCCGGGTCCAGACCGACTCGGTGTCGAGCAGAAGGCCGTCGTTGTCGAAGACGACGGCGTCGGGAAGCGCGGCCATCAGGACAGGGCCGCCACGAGGGCGGCGAGCTCCTCGTCGACCTCGCCCCCGAGCTTCAGCTCGGCCTCG
>DASVAT010000015.1:0-24883 GCA_036376215.1 Solirubrobacterales bacterium
CGCGGTCGGCATCGGGCTGCACAACCTCGGCGAGGGCGTGGCGATCGGATCGGCCTACGCGACCGGTGCCCTCGCGCTGGGCGCGTTCCTCGTCGTCGGGTTCGCGCTGCACAACACGACCGAGGGGCTGGCGATCGTCGCCCCGCTGCGCGACGCCGCCCGCCCGAGCTTCGCCCGCCTGCTCGTGCTCGGGCTCGTCGCCGGGGCGCCGGCGATCCTCGGCGCCTGGGTCGGCGCCGCCGCCTTCGACCCCAGCCTCGCCGCGCTCCTCTTCGGGGTCGGGGTGGGGGCGATCGCGCGGGTGATCGTCCAGCTCGCGCCGGCTATGCGCGACCGCGAAGGCCGCCTGCTCTATCCGGCGAGCGTGGCCGGGATCCTCGCTGGCATCGCCGCGCTCTACCTCACCGGCCTGCTGGTGTCGGTCTGATGGCGGCGGCGGAGGGCAGCCGCGGGCGCCGCGACCCCAACACCGAGGCGATCGAGGACTACGCGAAGGCGATCTACGCGATCGCCGGCGATCGCGAGGGGCTGGTGCTGAACGGCGAGGTCGCGCAGCGGCTCGGCGTCACCCCGGCGACCGCGACCTCGATGCTGAAACGGCTGGCCGACCTCGGCCTGGTCGAGTACTTCCCCTACAAGGGAGCGAGCCTGACCCCGGCGGGGGAGAAGGTGGCGCTGGAGGTGATCCGCCACCACCGCTTGATCGAGGCCTACCTGGCCGAGGCGCTGGGGATGCCCGAGGACCGCGTCCACGAGGAGGCCGAGGTGCTCGAGCACTACATCTCCGAGGAGCTCGAGCAGCTGATCGCGGCGAAGCTCGGCGAACCGCGGCACGATCCGCACGGGACGCCGATCCCCGGCCCCGACCTGCTGCCGCCGACCTGGGACGCGCGGTGAGCCTTCCGCCGGGGCAGGAGGTCCTCGAGGAGGAGCGCCGCGGCGCGGGGGTCGAGGACGTCCTCCCCGGCGAGGCCGCGGTCGCCCGCGCCGCCCGCCACTCGCTGGAAGGCCGCAGGCGGGGGATCGGCCGCGTCTGGCCCTTCCTCGGGCCCGCCTTCGTCGCCGCCGTCGCCTACATCGACCCCGGCAACTTCGCCACCAACATCGCCGGCGGCGCCAAGTTCGGCTACCTGCTGCTCTGGGTCGTCCTCTCGGCCAACCTGATCGCGATGCTGGTCCAGACCCAGTCGGCGAAGCTGGGCATCGCCACCGGCAAGAACCTCGCCGAGCTCTGCCGCGAGCGTTTCTCGCGCCGCACCTCGATCGGCCTCTGGCTGCAGGCCGAGCTGGTGGCGATGGCGACTGACATCGCCGAGGTGGTCGGCGCCGCGCTCGGGCTCAACCTCCTCTTCGGGATCCCGCTGTTCCCGGCGGGGATCATCGCCGGCGCCGGCGCCTTCGCGATCCTCGGCCTGCAGCAGATGGGATACCGGCGGCTGGAGGCGGGGATCACGGTCCTGGTCGGGGTCGTCGTCGCCTCCTTCGTCTTCGAGCTCTTCGACGCCGACCCGAGCGGCGGCGAAGTCGCCAGCCACCTCTTCGTCCCCGGCTTCGCCGGCACCGAGAGCATCCTGCTGGCGACCGGGATCATCGGCGCGACGGTGATGCCGCACGTCGTCTACCTGCACTCGGCGCTGACCCAGCGGCGGATCGTCGGCCGCGACGGCGAGGAGAGACGGCGAATCCTCCAGTTCGAGAAAGTCGACGTGGTTATCGCCCTCTCGCTGGCGGGCCTGGTCAACCTCTCGATGATGATCGTCGCCGCTGCGCTCTTCCACACCAGCGGCCTGACCGGTGTCGACTCGATCGACGGGGCCTACGAAGGGCTGCAGACGCTCGTCTCCGACCGGGCGGCGACGGTCTTCGGCATCGCCCTGCTGGCCTCCGGCTTCGCCTCCTCCTCGGTTGGGACGATGGCCGGCCAGGTCGTGATGCAGGGCTTCATCCGCCGCCGCATCCCCCTCTTCCTGCGGCGCGCGATCACCCTCGCCCCGGCGCTCCTCGTCCTCGCGATCGGCCTCGACCCGACCGACGCCCTGGTCGGCAGCCAGGTCGTCCTCTCCTTCGGCATCCCCTTCGCGCTGGTGCCGCTGCTGCTGATCGCCGCCGATCGCGAGGTAATGGGTGACCTGGTCAACCCGCAATGGCTGAGCGCGCTGGCGGGCGTGCTCGCGTCCCTGATCATCGCCCTCAACGTCTTCCTCCTCTACCAGGTCTTCTTCGGATGATGCGGCGGCGGGCGGAGATCACCCGTCCCCTCCATTACGCTTCGGCCTGATGGCTCTTGCCGCTGACTTTCAGCAGATCCTCGAGACTCTTCCGCAGGATTGGACCGACCTCGAGGTTGACCTGCGCATCGAGGACGAGTCGCACTACGTCGACAGCGCGGTGGCGCTGAGTCAGGTCAACGCGCAGGTCTACCAACACCCCAAGGCTGAGGGTTGGCACTGGCGGTTGGTGGTCGCTCAGAGTTTCGGCCATGGTGCCGCGGCGGAGACGGTCAAGGGCGTCTTGGAGAAGCTCGATGCCGACGGTGTGGAGGGCGAGCTTGGGGTCGCCGAGGTCCGCGAGGGTCGCTCCGAGGCCGTCCAGATGTGGGGTCGGCCGGAGAGCGTGCGGGAAGAGTTCCGCGAGCGCCGGTCCATCTAGTTGGCGCGAGTTCTCAGCATCAGCACGGACCTGATGCTCGGCAGCAGGGTCCAGGAGACGCTGACCGCAGCCGGGCACGAGGTGGTTGCTTCACCCTCGATCGAGGAGACCACCTGGGAGGGCATCGACCTGATCGTCGCCGACCTCGACGTCGAGAACCCCGAGGCGCTGGTTGGCCTGGGGATGCCGGTTCTCGGCTACTACTCGCACGTCGACGTGGCGACCAGGGAAGCCGCCGAGGCGGCGGGGGTCGACCTGGTGGTGCCGCGCTCGCGGATGGCGCGGGAACTACCCGCCCTGGTCGAACGCCTGCTCGACGTCTAGCGGCTCTTCGAGCAGGCCGTGCTTCAGGTCCCAGGCCGCCCAGGCCCGCAGGACCGCCCGGTCGAAGGGCTCGGGGCGGAGGATCGGCAGGAGGACGTCGAGCTGGGCCCGCTGTTCGGAGCGGTCCAGCTCGGGGTTGGCGGCGAGCAGGGCATCGAGAGCCGCATCGGGATCCCGCTCGGTGAACTCGTAGCCGCGCTCGGTGGCGGCGACGACCGCGTCGACCAGGTCGGGATCGTCTTCGAGCGTCTCGCGGGAGGTGGTGAGGATCAGCTCGGGGTAGGGGGGAGCGCCGAACTCGTCGACCTCGAAGACGCGGATCGGCACGCCCTGGCGCCGCAGCGCCACCCCCTCGGCGTTCCAGAAGCCGGTCGCGGCGTCGACCTTGGCGGCGGCGAGGGAGGCGACGGCGTTGAAGCCGATGGTGACCCGCTCGACGTTCGCCGGGTCGCCGCCGTCGGCTTCGACCTCGGAATCGACCACCGCTTCGTCGGAGGGCAGGCCGGTGACCCCGACCCGGTGATCTTCCATCTCCCGCGGGCGGCGCACCGGACCGTCCCGGCGGGCGAGGACCGCCGCGAGTGGGCGCTGGACGAGCGGGGCGACTCCGACCAGGTCGATGCCGCGCTCGCGGGCGATGCCGAGGTCGTGGATGTCGAGGATCGCGAACTCGACCCTGCCGGCACCGAGCAGCTTCGGCGCGTCGGTCGATTCCCCGGGCGTCCGCACCTCGAGGGCGACGCCCTCCTCGTCGTAGTAGCTGCGTGAGAGGGCCGCGTAGATGCCGCTGTGGACGGCGTTGGGAACGAAATCGAGCACGAGCGTCGCGCCTTTCGGCGCGCCCGGTTCTGCACCGTCCTCGCCGCAGCCGGCGGTGCCGGCGAGCGCGAGGGCGGTCGCCAGCAGCGCGACAGCCCATCTCATGCGGCTCGGGAACCTAGCTCATTTAGCGAATGTGAGTAGACTGCCGCCGCTTACCTGAACACGGGAATCGAGGAGGAAAAGGTGCAGGAGAGAGGTCTAGCCGCATATCTGGCTGAGCTGATCGGCACGTTGCTGCTGGTCTTCTTCATTACGAGTGTCGTCGTCCTGTACGTCTCGACCGGAGGCCAGGCCCAGTTCGGCTCGGACTTCGCGGTCGTCGGCCTCGTCCACGCGTTCCTGCTGTTCGGCCTGATCGTCATGTTCGGCGTCGTCAGCGGCGGGCACTTCAACCCGGTGGTGACGCTCGCGGCGATCGTCATCCGGCGGATCAAGCCGCTCGACGGCGCGATCTACATACTGGCCCAGCTCTCCGGCGGCGTCCTCGGCGCCCTGCTGACCAAGGGCCTCTTGCTCGACGAGGGGCGCGCCACCAACTACGGCGCCACCGCCGTCAGCGGACTTCTCGGTGGGGATTTCCAGGGCATGATCGTCGAGGGGATCGGCACCTTCGTCCTCGTCCTCGTCATCCTCACCGCGGTCTACTCGGAGAAGAGCTTCAAGGAGTGGGCGCCGCTGGCGATCGGCACCACCCTCGGCTTCGCGGTGATGGTCGCCGGCCCGCTGACCGGCGCCGGTCTCAACCCGGCCCGCTGGTTCGGCCCCGCCCTCGTCAGCAGCGAATGGGGCGGCGTCTGGCCCTACCTGCTCGGTCCGATCCTGGGCTCGGTTCTCGCCGCCGGCGTCTACCGGTTCGTCCTCGAGCCGGGCGGCCTGCCGCCGACCGAACCGCCGGAGCACGTGCGGCCCCCGGTCCCGAAACGGTCGACCCCGACCAGCGACAAGCCGGCCAGCTAGAGCCGCAGCAGCTTCCAGGGGGCGCCATCCCGACCGGGGTGGCGCCCTTTTTCGTGCCCGTGCCCGGGGGGCGCTTGCAGTAGCTTGGGCGGCGTGCGCCGGGTCACCTTCTCCCGCAATTTCACGCTCTCGCTGAGCCGGACGTGCCAGTGCTACTGCAAGTACTGCGCCTTCGCCACCCACCAGGCGCACCTGCACTCCCCCGACGACGTCGAGAAGATCCTCGACGAAGCGCTGAAACGGAACGCCAAGGAGCTTCTCGTCCTCACCGGCGAGCGACCCGAGGTCAACCCGATCGTCGCCGAACGCCTGAAGGCCTGGGGGCACGAGGACTTCACTGGGTACGTCGTCTGGGCCTGCGAACGGGCGCTCGAGCGGGGCATGCTGCCGCACACGAACATCGGCGTGCTGGACCAGCGCGACCTGGCGCGCCTGCGCGAGGTGACCGCATCCCAGGGCCTGATGCTCGAGAGCACCTCCGAGCGCCTGATGGAGACCGTCCACGCCGGCAGCCCCACCAAGCACCCGGCGGCCCGTCTCGCCACGATCGAAGCAGCGGGCGAACTGAAGATCCCCTTCACCAGCGGCATCCTCGTCGGCATCGGCGAGACGCCCGAGGATCGCATCGAGTCCCTGGAAGGCCTCGCGGCCAGCCATGCCCGCCACGGCCACCTCCAGGAGGTCATCCTCCAGAACTTCGTCCCGCACCCGCGCTACTACGGGGCTGAGGTGGCTGACATCGCCAACGAGAACTCGCAAATCCGATGGCAGGGCGACGGGGGTACCTCCTCCAGACACTCAACATCGAGCCATAGCGAGATGTGTCTGGAGGAGGTACCCCCGTCGCCCCTCCCAACCTGGGCCTCCCAGGTCTCGATCGACGAGATCAAGCACCTGATTGCGGAGTGCAAGCGGTTGATGCCGGATGTGGGGGTGCAGGTGCCGCCGAACTTGAGTGAGTTCTGGCCCGAATTGGTCGAGGCTGGCGCCACCGATCTCGGCGGGCTCAGCGCGAACGGAGATCACATCTCACCCGAGGAGCCGTTCCCGTCGCCGCATCAGGTGCGCAAGGAGCTGGCCCCGCGTGGTTATGCGCTCACGGAGCGGTTGTGCGTCTATCCCCAGTACATGGACCCCGAGTGGATGGAGCAGGGGGTCCTCGACGTGGTCAAGCTGAAGTACTGGAGCTTCATTCCGCGGCGAGGGTCCGGGCGCAGGTGCGAGGAGGTGGTTGATCCCGAGGTCGCTCCCAGGGCGATCGCCAAGGGCCGCGAGGGGCTGGAGCTCTCCGAGGATGAGTTGACGGCCCTTTTTGCCGAGACTCGTCCCGAGGTCATCGAGGAGATGCGGGTCGCGGCCGACGAGCTGCGGGCCGAGTTAGCTGGCGAGCGGGTCACCTTCGTCGTCAACCGCAACATCAACTTCACCAACGTCTGCGTCGTCGGCTGCGCCTTCTGCGGGTTCGGGCAGGGGAAGCGCTCGCCCGACGCCTACGAAGTCAGCGAGGAGGACTTCGCCGCGCGGATCGGCGAGGCGGTCGAGTTCGGCGCCACCGAGCTCTGCATGCAGGGCGGCATCCATCCCGACCTGACCTTGGAGGAGTACGGGCGCTGGCTGCAGCTGGCGAAGGAGACGGCACCGCAGCTTCACCTCCACGCCTACTCGCCGATGGAGATCAACTGGGCCTGCGAGCGCTCGGGCAAGGAGCCGCTGGAGGTCTTCGAGTACCTGCTCGCCTGCGGCCTCGGCTCGACGCCGGGCACCGCTGCCGAGGTGCTCGACGACGGCGTCCGCCAGCGGATCTCGCCGAACAAGCTCCCGGTCGACCGCTGGGTGGAGATCATCGAGGCCTCCCACCGCGCCGGGCTGCGCTCGACCTCGACGGTGATGTTCGGCCACATCGAGGAGCCGCGCGAGCTGGCCCGCCACATGCGCGTCGTCCGCGCCCTGCAGGAGCGCACCGGTGGGATCACCGAGTTCGTCCCGCTCAGCTTCATTCCCTTCAACACGATGCTGGGGCGCACGCACGGGATCGAGGAGATCTCGATGGGCGAGAACCTCAAGCACACCGCCGCCTTCCGCCTGGCGCTGGGGCGGGCGATCCCGAACCTGCAGGCGAGCTGGGTGAAGATGGGCCTGGAGGGGGCGACCGAGGCGCTGAGGTGGGGGGTCAACGACCTCGGCGGGACGCTGATGGAGGAGAACATCTCCCGCATGGCCGGCTCCCAGCACGGGGTGCGGCTGGAGCCCGAGCAGCTGATCGCCGCGGCGAGGGCGGCGGGGCGCGAGCCGGCGCAGCGGACGACGCTGTACGAGATCATCGAGACCTATGCGAGCGATGGTCCTCGAGAGGCAGCGGCAGCCGCTCCGGCCGGCTGAGCTGCCCGAGCCCGCTCCCGGTCCCGGCCAGGTCCAGCTCGCGGTCCACGCCTGCGGCGTCTGCCGCACCGACCTCCACATCCTCGACGGTGACCTCGCCGAGCCGAAGCTGCCGCTGGTGATGGGCCACCAGATCGTCGGCACCGTGCGCGAGGCGGGGGAGGGGGCGGAGCGGTTCGCGCCCGGCGAGCGGGTCGGCGTCCCCTGGCTCGGCTGGACCGACGGCGAGTGCCGCTACTGCCGCAGCGGCCGCGAGAACCTCTGCGACCGCGCCAGGTTCACCGGCTACGACACCGACGGCGGCTACGCCGAGGTCGCGGTCGCCGACGAGCGCTTCTGCTTCCCGATCCCGGAGGGATATCCCGACCTGCAGGCGGCGCCGCTGCTCTGCGCGGGTCTGATCGGCTACCGGGCGCTTCGGCTGGTCGGCGAGGCGGAGCGGATCGGGTTCTACGGGTTCGGCGCCGCCGCCCACATCCTCTGCCAGGTGGCGGTCCACGAAGGGCGGCGGGTCTTCGCCTTTACCCGCGAGGGCGATGAAGAGACGCAGGCCTTCGCGCGCCGGCTCGGTGCCGTGTGGGCCGGCGGCTCGGAGGAGGCCCCGCCGGAGGAGCTCGACGGCGCGATCGTCTTCGCCCCGGTCGGGGCGCTGATGACGGCGGCGCTGCGGGCCAGCGCCAAGGGGGCGCGGATCGTCAGCGCCGGCATCCACATGAGCGACATCCCCTCCTTCCCCTACGCACAGTTATGGGGGGAGCGCTCGTTGAGCTCGGTCGCCAACCTGACCCGGCAAGACGGCGAGGAGTTCATCTCCCTGGCCCCGCAGGTCCCCGTCCAGACCGAGGTGGAGGTCTACCCGCTGGAGGAGGCCAACAAGGCGCTCGACGACCTCCGCGCCGGCCGCCTCCGCGCCGCCGCAGTCCTGCGGATCTGAACTGCATCAACTTGTCCATCTGCTGGGTGGAGAAGTTGATGCAGTTCGCCTTTCGGGTAGCTGGGTGGAGACAACTAGCCAGGAGGTAATGGATGAGCGACGAGATCCGCAACAAGGACGACGCCAAGGGCCGTGTCAAGGAGGCCGCCGGATCGCTGACGGGAGACGACGACCTGAAGCGCGAAGGAAAGGTCGACAGGGCCACCGGAGCCGTCAAGGACGGCGCCGAGAAGGTGTCGGACAAGGTCAAGGACGCGGTCGGCAAGGACAGGGACCGCGACTAGCGGAACATGTCCTCGGCGGGGGGGCGGCGGAGGGCGGCGGCGCCGGGACCGTCCTCTGTCGTGACGTGGCGGTCCAGGCCGCGGACAATGGCGGCGGGAATGCCCGAGTCCTTCACGCGAACCAGGTCGGCAGCAGCGGCAACCTCGTCGGCGATCGCGATCGCGGTCGCCGACAGCTCGCGGCCGTGGGAGTCCTCGCGGCCGCGCCAGTCGTCCACCGGCGCCAACCCGGCGCACCCGATTGCGACCTCGGCCTGACCGAGCCGCCAGGCCCGCCCAAAGCTGTCGGCGATCACGATGGCGACCGAGGTCGAGATTTCGGCCCTGATCCGCCGAGCCGATGCATCCGGATCCTCGGGTAGCAGGCACACCGTCCCGTCCTCCGGCAGGTTCGAGCTGTCGATCCCGGCGTTGGCGCAGACGAAGCCGTGGTGGGTCTCGGTGATCATGACTCCGCGCTCCGCGCGGAGAATCTCGCGGCTCTCGGAGAGGATCAACTCCACGAGCCGCTCCTCCTTACCCAGCCTTTTCCCCAGTTCGATCGCCCGCTCGGACGGCTCGACTTCGGCCAGCCGCCGGACCATGCCCTCGGCCTTCGAGACCACCTTCTGCGAGATCACCACCACGTCCCCGTCCCGCAGCTCCGCCCGTCCCGCGATCAGCGCGCCGAGCTTCATCCCCTCCTCGACCTCGGGTAGCCCCTCGACGCCGATGACGCGCAGCTCACCCATTCGCCTGTTCCTTTTTGGCGCCTGGGACCAAGAAGGAACAGACGGATGCCGCGCTCATATCCCCAGCGCCCTGGCGGTCCGCCGCGCCCGCCTCGGCTGCCGCTCGAGCTCCCGCGTCAGGGCGATGACGTCGGCCGGGGTGTCGAGGTCGAGTTCGATCGACGGCAGCTCCTCGATCCCGAACGGGACCCCGGCCGCCCGCGCCGCCTCGACGTGTCGCTCGCGGCTGCCCTCGCCGAAGGCGGGGACGATCGCGCCGGGCGGGCTCAGCACCAGCGCGTTGGTGCCGCTGCCGTGGCGGTCGGGGACGATCCCGACGTAGCTGCCCGGGACGCCGGTCAGCAGCCGGTCGAGCTCGCGCGGGTCGAGCAGCGGGCAGTCGCCGGCGAGCAGCGCGACCCGCTCGGCGCCCTCGGCTTCGGCGCGGGCGATTCCCGCCTGCGCCGCCTTGACGTGGCCGGCGTCCTCGGGGTCCGGGACGACCTCGGCGCCGGCGTTCGCCGCCAGCTCCTGGGCGATCGGGTCGCCGGTGACGACGATCAGCCGCTCGATCGAGCGCGCTTCGCCGATCGCATCGAGGACGTCGGCGACCATCGCCCCCGCCAGCTCGCGGCGCCGGGTCTCGTCGATCCCGGCGGCGAGCCGCTGCTTGGCGGCGTCGAAGCGCTTGACAGGGAGGACGGCGGTCGCTTTCAAGCCGAGGCGAGGGTAGCGGCGTAGTCGAGGACGATCCGCGCCAGGCGCACCCGCCCGGCGGCGCCCTCCATCAGCGTCTGCGCCGCCAGGGTCGGGATCTCGGCCGGCGGCGGGTCGGGGTCGCCCTCGTCGACGACCATCGCGTCGAGCAGCCCGGCGTAGAGAGAGGCGACCCCGGCCGCCGTCCTCGGCCGGCCGATCCCCTCCATGAAGCGGTCGGTCGGCCCCTTGACGACCTCGCCGGCGACGTAGGGACTGACGGCGACGACGGGCGCGGGGGAGGCGGCGATCGCCTCGCGCATGCCGGGGAGGGCGAGGATCGGGCCGATGCTGATCACCGGGTTGGAGGGCCCGAGGACGATCGCCTCGGCCTCGGCGATCGCCGCCAGCGCCTCGGGCGTCGGCTCGGCCGCCTCGATTCCCTCGAGCTGGACGCCTTCGACCGGCGGCTGGCCGCCGTCGAGGATCAGGTACTCCTGCAGGGCCCGGGGGCCGGCGGGGGTGATCACCTGGGTGCGGACCGGCGTGTCGGTCATCGGCAGGACCCGCGCTTCGACCCCGAGGCCACGGGCGATCTGGGCCTGGGCGTCGGTCGGCCGGCCCCCCTCGGCGACGAACTCGCGCCGGTAGAGGCAGGCGGCGAGGTCGCGGTCGGAGAGCCCGAACCAGCTCGGGGCGCCGAGCTGCTTCAGGCGCTCGAAGGCGACGAAGGTGTCGTCGCGGATGCCCCAGCCGCGTTCCTCGTCGATTTCGCCGCTGAGCCAGTAGGTGACGAGGTCGGGATCGGGCGAGACGTGGACGCCCAGCGCCTCGATGTCGTCGCCGGTGTTGGCGATCACCGCGAGGTCGGAGCCGAGCTCCTCCTGTATCCCGGCGGCGAGTTTGGCCCCGCCGGTGCCGCCGGCGAGAAGGGCGACTCTCACGCCCAGTGGTCGCCGTCGGGCAGGCCGGTGAGGCGGATTCCGGCGTGAACCTTGTAGCGGGTGTTGACCGAGATCAGCATCGGCGTCAGCTGCTCGACGATTCGCGCCATCTCCAGGGCCCCGGCGTTGACCGCCCGGAGGCCGGCGATCAGCTCGATCAGGCGCGCGACCCGCGCCTTGTCGGCCTTCTTGTCGCCGCAGACGAGGATGTCCTCGCCCAGCTCGGCGTCGAGGTCGGCGAGCGTGGGGGCGCCGACGGTGTGCAGGGCGGAGACGACGGTGACGCCCTCGGGGACCATCTCCTGCGCCTGCTGGGCGGCCGAGCCCTGCCAGACGCCGAGCGAGCGGGTCGCCTTGCCGCTGACCGCGGCGGCGAGGGGGACCGTGCAGTCGACCAGGATCTGGCCGGGCCGCAGCGCCTCGCGCAGGTTGTTGAGGTTCTCCGACTGGGCGCGGAAAGGGACGGTGAGGAAGACGATCTCGCCCTTGCTCGCGGCCTCGCCGTTCTCGAGCCCGGTGACGTCGGCGCCCGGCAAGTCGGCGCGGACCTTCGCCGCCGCTTCCGCGGCCCGCTCGGCCGAGCGCGACCCGAGCACGACCGGCACGCCCGCCTTCGCCCAGCGCCGCGCCAGGCCGGCGCCGAGGGCGCCCGTGCCGCCGATGATCGGGATCGGTTCCAAGGTCGCGCAGTCTATGCTCCCGCCGCATGAGGCTCGAGGGACGTAAGGCGCTTGTCACCGGCGGCGCCAGCGGGATCGGCGCCGCGACCGCCGCTCGGCTCTCCGCCGAGGGCGCCGAGGTCTGGGTCGGCGATCTGAACGTCGAGGGCGCCGAGAAGGTGGCGGGCGAGATTGCCGGCCACGCGGTCGAGCTCGACGTCACCGACCTCGAGGCGGCGCGCGCCGCCGTCGGAGCAGTCGGCGGCCTCGACGTCCTCGTCAACAACGCCGGCATGGACAACTTCGGCTTCTTCGTCTACGTCACGCAGGACCAATGGCGGCAGGTCCTGGACATCAACCTCGGCGGGACGATGAATTGCACCCACGCGGCCCTGGCCGGGATGCAGGAGCGCGGCTACGGCCGCATCGTCAACATCTCCTCGGAGGCGGGCCGCGTCGGCTCCAAGGGCTCGGCCGCCTACAGCGCCGCGAAGGCCGGCGTGATCGGCTTCACCAAGGCGATCGCCCGCGAGGCCGCCCGCTACGGCGTCACCGCCAACGCGATCGCCCCCGGCCCGATCGAGACGCCCCTCCTGATGGGCGCCAAGGAGTTCGGCGAGATCGGAGAGAAAGTCATCGAGACGATGCGCACCTCCACCCAGATGGGCCGCCTGGGTCAGCCCGAGGAGGTCGCGGCAGCAGTCGCCTTCCTGGCCTCGGACGACGCCTCGTACGTCACCGGCGAGACCTTGGGCGTAAGCGGCGGCCTGGGCATGGTCTGACCCCGCTTTTAGGGGGCCGGGAGGGAGACCCTCGGCGGACAAAAGCGGGGAGTGTCCGGCGAGGGTCTCCCTCCCGGCCGACAATCGGGGGGAGAGTCTCGGGCGGTTGGCGACTTAATGTCGCTATGACGAGATCAACTCTCCAATCGCCGGACGAGCGGCGAAGTGAACGGGTTCGGATGGCGCGGGAGGCGTGGGATCTGGCTCGTAACCAGCATGGCGTCGTATCCAGCGACCAGTTGCGGGAGGTCGGGTACACGCGCCAGGCGATCCATCATCGAATACGGACGGGGAGGCTGCACCCGCTCCATCGCGGGGTGTACGTGGTCGGGCGGCCGCATGTCACCAGGCACGGTCGTTGGATGGCCGCAATCCTGGCCTGCGGAGGCGGGGCCGTTCTCAGCCACTCCAGCGCCGCTGCGCTATGGCGCATCGGGTTTGAGCAGCGCTCCGTGGTCGAGCTTCCCTACCCAGCCCTTCTCGTCGGCGTCGCCCAGGGCTTCGAATTCACCAGCGTCCTTCGCTGGGGGAACGTGACACGACGGTTGAGTACGGCATCCCCGTCACCACCCCGATCCAGACCCTTATCGACCTCTCCCTGCGCCTCGACCGGCGGGGGATCGAGCGGGCGATCAACGAGGCGGACAAGTACAACCTCACGCACCCGCCCGAACTTCGCCACGCGCTCGACGAGCGAGCCGGCGAGCCGGGTGTCGCCACGCTCCGCCGGATCCTCGACCGGCGCACCTTTCGCCTCACCAAGGAGGAGCTCGAACGTCGCTTTCTCCCCCTTGCCGCCAAGGCCGGCCTTCCGGTCCCGCTCACCGGCCAGATCGTCAACGAGTTCGAAGTCGACTTCTACTGGCCGGACCTCGGGCTGGTGGTCGAGACCGACGGCCTCCGCTACCACCGCACGCCGGCCGAGCAGGCGCGGGACCGGGAACGCGACCAGGCGCACACTGCCGCCGGCCTCGCGCAGCTGCGCTTCACCCACGAGCAGGTGCGCTACGAACCCGAGTACGTCGTCCGGATCCTCGCTCAGACCGCGAGCCGCTTCGCCATCGCGACGAAGTAGTCGAGCGCCGCGGGGTTGGCGAGCGAGTCGCGGCTGGCGGCCTGCTCCGCCGGCGTTCCCGTCAGGATCTTCTTCACCGGCACCTCCAGCACCTTGCCGCTCAGGGTGCGGGGGACCTCGTCGATCTCGAAGACCTCGTCGGGGACGTGGCGCGGGGAGCACTGCTCGCGCACCCGGCGGGCGATCTCCCGCGGCAGCCCCTCGTCCAGCTCGGCGCCCTCGCGCATCACCACGAAGAGCGGCATCCAGCCGTCGGTGCCCGGCCGCGGCAGGTCGACGACCAGCGCGTCGACGATCTCCTCGATCCCGAGCACGGCGCGGTAGATCTCGCTCGTCCCCATGCGGATGCCGCCGCGGTTGATCGTCGAGTCCGAGCGGCCGTAGATGACCGCCGTCCCGCGCCGCGTCAGTTCCAGCCAGTCGCCGTGGCGCCAGGTGCCGGGGAACATCTCGAAGTAGCTCTCGCGGTAGCGGCTGCCGTCCTCGTCGCCCCAGAAGTAGACCGGCATCGAGGGCATCGGCTCGGTGACGACCAGCTCGCCGACCTCCTCGACCACCGGCTCGCCGTCTTCGTTCCAGGCCTCGACCGCAGCGCCCAGCGCCCGCGCCTGCAGCTCGCCGCGGTAGACCGGCAGCGTCGCGACGCCGCCGACGAAGGCGGTGCAGAGGTCGGTGCCGCCGCTGGTAGAGAACAGCCAGGTCCCGGAGCCGACGTGCTCGTAGATCCAGTCGAAGCCCTCGGGGGAGAGGGGGGATCCGGTCGAGCCGATCGCCTTCAGGGCGCCGAGGTCGCGGCCCGAACCCGGCTCGACGCCGGCCTTCATGCAGGCGCCGATGTAGGCGGCGCTGGTCCCGAACATGGTCACCCCGGCCCGCTCGGCGAGGTCCCAGAGCGCCCCCATGTCGGGGTGTCCCGGGTTGCCGTCGTAGAGGACGATCGCCGCCCTGGTCAGCAGGCCGGAGACGAGGAAGTTCCACATCATCCAGCCGGTCGTCGTGAACCAGAAGAGGCGGTCGCCGGGATGGGCGTCGACATGGAGGTTCAGCTTCTTCAGGTGCTCGAGCAGGATCCCGCCCTGCCCCTGGACGATCGCCTTCGGCAGCCCGGTCGTCCCCGATGAGTAGAGGACCCAGAGCGGGTGGTCGAAGGGGACGCGCTCGAACTCGAGCGGCGCCCCGGCGCCCGCGGCGAGCAGTTCGTCCCAGCGGGTCGCGTCGCGCAGCCAGGAGAGGTCGGGGTCCTCGCTCAGGTAGGGGATGACGACCGTCTTCTCCAGGCTCGGCATCGCCTCCTGCAGCCGGGCGACGACCTCGCGGCGGTCGAAGTCCTTGCCCCCGTAGCGGTAGCCGTCGACCGCGAAGAGCACCTTGGGCTCGATCTGGGCGAAGCGGTCGATGACGCTGGCCGGGCCGAAGTCCGGCGAGCAGCTCGACCAGACGGCGCCGATCGAGGCGGTGGCGAGGAAGGCGACGATCGCCTCTGGGATGTTCGGCACGTAGGCGACGACGCGATCGCCCCGCTCCACCCCGAGGCATCGCAGCCCCGCCGCGACCGCCGCCACCTGGCGGCGCAGCTCGCCCCAGGTCAGCTCGCCGAGCTCGCGCAGCTCGGAGGCGTGGAGGATCGCCGCCTCGCCGTCGTCCTTGCCGGCGAAGACGTGCTCGGCGTAGTTCAGACGCGTGTCGGGGAACCAGCTCGCGCCCGGCATCTCACGCGAGGCGAGGACCGGGGAGGGGTCGCCGTCGGCCCGCACTTCGAAGAACTCCCAGATCGCCGACCAGAAGGCGTCGAGGTCGTCGACCGACCACTGCCACAGCTCCCCGTAGCCGTCGAAGGCGAGCCCGCGCTCGCGCTCCAGCCAGCGGGTGAACTCGGTCAGCCGCGAGCGCTCGACCAGCTCGGCCGACGGCTCCCACAGCAGCTCCCCCGTCCCGGCGTTCACGGCGCCAGCCTATTGATGCCGGAGGTGGGATTCGAACCCACAAGCCCGCAAGGGCAATCGATTTTGAGTCGATCGCGTATGCCAGTTCCGCCACTCCGGCGCCCGGGGAACGATAGAGGCGCGGCGCCGGCCGCAGCCGGCAGAGGCCCGGCTAGGCGGGCTGGGGGGATGCGCCGGCGCCGTAGTCCTCGCCGGAGCCGATCGGGCGCTCCTCCTCCACGTGCCACTCCTGGTTGAAGGCGTAGAGGGCGGCGGCGACGAGGACGATCTGCAGCAGGCCGAGGACGATCACCAAGACGCCGATCAGCGAGGAGCCCAGCGCCGCCTCGTCGAAGCCGGCGCGGTCGCGGTTGAACCAGCTTTCGGCACCGACCGCGCAGAAGATCGCGAGGATCATCGAGAGCGCCGCCGCCACCGGCAGGATGCCGCGGTTCCAGCGGGCGACGAGGAAGGCGAAGAAGGCGTAGAGGAGTGCGTAGATCGCGCAGACGATTCCCATGCCGCCGCCGCCCTTCAGCAGGGGCCAGCCGCCGAGCGTGATGATGGCCGCGATCACCGCCGTCGCCGCGAGCAGCAGGACGACGACGAACTTGGTCGTGACCGAACTCGCCTTCTCCCGATTTGGCCGCCACAGTTCGTAGCCGGGCCTTAGCTCTCCTACCGCCACGGCCCGATCATAGAATCTGTCAGCGACGCGGCGGCGTTGGCCGCGCGTTAAGGCCCGATCGGGTCAGCCACGCGGGCGTGGCGGAATTGGCAGACGCGCCAGGTTTAGGTCCTGGTGGGCTTCGGCCCGTGGGGGTTCAAGTCCCTCCGCCCGCACTGCGAAGATGCCGCGCACCCTCTGGGATCGGCTCCGTGCGCGTCCATACCAGAACCGGGGAGCGGGGCGCCGATCGTCTACACCCGCAACGACGAAGTGGCGAAGGCGATCTCCGAAGAACCGGGGTCCAAGCGAAGATCAGCTTCAAGCCGACCTCCGGCAGCGCCGTCGAGAAGACCAAGGGCATCACCCTGAAACAGAACTGACCTCCCGAGCGCCGCCTGGCTCCACCGGGCAGCGCTCGTTAGGATCAGACCCCTGGGGCACTGGCCAAACTGGCTAAGGCACCGGTCTCCAAAACCGGCGATTCTAGGTTCGAGTCCTAGGTGCCCCGTCTTCGAGCAGAGGCGTGAGGAACGCCGGGAGTCTCATGTTCGCCGTGTCATATAGGTTCCCGCCTATATGTACATTCTGACTAATCGACTGGTGAGGCTCCGCAAAGGGGCCCTGCCCCTGCCGTGGTATCACCGCGCTCCGCTGGGCCTGATGTCGGGGACCAACATTCATGTGGCTTTGCAGGCAAAGGGGAAGGCGAGGGGGAAGAAGGAATCCCGTCCCTTCGGCGACCTGATCGTCTCCGTCATCGACCCCGAAAACTGGCTGCTGGTCTCCGAGATCAGCGCCTCCACGGGGGATCGGCTGGGGGTGCAGGCGGATGTTTACGACGCGGCCCCGCCGTTGAACATCGTCTCCGCGGAGGCGGTGACCATCGATTCTGGGTCGCGCCACGAGGTCCGCCTCCTCCTCGAGCCGTATTACCGCCAGTTCGGCGACCGGCCCGAGGACGTCGAAAAGCAGCGCGACCGAGACATCAGGAAGCTCAAAGCGGCGCTGCGAAAACAGAAGTTCGAGAAGGTTGTCCCCAGGCCCATCCACCTCGACGACCACGAGCTCGTCTGGGAGGACGAAGAAAGGATCGAGGAAGGGTGGGTGAGGGTCGACGGCCTCGAGGAGGCACTCGCCGAACAGGCGGCCGAATCGGAGAAAGCGGAGGAGTACGACCAGAGGACGGCGGTGATCTCGGCCGACACCGAGCGGCGCATCCTGCGTTACGTCTTCCCTCGCAAATGCGCGGTTTCAGTCAGCGTCAAACACCGCGACAGGCCGGGGGTGATGGGGGAGATCGCGAAGGCGCTGGCAGGGAACAACCTGAACATCCTGAGCTCGCTCCTGCGCCGCGGCTCGACGCCCGCGCTGAAGGCGGAGGTCGTGTTCGTGGCAGAGCCGACCGACGAGGTGGAGAACCGCGCCGAGGTGGAAGCGCGGGTCCGGGAAGCGCTCAAGCGCCTTTCCCCTCGGCTGCGCCTCAACGTCGAGGTCTCGGGTCCCGTCGATCCCCAGGCCGTGCTCTACCCACGGCGCCCCCACGAGCTCGCCGTCAGACCCTCGAAAGCGCTGGAGAGCGAGATCCTCCTGATAAGGGACGGCATTCCCGAGGGAATGCGCCCCGTCTTCATCTCCCGCCGCTTCCTGGACCAGAACCACACCCACAGTCAAGAGGTGGTCGAAGAGCTGCGACGCGTGCTCGGGGAGAACGGCTGCTTTGCCCTGGAAGCCCTACCCGAGCCCGGCGGCTTCGGGCCGCTGGCCCCGGAAGCGGTCAAGGCGATGATGTGGGCCAGCGATGCCGTGATCCAGCTGGTCATCGTCACGCCGGACGAACGCGACTTCTCGCAGAACCTCGCGCACGAGTGCGGGTTCACGCAGGGCCTGGGCAAGCCCCTGCTGCCCCTGGTGCAAAAAGAGCGCGAGGGGAGCGTCTACAAGCACGCGAACTTCCAGGGGCTGCAACTGGGCGTCTTCAGCCGCGAGAACGCACTGAGCCGGAGCAAGCCGGATTCCATCGCGTCGGTGGTCGGCAGGTGGATCAAGGGGCTGCCCCCACTGATCTGAGAGACGTCGGCGCCGGCCTAACCGCGGCTGGCCTCGACGATGCGGATCATGTTCGAGCCTGGATCGGTGCGGGCGTCCGCCGCCGCCGGATGCCGGTCTCCGCGGTGCAGCCGCACCTGCTCGAAGCCGGCGCTGCGCAGCTCCGCCTCGACGCTGGCTTCGCCGCCGCCGTAGGGGCTGACCTTGCCGCGCACGAAGACGCCGAGGGCTGCCTCGAAGGCCCGCTCGGGAAGCCCCCGGTCCTGGCCCGCGAGGCGCAGGTCCGACAGATATGCGCCCTTGCCGAACCGCCCGAGTGCGCTGGCGATTCGGGCCCATAGGGCGTCCACGGTGTCGTCATCCAGGTAGACCAGCAGGCCCTCGGTGACGATCGCCAGCCCCTCGTCCGGATCCAGGGTCGCGACGAGGGCCTCGAGGCTGCTCGGCCCGCCCTCCCGGAGGACGTCCAGCTCGACCACGCGATGGCGGTCGCTCAGCGAACGCATCCGGGCCAGCGCCTCGCGCTTGCGCCGTGCCATCCCCGGCAGGTCCGCCTCGACGTAGGTGAGCCGATCGCCGTACCGCTCGCTGAACCGCCAGCCGCGGGGGGACATCCCGCAGGCGACCTCGAGGACCTGGCCGATGCCGCCGCCGATCAGTTCGTCGAGGATCGAGTCGATGATCCGGTGACGGGCGAGGAGCGGCCCGTTCAGCGTCGGCCCGCCGAGCGACCGGCTCGCCGCCATGGGCAGGGCGAGCGCGCGGTGGAACAGCCGGCCCTGCCAGGTCTCGAGCTGGGGGTGGGAGAGGCCGTTGCGGACCCAGGTCTCCCCGGTGTAGTGAGCCGTCGGCGAAATCGCCCCCGACCCCTCGTTTTCGGTCACGGGCGCCATTCTGACGCGCCGGCCTGTTTTGGTACTCGAGGTTGCACGAAGCGCCGGGTTGTGGAAGGTTCCCGGCGCGGATGCTCAGGCGCCACCGACTACTCGCGGCGGTTCTCGCCGCTCTCGCCCTACTCGCCGCCCAGGCGGTGACGGCGGCCGCCGCTCCGGCGCCGCAGGGGATGGGGTGGACGGTGATCGACCGCTACGGCGGCGACGCGGACGGCGACGGCAGGATCGACGACCCGACGCCGCTGATGCCCGAGGGGATCAACGCCTTCCCCGTCCGGGTCCTGCCGTCGGTCGCGGTCTGCGAAGAACTCGAGCGGGCGACCTGGCGGGTCGACGGCGAGCCGGCCGACGCGGAGCTGGACCCGGGAGAACATTGCGGCGCGGTGGTCGAAATTCGCGGCGAGGGCGATCACCGGGTCGAGGTCCTGGCCCGGAACCGGGCCGAGGTCGCCCGGGTCACGGTCGACGACAAGCTGATCGTCGCGATCGGCGACTCGGTCGCCTCGGGCGAGGGGAATCCCGTGGAATCGGTCGCCTCCGGCGAGGGGAACCCCGAGGAGGAGAAGCCGCGCTGGCTCGACAAGGGCTGCCACCGCAGCGCCGCCGCGGGCTTCGAGCAGGCGGCGCGGCTGCTCGGCGAAGTCGACCGCCGCCGCTCGATCACCTTCGTCAACCTCGCCTGCTCTGGGGCCGAGATCGAGGAGGGCCTGCTCGGCGGCTACGACGGGATCGAGAAGGACGGCAAGCTCTACGCGCCGCAGGTCGACCGACTGAGCAAGATCGCCGAGATCCGCGGCCGCCGGAAGGGGGAGCCGGAGGTCGACGCGGTCCTCGTCAGCGTCGGCGCCAACGACCTCCGCTTCTCCGAAGTCGTGCTGCAGTGCGCGAACCTCGGCGATTGCCGCAAGCCGGCGAAAGGGCCGCTGGATGGGAGGCTGAAAGCGCTCGGCCCCCGCTACGACGACCTCGGCGACGCGCTCGGGGAGGGGGTCCCGGGAGCACCGGTCCTGATCAGCGAGTACTTCGACCCGACCCACGACGAGGCGGGCGACCTCTGCAAGGACGGCCCCGGCCTCGCCGGCGAATCCGAGGTCAAGTGGGCCTACAAGCAGGTGCTCCGCCGGCTGAACGAGGAAGTCCGGACCGCGGCCCATCGCAACCACTGGCAGTACCTGGACGAGATCGCCGCCGATTTCAGCCACCACGGCTACTGCGTGCGCAAGCCGAAGCGCTGGGTGCGGACCTTCCCGGAAGCGGTCCACATGAAGAACGCCCTGGGGACGCTGCACCCGAACGAAGAAGGTCATCGCGCGATCGCCCGCCGGGTGGCCGGCCCGCTCGCCGAACTGCTCGACTTCCGCACGCCGGCTCCGCCCCCGAGCGCCGAGTCGGACGAGAGCTCGTTCAGCCTGGACTCGCCCGAGGACGTGGCACGCGTCGTCTGGCTGGTGCCGAGCCTCGGGTTCTCGCTGGCGCTGTCCCTGGCGCTCCTCTCGCTGCTGATCGGTCTGCCGGTCCTGGGGGTGCGGGCGCTCCTGCTGCTGCGGGCGACCTGGCCGCCGGACCCGGTCGAGGGCGAGCGCGAGGCTCCCGACCTGGAGGGGGTGCAGCTCTCGGTCGGCCGCCTGCTCCTCCTCGCCGTCGGCGTCGTCGTCCTCTTCGGCGTCCTGCTGCTGCTGGCGGGTCTCGCCGGCCGGGCGATCCTCTGGCTGCGGTTCTGGTCCTCGCGCCTGCCGGCCGACCAGGCGGTCAGCGCGGTCTCCACCGGCGAGCTCGTCTCGACCGGGGCGGTCGCGCTGGCGATCTTCGTCTCGCTCGGCCTCGCCGCCGCCGCCCTCGCCTGGCTGCTCGACGCCAAGGGCCGGGGGATCCGCACCACCCGCCGCGGCCTGGTGGCGATCGGGCTGGCCGAGGTGGTGGCGACGATCTGGATCGGCGAATTCCGCGGCGACCAGGGATTGCGGATCTTCGTCGGCTTCTGCGTCGCGGCGCTCCTGCTCCACTACCTGGTCGAGCGCGTGCTCGAAGGCCGCGCGGCGCTGCGGGAGCGTCGCGAGGCGGAAGGCGATTCCCCCAAACCGACAGCGCAGGTCGTCTGGAACGGGATCAAGGGCTACGCCTCGGGGCTGGTCGCCGACGGCGAACCGTGGCTCCTGCGCCTGTACCGGGCGCTGCCGTTCCTCTTCCTCGCCCTCGCGCTCTGGCTCTCCGCCTGGACCGACGGGACCGCCGACCGGGCGTCCGTGCTGGTGGCCTATGCCGTCGCGGCGATGCTGTTCGCGGCGCCGGGCGGGATCGCCTCGGCGGGCGTCCGCTGGAACGCGCCCGTGGTCCGGGCCCTGCTGGTGCCGAGGATCGCGCTCTCGGTGACCGGCCTCGCGCTGATCGTCATCCTCCTCGCCCGCGACGAGCTCTGGCTGGCGGCGGTTGCGCTGACGGCGATCCTCCTCGGCCTGCTCTGCCTGGCGGTCGCCGGGGCCTCCGGCAACCGTTTCGCTCCCTACGGGATCGCGGTGCTGGTCTCGGTGCCGCTGTTCGCCGGCGCCGCCGCCTTCCTGCACGGCCTCGACTCGCCCGAACTGCAGCCGGTCGCGGTGCTGCTCGACGACGGCGAAGTGGTCTGCGGCGCCTACGTCGGCGAAAGCGACGACCGGCTCTGGGTCGGCCACCTGGTGCCGGACGAGCGGGCGGACGTGCACCGGCCGCGGCGCGGCTCGATCGCGCCGCTCGACGCCGGCGCGGTGGCGGCGCGCAAGGTGGGGCCGCTGGAACCGGTCGACCTGGTCGAACCGCGGGCGCTCGAGCTGCGGGACGAACTGCTCGACGACGCCGC
This sequence comes from Solirubrobacterales bacterium, assembly GCA_036376215.1. Classification (GTDB taxonomy): domain Bacteria; phylum Actinomycetota; class Thermoleophilia; order Solirubrobacterales; family 70-9; genus VAYN01. Next base: position 21,580 of record DASVAT010000015.1, read on the forward strand.
CGACCAGGACCCACGCAAGCGAGCGCCGAGCTGCACACCGTCGCCGCAGATGAAGGCGTCGATGGCGGAGATCGAGGACCCGGAGGCAAAGGGACTCGCCTGGCGGCGGAACCTCGCCGAGCAATACCAGCCGGAGCTGGTGGTCGATCGCCACGACCACTTCTGGCCGGTCCGGGTCCGGAGCCTGTTCGCGATCCGCGACCGGCGGGCGACGGTCTGCCGCCGCGTCGCCGGTGGCAGCGAGGGCTGCCTGCGGCTCGGCACGCCCGGCGCGTTCCCCTGGGGCAGCGGCGCGGGGGAGTACCTCGAGTACCCGGCGGCCGACAACGACGTCGACGAGCAGCACGACCAGATGGTCGCGGCGCTCGGGACCGCCGATCCGGACGCGACCGCCGCCGAGTACTACCTGGTCCACCGCGAACCCGGCAAGCCGATCTCGATCCAGTACTGGTTCTTCTACCCCTTCAACTACCAGCCGGCCGGCGACCATCTCGACCCCGGGGGCTTCCACGAGGGCGATTTCGAGGGGATCGGGGTGCTGCTCTCGGCCCGCAGCGAAGAACCGCGGTACGTCTGGATGAGCCGCCACAACGCCGAGGGGCGCGCCTTCCCCTGGGACGACGAGGCGCTGAGCCGGCCGGACGGCCACCCCCGTGTCTTCGCCGCCCGCGGCAGCCACGCCACCTACGAGAACTGCGAAGGCCAGATCCGGCCCTCGCCGATCAAGGGGCTGATCAACGATCGCCCGACCTGCGACTCCGACCGGCAGCTTCACCTGCTGCCGGAGGCGACGCCGCTGATCGACCTCTCCCACGTCGGCTGGGGCTGCTGGCGGGGGCTCTTCGGCCACCGCGACGACGACCTCGGGATCTACGAGCGGATCCCCAACCTGCTCAACGACGCCCCGAAGAGCCCGCTCTGGCAGCAGAAGTTCGGCGGGGTCGTCGAGGAGCCCTGCCAGGGGATCGCCGATCCCGGCGGTCGCGAGGGCCGGGGGGAAGAAGTCGTCGAGGAGTCGACCACAGTGCCGGCCCAGCTGCGGAAGGGGGCGAGCCCGCTGGAGAACGCGATCGACGACTGCTCGGACTGGGAACACCCGGCTACCAGCGGCACCTTCATGGTCGTCTGCAGCGAGACCGCGCTGGACGCCTACGTGAAGAGCGGGCTGGAAGACCCGGGGGCGGGGATCGCGATCGAGGCGGCGGGATCCGGGACGAAGCCCCCGGCGCCGGCCTCCGTGCCCGCCGTACGCCGCAGCCGGAGCGGCACCTACCTCGACGACTGGCGCATCTCGGTTCCGAAGCTGAAGGGGCGGAAAGAGATCGTGACCTCGGTCTACGCCTCCTGCCCCAACGGGGACCGGATCGTCGCGGCGCACTTCGAGAAGGTGCGGCTGACCTCCGAACAGGAGCTGACGATCCGCGACCAGGGGCCGGGCGGGACCTGGATCCTCGTCGACGCCGACGGGGCCCCGGTCGACGACGCGGTGCCGTTCCGGACCAAGGCCAAGGACGGGGTGCTGATCTCCAACGGCCCCGCGCCCGGCAAGTACCTGCCCTGCGAACGCTAGTAGGAGGGCTCTAGCCCTCCAGCGACGGGGCGGGGCAGATGCCGAGCCCGTCGGCGAGGGCGAAGAAGGCAACGGCGAAGGGGCTCTGCGCGGTCTCCTCGCGCAGCCGCGTCCAGTCGATCTGCTCGCGCAGGGAGCGGGTGATGAGGATCAGGTCGCCGTAGTCGGCGCTGTGCTCGTCGAGCGCCATCAGCTTGGTGATCAGGATGTCGTCCAGGTCCATCACGTCGATGTCCATCGCCATCACGCTGAGCCGCTCGCCGCGGGCGATCACCTCGTCGTCGATCTCCATCCCCGAGGGCTCGAAGATCAGGTCGATCAGGATCTCGCCGTCCCAGGCCTTCAGCAGCCACTGCTCGGGCGGGGTCTCGGGCCGCATCCCGGCTGCGGCGAGCGCCTCCTGGGCGCGCTCGGCGTCCTCGCGCTTGACCATCAGGTCGATGTCGTTGCTCGAAGGCGGCCCGCCGCGGGCCCAGCAGCCGAGCCCGCCGCCGAGCAGGTAGGGGACGTCCCGCTCCTCGAGCGCCGCGACCGAGCGCTTGAGGCTCTCGGTCAGCTCTTCGGCCACCTCGCTCTTGCCCAGGTTCTCCGCCACGCACCATTCGTTGCCCCGTCGGCGGCTCCGATAAACGCGCCGCCGGGCGGGTAGGGGAGCGGGGTGACTCCATCGACCGCAGCGGGGCGCCTGCGGATCGCGGCGACCGGCGACATCCACTGCCGCGAGTCCAACCGCGAGGCCGTGGTCGCCGGCTTCGCGGCGCTGGGCGACGACGTCGACCTCGTCCTCGTCGCCGGAGACCTGACCAGCCACGGCCGCCTCGACGAGGCGGAAATCCTCTGCGAGGCGGCGGCCGCGACCGCGGCGCCGGTCTACGCGGTGCTCGGCAACCACGACTGGCACAACGACGAAGCGGAGGCGATCCTCGAGCGGCTGGGGGAGGGGGGCGTGCGGATGCTCGACCGCGCTGCCGCCGTCTGCCAGGTCGGCGATGTGGAGGTCGGGATCGTCGGCGTCAAGGGGTTCGTCGGCGGCTTCGCGCCGCGCCACCTGCCGGACTTCGGCGAGCCCTCGCTGCGCGCGGTGTATGCCGAGGCGACGGCGGAGGTGCAGGCGCTGGACGAGGGGCTGCGGGAGGTCGCGACCTGCCCGGTGCGGATCGTCCTCCTCCACTACTCGCCCGCGGAAGCGACGCTGGAGGGGGAGCCGCGGGAGATCTGGGTCTTCCTCGGCTCGGACCGGCTGGCGGCGCCGATCCTCGAGCACGGCCCCGACCTCGTCCTCCACGGTCACGCCCACGCCGGCTCGCCCGACGGGACGATCGGCGAGACCCCGGTCCACAACGTCTCCCAGCCGGTGCTCGGCACCGACTTCCGCATCTTCGAGCTCGACGCGAGCCGAGCCCACAGCCCGATCCCGTAGCGGGACCAACGCACTTGTCCCCGGTATGCGGGGACAAGTGCGTTCGCCGCTAGCGCGGTTCGAGCCCGATCAGCTCGTGGTAACCGATCAGGAAGAGCCGCTCGCCGTCGGAGACCATCGGCGTGTAGCCGGCCTGCTTCATGTGGAAGGTGGGTTCGTGGCCCGAACAGCGGCCAGTCGACGTAGGAGCCCGCCGCTGGCTTCGGCCCCCCGGCCCCTGCGTTGCATCGCCGCCCCCGCCGCACCCGGCAAGCGCGACGACGACCGCCAAGACGCCGATCGAGATTCCGAGTGTCGAGTTTGTCTCCCCTAGC
>DASVAT010000024.1:0-96532 GCA_036376215.1 Solirubrobacterales bacterium
CGCCGCCAGCCCCCGCATGCAGGGGATGAGCTTCGGTCCCGCCGACCTCGCCGCCTCACGGCGGATGAAGACCACCCGCGTCGGCGGCGGCCACCCCGGCTACCGATCGATGGAGGACCCGACGGACCCGGAGAACCCCGAGGCCGACCGGGTGACCGCGCAGCAGGACCCCTGGCACTACTCGATCGCCCGCATGGTCGACGCCTGCGCCTCGACCGGGATCCTTCCCTTCTACGGGCCCTTCGGCGACATCAAGGACACGGCAGGGTGCGAAACCCAGTTCCGTGCCTCCTTCCTACTCGGCTGCGTCGGCGCCTGGTCGCTGCACCCCGTCCAGATCGACATCGCCAAGAAAGTCTTCAGCCCGCCGGCGGACGAGGTCAAATTCGCCAAGAAAGTCCTCGAGGCGATCCCCGACGGCCGCGGCGTCCACATGATCGACGGCAAGATGCAGGACGACGCCACCTGGAAGCAGTGCAAGGTGATGGTCGAGCTGGCGGAAATGCTGGCGGAGAAGGACCCGGAGCTCGCCGAGGCCTATAAAAACTGATTCGTAGACCTATCGGTACTCCCTGTATTAGGCGTCGTTTCGCGGTTTTTCGCCCCGAACCCACTATTGGAAAAAACCTTTTTTTCCATTTTTCGATCCCGTAATCTGCGGGGCAGAGATTCACCCGTTGCAGTCGCTCATGTGATCCAAAGCTGCTGCCGATACGGAGTTTGCGTTGACGACCGCAACCCCCGCTCCGTTTCGGACTTACAGATAAACCCCTAGTCGATCGCTTCCCCCATGCAATCTTCCACCGACGTCCCTTTCGACCCGCCCTTCAAGCCGCAGGCGAGCACGCGGGAAGCCCTGGTCCAGGATCGCCCGACGCTCGGCGCCATGCCGATGGCCAAGCGCGGTCCCGGCCTCTGGCTCATGCCGCTGGTCGACTTCGTCTCCTCGACCGTCGTCCTCGTCGCGATCACCGCGCTGGCCGGGGTCTCCGTCCTCCCCGCCTTCCCGGTCGCCCCGGTGGTCCTCCTGGTGGTCTACGCGCTGCTGGGCGTCTACGGGGCGCAATCGACGCGCGCCGAGGAGGGCGGCAGCGGCTGGCGGGTGATCCGCTTCCTGGTCGCCGGCGCCTTCGCCTGGAGCGCCTCGCTGCTGACCCCGCTCGGCAGCGCCGAGCAGCTCGGGCTCTGGCTCGGCTTCATCGTCCTCGACAGCGCCTGTCGCGCCCTGATGACCCCTTACATCGAGGGACTCAGCCCGCAGGAGCGCTGGGTCCTCGTCGGTGACGAGGAGACCGCCGAGCGGCTGCGGGCCTACGCCCCGCTGCGCAAATACGCGAACGTCGTCGGCACCGTGCCGCCGGCCGAGAAGGACCCGGGCACGGCCGGTCGCGTCGCTGCCCTCGAGGTGGTCGAGCGCTACCACGCCGACCGCGTCGTCATCTCCAGCCCGCACGCCGACGACGAGGGCCTGCTGGAACTGGTCCGTGCCTTCAAGTCGATCGGCGTCCCCGTCAGCCTGCTGCCGCGCCCCCTCGACCTGCTCGAGGCCCAGTCGGCGACCCCGAACCGCGTCGGCGGCGTGCCGCTGATCGAGGTCGAGGCGCTCGCCGCCCGCGACGCCATCCCCTACAAGGGCCCCGACCGCCGGGACACCCGCAAGACCAAGGTCAGCGTCGTGGTCCCGGCGATGAACGAGGAAAAGAACATCGGCTCGGTGCTCAGCGAACTGCCCGAGGGCCTGCACGAGGTGATCCTCGTCGACGGCAACTCGAAGGACAACACGGTCGAGGCCGCCCGTCAGGCCTACCCCGGAATCCGCGTCACCAGCCAGAGCGGCCGCGGCAAGGGCGACGCCTTCCGCACCGGCTTCGCGGCGGTGACCGGCAACCTTGTCGTGATGCTCGATGCCGACGGCTCCGCCGACCCGGCCGAGATCCCCCGCTTCGTCGCCGCGCTCGAGGCCGGCGCCGACTTCGCCAAGGGCTCGCGCTACATGGAGGGCGGCGGCAGCGCCGACATCACTCGCCTGCGCAGCCTCGGCAACTCGGTCCTCAGCGGCACCGCCAACGCCCTGCACGGCACCCGCTTCACCGACCTCTGCTACGGCTACAACGCCTTCTGGGCGCGCTGCCTCCCCTTCATCTCGCTCGACGTCCCCGGCTTCGAGGTCGAGACGCTGATCAACCTCCGCATGGCCTCGGCCGGGATGAAGATCACCGAGGTGCCGAGCTACGAGAAGGAGCGGATCTCCGGCGACAGCAACCTGAAGACCTTCCGCGACGGCTTCCGCGTCCTCGGCACGATCTTCAAGGAGGCCCGCCGCCGCCGCAGCCTCCGCCACCCGCGCCACAACCTCGGCTCGTCTGCCGAGGTAGCCGAGCGCGCAAGAGCTGCAGCTTGATTGAGCGAGGGGCGGGTACCCCCTCTGCCAAAGACCGTCGCGCAGCTGGTCGAACTTCCGCTGCCAACGCAACTCCTTAAGCCTTTGTCAGAGGGGGTACCCGCCCCTCTACAACCCGCGATAGCTATTCACGACGGGACCAGATGAGCGTGCCAAGGTGCAACAGCTTCCTCTGGAAGAAAGCTTTTCGCCCTTGAGTCGGAGCTTCAGGGTCCGATCGCTGGAGAGGTTGTGCCCCCTCTCGCAAAGGCTCGAGAAGTCACGGTTGCGCCCTTAGATTCGACCAGCTGCGCGACGGTCTTTGGGGAAGGGGCACCCGGCTCCCCCTACCGATCCACCCCGCACAGCTTCGGCCCTATCGCGGCGGGGGCTGGATGGGACTCTGGGCGATGCCGCCGTAGATGTTCGGGCGGTAGGCCTTGGGGTTGATGCCCTTGCGGAAGGCGTTGCCGGCCTTCTTGGAGCGCTCCAGGGGCCAGTTGGTGCCGCGGTCGTCGACGTCGTACCAGACGATGGCGCGGATCTTGCGGTAGTTGTGACGGATCTTTTTGAGCATGTCCTTGATCCAGGCCGGCCTGTTGCCGCCCCTGTCGGTCGAGGCGACCTCGGCCAGCATCAGCGGCTTGCCCGGCGCCACCTTCTTGACGATCCGGCGGTAGGTGCGGTGGAAGACCTGGTTGAAGGACTGCCAGCCGGGCGACCCGGCCCGCTTGCCCCAGTTGAACCCGTCGAGGCCGGTCCAGTCGACGTAGTGGTCGCCCGGGTAGAGCTCGCCCAGGGGCGTGAGGCTGTTGTAGAGGTCGACGTTGGGGCACCAGACCCAGGTCGCGTTGGTGGCGCCGACCGAGGTGAAGATGTCGTGGACGTGGCGCCAGGCGGCGACGAACTGTCCTGGGGTGTTGCCGTTGACGCCCTCCGACCAGGGGAACCAGAAGCCGTTCATCTCCCAGTCGAAGCGGAGGAAGAAGGGCTTGCCCCATTCCTTGGCCTTGGTCGCGAATTCGCGGATGTAGGCGTCGTAGCGGCCGCCGAGCAGGGTGCCGAGGTTGAAGTCGGGCTGGTTGACCCTCGGCGGGCTCGCGGTCGAGTTCCAGCTGAAGACCGGGATCGCGCCGTAGCTGCGGGCGTTCTCCAGCGGCGTCGAGGGGAAGCGGGTCATCACGCAGTTGGCGCCGCTGTCGTCGCATTCGGCGAACGGCGCCCCGAACTCGATCAGCGAGAGACCCTTGCCGGCGACCTCCTGGAAGCGGTAGACGGGCTCCATGTCCCAGGGTGCCGCTTCGCCGGTCATCTGCTCGCCGATCTGGGCGCCCCAGTAGAGCGAGGTCGGCGGTCGCTTCTTCGCCCCCGCGGCCGGGGCGACGAGCAGTAGCAGGGCGAGCCCGGCCGCGAACCAGAGCCCGGCGCGCCGGGGTCGTCCCGTGAGATTTCGTTTGCATCGCATCATCGATTCAACTGGGCCTTCAACCCGCCTCGGCGCCGTTCGCTGCGCCTGTTTTACCTGCATACGCAGCGTCGGTCGAAAAAGATCAGCGCAGCGGCGGGATCGGGCTGCTGGCGATTTCGCCGAACCGGTTGTTGGCGTAGATCCCCTTCCGAATCCCCTTCGCGAATACTCTGGCGGCCGCCGGAGAGGTCTCCAGGGGCCAGTCGATTCCTCGGTCAACGGTGTTGAAGTAGATCAAAGCACGTACCTGCGGATATTTCCGCGGCAGGTCTTCGAACATCTTCCGGATCCAGACGGCCTTGTGACCGCCGTTGGGGCTGGTCGCGAACTCGCCCAGCATCATCGGCTTCTTCGGCGCCACCTTCTTCGTCACGATCTCGTAGGCCGGCGAGAAGAGTTCGTCGAAGCTGCGCCAGGGCTTCGGGTTGACCGCGTTGCGGCCCCAGTTGTAGGTGTCGAGGCAGGTCCAGTCGACGTAGCCGTTGCCGGGGTAGAGCGGCTTCAGCGGTGTCTTCTCCAGGCGCTTCTCGGTGTCCGCGTACGGGCACCAGACCCAGGTGACGTTGCTGGCCCCCACCGCACCGAAGATGTCGTGGATGCGGCGCCAGGCGGCGACGTACTGGCCGGGCGAGTTGCCGTTGGCGAGCTCCGACCAGGGGAACCAGCTGCCGTTCATCTCCCAGTTCGGCCGCAGGAAGAAGGGGCGGCCCCAGTCGCGGGCTTCGGTCGCGAACTGGGCGATGTAGGAGTCGTAGGCGCCGCCGGCGATGTCGGCGAGCTGGAACTCGGGCTGGTTTTCGCTGCTGCGGGGGCTCGATTCGGCCCCCCAGCTGTAAACCGGGATCGCGCCGTGGGCGCGGATGTTGTTCATCGCTTCGAGCGGAAACGCGTAGGGCTCGCAGCCGCCGGCGCCGCAGACCTGCCAGGAGGAGGAAAACTCGACCAGCGACATCCCCTTGCCGAGCAGGCTCTCGAGGTAGGCCACCCCTCCCATGTCCCAGGGGGCGTCGGTGCCGGTGATCTGGTCGCCGACCCAGGCGCCCCAGTAAACCGGCTTCGCGGGCTGCTTGTGGGGCGGCTGGGCGGCCGCCGAGGCGCTGGTTGCGAGCAGGGAGCAGGCCAGCGCCGCGATCAGCGAGACGAGGGCCAGGCGCACTCCGGCGGAGAGCTTGGGGTGAGGCCGGGAGGACAGGGTGGCAAGTCTAGGGAAGCGGGTTTACGGAATCGCCGCCTCAGCTCGGTGGCGCGATCGCCCCACCGGTGAGGCCGCCGTAGCCGGCGCCGACGTAGGCGGGCTGCCCGACCCCTTCGGCGAACGCCTGGGTGGCGGGCGCGGACGTCTCGATCGGCCAGTCCATGTTGTCGTCGAATTTGTCGAACCAGAGGAAGGCGCGGATCTGCCGGTATTCGGTCGGGACCCGCACCAGCGCGTCGCGGATCCAGTCGGCCTTGGAGCCGCCCTGCTCGCTGGAGCCGATCTCGGCCAGCATCATCGGCTTCGAGGGAGCGATGCCCTCGACGATCTCGTCGTAGGTCTCGCGGAAGAGCTGGTCGAAGGTCCGCCAGCCGCGCGGCGCGGCGGGGTTGGTGCCCCAGTTGTAGCCGTCGAGGCCGGTCCAGTCGACGTAGGAGTCACCCGGGTAGAGCGAGGCGAGGTCGGTCAGCGAGCCGGCCGGGTCGACGAACGGGCACCAGACCCAGGAGACGTTGGTCGCGCCGGCGGCGGCGAAGATGTCGTGGACGCGGCGCCAGGCGGCGACGTACTCGCCGCCGGCGTTGCCGTTGACGCCCTCGGCCCAGGGGAACCAGTTGCCGTTCATCTCCCAGTTGAAGCGGAGGAAGAAGGGGTGCCCCCAGTCGCGGGCTTCGGCGGCGAATTCGGCGATGTACTCGTCATAGCGCCCCGAGATCACGTCGGAGAGCTGGAAGTCGGGCTGGTTCAGAGTCGAGGGGATCGCCTGGGAGCTCCAGCTGAGGACCGGGATCGAGCCGTGCTCGCGGATGTCGTCCATCGGCGTGGTCGGGAACGAGTAGAAGGAGCAGCCCGCGCCGCCGCACTGGGCGAAGGGCTGGAAGAACTGGACCATCGAGGCCGACTTGCCCGCCCCCGCTTCGAAGCTGGCGACCGCGTTCATGTCCCACGGCGCCTGGTCGCCGGTCAGGTGCGAGCCGATCGTCGCGCCCCAGTAGAGCGGCAGGGCGGGGCCGCCGGCGACCGGCTTGCGGGCGCAGCGGCCACGCACCCGCGAGAGCTTGGCGCGCCTGGCGGTGCGGCGCTGGACGCAGCGGTTGGAACCGACCAAGGCCCGCGCCTCGCCCAGCCGGGCGTGCTTGCCGCCGGCCTGCGGCTTGCCAGCCGGGCCCTTGGCAGCGGCGCCGCCGGCGCCGAGCAGGAGCAGCACCGACGCCATCAGGGCGGCGAGGACGGCGAGGCGGATCGGTAGCCTTTTGGCCATACAAGGCCATCGGCGCAATGGCCGTTTGTTTCAGGAACGCGCGGACACCTGGACATATGTCCAATTGCGCCGCGAGCCGGGCTTTTGGTGCCTAACCGGGGTTCAGCCCTGGGGCTGGATCGCCGCGGCGCCGAGGCCGGCGAAGGTGTTGCCCAGGTAGGCGGGGCTCTGCAGGCCTTCGGCGAAGGCGGCGGTGGCGCTGGAGGAGGTCTCGACCGGCCAGTCCATGTTGCTGTCGAATTTGTCGAACCAGAGCAGCGCCCGGATCTTCGGGTAGGCGGTCGGGACCTTGGCCAGCATGTCCTTGATCCAGGCCGCCTTCGAGCCTCCGTACTCGGTCGAGGCCACCTCGCCGATCATCATCGGCTTCGAGGGGGCGATCGTTTCGACGATCTTCTGGTAGGTCGGCTTGTAGACCGCGTCGAAGCTCTTCCACTTGTCGGGCTTGGCCGGGTTGGTGCCCCAGTTGTAGCCGTCCAGGCAGGTCCAGTCGACGTAGGCGTCGCCGGGGTAGAGCGAGGCCAGCGAGGTGCTGCCGGTGTACTCGACGTTCGGGCACCAGACCCAGGTCGCGTTGTCGGAGCCGACCGCGGTGAAGATGTCGTGCACGTGGCGCCAGGCCTTGGCCGATTCGCCCGGCAGGTTGCCGTTGACGCCCTCGTGCCAGGGGAACCAGCTGCCGTTCATCTCCCAGTTGAAGCGGAGGAAGTAGGGGTGGTTCCAGGCCTTCGCCTGGGTGGCGAATTCGCGGATGTAGGTGTCGTAGCGACCGGAGATCACGTCGGAGAGCTGGAAGTCGGGCTCCACCTTGGTCGAGGGGATCGACTGCGAGCTCCAGCTCAGCACCGGGATCGAGCCGTGCTGGCGGATGCTCTCCATCGGGTTGGTCGGGAACTTGTAGAAGGAGCAGCCCGGGTTGCAGTTGGCGAAGGGCTGGAAGAACTGAACCATCGAGGCCTTCTTGCGGGCGTTTTCCTCGAACTTGGTCACGGCGCCCATGTCCCAGGGGGCCTGGTTGCCGGTCAGGTGGGAGCCGATCGTCGCGCCCCAGAGGATCGGGCCGCCGGTGGTGGGGGTCGGAGCCGGTTCCGGAGTCGGTTCGGGTTCCGGAGTCGGTCCTGGATCCGGGGTCGAAGTCGTGTTGGACACTTTCACCGTGACCTTCGTCGTTGCCTTGACCCCCCGCGAGCCGTAGGCGGTCGCGCTGAGGCTATGGGACCCGTTGGTGAGCTTGGCGGTGTCGAGGCTGACGGCGAAGGGCGCGCTCGTGTCGGCTCCCTGGACGCTGCCGTCGATCGCGAATTCGACCTTGGTCGGTGCCCCGGCCTGGACCGAGACCTCCCAGACGACCGTGCCAGAGACGGTGGTGCCGCCCAGAGGGGAGGCGGTCGCGATCGTCAGCGTTTCCTTGCCGGCGTCGGTCTTGGCCCGGGGTGCGGGGGTGGCGGCGGTCGTGCTCGGGCTGCCGCCGCCGAGCTTCTTGGCGGGACCGATGCCTTCGGCGGCGAGGACGCCGGTCGCGAAGACCCCGATCAGGGCGAGGGCGAGGACGAGGACGGCGGCGAGGTGACGGGAGCGGTGCATTGCTCCGCTCTCATCGACCTACTCACCTCCGGCTTCAGCCGCCCCCCGATCGCTGGACGTTTGTACCTGGACCGAAAGTCCAATCGGAGAAACCGATCCATAGAGGTCGAGGAGCGCGGTGGCGCACTCGTCCCAGGAACTGAGGCTCGGCGAGCGCTCGGGCAGCGGCTTGGCGAGTTCCTCGAGCGCCGCCGTCGCGACCTGCTCGGGGGTCGAGTCGAGCGGGATCCCGCGGCCGAACCCGTCCTCGGCGATCTCCTTCAGGCCGCCGGCTTCGGCGACCAGCAGGCGGCGGCGGGCGGCGGCGGCCTCGAGGGCGACCAGCGGGTGGGACTCGAACTCGCTCATCAGGACGACCAGGGAGACGCGGCCGAGCAGCGTCGCCATCCCCTGCGGGTCGCCGGAGGGGACGCTGGTGATCTCGACCCGCTCGTCGAGGCCGAGCTCGGCGACCCGGCGGCGCAGCTCGTCTTCGTAGGGGCCCTTGCCGACGATCAGCAGCCGCGCCTCCGGCTCGCGCTCGAGCACGTGGGGGAAGGCCTCGAGGACCCGGTGGTGGCCCTTGTAGCGCTCGAGCCGGCCGATCGAGGCCAGGATCGTCGTCTCCGGCTCGGACCTCGCCAGGTCGGCATCGGAGAAGCTGAGGTCGGTGCCGTTGGGGATGAAGGCCCAGCGCTCGGCCGGCACCCCCAGCGCCTCCCCGTAGTCCTCGATCTCGAAGCGGGCGATCGCCACCAGCCGCGCCGCCCGCCTCAGCAGCGGCCGCAGCAGGCGCATCTGCGTCCTCCGCGCCCGGTTGCGCAGCTCCGAGGAGTGGCCGCCGCCGTGGAAGGTGACGACGTAGGGGATCCGCAGCGCCAGCGCCCGCAGCATCGCCAGCGGGGCGACAAGCGTGTGGTAGCTCTGGAGGTGGACGAGGTCCCACTCCCCCCGCCGCATCCCCCGCCAGATCCCCGGGGCCAGGAACCAGTCGCGGCCGCGGGGCCAGGCGCGGACGGTGCGGATGCGGACCCCGTGGCGGGTCTCGCTGGTCGCCTTCCTCAGCTCCGGGTCGGCACAGAGGACCTCGACCCGGACGCCGACCGCCGCCATCCGCCGGCTGACCTCCATCACGTGACGCTCCACCCCACCCTGCTCCAGGGGGCTGCGCGGCGTGACCATCAGCACCCGCGGGGCGCCGCCGCCGGCGCTCGGGTGGGCATCGCCGATGTCGTCGGGCTTGGCGATCCCGGAGCGGACCTTCAGGTAGTCGGTGGTGGTGGCCGCGAGCCCGAGGAAGATCATCGCCGCCCGTTTGAAGCCACCGGCGTCGCCGCGCAGGGCGTCCCGCAGGCCGTGCAGGACGCCGGCCGGCAGCGTTCGCCGCACGTAGGAGCGCTCCGAAGAGAGGCCGTCCTCGCTCCCCACCATCTTGGTCAGGACCGCCTTCGAGCGCCCCTCGGCGCGGCAGCGGTCGAAGAAGTAGCGCAGCTCACCCCGCGGGCCGGGGACGACGTGTTCGACCTCGGCGGCGGGGTCGTAGCGGATCTCGCCCTCGGGCCAGCGCTGGTGGACGCGGATGCTGAGGTCGGTCTCCTCGCAGCCGACCGGCAGGGACCCCACCCGGCCCAGCTCGTGACTGAAGCCGCCGACCTCGAGCAGGGAGGTGCGGCGGAAGGACATGTTGGCGCCGACCAGGTTGCGGACCGGCCCGGCTCGCCGCGGCATCCCGGTGTGGGTGCAGCCGACCACCCAGTCGAACTCGGGCGGGAACCAGCCGGGTTTGCCCTCGACCCAGCGCGGGTGCACGGCGCCGCCGGCGCCGAGGACGCCGGGGGCGGCGTAGGCGTCGGCCAGGCGCTGGAGCCAGTCGGGCGCGGCGACCGCGTCGTCGTCGAGGAAGGCCACCACCTCGCCGCTGGACTCGGCGACGCCGGTGTTGCGCGCCCCGGAGAGTCCCTGCCGCTCGCGGTTGGCGACGACCTCCAGGTCGGGCCAGAGGCGGCGGGCCTCCTCCAGCAGCTCGGGGGCGTGGTCGATCACGAGGACGATCTCGTGCGGCGGCAGCGTCTGCGAGCGCACGGAGTCGATCGCTTCGCCCATGACAGCGAGGCGGTCGAAGGTGTAGGCGCAGATCACCACCGAGATCGCGGGCGGGGTGGCGGCGCGCTCGGCGGGGGGCTCGCTTTGCACCGATGTGATTCTGGCAGGCCCGCCGCCCCTCCTCGTGCGAGGCTTTGTGCGTGCGAGTGATGATGCTGGCCCAATCGTTCGCGCCGATCGTCGGCGGCGAAGAGCGCGTGGTCGAGGACCTCAGCCGCGAGCTCGTCGCCCGCGGCCACGACGTCTCGATCGCGACGCTGCAGCAGCCCGGGAACGTGACAGCGGGCGAGGCGGCGGGCGCCCGCGTACACACGCTGCGCAGCACCAGCTACCGGATCACCCGCACCCACCAGGACACCGAGCGGCGCCACGCGCCCCCGGCTCCCGACCCCGAGACGGTCCTCGACCTGCGGCGGCTGCTGCGCCGCGAGCGACCGCAGGTCGTCCACGCCCACAACTGGATCGTTCATTCCTACCTGCCCCTGGCGCGCGAGAGCCGCAGCGCGCTGGTGCTCTCGTTGCACGACTACGGGCTGATCTGCGCGACCAAGCGCCTGCGCCGCAAGGAAGAGGTCTGCTCGGGCCCGGCCCCGGTCAAGTGCCAGCTCTGCGCCAGCGAGCACTACGGCGTCGCCAGGGGCTTGGTCGCGTCCTGCGGCGTCGGCTGGTTCGGACCGCGGCTGCGGCGCCGGGTCGACGTCTTCCTGCCGGTCAGCTCGACGGTCGAAAAGCTCTGCCGGATACAGGACGGCGAGGTCTCGCGGGTGATCCCCAACTTCATCGGCGACCTCCCCTCCCCCCCGCTGGAGGACCCGCGCCTGGCCCAGCTCCCGGACGAGCCCTTCGTCCTCTTCTTCGGGGACGCCACCGTCGACAAGGGCGCCTGGCGCCTGGCCGACGCCTATAGCCAGCTGGAGGACCCGCCGCCGCTGGTCCTCGTCGGCCGCTGCTACATCGACGAGCTGAAGGAGATGCCGAACGTCCACGCCACCGGTGCCTGGCCGCACGCACTGGCGATCGAGGCGCTGCGGCGCTCGCTGTTCACGGTCGCCCCCTCGATCTGGCCGGAGCCATTCGGCATCGTCGCGCTCGAGGCGGCCGCGGCCGGCAAGCCGGTCGTCGCCTCCGACATCGGCGGCCTGCGAGACATCGTCCTCGACGGCGAGACCGGCCTGCTGGTGCCGCCCGACGACCGCCTCGCGCTGGCCGAGGCGATGCGGCGGCTGATCCGCGACGAGGGCCTGCGGCAGCGCCTCGGGGCCGCGGCCGCGGCGCGGGCGGCGACCTTCAGCCCGGCGGCGATCCTGCCGCGGTTCGAGGAGGCCTACGAGCTGGCGATTGCCCGCCGCCACGAAGGCGGGCGCTAGCCGTCTTTGCCCTGACGCGGGCGCCGCTGCCGCGTCGTAGGGGAGATGAACCAGTCCAACCGGTACGGCCGGCTGCTGCTCGCCGGCACGGTCGCGCTGTTCGCGTTCCGCCTCGTCCTCTCGCTGCTGCGGACCGGTCCGGTCCTCGTCGCCGACGAGATCGGCTACCTGACCAACGCCCGGGTGCTGGACGGCGGCCTCCCCGGAGCGCTCGAACAGGCCCCCTTCTACCGCGGCGGCTACTCGCTGGCGATCGCGCCGCTGCTCGAGCTCGGCTCCGACCCGAGCTTCCTTTACCACCTGGTGCTGGTCCTCAACGCGGCGCTCGCGGCCTCTGTCCTCCCCCTCCTCTACCTGCTGCTGACGCGCTTCGCGGGGGTCCGGCCCGAGCTGGCGATCTGGGCGGCGCTGGGCGGCGCGGTCTACCCGGCGCTGACCGTGCTCTCGCAGGTGGCGATGTCGGAGAACGCGCTCTTCCCGCTCGTCTGCCTCTGGCTGATCGCCTTCGGCGGCCTGCTCTCCGAGCGCGAGGGGCGGGGGGACCTCGCCTGGGCCGCCGCGCTCGGCGCCGCGACCGGGGCGCTCTGGGCGGTCCACAACCGGATGATCGTCGCGGTCGCGGTCGCGCTGGCGGGGATGGCCTGGCTGACCGTGCGGCGCCGCCTGCGACCGGCCGCCCTCCTCCTCGGCGTCGCGGTCCTCGCCCTCGCCTTCTACGGCGTCCATCTCCTCGACAGCTTCCTGATCGACGACAACTACGCCGGCTCGGCCCCCGACGAACTGAGCGAACGGATGGACCAGCTCTTCCAGCTCGGGGGCCTGCGCACGGCGCTGGCGAACCTGGCCGGACAGACCTGGTACCTGCTCGTCGCCACCTTCGGCCTCGCCGCCGTCACCGTCGCCGAGTTCGCCCGCCGGCGCCAGCCGCTGCTCGGCGCCCTCCTGGCGCTGACCGTCCTGCTGCTGGCGATCTCCGCCTCGGCCTTCCCGGAACGGACTCGTCCCGACATGCTGATCTACGGCCGCTACACCGAGGTCGTGGCGCCGGCCCTGATCGCCTTCGGCCTCGCCGCCCTCCCGCAGGTGTCCCTGCGGCGGCTGGCCTGGCCGCTCGCGGGGTTCGGGGCGCTGACCGCGCTCGTGGTCTTGATCCGGGCGACGGCTTCGGACCCGGACGCGGCCAACCGCTGGAACATCTCGGCGCTGCCGTTCATCACCGTGCAGCTCGGGCCGGCGATCCTGATCGGCGCGGCGCTGGTCGCGCTCGGCGGCGCCTGGCTGCTGACGCGGGCGACCGCCTTCGGGCCGAAAGTGACGGGAGTGGCCGCTGTAGCCTTGTTCGGAGCCGTGGCCGCCTATGGAGCCTGGAACCCCGTCCGCAGCTCCGAGCGCGCCGTCTACCCGGCGGGATGGACCAGCCCCCAGCCCGCCGCCGAAGACGCCGGCGCGAGGACGATCGCCTATGACTTCGACTCCTACGACACGATCGGGCTCTACAGCCTGCAGTGGTTCCTGCCGAACACGAGGGTGACCTTGTTCGACGCGAGCCGAGAAGAGCCCGATTCCCGCTTCGTCCTCGCCGGCGAGGACTGGCCGCGGCGCCAGGGGGTGGGCGCGACGCCGCTCTGGGAGGCGGCCGGCCGCGACCAGGTCCTCTGGCGGGTCTCCGGGCCCGGGGCCGGGTAGCCGTGGACAGCTCGACTCAGGCCGCGCCCCGCGGTCTGAGGCGGCTGCGGGGGCACCTCGACGACCGGCTCTACCGGACCGGTTACTACCTGATCATCGGCACCGGGATCACGAGCCTGCTCGGGGTCGCCTTCTGGGCGCTCGCGGCCCGCTCCTACACCGCCCACGAGGTCGGCCAGAACGCCGCCGCGATCTCGGCGATGACGCTCGTCTCCGGAGTCTGCTCGCTCGGCCTCTCGGCGGTCCTGGTCCGCTACCTTCCGATCGCCGGCACCGCCCTGCGGCGCCTCGTCATCGGCAGCTACGCCCTCACCGCCGGCCTGACGCTCGTTGCCGGCGCCGCCGTCGCCGCGACCAGCGACGTCTGGTCCCCGACCCTCGACTTCCTCCAGGAGCCCGACTGGCTGATCGGGTTCACGCTGGCGGCCGCGGCGACGACGATCTTCACCCTCCAGGACAGCGTCCTCACCGGCTTGCAGACGGCGCGCTGGATCCCGCTGGAGAACTCGCTCTACGCGGCGACGAAGCTGGCCTTGTTGGTGGCCCTGGCGGCGCTGCTGCCGACCGCCGGGCCGTTCGTCGCCTGGAACGTGCCGGTGCTGCCGGCGATCCTCGTGATCAACTGGCTGATCTTCCGGCGCCTGATCCCCGGCGATCGCTCGGTCGGGGCGCTCGACCGCCGCCAGGTGTTCCGGATGGCGGCCGGCAACTACGGCGGCAACCTCTTCGCCCTGGTCGGGAACATGTACCTGCCGATCCTCGTCGCCAACCAGGCCGGCGCCGCCGAGGCGGCCTACTTTTTCATCCCCTGGATGATCTGCATCTCGCTGCAGCTGGTCGCCCTCAACGTGACCACCTCGCTGACCGTCGAGGCGGCGCTCGACATGCCGCGGCTGCGGCGCCTCTGCCGCCAGGCGCTGACCCACTCGATGCGGCTGGTGGCCCCGATGGCGGTGCTGACGGCGCTGATTGCCCCCCTGGCGCTGCTGGTCTTCGGCCAGGCCTACGCCGACTCGGGCACCAATCTGCTGCGCCTGCTGGCGATCGGCGCGATCCCCAACGTGATCGTCGCCCTCGGCATCGGCGTGGCGCGGATCGAGCACCGGGGCGGCTTCGTCGTCGTCGTCCAGGGAGTGCAGTTCGCGATCCTCCTCGGCCTCAGCGCCCTGCTGATCCCCGACATCGGCGTCGTCGCCGTCGGCTGGACCTGGACCGGCGCCCAGTTCCTCCTCGCCCTGGCGATGCTGGCGACGATCCTGCGCCCGCTGGTGCTGCCGGAGCGGTTCGCCGGCGGGCCGCCCCCGGCGGCCTGAGGGACCGCGGCTCTCGGCGCTTACCGGTAGCCGTCCCCAGCTCCTAGGAGCGCCGGGCCTGCAGCTTCCGCAGGGCGAGGATCCCGCGCGCTGCTGCCCGGGGGCCGAGCACTCCCAAGAACAGGGTGATCCAGCTCAGCGCCGCCTGCGGGCGCTCTCGCAGGGCGCGCAGCGCATAGCGGGCGCCAGCGCGGCGGCGGCCGAGCAGGAACGACTGGAGCGCCGCCACCCGCTGCAGGTTCGCGTACTGGCGCGGGCCCCAGCGACGCAGCGCCTCCCCGTGCCGCTCCAGGCTCGTCTCCGCCATCCAGAGCATGTCCGGCGCCTCCTGCTGGAGGCGGGGGATCAGTTCGGCGGCCGAGGTGCTCCGCATCCAGCTGTTGGGGGCGTCGCTGTGCTCCTTGCCGAGGACCTCTTCCAGGCAGAGCGAGCGCTCGGCCTTGGCGAGGTCGAGCTCGAAGATCGTCTCGATCGCACCGCGGCGGTCGGCGATGTAGGGGGTGGTCTCGAAGACGGCGGCGTTGATGCAGCGGCCGGCGTCTTCACCGCCCTCCTCCTCGGCCCAGCGGATCCGGCCCTCGTAGCCGTAGACGCCGGAGGGCACGAACCTCGGCGTCACCGTCCCGTCGTCCCAGAGCAGCCGGAAGCGGACCACCCGCACGCCCTCGGGCAGCGCCTCGATCGCGGCCCGCAGCCGCTCCAGCGCCTCGGGCATCAGCTCCCAGTCGCTGTCGACCACGACGATCCACTCGCCGCGGGCGGCGACGGTGCCGGTGTGGCGCGCCGGGTTGATCCCCCGGTTGCGCTCGTGGACGACGACCCGCACCCGCGGATCCTCGTAGGACTCGAGCGCGGCGACGGTCCCGTCGCTCGAGGCGTCGTCGACGACGACCACCTCGAAGTCCTCGCAGCTCTGCGCCAGGCAGCTGTCGACAGCGCGGCGGACGATGCGCTCGCGGTTGTAGGTCGTCACGACGACGGTGAAGAGGGGGGTGGCCATCCGAGCGGCTGAAGTCTGACGGACGCCGGCGGGAACCCGAGGCGCGAGCCGCGCGCGCAAGCAATCTTCGCTGCGCGGCTGCAAGCCCCGGCCCCGCCTGCCGATGCGTTTTCATGGTGAGTCCCATGGAGACCCTTGCGCCCGACGAGCGCGGCGCAGCCGCGCCTGCCCCGCCGCCCAGGACCGTGCGCCTGCAGGCGACCCGGGGCTTCAGCCGCGTCCTCGCACCGAGGGAGCTCTGGCGCTACCGCGACCTGGCGGCGCAGATCGCGATGCGGGACATCACCGTCCGCTACCGCCAGACCCTGCTCGGGGCGGCCTGGGCGGTCCTGCAGCCGATCGGGTTCATGGTCGTCTTCTCGCTCTTCTTCGGCAGCCTCGCCGGGGTCACCACCAACGGCCTCCCCTACGCCCCCTTCTACCTGGCGGCGCTGGTGCCCTGGACCTTCTTCGCCAACGCGCTCCTGCTCGGCTCCGACAGCCTCGTCGCCAACTCGGCCCTGGTCTCGAAGATCTACTTCCCGCGCATCTTCATGCCCGCCGGGATCCTCGTCGCCGGCTTCGTCGACCTCGCGATCTCGTGCACGATCCTGATGGTGATCGTCTTCGTCTGGGGCCTGACCCCCTCGATCGCGATCCTCTCGCTGCCGCTTCTGGTCGTGATCGCCGCGGCCGCCGCGCTCGGCGCCAGCACCCTGCTCTCCGCCCTCAACGTCCGCTACCGCGACGTCCGCTACGTGGTCCCGTTCGGGATCCAGCTCTGGCTCTTCGCCAGCCCTGTCGCCTATCCCAGCAGCCTGCTCGACGAGCCGTGGCGCACGATCTCGGCGATCAACCCTATGGTCGGGGTCGTCGAAGGCTTCCGCTGGGCGACCCTGGGCGAGGGCGCCGCCCCGTGGGACCTGATCGGGATCTCCGCCGTCTCGGCGGTGGCGATCCTGCTCGCCGGCCTCGCCTACTTCGACCGCGTCGAGCGCGGGTTCGCGGACTACGTGTGACCATGCCGGCGACCGCGATCGAGACCCACGAACTGGGAAAGCGCTACCGCCTGGGACTGCACAGGCGCGGCTACGGGACCCTGCGCGAGGCGATCTCCGGGGCCTTCCGCAAGAGCGAGGACGAATCCGACTACGACGGCCCGGAGTTCCTCTGGGCGCTGCGCGACCTCTCGCTGACGATCCGCGAGGGCGAAGTCGTCGGGCTCCTCGGGCACAACGGGGCCGGCAAGAGCACCCTGCTGAAGATCCTCTCCCGGATCACCGAGCCGACCTCCGGCTACGTCGACGTGACCGGCCGCGTCGGCTCCCTGCTCGAGGTCGGGACCGGCTTCCACCCCGAGCTGACCGGGCGGGAGAACATCTTCCTCAACGGCGCGATCCTCGGCATGCGGCGGGCCGAAATCCGCGCCCGCTTCGACGAAATCGTCGAGTTCGCCGAGATCGAGCGCTTCCTCGACACCCCCGTGAAGCGCTACTCGAGCGGGATGTCGGTGCGGCTGGCGTTCGCCGTCGCGGCCCACCTCGAGCCGGAGATCCTGCTCGTCGACGAGGTGCTCGCCGTCGGCGACGCCGCCTTCCAGCGCAAGTCGCTGGGGAAGATGACCGAGGTCGCCAGCCAGGGGCGCACCGTCGTCTTCGTCTCCCATAACCTGGCGATCATCCAGGCGCTCTGCGAGCGCGGGGTCCTGCTGGAACGGGGCCGAGCGGTCGCCGACGGGCCGGCCAAGGAGACCATCGACCGGTACCTGACGGCGCTGGAGCGATCCGCTTCCGACGACCTCCTGGAGCGGACCGACCGGGATCGGCGCGGCTACTACGACACCCAGATCCGGCGGGTCGAGATCAGCGACGGGAGCGGCGGCCCGCCCGACGTGATCGTCTCCGGACGACCGGCGACGATCGCGATCGAGGTCACCGAGGAGTGGCCCGGCCTCGAGTGCCGGCTGACGATCGCCGACAGCCTCGGCCAGCCGGTGACGACGCTGGACAGCGAGGTCTCGGCCCCCGTCGACACGCGCGAGCCCGGCCAGGGCACCCGACTGGAATGCCAGATGGCGTCGCTTCCCCTCCTGCCCGGCCGCTACCGGATCGACGTGCTGCTGAAAGCCGGCCGGCAGATCCAGGACGGACTGCAGGCGGCGGGCTTCTTCGACGTCCAACCGGGCGTGATCGAGGGCCGCCCCGTCCCCCCGACCGGCTCCGACGGCAGCGTCGTCCTCCCGCACGCCTGGCGACTGCCGACCTGAGGTGGCGCCGCGGCTCAGTCCCGCGGGCGCCCGGTCGAGCCCGAGAGCGCGGCTCCGGCGAGGCGGCTCAGCCGTGCGGGCGCGATGCTGCTGAGCGCCGCTCCGAGGCGCGCCCTGGGCGCCACGTCCCGCGAACGGGCGACCGCCAGCAGGCGGCCCCGGGCCTCGGCGCTGCCCTCCTCCACCGCCTCGAGGGCGGCCTGCTCGAGCGCGCGCCCGCGGTGGTGGGAGACGGCCCGCCGGGCCGCTTCGCGGAGAGCGGGGTCCGCGGCGGGAGCGGCGGCGGCCTTCTCCAGCATGCGCACCCGCGCGCGCAGGTTCTCGGAGCGGCGGGCGGTCAGGCTCTCGCCGCCGAGGCGGTACTCGAGCAGCGGCTCGTCGACCAGGCCCGCCCGCGAACCGCTGAAGATCAGGCGCAGGCAGACGTCCCAGTCCTCCGCCGTCCAGAGCGACTCGTCGTAGCCGCCGATCTCCAGCAGGCGGGCGCGGCGCATCGCCGGGCAGATGACGAAGCAGCGGTCGAGGATCGCCTCGGCCTGGCGCTCGTAGGCGAACGGAGTCAGCGCGTTGAAGCGGCCGGCGGGGCGGCCTTCGCTGACGAAGAGCGCATCGGTGCCGAGGATGTCGAGCTCGGGCCGGGCCGCGGCCAGCTCCGCCAGCCGCTGCAGCCGGGTCGGGGCGTAGACGTCGTCGGCGTCGAGCGGGACGACGAACTCGGCGCCCGCCGCGCGCAGCAGGACGTTGCGGGCCGCGGCGACCCCGCGGTGCGGGCCCCGCAGCACCCGGACGAAGCCTTCGTAGGGCGCCAGGGCGGCGGCCAGGTCGTCGCGGGAGCCGTCGTCGCAGACCAGCACCTCGGCGGGGGGCAGGGTCTGGGCGCGGAGCGAGTCGAGCGCTTCGCCGATCGTCGCCGCGGCTTCGTAGGCGGGGATGAGGACCGAGAAGCTCGGCGGATCCCGCCGCTCCATCTCAGCGCGACCCCAGCAGGACGTTGACCAGGAAGCGCGGCAGCGAGTCCCCGGCCCGGACCTCGATGCGGGGGATCCGCAGCGGGTCCTCGGCGAGGCGGGTGAGCCGGGGCTCGACCGTGCAGGCCGCCTCGAAGCCGGCGGCGGCGGTCAGCGCCACCACCTCGTCGCTCAGCTCTCCGTAGGGGTAGGCGAAGCTGCGCGCGGGAGCCCCGAGCCGGGCTTCGAGGTCCTCCCTGGAGCCGCGGAGCTCGGCGGCGATCTCGTCTGGCCCCAGCGTCGGCAGCGCCGGGTGGTTGCGGGTATGGGCCGCGAGGCGGATCCCCTCCCCCGCCATCCCGGCTGCCTGCTCCCAGGAGAGCAGCGGGCGCCCGCTCAGCGCCCCGTCCTCGGTCCAGTCGTTGACGCCGCCCATCCGCTCGGTGACGAGGAAGATCGTCGCCGGGAAGCCGTGGCGGCGGAGGACCGGCGCCGCGACCTCGAGGTTGTCGAGGTAGCCGTCGTCAATCGTGATCGCGACCGCCCGCCGCGGCGGCAGCCGGCCGGCGCGCAGGTCGTCGACGAGGTCCTCGAAGTGGACGCCGCGGTAACCCAGCAGCCGCAGCAGGCGCAGCTGGCGGCGCAGCGAGCGCCGCGAGACGACGAAGCGGTCGTTCTCCTCGCGCCGGCCGAAGGCGTGGTACATCAGCACCGGCACTCCGCGGGTCATCCGCTCCCAGCGTTCGCGGTCGACGGCGCCGCGCAGCCCGTGCCAGTAGGCGTAGCGGGAGACGAAGTGGAACCAGACCGTGCGCCGCCCCTTGCCGGGGAGCAGCCCGCCCAGCCGTCCCAGCAGCCGCGGCGGCACCCGCAGGGCCAGCATCAGCCGGCGCAGGGCGACTTCGCGGCGGCCGGTGGCGAGGAACCAGCCGTAGAGGAGCGGCTGCATCTCCGGGTAGTCGGCGACCAGATCGATCTGCCGCGCGCCCTGGCGTTCGGAGTCGGCGATCAGCTGGTTGCGGTGCTTGCAGTCGTCGTGCAGGGCGCGGGCGCGCGGCAGGTACCGCGGTCGGCAGCCGTGCCGCGCGAGCAGGTAGCCGATCTCGGCGTCTTCGCCGGTCCGGCGCGCGGTGAAGCCGCCTACCGCTAGCAGCGCCTCGCGGGGCGCCGAGAGGTTGCCGGCGTAGGTCGCGGTCCAGTCGACCTCGCGGCCCTCGAGCCGGTCGAAGTGGTCGTTCCAGGTCTCGGCGAAGATCTCCGCGTACCAGTCGCGGCCCTCGGGGAGGGACTGGGTGAGCTGGCCGAGGCCGACCACCGGACCCTCCCGGTGGGCGGAGAGGTGCTCGGCGACGAGCGCCGGCTCGGCGATCACGTCGTCGTCGATGATCAGGCAGACGCGGCCTCGCGCCGCCTCGATCGCGGCGTTCCGCGCCGCCGCCCGGCCGATCTTGCCGGGCTCGAGGACGGTCAGCTCGAACGGCGTCTCCAGCGCCCGCAGCACCGCCGCCGAGTCGTCGCCGGAGCCGTCGTCGGCGACCACTACCTCGAAGTCGCCGGGATCCTGGGTCTGCCGGGCCAGCGCCCCGACGCAGCGCTCCAGCATCTGCCGCCGGTTGTGGGTCGCGAGGATGACGCTGAGCTCCGGGGCCAAGGTGCGGACACCATAGAGTCCCCGCCGGGATGAAAAGGGCACGTTCGGGCATCTCCTTTTTCGCGGGCCACCTGCTCCTGTCGATCCGGGCCAGCGGCTGGCGCATCGCCATCCCGGTCGCCCGGGCGCGCGCCCGCCGCCGCCTCGCCTCGCTGGCGCCGGGCGCCGCCACGATCGTCACCGTGAACTGGAACTCGTGGTCGCACCTGGAGGTGCTGATCGACCTCGTGAAGCGGCGCAGCCCGGCCGGGACGCGGATCCTGGTGGTCGACAACGGCTCGCGGCGCGCCCGCTCGCACCGGCCGCGGGGCGAGGGGGTCCGCACCGTCCTGCTGCCGCTCAACATGGGCCACGACTTCGCCCTCGACCTCGGCGTCCTGCTCTGCGAGACCGAGTACGTCGTCACCCTCGACGTCGACGCCTTCCCCCTCCACGACCGCTGGCTCCAGGAGCTGGAGGGGGACCTCTCCGGCGGCGCCGAGGTGACCGGGGCGCGGCTCAACCGCGAGTACGTCCACCCCTGCTGCTGGGCGATGCGGACGGCGCGCTTCGTCGAGCGGGGGCACTCGTTCAAGTCCAACTACCGGCCCCGCGAAGAAGGGCGCGACGCCTCGGGAGACGTCGGCGAGGAAATCTCGACCCGCGAGGCCCCGGCGGTCAGGTTCCACGACGTGACCAGCCAGCGCGGCCCGGGTGACGTCGGCACCGTCTTCGGCGACCTCGTCTACCACAACTTCTACGCCACCCGGTTCGACTCGACCGAGGAGGGGACGCTCGACGGCGTGGTCGCGGCCGACGACCCGGCAAGGGCCTGGGAAGAGGCGCTAGCCCGTTACGCGGGTCCCGACGGCGAGTAGGGCGTTCGGCCGTCCGAAGGTGACCCCGCGCCGCTCGAGGCGCACAGCCAGGGCGAGGAACGGAAAGGCGAGGAGCCGCACCGCGAGCGGCGAGCCCTTGATCCGGTCGCGGACCTCCTGCGCCCCCGCCGCGAGGCTGCGGTACGTCGGCCGCACCGCCACGTCGGCGAGCCCGGCGCCACGAAGCGCCGCTTCGAGCTCCGCCGCCGTGTACCCCTGGCGGACCTGCTCGCGCCAGGTGCCCGGGCTGCCGGGCAGCACCGGGCGCCAGTCCCGCTCGGGGACCTGGGCGACCAGGAGACCGCCCGGGGCGAGCGCCTCGGCCATCATCCGCAGGGCGCTACGGTCGTCGGGGATCTCGCTCAGGCACTCGACCGCGAGGACGGCCTGGACGTCGCCCTCGGGCAGCGGCTCTTCCAGGTTCCCGGCGACGAACTCGACGTTGCCGAGGCCGCGCCCGGTCGCCCGCTTGCGTGCCCCCTCGAGCAGGTCGGTGCGGAGATCGACGCCGAGGATCGACCAGGCGGGGTGGGCCTTGGCCATCGCCAGCGAGAGCAGCCCGTCGCCGCAGCCGGCGTCGAGGACGCGGACCTCGGCCCCCCTCCCGAAGCGGCGTTCGACCTCTCGCGAGGCGAGGGCGAGGCGCAGCCGCCGCGCCGGCGCCATCAGCGCCAGCCGCTCCTCCAGGATCGCTCGCAGCCGAGAGAGGACGCTCATCGGACCTCACTTTCGCGATCGAGGCGCAGCTCCTCCTCGACCAGGCCGAGGAAGGCCGAGCCGCGCAGCGCCTCGGCACTCGGCGCCCCGCGGGACTCGAGCTCCAGGTGGCGGTAGTCGCTGCGGCTGTGGACGACCCAGGTGAGCAGGCGGAGGCGGCGGAAGTCCGCGGCGGAGATGCCGATGGCCGCCGTGTACTCGCCGATCGCCGCGGCGGCGACGCGGCCGTGCGGGGTCGCCGGGTCGAGCAGCCGGGCGTAGGTCTCGCGGGTGCGGCCGCTCTCCAGCGCCCCGTCGAGGACGAAGGCGCAGTTGGCGAGGAAGTAGACGAGGTCGAGGCCAGGCAGCCCGGCCGGCTCGGCCGACTCCCAGTCGAGCAGGACGGGATCGCCGGCCGGGGTGACGAGGACGTTCCAGGGCGAGCAGTCCCGGTGCTCGGTGGTGGCCGGCAAGTCATCGAGGCCCCCCAGCAGGGCACCCGCCCTGTGGAGGAGGTCCGGATCGATTACCGGCCCGAAGCTGCGCGCGAACCAGTCGAGAACTTCGCGAGCTGGCGATTTTGCCCCTCCAGGGGGCATTTTTGCCGGCTCGACGCGCCCGGTCTCGCCGGCCAGGTCAATCAGGACATCCGTCACTCTCATCGCCGTCGCTTCGAAGTTCTCGGGCCGCAGGACGTCGAGCAGCGACCTCCCCGCTATCGCCTCCTGGACCACCGCGAGGCGGCCGTTGCGCGAGCCCTCGCCGACCAGGCGGGGCACCCCCGGGAGATCCGGGCGCTCCTCCCGAAGCTGGCGCAGGACAGCCGCCTCCCGCTCGAGACCGGGCTCGGCCTCCGGCACGCGGGCAAATTTCGCCGCCTTCTCCGGCCTCTCCGCCCCCGCCTCGAAAGCGAGGCCGACGGCCTTGTTGATGCTGCGGTGCCCGGTGGTCAGAAGCAGCAGCGGACATGAGGGCGAGAGCGGGATTCCCTCCTCGTCGGGCCCTCCCGGCCGCCTGCCGACGACGTAGATCGGAGCCAGCAGCCCGGCACGGCGCAGCGCGCTCCAAAGGTGGCGGAGGATCCTGCCCGCCGGCGAGCGCGGAGCGCGACTCGCGAGCAGGTGGTCGGTCGCCGCATCCAGCTCCAGCGGCAGCCAGAACTGCGGCAGGCGGTGCGGCAGCGGGCCGGCCCAGTAGGCGCGGACGTCGGCGTAGCCGGCGGCCTCGGCGCGGCGGCGGGCTCGGCGCACGCCGAACGGTCGCGGCACCCGCCAGTGGGCGAGCAGCTCGGCGTCGGGGAGCAGAAAGCGCCAGTCCCGGCGCCGCAACAGGGGGTTGCGGCGCGACTCGGGCAGATCCTCGAAATCGCGTTTCGCCAGCAGCTCGCGGTAGACCCCCTCGACGCGCTCGGCGTTCTGCTCGCGCCGCAGGCCGGCGTCGACTCGCTCGCGCGCCCGCGTCGCGAGTTCCTCCCGCAGCCGCGGGTCGCCGAGCAGGCGTCGCAGCGCGGCGGCCAGCGCCAGGGCATCCCCGGGCGGGACCAGCAGGCCGCTGCGGCCGTCCTCGATCAGCTCTTCGGTGCCGCCGATCGCCGAGGAGACGACCGGGATGCCGGCGGCCATCGCCTCCAGCACCGCCAGGGAAGAGCCCTCGTATAGCGAGGGCAGGGCGAAGACGTCGCAGGCGGCGAGCAGCTGCGGGACGTCCTCCCGGCGGCCGAGGAAGCGGACCCGCTCGGCGACGCCGAGCTCGGCTGCCCGCCCTTCCAGCCGCTGCCGCTCGGGGCCTTCGCCGGCGATGAGGAAGAGCGCGTCGGGCACCTCGGCCGCGGCCTCCAGCAGGGCGTCGTGGCCCTTCTGCGCGTCCAGCCGCGCCGGCGTCAGCACCAGCGGCCGCGTCTCCGAGCCGCCCAGCTGCTCGCGCAGGCCCGGCGGCGCCGGGACGGCGGCGCGCCCGGCGTCGACGGCGTTGTAGACGACCTCGACCTTCCC
The DNA here is from genome assembly GCA_036376215.1 of Solirubrobacterales bacterium. GTDB lineage: Bacteria > Actinomycetota > Thermoleophilia > Solirubrobacterales > 70-9 > VAYN01. The sequence goes on from DASVAT010000024.1 coordinate 23,724, forward strand.
GGCCGGCCAGCCGAGATCGTCGACCAGCTCGCCGGCGATCTCGCGCGAGACCGCGAGGTAGCGATCGACCCTCCGCGCCAGCGCCCGCAGCTGCCGGTAGGAGGAGCGGTCGGGCTCGTAGGCGCCGACCTGCACCGACCCCAGCACCGCCGGCACCCGCGCCAGCACCGCCGCCGCCAACCCCCACTTGCAGGCGACGGGCGAGCTCATGTGGGCGTGGAAGACGGCGGGGCGCTCGTGCCGCAGGAGGCGGACGAGCCCCGGCACCCGCCGCGCCCCGGTCAGCCCGAGCGGCAGCGGCGCGATCCGCCGCACCGGGACCCCGAGCGCAGCCGCTCGCTCTGCCAGCGGCTCGACCTCGGGCGCGTCCTCGAGCAGCAGGGTCGGCTCCCACTCGACCCGGTCGAGCGAGCCGAGCAGCATGAACATCGCGTTCTCGGCGCCGCCGAGAACGCGGCTATCGGTGTAGAAGAAGATCGATCGGGCCACGCTGGAGCTCTCCGGCTAGGTTCGACAGCTCGCCCTCGTCGTTTGATTCGCGCAGCGCCGCGTCCACCCCTGCCCAGAAGGCGTAATCGAGGACCGGGCGGTAGAAGAGCGGGAACCGCCAGGCCCCGAGCCGCTCCGCCAGCGAGCAGAGCGCGAAGACGGCGGCGCTGGTCGCACGCAGCCGCCGCGTCGCCCAGAGCAGCAGCGAGCGCGCCGCCAGCCAGGGACGGGAGGCCTCGCCGGGGTTCGCCAGGCGCAGGTCGGGAAAGACCTCGGGGTGGCGGCGGGCGAGCTGGACGGTGGTCCGGCCTTTGGCGAGCGTGTCGCGCTGCAGGCCGCCGAGATCCTTGTCGTAGGCCTGCCAGGCGAGCGCCTCGGGGTCGTAGCCGAGCTCGACCCCGCTGGCCCGCAGCCGCAGGGCCAGCTCGACGTCCTCGTTGCCGTAGATCCCGAACGAGTCGTCGAAGCCGCCGACCGCGCGCATCGTCTCGGTCCGCAGCGAGGCGTTGCCGGTGAAGAAGGAGCGCGGCAGCGCCAGGTGCGCCGGGTCCGAGAGCCGCGAGAGGTGGAGGTCGAACCTGTCCTTGACGTAGCGGGCGGCGTGGGTGCCGTCCTCCCCCAGCTCGACCGGGACGGCGCCGAGGACGCAGCGCCGCGAGCCCTCCGGGTGGTGGGAGCGGTGACGCTCGACGAACTCGGGCACGACCCGCATGTCGTCGTCAAGGACGATCGTCACCTCGCCCCGGGCCGCCGCCAGGGCGGCGTTGCAGGCCGCTGCCCGGCCGCGCGTGTCGGGAGAGACCCAGCGCAGCTGCAGGGGTCCCTCCCACCCCTCCAGCATCTCGACCGTGCCGTCGGTCGAGGCGTCGACCGAGACGACCACCTCGTACGCCTCCGGGGCGACGCTCTGGCGCGAGAGCGACTCCAGCACCGTGCGCAGCGCCTCGCGGCGCTGGTGGGTCGGGATGACGACGGTGACGCTCGGCCCCTCAGCCATCCGCACCCCTTCGGCGCCCTTCCCGGGCCTCCTCGAAAACGGCGGTCTGGCGCTCGGCCCACGCCTCGGGGCTGTGGTGGCGCTCGGCGAACTCGCGCGCCCGCTCGCCCAGCCTGCGCCGGGCGGCGTCGTCCTCCAGCAGGGCCGCCGTCGCCGCGGCGATCTCCGCCGTGCCCTCGGCGACGGCCAAAGGAGGCTCTTCGCCGAACCCGGTGTACCCCTCGACCCCGCGCGGGGTCGTCACCACCGCCTTGCCGGCCGCCATCGCCTGCAGCACCTTCATCCGCATCCCGCCGCCGGTCCGCACCGGGGCCATCACCACCGCCGCCGCTTCGGTGTGCGGCTGGACGCTCGGCGCGTCGGCGACGACCTCGACCCGCGGGCTGGCGAGGGCGAGGACCTCTGGCGGCGCCGCGCTGCCGACGATCCGCAGCCGCGCCCCCGGGGCGCGCTCCAGCACCGCCGGCAGGATCTCGCGCGCCAGCCAGATCGCCGCGTCGCGGTTCGGGGGATGGTGGAAGGCGCCGACGAAGAGGATCGTCCCCGCCGCCTCGCGCGCCGGGTCGGCACGCGGCGGCAGCACCAGCCCGAAGGGGTCGACCCGGACCCGCGCGGCCGCCTCGGGGGCGAGCTCGGCGATCGCCTCCGCGTCGCGCCGGCTGAAGACCTGGACGAGATCGAACCGCCGCCAGGCCTGGCGCTGGAAGGACTCCCAGCGCCGCCAGTCGAGCTCGCCGAAGGCCCAGGCCGGCCACTGGCGCAGCGGCCCTGGGCTCCACCGCACCGGACGAGAGCGCAGCACCTCGTGGTGGGTGTAGACGGTCGCCACCCCAGCGGGGTAGCGGAAGACCGACATCGCGCTGTCCTCGACCGCAACGACGTCGAACTCGCGCTCGGCGCCGAGCCGGTCGAGGATCGCCTGGATCCCCGGGTCGGCGTACCAGACCGTGCGCCAGGGCCAGCGCCCACGCGCCCAGGCGGCCGCCATTCGCAGCTGGCGCCGGCGGCGGCGCGCCCCCGGCGGCGGTCGGCGGCGGTCGGCGAGGTGGACCTCGCCCTGCTCGCGCAGCCGTGCCACGGCCTCCTCTTCGCCGGGCTCGTCGCCGAGCGCGGTGACCAGCGTCACCTCGTGGCGCTGCCGCAGCCCCCGCAGCTCGGCCTCCAGCAGGACCGGGATCGCCCCTCCCCCGCCCGCCTGCGGCGGCACCGGGACGACGAGGAGGACCCTCATCCCGTGGCGAGCACGTCGCGGTAGGCCTGCTCGAAGCGCGGGATCACCGCGCCCGCCGCGAACGACTTCGCCTTCGCGCTCGCCGCCGAGCCGAAGCGCTCGCGCCGCTCCTCGTTCTCGATCAGGTCGCGCATCGCCTCCGCCAGAGCGCCGACGTCGCCCTGCGGCACCAGCAGCCCGGCGTCGTCGCCGATCATGTCGACGTGGCCGCCGAGGGTGGTGCCGATCACCGGCTTGCCGCGGTTCATCCCCTCGGCCACGGTGGCGCCGAACGGCTCCGGCCACAGCGAGGGCATCACCCCGAACATCGCCCGGTCCCAGGCGGCCATCACCGCTTTGTGGGGGACGTCGGTGAGGACGACGGCCTCGGGCGGGAACGGCTGCGGGGAGTCGCGCTCGAAGGTCCCCATCAGGACCAGCGGCGGCGGCGACTGCAGCTTCCCGTAGGCGGCGAAGAGGGTTTCCAGCCCCTTGACCCGGCGGAAGGCACCGACGTAGAGGATGAACGGCTCCGCCGGCAGCCGCTCGAGGAACGGGGCGACCTGGGGGTCGGCGCCGTCGACCGCTTCGTCGGGGGCGACGTCCTGGAAGCTCGGGATCGTCACCTGGACCAGGTCCTCGGGCGCCCCGCCCTCGCCGAAGAGGTAGCGGGTGGTGACGTCGTGGACGAAGGTGCTGACGCTGTGCAGGCCGGTCATCTTCCGCGCCAGCAGCGGCCGGCAGAGGTAAACGCCGGCGGTCGCGGCGAGCCCCTTGGGGACGCCGCTGTAGTAGTCGCTGGCGCAGACCGCGCACTTCAGCGGCGCCGGCCCCGAGCACGGCTCCCCCTTGCGCAGCAGGGTCCGGTTGGCGCAGAAGTAGCCGTAGTCGCGGGCCGAGATCAGCATTGGGATGCGCTTGCGGCCGAGCGCCACCGCGACCGAGAAGGCGAGCCAGCCGTAGGCGTGGATGACGTCGGGTTCGAAGCCCTTGATCAGGCGCCGCAGGCCGACGATCGTGACCGGGTCGGGGAAGGGCGGCTGGTGGCGCTGCTCCTCGTCGCGGATCAGCGAGCGGAACGCGGTCCGCACCTGGCGCAGGCGGTGGACGGTGACGTGCTCTTCCCAGTCGAGCGGCGGCAGGCCGCCGTGCCAGGTGGTGGCGACCGCGACGTCGTGACCGCGCTCGGCCATCCCGGAGGCGATCAGCCGCGCCTGGCGGTGGGCGCCGCCGATGAACGGCGGGTAGTGATCGGTGACGATCAGGATGCGCATGGTCAGTGGCGCTGCAATCTTCCCAGCACTCGGTTGGCTCCGGTGCGCCTGCCGGGGAAGAGAAACAGCTCGGCCAGCGGCCGCGCCAGGGGTCGCGGCGCGATCGCCTCCAGCGCGAACCAGCCGGCCATCAGCGCCTTCATCGGCGCCGCGACGTCGAAGCGGCGGCGGACGGCGCGGAGCGCGTCGGCGAGCAGGGCGCCGCGGCGGTCGCCGGCGAGCGGGTGGCGGTCGGGCTCGAGCCGCAGCGAGACGAGCCGGTTGGCGAGGTCGGCGAAGGAGAGGATCCGCTCGGGCCGCTCGAGGCCGAGCTCGTCGGCGAGCGCTTCCAGGGAGCGGGTGGTCGCTCCCGCGAAGAGGATCGCCTCGCGCACGTGATCGAGGTCGATCTCGTCCCCGTCCAGCTCGTAGGAGTTGCCGCCGTGGACCCGGTAGGAGGCGCAGACCTCGTCCAGCAGCGCCGCCTCGCCGAGCAGCGCGGTGAGGTGGACCAGGTACCAGTCGGCGCCGCTGCGCGGGTAGTCGGCGGCGGGGATCGGCAGGATCCGGCGCACCGCCTCGGCGCGAAACCCGGTGCCGCCGCCCGGCAGCCAGGGCAGGTCGAAAGGGAAGGCGAGCTCGGCCCGGCGCTGGTCGCCGACCGGCGCCCGCAGGTGGCCGCCGGGCTTGACCGCGCCGGTCGGGTTGCCGTCGGCGTCGACGACCTCCATCGGGAACTGGACCTTGGCGAGCCCCGGCGCGGCGGCGAATGCGGCGGCGACCCGCTCGGCCGCGTGCGGGCGCAGCACGTCGTCGGCGTCGAGGACGAGGAGCACCTCGCCGCGGCAGCGCCCGAGCCCCGCGTTCAGCGCCGAGGCCTGCCCGCCCTGCTCCTTCAGCACCACCTCCACCCGGTCCTCGTAGCGGCGCAGCACCTCGCGCGAGTCGTCGCTGGAGCCGTCGTCGACGACGACGACCGCGACCTCGGGATGGGTCTGGGCGCAGGCGCTCTCGATCGCCTCCGGGAGGAAGCGCCCGTAGTTGTGGTTAGTGACGACTATGTCGACGGAGGGTGCGCTCGCGCTCAAGGGAAGGTCATCTGCCTCGGTAGCCAGCTCGTCACCCGGCGGTAGAGCTTCTGCGGCTTCCCCGCTCTGTAGAGGGAGGCGACGACGTGCGTCCTGCCGCTGGGCCTGGGCGGAACGTCCACTTCGTAGACGCGTTCCTCCCCCGGGTCGAGCTCGACCCGGTAGGTCTTCGACTGGTCTTTCCCGAGGCTCACCCTGAGCCTGTAGGAGTGGGGATCGTGCTGGTTGCTGTCGACGCCGATCGCGACCACGTCTTCGCGCTCGTCCGTCGGCAGCATCCACAGCGCCGTGAAGCCCTTCGCGTTCTCGGCCGGCAAGGGTTTCTCGGCGAGGGCCAAGGCCCCGAGCGCGATCGCCACGGCAAGCGCCCCGAGGACGAGGCTCCCGGCCACGGGCCGGGGCAACGCCGGGCGAGCGTCCCGACCGCGCTGCGGTCGCTCGCGCCGCAGGGCGGCGCCGCGGCAGGCGGCGATCACGACCAGCGGCAGCAGCACAGCCCAGCTCGCCGTCTCGAGCCCGAACGGGAAGATGTTGAGGACGAAGGCGCCGAGGGCGAGGGTCATCAGGCTGAGCGCGACGCTGAGCATGGCTCGCTTCGGCGCCGCCAGCTCGCGGGAGCCGAAGGCCGCGGCGACGATCGCGTAGCCGGGCAGGAAAAGGGTCAGCGGCAGCGCCGCCGCCAGCCGCACGATCTCCCACGGCGCCAGCGCCGCCACCAGCGCGCAGGCAACCGCGGCGAGGCAGGCCCGTTGCAGGTCCCGGTGGCCCCTCATGGCCGATCCCGCAGGTTGAAGAGGACGATGCGGCCTCCCTGCCAGACGCGGCCGACCGGGATCTCGGAGAACTTGTGGACCACGCCCTTCGGACGCAGCTCGTTCCCGTACTGGTCCTTGACCGAGAAGTACTGGCCGCGCAGGGTGTCCTCGGAGAGCAGGCGGCGGTCGGCGACGAGGAAGGGCAGGTGGTTCCGCTCCAGCAGCGGCAGCTGCCAGTCGCGCAGCTGCGGTTCGTCGACGATGTCCTCGATGTCGGGGCCCTGGCCCCCGAAGGCCACCTGCCCGCCCGGATGGAGCAGGATCCGGGCATCGGCTTCGGGCCCGGCGAAGCGGCTGCCGTCGAGGCGTTGCGAGGCGAATTCGGCCAGCGCCAGGGGTTCGGAGAAAATGTCCTTGCCGTCCGCGGAAGCCTTCAGCGGCCGCGCCAGCTGCAGGTCCCACGACCAGCCGGAGATCGCGCCGCCGACGAGGACGACCGCCAGCGCCCCGGTCAGCAGCAGCCGCCGGCGCATCAGGCGGGGCCCGCGCCGCAGCAGCTGGGCGGTTCCGTAGATGGCGACGAATGAGAGGCCGATGAAGAAGTAGCCGCCGGCGCGGTTGCCCGTCTCCCAGGCGGCCGGGGCGAAGCGCAGCATCAGCGCCGCGAAGAAGGCGACGGTGAAGGCGCAGAAGATGATCGCCAGGGGGTTGCGCCGCTCCCGCCGCCAGACCTGCCTGAGGCCGACCAGCGAGATCACCCCCAGCACCGCGATCGCCAGCAGCGCGATTGCCCGCGCCCCGATCGGGGTCCCGGCGACGGCTTCGGCCGTATCCGAGGGCGAGCCGAAGAGCTGCCGGGCTTCGGTGTCGCCGAAAGCGGTCTCGTAGATCGCCTCGAGCGCATTCTCGAGCACCGGGAAGAGGTAGCCGGTGGTCGACTCGGCGGCGATCAGCAGCCAGGCGGCGGCCGAGCCGACAGCCAGCACCGCGAACGGCCACGGGTTCGGCTTCTCGACCCGCATCACCCGGTAGAGGACGGCGAGGGCGACGAAGATGATCGCCAGCGCGTAGGAGCTGAGGTGGTGGGTGATCGTGATCGCGAGGATCCCCAGCACGATCGGCACCGCCCAGGCGCCACGGAGTCGCGGCGGCGCCTCCTCGCGTTCGACGAACGCCATCAGGACGACGCAGACCAGCGGCAGCGACAGCGACTCGTAGGAGAACTGGGCTCCCCAGAAGAGGAAGTTGCTGGTGCCGGTGTAGACGGCGACGCCGATGCCGGCGCCGCGGGCCGAGCCGCTGAGCCGCGCGAAGAGGAAGAAGAGGGCCGCCATCTGAACCAGGCGGGCGGCGCCGACCAGAATCGTCCCGCAGAGGTACGTCGAAGCCCCGGTCAGCATCGTCAGCGCCGACGTCGCCCCCTCCAGCCCCGGGTAGTAGGGGGAGGTCGAGATCGCCGGGTTGAAGTGGTACAGGTGGTCGTACTTCTCGATCTGGTGGATGTTGAAAGCGTGGATGTACTCGTCGGAGAGGGTGAAGAGGGGCGCGTCGTGGACGATCTTGACGCCGTAGAGCGCCAGCCCCAGCAGCAGGACGAGGCCGAGCCGTTCGCGGTAACTGGGCCCGCTCGAGGTCAGCCGCAGGAAGATCGGCACCGCGATCAGGAGGACGCCGAGCCAGTAGATCAGCTGCGAGGGATCGCGCGTTTCACGCGAGAGCGCGTTGGCGAGCGAGCAGAGGAACAGCCCGATTGCCGCGAGAAGCGCGATTACAGCTGGGGATTCGAGCCGGGTCTGCACGATCAAACCTTACGGTCGGCATTCGCGCGCGGATCCCATAGCCCTGCACGCTCGCAGCCGGGGCGCCCTCGGCGGCGCCCCGGTCTGCAGGAGTCGAGCCTCAGCCGAGACGCTGTTCCAGCGCCTCGAGCTGGCTGGCGATCTCGGCCGGCAGCCTGTCGCCGAACTCGGCCAGGTGCGCTTTCACCTGCGGCAGCTGCGCCTTGACCAGGTCGAGGTCGACGCTGAGCAGCTCCTTCATCGCCTCGGCGGAGATGTCGAGGCCCTCGGTGTCGATCTCACCCTCGGCCGGCAGCAGCCCGACCGGGGTCTCGACCGCCTGGCCCTCGCCCTCGCAGCGGCGGAAGACCCACTCGAGGACGCGGCTGTTCTCGCCGAACCCGGGCCAGAGGAACTTGCCGTCGGCGTCTTTGCGGAACCAGTTGACGTAGAAGACGCGCGGCAGCTGCGCCCCCTCGCGCTGGCCGACCTTCAACCAGTGGGCGAAGTAGTCGGCCATGTTGTAGCCGCAGAAGGGAAGCATCGCCATCGGGTCGAAGCGCAGCTGGCCGACGGCGCCGGCCGCGGCGGCGGTCGTCTCCGAGGACATCGTCGCCCCCATGAAGACCGCGTGCTCCCAGTCGAACGCTTCCTGGACCAGCGGCACCACGGTGGCGCGGCGGCCGCCGAAGAGGAAGGCGTCGATCGGGACGCCGGCGGGGTCCTCCCACTCGGGCGCGATCGAGGGGCACTGGGCGGCGGGGGTGGTGAAGCGCGCGTTCGGGTGAGCGGCGGGCGTCTCGGACCCGGGGGTCCAGTCGTTGCCGTGCCAGTCGATCGCGTGCGCCGGCGGCTCGCCGGTCATCCCCTCCCACCAGATGTCGCCGTCGTCGGTCTTGGCGCAGTTGGTGAAGATCGTGTTCCGCTCGATCGTGTCCATCGCGTTCGGGTTCGTCTTGTGGCTGGTGTTGGGCGCGACGCCGAAGAACCCGGCCTCGGGGTTGACCGCGTAGAGGCGGCCGTCGTCGCCGAATTTCATCCAGGCGATGTCGTCGCCGACCGTCTCCACCTTCCAGTCGGGGAGGGTCGGGACCAGCATCGCCAGGTTGGTCTTGCCGCAGGCGGAGGGGAAGGCGCCGGTGACGTACTTGACCTTGCCCTCGGGCGAGGTGAGTTTGAGAATCAGCATGTGCTCGGCCAGCCAGCCTTCGTCGCGGGCCATCGCCGAGGCGATCCGCAGCGCGAAGCACTTCTTGCCGAGCAGGGCGTTGCCGCCGTAGCCCGAGCCGAAGGACCAGATTTCGCGGCTGTCGGGGTAGTGGACGATGTACTTGTTGGCCTCGTTGCAGGGCCAGGAGACGTCCTCGACGCCCTCGGTCAGCGGCATCCCGACCGAGTGGACGCAGGGGACGAACTCGCCGTCGGAGCCGAGGACTTCGAGGGCCGCCTTGCCCATCCGGGTCATGATCCGCATGTTGGTGGCGACGTAGGCCGAGTCGGTCAGCTGGATCCCGATCTCGGAGATCTCCGAGCCGAGCGGGCCCATCGAAAAGGGGACGACGTACATCGTGCGGCCCTTCATCGAGCCCTTGAAGAGCTGCTTCAGGGTGGCGCGCATCTCGGCCGGCTCGCGCCAGTTGTTGGTCGGCCCGGCGTCCTCCTCCTTCTCGGAGCAGATGAAGGTCCGGTCTTCGACGCGGGCGACGTCGCCGGGGTCGGAGAGGGCGAGGTAGCTGTTCGGGCGCTTGGCCTCGTCGAGGCGCTCGAAGGTGCCGGCGTCGATCAGGACCTGGGCGAGGCGGTCGTACTCCTCGGCGGAGCCGTCGCACCAGTCGACGGAGTCGGGTTCGGTCAGGGAGGCGATTTCGTCCACCCAACTGAGGAGTTTCGCGTGGGTCGTCAGCTCGTCCGGTGCAGTCGTCAGGTCGCTCATTCGCCTCTTGTTCGCCTCTCTTTTAATTCTTGGGTTTGAGGCCGATCATCGAGATGTCGGCATCCTTGTTGCGAATTTCCAAAACGGCTATTTCCCGCCTGTCATCGGCAAAGATCACTTCACACGTGAAGGTCGCGCCCGGGTCTACAGACTGATCCGAGGGGCAATCGACGGCCTTGATCTTCTCATGAATCGAATCTTCCAGGCTGGCCTGAACGGTGTCCTCGAGCTTCACGGGGTCGACCACAGTGCCGCATCCGTAGAGCGCCACAAGGCCGATCGCCAGCGCGATCAAGGGGAAAACGAGTGGCCGGAAGCGGTTCTTCCGGCCGAGGGGGCGGGGAAACACCCGGGGCAGTTAAGCAGGGCAGGTTGACATTGCCGGGGTGACGAGATGTGCGAGGGGTGCTGGTGGGGGTCCCTGGGAACACCTCCGCCGAGTGGAGCGGAGATGGGCTGGCACCTGGATCGACTCGGCTCGGCTCCATGCTGAGTACCCAGGGACCCCCCACCAGCACCCCTCCCGATCGCGCTCCGGCAATGTCTGGGGCTGGCGAGTTGGATAGGGTTCCGCGCCGCTGATGAGGTTTTACGAGTTCGAGGCAAGGAAGATCGTCGAGTTGGCGGGGATTCCCGTCACCAAGTACGGCTTCTGCACGAGCGCTGAGGAAGCGCGCAAGGTCGCCGAGGAAATCGGCGGCCCGGTCGTGATCAAGAGCCAGGTTCTGAGCGGCGGCCGGATGAAGGCCGGCGGCGTCAAGTTCGCCGACACGCCCGAGGAGGCGGCCGAGCACGCCGAGGAGATCCTGAAGCTGGAGATTAACGGCCACATGCCGCGCGGCGTCCTCGTCGACCCCAAAGCCGAGGTGAAGCAGGAGTACTACGCCAGCGTCGTCTGGGACGGGACCGCGAAGAAGCCGCTGATGCTGTTCAGCGACATGGGCGGGATCGACATCGAGGAGGTCGCCGAGACCCACCCCGACCACGTCGGCCGAGGCCACGTCTCCAACCTCCTCCCGATCGGCGACTTCGAGGCCAAGCAGGTCGTCGCCGCGACCGGCGTCACCGGCTCGCAGCTGAACCGCGCGACCCCGATCCTCGCCCGCCTCGCCCGCCTCTTCCGCGACAACGACATGACCCTGGCGGAGATCAACCCGCTCGCCGAGCTGACCGACGGCAGCTTCGTCGCCCTCGACGCCCACATGGAGATGGAGAACGAGGCGGTCGGCCGGCAGAAGAAGCTGCTGCGCAAGGAGCTGGCGATCGCCGAGGACGACACCCGCGAGACCTACGAGCCCTCCGACTTCGAGAAAAATGTCAGCGCGATCGATGCCGCTGATCACCGCGGCGTGATCCAGGGCAAGGACCACGGCTTCACCGGCAACCTCGGCCTCGTGATCGGCGCCGGCGGCGGCTCGCTGACGCTGACCGACGCGGTCCGCAACCAGGGCGGTCAGCCCGCCAACTACTCGGAGATCGGCGGCAACCCGTCGGTCGCCAAGGCCTGCGGCCTCGCCAAGGAGGTGCTCGAAAAGGACGGCGTCGAGAAGATCGCGGTGATGATGTCGATCGTCTCCAACACCCGCGTCGACATCGTCGCCCGCGGCGTGATCAAGGCCTGCCTCGAGCTCGGCAAGGACCCCGGCGAGACGATCGCGATCTTCCGCATCCCGGGCGCCTGGGAGGAGGAGGGCTTCAAGATCCTCGACCGCTACGGCGTCGAGACCTGTGACCGCTCGGTCTCGATGTGGGAGGCCGCCGGCCGCGCCGTCTCGAAGATCCAGGGGGCGCCCGCGTGACCCCCGTCTTTTTCAGTTGTTCCTTTTCGTTGCCAGGCACCAATAAGGAACAGGCGAAGGGGCTGCTATGAGCATCCTGCTCGACGGGGACACGACCTTCATCGTCCAGGGGATCACCGGCCGCGAGGCCGTCAACCTGACCCGCGAGTGCCTCGACTACGGCTCGAAGATCGTCGGCGGCGTCACCCCCGGCCGCAAGGGCCGCGAGGTCCACGGCGTGCCGGTCTTCGACACCGTCGCCCAGGCGGTCGCCCACCACGGCGGCCCGATCGACGGCTCGGTCGTCACCGTCCCCCCCGCCTTCACCAAGGACGCCGTGCTCGAGGCGATCGAGAACGGGATAAAGCTGATCGTGATCGTCACCGAGCGGATCCCGCGCGGCGACGTCGCCGAGATGGTCGAGCTGGCCGAGATGAGGGGCGCCCGGATCATCGGCCCCAACTGCCTCGGCCTGATCGTCCCCGAGGTCTGCAAGATGGGCGGCATCGGCGGCCCCGCCAAAGATGCGGCGAAGGCCTACCAGCCCGGCCGCGTCGGCGTGATGAGCCGCTCCGGCGGGATGACCACCGAGATCTCCTCTTCCCTGACCCAGGCCGGCCTCGGCGTCTCCACCGCCGTCTCGATCGGCGGCGACGCGATCATCGGCTCCACCTACGCCGAGCTGATGCCCTACTTCGAGGCCGACGAGCAGACCGAGGCGATCGTCATCTACACCGAGCCCGGCGGCCGCATGGAGGCCCAGCTGGCCGAATGGGTCAAGGACAACAACTCCCGCCTCCCCATCGTCGCCTTCATGGCCGGCAAATTCATGGACGACGAGGAGATGAAGGGCATGAGCTTCGGCCACGCCGGAACCATCGTCGAGGGCAAAGAGGACACCGCGACCGAGAAGATCTCCCGCCTCGAAGCGGCGGGAATACGCGTCGTCGAGCGCATCGACGAGATCCCCGACGTCGTCAAGGAAAAGATCGGAGCGACCGCCTGATGGCCGAGACCCTGAACAAGGTCTTCATCGACGTCGAGGTCGAGGACTCGATCCGCAATGACGCCTCCCTCGCCGCCAAGCTCGAGGAAGTCTGCCCCGTCGACATCTTCAAGGACGCCGGCGGCAAGGTCGAGATCGTCGCCGAGAACTGCGACGAGTGCGTCCTCTGCAAGCTCTGCATCGAAGCCGCCCCCGCCGGCACCGTGCACGTCAAGAAGCTCTACGACGGCACCGAGCTCTCCTAGTTTCGGCATCTAGCCTCTGAATCACGAAGACCCGCCGAAGCGGGTCTTTTTCGTGCGGGGGAGCGACCCCCGAACCGACTGACAATCGTGGTTCGAGGGTAGTCCGTCAGATCGCATTCGTCAACGGGGGGAGAACTCGCCTGCTCGGTCCCTTAAAGGGATGGAGGACGAAGCGGCGAGGCGCCGCAACCGACTGACAATCGGGAGTCCGAAGTCGCCCTTCGGATGGGGTTCGAGTCCCCCGTCCTCCTCACAATCTGCTGCTGGGCACGGATTCCTGGCGAGGCCGCCAAGTCATGCGGTCGGCGAGTAGCTCTCGTCTGATCGACCAGCCGTGCCCAGCGGTCGAATCCTCCCACCAGTCCTGAATCACGAAGACCCGCCGAAGCGGGTCTTTTTCGTGCGGGGGAGCGACCCCCGGAGCGTTTGACACTCGTAGGTCGAGGCTAATCCGAAGCGCTTGATCCGTCAACAGGGGAGAGAACTTTGCCGCCCCAGAGCTTGTAGCTCTGGAGGATGAAGCGGCGAGGTGCCGCAAGCGTTTGACACTCGCGAGTCCGGAGTCGCCCTTCGGATGGGGTTCGAGTCCCCCGTCCTCCTCACGGTTTGCCGCTGGGCAGAGGATCAACTGGAGAGGCTGCGATGCCATGCGGCCGATGGGTAGCTCCCATCTGATCGCCAGCCTTCCCCAGCGGCTCACTCCTGTGCGATACATCACGTTACGGATATATAAATTTATATTCGGGTAATGTCTACACCGATGGATGCATCGGTTCGCACGAGGCTCTCGCGGGACGACCGCATGGAGCAGACGCTGGAGGTCGCCCACGGGTTGTTTGCCGAGCGCGGCTATGCGGCGGTGACGATGGACGAGATCGCCGCGGAGGTCGGCGTCACCAAGCCGCTGCTCTACAACTACTTCGGCAACAAGGAGCGGCTCTACATCGCCTGCATGGAGCGGGCCGGGGACGCGCTGATCGCGACGATCGCCGCCACCGTGGACGAGGCTGCCAACCCCGGCGACGCGCTCGGGGCCGGCGTCCGCGCCTTCTTCGCCTTCCTCGACTCGGACCGCTCCGCCTGGGCGGTGCTCTTCGACGAGACCCTTCCCCAGGCCGGCGAGGTCTTCGACCGCGTCGCCGCCTACCGCGGGCAGATCCTCGACCTCGTCTCCGCCTCGCTGCTGGCGCAGATCCCCGAGCGCGGCCGCGACGCGGCCAAGGTCGAAGTCGAGGCCCTCTCCACCGCCCTGCTCGGCGCCTCCGAGGCGCTCGCTCGCTGGTGGCTGCGGACCGAGGCGATCAGCGCCGAGGACGCCGCCGCGCTCCTCATCTCCACCGTCGAGCCCGGCCTGCGCGAGCGCTCGACCCCCACCCCAACTTCCAACTCACCCCAAGGAGGACCCTCCCCGAAATGAACGCCAAAACCCGCAAAGTCGCCGTCGTCGGCGGCAACCGGATCCCCTTCGCCCGCTCCAACAGCGTCTACTCGCACGCCAGCAACCAGGACATGCTGACCGCGGCGCTCGACGGGCTGATCGACCGCTACGGCCTGCAGGGCGAGACGCTCGGCGAGGTCGCCGGCGGCGCCGTGCTCAAGCACTCGCGCGACCGCGACCTGACCCGCGAGAGCGTGCTCAGCACCCGCCTCGCCGCCGAGACCCCCGCCTACGACGTCCAGCAGGCCTGCGGCACCGGCCTGGAGACGACGATCCTCGTCGCCAACAAGATCGCCCTCGGCCAGATCGACTCCGGCATCGCCTGCGGCGCCGACACCACCTCCGACGCCCCGATCGCCCTCAACGAGGGCCTGCGCGAGACGCTGCTCGAGGCCAACCGCGAGCGCTCGACGATGGGAAAGCTGAAGACGCTGACGAAGGTCCGCCCCGGCCACATCGTCCCGGCGATCCCCCGCAACGAGGAGCCACGGACCGGCCTCTCGATGGGCGAGCACTGCGCGATCATGGCGACCGAATGGGAGGTCGGCCGCAAGGAGCAGGACGAGCTCGCGGTCAAGAGCCACAAGAACCTCGCCGCCGCCTACGACCGCGGCTTCTTCGACGACCTGATGACGCCTTACATCGGGCTCGACCGCGACCAGAACCTGCGCCCCGACTCCAGCCTGGAGAAGCTGGCGAAGCTGAAGCCGGTCTTCGGCGGCCCCGAGGGGACGATGACCGCGGCCAACTCGACGCCGCTCTCCGACGGCGCCTCGACCGTGCTGCTCGCCTCCGAGGAGTGGGCGAAAGAGCGCGGCCTGCCGATCCTCGCCTACATCACCGAGGCGCAGACCGCCGCCGTCGATCACGTCCACAAGCGCGAAGGCCTGCTGATGGCCCCGGCCTACGCGATGCCGCGGATGCTCGACCGTGCCGGCCTCAGCCTGCGGGACTTCGACTACTACGAGATCCACGAGGCCTTCGCCGCGCAGGTGCTCTGCACGCTGAAGGCCTGGGAAGACAAGGGCTTTTGCTCCGAGAAGCTGGGGCGCGACAAACCGCTCGGCTCGATCGACCGTAAGAAGCTCAACGTCAACGGCGGCTCGCTGGCGGCCGCCCACCCGTTCGCCGCGACCGGCGGGCGGATCGTCGCCAGCCTCGCCAAGCAACTGAACGAAGACGGCAAGGGCCGCGGCGTGATCAGCATCTGCGCCGCCGCCGGCCAGGGTGTCGTCGCGATCCTCGAGGCCCCGGGAGGTGCCGAGTAACCATGGCTGACCGCTACTCGCAAGTCGTCAACGCGCCGCTCGTCGGCACGATCGCCAAGCAGCTGGGCTTGCCCCAGCCGGTCTCGCTCGACCGCTACAAGGAGGGCCGGCCGGTGGTCGCCGGCCCGGTCCTCTCCGGCGCCGCGCCGGAAGGCCGGCTCGGCAAGGCGATCGCCGCCGTCCTCGACAGCGTCAAGGCCGAACGGGCCGGGGCCGAGGGCAAGGCGAAGGCGCTGGTCTTCGACGCCACCGGGATCGCCGGCTCGACCGAGCTGGTGGAGCTGCAGCGCTTCTTCTACCCGGCCGTGGCCCGCCTGCAGCGCAGCGGCCGCGTCGTCGTCCTCGGCACCCCGCCGGCGCAGGCCGGATCGGTCGAGGCCCACATCGCCCAGCGAGCGCTCGAGGGCTTCACCCGCTCGCTCGCCAAGGAGATCGGCGGCAAGGGCTCGACCGCGCAGCTCGTCTACGTGGAGCCGGGCGCGGAGGATCAGCTGGAGTCGACGCTCCGCTTCCTCCTCTCCCCCAAATCCGCCTACGTCTCCGGCCAGGTCGTTCAGGTCGGCAAAGGCGTCGCCCCGGAGCCGAAGCTCGACTGGGACAAGCCGCTCGCCGGCAAGGTGGCCCTAGTCACCGGGGCCTCGCGCGGGATCGGCGCCGCGATCGCCGACACCCTTGCCCGCGACGGCGCCGAAGTCGTCGGGCTCGACATCCCGCAGATGTCCGCCGACCTGAAGGCGGTCACCGAGGCGATCGGCGGCCGCGCGATCGAGGTCGACATCACCGCCGACGACGCGCCGGAGAAGATCGCCGCCGAGCTTGCCGACGGCGTCGACGTCGTCGTCCACAACGCCGGCGTCACCAAAGACCGGACCCTGGCGAAGATGCCGGAGGAGCGCTGGGCGCAGCTGATGGAGATCAACCTCTCCAGCGAGGAGCGGATCAACGAGGCGCTGCTGGCGAAGAAGCTGCTGCGGCCGAACGGGAGGATCGTCGGCGTCTCCTCGATGGCCGGGATCGCCGGCAACAACGGCCAGACCAACTACGCCACCTCGAAGGCCGGCGTGATCGGGATGGTCGAAGCGATGGCCCCCGAGCTGGCGAAGCGCAAAGCGACGATCAACGCCGTCGCCCCCGGCTTCATCGAGACGCAGATGACCGCGGCGATGCCGATCGGCCCGCGCGAAGCCGGCCGCCGGCTCTCCAGCCTCTCCCAGGGCGGGCTGCCGGTCGACGTCGCCGAGACGATCGCCTGGTTCGCCAGCCCCGCCTCAACCGGCGTCAACGGCAACGTCGTCCGCGTCTGCGGCCAGAGCCTGCTGGGGGCGTGATGATGAAGACCCTCGACAGCAGTCCCAGCATCCTGCCGCTCTACGCGCGCGCGGCGCTGCCGATGATCCCCGGCGCCTCGCTGCTCCCGTTCGTCCCGGGCGGCGGCGGCGAGATCCCCGACGGGCTCGACCTCGAGCTGGCCGGCGTCACCGCCAAGCCCGAGGACGTCGCCGCCTACGCCAGGGTCTGCGGCTTCGCGCTGCGCGACACGCTGCCGCCTACCTACCCGCACATGCTCGCCTTCCCGCTGCAGATGGCGGTGATGAGCGACGGCTCCTTCCCGTTCGGCGCGGTCGGCCTCGTCCACGTCGAGAACTCGATCGCCCAGAAACGGCCGATCGGGATCTACGAGGAGATGACGATCCGCGTCCGGCCTACCGCGCTGCGGCCGCACCCGAAAGGGAAGACCTTCTCGCTCGAGACCGAGGTCCTAGTCGACGGCATGGTCGTCTGGGAGAGCATCAGCACGATGCTGCGCCGCGGCAAGGGCGACGAGAGCGCCAAGCAGGAGCGGGGCTTCGAGCCGCTTCCCGCCGAGGCGCCCGCGAGCGCCGAGTGGAAGCTCGGGGGCGACCTCGGGCGCCGCTACGCGGGCGTCTCCGGCGACCGCAACCCGATCCACATGCACTCGCTGACCGCGAAGCCTCTCGGCTTCCCCGGCGCGATCGCGCACGGGATGTGGACCAAGGCGCGGGCTCTGGCCCAGCTGGAAAGCAAGCTTCCCGACAGCTTCGAGGCCGAGGTCCGTTTCCGCAAGCCGGTGCTACTGCCGGCGCGGGTGGAGTTCGCCAGCCGCGACCAGGAAGGGGAGATCCTCTTCGCCGTCCGCGACGCGAAGAAGGGCACCCCCCACCTCGACGGCCGCGTCCGGCCGCAGACGGCACCGAAACCGAAATCCAAATCCGCCAAAACCGGAAGGAAGACCAAGTGAGCACCACCACCGAGAACAAGGGGATGGCGGAGCGCAGCATGGGCTACGGCCTGCGGGCGCTCAACCGCCTCGCCGGCTCCGACCTGCTGGACCGCATCCGCATCCGCAAGCAGGTCGAGCGCGCCCTCTTCCAGGGCACCAAGAACGGGTTCCGCTCCGCGACCGCGGCCGGCCGCACCTTCAAGGCCGCCCAGAAGCTGGGCAAACCGGCCCGGCAGAAGAAGGGCAAGTCGACCGGCCTCTTCGACCTCACGCCCGACGACGAGCAGCAGATGTTCCAGGAGGCGGGCCGCGCCTTCGCCTCCGACCAGGTCCGCAAGGCCGCGCTCGAGGCCGACGAGAAACGGGAGACCCCGAAGGAGATCCTCGACCAGGCGAACGATCTCGGCGTCAACATGCTCGGCGTCCCCGAGGAGCTCGGCGGCGTGATGACCGAGCAGTCGGCCGTCACCAGCGTCCTGATCGGCGAGGCCCTCGCCCACGGCGACATGGGCATCGCCTACGCCGCCCTCGCTCCCGGTGCCGCCGCCACGGCGATCGGCCTCTGGGGCTCGGCCGAGCAGGAGGCGACCTACCTCCCGGCCTTCACCGGCGAGGACATCCCAGCCGCCGCCCTGGCGATCCTCGAGCCGCGACCGCTGTTCGACCCGCTGGCCCTGGAGACGAAGGCGAGGAAGAAAGGCGAGGAGTGGGTCCTCAGCGGCGCCAAGTCGCTGATCGCCCGCGCCACCGATTGCGAGCTCTTCGTCATCGCCGCCGACGCCGAGGGCATCGGCCCGGCGCTGTTCATCGTCGAGTCGGGCGCCAAAGGCCTGACCGTCGAGGACGAGCCGGCGATGGGCCTGCGGCCCGCCGCCACCGGCCGCCTGCTGATCGACAAAGTCAAACTGCCGGCCGGCGCGCTGCTCGGCGAGGGGGATGCCAAAGCGAAGGACTACGCCGCCTGCGTCAACCGCTCGCGGATCGCCTGGTGCGGTCTCGCAACCGGCACCGCGCAGGCCGTCCTCGACTACGTGATCCCCTACGTCAACGACCGCCAGGCCTTCGGCGAACCGGTCTCCAACCGCCAGGGCGTCGCCTTCGCCGTCTCCGACATCGGCATCGAGTCGAACGCGATGCGGCTGGCGACCTACCGGGCGGCGAGCCGCGCCGACCGCGGCGAGAGCTTCGGCCGCGAGGCGGCGATCGCCCGCAAGCTCTGCACCGACAAGGGGATGAAGATCGGCTCCGACGGCGTCCAGCTGCTCGGCGGCCACGGCTTCGTCAAGGAGCACCCGGTCGAGCGCTGGTACCGAGACCTGCGAGCTGCGGGCGTGATGGAGGGCGCCCTGCTCGTCTAGGCCCGGCCTGACGAGCAGAAAGGAATCAGATGATCAACCTCGAGATACCGAAGAAGTTCAAGCCGCTGGCGAGCCAGGCCAACCAGGTCGCCACCGAGGTGTTCCGCCCGATCTCCCGCAAGTACGACGAGACCGAGCACGCCTACCCGAAAGAGCTCGACATGCTCGCCTCCCTGATCGACGGGATGAACGAGGGCTCCGACATCGGCGGCGCCGGCGCCGCCGGCGTCCGTCGTGAGAAGAGCGACGACGGCTCCAACCGCAACGGCTCCAACCTCTCCACCGTGCTCGGCATCATCGAGCTCTGCTGGGGCGACGTCGGCCTGCTGCTCTCGATGCCGCGACAGGGGCTCGGCAACTCGGCGATCGCCTCGGTCGCGACCGAGCAGCAGCTGAAGACCTACGGCGGCAAGTGGGCGGCGATGGCGATCACCGAGCCGGAAGCCGGCTCGGACTCGGCCGCGATCCGCACCACCGCCGAGCTCGACGGCGACGAGTACGTCCTCAACGGCGAGAAGATCTTCGTCACCTCGGGCGACCGGGCCGACCTGATCGTCGTCTGGGCCTCGCTCGACCGCTCGAAAGGGCGGGCGGCGATCAAGTCGTTCATCGTCGAGCGCGACAACCCCGGCCTGAAGCTGGACCGGCTCGAGCACAAGCTCGGGATCCGCGCCTCCGACACGGCCAACTTCACCCTGCAGGACTGCCGGGTGCCGAAAGAGGCGCTGCTTGGCGACCCCGAGGTGAAGGAGAAGGGCTTCGCCGGAGTGATGGAAACGTTCGACAACACGCGGCCGCTGGTCGCCGCGATGGCCGTCGGCGTCACCCGCGCGGCGCTGGAAGAGACCCGCAAGCAGCTGAAGGCAGCGGGCGTGACGATCGACTACGACGTCCCGGCCAACAACCAGCACGCCGCCGCCGCGCGCTTCCTGGAGATGGAGGCCGACTACGAGGCCTCCTGGCTGCTCACCCTCCAGGCCGCCTGGATGGCAGACAACTCGAAGCCGAACTCGCTGCAGGCCTCGATGGCCAAGGCGAAGGCGGGGCGCACCTGCGTCGACGTCACCCTCGGCTGCGTCGAGCTCTGCGGCGCCATCGGCTATGGCGAGAACGAGTTGCTGGAGAAGTGGGCTCGGGACTCGAAGATCCTCGACATCTTCGAGGGGACTCAGCAGATCCAGCTGCTGATCATTGCTCGGCAGTTGCTTAAGAAGACGAGTTCGGAACTTCGGTAGCCAGGCAAGAGGGGCGTGTCGCTTTTGTCTTCCATAGGGGGACAAAAGCGACACGTCTTATTAACGCTTCTTCTTCCGCTTCTCCTTTGCCTGTTCGTGCTTTTGCGAGGTGGTGGCGGCGGACGGCCAGATGCCGACGGCGGCCCTGGCGAGGCAGCCGGGAGGTTCAGCTTTGGCGCCGGCCGTGGACTGATGTTGATGGTCGTCTCTTGGGTCACATCAACATTGGTCTCACCCCCCTGATTGCTCATGATTGAAATCAGAGCAATCAAGACAGCAACCAATCCCCAAAAGGCAGCAGCATCCCGGGGAATCAAAAGGCGCTCTGCAACCTCCCGCAATCCCGGTCTGTCCCTGACTGCCCGTTCGACAGCTCTTCGCTCTCTCGTCCTCACCGCCGCTCGGAGCTCATCTGCGAGGCTTTCTCGCTCACTTGGCGTCCATGGCTGGATGACTCGTTCAGCTTCCTGGGTGAACCGGTAGAAGCCATTCGGGATTGACCCCCAGCCACCGCAGCGAGGACACGGGCCTGCCTTGCTGTCGATGACGGTTGCGCCCGCCCCAAGACCAAGCGCTATGCCGGAAGGAAAAATTTCTCGGCGGCAGCTTCAACCGATCTCTCGATAGCTTGCGGCCCGTGAATCTGATCGAGGATTTGATGGAGCGGTCGCCGGCTTCGCGGCTCGGGATCGTGGCTGTTGACGCTGAGGGACGGCGGCGGGATCACTACTTCGGGGAATTGGTCGCGCAGTCGGCCGGGCTCTCGGGGGCTTTTGCTGCTCGGGGGGTCAAGCGCGGGGATGTGGTTATGACGCTGGTGGGGAATCGGATCGAGTGGGTGCTCAGTCTGCTTGCCTGCTGGCGGATGGGGGCGGTGGCATTGCCTTGCAACACGATGCTGCGCCAGCACGATTTGGAGCATCGGGTCGCTGCTGCCAACCCGAAGCTCTGCGTCGGAGAGGAGGCGCTGCTCGCCGAGCTGCCTGACGGGGTGCCGACGATGACGATGGCCGACGTGGCCCGCGTCCTCGACGAGGACCTGCCGCAGGAGACCCCCGCCGCGATCGAGGAGATGGGCGCCGAGGATCCGGCATTGATCGTCTTCACGTCGGGGACCACCGGCGAACCACGCGGCGTCGTCCACGGCTACCGCTACCTGATGGGGCAGCAGATCCAGGCGGAGCACTGGTTCGGGTCGCGCAAGGGGGACCTGGCCTGGTGCACGACCGCGCCCGGGTGGTCGAAGTCGGCCCGCAACGTCTTTCTCGCCCCCTGGCTGACCGGCGCCGCCGCGGTCATCCACGACGGCCGCTTCGACCCCGCCGAGCGGCTCGACTTCGCCGAGGCGCTCGGCGTCAACGTCCTCTGCCAGGCCCCGACCGAGTACCGGATGCTGGCCAAGCGCGCTGCGCTGCGGCCGCTGCCGGCGCTGCGGCGGATGGTCTCCGCCGGCGAGCCGCTCGACCCGGAGACGATCGCCGCCTTCCGCGAGGCGACCGGGCTCGAGCCCGCCGACGGGTACGGCCAGACCGAGACCGGCCAGGTCACCGCCAACCTGGTCGGCGAGCCGGTGCGGATCGGCTCGATGGGCAGGCCGCTGCCCGGGATGGAGACCCGGATCGTCGAGGGCGAACTGCAGCTTCGCGCCGCCTCCTCCCCCACCTTCTTCTCCCGCTACCTCGACGGCGAGCGCTTCGAGGGCAGCTGGTGGAAGACCGGCGACCTCGTCCGCTCCGACGAGGACGGCTACCTCTGGTTCGAGGGCCGCGGCGACGACATCATCCTCTCCTCCGGCTACCGGATCGGCCCCACCGAGGTCGAGTCCGCCCTCCTCTCCCACCCCGCCGTCGCCGACGCCGCCGCGGTCGCCGCCCCCGATCCCGAGCGCGGCTCGGTCGTCCGCGCGATCGTCGTCCTCCGCGACGGCCCGGACAACGGCCGCGCTTCAGGGGACGACCTCGCCCGCGAGCTGCAGGAGCACTGCAAACGCGAGACCGCGCCCTACAAGTTCCCCCGCATCGTCGAGTTCGCCGCCGAGCTGCCGAAGACCAGCAGCGGCAAGATCAAGCGGGCGCAGCTACGCGGCGGATAGCTCGGCGACGTCCACCGGCCTGCCCAGGTGGTAGCCCTGGGCCATGTCGACGCCGTACTCCTGCAGCATCGTTCGCGTCTCCTCGTCCTCGACGAACTCGGCGATGGTCCGCTTGCCGAGACCGCGCGCGATCTGGACGATCGCCTTGACCGTCAGCTGATCGGCGTCGTTGCGCGGCAGGTCGCGGATGAAGGCGCCGTCGATCTTGATCACATCGAAGGGGACCTTCTGCAGGTAGGCGAACGGGCCGAAGCCGGCGCCGTAGTCGTCGATCGCGACCTCGCAGCCGAACTCGGTCAGGCGGTCGGCGAACCCAGCGGCGGTGTCGTAGTCCTCGACCCGGGCGGTCTGGGTGATCTCGAAGGTGCAGCGGGCGGGGTCGGCCTCGCCTTCGTCCAGCCGCCGTTCGATGAATTCCAGCACCGAGAGATCGGTGATCGAGGCCCCGGAGATGTTCATGTGCAGCGATACCGGGGCGCCGGCGCGCTCGCGCTCGCCGATCAGCTCCAGCGCCTGGGTCACCACCCAGCGGTCGAGCTCCTGGACCATGCCCGAGCGCTCGGCGACGTCGATGAACGAGGCGGCGGGCATCAGCTCGCCGGCCTCGCTGCGCATCCGCAGCAGCAGCTCGTAGCGCTCGATCCCGCCCGAGGCGAGGTCGCGGATCGGCTGCGTGGCGAGGCCGAGGCGGTCCTGGGTCAGCGCGTCGCGAATCCGGGCGCTCGTCGTCTGCGCCCGCTCCCGCGGCTGGCCGTCGGCGCGCGCGGCGTCGAAGAGGGCGATCCGGTTCCGCCCCTCCGTCTTCGCCTGATACATCGCCTGGTCGGCGGCGACGAGGACGGCCTCGGCGCCAGAGCCTCCCTGGCCGCCGAACATCGCGATCCCGACGCTGATCGAGGCGCGGTCGATTTCCGAGTTGAGCGGCATCCCCTCGGCGACCTGGGCGCGCAGGTCCTCGCCCAGCTGCAGCGCGCCGGCGGTATCGCTCTGCGGCATCAGCACCGCGAACTCGTCCCCGGAGAGGCGGGCGGCGACGTCGGTCGCGCGCACCCGCTCCCGCAGGATCTCGGCGACGCGGCGGATCAGCGTGTCGCCGGCCTGGTGTCCGAGCCGGTCGTTGACCTCCTTGAGCCCGTCGATGTCGATCACCAGCACCGCTCCGAGGCCGCCGTAGCGGGCGGCGAAGGAGACATATTGGTCGAGCTCGGCGCGGAAGCGGCGCCGGTTGAGGAGCCCCGTCAGCGAGTCGTGCTCGGCGAGGAACCTCAGTTCCGCTTCGGTCTTCTCGGCCCGCTCCAGAGCCCCCCGCACCACCGCCCGGTCCGCGGGCGCGAGCTTGGCCAGCACCGCGTCCAGAGCGGGGTCGGGCTGGCCATGTCGTTGCGGGGTCGTCACGAGACTGAAGGTAGTCGCTTACCCATAGAGGAGAACCTTCTCTCCCACGAACCGCCGTGTCGACCCAAGTTTCAGCGAGCGCGACGAGCGAATACTCGTTTTGTCTCGCCGCGGGTAGGTTGAAGGCGATGCCGAATCGCCTCGCGCAGGAGACCAGCCCGTACCTGCTCCAGCACCGGGACAACCCCGTCGACTGGTACCCGTGGGGTCCCGAAGCGATGGAGCGGGCGCGCGAGGAAGACCGGCCGATCCTGCTCTCGGTCGGCTACTCGGCCTGCCACTGGTGCCACGTGATGGAGCGCGAGTCCTTCGAGGACCCCGAGACGGCCGCCTACATGAACGAGCACTTCGTCAGCGTCAAGGTCGACCGCGAGGAGCGTCCCGACGTCGACGCGATCTACATGGAGGCGGTGCAGACGATCACCGGCCACGGCGGCTGGCCGATGACGGTCTTCCTCGACCCCGACGGGGTGCCGTTCTACGGCGGGACCTACTTCCCGCCGGACGAGAGCCGCGGGATGCCGAGCTTCCGGATGGTGATGGAAGCGGTCGTCCACGCCTTCGAGACGCAGCGCGAAGAGATCCGCGAAAAAGCGCCGATCGCGCGCGCCCGCCTCGGGGCGATCGGCGAAGTGGAGCCGCGCGACCTCCCGGGAGACGCCCACCTCGACGAAGCGGTGCAGCGGCTGCTCGCCGCGGCGGACCCCCGCAACGGCGGCTTCGGCAGCGCCCCCAAGTTCCCGCCCGCCTCCTCGCTGGAGCTGCTGCTCGCTCGCGGCGAGACCGCGCACGTCGAGCTGACCCTCGACCGGATGCTCGCCGGCGGCATCTACGACCAGCTCGGCGGCGGCTTCGCCCGCTACTCGGTCGACGCCGTCTGGCTCGTCCCCCACTTCGAGAAGATGCTCTACGACAACGCCCTGCTGGCCCGGGCCTACCTGCACGGCTGGCAGGCGCTCGGCCACGAGCGCTACCGCCGCGTCTGCGAGGAGACCCTCGACTGGATGCTGCGCGAGATGCGCGGCCCCGAGGGCGGCTTCTACTCGGCCCTCGACGCCGACTCCGAGGGCGAGGAGGGCCGCTTCTACGTCTGGACCCCGGCCCAGATCCACCAGGCGCTCAAAGGGTCCGATGCCGACGACCCGAACTGCATCAACTTCTCCACCCAGCAGGTGGACAAGTTGATGCAGTTCTACGGGGTTACCGGCGGCGGGAACTTCGAGGGGGCCAACGTGCTCCATCTGGCCGGCGGCGCGGATGAGACGGAACCGGAGGGCCTCGGCGAGATGCGACGCGCTCTGCTCGAGGCACGCGCGCAGCGAATCCGGCCCGGCCTCGACGACAAGCGGCTGGCCGCCTGGAACGCGCTGGCGATCGCAGCGCTCGCAGATGCCGGGGCGATCCTCGGCCGCGAGGACTTCCTCGACGCCGCCCGCGTCGGCGCCGAGTTCGTCCTCACCTCGCTGCGCGACGTCGACTGCCGGCTGCTGCGCACCTACAAGGACGGCCGCGCCCACCTCGGGGCCTACCTCGAGGACCACGCCTTTTTGCTCGAGGCGCTGCTGACGCTCTACGAAGCGAGCTTCGAAGAGCGCTGGTTCGTCGCGGCGCGCGAGCTGGCGGAGACGACGATCGAGCGCTTCGGCGACCCCGAGCGCGGCGGCTTCTACTCGACCGCCTCCGACCACGAAGAGCTGATCGCCCGCCGCAAGGAGGTCGGCGACCACCCGATCCCCTCCGGCAACAGCTCCGCGGCGATGGGGCTGCTGCGCCTCGCCGCGCTGAGCGGCGAGCGCCGCTACGAGGAGGCCGCCGAGGGAGTCTTCGCCCTCTTCGCCGAGCCCGCCGTCCGCCATCCCGACGCCTTCGCCCACCTCCTGCGGGCGCTCGACTTCCACCTCTCCCCCACCCGCGAGGTCGCCCTCGTCGGCGACGACCTGGCGGCGCTCGCCGCAGCCGCGCGCGAGCGGCCGCTCTTCCACGCCGTCCTCGCCGGCGGCCCCGAGGGCAGCGAGGAACCGCCCCTGCTCGCCGGCCGCACCGCCGTCGACGGCCGGCCGGCCGCCTATGTCTGCGAGAACTTCACCTGCCAGCTCCCGGTAACCGATGCCGACAGCCTGCGGCGGCAGCTAGAGGATCGGTAGGAAGTTCTCGATCTCGTAGGGGGTGACCTGGACGCGGTAGTCGTCCCATTCCTGCCGCTTGATCTCGACGAAGCGGCGGAAGGTGTGCTCGCCGAGGGTGCGCAGAACCAGCTCCGACTCGGCGGCGATCTCGATCGCCTCGCCCAGCGTCGCCGGCAGCTGCTCGATCCCCTGGTGCGCCAGCTCCTCCTGGGAGAGGTGGTAGAGGTTCTGCTCCATCGGCTCGGGCAGCTCGTAGCCCTTCTCGACCCCTTCCAGCCCCGCCTGCAGCATCGCCGCGAAGCAGAGATACGGGTTGGCGGCGGGGTCGGGACAGCGCAGCTCGGCCCGGGTCGCGCCCTCCTTGCCGGGGTGGTAGAGCGGCACCCGGATCAGCGCGGAGCGGTTGCGGCGCGACCAGGCGAGGTAGACCGGCGCCTCGTAGCCGGGGACGAGGCGCTTGTAGGAGTTGACCCACTGGGCGAAGAGCGGCGAGATCTCGCGCGCGTGCTTGAGCTGGCCGGCGATGAACGACTTCGCCACCGGCGAGAGGTAGTAGGGATCGTCGGCGTCGTAGAAGGCGTTCTTGCCGTCGCGGCTGAGCGATTGGTGGACGTGCATCCCCGATCCGTTCTCGCCGAACAGCGGCTTCGGCATGAAGGTCGCGTGGTAGCCGTACTTCATCGCGTACTCCTTGACGACGATCCGGTACGTCATGCAGTCGTCGGCCATCTCGAGCGCGTTCTTGTAGCGCATGTCGACCTCGTGCTGGGAGGGGCCGACCTCGTGGTGGGTGTACTCGACGTGGATCCCCATCTTCTCCAGCGCCAGCACCGTCTCCCGCCGCAGGTCCGAGCCGGCGTCGAGCGTGGTCAGGTCGAAGTAGCCGCCCTCGTCGAGGGGCTCGGGAACGCCGCCCTCCGGCTTCGCCGAGCGGAAGTAGAAGAACTCCAGCTCGGGGCCGATGTTGTAGGCGTCGAAGCCGAGCTCCTCGGCCCGTTTCAGCGCCCGCTGCATGATCCAGCGCGGGTCGCCCTCGTACGGGCCGCCGCCGGGGACCTGGATGTCGCAGAACATCCGCGCCACCGCGTCCTCCTCGGGCCGCCAGGGGATCAGCGCGAAGGTCGAGGGGTCCGGCACCGCCAGCATGTCGGACTCCTCGATCGGGTTGAAGCCGGTGATCGAAGAGCCGTCGAAGCCCATCCCGCCGGCGAAGGCGTCCTCCAGCTCGGAGGCGTTGACCGAGAAGCTCTTCAGCTGGCCGAGCACGTCCGTGAACCAGAGGCGTATGAAGCGGACGTCGTGCTCTTTGACGAGCTCGATCACCTCGGCGGCGCTACGGGGTTGCTCTGCCATGCCTGCTGCCTCCTTGCTGGGGAAGGCCGCAACGATAGGCGAATGAACCGAACGGGTGCCGAAAGCCGTAATGCGGGTATAGAAAACCGATCCGATGCGGCTTGAAAGCGTCCCCGGAACCAGGTATAACTTACGTCAAGTAAGTAAGCGGCTAAAAGTAAAGTAAAGGCCACGTAAGGGCTTTGTAAAGCGGAATGCCGCCCTGAGACAGAGCCCAGAAGCGAGAAGCAGACGTGACGGTAAAAACCGCAGTGAGCAGATTCCAGATCCACGACGAGCTGACGGCGCCTGACGAGAGCGCACCTCTCATCAAGAGCATCCAGGCCGCCGGCGGCGCGGTGACGAAGTTCGTCGGCGTGCTCGCCGGGGCTCCGGCCGTGCTGCGCGCCTACACCCGGATGCGATCCGAGCTGCGCGGCGGCGTGCTTCCCCAGGCGACCCGCGAGCGGATCGCCTTGGCTGTCGCCGAGCACCGCGAGGACAACTACAGCATCGCCCAGCACGCGAAGTCGGCGCGGCGGGCCGGGCTGGGCCTCGACGAGGTCTCCAAAGCCCGCAGCTTCACCTCCTCGGACCCGAAGGAGGCCGCGCTCCTCACCTTCCTCGAGAAGACGCTGGAGCCGGGCCCCCCGCCCCTCCACCTGCATGAGGAGGCGCGTGAGATCGGCTGGACCGACGAGGAGATCCTCGAGGCGGTCGGGCACCTGGCGCTGAACGAGTTCCAGAGCCTGATTGCGAGCGCGGCGGCTCTGCCCCAGGACCAGGGTGGTCCGCGGGCGCTTCCCCCAGTCGCTTAGCGAGGGGCTGGGGGCGGGTCCCCCACCCCAGACACATCTCGCTATGGCTCGATGTTGAGTGTCTGGGGAGGGGGACCCGCCCCCGCCGATCACACGCTCTGGCTCAGCGCCCCTCGACGAGCGTCGCCGTGTAGAGGAGCCGCGCGGTGGTGTATTTGCAGCCGTAAGTTGCCCGGGTGCCGACCTTTTCCTGCGGTTCGCCCTGGCGGATGTCGGTGGCGTTCTTGCAGGCGTCCTCTTCGCGGCTGGCGCGCCAGACGTTGCTGGCGTCGAGGTCCTGGGCGAAGGCCGGCGCCCAGGTCGGCACCGTCAACCCGACGATGTCGCCCTTTTCGGCTTTCAGGTTGGCGCTGAACTTGACCGTCTGCCCCAGGTAGGGCGTGAGGACCTTGACCGAGCCCTGCCGCCGCAGGTTGTAGCGGGGCGGGTTGGTGCCGGGGACGCGACGGAGGATCGCCAACCGCGCCTGGGGCGGGGTCCCGAAGAACCCGTTGAAGAAGGTCCGCTGGCTGCCGGTCGGCTGGGCCAGGGTCAGCGTCCAGGACTTGATCGTGCCGTCGTGGGTGACGAGGAACGGCAGCTGCGCCTGGCCGTTGTTGACCTGAAAGCCGGTGACGCTGCCGATCGCCTGGCAAGGCAGGTCCGGGCAGGAGGGGTCGGGCTCGGTCGCGGTCTGGCCGAGGATCACCGTGGTCCGGCCGCTCTTCGCCGTCCCGCTGTCGGCGGCGAGGCTGACGAGGAGCACCATTGCCGAGCCGACCAGCCCCAGGGCCAGCCAGTTCCATCTCCCCGCCCCGGCGGTGGCGATTCCGCGCGAAAACCTCGACATGAACGCTGCTCCTCTCCTCGGTGGACCCTGCCTAAACACGGCAGCGTAGCCCGCGGATCGGTTGGAGAAGCGGCGGCCCTCAGTCGGCCCGCGCGCTGGTGGCGTCCTCGATCGCGATCGCGTAGCGGACGCGTCCCACGCCTTCGAAGCCGAGCGCGTCGCTGGCCGCTTTCGTCAGGTCCCAGGCACGGCCCTGGATGTAGGGGCCGCGGTCGATCACCTGCGTGACCACCGACCTGCCGTGGTAGACGAACTTGACCGTCGTGCCGCAGGGAAGCTTCTTGTGAGCGACGCCGAGCGTCGCCGGCCGCAGCGTCTGCCCGCAGGCGGTGCTGTTGCCCCACAGGCCCGGCCCGTACCAGCTGGCACCGCCGACGCGCCAGGCGCCGAAGGTGTGCTCTTCTTCGGTTTCGGTGCTGGGGGTGAAGCTGGAAGCGCCACCGGTCGCCGCCTGCGCACCGGCTGCCACCCCGGCGAAGAGGGCGAGGAAGGCGGCGAGGGCAATAGCCCAGCGCACGGAGGTTTGGTTGATCGTCTGCATCTCTTTCCAGGCGCTTGCGGGGTTAGCTGACGGGCTCGCGCTGAAAGAGCTGCGCTACGCGGCAATTGCCGCGATTCGCCCCAACTGATTGGGCCCCCCGCTCCCCGCGTTATGTAGGCGGAGATTCAGCGGAAGTTGGCGGCAGATTAGCAAACGCTAAGACAGAAAATCGTGCAGGCGTCGTTTCCACCCTTTTGGTCTCTATAGGGACACCAATCGTGGAAACGACCCAGGCACGACCCGGGAATAGAAGAGGCCCCCTTTCGGGAGCCTCTTCGTTAGCGGGCCTGTAAGCCGGATCCTGTCTCGAGCGGCCATCTATCTATGCGGCCTACCTGGACCTCGCCGAGCCGGGTCGACGGTCCTGCTTGGCCTTGCACCGGGCGGGGTTTGCCTGGCCGTTACGTCACCGCAACGCCGGTGCGCTCTTACCGCACCATTTCACCTTTGCCTGTACGCGACTCACGTGTGGCCGCGCCATCGGCCGTGTCATTTCTGTGGCACTTTCCCGCGGGTTTCCCCGGGTGGGCGTTACCCACCGCCCTGCCCTGTGGTGTCCGGACTTTCCTCGAGGGGTTTTCTCTCCCCCCGCGGTCCGCTCGGCCCGCCCCGCGATGGTAGCTCCGTGGCAGCCCTGGGCCAAGCGGGATGCGGGATATGGTGGCGACCATGCGAACGGCTGTGGTGACCGGGGCCGGCAGCGGCCTCGGCCGCGCGATCGCCGCAGAGCTGATCGGGCGCGGCTACCGGGTCCACGTCACCGACGTCGACGCCGGAGCCGCCGACCGCGCCGCCGCCGAGCTCGGCTCCGAGGCGCGGGGCTCGGCCCTCGACGTCCGCGACGAGGCGGCCTGCCGCGGTCTCGCCGACTCGATCGGCCGCACCGGCTCACTCGACCTCTGGGTCAACAACGCCGGCGTCTTCTTCAGCGGACCGCCCTGGGAGCAGAGCGCCGAGACGCGGCAGACGATGCTCGACGTCAACGTCACCGGCCTGATGAACGGGACGATCGCGGCGCTCGGCCCGATGCGCGCCACCGGCAGCGGCCATGTCGTCAACGTCGTCTCCCTGGCCGGGATCGTCGCCGCCCCGGGCGAGGTGGCCTACTCGGCCTCGAAGCACGCGGCGATGGCCTTCACCCTGGGGACGCTCTTCGACCTCCGCCGCAGAGGCGAGAAGGACATCGAGATCTCCGCCGTCTGCCCCGACGGGATCTGGACGCCGATGCTCGAGGACAAGCTCGACGACCCCGACGCCGCCCCCTCCTTCTCCGGCCGGCTGCTGACCGCCGAGGAGGTGGCGAAGGAGGTCGGCAAGCTGACCGAGCGGCCCCGCCCGATCCTCATCGTCCCCCGCTGGCGCGGCCCCTTCCTGCGCACGGTCGACCTCTTCCCCCGCCTCTCCCTGCGGCTGCTGCCGCTGGTGATGTGGGACGCGCGCCGCAGGCAGCGGCGCTACAAAAACCTAATTGAGTCAGGTAGATGGCCCTGACGACATCCAGGCGTCCCTAGCCAAGGACGCACGGGGTCAGGTCAGACCTTGCGGAAGACGCCGACGACTTTGCCGAGCACCTTGGCCTCGGTCGTCAGGATCGGCTCCATTTCCTCGTTTTCGGGCTGGAGCCGGATGTGGTCCTTCTCGCGGAAGATCCGCTTCACGGTCGCCTCCTCACCGATCAGGGCGACGACGATCTCACCGTTGGCGGCGTCGTCGCTGGGGCGCACGATCACGTAGTCGCCTTCGAGGATCCCGGCGTCCTTCATGCTTTCGCCGCGGATCTGGAGAATGTAATCGCCGTCCTCGCCGCCGATCACGTCGGGCACTTCGAGGTACTCCTCGATGTTCTCTTCGGCGAGGATCGGCTCACCGGCGGCGACCTGGCCGACCAGCGGCAGCCCGCCCCCCGAACTGATCGTCCGCTTCGCCTTTTCGTAGAGCAGCTCGATCGCCCGCGGCTTCGACGGGTCGCGCTTGACCAGGCCGAGCTTCTCCAGGTTGGCCAGGTGCGCGTGGACGGTCGAAGACGAGTGCAGGCCCACGGCTTTGCCGATCTCCCGCACCGTCGGCGGGTAGCCGGTCTTCGCCGCGTACTTGCGGATGAAGTCGAAGATCTCCTTCTGCCGCTTGGTCAGATCTAGTTCCATCGTCGTTCCGAGTTCCTCCGATGCCGGGTCACCAGGGTCGAAAAGGCGCAAATTCCCTTCGAACACTTGTTCGCAAGGCTACCGCCTCCCCCGGACGCCCGCAACCACCGCCCTGTCCCTGCACGCAAACATCTAGAATCGAGCGCCCTCGAGCGGCTGTGGCGGAACTGGTAGACGCGCAAGGTTGAGGGCCTTGTGGGTGGAAACACCCGTGGAGGTTCGACTCCTCTCAGCCGCATGATCCTCGCTTGACGCGGTCGGTCGGCGAGCCGGGCCGGCTCTCGGTCAGTCGCCCATCGGAATATTTCGCCTGCAGGCCACCGCCCGCCAGTTCAAGCCTGGCCCGAACGGTCCGATTAGACACGGGAGTTTCTCGATTCGTCCGATCTTGGAGGAGGCGCATTGCAGCTGCACCAGGCCGGGGAGGAGTACGTCCGCTGGGCGCTCGCGGCCAAGGATCTGTCCCCCCATACTCTCCGCGCCTACCAAAGCGACCTCACGAGCTTCGAGCAGTTCGTCGGTGCGGCAATCGGTGTCGAAGCGCTGAACAGGGCGACGCTCGTGGATTTCCTCGAGGATCAGCGGGCCTCGACGCTCGCCCCCGCATCGCTGAGAAGGAAGGCGTCGGCTCTACGCGGCTTTTCCAGATGGTTGGCCGACACCGGCCTGATCACCAGGGATCCGTGGGTGGGGGTGCACGTGGCGGGCGGGCGCGGGCGGAAGCTGCCGCAGATCCTGCCCGCTCGGGATCTCGACCGGCTCCTCTCCTTCCTGAAGCAGATCGCAGGCGTGGGGCCCGCCACCCCTCACGCGGAGGCCGTCCGCGAGAACCCGCATGAGTCGACGACCCTTCTCGCCGTCGCGCTGATGGTCTCCACCGCGGTCCGAGTGCACGAGGTGGTCGGTTTTCGCTGCCCGGACATCGACCTCGCCAATCGCTCCATCCGCCTGCTCGGCAAGGGCCGTCGCGAGCGGCAGGTCTTCCTGACGAACAACTGGATCACGGACATGACGGCGGCCTATCTCGAGGTCCGCGGAGATCTCGACCTTCCGCATACCCGGTTGCTTTTCAACCTTCACCACGACGCCCTCACCACAGCCGCGATGCGCTCGAGGCTGGCAAAGGCCGCCCGCGCCGCCGGTATCTCCCAGCACGTAACACCGCACATGCTGCGCCACACCGCCGCGACACAACTCATCGAGGCGGGTGTGGACATCCGCTACATCCAGCGCCTTCTCGGCCACGCCAGCCTCAGCACGACTGAGATCTACACCCACGTCACCGACCGCGCCCTCAAGCGCGTCGTTTCGGAGGCGGACGTCCTCGGGAGGCTCGCAGGACGCGATAACTAGGGATTATCACGCGTGCCCAGCGTCAGCGTGATCGTTCCGATCTTCAACGGCAGCTCCTACATGCCGTTGTTTTTCGATTCATTGGCAGCCGCGATGCCGGAGGGCGCGCAGCTGATCCTCGTCGACGATGGGTCGACCGAGCCGGTGTGGAATGTCGTTCCCGAGATCCCACGGGCCGGATCGGTGGAACGCCTGGTCAACGACACCAACCTGGGGTATTCGGTCGCCGTCAACCGCGGGTTCCAAGCAGCCAGCGGGGAAGTGATCGTTCAGCTCAACACCGACCTGGTCCTCCAGCCGGATTGCATCACCGCGATGGTGGAGTTGATCGGCCGCGAGCGCGACGTCGGAATCGTCGGCTCCAAGCTGATCTACCCGACCACCGACCGCGTCCAGCACGTCGGCATGGCGTACGGGAACCTCACCAAACACCGCATTTTCTACGGATTGCCGCCGGACCATCCGCTCTGCAATCGATCGCGGCAGCTGCAGATCGTCTCTGGCGCCACCGTGGCGATGAGCAGGCGCGCGCTGGAGGCAATCGGCCCTCTCGACGAGGCCTACTTCAACCGCAACGAGGACATCGAACACTGCATGCGCGCCCTCGAGCATGGCTTCCGAAACTTCCTCTGCGCCGATTCGGTTGCGTATCACTGGCGCAGCCAGTCGGGCCCTGCGCGCCTTGCGCGGGTTCTCGAAGGTGACTCGCTGTTCTGGACTCGATGGGGCTCCAGTTGCCGGCCCGACCTCGACCGCTTCGTGGACGAGGCCCTCGACGAGGTCACCGAGCGCTTCCCGCAGCTCGAAGGAACTCCGTTCCGGATCCTGGACCTGACTCGCAACGCGGACCAGGCCATCGTCACCGAGCGGCTCGCCGCCCGTTGGCCGTACGCACAACGCCGCGATTACCGTCAGATGAACCA
The DNA here is from genome assembly GCA_036376215.1 of Solirubrobacterales bacterium. Taxonomy (GTDB): domain Bacteria; phylum Actinomycetota; class Thermoleophilia; order Solirubrobacterales; family 70-9; genus VAYN01. Next base: position 57,350 of record DASVAT010000024.1, read on the forward strand.
CGGAATGTGGTCGTTGTGGTTGCCCCTGGTCCTGCCCCACGGGCTCGCGGAGGAGCCGGTGCCGTTCATCTATCTGGTCGACGGTTACCGTGAACTGGAGGAGAACGCCCTCTGGTTCGAGACCCGCAAACGGGTCGTCGCCGACGAGCTGGTCGTCGACTCGAACGCGGTCGCGATACACACGTCGGAACTGCGTCGCTGAGATGATCAATCTCTTCGAGCCCGATGTGGGCGAGGCGGAGCTGGCGGCGGTCGAGGGTGTGTTCGCTTCTCGCTGGCTCGGCGCCGGCGAGTGCGTCGAGCGCTTCGAGCGTGCCTTCGGTGACCACCTCGGTCTCCCCGCGGACGAGCTGGTGGCAGTGACGAGTTGCACCGAGGCGCTGTTTCAGGTTCTCGCAGCGCTCGGACTCGGCCCGGGCGACGAGGTGGTACTGCCCACCGTCAGCTTCATCGGCGCCGCGCATGCCGTCGCCGGCACCGGCGCCACCTGCGTCCTCACCGATGTCGACCCGGCGACGCTGAACCCCACCTTGGAGCAGGTGGAAGGTGTAATCACGTCTGCCACCCGAGCGATTCTTCCGTTGCATTTCGGTGGCCTGCCCGGCGAGGTGGCCGAGATCGCCGCGCTCGCGAAGGAGCGCTCGATCCCGCTGGTCGAAGACGCCGCAGTGGGGCTCGGCTCGTTTGCCGGTGAGCGTGCCTGCGGCACCTTGGGGGACGCGGGCGTCTGGTCCTTCGATGCCATGAAGCTGTTGACCACCGGCGACGGGGGCATGGTCTGGAGTCGCAACCGCACCCTGGTCGACCAAGTGCGCCGTAACGTCAAACTGGGACTCGGTCCGACCGGTTTCCGCCAGCGTGACCTCTCCCAGCGCTGGTGGGAGATCGACCCGACTGCGGTGGGGCGGCGCGGCGCGATGAACTCGATCGCAGCGGCGATCGGCCTCGCTCAGCTCGAGAAGCTGCCTCGGTTCCTGCGGCGGCGCGACGAGATCGCAAGAACGTATGACATCGCGCTGAACCAGCTGTCGTGGCTGTCCCTGCAGCGCTGGCCGCCGACCGCGGCGCGCAGCTTCTACTGGATCCAGGTGGAGCCTGGCGTGCGAGACCGCCTCGCGGCCCACATGCTCGCCGCCGGTGTCTACACGACCTTTAAGTACTGGCCTCTGCACCGAACCAGGATGTACAGTTCGTCATCGGCGTTCCCGGGGGCCGATCGAGCCGCAGCGACGACCCTGCTCCTGCCGATGCACCAGGGGCTGCGCGAGGACGATGTCGGGCGGGTCATCGCGGCGATCGGATCATTCGAGCCCTGATCAGTAGATCACGTAGTCCTCGTCTCCAATTCGCAACCATTCGTGATTGGGCTCCGTCGCTCCGCGGTCGTCGCGCAGGTCTCCCGCCTCTACGTTCTCGAAGCTCTCTCGCAGGGCCGGAAAGCGAACCAGCGCCTCGTGCCCCGCCTCGTCGCCGACTGCGACCAGGTAGCAAACCGCCTGGGCAAGGGGAGACCGAACCAGCGCAAAGCGCGGAGAGGTGTCCGGTTCGGCGTAGGTCGCAAGCGTCCCCTCGAGGATCTCGAGCGCCGCTCGCGCCTGGTTGCGAACCTCCTCGGTCACCTCACCCTCGGATTGATATATCGCCGTCGCGAAATTTATGTGGGCACGCCAGAGGGTCTCCGATTTGTGACCACGCGAGGCCGCCGCAACCGCCTGTCCAAACCAGTAGAGATCCTCACCGTCCCGATCGAACGCTCCGAGGATGCCCCGCATCATCGCCGCCGCGCCCGCGCGTGGGTACTGACCGACCCGGTAGGCGCTCTTGAAGACGCCGGCCAGAAGATCGCGCGCCTCCGCCAGGACAGCGTCCGTTTCGTTCTCGCCGCGGGCACGCATGTCGTAGGCCTTCAAGAGAAGGGCCATGCCGAGGTTGAGCTCGATCGCGTGGCGGGGCTCGCTCTCGACCTCGGTCTCTGGAAGGTTGTCCCGTAGCTCCCTGAGCGTTGACTCCGCGACAGCCGGATCCCGCGCGAGGAGGATGTTCGCGTAGGTGCTGATCACTCGCCAGGACATTTCCGATGGCCTTCGGCGGGCAATCGCCACTGCGCGGTCGGCCACCTCGAGGGACGGGTCGACTTCCCCCGAGAGCGCAAGCGCGGAGAACTCGGAGAAGAGGGCCTCCAATTCCAGGGCTTCCCATCCTCCTCCGTCCTCGCTGCTGCCGTCCAGCCGCAGCGCCCTGATGGCGCTCACCACGCTGCCGGCAACGCGGGCCGCCTGCGCCGGGCGACTGTTGTTGTAGAGGAGTTGGCTGCTGAGCACGTCGGCGGCCAGCCGGCGACGCTGGATCTCGACGCTCTTTTGTGGAAACCGGTTGAGGCGTGAATCGAGTCGACCAGTCATCGCCTGCAGACGATTGCCCGCCTGGGCACGGTCGCTGGTCAGCAGTTCCCGGGTCAGATTCAGATCCTGGTCTGCTCGCCGCAGGAAAGTGTCGGCCTTCATCGGGTACTCGACGTCTCTCTCCCAGGTCACGTCGAGCGCAGTGGCGGCGATACGGCGCGCGAGAGCCTGGTCGCCACGCTTGCGAGCAGCAGCAAGAGCCGACTCCAGCAGCCTTTGCAGCTGCGTCACATCGGGATTCGGCAGCTTCAGCAGCGCCCGCGCGCGCCGAAACCGATCGGCGGGGTTCCGCCTTCCGGAAAGCCAATCGGAGTACACGGTGACTACACGTTCTCGCTCCTCGGCGGGCACGTCGAAGTCACGAATCGAGCGAAAGTAGTGCTCGTGGCGAAACGCCACCTCGGGCAGCTGACCGTAACCCGTCAGGAGAATGTCGGTGGCGTCGACCTCGGTAAAAGAGAGATCCGGGGCGAGCTCTTCGCGAAGCTCGAGGAACAACGGAGTCGGGAGCCGGTCCTCCAGCAGGGCGGCGCCCCAGATCAGCAGTGCGAGCTCCGGTCGGCGCTCCCGCAGGTATTCCCAGCGCATCCTGATCAGGGCGGAGATTTCTGCCGGCGGGCGCTCCGTGCCGATCTCGGGTTTGATCAGGTAGAGGAAGCCGGTGCGCTCGTTCTGGCCGATCACGCCGGATTCCTTGAGGAACTTCACCTGCTCAAGCGAGTGGAATGGGTTGCCGCCCGCAGCCCTGAAGATCCGTTCGACCAGCTCTTCCTGGAGTCCCAGCAGATCACCGCTCGTGTGCTTTCCCCTGCGACTGTCGGCAAAGAGCAGCCGAACGAACTCGAGTCCGTCTGCGGGATCGAATGCCGAGCAAACCGCCGTAGGGCCATCGTTCTTGCGCAGGAATGCTTCGAAGTGCCCGGAGGACCAGTCTTCCTCGCCAGGGGCACCCTTCTCCTTCACCCGCCCCTCGAAGATCACCAGGATGCCCTTCCTGTTGCTGCGCGTTGCCGCCTCGGATGAATAGGCGGCGTCGAGCCTCCACACCAGCTTCTCCAGCAGCATCAGGGTGTCGACATCGCACCAGTGGAGGTCCTGCAGGTGGACGATCTGCGGACTCGCATCTGCCCGCGCGACCAGCAGGACCATCAACGCGGAGATCACGCTCTGCTCGGCGATGCCGTCGCCGCGCGCATCGGATGCCTCGAAGATCGTTCGCAGCGACCCCTCGACCTTTTCGGCGGTGCTCGCGTCGTAAGCGGCAATCGCCGTCGTCACCGACCCCACCTGATCGTCGTGGTCGAACTCCTCGGCGACCAGCTTCTCGAAGAGGTCGGCGAGGAGCCGGTGCGGTGCGTCGACCGTCTTCGCCTGGCGGGCGATGACGGTCGCGCAGCCCTGGCGCCGCTTCCGCAGGGCGAACTCTTCGCAAACCCGGCTCTTGCCGCTGCCGCCCGCGCCGACGACGCCGATGGTCCTCACCCCCGAGCCACTGGCTCGTTTGTACTCGTCCTCGAGTTGGGTCAGCACGCCTCGGAATGGCGGCGCGAAGAAGCGCGGGCGCATGTTCTCGTGAACCAGGACGCGACCGAGCGACGTTTCGTGGGCCGACCCGTCGTCGAGCTTCTCGCCGATCGAGACCTCGCCGAGGTCGACCTCCCCCACCGCGTAGGTCAAGAGCTCCAGCGAACGGCGCAGGCGCGTCGGGTCGCCCTCCGCCTCCGAGAGAGCGAGCGCCGCACCCTGCTCGGTGTCCGCACCGATCGGGTCGATCAGGACGACCTCGCGGTCGGCGCCGCCGGATGCGGCGGGACGCCAGCCGAGCCGAAGCCCGGCCGCCCATGCGAGGGGCAGTTGGACGTCGATGGCGACCTGGATCGGCTCGCCGGCCAGTGGCTTCCGGTGAACCGAGATCGTGACCGCGTCAGCGAGCTGCCTCTCGCGAGAGGCGGAAAGGTAGGAGAGAACCTCGTCGACCTCGCTGCGCTCGAGGTGGCTTGCACGGAGCACGCGGTCCACTGGCTCTGGGTGGCTGTGCATCAGGCCCTCGAGCTGTCCCCGGTCCAGGACATGACACTGCTTGTGACCTCGCTGCAGAACCTTGCGCGCCTTATCGACTCGTTTCTTGGTCAGGCGACTCGAGATGGCGAAGAAGAAGAAGGTCGGCCTGAGGTGGTACTCCATCAGGAGCAGGTCACCGCCCACCAGGCGCACCACCTCCTCGACCTTGCCTCGTTTCTTGCACTGGCCGGCCACCGAAACGACTGCGTCGATGCCGAGCGTCGGCTCTTTCAGGAACGACTTGGAGCCCCAGAAGTCGAGCCCCCCGTCACTTTGATTGGGCGTTACGTACCAGTCGTATTCGGGGCATAGCTCGGCGAATATCGCCGCCGTCATCACCTCGAAGATCTGGAACTTGGGCGGCTTAGACCCCCGCTTGGCGGGGCCTTTCTCCTTGACGCCGAGCTCCTCGATGCGATCGTGGCGGAAGTCTTCGACGAGCAGGCTCCAGACGCGCTGCTCCTGCCTGCTTTCCTTTGGCACGCTCCCGCCCGGCTGCGCCGATAATCCCTAGTTATCCCAAACGACGCGCATGAGTCAGCCGGAACTCTAGTCGGTCTTGTTTCGGTACGTGGTGGTAACTCGGCGACGGAGGATCGCCCCGGGGGCTGGTGGGTGGGTTCAGTCAGGCCCCGTCGGAGGCGAGCTGTTCTCCGAGCAGCTGCTTCGTCGCGTCCTCGGAGGGGGCCATCACCTGTGAGGTCAGGGCATCTCGCATGTGGCGCTCGAGCGGCAGCTTGCCCGCTCGGAGCGCAGTGACGCCGCAGAGCCGCAGGCCCTGGCGGGTCACTTCGATGGCGCTCTGGCCACAGGCGACCCGGGCGGCCCAGATGCGCTCCTGGACGTCGCCGGCCGGGGCACCGGCGATGATCGGGCCCCTCCGATTGTCGACGAGTCGGGCCGCGGATCGAAGCAGCTCGTTGGAGGCAAGCAGGCGGACCCGCATCTCGGCGAGCTGGCGCCGCGTGGTTTCCGACTCCGCCAGGGTCCGCAGCTCGGAACGGATCGTGCCGCTATCTCGGTCGCGCCGGATGAACTCGTGCTCCTTCGCCTTGACGTGGGCCAGCGTCGCCGCGAATGCGGAGTCGGCGATGCCCTGCCAGACCGCCGCGAAGCCAATTCGCGCGACGATCGACATCGAACTTCGTCTCACGTGCGCCGAATTGTCCGGCCCGATCTGATGCCAACGGGGGACGAGGCAATCATCGAAGCGCAGGCCGCTGCTCGCGGTCGCCCTCATCCCGACGCAGTCCCACTGGCCGAACGGCGTGACGTCGTCGCTGTGGTTGAGCCCCGGCATGATGACCATGCTCAACTCGTCTCCGGCGGCGTCCGCCGATGTTCTGGTCGTGCAGTACACCCAGTCCGCATGGTTGGCGCTGGTGACGACCGGCTTGACCGCGGTCAGCCGAATCGAATCCCCCTCGATGCGCCTGGCGCTCACGCAGAAAGCGGAGTTGCCGCCGACCTCCGGCTCGGTCGTGGCCGAAGCGACGAGTTGCTCCCCGCGTGCAATCGGCGGCAGGAAGAACTGCTTCTGCGCGTCGGCACCGTGGTCGACGAGCATCACGTACTGGGAGTGGTGCATGACGACCACCATCGCCGTCGAAGCGCAGGCCCGTCCCAGCTCCACGACAACGTCGGCGAAAGTCTCGATTGAAGCCCCCAGGCCACCGTATTCGCGAGGGACCAGCATGCCGAGCAGGCCGGCCTGCCCGAGTGCGTCGAGAGCGTCGAGCGGAAACTCGCCGGTCGAATCGCGATGCGCCGCGCCCGGAGCAAGAACCCGACCTGCGATCTCGGTCGCCGCTCGAACCGGATCCCGCCTAGCTGACACAGCCGCGGAATACTAGAGATTTCCTAAACCTTCCCATGCCGACGCCTGTCAGAGTCGCCCGTAGAGTCCCGCCCCTGGCGCGGCGCAACTCACTTCTGCTGCTAGCCGGGGCGACCATCGTCCTCAACCTCGTCCTGGCCTGGATCGACAAACGCCTCGAAGCGACGGGCGGGCCCGGGATCATCGGCTTGGAGTTCGCGGGGAGCCTCGGGCGGGTTCATGAGATCCAGGCCGAATGGGGCGAGCACGGCGAATACCTGGCTCGGCTCTCGCTGTGGATCGACTTCGGATTCATGGCCTCATACGGCGCTTTCTTCGCGCTCGCCTGCGCTGCGGTGCGCGACTTCGCGGCGGACCGGGGACTGAGGAGGCTGGCGGCGGTCGGGGCGGTGGCGCCCGCCTGCGCCGTCGCCGCGGCGCTGTTCGACGTCGCCGAAAACAGTCTCTGGCTCCTCGTCCTCGGCGGTCACCTGGGCGAACCGGCGCCGCCGATCGCGACCGCCTGCGCCTGCCTCAAGTTCCTCCTGATCGCGGTGGCGATCGTCTACTCGCTAGTCGGCCTCGTCGCCTGGCTGCGCCGGCGGCGATAGGAGCTCGGTCTCCATTTCCTCCGCCAGCGCAGGGTGCCGGTACGGCCCCGGATCGCGCAGCGCTGCGATCGCGCTGCGGCGCGTCTCGTCATCTTTGTTCTGGCTCAGCTTGCGCTTCATCTCGAAGCGGTCGATCGGGATTCGCAGACCGACGGTGCCGCGGGCGATCGGGGTCGCTTCTTCGCGGTCCAGGTAGGCGGGCTCGTCGAGATGCCGCTCGAAGTGGGCCACCAACCGGGTCAGCACCTCCAGGTTCTCGTCATCGTCCAGGCGCCGGGGCGTGCCGTGGAGGTGGGCGACGGTGAAGTTCCAGGTCGGGACCTTGCTCTCTTGCGGCGAGTACCAGCCGGGCGAGATGTAGCCGTGGTGGCCCTGGACGATCACGAGCAACTCGCCGCGGTCGATCTCCAGGACCTCGTCGTCGGGCCGGCCCAGGTGGGTGAGCAGGGTGAGGCCGGGCGCCTCCTCGTCGAGCATCACCGGGTAATGGGAGGCGGCGAGGCCGGCGCCCGTCTGCGTCACCAGCGTCGCCCACGGGTGCTCGCGCACCAGCTCCCGGATCAGCTCGGGGTCTTCCGAGGCGAAGAGCGGGTTCGGGCGCATGCGCCATCTTCCCAAGCTGGGCGGGAGACCGTGCGGCGTCGCGCCCGGCCTCCCGTCGCACTCAACGCGGGAAGGCGTGGTTGGCGATCGCGGGATCGCCAAGCTGTTCGAAACCGACCAGCTTGCCGCCGTCGTTGTAGGTGAGGACGTCGGCGACCTCCTCGCTCTCGCCGTCGATCGTGATCTTGGTCAGGACGACGACCTTGTCACCGTCGGCGATGAAATCGTGGGGTTCCGTCTTCAGCCCTTTTTCACCGAGCTTGACCCAGAGACCCGCGATCTCTTCTTTGCCTCTGTAGGTGCCGCTGAGGGCGCTGTCGCCCCGGGCCGTCCAGACGACGCCGTCGTCCATGTTCTCCATCGCCGCGGCAGCGTCGCCGTCGGCGAAGGCGCGGTAGGCACCTTCAGCCGTTTCCTTGTTTGCCTGTGCGCTCATGCTGCGACCTCCTTTGCGCTTGCACCGACGCTAGTCCGCCCGCTCGGCAAAAGGCAAAGGCCCGCCCGGCCCAAACAGCCAGGTTCATTTGTGCATCCCGTCCCGACGAGGGCTACTCGACCGCGGACCCGAGGGCCTTGTCGATGAACGGGCCCATCAGCTCGGCGACGTTGCGGGCCGCGTCCTCGGCCGACTGGCCGGGGGTGGTGACGTAGCTGATCGCCAGCCGCACCAGGCTCTCGGTCAGGACCTTTACGTCCCCCTCGGGCGCCTCCGGCCAGCCCTCTTCGACCACCGCGGTGAGGCGGGTCGCCGCCCACTGCACGATCGGCAGGCCCTGGGTCGTGACGAAGGGCAGCATGCCGCCGGTGCCGTCGTCGCTCAGCAGGATCTTGATCAGCGGGTCCTCGACCGCCGTGCCGAGGAAGTGCTCGAGCGCCGCGAGGACCGCCGCGCGGGGATCGTCGAGGTGCTCCCGGACCGCTTTTTCGACCCCGTCCATGAAGCCTTCGGCCTCGTGGATGACGAAGGCGAAGCCGAACTCGTTGCGGTTGCCGAACTCGTTGTAGAGGGTCTGGCGGCTGACGCCGGCGCCGGTGGCGATGTCGGCCATCGTGATCTCGGACCACGGCTGGCGGCCGAGCTGGTCGCGCGCGGCGTCGAAGACCGTCTGCCGCAGCAGCTCCCGCGCGGCCTCCTGGTACGGGGTCCTCCCGGTGGACACGCCCCGTATCGTCGCAGCGGCGGCGGTCAGGCGTAGCTCAGGCGTCGGTGACGACAGGTTCGAAGTCGACCTTGTCGCGGACCCCGCAGTCCGGGCAAGCCCAGTCGTCGGGCACCTCGGCCCAGGCGGTCCCGGGTGGGAACCCCTCGCGCGGGTGACCGGCCTCCTCGTCGAAGACGTAGCCGCAGCTGGGGCAGCGCCAGGCGCTCATGCCGCCGGCCGCCCGTAGCGCTCCAGCACCCGCCCGAGCTTGCGCGGGTGGATGTTGGCCCGGGTCACGTCGCCCTCGTAGTGGTCGAGCAGGCGCGAGTCCATCACCCGGCGCCAGAGCGGCGGGAACCAGGCGAGGACGATCATCCCCGCGTAGCCGGTCGGCAGTTGCGGTGCCTCGTCGACGTGGCGCAGCGCCTGGTAGCGGCGGGTCGGGTTGGCGTGATGGTCGCTGTGGCGCTGCAGGTGGTAGAGGAGGACGTTGGAGGCGACGTTGTTGCTGTTCCAGCTGTGCTCCGGGCGGCAGCGCTCGTAGCGGCCGTCCTCCCGCTTCTGCCGCAGCAGGCCGTAGTGCTCGAGGTAGTTGACGACCTCCAGCAGCGAGAACCCGATCACCGCCTGGATCAGCAGGTAGGGCAGGACGACCGGGCCGAAGGCGACTCCCAGGCCGGCGAAGAGGACGACCGTCATCGCCCAGGCGCTGAGCACGTCGTTGTGGATGCTCCAGTGCGACCTGCCGAGGCGGTCGAGGCGGGCGGTCTCGATCCCCCAGGCCGAGCGCAGGCTGCCAGCGACGGTGCGCGGCAGGAAGGCCCAGAACCCCTCCCCCAGCCGCGAGCTGGCGGGGTCCTCGGCGGTGGCGACTTTGACGTGGTGGCCGCGGTTGTGCTCGATGAAGAAATGGCCGTAGCCGGTCTGGGCGAGGGCGATGCGGCTGAGCCACTTCTCCGAGCTGGCGCGCTTGTGGCCGAGCTCGTGGGCGGTGTTGATCGCGATTCCCCCGACCACCGCCATCGTCAGCGCCAGGCCGATATTTTCGACCAGCGAGAGATCCCCGCTCGACCACATCCAGCAGGCGAAGACGAGGCCGGCGTACTGGATCGGGATGAAGACGTAGGTGCACCAGCGGTAGTAGCGGTCCTGCTCGAGGAACTTGAGGACGCTGTCCGGCGGGTTCGTGGGGTCGAGCCCGATCGCCATGTCGAGCAGCGGGAAGAGGCCGAAGACGAGAGCCGGACCGAGGAACCACATCCCTCCGAAGCCGGTGACGGAGACCCAGAACCAGGCGAGGAACGGCGAGAGCGGGACGATGATCCCCAGCAGCCAGGCGTAGCGCTTGCCGTCGGTCCAGGCCGCCGGATTGACGTCGACGTGCTCGTGATGGTGGTGATGATGCGCGTGCTCCGCGTGTGCCTCCATGCCCCTCCTCCTTGTCAACCCCGTCCAGTACGTCACCTATCTTTACAGAAACAGCGGACGTGTCAAGCGGAGCTACAGCGCAGCAGGTTATGTCCGCAGCCGGAGAGCTCGGTCATAGGACGGAGGGAGGGACCCGGAGGAGCCTCCCAATCTTGCGACGGAGGGTCCCTCCCTCCGTCCCCAATAAGGCCGCTAGATCTTCAGCAGCAGGAACGTATTCAGCACGAACAGCACCGAGAAAAACACCGTCGCGCGATCCAGATTCTGCTCGACCATCGAGCCGCCGCCGATGCCACTGCCGCCGGCGCCGCCGATGCCGAAGGCCCCGGAGAGGCCCGCGTCTTTCCCCGAGTGCAGGAGCACGAGGAAGATCAGGACGATGGCGATGACCACCTGGATGATGCTGAAGAACGTGAACACGGTCGGGAAAGTCTAGGCGATCAGGAGGGTCGACGAACCCCCGAGGCACGCGACCTACGAGTGTTTCGCGCCGGCATCCAATCTCAGCCCCACCCCATCTGTTCCTTTTCGTTGCTCAGCACCGATAAGGAACAGATGAACTCAGGCGCCCTGCCTTTCCTGTTCCTAATGGCTTCAGAACAACAAAAAGGAACAGAAGATCGGGGTGATGACTTCGCCGGCCGCCGGCCTTCGCGACTCCGGGACGGGTCGACCTGGCCTTGGTCGCTGCTCCCGCCTCTAGGCGCGATCGACTTTCTCCGGCTCGCGCGGGTGGGCTCCGTTGCCGTTGCTCCTGCCGTTCTCGGCGCCGTCGAGGATCGCGAGCGCCTCTTCCCGCAGCTCGGCGTCGAGCGCGGCGAAGTCCTCGTCGGAGAGCTTGCCGGCGGCGTGGTCGAGCTCGGCGTCGCGGATCTCGCGGTACTTCGCTTCCTTGCGGGCGTCCGCTTCGCTGCGGACTAGGGCGCCGCGGCGGCGGCCGCGCGAGGGCCAGAGGGCGATCAGCGCCCCGGCGAGGGCGATGATGCCGCCGATCCACATCCAGGTGACGAGGGGGTTGACGATCACCTTGAAGGTCGAGGGGGCATCGGAGGTGAGGAAGGTCTTCGCCACGTTTTCCGCGGCGAGACCCTGCAGGCTCGCGATCTGCCGAATGGCCCGGGGGGCCAGGCTGGGGTCGGCGGCGGCGGCGCGCATCAGCGCTCCCAGCGCTTTGCACTGCGGCGGCGTCCCGGGCGCCCCCCGCACGCAGGCGCCGAAACCTTTGTCGGCCAGACGGGCTCCACGCTGGACTTCGGTGACGTTCGGCTGCTCGGCGATCCAGAGGTCGTTCCCGAGCCCGGTCCGCAGGCCGACCTCGCTGGTCGCCTCACCGGAGAAGTAGGTGCTGATCAGCCCCGTTTCCTGGCCGCTGGGACGGAAGAACTGGCGGCTCGGGCGCAGGGTGCCGACGACCTTGCCGTCTTCTTCGATCCGCAGCAGCGAGCCGAAGCCGAGCTTCTCCGCGTCCACCGAGACGGTCGGCTTCACGTAGGTGATCGTGCGGCCGTCGACGGTGACGCTCTCCCCCGGCCGCAGCTCGAGGTCGCGGTTGGTCTGGAAGCTGGAGGAGGCGGCGACGCCGATCAACAGGACGATGACGCCGACGTGGACGATGTAGCCGCCGTAGCGCCGGCGGTTGCGGCTGACGAGGCCGACCAGCGCCTGCCCGCCCGGCTCGCCGCTGAGCCGTTTGCGGGCGGCGGTCCCGGTCCAGAACTCCTGGGCCAGGCCGGTGAGGGCGAAGGCGGCGAAGGCGAAGAGCGCCAGCGCCCAGAGCTGGTCGGCGGCGAAGGCGAAGAGCGCCAGCGCCCAGAGGTTCTCGGCCGCATCGGTGAAGAGCGACAGCCCGAGCGCGACCACGGTGGCAACCGCGAGGGGCAGCCTGAAGACCCGCTTCGCGGTCTCCCAGCTGACCCGCCGCCAGGCGAGCAGCGGCCCGATCCCGGTGAAGAGGACGATCAGGATCGCCAGCGGGGTCGTGTAGCGGTCGAACCAGGGAGCGGCCAGCGAGGCCTTCTCGCCGGTGAACAGTTCGGAGATCAGCGGGAAGAAGGTGCCCCAGAAGATCACCGAGGTCATCCCGACCAGGAGCAGGTTGTTGACGAGGAAGACCGACTCGCGCGAGGCCAGCGAGTCGATCCGCTTCTCCGAGCGCAGGTCGTCGAGGCGGCTGACGATCAGCGCCGTCGAGCCGACCAGGACGACCCCGATCAGGCCGAGGATGTAGGGGCCGACGGTGTTGTCGCCGAAGGCGTGGATCGACTGCAGGACGCCGGAGCGGACCAGGAAGGTGCCGAGCAGCGCCATCGAGAAGGTGCCGACGATCAGGCTCGCGTTCCAGACCTTCAGCATCCCGCGCTTCTCCTGGACCATGATCGAGTGCAGGAAGGCGGTGCCGAGCAGCCACGGCATCAGCGCCGCGTTCTCGACCGGGTCCCAGGCCCAGTATCCGCCCCAGCCGAGCTCGGTGTAGGACCAGCGGGCGCCGAGCAGGAGGCCGAGGCCGAGGAAGGCCCAGGCGATCAGCGCGAAGCGCCGCGTGGCGCGGATCCACTCGGCGTCGAGGCGGCGGGTGACCAGGGCCCCGATAGCGAAGGCGAACGGCACCGTGAAGGCGACGTAGCCCGAGTAGAGCATCGGCGGGTGGATCATCATGCTCGGGTGCTGGAGCAGCGGGGTGAGGCCGACGCCGTCGGTGGGCGTCACGCTCGCTCCGCTAGCCGTCGTCACGCTCGCCGCCGCGAACGGGTCGACGCCGGGCGCGAACAACATCAGCCCCGTGAAGAAGGCGGCGACGCTCATCATCACCGCGGTCGCCCAGGGGACGAGGTCGCGCAGCCTGTTGCGGGTCGCGTACAGCGCGGCGCTGGCGGCGATCGAGAGGACGAAGGCCCAGAGCAGAAGCGAGCCCTCCTGGCTCGACCACATCGCCGCCAGCTTGTAGCCCGACGGGGTCTCGATCGAGCTGTGCTGCTGGACGATGTTGAAGGAGAAGTCGTCGCCGGCGAAGGCGATCTCGATGATCACCACGCAGGCGGTGAGCAGCCCGCAGAAGCCGTAGACGGTGCGGCGCGAGTAGAGCAGCAGGCGCTCGTTGCCGCTGCGCCCGGCGATCGCGAGGCCACCGGCGGCGAAGGCGGAGAAGAAGGCAAGGCCCAGGAGGGCGCTGCCGAGGCTAGCCATCAGATTTGGTCGTGAACTTCGACGGGCACTTCGTGATCAGGGTTTCCGGCTCGCCGACGAAGACGCCGTTCTGGATCGCCCCGGTGAGGACGATCTCGCGGCCGGCCCGGAACGGGTCCGGGACGGTGCCCTCGTAGGTGACGGGGAGGCTCCGCCCCTTGCCGTCGCGGTCGACGACGTCGAAGGCGATACCGCTGCCGTCGCGCTCGATCGAGCCCTTGACGACCCTGCCGGTCATCTCGTAGCTGGTCCCCGGGGGCGCCGAGAGCAGCTGAGAGGGTTCCTTCGCCTCGGTCGAGGCCGAGAAGGAGGTGTAGATCAGCGCCACCGCGAGCAGCACGGCGGTGCTGAGCGCGACGACCAGCCGGATCTTCCGCTTGCGCTGAGGGTCCACGGGCAACGGGGATTATCGCAAGGCGCCGACCTGGGAGAATCACGGCATGGCCGAGGACCCCGTTCTGCTGATCACCGGCGCCAGCAGCGGCATCGGCGCGGCGACCGCCCGGGCGGCTGGATCGAAGTACCGGCTGGTGCTCGCTGCGCGCCGCGAGGAGGAGCTGCAGCAACTGGCCGACGAGCTCGGCGGAGCCGAGCGGGCGATCGCCGTCCGCTGCGACGTCACCGATTGGGACCAGGTGCAGGCGCTCGCCTCCTCCGCCCTGGAGCGCCTCGGCCGGATCGACGCCGTCTTCGCCAACGCCGGCTTCGGCGCTTCGCGCGGCTTCCTCGAGGAGTCGCCGGAGCACTGGCGCTCGATGGTGCTGACCAACGTCTACGGCGTGGCGCTGACGATCCGCGCCACCCTCCCCCACCTGCTCGAGCGTGGCGACGGCCACTTCCTGGTCACCAGCTCGATCGCCGGCCGGCGGGTCCTGCCGGGCTCGCTCTACTCGGCGACGAAGTGGGCGGCGACCGCGATCGGCGAGGCTCTGCGCCAGGAGCTGCGCCAGATGCACGAGAACCACGGCATCCGCGTCACCCTGATCGAGCCGGGAATGGTCGACACGCCCTTCTTCGACAACAGCCCCGGCGAGTACGCGCTCCGCGACGACGACATCGCCCGGGCGGTGATGTACGCGCTCGAGCAGCCGCCCGGCGTCGACGTCAACGAGATCCTGATCCGCCCGATCACCCAGCCGCTCTAGCGCAGCAGCAGGCGCACCACCCGCCAGTAGCCGCGCAGGACCAACCGCGCCGGCCAGGAGCGGGCGAGCGGCGAGATCAGCTCGGAGTCGAAGTCCGGCGTCAGCCAGGAGGCGAACTCGGCGGCGCCGACCGTGCGCCGGCTCTGGACGTGACGGCGCTCGCGCAGCAGCCGCGGCAGCCAGCGCAGCACCGCGAGATTCGCCCGCAGCTTCTGCCGCCCCCACCCACCGGCGGCCGAGACCGCCAGCAGCGCGACCTCGGTGGCGATCAGGATCGGGGCCAGGAGGGCCAGCAGCGCCCCCGGATAGGTGCGGACGAGGAAGGCGAGCCGGTTGCGCTCCAGCCAGAACCACTTCTCGGCGTTGGCGCCGAACTCGTAGTCGTGGGCGACCACGGCCGTCGGCTCGATCCCGACCGCGTGCCCGGCGGCGCGGATCCGGATCGAGAGGTCGACGTCCTCGTGATAGAGGAAGAACTCGTCGGGGAAGCCACCCGTCTCTCGCCAGGTCCGCAGCGGGATCGCCAGGCAGGCACCGGAGGCGACCGTCACCTCGCCGGCTTCCGGCGCCCTGCCGACCGGCAGGCCATGGCCGCCGGCCCAGGTGATGCCGGTGAAATGAAGGGGATTGCCGGCGGAGTTGACGCAGCTGCCCTCGCCGTCGGTGACGAGCGCCTGCCACGCCCCCCAGCCACGTCCCTCGGCCCAGGGCCGGCGGATCGCCTCGCCGAAGCCGGGCCGGGGGGCGGCGTCGGGGTTGAGGATCACCAGCAGGTCGCCGGCGGCGGCCTCGGCGCCGGCGTTGCAGCCGCCGGCGAAGCCCGAGTTGCCGCCCATGCGGACGATCCGCGCCTCCGGGGCCAGCTCTTCGACCACCTCGGCGCTGCCGTCGCCGGGCTTGTTCTCGACGACGATCAGCTCGTCGTCCCCGCCGAGCTCGGGCAGCAGAGCCGGCAGGGACCTAATGAGATCGTCGCGGTTCTCGTGGGCGACGACCAGGACTGAGAGCGTCGAGGGCACCGGCGCGGAGGCTATTCGGCCATCCGCGCCGGTGCTGACGCGCTGCTGAAACCGCTCCTACTTCTTGCCCTTCTTCTTGCCGCAGGAGACGACGTTCAGCTTGAACTTCTTGGCGTTCTTCTTCTTGCCGTTCTGAGCCTTCATGTTCACGACCGCACGCTGCGGCTTGGCGCAGGTGTTGGTCGAGTTGACGAGCAGGCTCTTCTTGCCGCCCTTCATGTTGAGGACGAACTTGCTCACCGGCACGTCGGGCACGGCCCGGAAGACCGTCTTCAGGCCCCCGGTGCTGCCGCTGCCGATCACGCCGCGCAGGTAGATCTCCACCTGGCCCCGCAGATCGACCAGCAGGTCCGGCAGCTCGTTGTTGGAGGACACGAGGTACACCTTGCCCTGCAACTTCTTTTCGAGCAACGGCGACTTCGCCCACGCCTTGCCGTACACCGAAGCGGCCGGGCAGGTGTGGGAGGCGAGCTGCGGCCGCGTGCAGACGGTGCCGATGTGGCCCTGTTCGAGGAACAGGGAGCGCGGCATCGTCACCGCCGTGCGGGCGATGTTGGCGTCGCCCTTGCGGGCCGTCAGCGTCGCCTTCAGGCGCGGGTACTTGTTCCGCTTCGTCCCGCCGTAGAGCTGGATCTTCAGCTTCGGCTTGAAGCCGAGCTTGTTGCAGCCCGTCGCCTGGAACGGGTCGTTGACGGCGTAGGAGCTGAACGCGGCCGGGTCGGCCGGGTTCGCGCCACCACCCTTGAGCGCCCCGGTGGTCGCCTGGGCGGCGCAATTGGTCGGGTTGAGCATGAACTTCTTGCGATAGAGGTTCAGGTCGATCGACCGGATGTCCAGCTTCGCCCCTCCGAACACGTCCGGGATCGGGTCCGAGACGGCGTGGACCTGGGCGGTTTCCGGGTCGACGAACAGCGCGACCCGGACGACCACGGTGCCGAGGTCGAACGGCCCCGCCAGCGCGGGGGTCGTCACAACCAGCGAGACCGGAGCGCCGTTGTAGGGACCCGCGAGCCAGACGTTGCCGAGGATCTGCAACGGGTGGTCGCCGGTGCCCGAGGTGGTCTTCGCCGTACCGAGGAACGAGTGTTCGTTGCAGCTCGGTTTCGCCGTCTCTTCGCGGCCGCTCTTCGCGGCCGCAGCGGCGATCGCCTGCTCCGAGCAGTAGGGGATCCCGGCGAGCTTGCCGGTCAGCCCCTTCGGCAGGGTGACGTCGACCACTTTCAGCTCCTGCTCGCCGTCACGCCGTCCGATCAGGACGTGGAACGGGGAGTAGGAACCGCCCTGGGTGCTCTCCGGGGCGGCTTTGTAGGTCGGAGTGAACTTCCTCTCCGCCATCGTTTTCGGACAGGCCCCACCGGTCGGATCGTCGGTCAGGGTGACCGAGGAGGTGACCGGCTTCAGCTCTCCGGGGCGCGCCCATGGTTCGAAGCGGCTGGTCCCGCTCGCCGAGCAGATCGGCGGGCTGGTCAGCACGTTTTTCGCCCCGTCGATATGGACTTTGATCGATTCGAATGGAACTTGTGGCAGCCCTTCGGGCAGCTCGCCCGCGAACTGATTCACCAGCTTGTCGTTGAGGACCGCCGTCAGGTCGCCGGTCGTCTTGTTCGCGACGATGCGGCCGACCAGGCGGGCGTTGATGTCCTCGTGCTCGCTCTTGGCTTCGAGCAGGATCCGGAACTGTTCGCCCGATTCGGGATCGCGGCTGTTCTGGGTGCCGACGTAGACGTCGCCGACCAGCGGCTCCGATAGCGGCGGCGACACAACTTCGACACTGCCGATGTCGGAGGCGCCGGGACATTCGTTGTCCATCACGCGAACGCCCTTCTTGAACTGACTGTCCGTACAGGCCACGAGACCTTGGGCCCCCGAGGGGTTGATCCCCATGCCCTTTGGCAGCACCACTTCCGCTTTGCGGACATGGGACTGTGAGATCCCGTCAAACCGATCGGGAACCTCCGACGCAGCGGGATCCACTTCTTCCACTTCCCCGCCTTCTTTGTCAGGGTCGAAGGGCAGGGTCGTCGTCACGGTCGCCGCCGCAGGAGAGTCGACTGCGTTGGTCCCCGGGTCGACATCGAGGCCCGGGTCAAAGGGAACTCGATCGCAGCCCGTCGGTGCTACCCCGGGCGGCAGCTTCCCCTCGAAGGCCGTCGAGCCTTCCGGGAAGGTCGGGTTCGGTTCGCCGTATGACTCTCCGCGGAACCAACTCGAGTAGAGGTGCGGCCACTCATTTGGGTTGAAACAGGTGGTCGGCAGGGTGATGTGGACGCCGTCACCCGACTGACCAAAGGCGATCAGACGGCTTTTCAAACTCGAGAAGGGGACCGAGGGCGCAGGGAGTTTGATCGTGAAGTACTCATGGAAGTCGCTCTCCCAGGCAACGCCACCTTCGAGTTCGATGACCCTGGTTCCTGCGATTACGAAACCAAGGCGAGCCGGTTCGCCCTCGTCCGGCACGAGGTTGTAGACGGGAACCCTCGTTCCTTTGGCGGGATCCGGGGAAATGACGAACCCTTTGGGGAGAGTGCTTCCCGGCGGGAACGGAGGTGATGGCGCCGGCACGACACCCGCGGTGTTCACGACCAGCCAGGTTTCGTTGCGCCCGACGATCGTGCTGGGATCGCAGGCCGGAACGAAGGTTTTCGGTGCGACTTCTTTTTTGAAATCAGCCCGCGAGCACTGGGGGCTGCTCTGCGGGTTCTCGGTGAAGCCCGGAGGCAGATCGACTCGCTCCGTTTTGAGTACCCGGTCTATGAAGGGGGGCGTGTCCGAGGGATCCTCTTCCAACGGCATCAGGATGCCAAAGGGAGAGGCTTCTTCTTTGTGCCTGATGATGTACTGGTCAAATCCGATCGGTGGATGCCCTCCCGCCTGCGTGTAGAAGAGCTCGGGGGTTTCCGGAGAGCAAAATGGTTTGGTGGTATCCGTCGGTTTGGTGGGGATCGGCGTTTCCGGCACTTCGCCGACCTGGTTTTCGTAACAGGTTCCGGCTTGCCAGCCGTCAGCCGCCGTGGGCGGTTCGTTCTGCGGTTCGATCACATTCCCGGTGTCCGCCGCCGCCACCATGGGCAGCGAGAGCAGAGCCCCGAGACACACAAGAAGCAATGCGACTGAGCGCTTTGCCATCAATTTTCCTCCTCGTTTTCCCTTAACGAGGACGCCCCCTGTAGCGCCCCACGGACAGCTCTCCCGCTGAAGACATTACACATCGGCACGAGTGATTCAAGTGCCTTTCGGCGTTATTACCCGGGTAACCGTGTCACTAAACAGTGACATGACACTGATGTGTGTCGCGGTCTCAGCGACCCTTGGAACGTCCGCCGCGTTTTTGTCCTTTGCAAGGGGTCCGAAGCTTGGGCCTGCTGTTCGCCTTCCTACCGTTCTGGGCTTTGATTCGGATGAACGCCTTGACCGGCTTGGCGCAGAGGTTCGTCGAGTTGACGAGCAGGCCCTTCTTGCCGCCCGGGAGGGTGAGGACGAACTTCGTCACCGGCACGTCGGGGACGCGACCGAAGGTGGTGCGGATGCCGCCGCGGAAGCTGTCGATGCGACCGACGAGGTCGACGTCGACCTGGCCCTTCAGGTGGGCGACCATGTCCGGCAGGGGGTTGTTGGAGGAGCGCAGGTAGACCGGGCCTTCCAGCGGTTTGCCGAGCAGCGGGGTGAAGGCGCGGGCCTTGCCGTAGATCGAGCGTTTCGGGCAGTTCTCGGCGGCGAACTGGACCCGGGTGCAGACGGTGGCGAGGCTGGCCTGGTCGAGGAAGAGCGCGTGCGGCAGGGCGACCGAGGCCTTGCGGATGTTGGCGTCATTGCCGCGCGCCTTCAGCACCGCCCTCAGTTTCGGGTGCTTCGCCCGCTGGGTCTTGCCGAACAACCGGATCCTCAGCTTCGGGCGGAACTTCAGCTTCTTGCAGCCGGTCGCCTGGAACTCGTCGGCGACTTTGAAAGCGGAGTAGGAAGCGTGGTCCAGCGGGTTCCCCCCACCGCCGTTGATCACGCCGGCGGTCGCGCCTTTGCGGCAGTTGGTGCCGTTGAGGGTGAACTCGTCGCGGTTGACGTTGAGGAAAACCGAGCGCACGTCGAGTTTGGTGCCGCCGAAGACGTCCGGGATGTCGTTCGTCCGCGGATGGATCTGGGCGGTCTCGGGGTCGAGGAAGAGTGGCACGCGGACGACGACGTTGCCGAGGTCGAAGGGACCGGCCAGCGCGGGGGTGACGATCGCGATCGAGAGCGGCGCGCCTTTGTAGCGGCCGGCGAGGTAGGCGTCGCCCTCGATTTTCAGCGGCGAGGGGCCGGTGCCGGCCTGCACGGTGGCGACGCCTACCTTGCTCTCCTTCGGGCAGACGGAGTCTTTCCTCTCCGCCGCGCCCGAGCGGTTCGCGATTTTCTCCAGCTGGTCCGGCGAGCAGTACGGGACGCCTTTCAGCTTTGCGGTCGCGCCTTCGGGAAGGGTGACGTCGAGGCCTTTCAGCTCCTGCTGCCCGGGCGGGCGGTTGAAGAAGGTCGAGAGGGGAGTGAAGGTCTTGGCGACGTCGCTTTTCGGTTTGGCTTTGAAGCCGGGGGCGAACGGCCTCTCCCCCATCGTCTTCGGGCAGGCTCCGCCGCCCGGGAGCGCAGCCAGGTCGAATTTCGACGTCGGGTTCGCAGCCGGGTTTCCGGACCACGGTGCCAGCTGACTGGTGGTCTGGTTCGGGCCGCAGGTCGGCGGGCTGCTCAGCGCCGCTTTCGGCCCGCCGTCGATGGAGATCTTGAAACTGGTGAACGGGACCTGCGGCAGACCGCTCGGCAGGTTGTCGCTGTTGCCACCGCGCAGGACGTTGGTTTTCGCCGGTTCGTCGAAGACCGCGGTCAGCCGCCCCGTCTTCGCGTTGGCGACGACGTTGCCGATCAGCCGTACGGAGATCCCGTACCTGGCCGACTCGGCGGCGACGAAGATCCGGTACTCCTCACCGGATTCGGGGTCGCGGCTCTTCTGCTCGCCGACGTAGACGCTGCCGGTCAGCGGCCCCTCCGGCAGCGGCGGGGTCGCAACGCTCACGGTGCCGATCTTCGAGGCCGGCGGGCAGGCCACCGGGTTGCGGGTCCCCTTGGCGAACTGGGCGTCGGTGCAGGAGGCGAGGCCGTTGGCGGCCGAGGGGTTCAGCCCCATCCCCAGCGGCAGGGAGACCCGCGCCGTCCGCATCGTCGAGGTTTCCTGGCCGCCCGCGCTCACTTCGACCGGGAGCTTCAGCTCGGTGGTGGCGCCGGCGGGAGAGTCGACCTGGTTGGTCCCGGGATCGACCCCGATCGAGGGTTTGAAGGGGATCGAGCCGCACTGTTTCGGGCTGGTTCCCGGCGGCAACTTCGACTCGACATAGGGCGAGCCGCTGGGGAAACTCGGATCGGGGTTCTGCAGCGAGTCGGCCCGGGCGTAGGTCGAGTAGGTGTGCTGGAAGGCGGCCTGGTTGGGGTCGAGGCAGGTACTGGGGGTGGTGAGGAAGTAGCCCACCCCGGGATCGGCGTGGGCGCGGCCGTTGAAGATCAACCGGTTTTTCAGCAGTTTGACCGAGTCGACCTTGGGAACCTGGATGGTGAACCCCTCGTGGAAGTCTGACTCGTAGGCGACGTCGGCCTCGAGGTAGATGTCGCTCGGCGGCAGCAGCGGAAGATCGGGAACCGGTTCGACCGTGAACCCGAAACGGGCGGGCTGCCCTTGCTGGGGCTTCAGGTTGTAGACCGGCGCGGTGATCGGCACCGGCGGGAGGAGCGGCACTTCGGGCGAGACGGTGACGATGCTTTCGCCGACTTTGGTGTTCGCCGGGCATTCTTTCGGGTGCGCCGTATCGCACTGCGGGGTGGCGCCGGGGTTGACGCTCAGCCCTACCGGCAGGTCGGCCCGGAGCGTCTTCATGTCGACTTCCGGTTCTTCGTGGGCCACCACGGTCTGGTGCCGGACGATGAACTGGGTGATGCCGAAGGGCGGATGGCCGGCGGCGGTTTCGAAGAACTCGACTTTGTTGCTGTTGGGCGCGCAGGTCGGCGTGTTGCAGGTGCCCGCCTGCCAGCCGTCGTTCTGATCCGGCGGGTTGTTCTGCGGCGAGAAGACGACTTCGCCCGCCTGCGCGACGGCAACCGAAAGCGCCCCGAAAAGGGCCGCAAACGCCAGCAGCCTCGTAACCCGTTTCCTCACGTGGGGAGGTCGTACCCAGGTGGCCGCCCGGCTAATCGCCTTCAGCGGCTGCGCCCCTTCTTGGCCTGGCGGCAGGCCGGGGTCCGCAGCGGCAGCCTCTTCACCTTCAGCTTCTTGCCGTTCTGGGCTTTGAAGCCGAGGACCGAGCGGTTGGGGCGGTTGCAGAGGTCACGCGAGTTGACCAGCAGCCCCTTCTTGCCGCCCTTCATGTCGATCGTGAACTTGCTCACGGGGACGTCGGGCACCGGGAAGAAGACGGTCTTCAGCCGCTCCTTCGCCGAGCTGATCACCCCTCGCAGGCGGACGTTCACCTGGCCGTGGAGGTCGGCGAGCAGGTCCGGGAGTTCGTGGTCGGAGGCGACGAGGTAGACCGGCCCCTGGACTTCGCCGTCGAGCAGCGGCGTCTGCGCCCGGGCGTATCCATATATGGAGCGAGCCGGGCAGGCGGAGGCGGCGAGCTGGACGCGGGTGCAGATCGTGCCGATGTGACCCTGGTCGAGGAACTGGGAGTGCGGCAGGGTCAGCGCCGCCCGCTTGATGTTGGCGTCGCCGGCACGGGCGACCAGGACGGCGCGGAAGGCGGGGTGCCCGTTGCGCCGCATCGACTTACGGCCGCCGATCAGCTTCGTGAACAGCTTCGGCTTGAAGCCGAGCGCCTCGCAATCGCCCGCCTGGAACGCCGCGCTGACGGCGAAGGCGCTGAAGGCCGCCGGATTAGCCGGATCGCCGCCGCCGCCCAGCAGGGCACCGGTGGTGGCGAACGGTTCGCAACTGGTCGGGTTGAGGGTGAAGTCGGGTCGGTCCATCTTCAGGTCGACCGAGCGGATGCTGAGCAGGGCGCCGCCGAAGACGTGCGGGATCGGGTCCGAGACAGCGCGGATCTGCGCCGTTTCGGGGTCGACGAACAGGGCCACCCGCACCACGACCGTCCCGAGATCGAACGGGCCGGCCGTGGCGGGGGTGACCACTGCCAGGGAGAGAGGAGCCCCGTGATAGGGGCCTGAGAGGAAGACCTTGCCTTCGATCTCGTACGGCTCCGAGCCGGTGCCGGCGGCGACCGCGGCGGTGCCGACCTGGCTCCCGGTCGGACAGCTCGAGCTCGCCCTCTCCTCGGCGCCGGCCCGGGTGGCCGCGGCCGCGAGTGCGCTCTCCGGGCAGTACGGGATCCCGCGCAGCTTGCCGGTCATGCCCGGCGGCAGGACGACGTCGGCGCCTTTCAGCTCCTGCTGCCCGTCGTTGCGGCCGATGTGGACCGTGACCGGGCTGAAGGCGCCGGCCTTGGAGCTGGCCGGGCCGGCGCCGAAGGCGGGGCCGAAGGGGCGATCGGCCAGCGTTTTCGCGCATTTGCCGCCGCCCGGGGCGCTGGTCAGGCTGAAGCTGCTGCTCGGGGTCGCCGGCGCGTTGCCCGACCATGGCGTCATCACGGCGCCGCCTTTAACAGGACCGCAGGTGGGCGGGCTGCTCAGCGTCGCCCGCGGGCCGCCGTTCAGTTTCACCACGAACTCTTCGACCTGGGATTGGGGCGTGTCGGAGATGGTGGTGGTCAGCTGGCCGGTCTGCGGGTCGGCGCTGACATTGCCGACGAGGCGGACGTCGATCCCGTAGCGCGTGGAGACGGCGTTGATGAAGATCCGGTACAGGTCGCCGGAGGCCGGGTCGCGGCTCTTCGGCTCGCCCACGTACACCGGCCCCTTCAGCGCCGGCCCTTCTCCGTCCTCCTCGGGCAGCGCCGGCGAATGGATCGTCACCGTCCCCACCTGCGAGGCGGCCGGGCAGGTGACCGGGTTCCTGGTGCCCTTGCCGAACTCGCCGTCCTTGCAGACCTGCAGCCCGGTGGCCGCCGAGGGGTTGAGCCCCATCCCGAGCGGCAGCGTCACCTTCGAGGCTTTGGTCGTGGAGGTCTGCTGCCCGTCTTCTTCTTCCAGGTGCGGGATCTCGATGTCGACGACCGCGCCGGCGGGAGAGTCGGTCTGCGAGGTCCCCGGATCGAGGACGAGCGCGGGGTCGTAGGGGATCGAGTCGCATTCTTTGGGCGAGGTGCCCGGGGGGATCGGCGACTCGAGCGCCGGTTCGGCGCTCTGCGGCCAGACGTAATCGGGTTCGGCGAATTCCGCGTAGGAGCCGGCGAGGAGATAGGTCGAGTAAACGCTGCCCGATTCGACGAAGGCTTCGCCGAGGCAGGTGCTCGGGGTGGTGATGAAGGTGCCGTCGCCGGCGCGGCCGTTGAAGACCAGCCGGTTTTTCAGGATCGCTCCGCTGTCGGTCCCAAGCAGCCCGCCCAGATCTTCCGGCAGGGCGGCGGGAACCTCGATCGTGAATCCCTCGTGGTAGTTGCCGGACCAGTCGGCGTCGCCCTCCAGATAGACCTCGTTGCCGGCGAGTTCGAGGCCGAAGCGGGCGCTCTCCCCTTCCACCGGGACCACGTTGTAGACGGCGGCCTGCAGCGGCAGCGAGCCACCGAGCAGGGGGTCGGCGGCGGTCACGTAGCTGTCGCCGACGTGGGACTCCGGGGGGCACCCCGCGGGATCGGTTTCGAAGGTGGCGAGTTCGCAGCGTTCCGTCGCGCCGGGGTTGACGTTGAGGCCGACCGGCAGGTCGACCCGGACCCGCGCCAGTTCCGCGTCCGGCGTCGGCCCCAGCGCCCCCGGGCTGTTCTTGACGATGAACTGGGTGAAGCCGTAGTTCGGATGCCCGGCCGCCTGTTCGAAGAACCAGTCGTCCGTTTCCACCGAGCAGACTTCCGCCCCGGGAGCCCCCGGGTCGGCGGCTTCGATGGCGCAGGTCCCCGCCTGCCAGCCGGAGTCGACCTGAGGATCGTGGGGATCGATCGGCGGCGCGATCACGTCTTCGGTGGCGGCGAAGGCCGTCCCCTGCAGCAGAGCCGAAAAGCAGACGAACAGAAGCACGGCCAGACCCGATCTAGACATCCGATTTCTCCTCCCTGGAAGCATCCTCAACGAAAAGACTACCCGAAATTAATGACATGAGTCAATATTTTTGGGTAATATCGGTCTATGGCAACCCAAAACGGACATTCCCCCCACCTCATCCCTGTAAACGGCGATTCCCCCGGAAAAGCCCCGGAAAATGGCCATAACGGCAACGGTCGTCCTGCCCTTCCCGTTAATTGGGAGCGGCTAGCGAGGGCGACTGCTCACCCGCTGCGTGTCTCGATCCTGGAAATCCTCGGGATCGACGGCGGGCGGGTCCTATCCCCCAGCGATCTCAGCCGCGAGCTGCAGATCCCCCTCAGCAACACCAACTACCACGTCACCGAGCTGGCCAAAGCCGGCCTGATCGAGCTCGTGCGCGAGCGCCAGGTGCGCGGCGCCACCGAGCACTTCTACCGGCTGCCAGGTGCCCTGGTGGGCAGCGACGCGGAGGAAGCCACCGCCGAGAAATCGGAGCCTGCCTGGGCTATGGCCTGACGCCATAGCCCAGGCAAACGCTCACTCAGACGTCGAGTTCGACCGCGACCTCGTACTTGTCGACGGCGACCCGGCTGCCCATGCCCTCGCCGGGAGGGCTCATGGAGTCGAGGGTCTCGTCGCCCTGTCGGTAGTCGTCCTCGGTCTCGAACAGGGTGATCGCCATCGAGCGACCGCCCCCCTTGTCCTGTAGGAGGAGAAACTTCTTCGCCGGTACTCCCTCCGGCGGCCCGGACGCCGCGTCCTCGCGGATCCCGGCGGCGACCTGGTCCAGCGCCTCGGCGCTGGCCCCCTCCCAACGTGCAACCCGTGCATACATAACGACCTCCTCGTGTTGCGATCGACGGCAGCGCTAGCGGACCACGTATCCAGGGCTAAATCAAGGGCGCGGATCTGCCGATCTGTACGCCATGTCCAGCGAGCGTTCGGCAGACCAGCTGCGGGCGATCATCCGCACCCAGACGGAGATCGCCGCCAGCGACCTCGATCCCGCGGTGATCATGTCCCTGATCGCCGAACGGGCGCAGGAGCTGACCCGCGCCAGCGCCGGGCTGATCGAGCTGCTCGAAGAAGGCGAGATGGTCTACGCGGTCACCACCGGCGAGGCGACTCCCTACCTCGGCATGAGGCTGAAGGCCGATGCGAGCATGTCCGGCCTCTGCGTGCACGAGGAAAGGGTCCTCCGCAGCGACGACACCAGCGCTGACCCGCGGGTCGACGCCGCTGCCTGCAAGCGGGTCAACGCCGCCTCGATGATCTGCGTCCCGCTCGCCCACCAGGGTGAGACGATCGGCGTCCTCAAGGTCTACTCGCCCCAGACGCACCAATTCGACGAAGGCGACGTCGAGACGCTCGAGCTGCTGACCGGGCTGATCGCCGCCCACCTCTCCCACGCCAACCACTTCGAGACCGAGTCTCGCGAGAGTCGCCGCGACGCTCTCACCGGCCTGCCGAACCGGCGTGCCTTCGAAGAGCGGCTGCCGATCGAGCTGGCCCGCGCCGCCCGCTCGGGCCCCGTCTCCCTCTGCCTCCTGGACCTCGACGGGTTCAAGGGCGTCAACGACCGCCTCGGGCACCCGGCCGGTGACGAGGTGCTGCGCGAAGTCGGCCGGGTCCTCGACGGATCCCGCCTCGCCGACGACTGCTTCCGCATCGGCGGCGACGAGTTCGCGCTGCTGATGCCGGGCACCGGCACCGAGGAGGCGACGATCGCCGCCACCCGCATCGCCGAG
The DNA here is from genome assembly GCA_036376215.1 of Solirubrobacterales bacterium. Taxonomy (GTDB): domain Bacteria; phylum Actinomycetota; class Thermoleophilia; order Solirubrobacterales; family 70-9; genus VAYN01. The sequence goes on from DASVAT010000024.1 coordinate 83,589, forward strand.
GAAATCCGCGCCGCCGGGCTCGGCGAGGGCGAGATCAGCGCCTCCTTCGGAATCGGCACCAGCGTCGACCGCGACGACGAGGCGCTGATCGCCGCGGCCGACAACGAGCTGCTGGTGGCGAAGGACCGGTTCTACGGCCGCAGCGACGCCTGGGACCAGTCCACCTGAGCCGGCGCTCGCCGCTCAGGCCTTCTTCTTCCAGGGTTCGCTGATCCCCCAGATCCGATCGATCTCGGCCGAGAAGAACTCGGCGAGCGTCTTGCATTCGGCCGCGTCCACGTGGACGCCTTCGGACTCGGGGTAGGGGCTGCCGAGGACGAGGAGCGCCTCGTCGTTGTAGAGGGTGGCCGGCTCGGAGTAGTTGAACGAGCCCCCGACCACCGTGCAGCCGTCGATCACCGCCAGCTTGTGGTGCAGTTTGCGGACGCCGCTCTCCTCCTTCGGGATCCGCACCTCCACCCCGCCTTCCTGCAGCAGGTGGGAGGCGGCGGTCGGCATCGCCGCCTGACCGCGGTCGAGGATCCCCCGCACCTTCCGGCCGGCGCCGGCGAGGACGATCATCACGTCGTCGATCGCCGAGGAGCCCATGAAAGTGAACATCGCGAAGTCGATCTCCCCGCCCTTCGAGCACTTCAGCATCTGCTTCACGACCTCGGCCTCGGGCCCGTGGTCGGGGGCGAAGAGGACCTTGACCGGGATCCCGCCGACCGCGTGCGTCTGCGGCGGATCGCCGAGGCGGCCGCGCCCGAACTCGCCGGCCCACGCCTCCCTGAACTCCTGGCCGAAGTCCTCCTCGATCCCCTTGCTCTCGAAGACGAAGAGGTGGTTGAGGTTCTTGTGGCCGTCGGTTTCGGTGAAGTTCGCCGAGCCGGTCAGCAGCGCCGGCTTGTCGCCGCGCCGGGCGCTCCCGTTCTTGTCGAGGCGCACGTCGCGGAGGGCGAACTTGTGGTGGAAGATCTTGTTGTCGGGGTTGAGGTCGATCCGGACCTCGACCCCGCAGCGGCAGAGCGCGGCGAAGACGTCGCGGTTGATCTTGCGCTCGCTGTCGTCCGCCGCCAGCTGGGCGACGGTGGTCAGGGCGGCGTCGGGCTTGGTGTCGTCCTGCAGGTAGGAGCGGTTGAGCAGGACCCGCACGCTCTTCTTTTCCCGTTTCTTGGCCGCGATCGCTTCGGCGATCGGCAGCGAGTCGATCTCCTGGACGGCGATGTCGAGCGTCTCCGTCGTCCCGGCGATGAACTCGACGATCGTCGCCTCGAGGTCGTCGGGGGCGCCGAGCTCCTGCGGACCGCAGTAGCAGCGCAGTTTTCCTCCGGCCAGATCCTGCACCGCCCGACCATAGGCGCGCTTGGAGAATTGTCAAGTACCGAAATAGGATCTATCGGGTCCAGAGCGGACGACGGGGGTCGAACCCGCGACCTCGAGCTTGGGAAGCTCGCGCTCTACCAACTGAGCTACGTCCGCGTGGCGACTGATTCTACGCGTGGGCGGGCTGCCGGGAAGCGATGGGATCTAGTCTTCGCGGTCCGTGGGCGTCCGCTCTGTCATCGCAGTTCTCGGCGTGCTGGCCGTCGTCGGCCTGCTCGTCTTCGGGCTGGCCAGCAAGGGGTCCTCCGGCGTCGAGGTCGGAGACCCGGCCCCGAAGGCGCCGCTGCCGCGGCTCGAGGGCGGCGGCACCCAGTCTCTGGCCGATTACCGCGGTCGCTGGGTCCTAGTCAACTTCTGGGCCTCGTGGTGCATCCCCTGCCGGGCGGAGGCCCCGGACCTGGAGCGCTTCCAGCGGGAACACGGGGGGCCGAAGTTCACGGTGGTCGGGATCGACAGTCGCGACCTGACCGGGGACGGGCGCGACTTCGTCGCCCGCTACGGCCTCTCCTACCCTCAGCTGCGCGACGGGGACGGCGGCGCGGCGCACGACTTCGGCACCACCGGGGTCCCGGAGAACTATCTGGTCGACCCCGCCGGCAGGGTGCGCCTGCTGGTCCGCGGCCCGGTCGGCGAAGAGTACCTGGACTCCGAAGTGGCGCCGCTGCTGCCGGGGACCGGGCAGTGACCGCGCGGGCGCTGGCAATCGCGGCGCTGGCGCTGGCGCTGCTCGCGCCCGTCGCCGTCGCCGCGGAGCGCGCCTCCCTGACCGAGATCGAAAAGCAGGTGATGTGCCCCGTCTGCGGCACGCTCCTGCAGCTCGCCGAATCGCCGCAGGCGCAACGCGAGCGGGTCTTCATCAACAGCCTGATCGCCGAAGGCAGGAGCGAAGCGGAGATCAAGGATGCGCTGGTCGCCGAGTACGGCGACGAGGTGCTGGCGCTGCCGCCCGACTCGGGCTTCAGCCTCTCGGCCTACGTGGTCCCGATCGTCGCCTTCCTGATCGCCGTCGCGGCGCTGGCCGTCGGCGTCCTGCGCTGGCGCCGGGCCGGCGGCGGGGGCGACTCCGGCCCCGGGGCGGCGGGTCCGAGCGGCGAGGACTCCGAGCGACTCGACGCGGACCTCGCCCGCTACGACCTCTAGCTCATTCGTCTGTTCCTTTTCCGTTCAGGGCAAGGAAAAGGAACAGACGAATTAGGCGCCGATGGCAATGGCGCCGACTGGGGACACCGGTAGGCGTTTGATCGCGGTGCGCAGTGCGCGGCCGCTGCGGCCGGCGGTCTCGCCGGCGGCCAGGCCCGCGATCGTCGCGTCGGCCTGGGCGGCGACGGCGAGGCAGGCGGCGGGTTCACCCCGCACCGGCGGCGCGAGGAGCAGGACCAGCTCGTAGGCGGCGCGCAGTTTCATGACCACGTGGGAGAAGCTCTGCAGGCCGAGCAGGGTCTCAGCTTTGGTCGCCGGGCGCCCGCCGCAGACGCAGACCAGCTGGCCGCCCACGGCGGTCCCGGGCCCGGCCAGGGCGACCGGCTGAAGGACGTCGGCCGGCTCGGCCTCCCAGCGGAGGTACTCGTGCAGGCCGGGACTCGGCGCGAGTCCGACCTGGGCCGCCAGCCGCGGTCGCGCGAGGTCGCACTCGACCAGGATCACGCTGCGGCTGGAGGCGGCAGCCGCCGAGGCGAGGGCGATCGCTGCGGTCGCCGGCACCTCCCCCTCCCCCACCACCGCCGCCACCCGCTGCCCGGCCAGCCGCGACAGCACCGCGCCGAGAGCCTCGAAATCCCGCCTGCCGAGTGCCCAGGCGCGCGACCCCTCCGCCGGACCGGCGATCTCCGCCAGCACGGGGAGCCTGCTGCGGCCCTGCAGCATCACATCCGCTCGGGCGCCGAAATCCCCAGCAGGCCCAGCGCGGCGGCGATCGTCCGCTTCGTCGCCAGGCAGAGCGCCAGCCGCGAGGCTTCCACGCCCTCGCCCTCGGCGCCGACCACCTGGCAGTCGCGGTAGAAGGCGTGGAAGTCCGCCGCGACCGCGGTCGAGTAGGCGCAGATCCGATGCGGGGCCCGGCGCGCCGCCGCCGCCCGCACCTCCTCCGGGAACTCGAGCAGGCGCTTGACGAGGACCTTCTCGCTCGCCTCCAGCGCCGGCCGCTCGACCGCAGCGGCGGGCTCGGCCGCCGTCTCCTCGCCGGCTTTGCGGAGGATGCTGGCGATCCGCGCGTGCGCGTACTGGACGTAGTAGACGGGGTTCTCGCTCGACTGGCTGCGGGCCAGCTCGAGGTCGAGGTCGACCGTCGTCTCGTGGCTGCGCCAGAGCATGAACCAGCGGGTCGCGTCGACGCCGATGTCGTCCATCAGCTCGTCGAGGGTTACGAAGTCCCCAGTGCGCTTCGACATCTGTACCCGCTCGCCGCCTTCGACCACGTGGACGAGGCTCATCAGCAGCGCCTCGAAGCGCTCCGGGTCGGCGCCGAGCGCCTCGATCGCGGCGCGCATGCGCGCCACGTAGCCGTGGTGGTCGGCGCCGAGGACGTTGATCAGGCGGTCGAAGCCGCGCTGCAGCTTGTCCCAGTGGTAGGCGATGTCCGGGGTCAGGTAGGTCGCCTCGCCGTTGGAGCGGATCAGCACCCGGTCCTTGTCGTCGCCGAAGTCGGTGGTCCGCAGCCACAGCGCGTCCTCGTGGCGGTAGGTGTGGCCGCGCTCCTCGAGCTCGGCCAGCGCCGTCTCGACCTCGCCCTTGGCGTAGAGGCTGCGCTCGGAGAACCAGTTGTCGAAGCCGACCCCGAAGCGCTCCAGCGTCGCCCGAACCCCGCTCAGCACTTCCTCGATGCCGCGCACCTCCAGCGTCTCGCGGTCGGAGGGCTCGACGCCCTCGGCCTGCAGCCGCGCCGCGATCTCGCTCACGTACTCGCCCGCGTAGCCGTCCTCGGGCGGTTCCTCGCCCCGCATCCGCGCCGCCAGCGAATCGGCGAAGCGGCCGATCTGGCTGCCGGCGTCGTTGACGTAGTACTCGCGCTGGACCTCGTGCCCGGCCGCCTGCAGCAGCCGCACCAGGGAGTCGCCGTAGGCGGCGTTGCGGCCGGTGCCTACGTGGATCGGCCCGGTCGGGTTGGCAGAGACGAACTCGACCAGGACCTTCTCCGGCGTCGCGGTCGGAGCGGGCCGCAGGTCCTCGCCGGCGGCGAGCAGGTCGCCCAGCGCCCCCAGGTACCAGGAGTCGGCGAGGAAGAAGTTGACGAAGCCGGGGCCGGCGACGTCGATCCGCTCCAGGTTGCCCGCCAGGTCCTGGTCGGCCTCCAGCTCGCCGCGCAGGCGCTCGGCCACGGCCCGCGGGTTGTCGCCCAGCGGGCCGGCGAGGAGCATCGCCGCGTTGGAGCTGTAATCGCCCAGCTCGGGCTTGGGAGGGCGCTCCAGAGTTGGTCTCGGCTCGATCGGCTCGCCGTCGCGAAGCGCCCGCGCGGCGCCCTCCACCGCACCCCGCAGCGCGGCTACTGAATCGGTGGCGGTCACGGGGCCATCGTATGGACCGGGGCACGAGCGGGGTACGCTGCCCGCTTGCGCGTAGCCGTCCTCAGCGACATCCACGCCAACCGGCAAGCCCTCGAGACGGTCCTCGCCGCGGTCGACGCGGCCGGGGTCGACGAGATCTGGTGCCTCGGCGACATGGTCGGCTACGGAGCCGATCCCGACGCCTGCACGGAGCTGGTGCGCGAGCGCGCCTCGCTCTGCCTGGTCGGCAACCACGACCTGGCGCTGCTGGGCGCGCTCGACATCTCGACCTTCTCCGAAGCGGCGGCCGCGGCGGTCGAATGGACGCGGGCGAACGTCGCCCAGGAGACGCTCGATTTCCTCGGCTCGCTGGAGCCGGCCGCCTCGCGGGCGGGGGTCGCCCTGGCCCACGCCTCCCCGCGCGACCCGATCTGGGAGTACGTGCTCTCGACCGACCAGGCCGACGCCGGGCTCGACGCCCAGGAGGAGCGGGTAGGGCTGATCGGCCACTCCCACATCTCGCTCTTCTTCGTCCGCGCCGCGGGGGATGCGCGATGCCACGCGCAGGGCGCGCAGGCGAGCGACGGGACGGAGATCGAGCTGGGCGAGGGCGAATGGTTGCTCAACCCCGGCAGCGTCGGCCAGCCCCGCGACGGCGACCCCCGGGCAGCCTGGCTCGAGCTCGACACCGAGCGCTGGCTGGCGCGCTACCACCGCCTGGACTACGAGATCGCGGGAGCGGCTGCGGCGATCCGCGCGGCCGGCCTCCCGGACGTGCTCGCCGAGCGCTTGGAGCTCGGTCGTTGATCCTCATATGCAGGGGAAATATCGCCTTCGCCCCTTTGTCTAGACTCGACTCATGGCCCGTCTGAGCCCGCTTCTGATCGCCTTCCTGCTGGGTGCCGCGAGCGCCGCGGCGCTGTCCTCCTGCGGGGGCGGAAGCGACGCCGACCTGCTGGCGGGGACGACCGCTGAGCAGATCGAATCGAACCTCGACCAGGTCGAGGCGCTGGCCGCCGAGGAAGACTGCATCGGCGCCGAAGACGCCGTCGCCGAGGTGACGGAAGAGGTCGAAGACCTGGAAGGCGTCGACCTGAAGCTAAAAACCGCGCTGCAGGAAGGGACGGCGCGGCTGAGCGAAGTGGTCGGCGAATGCGAGGAAGAAGTCGCCAGCGAGGAAACGGAACCGTCGTTCGAATCCGATGTTGATGACGAAGAAGTGGAAGACGAAAAGAAGCCGAAGAAGGAAAAGCCCGAGAAGGAAAAGCCGGCGAAGGAAGAGCCGGTCGAAGGGGAAGGGCCGGATCTGCCGCCGCAGTCGAACGGCAAAGGCGGAGAAAACGGGAAAGGCGGCGGCGAGGAACCGGCCGAACCCGAAACCGAAACCGAAGAAACCCCTTCCTCCGGCGGGGTAGGTCCCAGCGTGGGAGTCGAATGATGGAGGCGGGCGCGGGCATTCTCTCGGGCCGTTACGAGACCGGCGGGCGACTCGGCACCGGTGGGATGTCGAACGTCTACAAGGCGACCGACCGCATCCTCGAGCGCACGGTGGCGGTGAAGATCCTGGCCGAGCACCTCTCCGACGACGAGCGCTTCGTCGCCCGCTTCCGGCGCGAGGCGCTGGCGGTGGCGAAGCTGATCCACCCCAACATCGTCCAGGTCTACGACACCGGCGTCGACGAGGGTCGCCATTACATCGTCATGGAGTACGTCGAGGGCCGGTCGGGGGCGCAGATCCTGCAACGCCACGGGCCGGCCGAACCGGAGATCGCGGCCGAGATCGGGATCCAGTCCTGCGCCGGGCTCGATTACGCGCACCGGCGCGGGATCATCCACCGCGACGTCAAGCCGGGGAACCTGATGATCGTCGGCGGCCCGGTCGGCGGCGGCGAGATGACGGTGAAGCTGACCGATTTCGGTATCGCGCGGGCGATCGAGCAGACGCGGATCACCCAGGTGGGCTCGGTGGTCGGCACCGCCGCTTACCTGGCCCCCGAGCAGGTGCGGGGCGAGGAGGCGACGCCGGCGACCGACGTCTACGCGCTGGGGGTGGTGCTCTACCAGTTCCTCACCGGCCGGCTTCCCTATGAGGGCTCCTCGCTGGCCGAGCTGGCGGTGCGCCAGCAGAACGAGAAGCCGCTGCCGCCCGACACCTACAACGGCGAAGTCCCGGAGACGCTCGGGGCGGCGGTGCTGCGGGCGCTGGAGGGCGACCCCGGCCGGCGCTACGCGAGCGCCGACGAGCTGGCCGCGGGGCTGCGACTGGGGATGGAAGGCGGCGACGTGACGCTGCCGCTGGAGTCGGGCACCGCGGCGACGAACGTCCTCGGCGGCGACACCGCCGCCACCCGCCACATGGGCCGCGACACGGCGCAGACCGAGTACCGCCCGGCGCAGTCGCAGACCCGGCGCCCGGCACCGCGAGTCGCCCCCGCTCCCGCGCCTGCGGCGGCATCGCCGCAGGCGGCAAGGCCGCCCAAGCGCGGCCTCTTCTCCCGCTTCGCCCGCTTCGTCCTCGCCGCGGTCGCCCTGATCCTGGTGGCAGCAGCGGTGGCGACGGCCGTGATCGTCAGCACCGACAAGGCCGCCGGCGTCAAGGTCTCGAAGGTGGCCGGCGACACGATCGACAAGGTCGTCGAAGAAGTCAAAGAACTGGTCCGCGACAACACCGAATAGGCGCAGGACGAAGGGGGTTGGTGGGGGTCCCTGGGAGCACCTCCGCCGAGTGGATCGGGAATTGGCTGATGCCTCGAAGGCAGTTGGCTCGGCTCCATGCTGAGTACCCAGGGACCCCCACCAACCCCCTTCCGCTCAGGCGTTCCAGGGTGCCGCGCCGTTGAGGACAGCGGAGCGGTAGCTGTCGAAGGTTCCGGCTTGGATGGCTGCTCTGGCGTGGGCGGTCAGCTCGCGCATGTAGGTGAGGTTGTGGATCACGATCAGGCGCACGGCGGTCAGCTCCTCGGCGCGGGAGAGATAGCTGACGTAGTCGCGGTCGTGGTGCTGGCAGGTGGTGCAGGGGCAGCCCGCGACCAGCGGCTCGCGGGCTCCGACCCACCTTCCCTTGCGCATGTCGAGGCGCCAGCGGGTCCCGGGCGAGGGGGCCAGGGCGACGCCGTGGCGGGAGAGCCGGGTCGGCACGGCGCAGTCGAAGACGTCGAGGCCGAGGGCGATGCCACCCAGCATGTCGTCGACCTCGCCGATCCCGAGCAGGTGCTTGGGCGCCTCCTCCGGCAGCAGCGGCGCGGTCATCCCCAGTACCGCGGCCATCTCCTCCTTGTCGCGGCCCAGCGTCCCGCCGATCGCGAGCCCGTCGACCCCGGCCTCGGAGACGGCCTGAGCCGATTCCCGCCGCAGGTCCTCATGAGTGCCGCCCTGGACGATGCCGAAGACCGCCTGGCGCTCGGGGCCGTGCTCGCCGTGCCAGGCGAGGCAGCGGTCGAGCCAGCGGTGCGTGCGCTCGGTCGAGCGGGCGGTGTAATCGCGGTCGGCGTGGAAGGGCGTGCACTCGTCGAAGACGAGGGCGATGTCGGAGCCGAGCTGCGCCTGCACGCTCATCGAGACCTCCGGTGAGATGAACAGCTCGGCGCCGTCGCGCGGCGAGCGGAACCGAGCGCCCTCCTCGCTGATCTCGACCCTCGACCCATGGTCACCAGAACGTCCCGAGCCCTTGACCTCGTTCGCGACCCCCCCATGGGCGAGCGAAAACACCTGGAATCCGCCGGAATCCGTGATGATCGCCCGCTCCCAGCCCATGAACCCGTGCAGGCCGCCGGCCGCCGCGATCCGCTCCGGCCCCGGCGAGACGAACAGGTGGTACGTGTTGCCGAGAATCAGCTGGTAGCCGAGCCCCACCACCTCCGCGGATTCCAGCCCCCGCACCGTCCCCTTCGTCGCCAGCGGGATGAACGCCGGCGTCTCGATCGGGCCGTGAGCGGTATGGATGACGCCGGCGCGGGCGGTCCCGTCACAGGCGCCGATCTCGAAGCGGAGTCGCTGGGGATCGCTGCGCACGCCCGGCAGCGTAGTGGCCAGGGATGGCGACGGGACCGCTCGCAGCCCCGTCGCTCGCATCACCTAAATCCCACTGAGACTACGGTTCAGCATGTAAGTCTGACTTTGGTCCCGGTCCAGTCGATCGTGCTCGTGCTGGTCACGGCCTCTGTTGTGTAAGCACCCCCGGCATCATTGTTCGTGATCAGGTCTGTGGCTTCTCCCGATGTTGTCGCCTGTTTCCAGGTTGGAACGCCCGTCGCCGATTGGCTGAAGGTGGCGCTGTGCGAGGCCTGGAACGTTCCGCAGTTGGGGTTCTCCAGGTGCGCAATCGCCTTTCCTGTGACTGTTTTTTTGGCGAACCCGGCGCAGTTGAATGTCACGCCGGTGGGCGGCAATGTGACGTTGATTCCAGGTGTCGCAGCATTCGGCTCGAGGTAAATCAGATGCGTCACCATCGACCCGGTGCTGATTTCACCCGCGACTCCGGTATTGCTGCAGCTGAATTTGAAACCGGTGATGTTCTCCCTGCAACCTTTGAAAGTCAATGCGATGGCACCTGTCGACGACCCGTTGGTTACGGTCGCCGTCCCGGAGGAGGAGCTGCAGCTAGACCCTTCCCCTTTGTCGTTCTTGATTTCGCTCAGACCGCCTGTGAATACACCGGCACAGGTCGCCGCACCGTTTTCGCAGTCGGCGGCGAATTCCCCCGCCGCCGCCACCGCCGGCAGCGCCGCCAGCGCCAGGGCCGCAAGCGCCCCGCTCGCTATGAGCATCAACTTCTGTTTCATGGTTCTGCCTTTCTGCTCGCGGACCGGCAGCGATGAGGCCGCCGGCCCGATTCGGTTAGCCCCTCAGGCCTAACCGAGCGCCGGCGCACCGGTCAACAGAATCCGGTGTAGGGGGCGGTGCAGAAATGCGCGGGAGCCGTGGGGCTCCCGCCGCCTACCGTGCCCGCGACTCCGCCCGCTTGGGCTTCTTGCCCCCGCACTTCACCTTCAGCGGGGTCCGGTAGTCGTGGAGCTTGCCGTTCTGGCCGTCGAAGGCGACGATCGCCTCGTGCTTTCCCCTGCAGAGGTTGGTCGAGTTGACGAACAGGCCCTTCTTGCCGCCCTGCATGTTCAAGACGAACTTGGAGACCGGGGCGTCGGGGACCATTTCGAAGGTGCCGCGCAGGCGCCCGCCCTTGACCGAGTCGACGCGGCCGTCGAGGTTGACGTGGATCTGGTTGTTGTGCAGGGCGGCGACGAGGTCGGGCAGGGGGTGGCTGGAGGAGCGCAGGTAGACGGGGCCCTCGATCGGTTCGTCCAGCAGCGGCGTGAAGGCCCGGGCGTAGCCGTAGACCGAGTTCTTCGGGCAGGCTTCGCCGGGGACCTGACCGGCGGCGAACTGCACCCGGGTGCAGATCGTCTTGAAGTGGCCCTGTTCGATGAACTCCGAGTGGGGCAGGGTGACCTGGGCCTTGGCGATGTTGGCGTCGTTTGCGCGGGTTTGCAGAACCGCCCGCAGCTTGGGGTTGTCGCCGCGCCTGGTGCCGCCGATCAGGTGCAGGGTGAGCTTGGGCTCGAAGCCCAGCGAGGCGCAGCCGGCGGCCTGGAAGGGGCTCGTCACGGTGACCGGCTCGTCGTCTGCGGCAGAGGCGAAGTCGAGGCCCGAGCCGAGCACCGTGGAGGCCGTCGAGGTGCGCCTGCAGTTGGTCGGGTTCAAGACGAATTGCGGGCGGTCGACGTAGGCGCGGATCTCGCGCAGGTGGACGCGCAGGCCCTCGATGATGTGGGGCAGGGGGTCGGAGCCGGTCGGGTCGACGGAGACTTCGGCGGTCTCGGGGTCGATCCGCAGGGCGAGGCGGACGACCACGGTGCCGAGGTCGAAGGGCCCGACCTTGGCCGCGGTGATCGCGACCACCGAGAGCGGCGCGCCGTTGAAGGGGCCGGCCAGGTAGACGTTGCCGGGCACGTAGGTGAGGCTCTCCCCCACCCCCGAGCCGGCCAGGGTGCCGCCCACCCGCGAGGCGGCCGGGCAGCTGGGGGCATCGATCTCTTCCTGGGCGCCGTTGGGGCCGGTGCGGGCCCTGGCCGCGGCGACCTGGGCCTCGGGGCAGACGCCGATCCCGGCCAGCTTGCCGATCACGCCCGGGGGCAGCTTGATCGAGAAGTTGGTGAGCTCCGGTTCGCCGTCGTTTCGGGTCAGGCGCAGGTTGAAGGGCGAGTAGCTCTTGGCGGCGTTGTTCAGCGTGCCGGCGAAGAGGCCCGGGTGGAAGGGCGGTTTGCCGCCGGCCGGGCAGGCCCCGCCGCCGACGCCGCGCTCGATCGCAAAGGTGGCGGTGCGCTCGACGATCTCGGAGGGCAGCGGGTTGCCGGGGTCGGCGGCCGACCAGGGGGTGAAGCGGGCGAGGACGTCGTAGTCGCCGCAGGCCGGCGGGGTGACGAGCGAGGAGCGGGCGCCGGCGCGCAGGTTCAGCTCCACCCGGGTGAGGGGGACCTGGGGGAGGTCGTCGAAGACGCTGGTCAGCTGGCCGGTCTCCGGGTCGGGCTCGACGAGGCCGGCCTGCTTGATCAGGACCCCCCGCTCGGGGATCCGCGCCACCATGTAGAGGGCGATGAGGGAGTTGAAGGGGTTGTCGAAGGGGGTGGCGACGTAGACCGAGCCGCGGGCCTGCTCGGAGATGATCGGGGTGAGGATCTTCACTTCGCCGAGTTTGGAGGCATCCGGGCAGCCGGCGCCGGGGGCGGAGCCGAAGCTCTCGCGGGCGAGGTCTTGGGGCGAGCAGCCGACCAGGCCCTGGCCCTGGGCGGGGTTGACCGTCATCCCCTCCGGCAGGACGACTTCGACCCGCTTTGCCTGCCCTTCGGCGATCGCGTCTCGGTCGAGCAGGCCCGAGTTCGGCATCTCCAGGCCGAAGTCCAGGCCGCTGGGGGAGCCGGCCAGCTTGCTGGTCGGGGTGGCGGTGACCTGGGGGTCGAAGGGGACCTGGTTGCAGCCGCTCATCATCGGCCCCTCGAAGCTCGCCTCGGCGAGGCTGCCGGGCGGCGAGTTCCAGGCTTCGAGCCGGGCCTGGAAGTCCAGCGGCGTCGCGCAGGAGACCGGCTGGCGCAGGAAGGCCGCTTGGCTCAGGTCCGGCGGGGTCAGGCAGGGGCCGGCGTCGGCCAGGTTGTAGACGCAGCCCCAGCCGCGGGCGCTGTCGTGGCGGGGGTCGCCGGGGGTGCCCCAGACGGTCAGGCTGGTCGAGAAGATCTTCGCGACCTGGCTCTGGTTCTTGACCAGGGCGGTGACCCGGTAGCCCTCCTCGGGCTTTGCCTCGAAGTCGATGATCACCGGCACCCGGGCCACCGTGAAGCCCAGGCGCGCCGGCTCGCCTTCGGCCGGCGGCAGGTTGAAGACCGGCACCGCCACCCGCAGGATCCCGATCGGCTCCAGGGCGATCTTCACCGAGGTGACGCCGATCGCGGTGGCGTCGGGGCACCGGTTCGCGGTTTCGACCTCGTCGCTCAGCTTCGAGTAGAAGTCGGCCAGCTCGCAGGTCGGCACGTCCTCGACGACGCCGACGATGCCGGCCGGCAGCGGGAAGCGGAAGTTGCGCGGCTGGCCGGCCTGTTCGACTGAGCTTTCGGTCCGCGAGGGGCCGGCTTCGAAGCGGCCGGTGTTCAGCTGCAGGGTGGTGGTCAGCTGGAAGGGGTGGCCGCCGGCCTGCGTCGCCCAGCCGCCGCCCTCTTCTTCGGCCTTGGCGGCGAGCAGCTCGATCCCGAAGGGGGTCGGATCGGGGCTGACCCTGATCGGCTGGGAGGCGGTGGCGGGGGCGGCATTTGCGCCCGAGACGCTCACCAGCCCGGCTTTGCCCGCCACCGGCGGGTCGCCGGTCAGGTCGGCGATGATTTCGACTTCGATCGCTTCGTAGGGGGGGAGCACCTCTTCGTAGGTGCATTCGACCAGGTCGGAGGCCGCGATCTCGCACTCAACGGGGCCGAATTCGTCCTGCACGCCGCCGAGGACTTCGAGCCCGGTGGCTTCCACGCCCTCGGGGAGCTCATCGACGATGTGGAGCGGCGTGGAGGTGGCGTTCAGCGGGGCGTCGCCGAGGTTGGTGAGGGTTACGACGAGGCGGCCGCTGCC
>DASVAT010000025.1:0-16408 GCA_036376215.1 Solirubrobacterales bacterium
TGGCGACGACCGTCGTGCTCAACCGCAGGTTCGACGAGGAGGCGACGCTCTCGCTCACGGCGCAGCACGGGTGCCAGGCGCTCGTCGTCGTCCCGGTGATGATCCAGCGCATCCTCGAGCTCGACGACGAGGTGCTCGACCGCTACGACCTGTCGGCGGTGAAGGCGGTGCCGGTGTCCGGCTCGGCGCTTCCCGGCTCGGTCTCGAACCGCTGGATGGACCACTTCGGCGAGAACCTCTACAACCTCTACGGCTCGACGGAGGTCGCCTGGGCCACGATCGCCACGCCGCAGGACCTGCGCGAGGCGCCGGGCACGGCCGGCAAGCCGCCGCACGCCACGGTCGTCCGGATCTACGGCGCGGACGACCAGCCGGTCCCCGTCGGCGGGACCGGCCGCATCTTCGTGGGCAACGGGATCCTGTTCGAGGGCTACACCGGCGGTGGGGGCAAGGACATGATCGACGGGCTGATGAGCAGCGGCGACGTGGGCCGCTTCGACGAGCAGGGCCGGCTGTTCGTGGAGGGGCGCGACGACGAGATGATCGTCTCCGGCGGCGAGAACGTCTTCCCGCGCGAGGTCGAGGACCTGCTCGCCGACCACGAGGCGGTCGAGGAGGTGGCCGTGATCGGGGTCGACGACGCCGAGTTCGGGCAGCGCCTGAAAGCCTTCGTCGTCGTTCGCGGCGAGGCCGACGTCTCGGTTGCGGACCTGACCGCGCACGTGAAGGCGAACCTCGCCTCCTACAAGAGCCCGCGCGAGATCGAGTTCCTCGACGAGCTGCCGCGCAACGCCACCGGCAAGGTCCTGAAGAAGGACCTGCGGGCTCGCGATAAAGAGGCGTCTGCTTAGCAGCCTGAGTGCGGGGAGGGGTGGGTGTGCCCTCTCCGACACATCTCGCCTATGGCTCGATGTTGAGTGTCCTGAGAGGGCACACCCACCCCTCCTGCGATCCGGGTCAGGTCACTCGGAAATTGCGGGCTCTTTGGTTGAAGCTTGGAGGAGCTTCCGGCGCTGGTAGTAGGTTGCGCGGGAATGGGCGAGCCAGCCAGGCACCTGCAGCAGGTCGGTGAGGCGACGCGCGCGATGCGCGGTGTCGCCGACCAGGCGCTCGAGTGGGTGCGGGTCAGCGAGGAGCGCGTCGCGGCGGCCGAAGAGCGGGCCGAGGCGGTCAGGGGCCAGGTCAAGGAGCGGGCGCTGTTGACTCTGCGCAAAGTCTCCGCCGAGGCGCGCGAGCGGATCGCCGCCGAGCGCAAGGCGCGGAGCGACGCCGACGCTCGCGCCACGGCAGCCGAGGAGGCCCGCGACCGGGCCGAGAAGGCGTTCGAGGGGCTGCAGCAGACCTCCCAGGCCGAGCGCGAAGCGATCGTCGCCAAGACTTCAGAGGCCCGCTCGACCGCCGAGCGACTGGCGGCCGAGGCGAGGGCCGAGGCCGAAGGCGCCATCGCCGAGGCGCAGAGGGCCGCCGAGATCGAGCTCCGGGTCAAACTCGAGGAGGCTCGCCAGGGGATCCAGGCGGAGGCCGACAAACGGATTGCCGCGGCCGAGCAGCGCGCCGCGGAAGCCGAGGCCGAAGCGGCCGAGTCCCACGAGGCGGCGGTGCGGCTGGAGACCGAGATCGAGAAGCGGGTGATGGCCGGTACCGCAGACGTCCGGCGCGAAGCCGAGGAGAGCATCCGGCAGATGCTGGAGAAGGTCGAACGCGAGGCAGAGGAGGCCGCTCGCGCCCGCGCCGAGGACCAGCTCCGCGTCGAGGCCGACCGCATCCGAGTCCAGGCGCAGAAGCGCGAGGAGCGGGTCCGCGAGGCGACCGAGGACGAGATCAAGGCCAGCGTCGGGAAGGCCCGGCGCGAGGCCCAGGCGGCGGCCGAGGAGATCGCTCCCACCTGGCTGCGCGGCAGCGAGTCCAAAGCGTCGACCGCCGGTTACCGGACTTTTTGATCTAACCTCGCCTGCGCAATGCGCGAGGTGAGGATCAGGGACACGCTGAGCGGCGAGCTGCGCTCGCTCGAACCCGGCTCCGAGGTCGGCATCTACGCCTGCGGGCCGACCGTCTACAGCCGCATCCACATCGGCAATGCGCGGCCGTTCGTCGTCTTCTCGCTGTTCGCCCGCTTCCTGCACTCGGAGGGCTACCGATCGAAGCTGGTCGTCAACGTCACCGACATCAACGACAAGATCTACGTCGCCGCGCGGGAGGCGGGCAAGGGCTCGACCGAGTTCGCCGAACGGATGACCGCTGCCTACATCGAGGACACCAACCGGCTCGGGGTGGGGCGGCCCGATGCGGAGCCGCTGGCGAGCGAGACGGTCGAGGGGATCGTCGCCCTGATCGCCGAGCTGGTCGAGGGCGGGCACGCCTACGAGTCGGGCGGCGACGTCTACTACCGGGTACGCAGCTTCGAGGACTACGGCAAGCTCTCGAACCGCCGACCCGAGGACATGGACCAGGGCGAGGACGCAGGCTCGGCCTCACTGAAGGAGGACCGCCTCGACTTCGCCCTCTGGAAGGCGCACAAGCCCGACGAGGACACCAGCTGGGACTCGCCCTGGGGGCCGGGCCGGCCCGCCTGGCACATCGAGTGCTCGGTGATGGCCGAGCAGGAGCTGGGCGCGACCTTCGCGATCCACGGCGGCGGCTCCGACCTCGTCTTCCCCCACCACGAGAACGAGATCGCCCAGTCGGAGGGCGCCGGGCGGCCCTTCGCCCGGATCTGGATGCACAACGGGATGATCGAGACGGATGCGGCGAAGATGTCGAAATCGGAGGGGAACATCTTCCAGCTGTCGACGGCATTGGACAGCTACGGGCGTGAGGCCGTCGTCGCCTACTTGATCTCGGGGCACTATCGGCAGCCGCTGGCCTTCGGTCCCGAGCAGATGGAGGAAGCGGTTGCTCGGGTCGAGCGGTTGCGGAATTTCTTTAGAGACAACCCGCTGGGGGCCTCCGGGGGAGACTCGGCGGGCAAACAGCGGGGAGGGCCCGGCGAGTCTCCCCCGGAGGCCCAAAACGCAGCCGCTGCCCGAAACGAGGCGTTTCGCGATGCGCTCGCCGATGACTTCAATACGCCCAAGGCTCTCGCCGAGGTTTTTGAGCTGGTCGGGGAAGCTAACCGGGGGGAGGTTCCCGGAGACGCTGCGGCCACGGCATTGGCGGAGATGCTGGAGCTCGTCGGTCTCAGCACCCTTACCCAGCCGGAGAAGGGTGCTGAGACCGACGAGCGGGCTACGAAGCTGATGCGGGAGCGTGAGGAGGCTCGGGCGGCTAAGGACTTTGAGCGAGCTGATGAGCTGCGGGACGAGCTGGCGGAGCTGGGGTGGACGGTTCGCGATTCGGCTGACGGGCCGAGCTTGGTCCCCAGGGCCTAGATGGCGAATCAGTTCATCTATGGCGCGAACCCCGTTGCCGAGGCGGAGCGGGGGAGGCGGCGGGTGCATCGGGTCTGGCGGGCGCCGGAGACCTCGGCGGGGGAGCTGGAGCAGCTTTGCGGCTCGCCCGACCACCAGGGCGTCGTCGCGGAGGTCGATCCGTATCCCTACGGCGACCCGGTTGGCCTGCTGAAGCGGGAGGGTTCCCTGCTGGTCGCTCTCGACCAGGTCCAGGACCCGCGCAACCTCGGGGCAGTCTGTCGCTCGGCCGAGTTCGCCGGCGCCGCCGGGGTGATCGTGCCCGAGCGGCGATCGGCATCGGTGACCCCGGTCGTCTGCAAGACCTCGGCCGGGGCCGTCGAGCACATCGAGGTCGCCCACGTCCGCAACCTCGCCGACTGGCTGGCCGAGGCCAAGGAGGCCGGCTTCTGGATCTGGGGCGCCGACGCGGAGGCCGAGCAGGCCCCCTGGTCCACCGACCTCACCGGTTCCACCGTGATCGTCCTGGGGGGGGAGGGCAAGGGTCTCCGGCCGCGCGTCGCCGCGGCCTGCGACGGTCTCGTCGCCCTGCCGCAGCGGGGGAAGGTGGATTCTCTGAACGTCTCCGCCGCCGCCACGGCGCTGCTCTTCGAGGCCCTCCGTCAGCGGGGCTGATCCCTGGCAAATGCAACGGCGGTTGCAAAAAGTCGCAGTTTGGGGTTGACAGAACACTGCGCTGCGGTAAAACTACCGCCGCATAAGGGTGAACCTCAGCTTGAGGTGCGCTCTGGTGAATAGGGCGCCTCTGGGGAGGTAAGCGGCGCCACGACCCTTCAGCAAGGAGAAGGATCTGTGGCTCTATCTACGCCTATGCAGCAAATGCCGCCTCCGGTCACCCAGGCGAGCAATCTTCCCCCCAGCCCTAACCCTCGACTCGACCTTGATGATCACTACCTGGTTGCCCTCGCCAAGGAGGGCCGGGCCGACGCCTACGACACGATCGTCCGTCGCTACCGCGGCTTCGTCCGCCTCAAGGCGTCCTCCTACTTCCTCCTCGGAGGAGAGTCGGACGACCTGATCCAGGAGGGCCTGCTCGGCCTCTACAAGGCGATCCGCGACTACCGGACCGACCGCGAGTCCAGCTTCCGCAATTTCGCCGAGCTCTGCATCACCCGGCAGATCATCACCGCGGTGAAGACCGCCACCCGCAACAAGCACACGCCGTTGAACCAGTACGTCTCCTTCAGCCAGACGCCGGCGGCGGCGGGCGACTCGGAGACCACCCTCGACGAGATCCTGCCCGGGCCCAGCGTCCACGACCCGGTCAACCAGGTGATCGCGACCGAAGAGCTGGAGAGCCTCGTCTCCTGCCTCTCGGGCGTCTCCGGGGTCCTCTCCGAGCTGGAGAGCCGGGTGCTCTCGCTCTACCTCGACGGCCACTCCTACGAGTTGATTGCCGAGCGCCTCGAGTGCGACACCAAGACCGTTGACAACGCTCTGCAGCGGGTCAAGCGCAAGGTGGGTGCCCACCTGGCTTCGCGGGAGGTCGCGGCCTAGCCCGCCCGCGGCAGATCGGCGAGGACGTACTCCAGCAGCTCGCGGCCGTGGTCCGAGGCGACGGCAACGTCGTCGGCCTTGACTCGGACCCGGTGCAGCGACTGCATCCGCAGCACGTCGCCGTCGGTGCGGTGGTTGGGAAAGACCCCCGCGTAGGAGACGCCGAGGCGCTCGAGGTGATCGGCGAGCAGCGCCGTCGCCGGTTGCTCGAGCGGCAGGTCGATGTAGATCGCGTCGAGGTTCTCGCGGTGGAAGAGGTGGCGGCGCTCGGCCCCGATCGCCGCCTCGAGGTCGGATCCCGGCTCCAGGACGGTGAGCAGGGCGAGGTTGTGGTCGCGGTCGACCTCGGCGTGTAGCCGCGTCTGCGCCGGCACCTCGGCTCCGGCCGGCGGTTCGGCGACCGTCCCGCGCAGCTCGCAGAGCCGGATCGTCCGGGCGACGACGTCACGGTGGCGCTCCGGGACGTAGACCGCGCGCTCGTGGCCGTCGTTCAGCTTGGTGTAGAAGAGCGCCGCCGACTGGCGGCCGCGCCGGTCGCCGGCGGCGTCGTTGCTGACGCTGGCCGGGATCCAGCCGAGCAGGAAGCCGGTCTCGTGGGCGCCGAGCTCGATGTTCGCCTTCTGGCTGTAGGGGTGGGCGGCGGTCGCCTCGCTGTACATCCCGGCCAGACCGCGCTCTCGGGCCCACTCCATCAGGTGGCGCTTGGTGCGGGTGAAGAGGTGCTGCCCGCGGGCCGCCGGCAGGGTCACCGCCTGACCCGAATGGGCCACCGCGTCGCCGGCCGCGGCGAGGCTCATCCCGATGTGGCAGAGAAGCTCGCCAGCAGGGCTTTCGGCGATGCAGGAGACGTAGGTGCCGGCCTCGATCCGGTCCCCGACCTCGGCCGGGTCGTAGACCCACCGCACGTCATAACTTTGACCATATGCGGCTTCGATCGCGCTCGTGAGCACGGTACCCTCGTCGGGCCCCAAGAACCTGAACGTCACGTCCATTACAGACATCATCGCCACCACGCCCGCCTAGCTCAACCTGGGAGAGCGCCTCATTTGTAATGAGGAGGTTGCCGGTTCGATTCCGGCGGCGGGCTTTCATCATTGCCGCAACTTTCTTTCTCCTTCCCGTTTACGCAAACGGCGCTAAGCGCTGAAGGCAAGGGAAGTCAACTAAGGAGGCAAGGAGAAATGCGGCAGCGGTTGGAGATGTTCGAAACGGGAGACGGGCATCGGTTGCGCCGGTCGGCGATCGCGGTCCTCTGCGCAGTCGGCGTCTTGGTGCTCGCCATGGCGAGCGCGGCGCAGGCGTCGGTGATCACGATCGGCAGCGTCCTGCCGGATGAATGGGAATCGAAGAAATTCGATCGCGTGGAAACGCTCTTCAACACGGCGCTTCCGGAGCCGGGGTCAACGCTCGCCTCGCCGGTCAACGGCGCCATCGTGCGCTGGCGCGTGCAGGGCGCGGTTGGCGGGCCGTTCTACCTTCGCGTGCTCCATCCGGATGGCAAAGGCGCCTACGAAGCAGCGGGCAAGAGCGCGCCGGCTTCGCCTGCCGGGACCGGGCTGCAGACCTTCGAGACGAACCTGAAGATCCAGGCCGGCGACCTGATCGGGGTCGATCCGACCGCCGACACCGATGAAATCGGGGTGAAGACGGAATCGGGCGCCAGCTATGCGTCGATCTTCCCGACTCCCTTCCCCGGCACGATCGCGCCGCCGAGCAAAACCTTCTCCGGCGAAGAGGTCGAGCTGAGCGCCGAAGTCCAGCCCGCGCCGGAAATCACCACGATCTCACCGCCGTTCGGCCCGGTGACCGGTACCACCCTGGTGACGATCACCGGCAAGAACTTCAACGGCGCCAGCGCCGTGCAGTTCGGCAGCGCGCCGGCGGCCAGCTTCACGGTCGACTCCGACACCGAGATCACCGCGACGGCGCCTCGCAGCGCCCGTCCCGGCAAAGTGGACATCAGCGTCACGACGTTCGCAGGCGAGAACGCCAACACCCGGTTCGACGACTACGTCTACCGGGCCTGTGTCGTGCCGGCGATCAAGAACAAGGCCCTGAAGAAGGCGAAAACGCTGCTGCGCCGTCAGGGCTGCAAGCTCGGCCACGTAAAGAAGGTCGATGCGCCGAAGCCGGCCAAGGTCGGCAAGGTGCTTAAGCAGGCTCCGAAGCCGGGCAAGGTCCTGGCCCCGGGCGCCCGCGTTCGCATCACGCTAGGGGAGTAGCGAAGCCGAAGGGCTACTGAGAGGAATCGCCGCCGAGGAGCTTTGCCTTCTCGGCGGCGAACTCCTCCTCGGTGAGGATGCCCTTCTCGCGCAGGGTGCCGAGCCGTTCCAGGCGCTCCAGCCGCGCGTCCTCGGGGTTGCTCGGCAGCGTC
Source organism: Solirubrobacterales bacterium (assembly GCA_036376215.1). Classification (GTDB taxonomy): domain Bacteria; phylum Actinomycetota; class Thermoleophilia; order Solirubrobacterales; family 70-9; genus VAYN01. The sequence continues at coordinate 7,279 of DASVAT010000025.1, forward strand.
GCGGTCGGCGCCTCCGCCGAGGTGTCCTCGCCGTGCTCGCCGCTTCCCGGCATTCGCATCTCCGGCATCCGCAGCTTCGAGGCCTGCTCGCCGACTTTCTCGGTGATCGCCGAGTCTTTGACCGCGCTGACGACCCTGTCGCGGGTGCCCCCGAAGGTCTCGTCGTAGGTTGCGTCCGGGAACTCCTCCTCCGTCTGCTTGCGCAGCTCGTGGATTCCGAAGGCGGCCATCGCGGCGATGATCAGCGTCGTCAGGAAGGCGCGCAGCCCCTGCGTCGGGCCGGTGAGGAAGTAGAAACAGACGACGAGGGCCAGGGCGACGTATACGTAGGCGGGGTGGAGGCGCAGGGTCGGCGCCAGGTAGCGGCGGGTGGCGCGGGCGCCGGCGGTCGGTGAAGCGAGCCAGCCGGCGGCGAGGAAGAGGATGCCGACGACGATCACGGTGGTCGCGATGCTGGTCATCAGCGAGGTGCCGATCGACCACGCCGCTTCGCCGGCCGGCTTGGCGCTGTCCACCGTGACGAGCTGGTCGACGACGATGCCGCCGGCGATGTGGCGCGCGACCATCACCGCGAAGCCGGCGGCGATCAGCCCCGCCCCGCTGAGCAGGACCGTCACCCAACGCCCGTCGCGCGAGAGGTAGATGGCGGCCGCGAAACAGGCGAAGGTGAGGATCGAGAGCAGCAGCGCCAGGCCCTTGATCGCGACCGCGATGTCCTGCGCCGTCTTCAGCTCGTCGGACTTCAGGATCTCGATCTGGGCGGCATCGGGGGGCAGTTTTTCGGCCAGGCTTTCGCCGATCCCGACCTGCTCGGCGAGGTTGGTGAGCAGGCCGCCGAGGTTGAGCTTGACGTCCCCGTTTTCGGTTTCGACCGCTTCTTTCTTGTTTTCGAGGACGGCGAGGAGCTGTTCGTGGGTGGTCCGGTTCGCTTCTTCCCAGAGCTCCTGCGCGGTCGAGCTTTCCAGAACTTTTTCGGCTCCCTCGCCGGCCACCTGGCGCAGGCCGCCGGCAGCCGGGCCGGCGAGGTCCTTGGTGTCGCCGGGGAGGATTTCCTCCAGTTCCTTGCGCACGTCGACGTTTTCGTAGAGCTGGTCGACCAGGTAGGAGGACAGCTCTTCGCGGATCGTCTCGTTGTGGAGAAGGCGACCGCTGGTGTTCACCCAGTCCTCGGTGTTGAGCGCCTGGCGCTCGGTCCAGATCGCGAAGACGCTGAGGAAGGCGAGGACGGAGCCGAGGATGACGAGACCTCTGACCACCCGGCGTCGTCCGCGGCTCATGGCCGGATGGTATACGTGAAACATGAAGCTAGAGGGGATTCACCACATCACCGCGATCACCGAGGACGCCCAGCGCAACGTCGACTTCTATGCCGGCGTGATGGGACTGCGGCTGGTCAAGAAAACCGTCAACCAGGACAACCCGACCGTCTACCACCTCTTTTTCGCCGACGAGGCGGGGGACGCCGGCTCCGATCTGACCTTCTTCGAGTACCCCGGGGCGCCCCTCGGCCGCGCCGGCGCCGGCATGGTCCACCGGATCGTCTGGCGGGTCGGCTCGGCCGACGCCCTCGACTTCTGGGCCGAGCGGCTGCGCGCCAACGACACCGAGTCCGAGCGCGACGGCGAGAGCCTCGTCTTCTCCGACCCCGAGGGGCTGGAGCACGAGCTGCTGGTCGCGGAGGTCCCGGACCAGCCGCTGATCGCCGACCATTCCGAAGTCCCGAAGGAGATGGCGCTGCAGGGGTTCCACGCGGTGCGCGCGTACAGCGCGGCGCCGGACGCTTCAACTGGGCTGCTCGAGGCGCTCGAGTTCGAGCGCGGCGACGGTGCCTGGGAGGCGCGGGGCGAGCAGCGCGGCGGTCTCTACATCTACGACGAGGCGCCGGCCGAGCGCGGGCTGCAGGGAGCCGGGAGCGTCCATCACGTGGCCTGGGCCTCGACGCCGGGAGAGCTGCTGGACTGGCGCGAGAAGGCGGTCTCCGGCGGCGCCCAGCCGACGCCCGAGATCGACCGCTTCTACTTCCGCTCGATCTACTTCCGCGAGCCGAGCGGCGTCCTCTTCGAGATCGCGACGCTGGGGCCGGGCTTCACCGTCGACGAGCCGGTCGAGCACCTCGGCGAGAAGCTCTCGCTGCCGCCGGCCTTCGAGCACCTGCGCGACGAGGTCGAACCGAAATTGCGGCCGGTCGAGAACCCGCGGCTGAAGACCCAGGGTTGATTTGACCGCGGACTTCGTCTGGCGCGATGCCGGGCGAACGGTCGTCTTCCGGCGGAGTGGGGTCGCGGCGGCGGTCGAGCTGTTGCGTGAGCAGGGGGTCGAGGAGTTCGAGCTGCTGAGTACGGAGCGGGCGCTTCGTGAGCTGGGTGGAGCGGGCGCTCTGGCCGAAGCCGCCAGTCGAGTTCACGAGGTCGCCCACGGACAAGTGCCGGCCGCCGCGAGCGCGTTGACGGACGCACTCGCACCCCCTCCTCTGCATGTGAAGGGGGTGCGAGTGCGTCCGCTCGTCGCCTTTGGCGGCGGCCGGGTGGTCGATGTGGCGAAGGCGGTGGCCGCGATCTCCGGGGCGGAGGTGGTGGCGATTCCGAGCACGCTTTCGGGGGCGCCGATGACGGCGATCCACCGGCTGCCGGCGGGAGCTGAGGGGCGTGTGCAGGGGATGGTGAGACCCTCGCTGGTGATCGCCGATCCCGAGGCGATGACCGGCCAGCCCGAGCAGCAGCTGCGAGCGAGTGCGATGAACGCCCTCGCGCACGGGGCCGACACGCTCTACCTGCCGAACTCGAATCCCGTCTCCGAGATGGCCGCGCTGCGAGGGGCGGCGCTGATCTCCGGCGCGTTCGACGAAGAGCGTGCGGAGCGCGACCGCGCCGCGCTCGCGCTCGGCGCGATCCTCTGCGGCTACGCGATCGACTCCGCCGGCATCGGCCTCCATCACCTCGTCTGCCAAACCCTCGTCCGCATCTGCGGCACCCCGCACGCCGAGACCAACGCCGCGATCCTCCCGCAGGCCCTCGCATATCTCGCCGAGCGAGCTTCGGAGCCTTACGACCGCCTCGCAGCTGCACTTGGCACCGAGCGGCATCGACTGGCGGAGCGGGTCACCGACATCGGCCGTCCCCAGCGCCTCAGCGAGGTCGGAGGGGACGAGTCGAAGCTCGACGAGGCGATCGAAGCGATGCTTCAGCGGTCAGAGTTCGCAAGCGTTCCCGGTCCCCCGACCACCGGGGACCTCGAGCGGCTTGTGGGCGAAGCGTGGTAGCTGGCTGTCTTCGCGAAACCGCACAAGCCGTCGATAATCGGGGTCGTTTGCGGTCTCGGCGGAGCTAGGCGTAACCGGGGGTTCGTGCCCGTGTAGCGCTACGCGTGACCCCGGATCGTTTGAGCCCGGAGCGGCTCGCCGCCTACCACGCCTATACGCGCAAGCACAGCGTCAACTGGCCGCTGTACCACCTGGCCAGGCTCTTCCTGCTGCCGTTCTTCCTCGTCTACTTCCGGCTCGAGCGGCGCGGGCGGGAGTACGGGCGGGTCAAGGGCGGGGTGATCGTCGCCTCGAACCACCGCAGCTTCCTCGACCCCTTCGTCGCCGGTGCCTGCCTGCCCTGGCGGCGGCCGATGAACTACATGGCCAAGGTCGAGCTATTCGAGCGGCGCTGGCAGGGTTGGATGCTGTCCCGGCTCGGCGCCTTCCCGGTCCGCCGCGGCGAGTCCGACGAGGACTCGATGCTGACGGCGCGGATGATCGCCGAACGCGGCGGCGCCGTTTGCCTCTTCCCCGAGGGGACCCGGATCCGGCGCGGCACCCTCTCGAACCCCAAGCGGGGCGTCGGCCGCCTGGCGCTGCAGACCGGAGCGGTCGTGATCCCGACCGCCGTTCTGGGAACCGAAGAGGTCCGTCGCGGCTGGCGCATCCGGCCGCGCAAGGTGAAGGTGCGGATGGGCCCGCCGATGACCTTCCCGCGCGCCGAGGAGCCCTCGCCCGCCCTGGCCGAAACGGTCACTGCGCGGATCTGGCCCAACGTCCTGCTGCAGTGGGAAGACCTCGGCGGGCTGCCGCCGATGCGCCGCGCGGCGGTGATCGGCGCCGGCAGCTGGGGGACCGCGGTCGCCGTCCTCCTCGCCCGCGGTGGCCTCGACGTGCAGCTCGGGGCGCGGAGCGCCGAGCGGGTCGAAGAGCTGATCGAGGACGGCGAGAACCGCCGCTACCTGCCGGGCGTGCCGCTGCCGGAGTCGATCGACGTACGACCCGCCTCGGCGATCGAGCTCGCCGGCCTCGACCTGATCTGCCTCGCGATTCCCTCGGCGGGGCTGCCGCAGGCGGTGGGCGCGATCGCCGACCGAGTCAGCTCCCGCAGCGCGGTCCTGATGCTGACCAAGGGGCTGATCGGCTCCCAGGGCCAGCTCCCCTCCGAGTACGTCGGCGAACGGGTTCGGGCCCGAGCGCTCGCCTGCCTCGGCGGCCCCGCGCACGCTCGCGAGGCGGTCTCGGGTTCGGCGGCGCTGGTCCTCGGCTCGGCCGACGAGGAGCTGCGGGTCCAGATCGGCGAGGTCTTCGACCGCGCCGGCCTCGTCTGCGAGCGCTCGCGCGACGTGATCGGCGTCGAGATGGCCGGCGCCGCGAAGAACGCGGCTGCACTCGCCGCCGCCGCGGCGGAGCCCCATGGGCTGAACGCCGCCGGGATCGCGGTCGCCGCGATCTGGCGCGAGTGCATCGAGCACGCCGTCACCCGTGGCGCCGAGCCCGAGACCTTCTCCGGCCTCGCCGGGGTCGGCGACCTGACCGCGACGATGATGGCCCCCTCGGGCCGCAACCGGCGCGCGGGAGAGCTGCTGGGAACCGGCACCCCGGCGAACGAGATCCCCGGCAAGATCGGTCAGGCCTCCGAGGGCCTGGACACCGTTCCCATCCTTGCCGAGGCGGCCGCCGCCTCCGGAGTCGACGCCGAGGCGCTCGCCGCGCTGGCGGCGCTGATCCGGGGCGAGTCGAACGTCGAGGAATGGATGGCGAGCCTGCGCGAGGTCGAGCGAGAGTGGCAGGCCGCCTGATGGGCGCGGGGGTAGGCTTGATGGGTGAGCGGCCCCGAGCAGAACGTCGAGCCGGCGGAACTGGCTCCGGCGGCCAAGGCCGAGCTCGATCGCGCCTTCGAGGAGTTCTACCGAGCCCACCTGCGCGACGTGTACTCCTACGCCTACTACCGGGTGGGGAACCACCACGACGCCGAGGACCTGACCGAGCAGGCGTTCCTGCAGGCATACCGGCACTTCGACCGCGCCCGGCGCGAGTCCGACGGGCGGCCGCTGCGGCCGTGGGTGATCCGGATCGCCCACAACCTCGCTTCCAACTACTACCGCGACCGCTCGCGCCGGCCGCAGACGCCGCTGGAAAGCACCGAGCCGATCGCCGCCCGCCACGACACCGAGGCGATCGCCGAGGGTCGCGAGGAGCTGCGGCAGGTGATGGCGCACCTGGAGCACCTTCCCGAGGACCGGCGCGAGGCGCTGATCATGCGCTTCGCGCTCGGCATGGACAACCGCGAGATCGCGCGGGCGCTGGGCCGCACCGACGGCGCGACCAAGGTGCTGATCCACCGCGCGATCAAGCAGCTGCAGGAGGAGATGAGCGATGAGCGAGCCGCGTGAGACCCTGAGCGGGTCGACCTGGGACGTAGAGCAGTTGCTGGGCGACGCGCTGCGCCCGATCGAGCCGCCGGAGCGGCTCTCGGGCCGCCTGGAGGACACGATGGCGGCGGTCACCCAGGCCGCAGCCGAGGAGCTCTCGGACTGGGCCGACGAGCTCTCCGAGAGCGAGCTGCGCGCCCTGCGGGACCCACGCAACTGGGTCCGCCCCGTGGTCGCGGTTGGCGCCGGCGGCGTCGCCACCGGGGCGCTGGTGCTGCTCGAGCTGCGGCGCCGCGGCCGCAGCCGCAGCGAGAGCGGCCTACGCTCGCTTGCCGGCGGGCTTCGCTCGCGGCTCTAGCTTCGGCGGTTCCTTCGTCGCCTTCGCGTCGCCCTTCGAGCTGCGCTTCGCTCGCGGCGTGCCCGCGGCAGCAGCCAGCCCGAGCAGGCCGACGACGAGCTGGAGCGCGCCCGTTCCCCAGCCGACTATCGCCAGGACGACGAAGAGCACGCCGACGGTCAGCGAGTAGGTCCGCGAGGAGACCCCGGCAACCAGCAGCCCGATCGAGCCGGTGGCGACGTAGAAGAGGTTGAGCCAGCCGTTCACCTCGATCGCGCCGAGCGCCTCCTCGTACTGGTCGAGGTCGCCGAAGGAAGCGTCGTAGAAGAAGCCGACGACGCCGAGGACGAGGAGGAGGGCGCCGGCCGCTGCGGCGTAGAGACGGGCGGGGCTGGGAGCCTCCATCGGCCGCGATTGTAGGCTGCTTTGCCCGATGGCCGAGACCTGTTACCGCCACCCCGACCGCGAGACCCGCGTCTCCTGCTCCTCCTGCGGCCGGCCGATCTGTCCCGACTGCATGACGCCGACCCCGGTAGGGATGCGCTGCCCGGAGTGCGCCAGCCAACGGACCAAGGTGGTGCGGAACCCGACGGGGACCCCGGGCTTCGAGTCGACGCCGGCGACCTACATCCTGATCGCAATCAACGTCATCGTCTTCCTGGTCGAGATGGTGAACGGCGCCGGCGGGATGTTCTCCAGCCAGCACAGCCAGTTCTTCTTCGACCTCGCGCTCTTCGGTCCCTCGGTCGCCGAAGGCGAGTGGTACCGGCTCGTCACCTCCGGGTTTCTCCACGTCAACCTGATCCACATCGGGTTCAACATGTTCCTGCTGCTGATCCTGGGACGGCTGCTGGAGCCGGCGCTGGGTACCCCGCGCTTCCTCGCCCTCTACTTCACCTCGCTGCTCGCGGGGTCGTTCGGCGCGCTCGTCGTGGAGCCGAACGCGCTCACGGTCGGCGCCTCGGGGGCGGTCTTCGGCCTCGCCGGCGCCGTCTTCGTCATCGCCCGCGGCCGCGGCATGAACCAGCTCGCCGGCGAGATCGGCTTCTTGATCGTTTTCAACCTGGTTTGGAGCTTCGTCGGCTCGAACATCAGCGTCGGCGGCCACGTGGGAGGGCTGATCGGCGGCACGATCTGCGCCTTGGCGGTCGTCGCCGGCGAGCAGGGGCTCTTCGGCCGCAACCGGCAGCCGCTGGAGATCGCGGCGATGGTCGTCGTCGCCGTCGTCTCAGTCGCCGGCGCGCTCGCGGTCGCCTAGGGATAGCGGCGCCCGCAGGGGGACGAACTCGATGTTCCCCGGCGGGTCGACGAGGTCGGGGTGGAGGACGTGCGCGAGCAGCTCGACTCCGTCAACGAGCCGCGGCCCGGGGTCGGAGAAGAGCCTTCCGTCCACCGCGTAGAGCCGGGTCGCGCCGAGCCCGGCGATGTGCTCCCAGTGCTCCATCGCCTGCGCCTCGGCGTTCTCGACCGAAACCTCGGGCATGACGACCACGACGTCGGCGCGGAGGCTCGCCAGCTCCCCCCAGCCGACGGCCGGGGGGTTGAGGCCGGGATCCCCGGCGACGTCCTCGCCCCCGGCGATCGTGATCATCTCCGGGATCCAGAAACCGCCGACGCGCGGCGGGTCGAGCCGCTGGAGGACGACCACCCGCGGCGAGCCGACCCCGGCGACGGCGGCGCGGATCGTCGCCAGCCGCCCCTCGAGCTCCCCCCGCAGCTCGTGGGCGTGGACTTCCATCCCGGTCGCCTCGCCCAATCGCACGACCTCTTCGAGCATCTCGCTGAGCGTGGCGATTCGCATTGCTCGGTCAATATCCCACTTAACCGGCGCTCTCGTTCCTGACCGCCGGGACGGGTAGCTATATTCACGATGCCGAATGGCCGAGGACGTCCCAGCCCGAAGTACCGGGCCGCATAGCCGATGAGCGTCCTGCTGCTCGTCCTTCTCGCGCTGTTGATCGCGATCAACGGCTTCTTCGTCGCGGCCGAGTTCGCTCTGGTGCGCACGCGCCGCGGCAAAATCGAACAGGCGGTCGAGGAGGGAGAAGCGGGCGCCGAGGCGGTGGTCGAGCAGCTCGACCGCATCGACGAATCCCTGTCCGCCTGCCAGATCGGGATCACGATGGCCTCGATCGGGATCGGGTTCCTGGGCGAGCCCTCGCTGGCGAAGCTGATCGAGCCGCTCTTCGGCAGCCTCTCCCACGCCGCCGCCGCGGGAATCGCCCTCGCCATCGCCTTTGCCTTCGTCACCGCGCTGCACATCTCGATCGGCGAGCAGGTGCCGAAGATGCTGGCGATCGCCCAGCCCGACCGCACGGCGCGGCGGGTCTCGCGACCGCTCGGCTGGTTCGCGTCCGCCACCACCCCGGTGACCAAAGCGCTGAGCTGGGTCTCCAACGGGGTGGTCCGCCTCTTCGGCGTGGACCCGAAAGACCTCGAGGAACACCACACCTCCGAGGATCTGAAGCAGATCATCGACAGCTCGCGGATGGGGGGGACCCTCGACCCCGGCGAGGCCGGGATGCTGGGCGGCGTCTTCCACCTGCACGAGCAGGAGGCGCGGGAGGTGATGACGCCGATCCCGGCCGTCGTCACCGTCGACGCATCCGACTCGGTGGAGGCGGCGCTGCGCCGCTGCGTCACCTCGGGCCACACCCGCCTGGTCGTGATCGAAGACGACAACCCCGATCGCGTCAAGGGGGTCGTCCACAACAACAGCCTCGCCCGCCTCTACATGAGCGAGGGGCCCGACGCCGCTCTGGAGACCGTCATCCGCGACGCGCTGATCGTGCCCGAGACGCGCCCCCTCGACGACCTCCTCCACGACCTGCAGGTGCAGCGGACCTCGCTCTCGGTCGTCGTCGACGAGTACGGGCGGACGGTCGGGATCGTCACCGTCGAGGACATCCTCGAGGAGGTGGTGGGCGAGATCGAGGACGAGACCGACCCGCGCGCCGCCGCCCTCCGGCAGCTGACCAACGGCGACTGGTTCGTGCGCGGCCACGTCTCGCTCGGCGACCTCGCCGACGCGGGCATCGAGCTGCCCGTCGACACCGATGCCTACAACTCGGTCGGCGGCTACGTCTTCGGCGAGCTGGGCAGGCTGCCCAAGCGCGGCGACTCGATCAGGTCGAACGGCTACACGATCCGCGTCGAGTCGGTCCGCGAGAACAGGAT
>DASVAT010000035.1:0-11114 GCA_036376215.1 Solirubrobacterales bacterium
GACCACCCGCCCGTCGGCGCTCGCCGCGTTGAAGGCCGGGCGCTGGGCTCCGGTGCCGCTGGCGCCCGCCTGTTTTAGGTCCAGGCGCACCGATGCTCCCGCTTCCCGGTCCCACAGGTAGAGGGCGGGCAGGTTGATGCCGCCCTCGTCGTATTCGATGCTGGGGGTCCAGAAGACCCGTGAGCCGTCCTCGGAGATCGCGTTGCGGACCGAGCCGCGGGCCGCGCCGAGCGCGGCGTTCGAGACCCCGCCGGGCAACGCGCTGATCGGCTCGAGCGCCCCGTCTTCCCAGAGGTAGATCCCCGGCGAGGTGGCGCCTTGGGTCAGAGCCGCTTTCACGGATCGAATCACCAGGCGCTCCAGATCCGGGGTCGCCCCCTCGATCCGCACCGGGTTCTTGAATTCGTTGGGCGTCTGCCCGAATTCCGTTCCTGGCGGCACGTTGGCGGCGGTCAGCATCGGGGTGAAGAGCGGCGGCGCGCCGTCATCCCACAGGTACGGCGTCTGTTCGCTGGATTCGGGGGAATGCGGGGTCGCGTCGACCGGCTCCATCTCCGCCCGCTGCAGGTCCGGGGAGAAGAGGTTGAATTCGGAGTGGGGCTGCAGCTGGGTCGCCAGGGTGTGGGGCGGGGTCAGGTCCCTCGTCAGCCACTCGCCGTTGTCGAGCCGGTTGGAGAGGACCGTGGCGGGTTCGGGCAGCCGCCCGCCGGCGGGCTCCCCGACGATCGAGCCGCGGCTCGCGTAGGCGAGGCGGTCTCCGGAGACCGAGGCCTGGATCGCCACCTGCTCGGAGGCAAAGAGCGTGCCGCCGAACTTGATCGGCGGTGAAACCATCTCCCATACCCGCCCGTCGCCGAGGCCGAAGCCGAGGCCCGAGCCCTGGGTGGTGAAGGTCTTGTCGGGGCTCGCCACGGAGTCGATTTCGTTCGTCGCCACCACCCGGTAGTGGTAGACGCTCTGGGGCTCGAGGCCGGTCAGCGCCTGCTCGACGACCACGCCTCTGCGGCCTCTGCCGATCGAGGCGCCGCCGATCGGGATCTGCGCACACGGTTCTATTTTTGCCACCGCGCAGTCCTCGGGGCCGTATTCGAACACATAGGTCGTCTCCGCGTTGTTGGGGTTGATCCTGGCGCGGAGCTTGGCCGAGTCGCCGGTGACGGTGTTGGCGCTGATCGATTCGATCGTGGGGGCCGTGACTATCAGTTCTTCGTTGAAGATCTTGACCTGCGCGGGACCGCCCGCGGGGTTATGGGCGACGAAGGCTTTCGTCGCTTCGCCTTCGGTGCCGGCGGCGATGCCGAAGGGCTTGGCCAGTTCGCCCTCGCCGAACGATCCTTCCAGCGTGCCGTCTTGGTCGAACACCGAGACGCGGGAGACCGTTTTGCCCGCTTCCACAAATTCCTCGCCGGCGAGGAGCTGGTCAAAGGTCGGGTCGACCGCCAGCGACCAGGCCGGTTTGTCAGCCACCTCTCCCTGCAGCGAGTAGGTGGTCTCGGGCGTGACCGGGTATTCGGAGGGGATGTAGCGGCCGGTGCCGCCGAAAAGGCCCCGCTGGATGTAGAGGGTGCCGTCGGAGTCGACTGCGCCGTTGCTGCCGCCGGTGACTTCGGGACCCGGTACGAGCAGGGCTCCGCTTGGCCTGTAGACGCTGACGCGGCTCTCGAACGGTCCCCCGGGAGCTGACGGGTCACCCCACTCAACCGGATACAGATTTCCCTCGCGGTCGACGGCGAGACCTTGGAGCCCATGGAATCCCGGTATCTCGTTCGTCCCATCGCCGAGGCCCGCCGTGAAGTTCGAGGGATCGCCGTTCGCGTGGAACGCCTGCAGAACGGAGCCGCCGAATTCCGATGGTGCTTCTTCCAATGGCCCCTTTCCGGGAACGTAGATCGTGTGGGTGGCCGGGTCGACCGCGATCTGCCGGGATCCGCTGAAGTCAGATAGCGACAGTCCCGAGATTTCGTTTCCCGAAACATCCGGGTTGGAGCCGCCGAAGTCGACCGGGTTGCCGGCGAAGTCGAACTTGTAGAGGGCGTCGGCTTTGCGGTCGAGGACGTAGACCCGCTTTTCGGCTTGGTCGACTGCCACTGAGGTAACCGTGGCGAATTCGCTCGCGTCCGTCCCGTCGGGCCCGAAGCCCCTTTCGAATTTGAACTCGACTTTGGCTCCAGCCAAGGGGACACAGAATGCCATCGAGAAAATGGCCAAGGCACCGCAGAAGCCAAGCTTTCCAAGGCGCAAACGGCCTCCCGAAATCATCCCAATCCCCTCCAGTCCCTATTCTGGGCTCCCCGTGTAGAGGCCGCCAACAATCGGCCGCAGCCATTGCGCCCAGACAAATACCTCGAGGTGGGCCCATGGTCAACCCACACTCGTTCCGCCACCACTCTAACCCCGCTGATCGGTCGCAATACGCACATTTTGCCTGCAAATCCCGGTAGCTCGAGAGTTCATGCTCGCAGTTCAGCAGGCCCTACGAGAACGAACGGATTCCCGGAAAGCGCGACGGGGACGCTGACCGTCCCCGTCGCGCACTTCACTCACATTTCGCTAGAGGTGGACCCTCAGCATGTGATGTTGACTTCGGTCCCTTCCCAAGTGATCACGCCGCTGCCGATCTGAGCCGATGTTGTGTAAGCGCCGCCGGCATCGTTGTTCGAGATCAGGTCTGTTTTATCTCCTGTTGTTGTGATCTGCATGAATTTCTGGACACCGGTCGACGCCTCAGCGAAGTCGGCTGTGTGCACCGGCCGGTACGTGTTGCATTCCGGGTTCGAGATGTGCCCAATGACCGACCCTGTCACTGTTTTTCTGGAGAACCCGGCGCAGGTGAATGTCACTCCTCCGCTACCGGTCCCGTAGCCAGGGAGTGTGACTTTGAGGCCGGTTGTTGTGTTCGGAAGGTGATGGAGGTAGATCAGATGCGTCCCCATCGTTCCGGTGCTGATTTTGCCTGCGACACCGGTGTTGTTGCAGCTGAATTTGAAGCCGGTAATTGTCTCTACGCAGCCTGTAAACGTCAGTGCCAGGGTGCCTGTCGACGTTGTGCTGGTCAGGGAAGCGGTACCATGGACGGAAGTACAGGTGATTCCCTGACCAGCGTCGTCCCTGAGCTGGGTTGCACCGCCTGCCACCGTGCCAAAGCAGACGGCTCCGACTTTACAGTGGGCTTCAGGTTCCCCTGCCGACGCCACGGCCGGAAGGGCCGCGAACGCCAAGGCGGCGAGTACCCCGGTAGCGAGGAGCATCAACTTCTTGTTCATGATCAATCCTTTCATCTGGCCTCGGTCAGACTTTGGTCGTCTCGAGCCGGAGGCCTTGATAGGGACCAGCGCGTAAGACTGGATCGCCGATCCCTGCTTACGCACATATTGCTAACCGAGGTTCTTTTAATCGGTCAAGTCCTGCTGTTCAAAGAGATCCTCAGCCAGGGTGGGTGGGCCGCTTTCACCGCTGATCTCCCTGGATTTAGCGCTGCGTCAGGCGAATGACCTCGCAAAGATGCAAGGGGAGAAAAAGTCGTGTCGGTTGGCTGAGCGGACAAAGAACAGCCATGCCGCCCTTTGCCCGCTCGGTAGTTGCCCTATCTCAGCATGTGATGTTGACTTTGGTCCCGATCCAGTGGATCACTGTCGAGCCAACTATCGACATTGTTGTATAAGCGCCGCCGGCATCGTTGTTCGAGATCAGGTCTGTTGTCGGCCCTGTTGTTGTCGCGTGCATCCACCGCTGGACACCGGTCGCCGACTCGGTGAAGTCCGCTGTGTGGGATGTCTGGAACGTGCCGCAGTTCGGGTTCGAGATGTGCCCGATGAGCGATCCTGTGATTGTTTTTTTGGAGAACCCGGCGCAGGTGAATGTGATGCCTCCGGCTCCGGTCCCGTGGCCGGGGAGTGTGATTTTGAGGCCGGTTGTTGTGCTCGGCATGTGCTCGAGGTAGATCAGATGCGTCACCATCGTGCCGGTGTTGATTTTGCCGGCGACACCGGTGTTGGTGCAGCTGAATTTGAAGCCGGTGATTGTCTCTACGCATCCTGTGTACGTCAGCGACGTGGTGCCTGTCGACGTTGTGCTGGTCAAGGAAGCGCTGCCATGGACGGCACTACAGGTGATTCCTTCTCCACTGTCGTTCCTGATCTGGAGTGCACCGCCTGCCACGGTGCCTTCACAGATCGCGGCGCCGTTTTCGCAGTGGGCAATAGGTTCCCCCGCGGCCGCCCCAGCCGGCAGGGCCGCCAGCGCCAGGGCGGCGAGCACCCCGGTCGCGAGGAGCATCAACTTCTTGTTCATGATTCTGCCTTTCTGTTCGCAGGCCGGCGAGGATGAAACCGCCGGCCCGATTCGGTTAGCCCTTCAGGCCTAACCGACCGCCGGAGCACCAGTCAACAGAATCCGATGTAGGGGGCGGTGCAGAAATGCGCGGAGGGCTCGCGCTTCTAGCCGTCCGCCGGCTCGATCAGCGAGCGGCCGGTCATCGGCTCGGGCTGGGAGATGCCGAGGAGGGCTAGGGCGGTTGGGGCGACGTCGGCGAGGATGCCCGCGTCGCGGAGTTCAACGCCCTTTGTGGTGACGATCAGGGGGACCGGGTTGAGGGAGTGGGCGGTGTTGGGGGAGCCGTCGGGCTCGAGCATGTGGTCGCAGTTGCCGTGGTCGGCGGTGACGATGCAGGCGCCGCCTTTGGCGGTGACCGCTTCGACGACCCGGCCGAGCTGGGCGTCGACGGTCTCGACCGCCTCGACCGCGGCGGGGATCACGCCGGTGTGGCCGACCATGTCGGGGTTGGCGAAGTTGATGATCCCGAAGCGGTAGTTACCCTCGGTCCAGTGGGAGACGAAGGTGTCGGCGGCGCCCTCGGCGCTCATCTCCGGCTTGTGGTCGTAGGTGGGAACGTCGCGCGGGGATTCGACCAAGGCGCGCTCTTCTCCCTCGACCTCCTGCTCCCTGCCGCCGTTGAAGAAGTAGGTGACGTGGGCGTACTTCTCGGTCTCGGCGACGTGCAGCTGGTTGCCGCCCGCGGAGGCGATCGTCTCCGCCAGGGTGGTCGCCGGCCGCTGCTCGGGGAAGGCCACCGGGTACGGCCAGCCCTTGCGGTACTCGGTCATCGTCGTCAGGTCGAGCGGCGCGGCGCCGCGGGGAAACTCGTCGAAGCCGGGCTCGGCGAGGGCGCGGCTCATCTGCCGGGCGCGGTCGGGACGGAAGTTGACGAAGATCGCGACGTCGCCCTCGGCGGCACCGTCATAGTCGCCGATCACGGTTGGTTTGACGAACTCGTCGGTCTCCCCGCGCTCGTAGGACTCGGCGATCGCCGCAGCGGAGCTGGGCGCGCGCAGGCCCTGAGCGTGGACGATCGCGTCGTAGGCGAGCTTGGTCCGCTCCCAGCGCGTATCGCGGTCCATCGCGTAATAGCGGCCGCTGACCGTGGCGACCCGGCCGGCCGCCTGCAGCCAGCGCTCCAGCTCTTCCAGGTACCCCCTGCCGCCGTGCGGCAGGGTGTCGCGGCCGTCGGTGAAAGCGTGGAAGACGACGTCGGGCACACCCTCCTGGGCGGCCAGCTCGATCGTCGCCTCGATGTGCTCCCAGCCGGAGTGAACGCCGCCGTCGGAGACCAGGCCGAGCAGGTGCAGGCGTCCACGAGGGCTCTGGCGGGCGCGCTCGCAGGCGGCGAGCAGCGCCTCGTTCTCGAAGAAGCTGCCGTCGGCGACTGCCTCGTCGATCCGGGCCAGGTCCTGCTTGACGATCGCGCCGGCGCCGAGGTTGAGGTGGCCGACCTCGGAGTTCCCCATCTGGCCCTCGGGCAGGCCGACGTCCGGCCCCTGGGCCGAGAGCTGGGTGTGCGGGTAATCGCCCCAAAGGCGGTCGAAGACCGGCGTCTCGGCGAGCGAGATCGCGTTGCCCGGCCCCGGCTCGGCCAGTCCCCAGCCGTCGAGGATGACCAGGGCCAGGGAGGGGACGAGCTTGCTCATCGACTCAGCCGGCGGCGTCGACTATGGCGGCGAAGTTCTCGGCGTCGAGGCTGGCGCCGCCGACCAGGGCGCCGTCGACGTCGGGCAGCGCCAGCAGCTCGGCGGCGTTGGCAGGCTTGACCGAGCCGCCATAGAGGATCCGGACCTTGCCGGCGGCGGCGCCCCGCGCCCGCAGCACGTCGCGGATGAAGGCGCAGGTCTCCTGGGCCTGCTCGGGGGTGGCGGTGCGGCCGGTGCCGATCGCCCAGATCGGCTCGTAGGCGACGACGACGCTCTCGATCTGCCCCGCCTCGACGTTGGCGAGGTCGGCCTGCAGCTGGCGCTCGAGCACCGTCTCGGTCTCGCCGCCGTCGCGCGCCTCCTCGCTCTCGCCGACGCAGAGGATCGGCTCCAGGTCGACCTCCAGCGCCTTCGCCACCTTGCGGGCCAGCGCCTCGTCGGTCTCGCCGAAGTACTGGCGGCGCTCGGAGTGGCCGAGAACGACCGCCTCGACGTCGAGCTCGACCAGCATCGGCGCCGAGACCTCGCCGGTGAAGCCGCCCGAGTCCTCCTCGTGCATGTTCTGCGCGGCGACCTTGACCGCGGTCCCGTAGCGCCGCTCGACCACCGCGGTAAGCGCGGTGAACGGCGCGCAGATGACGACGTCCGCCTGGGTCGCGGCGATCCGCGGCAGCAGCGCGTCGACGAACTCGGCCGCCTCCGCGACGGTCTTGTGCATCTTCCAGTTGGCGGCGATGTAGGGGGTGCGCTCAGGCATTTTCGGTCTCCTCTTCGGCGTCGAGCAGGGCCTCCACGCCCGGCAGCTTCTTACCCTCCAGCAGCTCCAGTGAAGCGCCGCCCCCGGTCGAGACCCAGTCGACCCGGTCCTCGAGGCCGAACTGGTTCAGCGCGGCGACGCTGTCGCCACCGCCGACCACGGTCGTGCCTGGCGCCGCGGCGACCGCCTCGGCGACGCGGCGGGTGCCGGCGGCGAACGGCTCCATCTCGAAGGCTCCCATCGGCCCGTTCCAGAGGACGGTGCCGGCGCCGGCGATCGCCTCGGCGTAGCGCTCGGCGCTGCGCGGGCCGATGTCGAGGCCCATCCAGCCCTCGGGCACCTCCACCCCGTCGCTCTCTTTGCGCTCGGTGTCGGCGGAGAACTCGCGGCCGAGGACGAGGTCGACCGGCAGCGAGAGCTCGCAGTCGGATTGCTTGGCACGCTCCAGCGCCTCCCCCGCCAGCTCGACGCCCTCGACCAGCGAGTTGCCGGTCTCGATCCCCTGCGCCTCGAAGAACCCGAAGCACATCGCGCCGCCGATCAGGATCTGGTCGGCGACTTCGAGGAAGCGGTCGATCACGCCGACCTTGTCGGAGACCTTGGCGCCGCCGAGAACCACGACCAGCGGTCGCTCGGGCGACTCGACCACCTTGGTCAATTCGGTCACCTCGCGCTCCAGCAGCAGCCCCGCATAGGCGGGCAGGTAGTCGGCGACGTCGGCGGTGCTGGCGTGGGCGCGGTGGGCGGCGCCGAAGGCGTCGTTGACGTAGACGCTCGCCAGCTGGCCGAGGTTTTCGGCCAGGTGGGGATCGTTCTTCGTCTCCCCCGGCTCGAAGCGCAGGTTCTCGAGCAGGAGGACGTCGCCGGGGCCGAGCGCGCCGCAGGTGAGGTCGACGTCGCCCTCGATCACCCCCGGGGCCAGCTTCACCTCGGTGCCCAGCAGCTCGCCGAGCCGCTTCGCCACCGGCGCCATCGAGAGCGCCGGGTCGGGCTTGCCTCCCGGCCGCCCGAGGTGGGACATCAGGACCAGCGCCGCGCCGCGCTCGCGCAGCAGTTCGATCGTCGGCAGCGCCGCGCGGATGCGGGTGTCGTCGGCCACCTCGCCGTCGGCCAGGGGGACGTTGAAGTCCACCCTGACGAGGACGCGGCGGCCCTTGACTTCGGCGTCGCGGACGCTTGCCTTGTCGAAGCCCATCGGCGACCGCCGCCAACCGTTAGGCGGGCAGGACCTTGCCGGCCAGCTCGACGCAGCGGTTGGAGTAGCCCCACTCGTTGTCGTACCAGCTGATCACCTTGGCCATGCGGCCGTCGCCGATCACCATCGTCGAACCGGCGTCGACGATCGAGGAGTGCGAGTCGCCGACGATGTCGGTGGAGACGATCGGATCCTCGGTGTAGGCGAGGATCCCCTTCATCGGACCCTCGGCCGCGGCCTTCAGGGCGGCGTTGATCTGCTCTGGGTCGAGTGGGTTCGGGGTCGTGAAGACGAGGTCGACGGCGGAGCCGGTCGGGACCGGAGCCCGCATCGAGAACCCGTTCAGCTTGCCGTTCAGCTCCGGCAATACCAGGCCGACGGCCTTGGCGGCGCCGGTCGTCGTCGGGATCAGGTTGAGCGCCGCCGCGCGGGCCCGGCGGGGATCCTTGTGCGGCATGTCCTGCAGGCGCTGGTCGGCGGTGTAGGCGTGGATCGTCGTCATCAGCCCCTGCTCGATCGTGAACGACTCGTGCAGCACCTTGGCCAGCGGCGCCAGGCAGTTGGTGGTGCAGGAGGCGTTGGAGATGACGTGGTGGCTGTCGGGGTCGTAGTCGGCGTCGAAGTTGACGCCGAGGGCGACGGTCACGTCCGGCTCCTTGGCCGGGGCGGAGATGATCACCTTCTTCGCGCCTGCGTCGAGGTGCTTGGCCGCGTCGGCGCGGGCGGTGAAGAAGCCGGTGGACTCGATCACGACGTCGACGCCGAGCTCGCCCCAGGGCAGAGCAGCCGGGTCGCGCTCGGAGAGCACCTTCAGCTCGTCGCCGCCGGCGACGATCGCGTCGCCGTCGACCTCGACGCCGCCGGGGTAGCGGCCGAGGATCGAGTCGTACTCGAGCAGGTGGGCCATCGTCGGCGTGTCGACCAGGTCGTTGACGGCGACGAAGTCGATGTCCGCGCCCGCCTCCTTGGCGGCGCGGAAGACGTTGCGCCCGATGCGGCCGAAACCGTTGATGCCGACCTTCACAGCCATGAACTAATTCCTCCTGGATTCGTTTGGGAAGCCGATCCTAAGGACTCGGCACTTCCGGCTCCGCGCTAATCGGAGCCGATGGTGATCTCGATCTCGTACCCGTCTGGGTCCTTGAGAAAAGCGGAGTAGGAACCGGACCCGTGCGAGCGCTGCTCGCCGGGGTCGGCGACGCTGACGCCGCCCGATTTGACCCCGTTCTCCCAGGCCGCCTTGACCGCGACGATCCCGAGCGCCGAGAAGCTGAGCAATCCGAAGCCGGGCGCCGGGTCGTGCTTCGAGGAGACGAAGAAGACGGGTTTGGCGATGCCCCAGCCGATCGTCTGATCCTGCTCGAAATGGCGTCGCCAGCCCAGCGGGGCCAGCATCGAGTCGTAGAAGGCGGCGCTGCTGTCGAGGTCGCCGACCTCCAGGAGGACGTGGTGGAGCATCGAGATCTGGAGGCTATAGATCTAGCCGGATCGCGGGGTCCAGCGGAAGTAGCGGATCGCCAGCAGCAGCCCGGCGACGCCCCAGAGGGCGACGATCGCGAGGTTGTCCCACGAGACCGCGGAGCCGCCGGCCGGGACGTAGGCGTCCATGAAGGCGTCGAAGAAGTGCCGGACCGGGAAGAGGTCGGCGAAGGCGATCACGCCGTCGGGGAGCTGGTCTTCGGGGATGAAGACGCCGGAGAGGAAGTAGAGCGGCAGCAGCATCGCGTTGACGATCGCAGCGGCGGCGTCCTGGGACGGGATCGCGGCGGTGAGCGCGATGCCGAGGCAGCAGAAGGCGGTCGCGCCGATGACCAGGGTGAGGAGGATCGCCGGCAGTCGGCTCCACGGCACGTCGGCGCCGAAGAGGGCGCCGATCGCCGCCAGCAGGGCCAGCATCATCAGGGCGACGACGATCGAGTTGCCGACCCGGCCGGCGATGAACACCCAGGGCGGCATCGGCGTGCCCCGGCCGCGCTTGAGGCGGCCGTCTTCGCGGGCGATCACCAGAGTCATGGCAAGCGTCTGCATCGTCGCCGAGATGATCGCCAGCGACATGATCGCCGGCACGTAATAGGTCGTCGCCTCGATCCCCCCACGGACGTCGACCTCTTCGCCGCTGAAGACGACGGCGAGGATGAGGAAGAGGATGACCGGGAAGGCCACCGTGAAGAAGACCGAGGCGGGGTTGCGCCAGAAGGCCTTCTGGTCGTAGCGGAACTGGTGGCCGACGAGGGCGAGGCCGCTCACGAAGAGCGCCTCCCCTCGGCCGGCGACTCGGCCTCGGCGGTGAGCTCGAGGTAGACGTCCTCCAGCGAGGGACGGGTGACTTCCAGCCCCTCCAGCGGCTCGCCCTCGGCGAGCGCCTTCGCGGTCAGCTCGTGCAGCGTCTCGACCGGGGTCCTGGTCTGCACGACGACGTCCTGCCCGCCCGCGCGGTAGCGGATCGTCGTCTCGCCGCTCTCGCGTTCGCCCAGGTCCTGCGGCGTGCCGCGGGCGACGATCCGGCCGCCGGCGATGATCGTCACCCGGTCGGCGAGGCGCTGCGCCTCGTCCATGTAATGGGTGGTGAGGAAGACGGTCTTGCCGAGGTCGCGGAGGCCGGCGATCACGTCCCAGGCCTGGCGGCGGGCGGAGGGGTCGAAGCCGGTCGTCGGCTCGTCGAGGAAGAGCAGCTCGGGGTCGCCGACCAGCGCCATGCCGACGTCGAGCCGGCGCTGCTGGCCGCCGGAGAGCCGGCTCGCCCGCTCGTCGGCCTTGCCCTCCAGGCCGATCAACGCGATCACGTCCTCGGTGGGGCGCGGGTTGCGGAAGTAGCCGGCGTAGAGGTCGAGTGACTCGCGCACGGTCAGGTAGGGGTCGAGCCGGCCGCTCTGCAGGACGATCCCGATCCGCTCGCGCCACTCGCGGCCGGCGCGCTGGGGATCCTCGCCGAGCACCTCCACCTCTCCCCCGCTGCGGCGCCGGTAGCCCTCGAGGATCTCGACAGTCGTCGTCTTCCCCGCCCCGTTGGGACCGAGGAAGGCGAAGACCTCGCCGCGGTTGACCTCGAGGTCGATGCCGCGGACAGCTTCGGTTGCGCCATAGGACTTCCGCAAACCGCTGATGGAGATAACAGCCTCAGCCAAGAGGGGGCGATTCTAGGGCGGGCCGGGGGAGTCTCGCCGGACCCTCCCCGCTGTTGTCCGCCGAGACTCCCCCG
>DASVAT010000004.1:0-138033 GCA_036376215.1 Solirubrobacterales bacterium
CCGGGGGCGGGGTACCTCCTCCAGACACTCAACATCGAGCCATTGGCGAGATGTGTCTGGAGGGGGTACCCCGCCCCCGGCCCCCACTCAGACAGTCGAACGACTCTTCAGTTCGTCCAGCAGCTCAACCGGAAACCCGGCCACCTGGTCAAGGTCCTCGACCGACTTGAAGCCACCAAGCCGCTCGCGGTGGGCAAGCAGCCGCGTAGCCTGGGTAACCGAGAGGTTCTGCTCGCGCAGCTGCTCGAAGGTGATCGTGTTGAGGTTGATCTGGTCGCCTCCGCCGGGCGCGCCGAAGCTCGGCGCTTCCGCGGGAGGCTGGCCGAAGCTCGGCGGCTCGGCCGCGGGCGGCGCCGGGGGCGGGGTCGACTGGATCGGCTCGGGCGGCGGGGTCGGAGGGTCGACCGGCGCCGGGGGCGGCGTCGGCGGTGAGAACGATTCCGCAGGAGGGGGCGGAGGCGTCGGCGGCGCGAACGATTGCGGCTCGGCCGGAGGGGGTGGCGGCGGGGTTGGAGCCGCAAACGATTGCGTTTCGGCCGGGGGCGGCGGGGTCGGCGGCGCGAAGGGCTGCTCGGGTGCCGGTGCCGGCGGAGGCGCACCCCCGCCCTGGACACCGCGGACGACCGCCTGCTCGGCTTCGGCGGCACGCTGCTCGGCTTCGCGCGCCCGCTCTTCGGCTTCGGCGACGCTCCGCTGCATCTCCTCGAGGCGACGGTCGCGGGCAGCCTCTTCGGCCTGGCGTTCTTCCAGGCGCTTGGCCTCGGCGGCGCGTTCTTCGGCGGCTTTGGTCCGCTGCTCGATCTCGCGCAGCCGCTGCTCGGCTTCCTGCATCGCCCGCTCGCGGGCCTGCCGTTCGTCCTCGAGGCGCTGCTCGGCGGTGCGCAGATCTGCCGCGGGGGCAGCGGCCGGCGGTCCATCCCCCTGCAGGCGCGAGGCGTCCTGGAGGCGCTGGTCGGCCTCGGCGCCGATCCGCTGCGTCTCGCTGCGAACCTCGGCGACTTTGTCGCGCACGCGCTGTTCGGCCGCATGGGGGTCGTAGTCGCCGGGTGCCGGAGCGCCGCCCGGAACCGGGGGCGGGGGCACCGCGGGGACCGCGCTCAGCCCGCCGGCCTGCGGCTGGACCGTGGTCGCCTCCTCCCACGGGGGCAGCTGACCCGAAGGCGGAGCCTGGCCGCTGGCCTGGGCTTCCGCGACGGCCCGTTCGTTGGCGGCACGCGCCGCGGCCAGCCGCTGCTCGGCCAGGGCCGCTTCGCGCTTCTGCTTGCCGGTGCCGATCTTGATCCCGAAGAACTTCCTCTCTTGGGGCGCCTCGGCCACCGGAGCACCGGGGGCGGGAGGGGCCCCAGGCGCGGGAGGCGCAGCGGGCGCCGGGACGGCGCCGCCACGCTTCTGAGCCTTCATTCGCGCCCGCTCTTCCTTGCGCCGCTGCAGCTCGGCTTTGCGCGATTCGCGCATCTGCAGTCGTTTCTGGCGGGCTTCGTCGCGCTGGCGGCGCTTGCGGTCCTTGGCGCTCTCGCCGGTGGGCGGGGGGACCTGGCCGGGGACCGGCGGCGGGGCCGATTGGCCCGGAGGGGGCGCCGACTGCCCCGGGACGGGCGCAGGCGGAGGGGGCACCGCGGCGGGCGCGGCAGCGGGAACCGCGGCCATCTCCGAGGTCGGGGCTGAAGCGGGGGCCGGCGGAGCGCCGGGCGCCGGGGTCGCCGGAGCGGCCGCGGGGGGCGGCCCGCCGGGCTGCTGCGCCTGCTTGCGCTCCTTCTCCTTCGCGCGCCGCTGACTGATGCGGACGATCAGCAGGAGCAGGAGGATTGCTGCCAGCAAAGCGGCGACGAAGTAGGCGGTGTTATCGCTCACGTAGTCGCTTGCCTTTTCCGGAAACGAGTCGGCGCCAGCCTGAGCAGGGGCGACCATCAGCACGGCGATGATCCCAGCGACGGCGGCGGGGAGACTCTTCCGGGTCCGCATTGCCCTGCATCCTTGCATGTGATTCGGCAGTTTCAACTCAACGCATCCTTCCCTTGAACTCGCGCTCGACCTCTCTGCGAACGTCCCGGTCGGCGATCTCACGGCGCCGATCGCGACCCTCCTTGTTTCGCGCCAAAGCCAGCTCCACCTTCGCCCGCGGGCCTTTGAAATAGATCCTGGTTGGGATCAGCGTCAGTCCTTTCTGGGCGGTTTTGCCGATCAGGCGCTCGATCTCCTCCTTGTGCAGCAGCAGTTTGCGCGGCCGCTCGGCTGCATGGGCATCGACCGCGGAGTACTCGTAGGGCGGGATATGCAGCTTGCGGAGCCAAACCTCGCCTTCCTCGACAACCGCGTAGGCGTCGGTCATCTGCGCCTGGCCGCTGCGCAGCGCCTTCACCTCCGACCCCTGCAGGACGATCCCGGCCTCCATCTTCTCGACCCACTCGAATTTGTGGCGGGCGCGCCGATTGGTGACGACGTCGCCCGAGGCCGGCTCACGCTTCTTCTTTTGCTTCTTGGCCATCAGGCGGCCTCCTCGGCCGGCGCCAGCTCGGCGCGACCCCTCGGTGCGTCCACCCCGGCGACGCGGACGGATATCGGATCGCCGAGGCGGACCCTCGCGCCCGAATCGCGTCCGACCAGCGCCACCTCGGCCTGATCGAGCGCGTAGTACTCCCCCGGCAGCCGCCGCGCTGGCAGCATTCCCTCGTAGACGTCGCCGAGCTCGCCGCCGAAGGTGACGAACGCGGCCGAGCGGATTACGCCCGAGACCTCACCCTCGAAAACGGCGTCCAGACCCCGCTCTCCCAGCTCACGTTCGAGCAGGTAGGCGGCGCAGACGTCATCGGCGTGGCGCTCGATCTGGGCCGACTCGCGCTCTCGCGCGGAGCAGTCTGCGGCGGCATCGCGAGCCTCGGAGAGCGTCGGCGCCTTCTCCCCCTCCCCCAGCAGCGCCAGCAGCGCCCGATGGCAGACGAGGTCCGGGTAGCGCCGGATCGGCGAGGTGAAGTGGCAGTAGGCGGGGCTGCCGAGGCCGGCGTGGCCGACGTTCCGCTCGCTGTAGTTGGCCTGCTTCAGGGATCGGAGCACGAGCGAGGTATACGCCTCTCGGCCGTGCCCGCGTCGCGCGGCCTCCCGCCGCGCCAGCCGGCTGGCCTCGGCGGCGACCCGCCCCGCCTCGCTCGGCGAGAGCCCCTGGCCGAGTGGCGGCGTCGGCACCCCGAGCGCGGCCAGCTGTTCCAGCAGCCGCTCGATCCGCGCCGCGTCCGGCTGGGCGTGGACGCGGTAGATCGCCGGCACCCGCTCGCGCTCGAGCAGCTGGGCGACCTGCTCGTTGTTGAGGATCATCAGCCGCTCGATCAGCCGGTGCGCCTCGGTCTGGGCTACGCGGTGCGCTGCGACCACGTTCCCCTCGGCGTCGAACTCGAACTCCGGCTCGAAGGACTCGACGTCGAGACTGGTGGTGCCGCGGTGCTCGCCGAGCCCCGCGGCGACCTCGCGCGCGGCGGCGAGCGGTTCGGCCACCCCGGCCGGCGGTTGCGCCCGGCCGGCGAAGATCTCGTCGAGCTGGTCGTAGTTCAGCCGCACGTCGGAGCGGATGCGGCTGCGGTAGAAGCGCGCCCGGCGCGGCTCCATCCCGGGCCCCAGCTCGACCTCGGTCGTCACCGCCAGCCGCTCGACCCCCGGCGCCAGGCTGCAGGCTTCGCTGGAGAGCGCGTGCGGCAGCATCGGCTCGACCGCGCCGGGGACATAGGTGCTGTTGCCCCGCCGCCGCGCCTCCTGGTCGAGCAGCGAGCCCGGTTTGACGTGGGCGGCGACGTCGGCGATGTGGATCCAGACCCGGGCCCCGTCGCCCTCGAGCTGCGCGGAGACGGCGTCGTCGAAGTCGCGCGCGGTCGCCGGGTCGACGGTGAAGGTCGCCAGCGCGGTGAGGTCGCGGCGCGGCCCGCTTTCGCGCTCCGCCCACTTCGCCGCTTCCCGCGCTTCCCCCTCGACCGTCGGCCGGAACCCGCGAAATCCGAGCTCTTCCTTCAGCAGCCCGTCAACCACCTCCCGCGCCGGCATCAACCGACCTGGCCGGCGAGGACTCCGAAGGCGCGCTGTTCGGCCTCGTCGGCCTTGGTCTTCGGGTCGTCTTTGACCTCGACGTCGGGATGGATCCCGTGGCTCTCGGCGAGGTTGACGCCCTCCGGGGTGAAGTATTCGCCGACCGTCAGCTTCAGCGCGCCGCCGTTGGAGAGCGCCTGCTCCTCCTGGAAGACGCCCTTGCCGAAGGAGGTCGTCCCGACCACCTCGGCGCCGCCGTCGTCGGCGAGCGCCGCGGTCAGGATCTCCGCCGCCGAGGCGGTGCCGCCGTCGATCAGGACCACCAGCGGCAGCTTCGTGACCCGGCCGCCGCTGGTCTCGTAGGTGCTCTCGCCCTGGCTGCGGGAGTTGGTCGAGACGACCACTTCGCCCTCGGGGAGGAAGAGGCTCGCGGTCCGCACCGCCTCCTGGAGCAGCCCGCCGGGGTTGTGGCGCAGGTCGACGACGAGGCCCTCCGCCCCTTCGCCCTGCACACGCCGAACCGCGTTCGCGAGTTGCCCGTGGGCGCCTTCGCTGAAGCTGAGCAGCCGCACGTAGCCGAGCTTGCGCCCGTCCACCTTCTCCAGCCTGCGGCTGACGTTCGGCAGCGTCACCTCGGCCCGGACCAGGGTCAGCCGCCGCACCTTTCCGCTCTTCGGGGCGCGGACGCCGATCGTCACCTCGGTCCCTTCCGGCCCCTTGATCCGCTTCGTCGCCTCGTTGCTGCTCTCGCCGGCAATCGGTTCGCCATCGACCGAGACGATCGTCTCGCCGGCGGCTATCCCCGCCTGCTCCGCCGGCGAGCGCGGGAAGACGCTCGCCACCCGCAGCCCCTGCGGCACTTCCACCACGGTCAGCCCGATCCCCGAGAAGCGGCCTTCGATCTGCTCGTTGAAGCTGGCTAGCGCTTCGGGCGAGAAGTATTCGCTGAAGCGGTCGTCGTGGCGGCGGCGCAGCTCGCGGACCATGCCCTGCAGCGAGGCGTTGCCGAGCTCGGTCTCGCCGACCGGCCGGTAGTAGCTGTCCTCGATCGCTTCCGCCGCTTCGGCGGTCAGCCCCGCGGGTTCTTCGACGAAGAGGTCGCGCAGCGGATCCGGCAGCGAGCTTGGGTGACCGCCCAGCCACAGCCCGGCGGCGAACAGAGCCACCAGCGCCACGGCGAACGCCACGGCCCCGCGTGCTCTCACTCCGGCCTCAGACCTTGAGGAAGCGCCGCAGCGTCACGCCCGAGCCGATCGTCGAGACGACGATCGCAGCGGCGAAGAGGATCGCGACCAGGGCCGGAAAGCCCAGGGTCGTGCTGTTCTGCGCCGCGAGGACCCCGATCCGGTCGCTGAGGGGGTCGACGACGGTGATCTTGCCCAGCCACAGGATCAGTATGGCCAGCAGGCCTCCCGCGAAGCCGACGACCACGCCCTCGATCATGAACGGCCAGCGGATGAACCAACGGGTGGCGCCGACGAGGCGCATCACCTCGACCTCGCGGCGGCGGGTGTAGATCGAGAGCCGGATCGTGTTGCCGACCAGCATCAGCGAAGCGAGGACGAGGAGCGCCGTGATCACGGTGAGGACGATCTTCAGCGCGCTCGTCACCTGCTCGATCTCCTTCGAGGACTGGGTGCGGTCGAAGGAGTTGCTGATGATCGAGTCGAACGGCTTGCCTTCGCTGCCGTTCGGGAAGACGGTCTCTTCCACCTTCGGCAGGTTGGCGGCGTCGTCGGCTTTGACTTCGAAGCTGTTCGGCAGCGGGTTGGTGTGCAGCTCTTCGACGATCGTCTTGTCCTCGAGTTCGCCCTTCAGCGTCGCCAGCGCTACGTCCTTGCTGACGAAGGTGACTTCCGCAACGTGCGGGACGCCTTCGAGCTTCTCCTGCAGAGCGGCGATTTCGGCTTTGGTCGCGTCGTCGTAGAGCGCGTACTGGATGTTCAGCTGGTCGCGGACTTCATCGCTCTTTCCCTGCGCGGTCTGGAAGATCGGGATCAGCATCCCGAGCAGGACGACGGTGACGACCGTGGTGACGATCGCCGCCAGGGTGGGGGCGCCGTTGCGCTTCAGCGCACGCAGGGCCTCGCGGAAGAAGAAGACGATCCGTCCCATCAGCTCAGGTTGTCGTGCTCGCTGTGTCCGTTGGTGCGCGGCTCGCCCTCGGCGCCGACGCCCATCTCGGCCCGCATCCGCAGGCCGAATTCGGTCGTCGACTCCTCGGTGTAGCCGCCGGAGACCTCGTCGCGCACGACCCGGCCCTCGTAGAGCTCGATCACGCGGCGCTGCATGTTGTCCACCATCTCGCGGTCATGGGTGACGACGACGACCGTGGTCCCGGCCTTGTTGATCCGGTAGAGCAGCTGCATGATCCCGATCGAGGTGACCGGGTCGAGGTTTCCGCTCGGCTCGTCGGCCAGCAAGAGCGGCGGGTGGTTGACGAAGGCGCGGGCGACCGAGACGCGCTGCTGCTCACCGCCGGAGAGCTGGTCGGGGTAGCTGTGGAGCTTGGTCGAGAGGCCGACCAGGCGCAGCGTCTGCGGCACCTGCTCGCGGATTTCGGCACGGCTGGCGCCGATCACCTGCAGGGCGTAGGCGACGTTGTCGTAGACGGTGCGGTCGGGCAGCAGCTTGAAGTCCTGGAAGACGGTGCCGATGTTGCGGCGCAGCTGCGGGATCTTCTTCTCCGGCAGCTTGCCGATGTCCCGCCCGGCGATCTTGACCGACCCTTCGGTGGCGGCGAGCTCGCGGATCAGCATCTTGATCAGCGTCGACTTGCCGCATCCCGTCGGGCCGACGAGGAAGACGAACTCGCCCCGGCCGACGGCCAGGTTGACCCGGTCGAGCGCCATGTGGCCGCCCGGGTAGACCTTGGTCACGTCGTTCAGCTCGATGATCGGCGCGCGGCGCCCGCGGGGGCGGCGCGGCTCCTCGGAGCCGTGGTCTTTCTTCTTTCGGATCGCCATGCGTGGGGTGCCTTCTGCGAGGACAGAGTGACTCCTCCGCCCCCTCGGCCCCGCAAGAAAGCGCCCACGCAGGCGATCTTTCAGGCCGGGCCTAGTCGACCCGGAAGTACGTTGCCGCTCCTCCTTCGGCGTCGGCTTTCAGTGTGCTTGTGCCTTTGTAGACGCCATTGGCGAAGGCGCCAACGACCGGGCAGCCGTTGTCGAGCACGTAGGAGATGCCTTCAAGCCCGAAGTGCAGGATGACGTCTTCCGCTTCTGTGTTGTTTGTAAAGAGCAACGACCCCAGCCCCATCTGAGCCGGGACTGTCAGATGACATACGGGTTCCGATGTGATTTCGAAGTCGATTTTGGTGTCCGGACAGAGGATGTCCATCGAGCCACCGACCTCGTCCATTTCTCCTGTTTCCCCAGCGTGCCAGGCGAAATCGCAGCCGTTGTTTTTCACATGGACCTGGTTTTCCCCGATTTTGCAGCTTGTGCCGTAGGTCGGGGCCACTGTCATTGTCACCACTGCCGCTTCCAGTTTGCTGTGGAAGGTCGGTGCGCATTTCATCACGCCGAGCTGCGTCGTGAATTCATGCGCCGCCGCCGCCGAGGATCCTGTGATTGTCGCGGGATACGAGCCGGCTGTGAAGATGCCGGCCTGCGCACCGGTTGCGCCCACGGCGCCAAGGGTGACGAGGGCCAGCGCGGAAAGCGCCATCAGCTTGATCATGCGAAACGTGTTCATGGGGTCTCTCCATGGTCGGGTTGGTTCCCCTGTCTCCCGGGGAAGCCATACCTCAGAAGAGGAAAATGATCAAGCTATCTCAAGTAATCTGCTGTTTGCTCACCCGATCGCGACCATGCGCTCGATCGGGATCCGCGCCCGCTCGGCGATCTCCGCCGGGACGCTGACCTCGAACTTCATCTCGCGCAGGCAGTCGCGCAGCTTCGGCAGCGTGATCATCTTCATGTACTTGCAGGTGGCCATCCGGTTGGCCTCGATCAGGTTCGCACGCGGGGCTGCCTGCTGCAGCGGGTAGAGCATCCCGTTCTCGGTGGCGACGATGAACTCGCCGTCGGGATTGGCTTCGACGTGCTTCTGCATCCCCGAGGTGGAGAGCATGTGGACGCCGTCGGGCTCGATGTCGCCGGAGGCGACGTACTCCATCGCCTGGGTCGAGCAGCCGCACTCGGGGTGGATCAGGAACTCGGCGTTCGGGTGCTCGGAGCGGGTGCGGGCGATGTCCAGCGGCTTGATCCCGGCGTGGACGTGGCACTCGCCGTCCCAGATGTGGAAGCGGCCGCGGCGCTCGGGTTCTTCGACCAGACCGGTCTCGCGCTCGACGAAGGCGCCGAGCCACATGTCGGGGCCGAAGAGGATCTCGGTCTCCGGGCCGTGCTCGGCCCAGATGTGGCGGACGACGGCGACCGCGTTGGAGGAGGTGACGCAGTAGTCGGTCTCGGCCTTGACCTCGGCGGAGGTGTTGACGTACATGACGACGATCGCGCCGGGGTGCTCGGCCTTCCAGGCCCGCAGCTGGTCGGCGTCGATCGAGTCGGCGAGCGAGCAGCCGGCGTCGAGGTCGGGGATCAGGACGGTCTTTTCGGGCGAGAGGATCGAGGCGGTCTCGGCCATGAAGTGGACGCCGCAGAAGGCGATCACCTCGGCGTCGGTCTCGGCAGCCTGGCGCGAGAGGCCGAGCGAGTCGCCGCGATAGTTGGCGACGTCCTGGATCTCCGGCAGCTCGTAGTTGTGCGCGAGGATGACGGCGTTCCGCTCCCGCGCGAGCGCGCTGACCTCGTCGCTGATCTCGGCGATCTGCTCTGGGCCGAGTTCCGGGGCGAAAGTAGGTTGGATAGTCGGGAGCTCCTGCATGAGCCCTTTTCCTTCCTGATGTTCGCCGGCGGGACAGGGTCCGGACCGGTCGAATGAACGTAGAGAAAGTCTAGTTGATCGCACCTCCCCTCTAGCCTTTTCGGGATGCCCGAGCTGCCCGAGGTCGAGATCGTCGCCCGCCGCCTGGACTCGGCTCTGAAGGGGGCCGAGGTGGAATCGACGCTGGCGCCGGGGATGAACGTGATGAAGACCTTCGACCCGCCGCTCGAAGCGCTGGCGGGTCGGAAGGTGACCGCCGTGCGGCGGATCGGGAAGATGCCGGTGGTCGAGTTCGGCGACCTGGCGCTGCTGATCCACCTGATGTCCGCCGGGCGGCTGCGGGTCTTCGACAAACGCGCCTCGCTGAAAGACAAAGCCTCCCGGGTCCTCGTCCGTCTCACCGACGGCCGCGAACTGCGCCTGCGCGAGTTCGGGACCAAGCAGCGGGCCTGGGCGAAGCTGCTGCCGATCGGCGCGGTGGCCGAGGACGAGATGGTCGCCAGCCTCGGCCCCGAAGCCTGGCCCCCTCCCCCGCTCGAGGATTTCGCCGCGGCGATCGACAAACCGCGCCACCTCCACCCCCTCCTCCGCCACCAGAAAGACATCGCCGGGATCGGCCGCTCCTGGGTCGACGAGATCCTCTGGGAGGCGCGGCTCTCGCCCTTCAGGAAGGGCTCGGAGCTGGAGCCCGAGGAGGTCGAGCGGCTGCACGCCGCGCTCCACGTCCTCGGCGACGCGATCGACCGCTACGAGGAGACGATCGGCCCCGAGGTCCCCGACAAGGTGCCGATGCCGCTGCGGGTCCACAAACGCGAGGGAGAGCCCTGTCCCCGCTGCGGGACGACGATCGAGGCGGTCTACTTCTCCGAGCACCAGACCAACTACTGCCCGGAGGAGCAGACCGGCGGCCGGGTGCTGAAGGACCGCCGACTCTCGAAACTCCTGAAGTAGAGGCTCAGGCGAGCTCGAGCAGCATCGAGAAGTCGAGCGTCCGCGCCGAGTGGGTGAGCGCCCCGACGGAGATGAACTCGACGCCCGTCTCGGCGATCTCGCGCACGTTCTCCAGCGTCACGCCGCCCGAGGCCTCGAGCGAGACGCCGTCGGCGCCGCCGGCGTTCTCGTCGCGCAGGGCGACGGCCTCGCGGATCAGGTCGGGTCCCATGTTGTCGAGCAGCAGGCGGTCGACGCCCATGCCCAGCGCGTAGGCGGCCTCGTCGAGGTTGCGGATCTCGACCTCGATCGCCTTCTCCGGCTGGGCGCCGCGCGCCGCGTGCACCGCCTTCGCCAGCCCGCCGGCGGCGGCGATGTGGTTCTCCTTGATCAGGATCGCGTCGTAGAGGCCCATCCGGTGGTTGATGCCGCCGCCCGCCGCGACCGCGGCCTTCTCCAGGTGGCGCAGCCCCGGCGTGGTCTTGCGGGTGTCGAGGATCGTGGTGCCGGTGCCGACCACGGCCTCGGCGTAGCGGGCGGTGAGGGTCGCGACGCCGGAGAGGTGGCCGAGGAAGTTGATCGCGACCCGCTCGGCCGCCAGCAGGCCGCGGGCGCTGCCGCTCGCGACCAGGACCTCGGCCGGCACGTCCTCGCGCCACTGTCCCTCGACGACGAGGTTGTCAGCATCCTCGACCCCGCACTGGCGCATCGCCTCGGCGACGACGGCAAGGCCGTAGACGACGCCGGGCTCTTTCTGCACTATCCGCGCCCGACCCCGCGCGTCCTCGGGAACCGTCGCCTCGGAGGTGATGTCCCCCTCGCCGACGTCCTCGGCGAGGGCGCTCGCCACCAGCTCCTCGATCTCCGCCGCTAGCTCGATCATCGCGGCAGCCTAGTCCACTCGTCTGTTCCTTCTCGTTGCCCAGGACGGACAAGGAACAGACGAAATCTCACGTTTGGATGCTCGGCCACGTTTAATCCACAGAGTGACCGCGCTGCCGCCGTTTCAAACCGTGCTGGACGAGCATGCCGCCGCGGTGATGGGGATCTTGCGCGGCGCCGTCGGCCGCGACGGCGCCGAGGACTGCTTCCAGGAGACCTTTTTGGCGGCGCTGCGCGCCTATCCCGAACTCGGCGACGGGCGCAACCTGCGCGGTTGGCTGCTGACGATCGCCCATCGCAAGGCGATCGACCACCACCGCGCCCGCGGGCGCCGGCCGGTCCCGGTCGCCGAGGTCCCAGAGGTCGCAGCCGAAAACGGGCTGCCGGAACCCGACCGGGGTCTCTGGGAGGCCGTCGGCGCGCTGCCTCCCAAACAGCGGGCCGCGGTGGCGCTCCGCTACGGCAGCGACCTGCCGCACGCCGAGATCGCCGCCGCGCTGGGCTGCTCACCGGAAGCGGCCCGGCGCAGCCTGCACGAGGGTCTGAAACGACTGCGAGAGGAGCTGGCATGAGCAAGGCGATCGATTCCGAGGCGCTGGAGGGGCTCAGGGCGCGAGCGGCCGAGGAGGGCCTGCTCGACGTCGCCTACGCGACCACCGACTCGCCCTTCGGGCCGCTGCTGCTGGCCAAGACCCGGCGCGGCCTGGTCCGAGTCGGGCTGCCGAACCAGGACGCCGACGAGCTGCTCGCCGAGCTCGCCGACCGCGTCTCGCCGCGGGTGCTGGAGGCGCCGGGGGAACTCGACGCGGTGCGCCGTGAGCTCGACCTCTACTTCGCCGGCAAGCTCGACCGCTTCGACCTGCCCCTCGACTGGCGCCTCAGCGGCGGCTTCCGACAGCGGGTGCTGCGGGCGATTAACCGCATCCCCTACGGCCAGACGCGCAGCTACACGGAGATGGCCCGCCGGGCCGGCAACGAGCGGGCGGTACGCGCCGCCGGCACCGCCTGCGGCAGCAACCCGATCCCGCTCGTCGTCCCCTGCCACCGCGTTCTGCGGACCAGCGGCGCGCTGGGCGGCTACGGCGGCGGCCTGCCGATGAAGCAGGCGCTGCTCGAGCTCGAGGGCGTGCTGGACGAAAGGTCCAGTACCTAAAGCGCTCCGGCCCTCGCTCCGATGGGAAGGGGCGATGCGCAAGCTCCCCCTCCCCATCGTCCTCGCCGTCCTCGCCCTGCTCGGCGCCGCCCTGCCCGCCCAGGCGGGACTCCTCGCCCAACCCACCCAGGCAGTGCCGCGGGTCGCGCCCGAAGACGAAGCGGACGAAGCCGGCGACCCCGCCGACGAAGAAGACGGCGAACTCGAGGAAGCCTGCGAACCCGACGAAGACGAACTCTGCGAAGAAGAAGACGAAGAACCGCGGGGCAGGCGCGAGGCCGAAGAGGAAGGGTGTCTGCTGAAGGACGCCAGTGTCGCGGTCAGCGTCTACCCCGGCAAGCGACGGCTGCGCCTCAGCGTCCGCTACCGCACCTGGAAGCCGGTCAGCGTCAACGTCGAGGCGGCCCTGCGCGGGGTCAAGGGCGCGGTCTACCTGGGGACCAGCCACGCCCACTTCCGTCGCTCAGGGGTCTATCGCGAGACCTTCGAGCTGGCCGAGAAGCAGACGAAGAAGGCGCTGGCGGCGCGCGAGGTGAGCGCCGACCTCCAGGTCGTAAACGCGCCCGCCTCCTGCGGGCTCCATCTCAGCGAAGCAGTCCGCCGACCCAAGCACTAGCTTCGCGCAGGTGCGCCGGGTCGATCTGGTGGCCCAGCTCGGACTCGCGGTAGGTGACGTCGAGCCCGCCCGCGGAGAGCAGCTCCCGCGCCCGCTCGGCGAACTCGACGCCGATCACCGGATCGTTGCGGCCGTGGCTGACGAACGCCTTCGTCTCGGTGCGGTCGGCGAGCGCCGGCTCCCAGCCCTCGAGCGTCGGCACGAAGCCGCTGAACGCGAGGATCCCGGCGACCGCGGGGCGCTCGGCGCTGAGCGCCATCGCGTAGCTCATCACCGCCCCCATCGAGAAGCCGGCGAGGACGGTGCGCTCCGGGCCGATCCCGGTCTCCTCCCAGAGACCGTCGTGCAGCTCGGCGAGCGCCTCGCGCGCCGCCGCAAAGGTCTCGGGGTCGGGATAGCCGACCCTCGGCACCAGGTACCAGTGGTAGCCGGGTGAGCCGGGCAGCTGCAGCGGCGCCCGCGGCGTCACGACCCGCAAGCGCCGCTCGGGGTCGAGGAGGTCGGCGAGGCCGAGCAGGTCCCGCTCGCTGGTCCCGCGCCCGTGGTGGAGGACCAGCAGTCCCTCGGGGTCGCCGCTCGCCGCCCGTTCCAGCTGGAAGAGCGGCGCCATCCGGCTAGCCGGCCGACGAGGCGGCGGTCTTGTTCAGGTAGTCGCGGACGAACTCGTCGATGTCGCCGTCGAGCACCCGCTGCACGTCGCCGACCTCGTGCTCGGTGCGGTGGTCCTTGACCATCGTGTAGGGGTGCATCACGTAGCTGCGGATCTGCGAGCCCCAGGCGACGTCTTTGACCTCGCCGCGCGCCTTGGCCAGCTCTTCGGAGCGTTTGCGCTCCTCCAGCTCGATCAGCTTCGAGCGCAGCAGCTGCATCGCCACCGCCTTGTTCTGCGTCTGCGAGCGCTCGTTCTGGCACTGGACGACGACCCCGGTCGGGAGGTGGGTGATCCGCACCGCCGAGTCGGTCTTGTTGACGTGCTGGCCGCCGGCACCGGAAGCGCGGTAGGTGTCGATCCTCAGGTCGCCCTCGTCGATCTCGACCTCGACGCTGTCCTCGACCACCGGGCCGACGTCGACCTGGGCGAAGCTGGTGTGGCGGCGGGCGGAGGAGTCGAACGGGGAGATCCGCACCAGGCGATGGACCCCTCGCTCGGCGGCGAAGAGGCCGTAGACGTTCTCGCCGCGGGCGATGAAGGTGGCCGACTTGAGGCCGGCCTCCTCCCCTGGCGAGGCCTCGACCATCTCGACCTCGAAGCCGCGCCGTTCGGCCCAGCGCAGATACATCCGCAGCAGAATCTCGGCCCAATCCTGGGAGTCGGTCCCTCCCGCCCCGGCGTGGACGGTGACGACCGCGTCGCCGGCGTCGTAGGAGCCGCTGAACAGGCGCGCCTCCTCCAGCTCGGCCAGGCGCCGCTCGGCCGAGCCGAGCTGCGAATCGAGCTCGGAGGCCATCTCCTCGTCCTCGGCGGCCATCTCGGCCAGGTCGCCGAGGTCGGCGATGTCCTGCTCCAAGCCGCGGAACATCTCCAGCCGCTTCTGCGCCCGCGCATGAGCGGCCGACGTCTTCGCGGCAGCCTCCTGGTCGTCCCAAAACCCAGGCCGGCCCATCTCCTCCTCCAGGCGGCTTGCTTCGGCCTCTAGCGCAGAGGGGTCAAAGGTAGTCCGAGAGCAGGGACAGCTGCTCGCGGACAGCGGCCAGGCGAGGCGCTACGGATTGGCTCTGCGCGGTGTCGGCCATGGGGGACAGGTTATAGGCCGGCTCCGTTGCGGTAGGGAGGGACGCGTCTACAGGTCCGCTGGCTGCCGAGACCGCAAAATTGGCTCTTCAGGAGACCTTTTTGCGGTCTCGAGGTTGGGCATGTGCCGGAGCGTGTTGGGCAAGGTGCCGGTGGGGGTGTCCCGGGTACTCAGCATGGAGCCGCGCCTAAGGCTTCCGAGGCGTCAGCCAAGTTGCGATCCACGCGGCGGAGGTGCTCCCGGGACACCCCCACCGGCACCTTGCCCCACTAACCCTCGTCCCTAAGCGTCCGGAACCCGCGCCGTAATGATCCAGGTGGAGGCGGGGGCGAAGACGCCGTCGGGGGTCTCGAAGTCGGCGATCGCGGCGCGGATCTTGGCGGCGATCTCGGGGCGGATCTCGTCGACCCGGTCGCCCCAGAGCCGCAGGATCTCACCGGCGGGGCCGAGCGCCATCCCGAACTCGACCGCCTGGTCGAGGTCGGCGCCGACCTTCATCGGCAGATCGCAGCGGCGCAGCCCGATCTCCTCGAAGCCGGCGATCTTCAGCTGCTCGCTGACGGTGTCGGCGTTGGCCATCGAGAATGGGCCCGGGCCGCAGGTAGGTTCGTCGGTCTCCTCGGGGTGCTCGAGGTACTCGTCGACGATCTCCTCGGCCCGGTGGACCCACTCGTTGTCGAGCTTGCGGCGCCAGACGACGGCGGTGAAGCGGCCGCCCGGCTTCAGCGCCGCGGCGACGTTGCGCAGGGCGGCGACCGGGTTGGCGAAGAACATGATCCCCATCCGCGAGTAGGCGTAGTCGAATTCCCGCGGCAGCTCCAGCGTCTGCACGTCGGCGAGCCGGAACTCGACGTTCCCGAGGCCGGCTTCCTCGGCCTCCTTCTGCGCGGTCTCGACGAACGGCGCGGAGACGTCAACCCCGAGGGCCGATCCCTCGGGCCCGACCAGCTCGGCCAGCCGCTGCGTGGTGTCGCCGAACCCGCAGCCGACGTCGATCACCCGCTCCCCCGGCTGCGGCGGGTTCGCTCGCATCGCCACCTCGCCGTGGGCACCGAGGCCGCCGGTCGTCAGGTCGCGGTACTGGAGGAAGATCTCGAAGAGAGGCCCGCTCCAGGCCTCCGTGGCCTCGGCGTTGTCCGGTGCAACCGAGCTCATCTGCCCATCGTAAGCCGCCGCGGCCCGGGTGACTAGGGCCGGGCGAACTTGGCGGCGCGGAGCGCCTCGTCGCGGCTGTCGTAGGGGCGCCAGCTGCGGATCTTGTGATTGTGCAGCTCGAAGACCCAGGCCATCAGGTCGATCCCCGCGACGCTTTCGTCCTCTTCCCAGTTCCAGCGGCGGAGGATCAACGCCACCGCCCGGCCGCCGCCGCCCTCGGTCCCGTCCTCGTAGAGCTGCTCGAGCTCGATCGTCTGCTGCACCCCGCCCGGCGCCCGCGTCGCCCATACCCGCGCCGCCTCGATCCCCTTCCGCAGCCCCCGCATCGCGTGCAGTTCGACCTCGGGGTCCAGTACCGCGACGAACGCGTCCAGGTCCCGCTCGTTGAAGGCGCGGATGAACTCGCGGACGGGATCAGCCATGCGCCCTCAGGCGCCGTGGCACTTCTTGAACTTTTTGCCGCTGCCGCACCAGCAGGGGTCGTTGCGGCCGATGTCGTCGTGCTCCCCCTTGACCACCGTCTCGACGACCTCGCCGTTGTCGGGCCCCACCGCTCCCGCGGCGGCGACGTCGACGGCGCTGGCGCCGCTGGCGGCAGCCACCTCGGCCAGGGCCGAGGGCTGGTTCTCGCCGGTGCCCCCGGAGTAGGCGAAGCTCTGGGGATCGCCCTCGCCGTTGGCGGCGACGGCGGCACCCGCTTCGGGCTGGACTTCGATCTCGGCGCGGAAGACCAGTTTCGAGAACTCGTCCCAGATCGAGTGCATCAGCTCTTCGAACATCTGGTAGCCCTCGTTTTTGTAGGCGACGAGGGGGTCGATCTGGGCGAAGCCGCGGAGGTGGATCCCTTCGCGCAGGTAGTCCATGTCGAAGAGGTGTTCGCGCCAGCGGTTGTCGATCACCTGCAGCAGGATCGAGCGCTCCAGGTAGCGCATCAGCTCCTCGCCGAGCTGCTCTTCGCGCTCGTCGTAGGCGCTCATCGCGTCGTCGTCGAGGGCGTCCTTGAGCTGCTCGCGGTCGACCGTCTCGGGCGCCAGGCTGCCGACCTCGATCCCGACCGGCCAGATCTGCCGCAGCTGCGTCTCCAGCTCCTCGAGGTCCCATTCCTCGAGCAGCTCGCCGGCGGTGTACTCGTCGACCAGCCGCTCGATCACTCCCTCGAGCTCGTCGCGGGCGTTCTCGGAGATGTCGCGGCCTTCGAGGATCTCGCGGCGGTATTTGTAGATCACCCGCCGCTGCTCGTTCATCACGTCGTCGTACTCGAGGACGCGTTTGCGGATCAGGAAGTTCTGCTCCTCGACCTTCTTCTGGGCGTTCTCGACGGTTTTCGTCAGCATCTTCGCTTCCAGCGGCACTTCGCCGCCGTCGTCGTCGACAGGCCCGAGTTTGTCGAGGATTTTGTAGATCCGGTCGCCGGCGAAGAGGCGGATCACGTCGTCTTCGGCGGAGAGGAAGAAGCGCGACTCGCCGGGGTCGCCCTGGCGGCCGGAGCGGCCGCGCAGCTGGTTGTCGATGCGGCGCGACTCGTGGCGCTCCGTGCCGCAGATGAAGAGCCCGCCGAGCTCGCGCACTTCCTCGGCCGCGGCCTTGCATTGCGGCTCCAGCTCGGCCGTCTTGGCGGCCAGCGCCTCCTCGTAGTCCTCGCTCTCGTGGGTGATCCCCTGCTTCTTGAGCTCGGCGATCGCCAGGTGCTCGGGGTCGCCGCCGAGCTTGATGTCGACGCCGCGGCCGGCCATGTTGGTGGCGATCATCACCGCTCCTGTGCGGCCGGCCTGGGCGATCAGCTCGCCCTCTCGTTCGGCGTGCTCGGGCTTCGCGTTGAGGACCGCGTGTTTGATCCCGTCGCGTTTCAGCGCCCCGGAGATCATCTCCGAGACCTCGACCGAGACGGTTCCGACGAGGACCGGCTGGCCCTTTTGGTGGCGGCTGACGATTTCGTCCAGCACCGCTTTCCACTTGCCGTCCTTGGTCTTGAAGATCTGGTCGTTCTGGTCTATCCGGACCATGTCCCGGTTGGTCGGGATCTCGACCACCGGCATTTTGTAGATCTTCATGAACTCGGTCGCCTCGGTGAGGGCGGTGCCGGTCATGCCCGAGAGCTTGTCGTAGAGGCGGAAGTAGTTCTGCAGGGTGATCGTCGCCAGGGTCTGGTTCTCCTCCCGGATCGCCACGCCCTCCTTTGCCTCGACCGCTTGGTGCAGGCCCTCCGACCAGCGCCGGCCCTCGAGGATGCGGCCGGTGAACTCGTCGATGATCATCACCTCGCCGTCGATCACCGCGTAGTCGTCGTCCTTCTTGTAGAGCGACTCCGCCTTCAGCGACTGGACGAGGTGGTTGACGAGGCTGCCGTGCTCGCCGAGGTAGAGGTTGTCGACGCCGATGAACTCCTCGGCCTTCTTCACCCCGCGCTCGGTCGGGGAAACGGTCTTGTGTTTCTCGTCGTACTCATAGTCGTAGTCGGCGTCGTGGGTCTCACGCGACTCGCCCAGCGATTTCAGTTTCTGTTTGGCCGGCACGCCTTTCATCTGTTTGGCGAGGCGGGCGAAGGTGTAGTAGGTCTGGGCCGCCTGTTCGGGCTGGCCGGAGATGATCAGCGGGGTCCGCGCCTCGTCGATCAGGATGTTGTCGACCTCGTCGACGATCGCGAAGTTGTGGTCGCGCTGGACGCAGTGCTCGA
Source organism: Solirubrobacterales bacterium (assembly GCA_036376215.1). Classification (GTDB taxonomy): domain Bacteria; phylum Actinomycetota; class Thermoleophilia; order Solirubrobacterales; family 70-9; genus VAYN01. Next base: position 17,979 of record DASVAT010000004.1, read on the forward strand.
GCGCGTCGGCCATGTTGTCGCGCAGGTAGTCGAAGCCGAACTCCGAGTTGGTCCCGTAGGTGACGTCGAGCGAGTACTTGCGCTGGCGGGTGGCGTGGTCGTCGCCGTCCTGGAGGGCGTCGACGGTCACCCCGAGGGCGTCGTAGATCGGCTTCATCCATTCCGCGTCGCGGCGGGCGAGATAGTCGTTGACGGTGACGAGGTGGACGCTCTTGCCGCCGAGGGTGTTGAGGAAGACGGGCAGGGTCGCGGTCAGGGTCTTGCCCTCGCCGGTCTTCATCTCGGCGATGCCGCCGTCGTGGAGGACCATGCCGCCGATCAGCTGGACGTCGTAGTGGCGCTGCCCGGTGGACCGCTTCGACGCCTCGCGGCAGAGCGCAAACGCCTCCGGCAGCAGGTCGTCGAGCGAGGCGCCGTCGCGGGCGCGCTCGCGCAGGGAGTCCGCCTCGCCGCGGATCTCCTCGTCGGAGAGCGCTTCCATCTCCGGCTCGAATCGATTGATCGCCTCCGCGCGCTTCTGGTAGGACTTGAATTTGCGTCCCTCTCCCGCGCGCAGCGCCTTCGTTACGAGGTCCATCGCTGGCATTGCTCAAGGTTAGCGGTGCGACATTAATTGCCCCTTGCCGCCCTCCGGCCAGGGGCGTACGATCGGTCCTTCAACCACGAGGAGGCACTCATGCGGATTGAGATTCGGGGCCGAAACGTCGAGATGACGGACGACCTGCGTGAGACGGTGCGGAAGCGCTTCCAGCGGCTGGGACGGCAGGTCTCGCCGCTCGCGACCTTGGAGGTGGTGCTCTCGGAGGAGCGCAACCCGCGGGTCGCCGACAGCCAGGTGGCGGAGGCGACGTTCTACTTGAAGGGAGTGACGCTGCACGCACGCGAGTGCAGCCCGGAGATGACCCACTCGGTGCGCGAGCTCGCCGAGGACATGAGCAGGCAGGTGAAGAAGCATCGCGAGCTGCGTCGCAAGCGTCGTCGCACCCGACGGCTTGTCGACCAGATGCGGGGCCGCCCGGCCGAGGCACGGCCGTAGGGCCGCGGAGAGCCAACTAGAGGCGCCGGGCAAAGGTCACCGCCACCACACGGGACGCCCCCACGGCCCGCAGCGCGCGAGCGCAGGCCGTGAGGGTGGCCCCGGTGGTGAGAACGTCGTCGACCAGCAGAACGCTGCGCGGGGCGGCTCCCTTGGCGTGGATCCGCGGCGGGTGACCGACCCGATCGGCCCGCCGCCTGCCCACCTGGCGACCGCCGCCCCGGCGCTCCAGGCAGTTCGAGAGCGGCGCTTCGAGCCGCGCCGCCAGCGCTCCCGCCAGCTCGCCGGCCGGATCGAACCCCCGCCGCCGCAGCCGCGGCGGCGCCGGCGGCACCGGCACGATCGTCCCGCTCAGCATGTGCGCAGGCGCCAGCCACTCGATTCGCTCGGCCATCAGGTCGGCGACCGTCAACAGCCGGCGGAACTTCAGCGCCCCGACCAGATCCCGAGCCACCCCTTCGTAAGAAGCCGAAGACCAGACCTTGTCCAATCCCGCCGGCCCGCTCCCGAAAAACGGATCCGCCCCAGCCAACCGCCGCGTGCAGCGCGTGCACACCACCGCATCGAACCGGCAAGACCGCCCGCAGGCGGCGCAAAGCGCCGGCACCAAAGCCACCCCGATCCGCGGCAAAATCTCCACGCCCCGACCCTGCCGAGCAACGACGTACGCGTGGCGCGCAAAACGTGAATTCTCTGCGCCCGATCTGTCTCGATTCAGAGCCGTTGCGGTAGGGAGGGACGGGTGTCCCCTGACCTCCCTGGGATTTTCGCCTTTAACGCGACCTCTCTCGCCAAGTGGCCAGTGCGAAAATCAGGACGCCGGTCGGCCAGGGGACACCCGTCCCTCCAGCGACAGGATCTGCTGATCAGCTATTCACCGAAACCGCATCAGATCGCCCATACGACGATCTCTCGCGGTTTCGAGGTTGGGCGTCTGCCGGGGCGTATTGAGGAGCGTGCCGGTGGGGGTGTCCCGGGTACTCAGCATGGAGCCGCGCCGAAAGCCTTCGAGGCGTCAGCCGGGATGCGTCTCACGCGGCGGAGGTGCTCCCGGGACACCCCCACCGGCACGCTCCCCACGAAAGCTGTTCAGGGACGGGCGCCGGCTATGGCGTTGATCAGGACCTGACGGGGTGGGATCTCGGCGTTGGGGAGGGCGATTACCTCTTTGAGGCGGGCGCCGTCGCCGACCTTGACGTTGTCTCCGATCACGGTCGGGCCGTCGATGCGGACGTCGTCGCCGACTCTGCAGCCGGGGCCGAGGAGGACGGGGCCGACGAGGTCGGGCTCGCCCTCCATCCGCTCGCCGCTGCGGAAGCCGTCGACCAGCTCCCCCTCGCGCCCGACCTCGACCGCGCCGGTGAGGGCGTCGACGTTGCCCTCGCGCAGCTCCTCGAGGTTGCCGATGTCGTTCCAATAGGCGTCGATCTCGTGCGCGTAGAAGGGGACGTCGCCGTCGAGCAGGCGCGGGAAGACGTCCATCGCCCAGTCGGCGAACCCGGGCGGGTCGCCCTCCCCCGCCGCCTTGCTCGTCCCCGGCTCGGGGAAGAAGTCGAAGATCTCCTTGCGGAACATGTAGATGCCGCAGTTGGCGAGGTCCGAGAGCGCTTCGGCGGGGTCCGGCTTCTCCTGGAAGCCCTGGATCCGGCCGTCGGCGCCGACGATCGCGACGCCGAACTGGCTGGTGTCCTCGACCCGCTTCATCGCCAGGGTCGCGACCCCGTCGTGGGACTCGTGGTACTCGCGCATCGCGGTCAGGTCGATGTCGGTGAGCGCGTCGCCGGAAATGATCAGGAAGGAGTCGCCGAGGAAATCAGCCGCGTTGCGAACCCCGCCCGAGGTGCCGAGCAGCTGCTCCTCGCGGCTGTAGGTGAGCGAGACGCCGCTGCCGGAGCCGTCGCCGAAGTAGCCCTCGATCAGGTCCGGGAACCAGTGCAGGTTGGCGATCGTCTCGGTGAAGCCGTGGCGGGCGAGGAGGCGGAGGATGTGCTCCATCACCGGCTTGTTGAGGACCGGGACCATCGGCTTCGGCATCTCGTAGGTGATCGGCCGCAGCCGCGTCCCGAGACCAGCCGCCAGCACCATGGCCCTCATGCCGCCATGCCCTCCTTCAGCCTGTCGATCGCGACGATGCTCTCCGGGTCGACTCCCCGCAGTCGCGCGACCTCGAGCGAGACCAGGTCGCCGAGCAGCGTCGCCCAGAGCAGGCGCTCGACCCGGGTCTCCCCCACCGTCTCCACTCGCACCACGGTGGCGGCATCGGCCGCGACGAGGCCGGCCGTGAGCTCGAAGCGGCGGCGCTCGCGCGGGTGCTGGTCGCAGTCCTCGAGGAAGACGGCGGCCATCCGCTCGGCATCGGAGGACCAGCCGCAGATCTCGTTGTGGTCGGCCTCGGGCAGCTCGGCCGCGAACGCGGGGGCCTTGGCGTTCTCGTTGACCTGGGTCTTCCAGCGCTTCGCGACCGGCGCGGTCAGATCGCTGCCGTAGACGACGGCGACGGCGCCCTCGAGCTCGGCCGCGATCTCGGCCGCCCGGGCCTTGATTTCGTCGCGCCGGCCCTCGAGGAAGGACGCGGCCGCGTCGATCTCGGTGCGAATCCGAGGTGCCGCGCCGGCCAGCGCCGCCGCCTCGACGGCGGCGGCGAACATGTAGGCGACCGCGACCCGCGGCTGGAAGATCCCCGGCAGGCCGACGACCGGCACTCCCGCCTCGCGCGCCTCCTCGACCAGCCGGCCGCCGGTGCTGACCACCAGCCGCCGCGCGCCCAGCGCCTCGGCCGCCTCGAAGCAGGCGAGGGTCTCCTCGGTGTTCCCGGAGTAACTGGTGCAGAGGACGGTCCACTCGGGCGTCGCCCAGCTCGGCAGCTCGTAGCCGCGGATCGTGACCAGCGGCTTGGTCAGCCGGTCGCCGAGGGCGGCGGCGGCCAGGTCGCCGCCGATCGCCGAGCCCCCCATCCCGCAGATCATCAGCCCGGCCGAGTCGGCCGGCTCGAGGCGGGCGGTTTCGACTCGCCAGAGAGCGTCGCGAAGCTGATTCGGGAGATCGAGCGTGTCGTCGAGGATCGGGCTCATCAGGCAGGGACTCTTTCATCTCGGCCGACCACGGTGTCAACGAGTTGCGCACCCGGCGCTACCTCGGCGCCGGGGGCGAGGATCGAGCGCTGGATGACGGCGTCGCGGCCGACGGTGCAGCCCTCGAGCAGGACCGAGTCCTCCACCTCGGCGCCGGCCTCGACGCGGCAGCCGCCGGAGACGACGGCGCGGGGGCCGACCTTCGACTCCTCCTCGACGACCGCGCCCTCGGCGACCAGCAGCCCGGGGGCGGTCGGCCGCACCCGGGTCTCGACCCGGGCCTCGAGGATGTCCCAACTCGCCTGCAGGTAGCGGTCGGGGGTGCCGATGTCCATCCAGTACCCCTCGAGCAGCAGGCCGCAGAGGCCGTCCCCGACCAGCCGCGGGAAGACCTCACGCTCGATCGAGACGGCGCGACCCGCCGGCACGAGGTCGAGGACCGAGCGGTCGAGGACGTAGGCGCCGGCGTTGATCTCCCCGGGTACCGCCTCACCGGTCTTCTCGAGGAACTGGAGCACCCGCCCCCCCTCGTCGCACTCGACGAGGCCGTAGGCAGAGGAATCGGCTACCGGGTGCAGCCCGATGGTCGCCCGGGCGCCGCGCTCCTCGTGGGCGCGGACCAGGGCCGCGAGGTCGAGGTCGGCGAGGACGTCGCCGTTGAGGGCGAGGAAGCGATCCCCGAGCCGCTCGCCGAGGGCATCGGCGGCGAAGCGGATCGCGCCGGCCGTGCCGAGCGGCTCGGGCTCGGCGACGTAGGAGATCTCGACCCCCGCCCGCTCCTCCTCGTCCGCGAGTGCCGCCCGCAGCACGTCGGGCAGGAAGCCGCAGGCGAGGACGACCTCGGTGACGCCGTGGGCCGCGAGCCACTCGATCGCGTAGGCGAGGAAGGGGCGGTCGACCAACGTCACCGCGGGCTTCGGCACGTCGCTGGTCAGCGGCCGGAGCCGCGTCCCCTCGCCGCCGACGAGAACGATGGCCTGCACTAGGAAGCAGGGGCGGGTCGAGCGGAGTTCACGGTCTGGCCTATCCCCTCGTACTCGAAGCCCGCCGAGGCCAGCTTCCCGGGGTCGAGGAAGTTGCGGCCGTCGACCAGCAGCGCCCGGTTCATCCGCTCCGCGGCGGCGGGCCAGTCGAGCTCGGCGAACTCGCGCCACTCGGTGACCAGCACGGCAGCGTCGGCCCCGTCGAGCGCCCCCATCGCCGAGGTCGCCATCTCGACCGAGCCGAGCAGCTCCGCGGCGCGCTCGGAGGCGACCGGGTCGTAGGCGACCACCTCGGCCCCCTCGCCCTGCAGCCGCGCGGCGAGCACGAGGCTCGAGGCCTCCCGCATGTCGTCGGTGTCGGGCTTGAAGGCGAGGCCCAGAAGCGCGATCCGCTTGCCGATCAGCGAGCCGAGGTGCTTCTCGAGCTTGCCGACGACGCGGCGCTTCTGCAGCTCGTTGACCTCGATCACCGCGGTCAGCAGCTGGAAGTGGTAGCCGGTGTTGCCCGCCAGCATCTTCAGGGCGCTGACGTCCTTCGGGAAGCAGCTGCCGCCGTAGCCGATGCCGGCGCGCAGGAAGGAGCTGCCGATCCGCTCGTCCAGCCCCATCCCCTTGGCGACCTGGCCGACGTCGGCGCCGACCTCCTCGCAGACGTTGGCGATCTCGTTGATGAAGGAGATCTTCGTCGCCAGGAAGGCGTTGGAGGCGAGCTTGATCATCTCCGCGCTGGGGACGTCGGTGCGGAGGATCTCGCCGCCGAGCGGCCGGTAGAGGCCTTCGACCGCCTCGGCCGAGCTCTCGTCGCCGGGGTCGGCGCCGACCACCACCCGGTCGGGGTGCATGAAGTCCGCGACCGCGGTCCCCTCCTTGAGGAACTCGGGGCAGGAGACGTAGGAGAGGCCGGGCATGTCGCGGCGGATCGAGTTGCCGGTACCGGCCGGGACGGTGCTCTTCATGATCAGGACGTGGTCGCTGTCGCTCGGCAGCTCCTGCACCACGGCGCGCACCCGCGAGAGGTCGGCGTCGCCCGAATACGTCGGCGGGGTGTCGACGCAGACGAAGAGCAGGCGGGCGCTTCCCAGCAGCTCGTCCATGTCGGTGGTGAAGTTGAGGCGCTCGGCGTTGCGCTCGATCAGCTCCCCGAGGCCGGGCTCGTGGATCGAGACCTCGCCCCTGGAGAGGGCGTCGACCTTCTCCTGGAGGATGTCGCGGGCGACCACCGGGTGGCCGAGCTCGGCGAAGCAGGCAGCGGTGACCAGGCCGACCCAGCCGACCCCGATTACCCCGACGGTTTCCTTCTGCTCGCTCATCCCCTGCTCCTTCCGGGCTTCTGCTGCTTCTTCTTCATGGACGGGACGATCACCTTCGCGGAGCGCGCCATCCCGATCATCTGATCGTTGGTCAGGGTCCGCAGGAGGTCATTCGAGATCCAGTAGGCGTTGTCCCCCCTCCGCCAGGCGACCATTTTCACATTTTCGCCGTCGACGTAGATGTCGTAGTCGCGCCCGTTGATCTCCTTGGTCAGGCTCGGATCGTCGAGGATCGGCGGGTCGGACCAGCCGCGAATCCCCTGCAGGCCGAAGTAATGGGTGCCGTCGGACATTTCCGCGACGAGGACCATCCGGTAGGCGACGTGGCGGTTGCCGTCGTCGTCCTTGAGGTTGTAGACGTAGGGGTCGATCACCTTCTCGTAGGGATTGCTTTCGACGAAGCGGGTCCCTTCGGGGAGCCGGGTCGGGTAGTAGACCGGGAAGAACCCGCGGGCCCGCCGGACGACGATCTCGGCCTCCGCCCTGCCGGCTTCGCCGGCCGGCACGAGGCCGTCGCTGCCGGGCTTCGCGACCTCGACCTTCGGCTTCTTCTGCTTCGACTTCTTCTTCGGCTTGTGCTTCCTGTGCTTCCTGCGGCCGGCTTCGGCTTCTTCGCGGCTCTGGCGCTGCGCCGCTTTCGCTTCCTGCGTGGTCTCGCCGCCGAGGAATTCCTGCACCGCTTCTTCCACCGCACCCGGCGTGGTGTAGACGTAGCTGGGACCGAGTTCAGCCGGGAAGTTGACCTCGTTGATCGTCGAGTTACTCAACGCCACGAGTAGTTTGAGCACTTCCAGCAGGGTCTTGCCGTCGCTGATATCCGAGGTCGTGTAGTCGGTGAAGGCCTCGATCAGTTCCCCCTGGTCGAAGAACACGTCCGTGACCGAGATCCGGGCGCGGGCGGCGCTGAGGAAGTCCTGCTGGCGGGCCGAGCGGACGATGTCGGTGTCGGTGTGGCGGTAGCGGACGTAGTCGAGCGCCTGCTTGCCGCACATCAGCTGGTAGCCGGGTTGGACGTTGATCTCGGCGTACTGTTCGGCGGATTCGGCGTTGGAGTGGTAGTAGCGGCGGTCGATGTCCACGTAGACGCAGCCGATCGCGTAGACGCCCTGGGCGAAACCGAGGAAGTCGACGTTGACGACGTGGTTGATCGGCAGGTCGGTCAGGTCCTTGACCGTCTGCAGGGTCAGCTTGGTGCCGCCGTAGGCATACGCTTCGTTGAACTTGCCGGTTCCGTAACCGGGAATTTCGACCTTCAGGTCGCGCGGGATCGACATCATCGAGATCAGGCTCTTGTCGGGATCGAGCCGGATCAGCATCGTCGTGTCCGAGCGGCCGGGGTCTTCGGCTTCGTTGGCCCGCTTGTCGGAGCCGATCACGAGGAAGGTCTGGGCGCCGCCGTCGCCGGCGTCGGCGAGGAACTTGTTCAGCTTCTTCTGCAGCTTGTCGTTCTTCGGCTGGATCGCGTTGGCGATGCTGTCGAGATAGAGCAGGGTCGCCGCCGCGGTCGTCCCGGCCGAGATCGCGATGATCAGGAACGAGGCGAGGGCGAACCGCCACCAGAAGCGCTTCGGCTTCGGGGCCTCGTCGCCGTTGCCCCCGGGCGGCGGTTTCTTCGGCGCCCAGCCTGGGCCCAGCGACTCAGTCATCCAGCCGGTCCGGGATCGCTCGCAGGAACGACTCCAGCGCCTGGCGGTAGGTCTCCAGGGAGGAAACCGAGACCCACTCCCCCGGGCCATGGTGCCCGGCCCCGACCGGCCCGAACTCGACCGCCGGGACGCCGACCCGCAGGAAGGAGACCGCGTCGGAGGCGCCGTCGCGCCCGACGCTCATCGGGTCCCCGTCGTGGTGCTCGGTCGCCGAGGTGCGCAGCGCCCGCACGAAGGGGGACTCGCGGTCGACCGTCGCCGGCGGCCTGGTCAGCAATGCCCGCACCTCGATCCCCTGCAGCTCGCGAACCTCCGCGAGTATCTCCTGCGGGTCCTGGTCGGGGAGGTAGCGAATGTCGACGTCGATCACGCATCGGTCGGGCACCTTGTTGAGAGCGTCGCCGCCGACGATCCTCCCCAGATTGATCGACGGCCGGTCGAAGAGCTCGGAGCTGTGTCGGGCAAACGGTAGCGACTCGATACTGCGGAAAACGTCGATCGCGTTGAGAACGGCGTTGTCGCCCAGCCAGGGGGTGGCGCCGTGGGCGGCGGTCCCCCCCACCTCGAGGCGGAGTGCCAGCACCCCCTTGGCCTCGATCCCGATGTGCAGATCGGTCGGCTCGCCGGTGATCGCGAAGTCGCCGGTGAACCCGGTGTCGACGAGGTGGTCGGAGCCGCGCTCGGACTCCTCCTCGGACTCCTCGTCGCCGACGATCCCGAGCCGGACCCTAACCCGCTCCTGGTCCCGCAGCGCCGCGATCACCATCAGCATCGCCGCGACCGCGCCCTTCATGTCGTAGGCGCCCCGCCCGATCAGCCGGTCGCCGGCCGTCTCGGGCACGAACTGCCCGGCGTGCCCGGGCACCACGTCGATGTGCCCGTGGAGGACCACCGTGGGCGCATCCTCGGGCCCGACCTCGGCCATCACCACCGGCAGACCGCGCACCTCGTCGGCCCTCGTCTCGATCCCCCGAGCTTCCAGCCACCCTTGGATGAACCCGGCGGCCTCGGAGATCGCCTCCGGCTCGCAGGTCTCGAAGCTGATCAGCCGCTTTGCGAGAACGACCAGCTCGTCACTCATGCCGCCCTCCAATCGCGTGGTTCCTTTGTCCTGAAATAGAGGACAAAGGAACCACGGAATGGACGACTCGCCGCCTCACCGAGTTCCGTGGTTCCTTAGTCCGCCCATAGCGGACAAAGGAACCACAACTTCGGGAGCAACTAGACCGAGGTGCCGCCGCGGTTCGAGGGAGGGGGACCGGTACCCCTCCGCAGGAATGTTCGGCGACATGCAATCTGAGCTTTGCGCGCGGAGCGCGCAGCATGTTCTCCCCGGAGCGCAGCGGAGGGGAGGTCAATTCCGGAGGAGGGGTACCGGTCCCCCTCATCTAACCCCCGGCGATCGAGAGGAACGCTTCGGCCCGGTCGCGGTCTTTCTGCGCCCGGTTGTGCTCGGCGCTGCCCTCGTCGCACTCCGAGAGCCGCTGTTCGGCGTCGGAGAGCTGCTCTTTCAGGGCACCGCTGTCCAGGTCCTCGGGCGGGATCGCCTCCTCGAGCAGGAGCCGCGCCCGGTTGCCGTAGACCTGCAGCCAGCCGTGGGCCTGGGCCCAGGTCTTCGTCTCCGAGTCGGAGACGTGGAGGCGGAGCTCGGTCGGCCGCAGCGCCGCCAGGACCGGCGCGTGGTTGGCGAGGATGCCGATTTCGCCGACCTCGGTCCGGGTCGAGACCTGGCGCGCTTCGCCGCTCCAGACCTCCCCCTCGGGGGTCAGGACCTCGACGTCGACCATGTGCTCGGCAGCCACAGCTCTCCCTACGCGGCCGCGGCGGACTTGGCGTTCTCGAGCACCTGGTCGATCGAGCCCTGCATGTAGAAGGCGCCCTCGGAGAGGTCGTCGTGCTCGCCGTCGAGGATCTCGCGGAAGCCGCGCACCGTCTCGGCCACCGGCACGTACTCGCCGGAGCGGCCGGTGAACTGTTCGGCGACGAAGAACGGCTGCGAGAGGAAGCGCTCGATCTTGCGGGCCCGGGAGACCGTCTGGCGGTCCTCGTCGGAGAGCTCGTCGATGCCGAGGATGGCGATGATGTCCTGGAGCTCCTTGTAGCGCTGCAGCACCTCCTGGACCTCGGTCGCCGTGCGGTAGTGCTCGTCGCCGACGACGTCGGGCTTGAGGATCGTCGAGGTCGAGTCGAGCGGGTCGACCGCCGGGTAGATCCCTTTCTCGGAGATCGACCGCGAGAGCGCGGTGGTCGCGTTGAGGTGGGCGAACACCGAGGCCGGGGCCGGGTCGGTGTAGTCGTCGGCGGGCACGTAGACCGCCTGGATCGAGGTCACCGAGCCGCGGTCGGTCGAGGTGATCCGCTCCTGCAGGCCGCCCATCTCGGTCTCCAGCGTCGGCTGGTAGCCGACCGCCGAAGGCATGCGCCCGAGCAGCGCCGAGACCTCGGAGCCCGCCTGGACGAAGCGGAAGATGTTGTCGATGAACAGGAGCACGTCCTGGCCGCCCTGCTCGCGGTAGTACTCGGCCATCGTCAGCCCGGAGAGGGCGACGCGGAGGCGCGCGCCCGGGGGCTCGTTCATCTGGCCGAAGACCAGCATGGTCTTGTCGATCACGCCCGACTCTTTCATCTCGAGCCAGAGGTCGTTCCCCTCTCGCGAGCGCTCGCCGACGCCTACGAAGGCGGAGAGCCCGGAGTGCTCCTCGGCGATGTTGCGGATCAGCTCCTGGATCAGCACGGTCTTGCCGACGCCGGCACCGCCGAACAGCCCGACCTTGCCGCCTTTGGCGTACGGCGCCAGGAGGTCGATGACCTTGATCCCGGTCTCGAGGATCTCCTGCGTCGGGGTCAGGTCTGAGGCCTTGGGGGCGGGGCGGTGGATCGGCCAGCGCTCCTCGGCCTGCACCTCGGGGCCGTTGTCGATCGGCTCGCCGAGCAGGTTGAAGATGCGGCCGAGGGTCGCGTCGCCGACCGGAACCGTGATCGGGCCGCCGGTGTCGGTGACCGCGGCGCCGCGGGCGATGCCGTCGGTGGCGTCCATCGCGACCGCGCGGACGCGGTCGTCGCCGAGGTGCTGCTGCACCTCGCAGACGAGGACGGCCGATTCGCCGTCGCCGTCGCCGCCGCTGGTCTCGATCGTCACCGCCGAGAAGATCTCCGGCAGCTTGTCGGGGAAGACGGCGTCGATGACCACTCCGGTGACCTGCTCGACGCGCCCTACGTTGCTTCCGTTTCCGTTGCTCTCAGCCATGGGTTCCTTTTCTCGTCTTTGAAGTGGTGTTGGTGACCGTGGGCCCGTCGTCTAGCCGAGCGCCTCGGCGCCGCCGACGACCTCCAAGATCTCCTGCGTGATTTCCGCCTGACGCGCCCGGTTCATCTCCAGGGTCAGGCTGCCGATCATGTCCTCGGCGTTCTCCGCGGCGTTCCGCATCGCCGTCATCCGCGCGCCCAGCTCCGAGGCCGCCGACTCGAGCAACGCCCGGTAGACCGAGATCGTCACGTACTCCGGGATCAGCCTCGCCAGCAGCTCCTCGGGGTCGGGCTCGTAGATCCAATCCGAGCGGCTCTGCGCCTTCTCGGCATCGGTTTCCTCGTCGGCCGCCGCGTCCTCCTCGCCGGCCCCCTCGCCGATCACCTCCGCCTGCTGCAGCGGCAGCAGGGTCTGGCGCCAGACGTGCTGGGTCAGCGGCGAGACGAAGCGGTTGTAGATCAGCTCGACCCGGTCGAGGTCCTGGTCGACGTAGCGGGCGGTCAGCCCCTCGCCGATTTCGCGGGCGTTGGCGAAGGCAGGGCGGTCGGTGAAGCCGACGTAGGAGTCGGTCACCTCCTGCTTGCGGAAGGTCAGCGCCGAGACGCCCTTGCGGCCGACCACGGCGAAGGCGGGCTCGGCGCCCTCCTCGCGGACCTTGGCCGCCATCCGCATGCCCTCGCGGATGATGTTCGAGTTGAAGGCGCCGGCGAGGCCGCGGTCGCCGGTGACGAGGACGATCCCGACGCGTTTGACGTTCTCCCGCTCTTCCAGCACCGGGACCCGGGGGATGCCGCCCGCCTGGGCGGCGGCGCGGCGAGTCAGCTTGCGCATTCCCTCGGCGTAGGGCCGCATGTCGGAGATCCGCTGTTCGGCTCGCCGCAGGCGCGCCGCCGCAACCATCTCCATCGCCCGCGTGATCTTGTTGATGTTCTTGACCGACGCGATGCGGTTCTTGACTTCCTTCTGCGATGCCATCAGGTGCTCAGCTCCCCGGGCGCTAGGCCGGGGTCGCCGCCTCCTCGTCCTCGGTGCTGTCGGACTCGGCCTCCGAGTCGGCGGTGCGAGCGGGCGCCTCGCGCTCCTCTTTGGAGTGGACGCGGTCGGACTCGCCCGCCTCGAGCGGCTCGCCATGCTCGTCGAAGTCGGGGCCGAAGTCGTCGACGAAGTCGGCGATCGCCTTGCCCAGCGCCTCCTCGTCGTCCTCCTCGAGCTTGCCGGTCTCTTCGATCCGGCTCAGCAGCTCGGACTGCTCGGAGTGCAGGCGGGTCCGCAGGTCGGCGAGGAACTCGCTGACGCGCTCGACTTTGATCCGGTCGAGGTAGCCGCCGGTGCCCGAGTAGATCGAGGCGACCTGGTCGCCGACCGAGAGCGGTTCGCGCTCTTTCTGTTTCAGCAGCTCGACCAGCCGTTCGCCGCGGGTCAGCGCTTTCTGGGTCTCGGCGTCGAGCTCGGAGCCGAACTGGGCGAAGGCCTCGAGGTCGCGGTACTGGGAGAGGTCGAGCCGCAGTTTTCCGGCGACCTTCTTCATCGCCTTGGTCTGCGCGTTGCCGCCGACCCGGGAAACCGAGATGCCGACGTTGATCGCCGGGCGGACGCCCGAGAAGAAGAGGTCGGACTCGAGGAAGATCTGACCGTCGGTGATCGAGATCACGTTGGTCGGGATGTAGGCGGAGACGTCGGAGGCCTGGGTCTCGATGATCGGCAGGGCCGTCAGCGAGCCGCCGCCGAGCTCGTCGTTGAGCTTCACCGCCCGCTCCAGGAGGCGCGAGTGCAGGTAGAAGACGTCGCCCGGGTAGGCCTCGCGACCCGGCGGGCGCCGCAGCAGCAGCGACATCTGCCGGTAGGCGGAAGCGTGTTTGGTGAGGTCGTCGTAGACGCAGAGGGCGGCTTTGCCGTTGTAGAGGAAGTGCTCGCCCATCGCGCAGCCGGCGTAGGGGGCGATGTACTTGATCGGCGCCGCCTCGTCGGCCGGGGCGGCGACGATGATCGTGTTCTCCATCGCGCCGTTTTCCTCGAGCGTCTCTTTCAGCTGCACGACGGTCGACATCCGCTGCCCGATCGCGACGTAGATGCAGATCAGGTCCTTGTCCTTGTTGTTGATGATCGTGTCGATCGCGATCGCCGTCTTGCCGGTCTGGCGGTCGCCGATGATCAGCTCTCGCTGGCCGCGGCCGATCGGGATCATCCCGTCGATCGACATCAGCCCGGTCTGGACGGGTTCCTCGACCGGCTGGCGCTGGACCACGCCGGGGGCTTTGAACTCGGCCGGGCGGGTCTCGGTGGTGGCGATCTCGCCGCGGTCGTCGAGCGGCCGCCCGAGCGGGTCGACCATGCGGCCGAGCAGCTCCTCGCCGACCGGGATCTCGAGCAGCTTGCCGGTCCGTTTGACCGTGTCGCCCTCGACGATCTCGTCCCAGTTACCGAACAGCACGGCGCCGACGTTGTCGGCCTCGAGGTTCAGCGCCAGGCCGGTGACCCCGTGCGGCAGCTCGAGCATCTCCAGCGCCATGCAGTTGTCGAGCCCGTGGATGCGGGCGATGCCGTCGGCGACGGACAGGACCGTGCCAACCTCGGTTAGGTCGGCGGAACCGGTATCCAGTCCCTCGATCCGCTCTCGCAGGATGCTTGCGATCTCGTCGGGCTTGATCTCCATCGGGTGCTCTCTGCCTCCTTACGCCGCGGTGGCGACGCTCTTTCGAAGTTTCTCCAGGCGACTGCGGATGCTCGCGTCCAGGACCATGTTGCCGACCTGCAGGACGATGCCGCCGAGGATGTCGGAGTCGACCCTGCTCGAGAGGTCGACCTTCTCCTCGGTCTGGCGTTCGACCTCCTGGCCGATTTTCTCGACGACCGCCCGGTCCAGCTCGACGGCGCTGGTGACGGTGACGTCGATACGGCGGTTCTCGCGCTTCCAGAGCTCCTCGAACTCGCGACGGATGCGGAAGATCTCCGTCATCCGGTGCTTGTCGACGAGCAGCTCGAGGAAGTTGATCAGCTCGGGCTCGGCGCCCGTGACCCCCCGCTCGATCCCCTCCCCCTTCTCCGTCGAGGAGAGGTAGGGGCTGAAGAAGAAGACCTGCAGCTCGCGGTTGCGGTCGACGGCGTCGGCGAACTCGCCCAGCTGTCGCTGCAGCGAGTCCAGCTTGCCCTTGTCGCGGCCCACCTCGAAGAGGGCCTCCGCGTATACGCGAGCTGCGTCGGCCATCGCTAGTTCTTCTCCGACCCCGACAGCGTCGAGAAGTCGACCTCGCCGAGCGCCTCCTCGACGAGGCGCTTCTGGTCCTCGGCGTCGAGCGATTTGCGGGTCACCCGCTCGGTGGCGAGGACGGTCAGGTCGGCGACCTGCTGGCGGATTTCGTCCAGGGAGCGGCGGGTCTGGGCTTCGATCTCACGATTCGCCGAAGCAACCAGCTCGTCCCGTTTCTCCTTGCCGGCCGCCGCGGCCTCGGCTTCGGCGGTCTCGGCGGACTTGCGGGCGCGGACCATGATGTCGTCGGCCTGCTCCCGCGCCTCGGCGAGGCGGGCGCGGTACTCGGCGAGGAGCTCGTCCGATTCCTTGCGCTGCCTCTCGGCGGCGTCGATCGACTCGGCGATCGTCGCGGCGCGTTTGTCGAGCGCTTCCTGAATTTTCGGGAAGGCGACCTTGCTCAACACCCACATCGTGATCAGGAACAGGACCAGCGTCCAGATCATCAGCCCCAGGCCCGGGCTGACCAGGAAGCTGCCGCCGCTCTCCTCGCCGTGTTCCGCCGCCTCGGCGGCGAGCGGGACTATGTAGCCGAGCAGCTCCATCGACTTAGGCGAGGAAGAAGGCGATCAGACCGAAGATGAAGGTGTAGAAGGCGACCGCCTCGGTCAGCGCGAAGCCGAGCCAGCGGATGCTTTCCAGGTCGCTTTTCATCTCCGGCTGGCGGGCGACCGACTCGATCTCCTTACCGAAGATGAAGCCCACGCCGATACCGGCGCCGATCGAACCGAGCCCGGCGCCGACGCCGAGGGCGATCGCTTTGCCGGCGCTTTCGACGGCTTCGCTGCTTACCTCGGCAATGGGCAACAAGGTGGGATCCATTTGAAAGTTGACTCCTTTTCTAGTGAGAGGCGGAGGTCGCTCCGCCGATGTAGATAGCGCTAAGCGTCGAGAAGATGAATGCCTGCAGGGTCGCCACCAGCCCGACCTCGAAGATGAAGAAGGCGAAGGCGAGCGGGAAGGTGAGCGCCCCGAGGGCGGCGATCCCCAGCAGCACCGCCAGGCCGCCGCCCATGAAGAGCAGCAGCAGGTGACCGGCGAGGATGTTGGCGAAAAGACGGACGGAGAGCGAGATCAGCCGCACGAAATGGGAGATCACCTCGATCACGAAGATCGCGGCCCTGCCGACCGGGCTCATCTCCTCCAGGCCCGGGGGCAGCCAGCTCTTGAAGTAGGGGACGAAACCCTTGGCGCGGATGCCCTCGACGTGGTAGCTGAGCCAGACGACGAGGGTGAGGACGAGCGGGATCGCGATGTTCGCGGTGGCGGCGTAGATCGCGAAGGAGGGGATCTCGAGGCCGCCGAGCGAGAAGGTGTGCTCGGTGTTGGTCGGCAGCGGCAGGAAGCCGAGCATGTTCGAGAACCAGATCCAGAAGAAGAGGGCGCCGATGAAGGGGAACCACTTGCGGGCCAGCTCGCCGTGGAGGCTGCCGCCGGTGATCGTGTTCTTGGTCAGGTCGTAGGCGACCTCGACCGCGGTCTGGACCCGATTCGGCTTCTGCACCATCCGCCGCGCGATCCAGGTCATCGTCAGGATCGTCAGGGCGCTGGCGAGGACCAGGTAGAGGACCGCCTTGTTGATGCTGAAGTCGATCCCGGCGAGTTCGATCGTGACCCAGGGTTCGAGTTTGAACTCGTTCTGCGGCTTGAAGGCTTCGTTCTTGCCGTCGTTGCCGAAGATCAGGAGCAGCAGGATCGAGACGGCGAAGTAGGCGCCGAAGCCGATCAGGACCTTGGCTTTGGTGCTGAGGCCGCCCTTCTCGGGGTCGCCGCCGGCGGCGGCGCCGCCCGGCGCCTGAATCGAAGCCGACTCCATGGCCTAGGCCCCCTGGCCCTCGGGCTGGTCGTCGAACAGGTGCGCGAGGCCCTGGGCGGCGAAGGAGATCGTGAAGAGGGCGAGCAGGAGGATCGCCGCGGCGAGGCCGGACTCCCGTTCGGCGATGCCGACGAGGAGGACGGCGGTGGCCATCAGCCAGACGCGGCCGAGGGTGCTGCCGGCGACGATGCCCATCGCCTTCTGCCTGTTGCCGCGAGCCAGCTCCTGCTTCATCCGGCGCTGCGCGAGCACCTGGATCCCCCGCTGGCTGAGCCAGACCGCGGCCGCCACGGCGAAGCCGAGCAGCGGCAAACCGCCGAGCAGGAAAACGGCGAGCGCGGCGAGCAACGCGATTAGATCGACGTACTTGGGAGGAGACATAACAAGGAACGGCGCCCTGCTCGGGGCAGAGCGAGCGCAGGGGCGACTATATCCAATAGACCCCGCGAATGGCTTGCTGAAGCCACTTCGTGAGGGTTGACACTACCGTGGCGGCGTCGGCTCGATTGCCTGGAACTCGCCGGTTTCGGGGTCGACGGTCGGGAAGGTGCCGGTCTCGAGCTCCTCTTCGACGGCGCGCTCGACTTCCTCGGGTTGGGGCTCGGGGGCGCCGACTTGGCGGCGGAGGGTGATCAGTTGGCGGAGGCGGGTTTGGCGGAGCTTGAGGATCTCTAGGACCTCGACGAGGTAGACGCTGGCAGCGAGGGCGAGGATGCCGAAGAGGGCGATCACCGCGGTCCAGAGCGGGTCGAAGTTGCCGTGGTCGTCGCTGTAGGGGACGAAGCGCAGGGCCAGGGCCAGCAGCGCCATCACCGCGGTCCAGCCGTAGAGGTAGAGCAGGGTGCGGCGCTGCGAGAAGCCGATGTCGGCCATCCGGTGGTGGAAGTGCCAGCGGTCGGCTTTGTAGATCGGGCGGCCGTATTTGAGCCGCTTGGCGACGACGAAGCCGGTGTCGAGGATCGGCACCGCGAGGATGATCAGCGGCAGGAAGAGGGCGACGACCGCGTTCGTCTTCAGCGCTCCCTGCACCGCCACCGCTCCCAGCAGGTAGCCGAGCAGGTTGGAGCCGGTGTCCCCCATGAAGGTGCTGGCGGGCGGAAACCCCCAGCGGAGGAAGCCGAGGGCGGCCCCGGCGGTCAGCGCGGCGAGGACGCCGGCGGCGGTGCGGTCGAGCGAGAGGGCGATCGTCGCCAGGGTGATGCCGGAGATCACGGCGACTCCGGCGGCGAGGCCGTCGACGCCGTCGATCAGGTTGATGACGTTGATCACGGCGACGATCGCCAGCACGGTGCCGACGTCGCCGAGGTGGACGACGCCGCCCCCTGGCAGGGTGAGCAGGTCGACCGTGCCGGGGGTCAGGCGCCCGAAGAAGGGGAAGGTGAAGTTGTCGACGGTGACGCCGGCCGAGACCGGGATGACGACGGCGGCGGTCTGGCCGAGCAGCTTGACCGCGGCGGGGAGGTCGAAGACGTCGTCGAGGACGCCGACCGCGGCGATCGCCGCGGCGCCGATCAGGATCGCGTGGCTTTCGCCGTCGTCGGGGAGGAAGAGGAGGCCGGCGACGGCGACGCCGCCGAGGATCCCGAGCCCGCCCAGCTTCGGCGTCGGGGCGAGGTGCAGCTTGCGCTCGCTCGGGTGGTCGATCGCCCCCACCCGCAGCGCCAGCCACTTGGTCAGCGGCACCAGCAGCAGCGCCAGCACGCCGGCGACGATGAAGGCCAGGAGGGCGTCGATGTCAGTGGGCATAGCGGTCGAACCAGAGGGTAAGTGCCATCAGGCCCCAGATCTGGCGGCTGAGGTCCTCCCTGCCGGAGCAATGGCGGTCGACGATCGGCGTCACCGCGGCGGGCTCCAGCAGGCCCTGGCGCTCGAGCGCGCCCGGCGCCAGCACCTCGCGGGCGAACGGCTCCAGGGGGCCGCGGAGCCAGGCGGCGAGCGGGATAGAGAAGCCCTGCTTGCGGCCGTGGACGATCTCCTCGGGCAGCAGGGGCGCCAGCGCCCTGCGCAGGAGCCGCTTCTTCTGGAAGCCGCGCACCTTCGCCCTGCGCGGCAGTGAGAAGGCGAACTCGGCCACCCGCTGGTCGAGAAACGGGACCCGCAGCTCGAGCGAGTGGGCCATGCTGAGCCGGTCGGTCTTGACCAGCAGGTCGTCGACCAGGTAGATGCCGAGGTCGAGGTCCTGCATCCGCGCCAGCGGCTCGGCGCCCGCCGTTTCGGCGTAGCGCTCGCGGTAGAGGTCGAGTGGGTCCCAGCCGGAGCCGGCGGCACCCGCCAGCTCGGCGCGCGTCTGGGCCGAGAAGATCTCCTTCCAGCCGTGGTGGCGCTCCAGCGGCGGCAGGGCCGCGGCGCGGGCGAAGCGCTTGGCTTTGTAGTCGAAGCCGACGCGGTCGTGGCGGCTCGGCAGCGCCTCGGCCAGCGGCCGGGCGAGCGGCGCCAGACGCCCGACGCGGCGGGCGAGGAGGTCGGCGACGTAGGTGTAGTAGCCGCCGAAGAGCTCGTCGCCGCCCTCGCCGGACATCGCCGTCTTGACGTGGCAGGAGGCGAGCTGGGAGACGAGGTAGGTGGGCAGCGCCGAGGAGTCGCCGAAGGGCTCGTCGAATGCCCCGACCAGCTTCGGCAGCAGCTCGACCGCGTTGGGGCGGACGACCAGCTCGTGGTGGTCGGTGCCGTAGCGCTCGGCGACGAGACGGGCGCGGCAGAGCTCGTCGAACCCCTCCTCCTCGAACCCGATCGAGAAGGTCCGCAGCCGCTCGCCCGTCTGGGAGCTCGCGAGCGCCGCGAGCGCGCCGGAGTCGACCCCGCCCGAGAGCAGGACGCCGACCGGGACGTCGGCGACGAGGTGGGCGCGGACGCTGTCGCCCAGCACCTCGAGCAGCTCGGCCTCCAGCTCGGCCTCCGAGCCGCCCCTCGGCTCGCCGCCGGGGACGGCGCCGACCCGCGCGTAGCGGCGCAGCTCGACCTCTCCCCCCTCCCAGGCGAGCAGGTGCCCCGGGGGGAGCTTGCGCGCCTCGGCGAAGATCGTCAGCGGCGCCGGGATCGAGTTGAAGGCGAGGTAGGCGGAGACCGCCCGCGGGTCGATCTCACGCGAGAACCCGGGCTGCTCGAGCATCGCCTTCAGCTCCGAGGCGAAGGAGAAGCCGCCGCCCGCCCGGCGGTAGTAGAGCGGCTTGATCCCGAAGCGGTCGCGGGCGAGCAGCAGCCGCTGGCGGCGCCCGTCCCAGAGCGCGATCGCGAACATCCCCCGCAACCGCTCGACGAAGCCCTCGCCCCACTCCTCGTAGCCGTGGACGAGCACCTCGGTGTCGCAGTCGGTGGCGAAGCGGTGACCCCGCCCCTCCAGCTCCCGCTTCAGCTCGCGGTAGTTGTAGATCTCCCCGTTCTGGACGACCACCGCCGAGCCGTCCCCGTTGGCGATCGGCTGATGACCGTGGTCGAGGTCGATGATCGAGAGCCGCCGCGCCGCCAACGCCACCGACCCCGCGTGGAACAGCCCGTCGTCATCAGGCCCCCGATGCACGAGCCGCCCGCTCATCCGCGCAACGGCCTCGAGGTCGGGGGTACCGTCGCTGCTGACGACTCCACAAATCCCGCACATGAGCGGGCAGTGTCGCAGGGAGGTTGGAGGGAGGGTCGAGGTACCTGTCTACCTTCGCTGGGCTATTCGCCCGGAGAGCAACGAGCCATCCGAGAAAGAGCGCTGGGGCGAATAGCTAACGCCGCTCGTACGACAGGTACCTCGACCCTCCACCCGAGCCTAACTGGCAATCCCTTCTAACCGGGCCTCACTGAGATTCGTCCAACCTCGTGAGCCGAAGCGACCTCGAACCGTCCGGGAGGGTGGGGCACCCTCCGTACGAGCGGCGTTAGCTATTCGCCCGAATGCTCGCCCTAGGACTGCTCCTGTTTCTCTTCAGGCGAATAGCCCAGCGAAGGTAGGAGGGTGCCCCACCCTCCCCCGCGGCCCGAGGTTCAAGAGGTCGGCTGGCCGCGCCCGAGCACCTTGGCGACAGTCGCCAACAGGACTTGGAAGTACAGACTGACCGAACGGTCGGCGATGTACTCCATGTCGTGGGCGAGCTTGTCGGCCCAGGTCTCCTCGCGGGTGATGCGGGTCTGGGCGAAGCCGGTGACGCCGGGGCGGACGACGAGGCGCTGCCAGTACTGGGGGATCTCGCGGCAGAGCTCGGCGTAGAAGGTGGGCCTGATCGGGCGCGGGCCGACGATCGACATGTCGCCGCGCAGGACGTTCCAGAGCTGGGGCACCTCGTCGAGGTGGGTTTTGCGCAGGGCGCCGCCGAGCCGGGTCCGCTCTTCCTCGGTCCGCCGGGTCAGCTCCTCCCCGTAATAGGGACCCAGGCGCGTTTCGGCGTCCGGATTCAGGGTGCGGAACTTGTACATCCAGAAGAGGTGCCCGGCCTCGCCGACGCGGGCGCCGCGGTAGAGGAGCGGGCGGCCGGAGTCGATCAGGATCACCAGCGCAACCAGCGCCAGGAGCGGCGAGAGGACGAGCAGGATCGAGGCGGAGATGAGGATGTCGAGCGCTCGCAGGACCGGGTCGATCGGCCGCGGGTCGCCCTCCGCGGCGGGCGCGACGAGTTCTTCGAGGCCGGGCTCGGACTCGGGCAGCTCGCTCAGGAAGGCGTTACGGGATGGGGCTCTTCGCGCAATGGTGAGGCTCCGACGGTACCGAGGATGGTCTTTACCAGCGCGGA
The DNA here is from genome assembly GCA_036376215.1 of Solirubrobacterales bacterium. Taxonomy (GTDB): domain Bacteria; phylum Actinomycetota; class Thermoleophilia; order Solirubrobacterales; family 70-9; genus VAYN01. The sequence goes on from DASVAT010000004.1 coordinate 39,047, forward strand.
CGGATCGCGGCGTGTCGGCGTCGACTCCGCGGTCCGCTTGCGCAGCTCGAGCGCGCGGGCGTCGGTCAGCGGGCGCAGCCGCCCGGAACGGATCAGCGCTTCGTCGACCCCGCCGAGACGACCGCCGTAGGTCGTGTAGACGGGAATGCCGAGGGCGGCGGCCTCGCGGTTCATCGTCCCCCCGGCGGAGAGGACGAGGTCGGCGAGGGCGACGAGGCTCTGCGCCTCGACCGCGCCGGGGGGCACGATCACCGAGGGGAGCTCGAGGCCGGTGATGAACTCGCGCTGGGCCCCGGTGCGGGGCAGGACCACCGCGTGGACCCCCTCGTCGCGGCCGAGGCGGTCGAGCACCTTGGGGAAGAGCGGGTTCGACTTGCGGTGGTAGAGCGAGACGTCGGGCGGCGGTCGGACGATGACGACCACGCGCTCGGTCTCGACGCCGAGCCTCCTCAGCGCCTCGGGGTCGGGCTCGAAGTCGTAGAGGTAGTACTCCTCCTTCAGGCCGGGATAGGGGAAGTACTTCTCCTTGCTCACCCCGAAGCGCCGCAGCCGGTCGAGCGGGACGGCGTCCGGGAACATCACCCGGCGAGCCAGCCGGCAGCCGATCCGGTGCTGGGTGACCGCGTACTCGTAGTCGTGCATGTTGGCCTCGGGGACGCCGAGGGTCCTGGCGGCGACCGCCAGGTCGTTGGAGCCATGGGCGAGGGCGAGGTCGAAGCCCCGGCCGCGGCCGAAGCGCAGCATCCCGGCGCTGCGCGAGGCGAGACTGTAGGCCTTGCGCAGCCGCGAGGCGCCGCCGTGGCGGCCGATCGGCGTGTGCTCCATGCCGTGGAGCTCGAGCAGCTGCTGCGTCTGCGCATAGTCGCGCGAGGTGATCTCGACCTCGTGACCTTCGCCCCGCAGCCGCTCGATGATCGGTCGCAGCACCAGGACATGCGCCGGGGCGCTCATATCCACCCAGATGCGCATGGGGCTAAACGGTCGCCGCGAGATCAGCGTAGAGCGGGAAGCGGTCCATCAGGGCGCCGGTGCGGGCGCGGAGGTCTTCCTTGGAGGACTCGAAATCGGGGCCGAGGGCGGCGACGATCACCTCGGCGATCTCGGTCATCTCGTCCTCGCCCATCCCGCGGGTGGTCAGCGCCGGGGTGCCGATCCGCAGGCCGGAGGGGTTCATCGGCGGACGCTCGTCGAAGGGAATCGCGTTGCGGTTGACGGTGATCCCGACCTCGTCGAGCCGATCCTCCGCCGTCTGGCCGTCGAGACCGGTCGGGTTGAGGTCGACGAGGACGAGGTGGACGTCGGTGCCGCCGGTGATCACCGGAACGCCCCCGGCTTCCAGCCCGGCGGCGAACGCCTGCGCGTTGGCGATGGTCTGCCGCTGGCGCTGGCGGAACGGCTCGCTGGCGGCGATGTGGAGAGCGACCGCCTTGGCGGCGATCGTGTGCATCAGAGGGCCGCCCTGCTGGCCCGGGAAGACCGCCTTGTCGATCGCTTTCGCGTGTTCGGACCGGCAGAGGATCATGCCGCTGCGCGGGCCGCACAGGGTCTTGTGGATCGTCGTCGTGACGACGTCGGCGTGCTCGACCGGGTTCGGGTGCTCGCCGGCGGCGACGAGGCCGGCGAAGTGGGCCATGTCGACCATCAGCTTGGCGCCGACCGAGTCGGCGATCTCGCGGAAGGCGGCGAAGTCGAGCTGGCGCGGGTAGGCCGACCAACCGGTGACGATCAGCGCCGGCTTGTGCTCGTCGGCGAGGCGCTGGACCTCGTCCATGTCGACGAGGAAGTCCTCGCGGCTGACGTGGTAGGGCACGGGGTTGTAGAGCGTGCCGCTGACGTTGATTTTCATCCCATGGCTGAGGTGGCCGCCGTGGTCGAGAGCGAGGCCGAGGAAGGTGTCGCCCGGCTCCATCAACGCCATGTAGACGGCGTTGTTGGCCTGGGCGCCGGAGTGCGCCTGAACGTTGGCGTGCTCGGCGCCGAAGAGGCCCTTGGCGCGCTCGATCGCCAGTTCCTCGGCGACGTCGACCTCCTCGCAGCCGCCGTAGTAGCGGCGGCCCGGGTAGCCCTCGGCGTACTTGTTGGTCAGCACCGAGCCGACCGCTTCGAGCACGGCCTGGGGCACGAAGTTCTCCGAGGCGATCATCTCCAGCGTCCCCTGCTGGCGGCGCAGCTCGGCGTCGAGGACACCCGCGATCTCGGGATCGACCTCGCTCAGCGGGGCGCTCTGGAAGTTGTCCGGCAGATCGGCCATCGAGAGCCGACCATAGCAACGGGTCGGGATAGTCTCCGGCCGGTGCGAGCCCGATTTTTGGCCCCCGCTCTTGCGCTGGTCGCCCTGGCCTTCCCGGCACCCACTGCAGCGGCGGTCGACAACCCCTGCGAAGGCCCCGAGGCCAGACATCTCCTCTGCCCCAATCTGCGGATCGCGCCGCCGAGCGAGATCTATGCCCAGAAGGTCGACGGCCACGTGCTGCTGCGGGCGACCAGCGACGTGCAGAGCCGCGGCCGCGGGCCGATGGAGCTGCACGGCCACCGCGACGGCCCGCGCAGCATGCGCACCAACCAGCGCATCTACCGGGCCGGCGGCGGGCACATCACCGTCCCCAGCGAAGCGAAGCTGCGCTTCACCTACGTCGGCACCTACTTCGGCGGCTCCTACTGGAAGGTCCACCAGCTGGCGAACTTCGAGCTGCGCCGGGTCGGCCCGGACGGGAAACTCGGGGACGTGGTCCGCGCCAGCCCCAAGCTCAACTACTGCCTGCGGGACCTCTACCGGACCCGCGCCGGACGCCGCTCGCCGCCGGGCCGCGTCTACCCCGGCTGCAACCAGAACCCCTTCCGCGACCACGTCAGGCTCGGCACCTCGGTCGGCTGGTCGGACATCTACCCCGCCGCGTACCACCAGCAGTGGATCGACGTCGCCGGCCTGCGGGGCTGCTTCGCCTACCGGATGATCGTCGACCCGCAGGAAAACCTCTTCGAGTCGAACGAGAACGACAACACGTCCCAGCGCCTGGTCCGCCTGCCCTACCGGGGCGAGCCCGGCTGTTAAAAGCGCTTCGGCTGCGCCTCAGCCGAGCCCGACGGAGGCGAGCTTGCTCGCCAGGTCGCCGGGCGAGAGGGCGCCGTCGCGGAGGATCCGCCAGGACCCGTCCTCCTCGATCGCGGTGATGTCGACCACGGTCGAGGGCAGCCCCGGCAGCTCGCCGCCGTCGATCGCCAGGTCGGCGCCCTCGCGGACCGAGGCCGGCACCTCCTCGAAGCGGGCCGCCGCCGGCTCGCCGCTGAGGTTGGCCGAGGTTTGGAAGACGGGGCACATCGTCCCCGCCAGCGGGCCGCCGATCAGCCGGATCCCGAGCCGCTCGGGGTCCTGGCGGCAGGCGAGCGGGTAGCGGCGCAGGGGATTGGCGACGACGAGGGTGACCGGCCCAGGCATCAGGGCGCTGACCGCCGCCTTCGTCCGCGGACCGAGCCCCGAGACCAGCTCGCGGATCGCCAGCGGCGAGAAGTACATGACCGCCGAGGGCTTGCCGTCGTCGCGGCCCTTGAGCTGGTGGATCCTTGCGATCGCACCTGCGTCGAGCGGATCGCAGGCGAGGCCGTAGAGGCCGTCTGAAGGGAACACGGCGACGCCGCCGCCCGAGACGCAGCGTTCCAGCGCCTTGCGCGCCGCCTGCGCCTCGCCGCTCTGCAGCCGGATCAGCTCGCTCACGCCGCTCCCCCTACCCGGCCGACCACGACCCGCTCGATCCCGGCCAGGTCCCGCCGCGTCTCGATCGACCCGAAGCCAGCCTCGCGCATCAGCGCCGCAACCGCCTCGGCCTGCCCAGCGCCGATCTCGACGGCGACCGCGGTAGAGCTCGTTGCCGCTATAGGCCTAAAAGCTCTACCGCAGGCGGCGAGGAAGCCCCGGTAGATGTCGAGGCCGTCGGGGCCGGCGAGGAGCGCCTCGCGGGGCTCCCACCCGGTGACCTCGGGCTGGAGCCCGGGCCAGTCGCGCTCGGCGACGTAGGGGAGGTTGGCGAGGACGAGGTCGAACTCGCCTTCGGGAAGGGTTCCCTCCAGAAAGTCGATGCGATCCGCAAGGCCCAGGCGCTCGGCGTTCGCCCGCGCGACTTCGAGCGCCCCAAGCGAGGTGTCCGTGGCGGTGACCTCACAACCCGGCAGCTCCTCGGCGACCGCGAGGGCGATCGCGCCGGAGCCGGTGCCGACGTCGAGGACTCGCCGCGGTTGCAGCTCCAGCGCCAGCTCGACCAGCAACTCGGTCTCCGGCCGCGGGATCAGCACCCGCCGGTCGACGGCGAGCTCGAGCTTTCGAAAGCCCCTGCGGCCGAGGATGTAGGCGACCGGCTCGCGCCGCAGCCGCCGCCGCACCAGCTCGCCGAACGATCGCGCCGCCGGGGCCGGAACCTCCGCCCCACCGTCCGCCAGCAGCGCGGCCCGCTCGCACCCCATCGCCTCGCCGAGCAGCAGTTCGGCGTCCAGCCGCGGCTGGTCGACTCCCGCCGCCGCCAGCCCGTCGGTGGCCGCGGCGAGCGCGTCGCGAACCGTCGCGCCGGTCATCGTCGCCATCGCTCAGGCCGGGGCCGAGGCGGCGGCCTCGAGACGCTGTCGCTTCTCCTCCGCCGCGAGGGCGTCGGTGAACTCGCCGAGCTCGCCCGCCAGCACGCCCTCGAGGTTGTGCGAGGTGTGCTTGATCCGGTGGTCGGTGACCCGGCCCTGGGGGAAGTTGTAGGTGCGGATCTTCTCCGAGCGCTCGCCGCTGCCGACCTGGGCCTTGCGCTCGGAGGCGATCTTCGCCTGCTGCTCGGCCAGCTCGCGCTCGTACAGGCGCGCGCGCAGCACCCGCATCGCCCGGTCCTTGTTCTGGAGCTGGGACTTCTCGTCCTGCATCGAGACGACGATCCCGGTCGGTTTGTGGGTGATCCGCACCGCCGAATCGGTCGTGTTCACCGACTGCCCGCCGGGGCCGGAGGAGCGGTAGACGTCGATCTGCAGGTCGTTCTGGTCGACCTCGACCTCGACCTCCTCGGCCTCCGGGAGGACGGCGACGGTCGCGGTCGAGGTGTGGATCCGCCCCTGCGACTCGGTCTCCGGCACCCGCTGCACGCGGTGGGTGCCGCCCTCGAACTTGAAGACCGAGTAGGCGCCCTCGCCCTTGACCTCGAAGGTGACGTCCTTGAAGCCGCCGGAGTCGGAGGCCGACTGCGAGAGGACCTCGGTGGAGAAGCCGCGCTCGTCGCCGTAGCGGGTGAGCATCTTGTAGAGGTCGCCGGCGAACAGCGCCGCCTCGTCGCCGCCGGTGCCGGCGCGGATCTCGACGATCACGTTTTTCGCGTCATTGGGGTCGCGCTCGACCATCGCCAGGCGGATCTCCTCTTCCAGCGCCTCCAGCTGCGCGGGCGCCTCTTCGACCACCTGGCGCATTTCCTCGTCCTCGCCCTCGTCGAGCAGCTCCCGCGCCCCCTCCAGGTCGTCGCGCAGCGTCCGCCAGCGCCCCGCCAGCTCGCTCGCCGGCTGCAGCTCGCGATATTCCCGCCCGACCTCGGCATACCGCGCCCGATCCGAAATCACCGCCGGATCCGACATCTGCGCCTCCAAGTCAGCGAACCGACTCTCAATCTGCTGAACCAGCGACTCGATCACGGATCAAACATAGCTACGGAGCGCCCCCTCGCGGCGGGGCGGGGGTGTCCTCTCAGGACACTCAACATCGAGCCATAGCGAGATGTGTCCGGAGAGGACACCCCCGCCCCGCCGCCTCAGGCGACGATCTCGATATGCGGCTTCTTAGCCGCCTCCTCAGGAGTCTCCCGAGCAAGCACGGCATTGAGCGAGGCGATCGCGACCGCGAGCTGCTCTTCGTCGGGCTCGCGGGTGGTCAGGTTCTGCAGCATCAGGCCCGGCCACATGACCGCGCGCACCCAGCGTTTGCGCCGGTTCTTGCCCGCCCACTTGATCACCTCGTAGGAGAGGCCGGCGATCAGCGGGATGCCGAGGATCCGCGAGGCCAGCAGCCAGTACCAGGCCGGCAGCCCGATCGGGGCGAAGACGAAGATCGCCAGCACCATCACGATCAGGAGGAAGCTGGTCCCGCAGCGCGGGTGCAGGCGCGAGTAGAGCTTCGCCCGGGCGGGCACCAGCTCGTCTTCGGCCTCGTAGCAGGAGATCGTCTTGTGCTCGGCCCCGTGGTACTCGAAGACCCGCCGCAGGTCGGGCATTTTGCTGATCGCGAGGATGTAGCCGATGAAGATCGCGGTGCGCAGGACCCCCTCGACCAGCCAGAAGAGCAGCGAAGAGCCGAGCTGGTCCTTGATCAGGCTGGTGAGGCCGACCGGGACGACGAAGAAGAGGCCGACCGCCAGCAGCATCGAGAGGAAGATCGTCAGGCCCCAGATCCAGCCGCCGATTTCCTCCTTCTCGCCCTCCTCGTCCTCCTCGAGCTGGGCGTTGGCGGAGATCGCCAGCGCCTTGAAGCCGATCTTCAGCGACTCGCCGAGGGCGACGACGCCGCGGATCACCGGCAGGCGCCAGAGGCGGTGCCGCTGCGCCCAGGGGACGAGCTGCTCGGACTCGACCTCGATCTGACCCTCGGGGGTGCGGACGGCGACGGCCCAGACCGAGATGCCGCGCATCATCACGCCCTCGAGCACGGCTTGGCCGCCGACCGGGGCGTCGCGCTTGGCGACCAGCGCCCCGTCGGGCATGCGCACGGGATCCCCGCCGTTTCCGGAGGGGGTTTGGTGGGATGCCAGTGCCGAGCCCGACGGCGGGCTCACGCGCTACTTCCCAGCCCTGTGCTTGGCGGCGCGGCGCTGGAAGCGCTCGACGCGGCCGCCGGTGTCGACCAGCTTCTGCTTGCCCGTGTAAAAGGGGTGGCACTCGGAGCAGAGCTCTACGTGCAAGTCCTCTTTCGTGGAGCGCGTGTAGAACTGGTTGCCGCACGAGCAATGCACGTTGGCAAGCGTGTAATCGGGGTGGATCTCTGCCTTCATCTCCACCAAGTCTAGAGAACCGCGCAAGCCGTGCCGATACGACCCTGTGCGCAAGGCAGTCGCAGCAATCCTCTTCGGCGGCGCGGGGCTGGTCATCGTCCACGACTGGATCGGGATCGGCGGCTCCGGGCTCGATGTCGCGATCAACGGAGTCGTCTACGACGCGGTCGTCGTCTGCGCCGGCCTCGCCTGCCTGACGCGGGCTCTGCGCGGCGGTGCCGAGCGGAGCGCCTGGCTCGCAATCGGCGCCTCGATCCTCGCCTGGGGAGCGGGCGAGATCTGGTGGACGCTCTACATCGAAGGAAACCCCGACGCGCCCTACCCCTCCCCCGCCGACATCGGCTACATCGCCTTCTACCCCCTGGCGATCCTCGGCCTCTACCTGCTCGTCCGCGCCCGCGCCGCTGAGCTCGACCCACGTCTCTGGATGGACGGCCTGATCGCCGCCCTCGGCACCGGCGCCCTCGGCGCCGCCCTGATCTTCGAGTTCGTCGCCGACCGCACCGAAGGCTCGACGCTCGAAGTCGCGACCACGCTCGCCTACCCCGTCGGCGACGTCCTCCTGACCTCGCTGATCGTCGGCATCATCGCCCTCACCCGCTGGCGCCCCGGACGGACCTGGACGCTGCTGCTCGGCGGCCTCGCGGTGATGGCCGTCGCTGACGTCGCCTTCACCTTGCAGAGCTACGAAGCAACCCTGCCCGGGGGCGACTGGGTCGAACCGATCTACCTGCTCTCCGCCGTCCTGCTCGGCGCCGAGGCCTGGCAGCCGGAGGCCGACCGGATCCTCCCCGACGCCCGGTTCGACGGCTGGCGGGAAATGGTCGTCCCGGGGATCGTCGCGGTGGCGATGATCGCCCTCGTCGCCATCCAGTACTCCAACAGCCGGGAGAGCCCGCTGACGACGATCCTCTGGTCGACGACGATGCTGGCGGTGGTCGGCAGGCTGGCGCTGAGCCTGCGGGAGAACACGCGGCTGCTGGAGCAGGTGCGGACCGACCCGCTGACCGGGCTCGGCAGCCAGGCGCGGCTGCGGATGGACCTCGAGCAGCTCGAACGCTCGGCGCTCCGGCCGCTGACCGTGATCCTCCTCGACCTCAACGGCTTCAAGCACTACAACGACACCTTCGGCCATCCCGCGGGCGACAAGATGCTGAGCCTGCTGGGCCGGCGCCTCGGGGTGGTCGTCGCGCCGGAGGCGACCGGCTACCGCCTCGGCGGCGACGAGTTCCTCGTCCTCGCCGACGGTGGTCTGGGGGACCTCGGCAAGGCCGAGCGCGACCGGCTCGCGGTCAGCGCCGCGGAAGCGCTCACCTCCAAGGGCCGGGGCTTCGACCTCAGCGCCGCGTGGGGCGTGGCCTCGATCCCCGAGGAGGCGGACTCGCCCGCCGAGGCGATGCAGCTCGCCGACGTGCGGATGTACGCACAGAAGGAGTCACGCCGCCTGGCCGGCTCAATCGACGCGCTCGAGCGCGAATCCGTCGAGCAGGAGCATTAGGACCTCGGTCACCTCGGCCCTGCCCTGCGGGCGCTCGTCGCGGGCCAGCAGCATCGCCGCCTCGTCGAGGGCTCCGAGCAGCAGGTGGGCGAGTGGCTGGACGGCGAGCGGGCGAATCTCCCCCGCCTCGATCGCCGCCGCCAGGCTGGCTTCGATCAGGCCGAGGCCGTTGGCTGCGCCGATCTCGCGCCAGCGCTCCCAACCGAGCACGGCGGGCGCGTCGTGGAGGGCGATCTGCCGCAGCTCCGGCTTCGCGCACTCGTCGAGGAAGGCCTCGATCCCGGCCTTCATCGCCGCGACCGGGCTGTGCAGCTCCGAGCCGAGGACGATCCGGGCGACGCGCTCGGTCGATTCGGCCTCGATCCGTTCGTATACGGCCTCCAGCAGGCTCGCCTTGTCGCCGAACTGGTGGTAGAGCGCCCCGCGGGTCACGCCGGCGGTGCGGACGATCTCCTCGGTACCGACCCCGTCGTAGCCGCGCTCGGTGAAGAGGCGGCGGGCGGCGGCGATCAGGGCGTCGCGGGTCGCCTGCGTTCGCTCCGCCTGGGTACGCCGTTCTGGACTTACATTCATGCTGTATGTATGTTACCTGCGACCAACGAAACGGAGGCCATCGTGACGGACGAGCGCAAGGAAATTCAACTTCCCCAGGGGACGATCCGCTACCGCGAGGCGGGCGAGGGCAAGCCGATCGTCTTCGTCCACGGCTACCTGGTCGACGGTCGCCTCTGGGACGGCGTCGTCGACGCCCTGTCCGATCGCTTCCGCTGCATCGCCCCGGATTGGCCGATCGCCGCCCACCAGGTGGCGATGAGCCCCGACGCCGACCTCACCCCGCCCGGTATCGCCAAGCTGATCTCCGACTTCCTCGCCAAGCTCGAGCTCGAGGACGTGACGATCGTCGGCAACGACTCCGGCGGCGCGATGTCCCAGGTCCTGGTGACGACGCATCCGGAGCGGATCGGCCGCCTGGTTCTGACCAACTGCGACACCCACGAGAACTTCCCGCCGGGGATGTTCAAGGCAATGCCGCCGCTGGCGAAGCTGCCCGGCGGGATGTTCCTCCTCTCGGCCCCCTTCCGGATCGAAGCAATCGCTCGCCGCGCCTTCGCGCCCTTCGCCAAGACCAAGATCCCGGACGAGTTGATCGCCTCTTGGATGGCGCCGGCGAAGACGGACTCGGGGATCCTCCGGGACGCCGGCAAGGTCACCGCCGGGATGAACAAGCGCCACACGCTGGCCGCGGCCGAGAAGCTGCGCGGCTCGCAGCTGCCGATCCTCCTCACCTGGGCGCCGGGCGACAAGTACTTCCCGATCTCCTACGCGGAACGGCTCGCCGGCGAAGCCGGGAACGCGAAGCTGGTGCGGATCCCGGACGCGAAGACGTTCGTTTCGCTCGATCAGCCGCAGCGCCTGGCCGAGGAGATCGCCGAGTTTGCGGCTTCCGCCTGAGCGCCGGAACGAACAAACGTTCCCAAACAATCGCAAAGAGCATATTTTTCGTCCGACGGGTCAGGGGAAACTTCGCCAACCCCTACAGGAGGACGGACTCGATGTCCAAGCAGATCTTCGACCAGGATCGCCCCCGCAGCACCATGGCCCAGCGCCTCGACGAGGCCTTCGCCGGCTGCGACGAGTGGACCGTGATCGCCGCCCCGCGACGCCGCAGCACCCTCGACTTCACCCCGACCGCGTCGAGCGCCGCGCAGATCTTCGACGGCGCGGCGCTGCTGCAAACGGAGGAAGCCGAAGCACTTTAGTTAGCGGTGATCATCTCGCATGATGAGCCGGGACATCTGGGGGAGCCCCACGCCCATTACGGCAAACATCGCCACGACGGCAAGTTCCCCGCCTCCCCCTAGAGCCACTACCGTCGCCCACGCCGCTGCGCTCAGCACTACGGTGGCAACCAAGACCACGTTCGCTGCTTTCCCGCTGTTCATAGATCCAGTCTAGCCTCTAAGCACAGACAAAACAATTACAACGGCAGCGGCCCAGGTCCCCACGATGCCACCCTTCACAGTCGCCTCTCGAAGTCGGCGCTCGTCCGCATTCGAAAGCGCTGGTTGAATGTGAGCGAGGAATCCGCCCACGGCGATTGCGCCTGCGGTAAGGCCCACTCCGGTCGCCGAGTCGCTCATCAGGGTTGCGAAAACCACACCGCGACCCTAGGCGGCAGATCCGCGCGCGTGGCGCGCGGATCGTGCCTTTAGCGGAACGGCTTGCTCAGGTCTCTTGGTACAGCGGGCCGTCGCCACCCTCGGGGAGGGTGAGGCGGCCGCCCTTGGCGGTGATCGCGCCGCACTGGACGCAGTTGGAGGCGGTGACGTGGACGTCGACCTCGGCCGCGCCGCTCTCGAGCTGGTCCTCGGGGATCTCGTAGACCTGGGCGGGGCACATCGAGACCCAGGTCTGGGCGATCTCGCGCGGGACGTGGGTCTGGATGCGGACGTGGTTCGGGGCGTCGTCGCGGGTGGCGTTGCCGGAGAGGAAGACCGAGTCGAGCTTGTTGAAGGTCAGCTCGTTGTCGGGCTTCGGGTAGCTGTCGGCCGCCTTGCCCTCGAAGACCGGGATCTCGGCGTTGTCCTCGATCTTCCAGTGGCCGCCCGGGAACGCACCTTTGGTCGCCACCATCATGCTGCCCATCGCGCCGCCGAAGATCAGGCCCTTGGTCAGCGGCTGCTTCATGTTCCGCGAGCGGTAGAGATCCTTCTCGATCACCGAGTTGCGGATCATCCCGTCGTAGCTTTCGAAGTTGACCGAGTCGACGTCCTTCTTCAGCGACTCGACGATCGCTTCCGCCGCGTACATCCCCGCGTGCATCGCGTAGTGGACGCCGGCGAGTTCGGCGATGTTGACCATCCCGGCGGCGTCGCCGGCCATCAGCATGCCCGGCACCGAAAAGCGCTTCGGCAGTGCCCAGTAGCCACCCGACGGAATCGTCTTCGCGCCCCAGCCGACCCGTTTGCCGCCCTCGATGATCTTCTTGATGAAGGGGTGGGTCTTGAACTCCTGCAGGGCGTCGTGGACCGAGAAGGTCGCGTCGGTGGTGTCGAGCCCGACGACGAGTCCGAAGCAGACCTTGTCCTCGCCCATCGGGTAGATGAAGCTGCCGCCCGCCTCCTTGAAGCGGGGGCTCCAGCGCAAAGGCCAGCCGAGCGTGTGGATCACCCGGTCGAGCGGCTGCGGTACCTCCCAGATCTCCTTCACCCCGAGCTCCCAGACCTGCGGGTCGGAGCCCTCGCGCAGGTTGAAGTAGTCCATCGCGGCGTAGGTGAGGTGGCCGATCGTCCCCTCCGCCAGGACCGTGGCCTTGGCGACGACGTCGGAGCCGGGCTCGAAGTTGCCGAGCTCTTCGCCCTCTTTGCCGCGACCGCGGTCACCCGAGCGGACGCCCCTGACGATCCGGTCCTCGACCAGCAGCTGCGTGGCCGCGGTCTCGGTGAGGATGTAGACGCCTGCCTCTTCGGCTTTCTCGGCGAGGAAGCGGCCGAGTTTGGAGACCGACATCGTGTAGGTCCCCTCTTTGCGGAAGTTGGGCGGTGGCGGCTTCAGCGGGAAGGCTTTGCTCTTGGTGAGGAAGTACGTGGCGTCCTTCGTCACCTCCTGGTAGACCGGCGGCCACTCCGCCGGCGGCAGGTCCGGAAAGAGCCTTTCCATCGCCGAGGGATCGACGTTGGCGCCGGAGAGCAGGTGGGCACCGGCGACTTTGCCCTTCTCGATCACCGCGACCGGGACTTCGCCCAGCTTCTCCAGTAGCTCCGGCTCGCTCTCGAGGAGCTGCATCAGTTTGTTAGCGCAGGCGAGGCCGGCGGGGCCGCCGCCGACGATCGCCACGCCAACCTCGATTCGCTCGTCCTCCGGATCCGTCGGCGCCGCGATGACGCTCTCGGGATCGAACGGGGGCGGGAACTCGCTCGGAGCTACTGGCATCGCTCTAGCCCTTCTTCGCCTTGATCGCCTCGGTCAGCTTGGGGACGATCTTGTGCAGATCGCCGACCACGCCGAGGTCGGAGAACTCGAAGATCGGCGCGTTCGGGTCCTTGTTGATCGCGAGGATGTTCTCCGAGTTCTGCATCCCGACCTTGTGCTGGATCGCCCCGGAGACGCCGGCGGCGAGGTACAGCTTCGGTGCGACCGTCTTCCCGGTCTGACCGATCTGGGCCGCGTAGGGGTACCAGCCGGCGTCGACGACCGCGCGGGTTGCGGCGACGGCGCCGCCCATCGACTCGGCGAGCTGCTCGCAGAGCTCGAAGCCCTCTTTGGCGCCCAGCCCGCGGCCGCCGCCGACGAGGATGTCGGCGTCCTCGATGTTGACGTCCGCGCCGCGCTGCTCGCCGCGCTGGACCAGCTTCGCCTTGGACGACCACTCGGAGAGCTCGACGTCGACGTCGACGACCTCGGCGGTGCCGCCGGACTCCTTGGCGTCGAAGGCGTTGAGGCGGCCGATGATGATGCCGGGCTCGGAGACGTAGCCGACGTCGGCGACCTCGGAGTCCTGCAGGATCGGCCGCTCGACGACCAGTTTGCCGCCGTCGACCTTGACCGCGGTGACCTCCATCGTCACCCCGGCGCCGAGACGGGCGGTGAGGCCGGCCCCGATCTCGAAGCCGAGCAGACCGCCGCCGAACAGCGCGTAGGAGATGCCGTTCTCCTGGATGACCTTGGCCATCGCGTCGACGATCGGCTGCGCCAGACCCTCGGGCACGCCCTTGGCCCGGTAGACCTTGGCGGCGCCGTAGTTGCCGAGCGAGGCGCAGGCGTCGTCGGCGACCTCGCCGACGACCAGCGCGGCGGCCTCGCCGCCGACTTCGCCGGCCAGCTTGGCGGCCTCGGAGATCGCCCCGAGCGAGTTCTTGTTGAAGTTGCCCTCGTCGTCGTGGAGGGCGTAAACCAGGATGCCTGCCATTTAGATCAGCTTCCTCTCGTCGAGCCACGCGACGATCTTTTCGACCGTCTCGTTGGTGTCCTCGTCCTCGATGATCTCGCCCGCTTCCTTCGCCGGCGGCGGGTTGAGAGCGAGCACTTTGGTCTTCGAACCGCTCTCGCCGACCTGGCCGGCGTCGATGCCGACGTCGCCGGTCGCCTTCGAGTCGAGCGGTTTCTTTTTCGCGCCCATAATCGCTTTCAGGCTCGGGTAGCGCGGCTCGTTGATCGCGTCGCCGACGCTGATCACGGCCGGCAGCTCGACCTCGACGGTGTCGTAGCCGTACTCGGCCTGGCGCTCGCAGCGCAGCTTGCCGTCGGTGACGTCGATCTGGATCACCTGGGTCAGCGAGGGCATCTTCAGGTGGTCGGCGACGACGGCGCCGATCGTGTAGCACTCGCCGTCATCCGACTGCTGGCCCAGCAGGACCAGGTCGGGGCTCTCCGACTCGAGCACCTTGGCCAGCGCGTAACCGGTCGCGCAGACGTCGGAGCCGGCCAGCGCGTCGTCGGCCAGGTGGACCGAGCGGTCGGCGCCGAGGGCGACGGCCTTGTGAAGGGCGCGGACCGCGGAGCTCGGGCCCATCGTCACCGCCACGACCTCCTCGACCGGGATCGCGCCACCCTCCTTGATCTGCATGGCCGCCTCGAGGGCGTGCGTGTCGAAGGGGTTGAGGTTTTTCTCGCCGCCGCGGTCCAGTCGCATCGTGTTCGGGTCGATGCGCTTCTGAACGGCGGCGTCCGGGACCTCCTTGACCAGGACGCAGATCTTCAAAACAAAGCCTCCTTGGGGACGATTCTCAGGTCTTCGCGGGGCGGGATCTTAACGCGTGCCGCCGGTTGACTGACGAGTCAATCAGGATGATACCCGGATCGGACGGACCTATGCACGGATCCGTGTCAAATGTCACGGATGCAGCGCGGAGGCCGCTTGCCGCGCTCTTCGGGCGGGTTCAGTCTTCGGCGTGGCGGGCGGTCGCCCGCTCCTGGATGAACTCGACGATGTCGTCGGTTCCGGCGCCGGGCGTGAAGACCTCGGCGACGCCGAGCTGCTTCAGCTCGGGAATGTCGTCGGCGGGAATCGTGCCGCCGACGGTGACGAGGACGTCGTCGACCCCCTGGGCGGCGAGCAGCTCGACCACTTTCGGGACCAGGGTCATGTGGGCGCCGGAGAGGATCGAGAGGCCGACGGCGTCGGCGTCCTCCTGGATCACCGTCTCGGCGATCTGCTCGGGCGTCTGGTGCAGGCCGGTGTAGATCACCTCCATGCCGGCGTCGCGCAGGGCGCGGGCGATGATCTTGGCGCCGCGATCGTGCCCGTCCAGGCCGGGCTTGGCGACGACGACGCGGATCTTGCGAGCGGTTGCGGTGCTCATCAGCGCGAAGCCTAGTGATTAAGAATTTCGTCTGTTCCTTTTCCGTGTCAGGGAACGAAAAGGAACAGACGAATCAGCGGCGTGCGTAGAGGCGGCGCGGGGGAGCTTTGCGACGGGTGGCCACGCGGGAGGCACCGACGCCGGCGACGGTCGCCAGCAGCGTCACCGCGATGGCGACGAGGCGGCGGCCGAGGCGCTCGAAGCGCAGCACCTGCCACCCCTCCTCGCGGGCGATCGCGGCGAGCGGCGGGTCTGGATTGACGGCGACGGGGTTGCCGACCGCGCGCAGCATTGGCAGGTCGGAGAGCGAATCCGAGTACGCGTAGGACTCGGCCAGCTCGATTTGGTGACGGTCGGCGAATTCCCGCATCGCCACGACCTTGCCCTCGCCGTAGACGAAGGGACCATCGAGACGGCCGGTGAAGGCCCCCTCGGCTTCGGTCTCGTAGCGGGTGCCGATGCCGCCGTCCATGCCGAGCACGTGGGCGAGCTGCTCGACGACGCCGTTGCCGGCGGCGCTGACGATGAAGGTCGGCCGGCCGGCGTCCTGGTGGGCGTAGACCTCTTCGAGCATCTGCGGGAAGACCCGCGGCAGGATCGCCGCCATCACTTCCGGGCCCATGCGGTCGACCGTCTTCTCCGGCACGCCGCGGATCAACTCGCGGGCCACCTTCAGCACCTCGCCGGTGCGCTCGTCGGTGGTGCCGCGGAGGCGGTAGCGCAGGTGCTCGTATCCCCAGCTGGCGAGCTGGCGGCGCCCGACGATCCCCTGCTTGGAGGCGATGCGGGCGAACTGCATCCCGCTCGACCCCGCCATCAGGGTCTTGTCCAAATCAAAGAACGCAGCGGCCCGCGGCGCTGCCTCGCTCGCGGGCCGCTCGCTCAATGCGGATCAGTTCCCGTTGACCTCGATGACGATCGCGTCGCCCTGACCGCCGCCGGAGCAGATCGCGG
Source organism: Solirubrobacterales bacterium (assembly GCA_036376215.1). Classification (GTDB taxonomy): domain Bacteria; phylum Actinomycetota; class Thermoleophilia; order Solirubrobacterales; family 70-9; genus VAYN01. Next base: position 54,796 of record DASVAT010000004.1, read on the forward strand.
CGACGCCGAGGCCGCCGCCGCGGCGGCGCAGCTCGTGCACGAGGGCGCCGACGATGCGGGCGCCGGAGGCGCCGATCGGGTGCCCGAGGGCGATCGCGCCGCCGTTGACGTTGACCTTCTCCTCGTCGACGCCGAGCATCCGCACCGAGTTGAGGGCGACCGAGGCGAAGGCCTCGTTGATCTCCCAGAGGTCGACCTCCTCGGCGCTCTTGCCGATCTTCTCCAGCGCCTGCTTGGCGGCGTTGGCCGGCGTTTTCGCCAGGTACGGGAAGTCGTCGGCGACGGTGCCGTAGGAGAGGATCCGCGCCAGCGGGGTCTTGCCTTCCTTCTCCGCCCACTCCTCGGAGGCGACGACGATCGCGCCGGCGCCGTCGTTGACGCCCGGCGCGTTGCCGGCGGTGTGGGTGGCGTCGTCGCCGCCGATCGCCTTCAGCTTCGCCAGCGTCTCCAAGGTGGTGTCGGGGCGGATCGCCTCGTCGGCCTCGACCGTCGTCTCACCCTTGCGCGACTTGACGGTGACGCCGACGATCTCCTCGGCGAGGCGGCCGCCTTCCGTCGCCTCGTGGGCAAGCCGGTGCGAGCGCTCGGCGAAGCGGTCCATGTCGACACGGGTGATCTCCAGCTCGTTGCCGACCTCGCTCGCCTCGTTGATCATCTGCTTTTCGGTGAAGGGGTTGGTGAGGCCGTCGTGGGTCATCGCGTCGAGCGCCTTGACGTCGCCCATCCGGAAGCCGAAGCGGGCGTTCGGCAGCAGGTAGGGAGCCTGGCTCATCGACTCCATGCCGCCGGTGACGGCGACGTTCGAGTCGCCGGCCCGGATCGCCTGGTCGGCGAGGCCGAGCGAGCGCATGCCCGAGGCGCAGACCTTGTTGATCGTCTCGGAGGGGACCTCCTTGGGGATCCCGCCCTTGATCTGGGCCTGGCGCGAGGGGATCTGGCCCTGGCCGGCCTGCAGGACCTGGCCGAAGACGACCTGTTCGACCTGCTCGGGGGCGACGCCGGAGCGGTCGAGGGCTGCCTCGATCACGGTGCCGCCGAGGTCGGTGGCGTCGAGGGAGGAGAGACCGCCACCCATCTTTCCGAAGGGGGTGCGCGCGGTTCCGAGAATCACTGAGCTGGGCATCTACTGCCTTTCCTTTCCGAAGTTCGCCGGCCTGGCCCCTGTCCGCCAGGTCCAGCGGGTGACGATACCGACAGGGAATAAACTCGCGGCCGATGAGGGTCGAGGTGACGCAGGCAGAGCTGACCGCCGTCGGCGCCGATCTGGTCGCCGTGGGCCTGTTCGAGGAGGGCGAGCTGCCCGCGGCGGTGACCGCGGCGGGAGGAGCCGACTCCGCCAGCCCCAGGTTCAGGAAGCTGGCCCTGCTGCGACCGGAGGGGACGCCGCCGGTCCTCGTCGTCGGCCTCGGCAGGCGCGGCGAGATCGACGCCGAGAAACTGCGGGTCGCCGCCGCGGTCGCCGCCAAGGAGGCGGCCCGCCTGGAGGCGACCTCGCTCGCCTGGGCGCCGCCGGAGACCGAGGACGCCGAGGCTGCGGCGGCGGCGCTCGTCACCGGCACGATCCTCGCCGCCTACCGCTTCGACCGCTTCAAGTCCGACCACGGCGACGAGGCCCCGCGGTTGGGGTCGCTGATCCTGCTGGCCCCGGCCGAGCTGGAGGGCGCGGTGGCGACCGCCGCCGTCCTCGCCGAAGCCCAGAACCGGGCCCGCGACCTGCAGTTCACGCCGGCCAACGTCGCCACGCCGAGCTTCCTCGCCGCGCGGGCCGAAGAGATCGCCGCCGGCTCCGAGGAGATCGACGTCGAGGTCCTCGGCTCCTCCGAGCTCGAAGCGAAGGGAATGGGCGGCCTTCTGGCCGTCAGCCAGGGCGGGCCGCAGGAGCCGAAGCTGATCGTGCTGCGCTACCGCAGCGGCGGCTCCGGGCCGACCATGGCCTTCGTCGGCAAGGGGGTCACCTTCGACACCGGCGGCATCTCGCTCAAGCCGGGCGCCGGGATGCAGGAGATGAAGATGGACATGTCCGGTGCCGCGGCGGTCCTGGAGGCCGTCGCCGCGATCGCCGAGCTGGGACTTCCCGTCGACCTCCTCGCCCTCGTCCCGACCACCGAGAACATGCCCTCGGGAACCGCGGTCAAGCCCGGCGACGTCATAACTCAATACAACGGGCTGACGGTCGAGGTCAACAACACCGACGCCGAGGGGCGCCTGATCCTCGCCGACGCGCTCGCCTACGCGGTCGAGCTCGGCGCCGAGCGGATCGTCGACATCGCCACCCTGACCGGCGCCGTCGAGGTGGCGCTGGGCAAGACCTACGCCGCCGTCGTCTCCAACGACGACGAGCTCGCCGCCGCGGCGCTCCGAGCCGGCGAGGAGACCGGTGAGCTGCTCTGGCGGATGCCGCTGCACCCCGAGTACACGGAGCTGATGAAGGGAACGGTCGCCGACCTCTCCAACCTCGGCAAGAAACGGCTGGCCGGCACCCTCACCGCGGCCGCCTTCCTCGAGGAATTCGTCGACGGCACGCCCTGGGCCCACCTCGACATCGCCGGAACCGCCTGGGACACCGGCCGCGAGTACGTCGGCAGCGAGGCCAGCGGCTTCGGCGTACGGCTCCTGGTCGAGCTCGCCCGCCACAGCGCCTCCTAGGCGTCCCCGAGCAGCATGCAGGTGGCGATCCCGTGGGCGAGCAGCTTGCCGCTGTCGGCCGCCGTCATGTTCGCGTCGGCGGTCGCCTGCTTGCGGCCGCGGTAGAGAACGCGCGCCTCGCAGAGGACGCGGCCGGTGTCCCGGGTGATCGGCCGCACGTACTTGGCCTCGAGCCCGAGCGAGGTGTAGCCGACACCGGCGGGCAGGGTCGTGTGGACGGCGCAGCCGAGGGCCGAATCGAGCAGCGTCGCGGCGTAGCCGCCGTGGACGACACCGATCGGGTTGTAGTGCTCCTCGCCGGGTTCGCCCTCGAAGACGACCCTCCCCTCCTCCAGCTCGACCGGCCGCAGCCGCATCGTCACCGCGATCGGCGGCGGCGGGACCTTGCCGGTGACCACCGCGGCCATGTACTCCATGCCGGTCATCGCCGCCCCGGCGGCAGCGGTCGGCACCGGGTCCTGCCAGACGAGGGTGCGGCTGCGGGAGCTCTCGGGGTCGGCGGCCGCGAACGCCTCGGCGACCTCGGCCGCGCTCCCCTCCGGGGCGGTGACGAGCCCGTTGTCGCTCACCTGGTCTCCAATCGGTGGACGTCGGCGGTGCGGCGCGGTCGCGGCTGCGCCGGGTAGTGCAGGTCGGCGCTGATTTCCGCCTCGCTGATCGCGATCCGCGGACCCTTGGGGCGCCGGTGGTGCCTATGTCTTGGGATCAGCCTCATCTGGGCCTCCAATCGACTTGGTTGCATCAAGCAACTCTGGACGGCGCGAGCCTACCGGAGTCAGTTGCTTGATGCAACCAAGTGTGCGAAGATCACACCCGTGCTGCACCGCGACTATCCCGCCCTCGACTGCTCGGTCGCCAAGGCCCTGGAGGTGATCGGCGAGCGCTGGTCGCTGCTTATCGTCCGCTCGGTGATGCACGGAAACCGCCGCTTCGGCGAGATGCAGGAGTCCCTGGGGATCGCCCGCAACGTCCTCTCGGCTCGCCTGCAGCGACTGGTCGACGAGGAGATCCTCGAACGGCGCGCCTACCAGGAAAGCCCGCCCCGCTACGAGTACTTCCTGACCCAGAAGGGCCTCGACCTCTGGCCTGCGCTGATCGCCCTGCTGAACTGGGGCGACCGCTACTCCCCCAGCCCCGAGGGCCCGCGGCGGCTGATCGTCCACAAGGAGTGCGGCGGCACCGTCAGCGAGCGGGGCATCTGCAAAAGCTGCGGCAAGCTGCTTACCGCACGAGATGCGAAGCAGGTCCCGGGGCCGGGGGCCGCGGTGCCCGAGGGCGAGTCCGCGGCAGTCGCTTAGTCCTTCTCTTCGGCTTCCTGTTGGCGAATCTCATTCGCGAGATCGACGTACTCCATCACCATCACTTGATCCTTCGGACGATTGGCGGCGCGCTTCATCGCGATCAGGTGATCGAGTGACGCGATCCTCACCTCTAGCTCGAAGACCTCCTCCACCCTCGAGTCCCGGCGAAGGTCGCCATAGCTCTTGATCCCGGCAACGTCACCGAGGATGTCGAAACTGCCGAACTTGGTATCGAAGGTGAAGTTGGCACCGTTGGCGATAGTCGCGGCATCGAGCTGAAAGGGCAGATCCGCCGGAGCAACTCGCAGAGTTACCCCGATCTCGCGAAGCGCATCGACGAGTCGCTCGATGTTCGGTCGATCCCGTGAGTAGGCGATATCGAGGTCATAGGTCGGAAAGGAGGACCCGTGTGCAATCCCGGCCAGACCTCCCACGAGCACGAAGTCGACGCCGTGTCGGTCGAGCGCCCCCAGCAGAGGCTGTGGTCTAAGCGGTTTCTGTAGTTCGTTGCGCATGGTGCTTCAAGCTCTCCGGCGGCCAACCACTCCCCGGTTCTGACGTACCAAGTCCGCAAAATCCAACCCTCTTTCAATGCGCTGCTCCGGACTGAACTCCAAATTTTTCCGATTCAGGGTCACATCGACGCCCGTATCGCGTTTCTCCGTCCCCAGCACCAGGTCCTCGCCCATCAAGCGGAGGAGCTCGGCCAACGTCCGAACCGTCGGCGATCCCCGTTCCTGCTCGATCCTCGAGATGGCTGATTGGGTCGTCCCCGCGCGGATGGCCAAGCGCTCCTGGCTGAGGCCGTGGCGGATTCGTGCCTCTCGCAGTAGTCGTCCCGGCTTGAGATCCATAGCGTATTGGCGATTATCGCATAAACGCGCTGCTAGCCGATCAGCTAGTTTTCGGGCAACTAGAGAGGGCGACGAGGAGGGATCGATGGCGACGGCGGCTGGGCTTCAGGTCAAGGACAGGGTCTTCATCGGGGGCGAGTGGGTCGAGCCGAGCGGCGCCGAGCCGATCGAGGTGGTGAACCCAACCACCGAGGAGGTCATCGGGACGATCCCGGCCTGCTCGGACGAGGACGCCGACCGCGCCGTGGAGGCTGCCCGCGCGGCTTTCGAGAGCTGGGGGCGGACCTCGCGCCAGGAGCGCGCCGGTTACCTCACCGCGATCGCCGAGGGCCTGCAGGGGCGAGCCGAGGAGCTGACCGCGACGATCACCCAGGAGCTGGGGATGCCGCTGAAGCTGAGCGGGATCATCCAGGTCGGCCTCCCCACCTCGCAGTTCGCCTCGATGCCGAAGCTGATGGAGGAAGTCGCCTGGGAGGAGGAGATCGGCAACTCGCGGGTGCTGCGCGAGCCGGTCGGCGTGCTCGGCGCGATCACTCCCTGGAACTACCCGCTGAACCAGATCGCCGCCAAGGTCGGGCCCGCCCTCGCCGCCGGCTGCACGGTGGTGCTGAAGCCGAGCGAGGTGACGCCGCTGAACGCCTTCCTGCTCGCCGAGGTGATCGAGGCGGCCGGGCTGCCCGCCGGGGTCTTCAACCTCCTCACCGGCCTCGGGCCGGTCGTCGGCGAGGCGATCGCCGGCCACCCCGGCGTCGACATGGTCTCCTTCACCGGCTCGACCCGCGCCGGCCGCCGCGTCTCCGAGCTCGCCGCCGAGACGGTGAAGCCGGTGGCGATGGAGCTCGGCGGCAAGTCTCCCAACGTGATCCTCGACGACGCCGACCTTGCCCGGGCGGTTCCCGACGGCGTCGCCAAGTGCTTCCTCAACAGCGGCCAGACGTGCAGCGCCCTGACCCGGATGCTGGTCCCGCGCCAACGCCTCGCCGAGGCAGAGGAGCTAGCCAGGGGGGCAGCCGAGAGCTTCACCCCGGGCGACCCCTTCGACTCCTCGACCCGCCTCGGCCCGCTCGTCTCCGACGTCCAGCGTGACCGCGTCCGCGGCTACATCGAGAAGGGAGTCGAGGAGGGGGCGCGGCTGATCGCCGGCGGCGCCGAGGCTCCGGAGGGGCTCGAGCGCGGCTACTTCGTCCGCCCCACCGTCTTCTCCGAGGTCGAGGCGGAGATGACGATCGGCCAGGAGGAGATCTTCGGCCCGGTGCTGGCGATCCAGCCCTACGAGGGCGAGGACGACGCCGTGCGCATCGCCAACTCGACGCCCTACGGCCTCGCCGGCGGCGTCTGGTCGGCCGACGGCGACCGGGCCATCTCCGTCGCCCGGCGCATCCGCACCGGCCAGATCGAGATCAACGGCGGCGCCTTCAATCCCCTCGCCCCCTTCGGCGGCTACGGCCAGTCGGGCCACGGCCGCGAGAACGGCCGCTACGGGATCGAGGAGCTGCTGCAGGTCAAGAGCCTGCAGCTGTGACGGGCCGCTAGGCCTGGCGAAACTTCATCGCATCAGGGGTCGACGATCACAGCCGAGGCCGGCAGTTCACGCCGGATCATTCCTTCTTTTCGCATCCAGGCGGCGAGTTCCTCCACCCGCTGCGGATCGACCTCGCCGGGCCCGGAAAGCAGGGGAAGGGTCGCCTCCACCCCGGCTTCGGTCGCCTTGCGGCTCGATTCGGGGCTGGATTCGATGGTTTCCTCGATCAGCTTCACCGCGGCTGCGGAATCTCGGAGCTCGGTCTCTACACCGCGGCGAATGCCATCCACGAAGGCGCGGGCGAGCTCGGGCTCGCTTTCGACGAAGTCCCTGCGGGCGATCAGGACCAGTTCGTCGTAGGCGGGCACGCCGAGGGTCCCCACCGGTTCGATCACCGGTTCGGCCCCGTCGGCTTCGAGCGCGGCGCCCTCGACGTTCCAGGAGCCGCCGAAGATCGCGTCGGCGCGGCCCTTCATCAGGACCGACACCAATTCGTACCCAACCCGCTTGATCTCCACGTCGGCGAGAGTCAACCCCGCCTGGCGGAGGACGCTCTCCAGCATGGGCTTTTGGAAGGCGACCCCGGGGATGGCGATCGTCTTGCCCTTCAGGTCGGCGATGCTGCGGATCCTCGACCCCTCCAGCCAGATCATCGCCGCGGTCGCCTCCGGCACCAGGCTGCCGATTGCGACGAGGGGTGCGCCCTTGTCCCGGGCGATCAGCAGCTGCGGGAGCTGCGTCACGCCGAACGCGTTCGTCCGGGTCGATACGTAGAGGGTCGGTTTTTCGGGGCCCTGCGGGCTCCCGGCCCAAGCGTCGAGCCCCAGGTCTTCGAAGTAGCCCTTTTCTTCGGCCAGGCGAATGGGCGCGTTGGCCGGTCCCACCCGGCCGTCGAGCGTCACGCCCATTGTCCGGGACAGATCCACGTTCGCCGCCCCGGCGTCGGCCCCCGGACTGTCGTCACCGCAGCCGGCGAGGAGCACGGCGAGCGCGCCGAGGACCAGCAGCGCTATTAAGCAACAAATTCTCACTGCTCAAATCTAAGCGAGCTTCTGGTCGTTTGGTTCTCCGCTTGAAATTCAGGAGCGCCGATTGCGCGGATGTCACCGATAGGCGTTGGTGACCAGTGCGCTCGCCGGCCATCTCCGCCCGATCAGCTGTTCCTCGTACATCCAGTCGATCAGTCTTCTCGCGCGGCCCGGATCGAGGTAGCCGCTGTTGGAGATCAACGGGAACGTGGCGGTGAGCGCAGCTTCGGTTCCCTTCGGCGTCGCCGAGGGGCTGGATTCGACGCTCTTCTCGATCGTCGCCGCCGCCAGGTGCGGATGCTTTGCCGCCATCCGGTTTCCACGGTTCATCACCGTGAGGAAATTGCGGACCAGCTGGGAATTTTCAGCGACGAAATCGGTCCGGGCTATCAGCACGATTTCGTCGTAGGGAGGTATGCCGAAATCCTGCACCGGCTTGACCACAGGCGTTGCCCCCCGGGCTCTCAGGATCTGCCCCTCGACGTTCCCCGAGCCGCCGAATATCGCGTCTGCTCCACCGTCGAGCAGATTGGACACCAGGGCGTAGGCGACCCGCTTGACCTCGACGTCGTCGAGCGTCAGCCCGCCGCGCCTCAGCACCGCTGCGAGAAATGCTTCCTGAAACGGGACGCCGGGAATGGCGATCGTCTTTCCCGCCAGGTCGGCGATTCCCCCGATGCCGGAATCCTCCAGCCAGATCAGCGCGGCGGTGGGATGGGGGATCTGGCTTCCCAATGCGATGATCGGCGCGCCTTTTTCCTTCGCGAGGACGACCTGCGGCAGCTGCGCCAAGCCGAAGTCGTTGACGCCCGCCGCCACGTACTGGACCGAGCGCTTCGGGCGATACGGGACCGAGGCTTCGAGATTGAAGCCGACCTTCTCGAAGAACTTCTCTTCATCGGCGATCTCGATGCCGATATTCGTGGGCCCGACACGGCCGTCGAAGGTCATCGGTACGGGCGGCGGTTCCGGGACACGGTCCTCGGTGGTGGCGCGCGATTCAGGAGGACGGTCGTTGGTGACCTCCGCTGCGGTGCTTCCGTTGCCCCCGCATCCGGTCGCCAACATCCCGATAGCCCCAGCCAACAAGACCAAACACCAAAACGGCAGCGCCGTAGACCAGCAACCTGTCTTCATTAGTCAGACTCTAGGGAACTAAAAGTCGGCCGGCGGCGGCTGAAGGTCGAGAGCCTGCAGCTGTAGCTCAGCGGTACGCGTTGGTGAACAGTTCGCCGAGCGACGGTCTCCGCTCGAGCATCCGCTTCTCGAACATCCAGTCGACGAGGTCTTCGGCCCTCCTGGGGTTCATGCGGGCGCTGCGCGAGAGCAGCGGAAGAGTTGCTTTCAGTTCTGCTTCTCGCGCCTCGGGGTGGTAGTCCGGGCGGCCCCCGGAGGCGATGAAAATCGCCTGGGAAGCCGCCTTGGGTTCTGCGATCGCCTCGGCGGTTCCACGTGTCACGGCCGACATGAACCTGCGGACCACCTCTGGATGATCTTCGACGATCTCGGTTCGCGTCATCACCACGGACTCTTCGTAGGCTGGGATTCCCAGATCCGCGACACGGGTGATGACCGGCTTCGCCTCCTGCAGTTCCGGATCGACACCCTCGAGATTCCATGATGGGCCGAAGATGGCGTCGACCTGCCCTGCGAGCAGCAGCGGCACCGTTTCGTACCCCACGTTCCGCAGCCGCACGTCGTCGAGGGTCAGGCCCGCCCGCGCCAGCACGGTCTCGAGGAAGTCTTTCTGGAACGGGACGCCCTGGAAGGCGATCCTCTTGCCGCGAAGGTCGGCGATCCCGCCGATCCCCGAGCCCTCGAGCCAGATCAGCGCCGCGGTCGGGCGCGAAACGAGGCTGCCGACAGCGACTACCGACGCCCCCTTTTCATTTCCGACCAGGATCTGGGGCTGCTGGGTCACCCCGAAATCGTCTATTCCCTTCGCGACGTACTGCACGGGCCGACTCGGGTCCAGCGGTCCGCCGACCCAGACGTCGAGGCCGACGTCCCGGAAGTACCCACGCCTTGCCGCCAGGAGGATGCCCACGTTCTCGGCTCCCGGTTCCCCATCGAGCGTGACCTTGAGCTTGGTTCTCCCGTCGGGCCCCTCGGCGAGATCGTGCGCTTTCGCGGTCTCGGCAACCGTCGAAGGCTCGCGCTGGTGCGAAGCCGTGGATTGTTCTTCCCCTCCTCCGCACCCGGCCAGCAGGGCCGCCGCTGCCGTCAGCCCCGCGAGCCAGCGACAGATCCTCGTCCCCTTTTCCCTGCTCTCAGGGCGCATAGAGCAGTTCATCGAGGGACGGTTTGCGTTCGATCATCTCTTCTTCGTACATCCAGTCGATCAGCGCTTCGGTCCGCTGGGCATCGACTTCGCCGTTGCCGGATAGCAGCGGCACGGATCGCTTGGTGGCGACCCTGAACGTCCTCGGGCTCAGTTCCGGGTTCGATTCCCCGTCGTCGTCGAGAGCCAGTGCGGCGCGGCGGGGTTCGGCGGCCGCCTTGGCGGCACCGCGGGTGATCGCCGCCGCGAGGTCGCGGACCGGCTCGGGATCTTCTTCCATCCGGTCCTCGCGGGCGACGAGCACGAGTTCTTCGTAGTCGGGGATGCCCAGGGCGCGGACCGGAGTCACCACCGGCTCGAGGCCCTGGGATTCGATGTCGACGCCCTCGAGGTTCGCGGAGCCGCCGAAGATCGCGTCGGCCTTGCCCTTGACGAGCGATGGCACGAGGTCGTTTCCGACGTTTTTCACCTTTACGTCGTCGACCGTCAGTCCCTCCTGGGAGAGGGCGACTTCGAGGAAGTCCCGCTGGAACGCGAGCCCGGGAATCGCGATGGTCTTTCCCTTCAGGTCGGCGATGCCGCCGATGCCCGACTCCTTCGTCCAGATCAGCGCCGCGGTTGGATGCGGGACCATGCTGCCGACGATCGCGATCGGGGCTCCTTTCGACCTCGCGATGACCACCTGCGGGCCGTGGGCGATCGCGACGTCGTCGGTGTGATTGATCACGTCCGGGATCGAGAGCGAGGCGCTGACCGGGCTGAGCGCGGTGACGAAGAGCTTCTCCTTTTCGAAGTAGCCCCGGCTTTCGGCCATCACCAGCCCGATCGTTTCTGCTCCGTCCCAGCCGTCCATCGCCACCCACAATTCGCGGTCTTCGGGGGCCTGAACACGCTTCTCGGCGGCCGTCGTCAGATCCGCCTGCGTCGATTCCGCCCCGCTCGTACCGGTCTCGCTCCCCCCGCCGCATCCCGCCAGCAGAGAAGCGATCAGCGCAGCGGCGACCATCCATCTCGGACCTCTCACTCGAACATCCCTTCCTTTCGCATCCAAGAGCGCAGTTCCGCTTCCCGAGCCTGATTGGTTTGACCGTCGTTGGTCAGAAGAGGGATGGTGGCGTCGAGCTGGGTTTCGATCGTCTCCAGGTCGAGCGACCGACTGGCTTCGCCGCTCTCGAAGATGACCCTTGCCGCTCTCTCCGGATCTTCTCTCGCCGCGACCGTTCCGCGCACCAGCGCCGAGATGAACCCGTGCATCAGCTGCGGATCCTCGGCGAGGCGGTCCTTCCGGGCGATGACCACGAGGGCTTCGAACTCGGGTAGGCCGAGCGATTCGGGCGTGCGGACGACCAGCTCGACTCCGCGGGCATAGAGCTCGACGCGGTCGAGGTTCAAGCTGCCGAGGATCGCGTCGACCTTGCCGCTCAGCAAGGCGGGCACGAGTTCGTAGCCGACCCGCTTCACCTCGACCTCGTCGATCGAGAGTCCCGCACGGGCCAGGATGCTCTCGAGGAAGGCTTCCTGGAAGGGGACGCCCTGGATCCCGATCGTCCTTCCCTTCAGGTCGGCGAGCCGGCGCACGTCCGAGCTCTTTGGCCACATCAGCGTCAGGTTGGGCGCCGGCATCGCGCTGCCGACGGCGACCAGCGGCATTCCCTTCTCCTGCGCGATCAGCAACTGGGGCTGCTGGGTCAGCCCGATCTCGTCGATCCCATTCGTCACATAGGCCGCCGGCCGGCTCGGCGCGTTAGGGCTCCCGATCCAGGGCTCGATTCCAGCGTCTTCGAAGTAGCCCAGCTCCTCGGCCATGAGGACCCCGGCGCTCTGGGCGCCGGCCCGCCCGTCGAGCGTGATCGCGACTTTCTCCAGGGGTTTCGGACCCCCTGCGGTAGCGGCATCCCCATCTCCCCCGCACCCGACAGACACCAAGGCGGTTCCGCCGAGGACGACGATCACCAGACCGGCTCTGGTCATCGTTCGGCATCCCCGTGAGCGACCCCCACCTTTAAGCAGCAAAGCTTCACTGCTCAAATTTAAGCTAGCTATCAGCCGTTGGGGGGCGTGGCGGTGACGTCTCCCGCCGGCCGGTCGGTGACGGCGGCAGCGCGTCCGACCCTCTCGCCGATCCCGAAGTGGGCGCAGATCGTCAGCTCGTGCTCGCGGCGAAGCGGCCGGGCGGGGTCGACGACTGGGGCGCTGCGGATCGCGTCGGCCTCCTGGGCGATCCAGACCCCGAAGGGGGCGCCGGCGCAGTTGGAGTAGGGGACGGCGACGACGCGGGCCCGGCGCCGGCGGCCGAGGCGGGCGATCAGCCAGGCCGGCTCGCCGCTCTCCGCATCGACGTAAAATCCCTGCACATGGCCGATCGCGGTGCCGCCCAGCTCGGCCAGCTCGGCACCGATCCAGCGCATCGGCTCGGGGCTCGGGGAAGGCGCCGCCTCAGCCATCGGCGTGCTTCTCCAGCAGCTCGCTCGCCGCGGTTGCGGGGTCGAGCTCGCGCCTGACGACGCGGTCGAGCAGCTCCGCCGTCGCCGGATCCTCGGAGACGGTCTGCTCGAGGCGGCGGCGCATCCGCGAGGTGGCGATGCCGAGCACCTCGCTGCGCAGGTTGCGGGCGCGCCGCTCGGCCAGGGTGCCCTCCTGCTCGATGTATTTCCGGTGCGCGTCGATTTGCGCGGCCAACTCGTCCACCCCTTCGCCCCGGGCGGCCTCGGTGCGCAGGATCGGCACCTTCCAGCCTTCGGGGTCCTGAGAGAGGGCGAGGACGCCGCGGACCTCGCGCACCATCGTGTCGGTCATCGGGTGGTCGGCCTTGTTGACGACGATCACGTCGGGGATCTCCATCACCCCCGCCTTCAGCGCCTGGATCGAGTCGCCCGAGCCCGGCATCAGGGCCAGCACGATCGTGTCGGCGTGGTCGACGATGTCGATCTCGGCCTGGCCGACGCCGACGGTCTCGATCAGGACGTCGTCTTTGCCGGCGGCGTCCATGATCAGCGCCACCTGCAGCGCCGCCTCGGAGAGGCCGCCGAGGGCGCCGCGCGAGGCCATCGAGCGGATGAAGACGCCGGGGTCGAGGAAGTGGTCGGTGAGCCGGATCCGGTCGCCGAGCAGGGCGCCGCGGGTGAAGGGGCTGGAGGGGTCGATCGAGAGCACCGCGACCTCGCGCTCGGCCTTGCGCAGCTCGCCGGTGAGGGCGCCGATCAGGGTGCTCTTCCCCACCCCGGGCGGTCCGGTGAAGCCGACGATCCGGGCCCTGCCGGTGCGCGGATAGACCTCGCGGACCAGCTCCCAGCCGGCGGGGTCGTCGGACTCGATCAGGGTGATCGCCCGCGCCAGGGCCCGCTTTTCGCCGGCGAGGAGGCGCTCGGCGAGCGGGGCGGTTTTGGCGACGTCGGCCAAGGGCGGCTCAGTCTAAGACGCGACCTCTAAAGTTGCCCCGCCGTGCTCCGCTTCCTGGCCCGCAACCGGATGCTGACCCCGCGCTACGCGCGGCTCCTCTGGCGCTACCTCTGGCGACGGCTGCTGACTCGTGCGGGCCGGCGCTGGCGCTCCGACGGCCCCTTCTTCCTCGGCCGCGGGCTGGAACTGAAGATCGAGCCCCGCGGCGAGATCCGCTTCGGCCGCTTCGTCTGGATCGGCGACGGGACCAAGATCCGCTGCCACGAGGGCGTCGTCGAGATCGGGGCCAAGACGGTGATGGGTCAGGAGTGCACGATCTCCGCCTACCAGCGGGTGTGGATCGGCGAGGAGTGCGTGATCGCCGACCGGGCGATGTTCATCGACTTCGACCACGGGATGGTCGAGGTCGAGCGGCCTATCCGGCTGCAGGGGATCTACAAGCGCGACGTCGAGGTCGGCAACAACGTCTGGATCGGCTACGGCGCCTGCATCCTGCGGGGCGTCAGCGTCGGCGACAACTCGGTGATCGGGACCAACTCGGTCGTGACCAAGGACGTCCCCGCCAACGCGGTCGTCGGTGGCATCCCCGCCCGGATCATCCGCATGCGCGAGGCACCCGCGGAGCTGCGCTGGCAGCGGCCGGTCGAACCCGACCCCGAGGCCTGGACGACGATGCAGCCGCTGCAAGAAGTCCGTCATTCTTGAAATGTATTGTCTGGCCGACAATGCGCCGTTCGCGAAACAGTTGCCGCATGGCACCAGACGGGAGATTGCGATCGGAGGAGGTCGCGGTCAAATTCGGCCGCAACCTCTTCCGCTGCCGACGCCGGGCGGCGATGTCGCAGGAAGAGCTCGGCGGGCTCGCTTCGCTGCACCGGACCGAGATCGGGATGCTCGAGGCGGGGACCCGCCTGGCCCGCGTCGACACGCTGATGAAGCTCGCCGGCGCGCTCTCGATCTCGCCGCTGGAGCTGCTCGACGGCATCCACTGGACGCCGGGCAACAGCCCCGAGGGGAGCTTCAGCATCACCGACCGCTCGCTGGCGCGGCGCTGAGCTAACGCGTCTTGGCGCCAGCCAGGTCGGCGTAGACCGCGGCGGTCTGCTCGGCGACGTCGCCCCAGTCGAAGCGGCGCAGGTGCTCGTAGGCTTCGGCGACGAGCCGGCGGCCGAGCTCGTCGTCGGAGAGGACGCGGATCGCCACCTCGGCGAGGGCTTCGGGGTCGTGGGCGCGGAAGCGCAGGCCGGCCTCCTCGTGCGGGACCACCTCGCGCAGGCCGCCGGTGTCGGCGACGATGCACGGGCAGCCGGAGGCCATCGCCTCCAGCGCCACGAGGCCGAAGGGCTCGTAGATGGAGGGGACCACGGTCAGATCGGCGATCCGGTAGAGCGAGTGCAGAACGTCGTCGCCGATCCAGCCGAGGAAGCTGCCGTGCTCCATCAACCCGAGCTCCTCGGCCTGGCGCTTGAGCTCGGCCTCGTGGGTGCCCGAGCCGGCGACCAGGAACCGCGTCCCCGGAGCCTCGGCGATCACCCGCGGCATCGCCTCCAGCGCCAGCTGGAAGCCCTTCTCGTAGACGAGGCGGCCGATCAGCAGGACCAGCTTCTCTTCGGATGTGGCGAACTCGGACCTGAGCCGCGCCAGCTCGGCGGCCGGCTGGGCGGGCAGGTCGTCGGGGTCGATCCCGTTCGGGATCACGCTGATCCGGCCCTCCTCGACGCCGAAGATGTCGGCGACCTGTTCGCGCATGTAGTGCGAGCAGGCGATCACCCGGTCGGAGCGGTTGGTGATCCAGCGCTCGACCCCGTGGATGTAGGTCTGCGGGTGCTTGTCGACCCAGCCCTGGTGACGGCCGTACTCGGTGGCGTGGATCGTCGTCACCAGCGGCGCGTCGAAGCGCTTGGCGAGGTGGTCGCAGGCGTTGGCGACGAGCCAGTCGTGGCCGTGGACGAGGTCGTAGGTGTAGCGGTCGCCGAGCTCGACCCCGGCGGCGAGCATGTCGGAGTTCATCCGTTCGATCCAGGCGACGAACTCGCCGAGGTCGGTCGGGCGCTTGGGCTCGCGGATGCGGTGGATGAGCACCCCGCCGCGGCGCTCGGTCGCCGGCGACTCCTCGCCGCCGCGGGTCAGCACGTGGACCTCGACGTCGCGCTCGACCAGCGCCTCGGAGAGCTTGCGCACGTGGCGGGCGAGGCCCCCCTCGATCAGCGGCGGGTACTCCCAGGAGAGAATCAGTACGCGGTTCATCGGTGGCTTGATCCGGAGTGGTCTTTACGGCTCCAGGAGCGCAGCGAGGCTGAGGTCCGGGGCGAGGGAACGCATGCGGGGATCGGTGGGGCGGTCGCAGTCTATGGCCTCCAACATCGCCCGTGAGTGGTCGGTGGCGCGCTGGTAGGCGTAGTCACCCGCCTGCTTGCGCTGATCGAGAAACGCCCAGTCGCTCGCCTGGGCGGCGAGCAGCTCGCGCGCGGCGCGCTCCAGCGCGTCGCCCCGGAGGCCGCCCGAGGCCGCCCGCAGCAGGCGCAGCTCCATCCGCCGGGCGCCCCAGGCGAGGTCGGCGACCGGCGGCGAGTCCCAGGTCCGCAGGCTCTTGCCCTCGCCCCAGGTCGACGGCTGCAGCGCCCGCTCGACCGGCTCGTGCTCGGCCAGCGCCTGGGGCACGGTGACGAGGCGAACGCCCGCCTCCTCTGCCCCTTCGAGGACGGCCAACAGCCAGGCCGGCCCCTCCGACCACCAGTGCCCGAGCAGCTCGGTGTCGATCGCGAAGACCAGCAGGCCGCGCCCGCCGCGCTCCTTCGAGTAATCGCGGAGGCGGGCGACGGCGGCGGCGAGGAACTCGGCGGCCTGGCGCCGGGCGGCGGCCTCGGCCGCAACCGGGTCGTAGGCGCCGCCCCCCACCCGCCAGATGCGGATCCCGCGCAGCGATTTGCCGGCGAACTGGGCGTGCGCGGGGTCGGACGGGTAGCCGTCCAGCGACCAGAGCCAGGAGATCGCTTCCCAGTCGATCGGCAGCGCCACCGGCCCGGCCGCGGTGCGCACCGGCGCCAGCGCCTCCAGGGGCGCGGCGTGCTCGCTCTGGTCGACGCAGAACCAGCGCACCCCCTCCTCCGCCAGCCGCCAGTCCAGGCCGGGGACGTAGGCGCACTCCGGCAGCCAGAAACCGCCGTCCCAGCCGAAACGGCGGCGGTGGGAGCGGATGCCGGTCCGCAGCTGCAACCGCGCTCCCGCCCGCGTCGCCAGCAAGGGCAGGACGGCGTGGGTGGCGCTGGAGGTCGCCAGGGCGATGCGGCCCTCGTCGGCCGCCCGCTGGAAGGGGACGAGAGGGTTGCCGCCGGCCGCGTCGAGCAGGTCCAGCGCGTGGCTGTAGCGGCGCCGCTCGCCTTCGCAGGCCGCCCGGCACTCCTCAGGCACCTGCGGCAGGTCGGCTTCGGCGGCGCCGATCCGCCACTCGAGCAGGAAGCGGCGCAGCCGCTCGGCCGCCCCCGCGTCCTCGAGCTGGTCGGCGAGCACGGGGGTCACCGTCATCGTCAGATCTCGCGCCACCTCCAGCACCGGCAGGTAGGAGCGGATCACCGCGTCGAACAGCCACTCCTCGCCGAACGGGTAGGTGCCGAAGCCCTCGACGTAGGGCATGTGGCTGTGTAGGACGATCGCCAGGTCCCCGGCGGTCCCCTCGCGGCTCATCAATCCGTGTGGCAGACCGCGAGGAAGTCGAGGGCGCGGTCGAAGTCGCCCCGCCGCAGGCTGAAGTCGGAGGCGGCGATCGCGGGCGTGAAGCGGCCGTAGAAGGGCTTGGTCAGGCGCAGCCGTTTGTGGACGGTGTCCCAGCCGAGCCTGATCGCCAGCTCGTGGGCCCGCAGCTTGCGGGCGTGGAAGAGGCCGAGCATCTCGACCCGCGGGAAGTGCGCCTCGCAGAGCTCGCCGAACTCCGCGGCCCGGTACTCCTTCACGTGCCACGGGTTGTCGGACTTCTCCGCCCCGGGGGGCGCCAGCGTCAGCAGGTTCGGGGTCGAGACGAAGGCGACCCCGCCGGGAGCCAGCATCGACTTGAAGTGCTCGAGGATCGCGCCGGGGTCCTGGACGTGCTCGATCGTCTGCAGGAAGACGACGGCGTCGCAGGGCTCGGAGAACGACTCGACCAGGTCCCGCTCGTAGCGCAGGTTCTCCCGCCGGTAGCGGAGCCGCGCGTGCTCGTGCGCCTCGGGGTTGGCGTCCACGCCGACGACGGCCGCGGCGGTGCGGGCGAGGACGTCGGAGCCGTAGCCCTCGCCGCAGGCCATGTCGACCACCCGCTTGCCGCAAACCTGCCCGGCGATCCACTCGTAGACGACCAGGTGACGGCGGAACCAGTAGTTCTCCTCGGGCACGTCGGGCAGCGTCCGCTCGCCGGTCAAGGGCAGCGGCGGCACCCCGGGCGGCTGGTTCTCCTGGAGGTAGTGACGCTCCACGGGCGGGACGCTATTAGAGTTCCCGCTCCATGCCGGCCTCCCCCACCGCCACCCATGACCACATCAAGGACGTCAACACCCGCTACCACGACGCGGCCGCCGACGAGTACGACGCCAAGTGGGGCATCGACTTCGGCGAGGTCGGCCAGCGGCAGGTGCGGCTGAAGCTGGTCAAGGCGCTCGGCGGATCGAAGGGCCGCTCGTTCGGCGACGCCCTGGAGATCGGCTCGGGAACCGGTTACTTCTCGCTCAACCTGGTCCAGCTCGGGGTGATCGAGCGGCTGACCGCTACCGACATCTCGCCGGGAATGCTGGCGCGGCTGGCGGCGACGGCCGACGCGCTCGGGCTCGAGGACGTGACCACGGTCGAGACGGAGGCAGAGGTGCTGCCCTTCGAGGACGAGAGCTTCGACCTCGTCCTCGGCCACGCCGTCCTCCACCACATCCCCGACCTCGACAAGGCCTTCGCCGAATTCCGCCGCGTCCTGCGGCCCGGCGGGATGATCGCCTTCGCCGGCGAGCCCTCGCGCTACGGCGACACGCTGGCGGCGCTTCCGAAGCGGGCCGGCCTGGCGCTGGCGCCGCTCTGGCGGCGCGCGGTCGGCGCCGAGGAGCGCGCCGTCGCCGAAGGCGACCAGTCCCACGACCACTCGCTCGAGGCCGAGGTCGACGTCCACGCCTTCGCCCCGGCCGACCTGCGCCGCCTGCTCCGCGACGCCGGCTTCGAGAAGCGCCACGTCGGCGGCGAGGAGCTCCTCTCCAACGCCTGGGGCTGGGGGCTGCGCACCGTCGAGTCGAGCGCCGAGCCGGAGTCGATCTCCTTCGGCTGGCGCCGCTTCGCCTTCAACAGCTACATCGCCCTGCAGAAGGTCGACACCCGCGTGCTCGAGCCCTACCTTCCGGCCGAGCTCTTCTACAACCTGCTCGTTTCGGCTCGTAAGCCTTCCTAGCCGTTGGCGGTAGGGAGGGGCGGGTGTCCCCTGACCTCCCTGGGATTTTCGCCGCTAACTCACCGTCTCTGCCGAGTTTGCAGTGCGAAAATCAGGACGCCGGTCGGCCAGGGGACACCCGCCCCTCCTGCGACAGCTTTTGAAGCACCAGCTTCTTCTCGAAACCGCACTAGGCCCCGCATATCGGGGTCTCTCGCGGTTTCGCCGATCGGCTCCGCTGGGAGCTGTTGATGGAGGGTGCCCTCCCCCGCTAGCGCTTTGGTGCGTCGGCCAATCGTGCGCGGAACAGCTTCACCTTCGCGTCGATGCCCTTCAGCCGCCGCTCGCCGATGTAGGTGTAGGTGAATCCCTCCCCCGCCGCCTCTTTGACAGCCTCGTCGACGACCACGCTGCCGGGCCGGGCGACGCCGGTGATCCGGCTCGCGAGGTTGACCGGGCGACCGTAGTAGTCGCCCGATTGGGGTAGGACCGAGCCGCAGGAGAGCCCGGCCCGGAGCCAGGGGAACTGATCGCCTTCGGCCTCGGCGGCGGCAATCAACTCGAGCGCGGCGCGCAGCATCGGCCCGGTCTCGGCGGAGACGAACATCACCGCGTCGCCGATCGTCTTCACCAGCCGCACGGGCGGCTCGGCGACGGCGCTCGCCATCTCCTCCAGGCGGCCGGCGACCAGGCCCAGCTCCTCGGCCGGGATCTCCTCGCCGAGGCGGGTGAACTCGACCAGGTCGGCGAAGCAGACGGTGAGGTTGGCGGTGCCCCCGATCGCCCCGGAGGCGAGGTCGGCGGTGGCGATCACGTCGCGGCGGATCTGCTCCAGCATGTTCGCCTGCAGGGCGTGGGCGACGGTCGGACCGACCAGCGGCATCATCGCCTCGGCCGCGGCGGCGAAGCGCAGGGCGACGTCGCGCTCGCTGTCGCCCGGCTGGGTCAGCGTGCGGATCACCAGCTCGCGGTTGGCCTCGGCGATCCGCGAAGTCCCCATGCCGATCGTCCGCGCCACCTGCAGCATCCCCTCCTCGGGCAGGCCGGCGTCGAGGAAGGCTTTCATCCGCCGCGCCGCATCGAGGTCGGACTCGGTGCCGCGCGGTTCGTCGGGATCGGTGTAGGGCACGCCCAGCGCGGCGCTGAAGCGCCGCAGCTGCTCGAGGTCGATGCCGACGATCTCGGCGATCTCCCGCGCCGTGTAGCGACGGCCGGTCCCGGCCAGCGCGCGCTCGACCGGGAGCAGCGCCAGGCGCCCGGCGGCGACCGCGTCGCGGAGCTCGTCCAGGGAGACGCCGTCGGCGGCGAGCTCTTCGAGCAGTACCAGCCGCGCCTGCTTCGCGTCGCCCTCGAGCTCGTCGAGCAGCCCCTCGGCCTGGAAGTCGATCTCGGTGCGCGTCAAGGACCTGATTCTCCCGGCTCAGTCGGCGTAGGCGACGGCGCCGCCGCGGCGGGGGTCGCCGCCGCCGCTGAGCTCGCCGGTGGTGGGGTCGCGGGCGACCCCCTGGACGCCGCCGAAGAAGAGGTTGAGCGAGGGCCAGCGGGCGACCTCGCACCCCCGCGCCTCCATCCGGGCGAGCGCGTCGGGGTCGACTCCCTTCTCCGCCTGGACGATGCCCTGCTCGAAGTGCAGGCGCGGCGCCTCGATCGCGGCGGCGACCGGGAAGCCCTGCTCGACCACCCTCACCACCGTCTGCAGGATCGCCGAGCGGATCCGGTTGGAGCCGGCGCTGCCGAGCGCGAGGACGATCTCGCCGTCGCGCAGGACCACCGTCGGCGCCATCATCGAGGGCACCCGGCGGCCGGGGGCGATCAGGTGGAAGCCCGCCGGGTTGAGGTCCTCCTCGCCGAGCATGTTGTTGAGGATCACGCCGGTGCCCGGCACCAGCACCCCCGACCCCGAGCCGTTGGAGCAGGTGACCGTGGCGCAGTTGCCCTCGCCGTCGAGGACCGAGATGTGGGTCGTCGAGCCGAGCAGGTCGGCGGCGGCGAGGTCGAGCCCGATCGGGTCGAGGAACCCGAGCGCCATCCCCTCCTCGTAGAGCGACTCGGCGAAGGCGAGGTCGCGGCGCGAGTTGGCGCTTTCCATCGCCGCGACCAGCTGCTCGGGGCCGCTGCGCGGCCCGAGGCGCTCGAGCAGGCCGAGGCAGTAGGAGATCAAGATGCCGCCGGAGGACGGCGGCGGGTTGGTGAGGACTTCGGTGCCGCGGAAGGGAGCGTCGATCGGCTTGCGCTCGATCGCCGTGTAGGAGGCGAGGTCGCCGGGGCCGACGATGCCGCCGTGGCCGATGACGAAGTCGCTGATCGCCGCCGCCACCTCGCCCTTGTAGAAGAGGTCGGGGCCCTCCGCGGCATAGCGTTCGAGCGCCACCGCCAGCTCCGGGAAGCGGAAGATCTCGCCTTCGCTCAGGTGGCGCCCCGCCGGCGCGTAGAGCTCGCGGGTCCCCGGCATCCGCTCGTGGATCGGGGCGAGGATGTCGAGGATGTAGGCCTGGCCGTGGTTCACCGGCGCGCCCTCGCGGGCGAGCCGGACACCCGGCCCGACCAGGTCGGCCAGCGGCAGCGTCCCGAACCGCTCCAGGGCGTGGGCGAGACCGGCCGCGGTCCCGGGCACCCCGCAGGAGGCGGGGCCGACGAAGAACGTCTGCGTCGTCTCGGCGTCGAAGCGAACCGGGACGGGGACCAGCTCGGTCGCGCGCTCGATCTCGTCGAGCCCGGGAGCGGCGACGAAGAAGTCGATCAGGGTCGTCTCGCCGCCCCGGTGGACCATCATGTGGCCGCCGGCGCCGAAGCCGGTCAGCGGGCTCTCGACCGCGAAGGAGGCGAGCACGGCGCAGACCGCGGCGTCGACCGCGTTGCCTCCCGCGCGCAGGACTCCGGCACCGGCCTCGGCGGTCAGCGGATGGCCGGCTGCGACGACCCCTCGCATGGGGCCGGACGCTACCCGGGGAGGAACTCTGGGACGTCTATTCCGAGCTCGCGGTCACCGCGGCCGCGGCGCGAGGGCTCGGCGTCTTTGGTGCGGCGGATCGTCGGCTCGGCGGCGCGGCGCTGCGGCTGACCGCGGCCGTCGAAGCGGGTGGCGACGACGGTCACCCAGATCTGCTCCGAGAGCTCCTCGTCGACGTTGGCGCCGAAGATGATGTTGGCGTCGGGGTGGGCGGCCTCGCCGACCACCTTGGCGGCCTCGGAGACCTCGACGAGGGAGAGGTCGGAGCCGCCGGTGATCGAGAGCAGGATCGAGCGGGCGCCCTCCATCGAGGTCTCGAGCAGCGGCGAGGAGATCGCTTTTTCGGCCGCGAGCACGGCGCGGTCGTCGCCGTAGGCCATGCCGATCCCGAGCAGTGCCCGGCCGGCTTCGGACATGATCGAGCGCACGTCGGCGAAGTCGAGGTTGATCACGGCCGGAAGGGTGACCAGGTCGGAGATCCCCTGCACGCCCTGGCGGAGGACGTCGTCGGCGACCTTGAATGCCTCGACCATCGAGGTCTGCTGGTCGAGCACGTCGAGCAGGCGGTCGTTGGGGACGACGATCAGGGTGTCGACCTCGGCGGCGAGTTCCTCGATGCCCTTGTTCGCCTGGTCGCCGCGGCGGCTGCCCTCGAAGCTGAACGGCTTGGTCACGATCCCCACCGTGAGCGCGCCGACCTCGCGGGCGAGGCGGGCGACCACCGGGGCGGCGCCCGAGCCGGTGCCGCCGCCGGCGCCGGCGGCGACGAAGACCATGTCGGAGCCCTTCAGCAGGCGCTTGATCTTGTCCTGCTCCTCGAAGGCGGAGCGGTGGCCGACCTCGGGGTCGGCGCCGGCGCCGAGGCCGCGCGTCTGCTCGTCGCCGATGTGGACGGTGACGTCGGCGACGCAGAGCTGCAGCGACTGGAGATCGGTGTTGACCGCCATGAACTCGACCCCGGGGATGCGGGCGTCGACCATGCGGTTGACGGCGTTGACGCCGGCCCCGCCGACGCCGACGACTTTGATCACGGGCTGGTGCGGCTCGCCGCTGCCCGGCGGCTCGTAGGCGGGCTCGTCCCGCCCGTACCGCGGGTTTTCGGGCACGAACTGCTCGCGGCGAGGCAGCGGCTCCTCGTTGAAGACCCGCTTCAACCGCTCGGGCGCGGACTCGGTCGAGCCTTCGACGTCCTGGTCGTAGAGAGTGGGTGCCTCGTCCTGCTGCAAGGGGACGTCGGCGGCGGCTGGCTCCTCCTCGGCGGCGGGAGGCGTGGGGGGCGTGACTTCGCGCTGCTCCTCTTTCTTCTGCGCCTCGGCCGGATCCTGGCGGCCGTAGCGCGGCGCCTCGGGCGGATCCACCGGCGCGTCCTCGGACGTCGACCGGAAGAGGTCGGACAGCGGTCCCTCGCGCATGCTTGCCCGCTTGTTACGCCGAGCCATGGGACAGAACCTCCTTCGCCAGATCCCGGTAGTAGTTCGCCGCGCTCGAGGTCGAATCGTACTTGAGCACGGAGGAACCCTTGACAGGCGCCTCGGCGAATTTGATCGCCTTCTTGATCCGGGACTGGAAAACGAGGTCCCCGAAGTTCTCCTCGAGGATCTCCACCGCCTCCTTGGCGTGGATCGTCCGCGAGTCCAGCATCGTCGGCAGGATGCCCTCGATCCTGACGTCGGGGTTGAGGTTCTCCTGAATCATCTTCAGCGTGTTCTGGAGCTGGACCAGGCCGCGCATCGAGAGGTACTCGCACTGCACCGGGACGATCACCTTGTTGGCCGCGGTCAGCGCGTTGATCGTCAGCAGGCCGAGGCTGGGCGGGGTGTCGATGCAGACGAAGTCGTAGTCGCCAGCGACCTCTTTCAGCGCTTTCTCCAGGGAGCGCTCGCGGCCGATCTTGGTGCTCATCGCGATCTCGGCGCCGGCCAGGTCGATCGAGGCGACGGCGATGTCGATCTCGCGCTTGACGATGATCTCGGAGATCGGCATGTCGTTGACGAGCACGTCGTAGAGGCTCTTCTCGACCTTGTCGGGGTCGATCCCCTGGCTCATCGTCAGGTTCCCCTGCGGGTCGAGGTCGATACAGAGCACGCGGTAGCCGGACTCGGCGAAGGCGACGGCCAGGTTCAGGGTGGTGGTCGTCTTCGCGACGCCGCCCTTCTGGTTGGCGAAGGCGATGACCTCGGCCGGCTTGACCGGCTGCTCCTCGGCAGCCTCCTTCTCGGCCAGGAAGTCCAGCCGGGTGGGCGCGATCAGATCCACAGCCTTCATCCGCCCGTCGTCCTCGTCCTCGGGCTGGGGCTCCTCGGCGACCTCTTCGATCGGGGGAGCGGCGGCCTCGTGCACGATCGTAGGTTCTTCGACGCTACGCTCGGGTACGAGTTCCTCCATCTCCTGCAACTCGTCGACGATCGGTTGCTCCTCCTGGATCTCGACGGGAGCAGGCTTCGGCTTCTTGCGGCTTAGAAATCCCATTGCGCGGATATTCGTATGGGACCCCGCTTTTCCTGCCGCCCTCCGAAATTGCTAGGAATCAGCCAATCCCCGATCTTTTAGACAAGCGACTCGTCATCGTCACCGGCAAGGGTGGCGTCGGCAAGACGACGGTGGCGGTGGCGCTCGGGCTGCGCGCCGCCGGCGAAGGCAAGCGGACGATCGTCTGCGAGGTCTCCTCGCAGGAGAACGCCTCGCGGATCTTCGAGCATGCCGAGGTCGGCTTCCACGAGGTGGAGATGGAAAAGAACCTCTGGTCGATCTCGATCGACCCCGACGAGTCGATGCGCGAGTACGTCCTGCTGCAGCTGAAGGTGCGGGCGATGCGGGACATGCTCTTCCGCAGCCGCATCTTCAACTACCTCGCCGCGGCGACCCCGGGGCTGAAGGAGCTGGTCACGATCGGCAAGATCTGGGAGCTGGCGCAGCTCGACCGCAAGGTGAAGAGCGGGCGCAAGTACGACCTGGTGATCGTCGACGCACCGGCGACCGGCCACGGCGTCGGCTTCCTGCAGACGCCGCGGACCTTCGCCTCGATCGCCCGTGTCGGCCCGATCCACTCGCAGGCCGAGACGCTCGACCGCTTCATCACCGACCACGAGCACACCGGCACCGCGATCGTCGCCCTGCCGGAGGAGATGCCGGTGAACGAGTCGATGGCGCTGGAGAAGGACCTGCGCGACGAGGTCGGGGTCGCGGTCGACCGCGTCTACCTCAACGGGCTCTACCCGGAGCGGTTCAAGAAGGAGGAGGCGGAGAAGCTCTCGCAGCTGGCCGAAAACGAAAACGGCGCCACGCGGGCTGCGGCGCGGGCGGCGCTGTCGGAGCTCGGCCGCGCCCGCTCCCAGCGCCAGCAGCTCTCGCGCCTGAAGCGTGGCGTCGAGGCGCCGGTGAAATCGCTCCCGTTCCTCTTCGAGCCCGAGCTTGACGTCGAGGCCGCGCGGCGGCTGTCGAGGAAGCTCTCCTGATGGCCTCGGTGGGCGAAGTCCTCGACGGCAAGTCGATCTGCATCTGCGCCGGCTCCGGCGGCGTCGGGAAGACGACGACCTCGGCGGCGATCGCGACCGGGATGGCGGCGCAGGGGCTGAAAGTCTGCGTGCTGACGATCGACCCGGCGAAGCGGCTGGCCGACTCGCTCGGCCTCGCCGAGCTGGGCAACGAGGCGCGCCGCGTCGACCCGGCCCTCCTGGAGGAACAGGGCGTGGAGATGAAGGGCGAGCTGTGGGCGATGATGCTCGACGCGAAAGCGACCTTCGACGAGCTGGTCGCCCGCCAGGCGCCCGACGAGGAGTCCCGCGACCGGGTGCTGAACAACCGGATCTACCAGCAGATCTCCAGCGCCCTGGCCGGCTCACAGGAGTACATGGCGATGGAGAAGCTGTTCGAGCTCCACACCGAAGGCGGCTTCGACCTGCTCGTCCTCGACACGCCGCCGACCCGCAACGCGCTCGATTTCCTCGAGGCGCCGAAACGGCTGACCCAGTTCATCGAGGGCAAATCGCTGCGCGTCTTCATGAAGCCGACCGGCCTGGCGGCGAAGGTCACCGGCCGCGGCGTCTCGGTGATGCTCAGCGTCTTCAAGAAAATCGTCGGCTTCGACCTGATCGCCGACCTGGCCGAGTTCTTCAATGCCTTCAGCGGCATGGTCGACGGCTTCCAGGCCCGGGCCAAGCGGGTCAACAAACTCCTCGCCGACCCCGAGACCTGCTTCCTCGTCGTCTGCGGCCCCCAGGGCGAGCCGATCGACGAGGCCGTCTACTTCCACCGCAAACTGGTCGAGGCCAAGCTCCCCTTCGGCGGCGTCGTCGTCAACAAGGTCCACTACCCCGCCGACGAGCTGCGGGCCGAGGTCGAAGACCTCCCCGCGGCCCTGACCGAGAAGCTCGGCGACGCCAAGCTCGCTCAGCGCGTGGCCGACAACTTCTCCGACTACCAGGCCCTCGCCGAGCGCGACGCCCGCAACATCGACCACCTCGCCAACGAGCTCCGCACCAGTTGCGTGATCCGCGTCCCCTACCTCGACGAGGACGTCCACGACCTCCGCGGCCTAACCGAAATCGACCGCTACCTCTTCGCCACCGCCGAGGAGCGGGTCGAGATGGCGGCCGGGCGGGCTTGAGCGTTCTGCGGAGCAGGCTGAGTCAGGCAGGCGCCATCGTCCGAAGTCCCGCGAGTCGCGCGGCGGCTGCCTGACGCTCGTCGTAGGTCACAAACGCATCAATCGGATCGAGCTGGACGGCGGACGCAACATGAATCGCGTCAAGCGCCCGTAGCGCCGGCTCGGCGAGTGCCCCGGCCCCGGAAAGCAGCGCCCGATCGAGGGGCCGCAGCGCAAGTGCGTCAATCACGGCACCGGCGCGTTCCAGCAGCAGATCGAGTGGGAGATCCGGCTCCAGGGTTGCAGCACGGCGCACCGCTCGTGGGATCTCGGTCAAGACCAGCTCGCTGCTGACGAGATCTGCGTCCCGTAAATAGGCGCGCAGGGCAACTGACTCCGCCTCGTCGCGGACGAGCTTGACCAGCGCCGAAGCATCCGTGTAGAGAACCGCCACGTCTCAGCGGTCGCCACGAATGTCGTCGAGCGCTTCGCTGAGAGCCCGAGGGTTTCCGGTCAACTCCAGTGGCTCTGGCAAACCAGATCTGACCGGCGCCGACACCCTGCCTTCGGCAATCAGGCGATCCAGGCCGGGACCCGTGCTGGGTGCGGGTCCCAACTCCGCCACCGGTCGATTGCGATCGGTAACAACAAGCCGCTCGCCCTTTTCGACGCGGCGCAGATAGATGCTCAGGTTCCGCCTTAGTTCAGCAACTCCGACCGACTCACTCATGTACATAAAAGTAGCATGAGGCTCCGAAATGGCCCGGGGCGGGCGAGATTCAGCGGGCGCGGCGCGAGTACTCGAACTCGAGGTGGCTGACCTCCCAGTCGGCGTCCTCGGGGACCGGGAAGAGGTGGCGCACGCGGGGGGTGTCGATCTTCTCGCGGTGCTGGAGATCGCGCTCGGCGTCGCTCGGCCATTCGATCGTCTCGCCACCCCGGTGGTCGGAGACCTCCTCGAGCCACGGGGTAGCCGTGATCCTGATCTCGTCCTCGGCCGGGATCGGCTCCATGATGCGGGTTTCCTGCTCCACGTACTCCTCCTCCGGTAGCTCGTCGACGGGCAGTTGAAGTTCGGCGGACGGCTCGGGCTCGGGCTGCTCCTCTACCGAGACCATGATCTCGGCGTCGCCTTCGGCGAGACCGCTGACGATCAGCGTCTCGTCGGCGACCGTGCTGAGGTCGGTGCCGAGCTCTCCCAGGGCGGCCTCGCGCAGCAGCTTGCGGGCGTTCTCCTCGAGCCAGCCGGCCAGCTCGACGGCGCCCTCGACCGGGCGGCCGTTCATCATCGCCCGCTCCAGCTCGAGCACCTCCTCGACCCGTTCGCCGGCCTCGATCCGGTCCAGCTCCTCGTCGGCGATCAGCGCCGCGGCCCGCAGCGGCAGGGAGGCGCCGACCGGGCCGTGGCCCTCGAGCACGGCGCGCATCGCCAGCAGATGGTCGCTCATCCCCTCGAGCGCCGTCGGGCGCTCGCAGCCCATCTCGAAGCGGCCGACGGCCCAGGTCAGGGCGTTGTCGGGGTCGGGCCGCGCCTCGAGCGCGGTGCAGAACTCGATCAGCTCCTCGGCCTCCTCCTCGCCGAGGCGGTAGCCGCCGGGGCGGGTCGCGGGAGCGCCGGTGGAGATCCGCCGCCAGCAGCCCTCGCCGGTGGGGGCGAAGGCGTAGGGGCCGAGCCCGATGCCGCCGCCCTTGAAGAGCCTCATCACGCTGACCAGCTCGCGCAGCTGCTGCAGGGCGGAATCGACCCCGCCTTCGGGGTCCTGCTCGGCGACCGCCAGGTACTGCGGCTCCCAGGCGGCGCGGCCCATGCCCTCGCTGCGCATCGCGTCGACCGGCGCCTCGATCGAGTCGGCGCGGACGATGCGGACGTCGTGGGGCAGCTGCAGGCGCGGCATCGGCATCCGCAGGCCGACGATCGGCACCATCAGCACCTCGGCGTCGTCGGCGTCGCGCGATTCGGCGTCGAGCGTCGTCAGCGCGGTCTCGAGCCGCTCGCGATCGAGCGCGAAGCCGGCTGAGCCCTCCCAGAGCTCGGAGAAGAAGGTGAGCAGCATCAGCTCGGCCCGGACTCCGGGGTCGGCGGGTACGCCCCGGCCGCGCGCCTCCAGGTAGGGGGCGGCGACGCCGGCTTCGACCGTTGCGTCCCGGGCGGGACCGAAGCCAGGCAGCGAGCGCAGCTCGTCGGCGTGGTCGGCGACGTAGCGGCCGGTCATCGGCACGTAGCTGTAGAAGGCCGAGTCGTCGCCGTCGTCGGCGGCGACGTCGAACGGGATCTCCTCCCCCATCGCGACCATCGAACTCAGCCGCGTCGCTGCCTCGGTGGCAAGGCGCTTGATCGATTCGTTCAGGAGGAAGTCACGCACGCCTCAGGCTTTCGCCTACGGGCAGGCGCTCCTGCGTGTGCACAATCGCTTGCAGCCGGCTGTTAGACCGCCGCGGGCTGCCGATCGGCAGCGTCGCCGAGCAGCCAGCGCATGCCGTAGCTGCGCATGTCCTCGACCAAGGGGACGAGCGCCTTGCCCTTCGAGGTCAGCGCGTACTCGACGCGAGGCGGCACCTCGGGGTAGGTGTGGCGCTCGACGATGCCCTCCTCCTCCAGCGCCCGCAGGCGCAGAGAAAGAGTCCGCGGACTGATCCCCTCGAGCGAGCGCTCGAGCTCGCAGAAGCGGGCGCTGCCCTCGGCGAGGTCGCGGATCAGCAGCAGGGTCCACTTGCCGCAGACGACTTCGGCGGTCTTGCAAACGGGGCAGGTCGAGTTGCTCTCGGCACTCATGATCAGAAGGGAGACGGGCGATCGGACCAATCTCGCTTCAGCAAGTGTAGCGCCATGGCTTCACTTACTGAAGCGATAGAAACGGCGCTGGGCTCAGGAATG
Source organism: Solirubrobacterales bacterium (assembly GCA_036376215.1). Lineage (GTDB taxonomy): Bacteria > Actinomycetota > Thermoleophilia > Solirubrobacterales > 70-9 > VAYN01. The sequence goes on from DASVAT010000004.1 coordinate 83,614, forward strand.
ACCGGTCACGACCGGAACCAGCTTCAACACGGTGATCTTGTAGCGAACCTTGTTTTCGCCGTATTCGAAGATCTCCGGCTGCTGCGGCTCGAGTTCGATCAGCTGACAGTGGCCCGTGCCCGAGATGCATTTCCCTTCGCCGAAGACCGAGCTGACGTCTTCGGAGACGAGGAAGAGCGGCAGATGGTTTTTGCCGCCGATCCCCATGTAGGTGACCACCGGCGTCGCTTCGCTCGGCAACGGCTTCGGCGGCACGACCTTCTCGCGATCTTCGGGCTCGGACTTTTCGACCGTGCCATCGGGCTTGGTCCGCGCCTTTGTGATACGCACGTCGACCGCGAAGGAGAAGTAGGTGAGCTGGCCGGGGACGACCGTGGGACTACCCCCACCGTTCGAAGAGCCCCCCGGCGTCGAGCCGCCGGTCGATTCGGTCTTTTCTTCGGTCGTCGTGGTCGTAGTGCTGGTTTCGTTCAGTTCCGAACCCTTCAGCACCGGACCCGTGTGCTGCTGCTTAAAGGGGTTCGCGGGGCTGCGACGACGCAGACGCTTCTTGTAGTCGCGGAGCCCCGGAGCGGATTTGACCACCGTGAGGGTCTTCGCGGCGGCGGGCTCGGAGCCCGGGCTGGTCGTGATAGGCACCACCGGCGGCGGAGTCTCTTCCGGTTCGTCCTCGAGCAGGATCGGCGCGGCGACGATCGCAACCAGGATCAGCAGGATCACCGGCAGCAGGCGACGGTCGCGGATGTCGTAATAGAGGTCCGACAGGAACGGCGGCACCTTCGTCTCGCCACCCTTGAACTTCGGCATCTTCAGCTCCGGGCCGATCCGCTTCACGGCGTCCCTCCGATCGTGGTCGAGACCTGCGTGGTAGACGGTTCCGGGCTGGACGGGGTCGCGCCGGCGGTCACGCCCTGTTCGGGCGGGACCAGGAAGGTGGTGACGGTAAAGCTCGCTTCCAGGGCCGGGAACTTCTTGTTCGGGTCTTCGGCAAGGGTGAAGCCGTTGATCGTGATCAGACGACCCGTGACCTCGACCTTTTCGTTGTTCGACTCGACCAACGAGTCGAGGCCGTGGATGAAGTCGGCGACATTGAAGAAGTTGCCTTTGAAGGTCAGCGTGTAGGGCATCACGGCAAGGCCCGCGGGACCGATCGAGGCGCCGATCGGCATCGTCGAGGCAGCAACCTCGGTCGGCGGGACGTAGGACGCCGGCTGACCCGGTTCGGGAGCCGCCGCCGGTTCCGGCGCTTCCGATTCGCCGCCGCTCGCTGGGGTCAACACGAAGGTCTCGAATCGCAGCCCCGACTCCCTGGCGTTGCGGCTCAGCTGCACGATCAGCGAGGCGGTATCGTCGTCGGCCGGGGCTGCCTTGCCGAGCACGATCAGATCGCGGTAGGCACTCGGGAAGGCCTTCTGCGCGGCCTCGCCCTGCTGGACTTCCGATCGATGCACGAGCAGCTGTTCTTCCTGCTTGACGATCTGTTTGTCGAGTTTGCTGACTTCTCCTTTCTTCGGGCTGAGAAGCAGCATCCAGAAGGCCACCGCGAGAACTACGACGGCGAGCATGGCGACGATGATGCGATTGCTGGAGGTCATTCCGCTTCGCCTTCCGTCGATTCAGCTTCGGTCGAGGTGGTTTCCGCGGTTTCGGTCGCGGAAGCCGGAGCTTCGCTTTCGCCCTCGGCAGTGACGGGAACCGGCGCGGCGTCGAAGGCGACGACGATGTCGAACTTGGCGATGTATTTGCGGGTCCTGCACTCGCTCCCGCCTTCGGCTTCTTCCCCGCCGGAGCCGGCTTCGCCTTCTTGCTTGGCGGGGAGTTCAGAGGAGGCGACAGCGACGCGGGTGACGCCGTCGATGTCCTTCAGCGCGGTGACGAAGCGGGCGACCGACTCCTGGCCGACGGTGCAGCCTTCGAGTTCCATCGCGGGGCCGGCGATCGAGCCGCGCAGCGCGCCGCCTCCGCCCGATTGGTCCGCTCCCGATGCCGAAGCGTTCAGTTCGGTCAGCCAGACGTCGGCGGGCAGCACCAGCGAGAGTTCGCGGACCACGCGCTCCCAGTCGAAGCGGCTGTCGGCCAGGCTGGAGACCGTCGCCAGACGCTCTTCGTGGAGGGTCTGGAACTGCACGTAGGGGGTGAGCCGTCGAGCCTCGTGGGCAGCGGCGGCGTTTTCGCGCTTCAACTGCGCCACTTCGCTTTCCCGCTCGGTGACCTGGTTGCCGGTCGTGACCAGCAGGGCGACGCCGGCCAAGACGGCGACGAGGGTGCCGACGAGGATGTAGGGGATCGGGCCGGTGCGCATCGGCGCACGGGCGCCCTGGCGCATCTCCGACGGAGTGAGATCGATCGGCCGCACGGTTCAGTTCTCCAGTCCCAGGCCCATCGGCAGGACCAGCCGGGCGGCGGTGACGTCGTCGAGCCCACCGAGTGCCGCCGGTCGCGGTGACGAGATCGGCAGGCCGACCTGGGCTTCCATCGCGGCGGCAAGGCCACCGATCGCGCTGCCGGAGCCGCAGAGGACGATGCGGGAAACCGGGACGGCGCTCTCGAGCGCGCGGTAGTAGTCGAGGGAGAGGCGCAGCTCGTCGACCAGGCCGGCGACACCCTCTTCATTCGCCCGGCGGGCAGCGGCGACGGTCTCGGGGTCCCCCTGGATCTGCTCGAGCGGAGCTTCGAGGCCGGCGTAGAGCAGCCACTGCTCGGCGTGTCCGGGGCTCAGGCCGCGCTCGGTCGAGAGGCGGGCGATGATTGCCTCCATCCCGACTCCGGAGACGCGGGTGAAAAGACAGGAGCGGCCGCGGGCGACGGCGAGGTTCATCACGTCGCCGACGTTGCAGTAGAGGATCGACTCCTGGGGTGCCTGGGCGCCGTCCTCCGAATGGGTGGGGGCGGCGACCAGCGGCGCCAAGGCCCGGATCATCCCGAAGGCGGAGAGGTCGATGCCTTCGGGCTCGAGGCCGGCGCGGCGCAGCGGCTCGAGGAAGGAGGCCACCATCTCACGGCGCGCCGCAACGACGACGACGTCGACCTGGGGGGCAGAGCCCTCCTCGGCGGGGACGCCTCCGACCACCTGATGCTGGAGCACCGCCTGGTCGAGCGGCATCGGGATGTGCTCCTGGGCCTGGAAGCGGATCGCCGCCTCCATCTCTTTCGGGTCCTCGATCAACGGCAGCCGCAGGGTGCGGACGATGACTCGCTGATTTCCGATCCCGAGGCGGACCTGCTTGGGAAGCTTGTGCTGCGAGTAGAGCTGCTTGATCGCTGCGGTCAGACCGCTCGGATCGATCACCTCGCCCTCGTGGAACACGCCGGGCTGCAGGGGCTGCACGGCAGACGCGGTCAGCTGCGTGCTGCCGTTCACGGACACGCTGGCGACGGCGACGCTGCCCGCCTCGATGCTGAGGCCCGCGAGGTTGCCACCCGACTTCTTACGGCGCAGCGCGCCGAGCGAGCCGAGTGAGGGCTTGGGGAGATTGATCGGTTTGGTCAGTTGCATGGGAATGGCATTCGCTCCGGCGTGGAGCGCATTCCCTGAATCGGCAGATTCCGCCGAAAACTTTCGTCGTGCAACTACCCGAAACTAGGAGAAGGTGGAGAGATAGAGGTCGACCAGCTGATCTCCAGCCAACAAGCCGACCACGCCGCCCAGTGCAAGAAACGGCCCAAACGGGATCGCCTGCTTGCGGGCGGCGGCTCCTTGGCGTGCGATCATCGCCAGCCCCACGATCGAACCGGCCAGCAGGGCGACGAGGACGGCCGGAGCCACGTTGCGGCCCAGGTAGAGCCCCATCAGCGCGGTGAGCTTGACGTCACCAAGGCCCATCCCCTTCGGGTAGGCGAGCACGACCAGGAAGAGCACGCCTCCGGCCACGACCGCCGCGATCGCACGCTCGGGCAGACTCGAGGGGTCGCCGACTGCAGCGATGAGGAAACCGAGGGCCGCGGCGACGAGGAGGATCTTGTTGGGGATCACCCGCCGCTCGAGGTCGGTCAGGGTCACCGCCAGGAGGGTGAAGACGAAGACCAGCCCGAGGGCGACCTCGGTCGGATCGTCCCAGAGGACCGCGACGGTCACGGTCCAGAGCACCGCGAGCCCGAGCTCGGTCAGCGGATAGCGAGGGGAGATCGGCGCGCCGCAGCAACGGCTGCGACCGCGGAGGACCAGCCACGAGAACATCGGCACGTTGTCGTAGGCGGCGATCTGGGCGCCGCAGTGGGGGCAATGAGACCGTCCGCCGACGACCGATTCCCCCCGCGGCACCCGGTGGGCGACGACCGTGAGGAAGCTGCCGAAGATCAGCCCCCCGACGAAGGCGAGGACCAGCGCTGGGCCCAAGGCTCAGCCCCCGTCGATCGGCGTGCTGGTGTCGACCTCGATCCGGGTCGGGGCTTGCGGGTGGTCATACATGAACGAGAGGGCGTCAGCCGGGGTCGACTGCCGCTCGACGCTGAAGGCGACGCCGAGCCGGTCGCCGGCCGGGATCGTATAGGGCGCTTCGCTGAAGGTCATCGTCAGAAGTTTCGGTTTCAGTTCGGTCGTCCAGATCGGCGATTCGAAGTAGGTCCAGTAAGGAGTTCCGCCGAGCGAGTCAGTCAGCATCGTGTCGGTCGCGACCGGCGGCGACCCGACTTCATGCCGATTGAACAGATAGATGCAGAGTTTCCCAGACGACTGGGCTTTGTTGATCGACTGGGTGAAGACTTCGAGCGTCACCTTTCCGCTGAGGACGAAGCTTTCGGCCATCGGGTCGGTCACCCAGCGGTGAACCTGCGACTCGGGGTTGGTCGTTCCGGTCGGGGTGTAGTGGCAGCCGTTGGTGTCGTCTTTGCGGATCTGAACCCCGACGCCGACGTCGGGCGAGGTGTCGAGGTAGGAGTCGTTGGCGTAGTCGTACTTGGCCGGGTTGTTGATGTCTTCGGGGTCGGGATCGGGCGGGCTGCCGAGCACCAGGGCGTCCGGCGCGCCTTTGGTCGTTCCGGACTGCGGACCGCTCGCGCAGGTGCCGAGCGTGTTGTGGAGGAGGTGGTTCGCCGCCGGTTCCTGACGGGCGGTCGCCCCCGACGCCGCGCAGGGGGTGTCGGTGAGGAAGAACTGCTGGGCGGTGATCACTTTCCCGTTCGCCCCCGGCAGCGGGTCGCTTTCTTTGTTGTCGGTCGGACTGACGAAGTTCGACTGAACTTCGACGTAGGAGCGTTCCGCGGCCTGGTTTCCCGGCGTGTTGAGTCGCACCGCGACGACGATCTGTTTGTAGTCCTGATTTCCAGGGCAGGTCGCTTCCGCGCATTCTTCGTCGTTGCGCCAGACGATGTACCGGTAGACCCGGCCGCTGACGTCGCCGCTGGTGAAGCTGGTCGGGCCGGGGTTGACCGTTCCCCCGGTGATATGACCGCCGCCGTAGAGGCTGCCGCCGTTGACGACCAGGTTGCGGTAATTGCCGATTGGCTGGCGGTTGAGGGCGAAGGTGCCGTTGAGGACGCGCCGGTTGGGGCTGTTGACGTTGGTGGACGAGGATGGAGAGGCGGTCAGGGCGAGGTTTTTGTCTTCCATGCTGCGCAGCAGCTCGAGTTCCTGTTCGGCGTACTCGAGCGCCACCTGACTGGCCTCCGCCCGCTGCGCATTGCGAGTCGCGGCTGACATAAGGGTGAAGGTCGTCATCGACGCGATCGAGACGATCAGGACCGCGACCAGCACCTCGACGATCGTGAACCCGGCCTCTTGCTCGTCGCGCCTGCTCATCTCAGTAACCCAGGGTGGCGTTGCGCAGGCTCGCGCCGCTCGAGACGATCAGGGGAGAGCCGGCGCTGGTGGGATCGGACAGCCGCAGAGTCGCTTTGACATAGGTGGCGCTGGCCACCGTTGGCACACTCGGCACGTAGGTGAAGATCTGGTTGCCGGCCAGCCCGCTGAAGACGGTTTTCGCAACGCCGGTGGTGGTTTTCGGAACGCTCTCCTTGCGGGTGCAAGCCGTGGTCGAGCATTCATAGGTGATCCAGCACCTGATCGCCGGGCTGCCCGACGAGAGCACCGTCGTCCCCCCGCAGGTGCCGTGGCGAACGTAGCCTTCGAAGGAGAGTTTGCTCGCGGTGCTGCCTTCGTTGACCGCGATCCCGTTGCGCAGTTCATGGGTCAGGCGCTCGAGCATCCAGCGGGCCGAGCTGATGTTCTGCGCTTCCTTGCTGATCTTCGGCTGCACGCGGACGGCGCTGATCACCAGCGAGGCAACCGCCCCCATCACGACGACGCCCATCGTCGAGGCAACCAGCAGCTCGACGAGCGTAAAACCGCTCTCCCCCTTCTGCTTACGCAGCCGCGCGATCATCGACGCACCACCTTGAAAGCGCGCTTCAACGGACGAGGAGCAGGCGTACCGACGGCGTTGACCGCCGTGACCGCAAAGACGTGCCGGCCGAGCTTCTGCTTCTCGAGCTTGGTGGGCGAAGTGCACCCCTTCCAGCGCTTCTTGTCGACTCGGCAGAAGTAGCTCGTACCGGGCTGCCCGGTCAGATCGGCGAACCGGAACACGGGCCTCCGCAGGCGGGTCTTGAAGGCGGGCCCGAAGGTGATCTTCAACTGAGGGACCACGTACGCGATCCCGTTCTTGCCACCGCCGGAGGTTTTGCCGGTCTTCCCGCCGGTGGTGCCGGTGGCCCCGCCGCCGGTGGTGGGCGTTCCCCCTCCTCCGGGAGTGCCGCCCGTGCCTTCTTCCTCAGGCGGCGGGGGCGGGTCTTCCTGCTTGTAGGGGATCGCCGACGAGCAGGCCGAGACCACGCCTTCGGCTTCGGCGGTCGCCCGGAAGCCGGTGGTCGAGCCGAGGGCGACCGGAACGGTCACCGTCAATCCCGGGCTCGCCAGCTGGGCCGCGGTTCCCTGCACGACCGGTTCGCCGGAGCAGTCCGAGGATTTGTAGATCTTGACCAGCGATTCGGCGGCCGCCTGGCCGATGATCGTCGGGGTCGTCGAGGGGTTGGGGGACGTCGGGCTGGTTTTTTCCAGCGAGGGCGGCGGCGGCCCGATGACCAGGTCGGGCGAGTTCTTGACCGAGACCAGCAGCGTGCCAGCGTCGGTCCAACCGTAGACGTCCTGCTCGGCGGAGAAGTCGTCGTCGACGCTGAGCCGCTCTTGCGTGGTGAAGAAGGCTCGAGCGCCGGTTACGGAGACACCTCGCAGGCCCGCCGAGAAAGCGCCGTTCCCACCCACCTGGCCACCGGAGATGAGCGTGGTTTCTTCTCCGGCGCGCAGGTAGACGTCCTGGCTGGCATCGGTGTCTTCCGCGACCAGCGGCTCGGCGGTGGCGAAGAAGACCTTCGAGCCGTCGTCGCCCGCGCCGGCGAAGCTGGCGCTGAATTCGCCGTTGCCGCCGTCGGGCCCGACGGAGAGGAGGGTCGTTACTCCAGCCGAGCGCTTGTAGACATCCTGGGAGGAGTCGGCGTCGGCGCTCGTAAGTGGCTCGGCGGTGGTGAAGACGACCACCTGGGCACCGGACCGCGAGACCCACTCGAAGGAAGCGGGAACGGCCAAATTGCCTTTGCCCGCTTCGCCGGCAGTGACCAACGTGGTTGCCCCGCCCGATCGCTGATACACGTCCTGGGAAGAGTCGGCGTCGGCGGAAACAAGCGACTCGCTGGTCTCGAAGAAGACGGTGTCGCCGCCGGGAGCAACCCCCGCAAAGGTGACGTTGACTTCGCCGTTGCCGCCGCCGGGCCCGATGGAGGCCATGGTCACGGCGCCTTCGGACCAGTCGTAGACGTCCTGGACCTTGTCGGTGTCGGCTCCCAGAACCCGGTCGTTGGTCTCGAAGAAGATGTGAGTGCCGTCGGCGGAGGCGCCGCCAAAGGACGGTTCGCAGTTCTGCCCGACCGGGAGAGCGGGCGGGCAACTGCCGGCCACCGATACCAGGGAGGTGGTTTCCGCACCGAGATCGCGGACGTAAATATCCGATTCCCCGGAGTCGCCATCACCGCTCGTGAGCTTTTCGCTGGTCGTGAAGAACGCCCGGTCGCCGCTGTCGTCGGTGCCGCGGAACTGGGGGTCGAGTCCCTGGCTGGCACACGCGCCGCATCCCGGATCGGGCGCGGAGACGAGTTGGGTCGTTTCCGCTTCGACGTCGCGGACGTAGACGTCGAAGGCGCTGTCCTGATCGGCGGCGTCCAGACGCTCGGCCGATCCGAAGAAGACGACGCCGCCGTCCGGGGCGACCCCGCCGGGGAGGAAGCTGACGTCGAACCCCCCGTTGCCGCAAGCTTGGACAGCGCAGCCGGCGCTTCCCTGCGAGACCAGGACGGTTCGGTTCTCGTCTAGGTCGCGGAGGTAGACGTCTTCGGAGGCGTCGGTGTCGCCGGCGACCATCGGCTCCTCGGTCGAGAAGAAGACCTCGCTGCCGTCGCTCGACATCCCGTCGTAGCCGGCGGGCTGCGCGTCGTTGCCGCCCCGCGGTCCGATCGAGACCTCGCGGGTCAGGTATTCACCGAGCCCGACGTCGAAGGCCCGCACGTAGACGTCGAGTTCCTGATCGGTGTCGCCGGGAACCATCTGCTCTTTGGTGCTGAAGACGGCGATCGATCCGTCGCCCGAGTTGCCGTCGTAGAAGGCCGGCGCGGCGAGGGCGCTCGAAGCAACCATTCCACGAACTCCCAACAGCAGCAGGATGAGCAGCGCGACGCAGGCTGCGTGAGCGAGCAGATTTCGGTGATGCGCGGTTGGCATTGGATCTAGGTATCGGCTCGAACGAGGCATCCGTTTAGTGGGATTGCGGCAACTGGCCAGAAACGCGAGAGGGCGGGCCGCCTGGCCCGCCCTCTCGCGAGATCACACTCGACTAGCCGAAGCGATGTGACGGAGGCCTATTCGCCCCAGTCTTCTTCGCTCGGGCAGCCACCGACGCCACCTTCGGTGCACGGGAAGGTGAGCGTCCCACCTTCGTTTTTGACCGTGAAGGTCTGGGTCGATTTGCTGCCTTCGATCGTAATTTCGTAGCCGTCTTCTTCGGTGGTGGGGGTTCCTCCGACGAAGACCGCGTTGCTGAGGGTGGGCTCTACGGCGATCAGCGACGAGAGGTCGCACGACGCGTAGCTACCGCCGTTGTCGGTCGAGCACGTCTCCATCGCGACCTGCGCGGAGTGCGCGTACTCCTTGGCCTTGGCGTCGCCGGCCTTGTCTTTCTGGTTGAAGAACGCCGGCAGCGCGATCGCGGCCAGGATTCCGAGGATGAGCATCACGACGAGGAGCTCGATGAGCGTGAAGCCCGCCTCGCTGTCGCCGTTGAGCCGGGCGCCTACTTTGGCCCGGAGATTCTGGAGAAACATTAGTGACCTCCTATGGTCCTAATCGTTTGCGCCAGAGCCCCGTCGCATGAAGCCACGTGGTGTCTGTCGACCCCGGTGGTAGCCCGGCCAACTCCCCTTAGGGAGCCCCGACGGCTTTGCGCCCCCGCCTCACAGCGGGTTTGCCTTTGGCACCGAAGCACTGGCAGATTCATCACCTGCCCTACATCGACCACGAGCCCAGATCCTTAATCCCTGAAATTGGGGCTCCGTAGCGCGAAAAATGCACTTACTGGGACGCCTGTCCAGTGAAAGGGCCTGAAAAGCGATGAGACGAGCGCCATTCCCAGTCCTACCGCGACGCTCAGGTACACGAGGTTGAAGGCCGCCGGATCCGAGAGGTCATGCCATGCCCGCCAAAAGAGGAGGGCGACACCTACGCCGGCAAGCGTCCGCAGCGGCAGGCCGCGACCCGAGAACGCATCCCACCCGATCAGCGCCAGCAGCAGCGGCTCGTGGTAATAGAGGTTGTCCACCGGGTCGAGTACGCACCTGAGCAGCGCCGCCAGAGCGAGCAAAGCAAAAGCGTCTGAGGCGCCAAGCGGAAGGCCGCGTCTCCAGGCGACGGCCAACGGCACGGCGAATGCCAGCAGGACGATCAGGGGGTGAGACAGGGGGCCGGCGAGCGGCGGAGCGTTCTCGACCTCGGCGATCAGCTTTTCGCCGTCGACGAAATAGACCTCGGTGTCCGAGGTGGCAGCCGGGTACCAGGCGCTCCACGGCGTCACCACCTGGCCGGTTCCGGCGGCCTGCGTCTGAACCCCGAGGACCGAGCTCGGCGAGGCGACGACAAAGGGGGCGTAGAGCAGAGCCCCCACAGTCACCGCAACCAGCCCAACCCTGACCCGACCCGCCGGCAGCGCCATCAGGACCGGCAGGATCCCGATCACCGCCCACTGCTTCGAGGCGAGCGCCAGCCCCAGCAGCAGGACCGCCCGGCGTGGACGCCTCTCGGCCGCCCCGGCCACCGCTGCCACTACGAGTGCCGCGGTGAGCAGATCCTCGGGGTGGCCGTTGTCGAGCGCCTCGAAGGTCAGCGGGTTCAACAGGAAGAGCACGGCGATCAGCACCTGCCCCAGGCGACTGCCGCCATGGCGGCCTGCGATCCGCGCCAGATAGAGGCCCACAAGTCCGACGGCGAGCAGACAGGGGAACGTGGCCCACGGATATGCCGCCAACCCGTGGGTCCCGGAAACGGCGACGAAGGGCGCCTGCAGGAGGGTCGCGAGCGGACCCATCAGCGCCTCCGTCGTCAGGTAGGTGCCTACGTGCCCGTCTGCGAGGGCGTGCACGGCGGGCGCTGCGTCCATGTCCCAGTCCCCGGTAGAGCTCGCGGTCGAGGCGAGCCAGGCAGCCAGACAGGCCATCAGGGCATAGGGCGTCCATCTCTCGAGCCACACCGGCATGGATTCGGTATCGGTCGGGCACACGAATCGGTTGAGAGCGGGTAGCCCTCATGCCGCCGTTTGTCGCTCTCCTCGTCCGTTGCCGCTGAAACGATTTCCGCATCGATGAGCCGACGGGCGCCGATTGTTCTTTTCGTGGTGGCCCTGGCGGGCGCCGGTGCCCTGCTCCTTGCCCTCGCCTCCCAGCTCACCTTCGTCGGGGACGGTTGGGAGCTGCTCGCGGGGCGGCCGGACTGGACCCCGGGCACCTTCTTCCAGCCGTTCAACGAACACCCTGTCGTCCTCCCCGCGCTCACCTACAAGATCCTGCTCGCCCTTTTCGGGATGAACTCGGCGATGCCGTTCTACGGTGTCTCGGTCTCCCTCTTCCTCCTCAGCGCAGTCCTCCTCTTCGCCTACCTCCGGCGGCGCGTCGGTGATTGGAGTGCCTTGGCGGGGGCAGTCCTCGTCCTCTTCCTGGGAGCCGCTTACGAAGATCTGCTCTGGGAGTTCCAACTCTGCTTTTTCGGGTCGATGTCCGCAGGGCTGGGGGCGCTGCTGGCACTCGACCGCGGAGACCGCCGCGGTGACCTCATCGCGTCGCTCCTGCTGGTGGTCTCCGTCGCTTTTTCCGGCCTCGGCATCCCCTTCATCGCCGCTGCAGGCGCCGATGTGGCACTGGATCGCAAGTCCTCGTTGCGGCGGGCATTCGTCCCCTTGCTGCCGCTGCTCGCATACGCGCTCTGGTGGTTGATCGCAGGGCACTCGACGGGCGGCGCGATGGAGCTCGCCCACGTCCCCGATCTGCCGCGGTACGTCTTCGACGCGGTGGCGGCCGGGGTCGCGTCCCTACTCGGACGCCAACCCATAGAGGCCGATGGGCATCCCCCCTTGCTCGCCCAAGCACTGGCGGTACTCCTCGCGGTCGTGCTCGCCTGTTGGGCGGGCCGCCGCAGGCACGTCCCCCCGGGCCTGATCGTGGCGCTCGTCCTCGCCTTCACGTTCTGGGCGCTGCTCGGTCTCGACCGGGGACCCCAGCGGTTCTCCAGCCGTTTCCAATACCCCAGCGCGGTCTTCCTCCTGATTATCGTGGCCGAGGCACTGCGGGGAAAGCGGCCTTCCCGGCCGACCGCGCTGGCGCTCGCCGCGATCACGCTGGGGGCCGCGATTGGTGGAGTCTCGCTTCTGCACAAGGGCTATGCGGACAGGTGGAAGCCGACCAGCGATCAAATCCGGGCAACGCTTGCCGCCATCGATCTGGCTGGTGCCCACGCGCAAGCCAGCTACTCGATGAGCCTGCCCCCATCGATCTTTCTGCCCGTCGGCCAGTACCGGCTCGCGATGCGCGAGCATGGAACTCCTGCCTTCACCGAACCACAGCTCCTTGCGGCCGGGGAAAGTCCGAGGCAGGCAGCTGACAGAGCACTCGCTGCGGCGATAAACCTCCGGCTCGTGCAGCCGACTCGCTGGGGACCCGGCTACGACTGCACTCTGACCAGCCCGGCCAGCCCGGCGGTACAGCTTGCAGCGACCGGCAGGTTCATGCTCGAGAACCGGAGTGGAGGGAGAGCAGCGGTCGCGGCTGGGCGGTTTTCGCACTCGGCTCCAGCCCGACTTGGGTCGCTGCCCGCCCACTCGACCAGAATCCTCAGCCTGCCAAGAGACCGGGCGGAACAGCCGTGGCACCTGGAAATCGACGCGGCGCCGATCCGCCTCTGCCGGGCAGGCTGAGCCTCAGCGGATCTTTTCGTAGATGCTGAACAGCGGCAGGTACATCGAGATGACGATGAACCCGACCATGCCGCCGACGAAGCAGATCATCACCGGCTCGATCAGCGCCGTCAGCGCCTTCACCTTGGCGTCGACCTCGGCCTCGTAGAAGTCGGCGATTTTGGAGAGCATCGTCTCCAGCTGACCGGTTTCCTCGCCCACAGCGACCATGTGGCCGACCATCGGCGGAAAGATCGCGTGCCGTTCGATCGGCCCGGCCAGGGAGCCGCCGGTCTTGACGGATTTGTAGACGTCCTCCATCGCCTTCTCGACGACGATGTTGCCCGCCGTTTCCCCGGTGAGTTTGATCGACTGCAGCATCGGCACGCCGGAGGAGACGGAGCCGGAGAAGGTGCGCGACCACCGGGCCAGCGCCACCTTCTGGATCACGTCGCCGATCTTGAAAGGCAGCCGGAGGATGAGCCGGTCCCACTGGTCTTTGCCGCTTTCGGTCTTCTTCCATCTGAAGAAGAGCCAGAAGCCGAGGACGATGCCCGGCAGGAGGACGAACCAGTAGCCGGTGAGCAGTTCCGAGAAGCTGACGCAGACCTGGGTCGGCAGCGGCAGCCCACTGGCTTCGTCCGGGTGTTCTTCGCCGAGTTCTTTGAAGATGTTGGCGAAGACCGGGATCACGAACATCACGATCGCGACGAGGACGACGACCGCGAAGCCGAAGACGAGCGCCGGGTACATCATCGCCGATTTGACCTGTCGCCTCAGGGCGTCGGTTTTCTCCACCTGGAAGGCGATCCGGTCGAGGGCCTCCTCGAGACGACCCGACTGCTCACCCGAGCGGACCATCGCCCGGAAGAGGCGGTCGAAGACCCGGGGGTGCCGCTCCATCGCCTGCTCCAAGGTGCTTCCCGCTTCGACGTCGGCGCGCATCCCGGCCGTGGCTTCTTTGATCTCCTCGTCCTGGGTCTGTTCCTCGAGGGTGTGGAGGGTGCGGAGCATCGGCATCCCGGATGCGACCAGGGTCGCGAACTGGCGCGAGTACACAGCCAGCTCGCGCATGTCGACGCTCTTCCAGCGCCGCATGATGTCCTCGATCTTCAGCGGATTTGCTTTCTCGCTGACGTCGAGGACGATCAAACCGCGCTGGCGCAGCTGCTCTGAGACCTGCCCCTTGGAATCGGCCTCGAGCTCGCCGGCCGTCGCCGTGCCGGCGACGTCCATCGCTCGGAAGGTGAAGGTGGTCGCGGTCGCCACGGCCTAGCCGCCCGAGACGTAGGAGGGCGACGCGACCGACGGAGCCTGCCCGGGGGTGCCCTGCTGGGAGTACTCCGGGGCGGGGGCCGGCATCACGGCATCGTCGCCGCCGAGAACTCGTTTGAGCTCCTCGGGCACCGAGGAGCGCTGCTCGGCCAGCGAGCGGCTGACCTTCCCGGCCCTGACGAGGCGGGCTAGGTCGGCGTCCATCGTCTGCATCCCGATCGCGCCGGAGGTCTGCACCGCGGCGTAGATCTGGTGGGTCTTGCCCTCGCGGATCAGGTTGCGGATCGCCGGGGTCGGGACCAGCACCTCGGTGGCGACCACCCGGCCCATGCCGTCTGCCGTCGGCAGCAGCTGCTGGGTGACGATTCCCTGCAGCGCGATCGAGAGCTGGGCCCGCACCTGCCCCTGCTGCTCGGGCGGGAAGACGTCGATGATCCGATCGACCGTCTGCGCGGTCGACTGGGTGTGCAAGGTGGCGAAGACGAGGTGGCCGGTCTCCGCCGCCGTCAGCGCCGTGGCGATCGTCTCCAGGTCCCTCATCTCGCCGACCAGGATCACGTCCGGGTCCTCTCGCAGGGCGGCCTTCAGGCCGAGTGAGAAGTCCTCGGCGTCGGAGCCGATCTCGCGCTGGTTGACGATCGACTTTTTGTGGTGGTGGAGGAACTCGATCGGGTCCTCGATCGTGAGAATGTGGTCCTGGCGCTCGCGGTTGATCACGTCGATCATCGCCGCCAGGGTGGTGCTCTTGCCCGAGCCGGTCGGGCCGGTGACGAGGACGAAGCCGCGCGGTTTCTGGGTCAGCTCGCGCAGCACCTGTGGGACGCCGAGCGAGTCGAGGGCGGGGATCTCCTGCGGGATCAGGCGGAAGGCGGCGCTGACGGCGCCGCGCTGGAAGAAGCAGTTGACGCGGAAGCGGGCGACGCCTGGAATCGCGTAGGCGAAGTCGAGCTGTTTCTGCGTCTCGAACCGTTTGCGCTGATCGTCGTTGAGGATGCTGTAGACGACCTCGCGGGTGTCCTGGTTGCCGAGGACGGGGAAGCCGTCCATCGGCGTGATCTTGCCCTTGTCGCGGATCGCCGGCGGGAAGCCGGCGGTGAGGTGAACGTCCGAGGCCCGCGCCTCGACCATCCGGCGCAGGACCTCCGAGAAGTCGAAGTTCATGGGTCTAGATCGACTCCTGACGCGGATTCCTTAAGCGGTGACACGGAGGACCTCCTCGAGGCTGGTGAGCCCGCCGCGCACCTTCTCGAGCCCGTCCTCGCGCAAAGTGCACATCCCCTCTTCGCGCGCCGCGGTGGCGATCTCCGCCTCGGGGGCATGGGCGACGGCCATCTCCTTGATCCGCTCGCTCAGCGCCATCACCGAGTAGAGGCCGACGCGGCCTTTGTAGCCGCTCTGGTTGCAGCGACCGCAGCCCAGGGGCTCATAGGCCTCCATCTCCGCGGCGGCGCGGAGACCCGCTTCCTCCAGCGCCTGGACCGGGATTACGGCGCGGCGCTTGCAGTGGCTGCAGAGCTTTCGCGCCAGACGCTGGGCGACGACGCAGTCGACCGCCGAGGCGATCAGGAAGGACTCGATCCCCATCTTCGTCAGGCGGGTGATCGCGCCGGGGGCGTCGTTGGTGTGCAGGGTCGAGAGCATCATGTGCCCGGTCAGCGCCGCCTCGATCGCGATCCGCGCCGTCTCGCCGTCGCGGATCTCGCCCACCATCACGATGTCGGGATCGGCGCGCAGGATCGAGCGCAGCCCGGTGGCGAAGTCGAGACCGGCCTTGCGGTTGACGTTGATCTGGTTGATGCCGTTGATCTGGTACTCGACCGGGTCCTCGATCGTGATGATCTTCCGCTCGACGTGGTTCAGGTCGCCGAGCGCCGCGTAGAGGGTGGTGCTCTTACCCGAACCGGTCGGGCCGGTGACGAGGACGGCCCCGTAGGCCTGGTGGAACGACTCCTCGAAGCGCTCGCGGGCGGTGCGCTCCATGCCGAGGTCGTCGAGCGAGCGCTGGGCGTTGTCTTTGTCGAGGATGCGGATCGTCGCCCCCTCGCCCTTCTGGGTGGGAAGCGTGGTGATACGCAGGTCGACGCGGCGATCCTCGACCGAGACGCTGACACGGCCGTCCTGAGGCACGCGTTTCTCGGCGATGTTGAGGTCGCTCATGATCTTCACCCGCGAGATCACCGCGTTGACCATCCGCTTCGGCACGTGCGCCGCCTCGCGCAGGACGCCGTCGACCCGGAACCGCACCCGCATCTCGTCGTCGGCGGGCTCGAAGTGGATGTCCGAGGCGCCCTCCCCCACCGCCTGGCCGAGGACGCTGTAGACGAGCTTGACCACCGGCGCGTCTTCGGCGCTGACCTGCATGTCGGCGACTTCGCCGAGCTCTTCCTCTGCCTCGGCTGCGTCCTCGTCGGTCGCCTCGGTGACCGCGCTCTGCAGCGTGTTCAGCTTCCCCAGCAGCGCCTCGACGTCCTCCTCGGCGGCTACCGCCACCCGGCAGTCGAGCCCGGTGGCGATCTGGATGTCGTCGATCGCGAGAACGTTGGTCGGGTCCGACATCGCCACCAGCAACGTCTGTTTGTCGACGAATCCGATCGGGATCGCGTTGTAGCGACGGGCGGAGTTGACCGTGACCAGGTTCGCCGCGGCCATGTCCACCTGGTAGGTGGTGAGGTCAACGTGGTCGAGGCCGTAGCGCTCGGCGACCGCGCGCGAGAACTGGTCGGCGCTGATCGCCCCCTGCTCGAGCAACAGGCGCTCCGGTGGGCGACCGGCGGTCCGGGCTTCTTCGATCGCCTGGCGCGCGCGCTCGTCGCCGACATAGCCGAGGTCGACGATCACATCGGTGACGAAGCCGCTGGAGCGGCCGCGGGTCTGCGGCGGCGTCAGGCCCGGGGTGCCGCTGGGCTCGGGCTCTAAGGCGGGCGCGGTGGAGTCGCCGGAGGTCGGGACCGGCCGCAGGTGGCTCGGAAAGTCCCTGGAGTCCATGCTCACGGGTGATAGGGAAGGGTCCCGCCGTGATAGCGGGCGTCGACCACCGCCTGCCCAATGCTCTGCGCACTCTGGAAGCCGTAGTGGACCGAAGCCGGGTCATAGCCGTCGTTGAGGCGCTTCGGCCTGATCACGACGAGGGCGGGAACCCGGCTGAGGTCGACGCCCTGAGCGATCGAGACGTAGCGGACGAGCTGGTGGACGGGCACGACGAAGGTGGCGACCCCGCCGCTGGAGTCGAGACGGCGAACGGCTTCGGTGACCAACCGGTCGTCGATGCCACCATCGCGGACGAAGAGGATTGCGACGGTCCTACCGGCGTCGAAGGCTTCGGTGACCGCGCGGGGCGGCGCCGGGGCGGCGCCGGGGCCCGAGCCGGGAGCCGGCAGCCTCAGCGGCTGTTGGCCGGCTTCGAGTTCGTTGGCGACGGCGGCAACAGCGGCATCCGCCGCGGCAGAACCGCCACCTTCTTCTTCTTCGGAGCCGCCCATTTTCCCGAGCAGGAAGACGGCAGCCAGCACGAGCAGGACGCCGACGAGGGCGATCTGCGCCATCGGGTTGTCGTTCAGCTTCTCTCTCATACGTTCGCCTAGTCAACCTTCGGCCGCATAAGCCCGAAGCTTGAGCGTCGCGAGAAGTCGCCCGGAGCCCGGCTCAGCAGCTGGCGTTCGGAGGAGAGGCGGTGGCGCCGGAGCACTCGACGTAGCGGGTGCGCTGAAAGCGGCCGGCGTAGGCGATCCCGGGTTCTTTGATGTTGGGGTCCGACTTGAAGAACGGATCGCCGTGCAGGTTTATCGACTTGCCCGCGAACATGCCGATCCATTCGGCGTTGCCGCCCATGTCGATCGCGCTCTGCGGGGCGTAGAGCATCATGTGGTTGGTCCCGGAGTTGGCGCCGATGCTGACCGACCCGTTGCCCAACAGAAAGATTTCAGGGATGTTGTAGAGGCCCTGTTTCGGGTTGTAGCCGCTGGATACGAGGTTCCCGTTGCCGCTGATGTTGAGCTGGGTCGCCCCAGATGCGAGCCCGCAGTGTTCCGGGGTGTCGATGAAGATCCGCACGTGCGCCTGGGCTGACATGTAAACCGTTCCCGGCCCGATGTCGAGCTTGCAGATGAAGTAGTCGCCGCCGTTCATCGTCAGCGTTCCCTGCTGTCCGACGTTGATCGTCCGGGTCGACGCGGTCCAGGGGTTGCTCTTGGTCCAGGTGTCGCTTTGCCCGGCGAACGGCCCGCTGGTGCATTTCTGCGCCAGAAGGCAGTTGGCGTTTTCGGTGGCGAGGTTGGCCGGCGGGGTGATCGCCGGGAGTTCCCGGCTTTCTTCCACTTTTACCCCGGAGCAACTCGGCGTCGGCGCGCCTTTGCCCACGCCGTGGCGCTCGTCGCCGCAGATGGTCCCGGAGCCGCCGCTCTGGACTATGTTGCCGTTGGTGCCGATGTCGGCTTCGATTTTGAAGTTTCCTTTGACGGTGATTTCGTCCTGGCCGATGAATTTCTCGTCGGCGAAGACGCCTTTCCCGCTCGACGTCAGCAGCGCCACGTTGACCCGGCGCTGAACCGCCCCCGAGGAGCCGACGGACACCACGTTCAGCGCTTTGCCGGTGCCGGCGTAGGCGCTGACCGCGTAGCTGTAGGTGGCGCCACCCACCGATTCGGTCGCGGTCGCCGGGCACCAGCCGCTGACCGCAGTCTGGTATTCGCCGTTGGGCCCGATGCAGGGATGGGCGGTCGTCAGGCTCGGCAGGTAGCGATTGAGCCGCAGCAGAGCGATGTTCGCTCCCGCGTCGGCGGCGGCTATCGCTTCCTTGGAGTCGTGGTCGCGCCTGGTCCCCTGCTGGACGTCGACGGTCGACATCACTGCGACGCTGGAGATCGCGAAGGTCGCGACCAGCGCCATCAACGCGGTCGGCACTGCGATCCCGCGCTCGTTGCTACGCAGGTCGCGGATCAGCAGGATGAAGCGGTCGATCGCGATCACCGGGACTGCCATCGGTGCCGGATGCCGCCTCCTTGAGCCACTCGCTGCGAAGTTTTGCTTCAACTGGACGCCCGGCCTAGTCAGTTGCGGGTGCGAGCTGCTCGATGCCGCTCGCGCGCTGGCCGCCCGCCGCCAGCATCAATTTGAAGTCGTGCGGGTTGGAGGCGAACTCGAGGGCGACCGACTCGGCCACCTTGCCCTCCATCACGTAGTGCATCAGCGACTGGTCGAAGGTGCGCATCCCGTAGTACTCGCCCTCGGCGATCACTTCGGTGATCTTGCCGGTCTCCTCCGGGTTCATGATCAGGTCCTGGACCCGGCCGGTGACGACGAGGATCTCGGAGGCGGGCACGCGGCCGTCGCCGGTGACGTCGGGGACGAGGCGCTGGGCGATCGCCCCCTTCAGGGTCGCCGCCAGCATCACCCGGGCCTGGTGCTGGAGGTGGGGCGGGAAGAAGTCGACGATGCGGTTGATCGTCTCGGTCGCGTCCAGGGTGTGGACGGTCGAGAGCACGAGGTGGCCGGTCTCGGCCGCGGACAGCGCGGTGCGGACGGTCTCCTCGTCGCGCATCTCGCCGATCAGGATCACGTCGGGGTCTTGGCGCAGGACGCGGCGCATCGCGCGGGCGAAGCTTTCGGTGTCGGAGCCGACTTCGCGCTGGTTGATGATCGAGTTTTTGTCCGGGTGCAGGTACTCGATCGGGTCCTCGAGGGTGACGATGTGGTCGGTCCGGGTGCGGTTGATGTGGTCGATCATCGCCGCCAGCGTCGTGCTCTTGCCCGAGCCGGTGGTGCCGGTGACGAGGATGATCCCGCGCTGCTCTTCGGCCAGCTTCGTCACCACCGGCGGCAGCCCGAGCTCGTCGACCGAGCGGATGTCGAAGGGGATCGCGCGGCAGACGATCGAGATCGAGCCGCGCTGTTTGAAGGCGTTGACGCGGAACCGCGAAAGGCCCTTGATCGCGTAGCTGAAGTCGGCCTCGCCGCATTCCTCGAACTCGGTCAGCGACCGCACCTCGGCGATGTCGTGGAAGGCCTTTTCGGTGTCCGTGGGCTCGAGCGGCTGGTAGCCCTCGAGCGGCGCCAGCTCGCCATGCAACCGAGCGGTAGGCGGCACGCCGACCTTCACATGCAGGTCGGACCCCTCCCGCTCGATGAGCGTCCGCAAAGCTGAATCGATGTCAAACATCCCGGCCTGTATCGGCGGGATATGCCGACCGCTTGAAGGTTGGGTGCAGCTGGAGGGGGTGGAGTGCCCCTGCCCGGAGCACCTCCGCCGAGACAGGCGAAGTCAGCTGACCGCCAACGCGGCTGGCTCGGCTCCATGCTGAGTACCGGTCAGGGGCACTCCACCCCCTCCCCATACGCAGCATCGGGACAGACGCCACACCCGGCCGCTTGGCGTCCCAGCTCGTTTAGTAGCTGAGAGGGGTTGATGGCCCCCTCTCACAAAGGCTCAAGAAGTTACGCTCCGCAGCCGTAGGTCCGATCAGCTGCGCGACGGTCTTTGGGAGAGGGGGCCATCAACCCCCTCCCCGCCGGCACTACCTACTAAGCGACCTCGCGGAGTTTCTGCGCCTCGCCGAGACTCTGGAGCTTTTTCAGGCTCTGGTTCTCGATCTGGCGGATCCGCTCGCGGGTGACGTTGAAGGTGCGGCCGACCTCGTCCAGGGTCCGCGGGTGCTCGCCGCCGAGCCCGTAACGGAGCTCGAGCACGCGGCGCTCGCGGTAGGAGAGGTTCTCCAGCGCCTCTTTCAGCGCCTCTTTGGTCAGCAGGTCAGCGGCCCGGTCGAACGGGCTCTCGGCCTTCTCGTCGGCGATGAACTGGCCGAACTCGGACTCCTCCTCGTCGCCGACCGGCTTCTCGAGGGAGACCGGGGCCTGGGCGGACCGCTTGATCGAGTCGACCTCCTCGGGATCGATCCCCGTCACCTCGGCGATCTCCTCCGGGGTGGGCTCGCGGCCCAGCTCGGTGACCAGCTTGCGCTCGGCGCGACCGATCTTGTTCAGCTTCTCGACGACGTGGACCGGGATCCGGATCGTCCGCGCCTTGTCGGCGAGCGCGCGGGCGATCGCCTGGCGGATCCACCAGGTCGCGTAGGTCGAGAACTTGAACCCCTTGCGGTAGTCGAACTTCTCCGCCGCGCGGACCAGGCCGAGGGTTCCCTCCTGGATCAGGTCGAGGAAGGGCAGGCCCTGGTTCCGATAATTTTTCGCGATCGAGACGACCAGGCGCAGGTTCGACTCGACCATTTTCTGCTTCGCGTCGAGGTCGCCGCGCTCGATCCGTTTGGCGAGTTCGACCTCCTCTTGGGCGGTCAGAAGGCGGACTTTGCCGATGTCCTTGAGGAACAGCTGCAAGGAATCGGTGGTCATGTCCGGTTTCAGGTCGAGCGCCTGTTTCTGGCGCCGGCGGCCTTTTTTCCCGGTGTCCGCGGGGAGCGCTTCGGCGGCGGCTTTCTGCGCCGGGTCCATGTCCTCCACGAGCTCGATCCCCGACTTCTCGAGGTGGCCGTAGAGATCCTCGACGTCAGACTCGTCGAGATCGACCTCGGAGACGGCGGAGGCGATGTCGCCGAAGGTGAGGACCCCGAGCTGCTGCCCGCGGTTGATCAGGTTTTTGACCTCGTCCAGTTCCTGAAGCTCTGCTACCAGCATCCGTTCTTACTCGTTCCCTTGCGCTCGATGTTTAGTCCTGGCGATGAAATACCGTCGCGACCCGAAAGTCGCGCCCGACCGACAAAAAGCGGACCCGACAGGTGGTCCGCGAAGTAGCGTCTACATCGTCATTGTGCCCTGGTGGGCGGCGTCTGAAATCCATCAAACGCCTGTTCGCATGGTACTCGCTTCAGTTTGTGAAGTCAATGCCCAGCTCCCTGCGCCATCCGACCCCCTGGCTCCGCGCCTTCTGGCAGCGGGCCTACACCGAGAACGTCACCGGGCTCTCGGCGATGGTCGCCTACAACCTGATGCTGGCGGTCTTCCCCTTCGCCCTGCTGGTGCTGTTCGTTTTCGGACAGGTGCTGAAGATCGGGGGTGTCGAGGAGAGCGTCCTCGCCGACCTCCAGCGCCTCTTCCCGCAGACCGAGCAGACGACCCTGACCGACGTGCTCAGCCGGATCGAGAGCAACTCGACGACGATTGGGATCGCCGCCTTCGCCGGCTCGCTCTGGATCGGCGCCTCCTTCTGGGGGGCGATGGACACCGCTTTCTGCCGGATCTACCACGTCGAGTGCCGCGGCTGGGTCGAACAGAAGCGCTTCTCCTTCGCGATGCTGGTCGTCGTCCTGCTCTTCATCGCCGCCAGCATCTTCGTGCCGACGCTCGAGAGCGCGGTGGTCAACAGCACCGACCGCCTGCCGCTCGGCCTCTCCGACATCAAGGCGATCGACACGATCCTGCTGCTGGGGGCGGCGCTGCTGGTCACCTTCGGCATCTGCTGCGTGATCTTCTGGGCCGTCCCGAAAGGCCACATGCCCTGGCGCGCGGTCTGGCCCGGCGCCCTCTTCGTCACCGTCGGTGCCGGCCTGGCGAACTGGCTCTTCCCCATCTATCTCTCCAACGTGTCCAGTCTCTCCCGCTTCGGCTCGACCGTCGGCTTCATCCTCATCGCCCTGCTCTGGTTTTACGTGCTGAGCCTGGCGCTGATGGTGGGCGCGGTCATCAACTCGCTCCGCTTCGAGCTCCACGACACCGGCGAACTGCCCTATCGCTCGAAGGCACCGGGACCCTGCCACGACTGCGGGGAAAAGAGGGTTTCCCCGGAAAATCGAGCTTCTTCCACCAGTTAATAAAAACTTTCGTATCCTAGAGCGGGTAATCGCAGCTCGGCACTGGACCGCCGGTCCAGCCAGCCGAGCGGGGTGGAACAATCCGCATTGATGCAAAAACATCGGAGTTCTGAAACGTCGGGGAGCGTTCTGCGCCCGACTACTCCTCCCGACATCGTCAGCCAGTCGCAGCGCCAGAGGATCGTCGACGGAATGATCGAGAGCTGCGCCGAGAAGACCTACGCGGCGACCACGATCACCGACATCGTCGGCCGGGCGCACATCTCCCGGACGACCTTCTACAAGCACTTCGAGGACAAGCGGGCGTGCTTCGACGCGGCGATCGACTACTGCATCGGCGAGCTGCAGGAGGCGGCCGCGACCGCCCACTCCGCCGCCGATTCGCCGGGCGACGCCGCCCGCAAGGGGGCAACCGTCGTCGTCGGGGCGTTGGCCGCGAAGCCCGGCCTGGCCCAGGTGCTCACCGGCGACGCGATGGCGGTCGAGCCGCAGACGATCGAGCGCTACCGCCGCGCCACCATCCCCGCCCTGGAAGCGCTCTGGAGCGAGAACGGCGACAGCCCCGCCGTCCATACCGACCCGCGCCTCGCCTTCGGGCAGGCCCAGGTGCTGATCCTCAACCAGATCGCCAACAGCAAGCCGCACGAGCTGCTCGAGCTGCTGCCGGAAATCGTCTATCTCACCGTGAGCCCGTTCGGAGGCCA
Organism: Solirubrobacterales bacterium; assembly: GCA_036376215.1. GTDB lineage: Bacteria > Actinomycetota > Thermoleophilia > Solirubrobacterales > 70-9 > VAYN01. The sequence goes on from DASVAT010000004.1 coordinate 106,765, forward strand.
CGAGGAGGCGCTGAGACAGTCCCGCCTGGCGGGGAAAACCGAGACCAGCGGCGCCGCCCCGCGGTGAGCGACAGCCCCGAGGACCTGCGTCAGTGGCGACTGCCCCGGGGGCGACACGGCCTCCCGCGGGAGCTGGTCGAGCGCTCCCAGCGCGAGCGGCTGCTCGCCGCCGTGGTCAGGGTGACGGTCGCCAAAGGCTATGAGTCGACCACCGTCGGCGACATCCTCGGCGAGGCAGGCGTCGGCCGCGAGAGCTTCTACGAACTGTTCGAAGACAAACTCGCCTGCATGCTCGCCGCCCACAAGATCCTCGCCGACGACCTCGAACGGCATGTGCGGGCGAGCTACGAGGCCGACGGCCCCTGGCCCGAACGCGCCCGCCGGTCGCTGGCGGCGACGCTGGAGTGGTTCGCCGCCGACCCCGACGCGGCGCGCTTCTTCCTCGTCGAGCTGAGCACCGTCGGTCCGGCCTTCCGGGCGACCTTCAAGGCGGAGTTCGCCCGCTTCACCAAGCTCCTCGACGAGGGCCTCGGCGAGGACGGGCCCGACCCCGAGCTGCGGCGGGCCACCGACATGGCCGTAGGGGCGATCATGGCGCGGATCTACGAGGAGGTCGTCCTCGGGCGAGCCGCGGAGCTCCCTCGACTCCTGCCCGACCTCACCTACGGCTTCCTCGTCCCCTTCGTCGGCGAAGAAATGGCCCGCCGCGAGCAGAAGCGGGCGGCGAGCTAGCCGCGCTCGGCGAGAGCCGCCGCCAGGGCCTGGCGCAGCGGAGTTCTCTGGACGCCGGAGAAGATCTCCATCCCGGTGGGGTCGCTGACGACGGTCTCGGTGGCGAGACCCTCGATCAGCGGCTTGGCGACGCCGGCGTCGACCGGGGTGACCAGGCCGATCCAGAGCGAGGAGAGGAAGGGGGTCAGCAGCGGCACCGTGATCCGCAGCGGCGGCCGGCGGCCCTGGGCGCGGGCGAGCTCGTCGATCATCCCGCCGTAGGTGGTCACGTCGGGGCCGCCGATTTCGATCTCCCGCTCGCACGGGAGGTCGAGGTCCGCGGCCGCCGCCAGGTAGGAGACGGCGTCGGCCACCGCGATCGGCTGGGTGCGGGTGGCGACCCAGCGCGGGGTGACCATCACCGGCAGGCGGCGGACGAGGTAGAAGGCGGTGCGGAAGGACTCGCTGCCGGCGCCGAGCACGGCGGCGGCGCGGAAGTAGGTCACCGGGACCGGGCCGCGGCGCAGAGTCTCGGCGGTCCGGTGGCGCGAGTCGAGGTGTTTCGACCCCTCCCCCAGCCCGCCCAGGTAGACGATCCGCTTGACGCCGGCCGCCGCCGCGGCGGCGGCGAAGTTCTCCGCGCCCCGGTGGTCGCGCTCGGCGAAGTCGCCGTCGGAACCCCGGCCCATCGAGTGGACGAGGTAGTAGGCGACGTCGGCGCCCTCTAGCGCCGGTCCGAGCGTCTCGGGCTCGAGCACGTCGGCCCGGACGACCTCGCAGCCGGCGTCCTTCAGATCCTCGGCTCGCTCGGGGTGACGGGCCAGCGCCCGCACCTCCTGCCCTTCCTCACACAGCCGCCCGCACAGCAGGCCGCCGATGTATCCGGTCGATCCGGCAATAGCGATCACGGCGCTCCCCTACCCGCGGAGCGGGAAATCAGCCGTAACGCTCGCCGATTATCTCTCTGAGCTTGGACCTGTCGTGGCGGGCGTGGACGCGGCGCACGGTGCCGGAGCGCGAGCGCATCACCAGCGACTCGGTGGTGGCGCCGGGGCCGCGGTAGCGGACGCCCTGCAGGACGTCGCCGTCGGTGACGCCGGTGGCCGAGAAGAAGACGTCGTCGCCGGAGCAGAGGTCGTTTGCGGTCAGCACCCGGTCGAGGTCGTAGCCGGCGTCGAGCGCCGCCTGCCGCTCACCGTCGTCGCGCGGCCAGAGCCGGCCCAGCAGCTCACCTCCCATCGACTTCAGGGCGGCCGCCGAGAGGACGCCCTCGGGGGTGCCGCCGATGCCCCAGAGCAGGTCCACGGGAGAGCGTTCGCTCACGGCCAGCAGCGCCGCGGAGACGTCCCCGTCGCTGATCAAACGGATGCGGGCGCCGGCCTCGCGGACTTCGCGCATCGCCTCCTCGTGGCGGGGGCGGTCGAGCATGACGACGATCACGTCGCCGACCGATCCGCCCTTGCGGTCGGCGATCAGCTTCAGAGTCTCGGGCAGCGGCCGGTCGAGGTCCAGCAGGTCGGCGATCTCTTCCCCGCCGGCCATCTTTTCCATGTAGACGCAGGGACCGGGGTCGAACATCGAGCCGCGCTCCGCCAGGGCGATCACCGCCAGGGCACTGGGCATGCCGCGGGCGCAGAGCGTGGTCCCCTCCAGCGGGTCGACGGCGATGTCGACCACCGGCGGCGAGCCGTCGCCGATCTTCTCTCCGTTGAAGAGCATCGGCGCTTCGTCCTTCTCTCCCTCGCCGATCACCACCACCCCGTCCATCGCGACCGAGTCGAGGACGAAGCGCATCGCATCGACGGCGGCACCGTCGGCGGCGACCTTGTCGCCGCGGCCCACCCAGCGGGCGGCGGCCAGCGCGGCGGCCTCGGTGACGCGGACGAGCTCGAGCGCGAGGTTGCGATCGGGCTTGGCTGCCGATCCTGCGCTCCCGGCCTCCTGAGAAGTGGACCCCATGTGGGCTGCAGGCTAACCGAACAAGCGACGAGGACGCATGGACGAGATGCAGCGCTCAAGGCGGGGAAGGAGCGGAGCCGATAAGGCACATCATGGGAGCGCCAGGGCTGGAGCGACTGGGACGGGAGCTGAGCGCCCGCACCGACGACGTGGTCGCGAGGATGATGCGGCGCTCGGCGGAATCGACCACGACGCTTGCCAAGGTCGTCGAAGAGAGCTTCGAGGACGTCGGCACCGTCTCCACCGTCGCCGTCGCCCGCTGGATGGCCGGCGAAGGCGAGGCGGTGGCCCGCGAGGTCGGACAGGAGTCCTGGCGGATCTTCGCCCGGCTGGCGTCGCAGCGGGAGGCGGCGCTGAACGAGGTGACGAAACGCTGCTTACGCTGGCGCGACGCCACTCTCGAGGTGCTCGACGAAAGCGCCGCCGACATCGGCCTCTCCGACGAGACGCTGGCGACCGCCCGGCAGATGGTGCAGCGCAGCCTGGACGTCACCCTGGTGCGGATGTGCCAGTCCTTCGAGGACGAGCGCCAGCGGGCCCAGGAGGAACTCACGAGCCGCGAGAAGGAACTGGTCTTCCTCGCCACCCACGACGCTCTCACCGGACTGCCGAACCGGACCCTGATCCTCGACCGGATCGAGCAGACCCTGACCCGGACGCGGCTGAAACAGGAACCGGTGGCCGCTCTTTTCGTCGACCTCGACAACTTCAAGGCGATCAACGACTCGCTAGGCCACGCCAGCGGCGACGAACTGCTCTGCGCGGTCGCCGAACGTTTGGAGGGCGTGATCCGCGAGACCGATGCGCTGGGCAGGCTGGGAGGCGACGAGTTCGTCGTCGTCGCCGACGGTCTCTCGCTGGCCGCCGGCCCGGAGCTGATCGCCGAGCGTCTGCTGGAAGCGTTCTCGGAGCCGTTCGCGCTCGGCGACGAGGGCGAATCCCTGGTGCACGTGAAGGCGAGCATCGGCATCGCCACCGGCGACCGCTCGACCGCCGAAGAGCTGCTGCGCGACGCCGACATCGCCATGTACCGGTGCAAGTGGGGCGGCAAGAGCCGCTACCTGGTCTTCGAGTCGGGGATGGAGGACGAGGTCCAGTCGCGGCTGGAAACCGAGATGGACCTGCAGAGCGCGCTCGACAACGGGGAGTTCTTCCTCGTCTACCAGCCGACTTTCGACCTGCAGACGATGACCCCGACCGGAGTCGAGGCGCTGATCCGCTGGCGACGGCCCGGCCGCGGTGTGGTCGAGCCGGATGAGTTCATCCCCCTGCTGGAGGACTCGCGGCTGATCATCGACGTCGGCGCCTGGGTCCTGAAGGAGGCCTGCTCCCAGGCGGCCGGCTGGCAGGAGGAGGGACATCCGCTCGAGCTCTCGGTCAACGTCTCGGCGCTGCAGCTCGACACCGACGATCTGATCGGCGATGTCGAGGCCGCCCTCGAGCTGAGCGGTCTGAAGCCGGAGGCTCTGACCATCGAGATCACCGAGACGGCCCTGATGACGGACGCCGAGGAAACGGCCCGGCGGCTGGGAGCGCTCAAGGCGCTCGGGATCAGGATCGCCGTCGACGACTTTGGGACCGGCTACTCCTCCCTCTCCCACCTGCGTCAATTCCCCGTCGACGTTCTGAAGATCGACCGCTCATTCGTCTCCCAGCTGGCCGACGGCGGCGAGGGGGAGATCCTCCTCCACACCCTGCTCCAGCTCGGCAAAGCGCTGGAGATCGAGACCACCGCGGAGGGGATCGAGCGGCCCCAGGATCTCTCGCTGATCCGCGACAAAGAGTGCGACAACGGTCAAGGCTTCCTCTTCACCCGGCCACTGAGCGCCCAAGACGCCGAGTCGTTCTTCAGCCAGTGGTCGCCCAATCGGCGCTTCGAGGTCCGCGACGACAGGGGCGGCGATAGGGTCCCTGTCGATGGATCGCTGGGGCCTGACCCTGCCGCTGCCGGGACTGACGCTCGCTGAGCACGAGGGCCTGGTCAAGGGTGCCGAGGCGGCCGGCTATACCGACCTCTGGACCGGCGAGACCGCCGGGCCGGACGGGTTCACGCCGCTGGCGCTGGCCGCCGCCTGGACCGAGCGGGCCCGACTAGGCACCGGGATCGTCGGCGTCTTCCAGCGCGGGCCGGCGCTGCTGGCGCAGCAGGCGGCAGCGCTGAGCGAAGCCTCCGAGGGGCGCTTCGTGCTCGGCCTCGGCTCCAGCTCGGACCGGATCGTCGAAGGCTGGAACGGGATCCCCTTCGAGAAGCCGCTGAGCAAGGTGCGGGAAACCCTCGACTTCCTCGACCCGGTGCTGGCCGGCGAGCGCGGCGAGACCGGCTTCAAGCTCGAAACGGCGCCCCGTTACGAGGTGCCGATCGTGCTGGCGGCGCTGCGGGGCAAGATGCTCGACCTGGCGCTCGAGCGCGCCGCCGGAGCCTTCACCAACTTCCTGCCGCTGGCGGGCCTGCCGAAGGTGGTGGCGCAGCTGGGGGACTCGCCGACCGGGTTCGAGCTGCTCTGCCGTTTCTTCTGCATCCCCGGCGAGCGGGAGCAGGTCGAGCCGCTCGCCCGCTTCATGTTCTCCTCCTACATCACCGTCCCGGTCTACGCGAACTTCTACCGCTGGCTCGGCTACGGCGAGCAGATCGAGCCGATGGTCGCGGCCTGGGAAGGCGGCGACCGCCAGGCCGCGGCGGCGGCGGCCCCGTGGGAGCTGATCGAGGACATGTTCGTCTTCGGCACCCCGGAGAAGATGAAGGAGCGCCTCGCGCAGTTCGTCGCCGGCGGCATCACCCTGCCGATCCTCACCCCGATCGTCGCGCCGGACAAGCTGGCGGAGACGATCGACGCACTGGCGCCCAGCTGAGGGAAAGCGGTAGGAAGAGAGGGATGCCCCTCCCCCAGAGACCGTCGCGCAGCTGCTGCGGACTTCAGGGTTCCGGCGTGACTTCTTGAGCCTCTGCGGGAGGGGCATCCCTCTCTTCTGCCAGCCGTGCATAGGCATCTGGGCGACGCGTCGTTAAGAAAGGGAAGAGCTCTAGCCAGTCACGGCGCTGGTCGAGGTCGAGGTCGGCCACCAGGACTGCTGGTTCATCGCGGGGGGCCTGGGCGAGGATGCGGCCGTAAGGGTCGGAGACGAAGGAGGAGCCGTAGAAGTTGAGCGGCGGCTCGGTACCGATGCGGTTGACGGCGACCATGAAGACGCCGTTGGCGATCCCGTTGGCGACGATCACCTGCTGCCAGAGCGGCTGGGTGTCGAACTCGGGGTGGTCGGGCTCGGAGCCGATCGCCGTCGGGTAGACGAGGACGTCGGCGCCCTCGAGGCTGTAGGCCCGGGCGAGCTCGGGGAACCACTGGTCCCAGCAGGTCGGCAGGCCGAGCTTCGCCTCGCCGAGGCCGACCAGGGGGAAGGCGCCCTCGCCGGTCGGGCCGGGCCGGAAGTAGCGGTCCTCGTGGTAGCCGGCGGTGACCGGGATGTGGAGCTTGCGGGTGCGGGCGACGAGCTCGCCTCCGGGCGAGACGACGATCGCGGTGTTGAAGCCGAGGCCGTCGCCCTCCTCGGCGCGCTCGTAGAGCGAGGCGTGGACGTGGACGCCGGTCTCGGCGGCGACCCGCGCGGCGAACTCGAAGGTGCGGCCGCCCGGCAGCTCCTCCGGCTCGGCCCCGGCGGCCTCGGGGCCGGCCGGGTCGACGGCGAAGTAGCGGCTCAGCGTCAGCTCCTGCAGGCAGACGAGCCGCGCTCCCTCTGCCGCGGCGAGGCGGATCCCCTCCTCGAGCGCGGCCTCGTGCTCGGCGGGGTCGGGGTGCCAGCGGTGCTGGACGGCGGCGATCCGGAACGGCGGCCGGCTCGGCGGGCGGGTCCGGGCCGGCGAGGGGGGCGGCTGCTCGGCACGGATCAGGCGGATCTCGTCCACTGGTTCAAGATAGAGGGCAGGTGAACCCGACCCTCAGATCGACGCCCGCCGCCGACGGGTTCCGGATGCCGGCCGAGTTCGAGCCGCACGAGGGCTGCTGGATGCTCTGGCCGGAGCGGACCGACAACTGGCGCCTGGGCGCGAAGCCGGCGCAGGAGGCATTCGCCGCGGTGGCGACGGCGATCGCCGCCTCCGAGCCGGTGACGATGGGGGTCTCCGACGCGCAGTTCGAGAACTGCCGGGCGATGCTGCCGCCCGAGGTGCGGGTGGTCGAGATCTCCAGCGACGACGCCTGGATGCGCGACTGCGGCCCGACCTTCGTCGTCGGCGGCGAGGGCGGACGGCGAGGGGTCGATTGGCGCTTCAACGCCTGGGGCGGGACCGAGGGCGGCCTCTACTTCCCCTGGGACCGCGACGAACGCGTGGCGGCCAAGGTGCTCGAGATCGAGGGCGCCGATCGCTACCGGGCGCCGATCGTGCTCGAGGGCGGCTCGATCCACGTCGACGGCGAGGGCACGGTGCTGAGCACCGAAGAGTGCCTGCTGAACCCGAACCGCAACCCCGAGCTCTCCAAGGAGCAGATCGAGCGGGTCCTGCTCGATTACCTCGGGGCCGAAATGGTCCTCTGGCTCGGGGCCGGCGTCTTCGAAGACGAGACCGACGGCCACGTCGACAACCTCGCCTGCTTCGCCCGGCCCGGCGTGGTGCTGCTGACCTGGACCGACGACGAGGACGACCCCCAGCACGCGATCTCCAGCGATGCGCGCGACCGCCTCGAAGCCGCAACCGACGCCCGCGGGCGCGCGCTGGAGGTCGTCCTCCTCCCCTCCCCCGGGCCGCTGCGGACCTCAGCCGAGGAGGCCGAAGGCGTCGACGCCCGCGAGGGGACCCAACCGCGTCGCGCCGGCGAACGCCTGGCCGCCTCCTACGTCAACTTCTACCCCGCCGACTCGCGGATCGTCTACCCGCTGCTCGACCCGCGGCACGACGAGGAGGCCGGGGCGATCCTCCGGCGTGTCTTCCCCGAGCGAGAGGCGGTCGGGGTACCGGCGCGCGAGATCCTCCTCGGCGGCGGCAACGTCCACTGCATCACCCAGCAGGTGCCGCGAGGCTGAGGGCGTAGTCGCCGGCCTCGTCGGTGAACCAGCCGCGCAGCTCCAGGCCGGCGCCGGCGTAGACGGATTCGAGGCGCTCGCGGGTGAACTTGGTCGAGATCTCGGTCCGCATCTCCTCGTCGGCGGCGAAGGCGACGTTGAGGTCGAGGTCGTCGATTCGGACTTCCTGGTCGGCGAGCGAGCGCAGGCGGATGTCCATCCGCTCGGCCTCGGCGTCATAACGGGCGACGTGCTCGAAGGCGTCGAGGTCGAAGTCGGCGCCGAGCTGTGTGTTGAGGACGGCGAGGACGTTCTTGTTGAACTCGGCGGTGACGCCGGCCGAATCGTCGTAGGCGGCCTCGAGCCGGGAGCGGTCCTTGATCAGGTCGGTGCCGAGCAGCAGGTGGTCGTGGGGGCCCAGGAGCGCCCGGATCCGCTCGAGGAAGGCCTGGCGCTGGCGCGGGTAGAGGTTGCCGATCGTGCCGCCGAGGAAGGCGATCATCCGCCGGTCGGTGCCGTGCGGGATCCGCTCCAGGTGCTGCTCGAAGTCGCAGACGAGCCCGTGGACGTCGAGGCCGGGGTACTCGTCGACCAGCTCCGCCGCGGTGCGCTGGGTGATCTCCTCGGAGATGTCGACCGGCACGTAGGTGTCGAGGCTTCCCAGGTCCCGCATCGCGCTGAGCAGATGGCGGGTCTTCGCAGCCGAGCCCGAGCCGAGCTCGGTCAGGGTGCTGGGGAGGCCGGCGACGAGGAGGATCTCGGCCGAGCGCAGTTCGAGGATCTGGCGCTCGGCGCGCGTCGGGTAGTACTCGGGCAGCTCGGTGATCCGCTCGAAGAGGCGCGAGCCGCGGTCGTCGTAGAAGTACTTGGGCGCCAGCTCCTTCGGGAAGTCGCAAAGGCCGGCGCGGACGTCCCGCGCCATCGTCGCCGCGGCGGCGGCGTCGAGGTGGACGTCGATCGCGATCGTCATGCCGTCCTCGCGCAGCGGATGCCGGAGAAGATCTGGCGTCGCTGCGGCAGGTCCCAGTTGCGGAAGGTCGGGCGGGCGACGCGCGGGTGGGTCGCCCAGGAGCTGCCGCGCAGCACCTTGTACTCGCCGCCGAAGAAGACCTCGGAGTACTCGCGGTAGGGGAAGGCCTGGAAGCCGGGGTAGGCGAGGAAGTCTGAGGAGGTCCATTCCCAGCCGTGCCCGAGGCCGTCGAGCTGCGGGCGCGCGGCCTCCCACTCGGACTCGGTCGGCAGTCGCTTGCCCGCCCAGCGGGCGAAGGCGTCGGCCTGCTCCCAGGAGACGTGGATCACGGGGTGGTGCGGCTCGATCGGCTCGCGGCGGCCGCGGGCGGCGTCGACCCAATCGTCGCCGTCGCGCTCCCAGTAGAGGGGCGGCTCGGCCCCGGTCTCCTCCATGTAGGCGGTGTACCAGCCGTTGGTGACGGGGGTTCGGTCGATCTCGAAGGCGGCGAGCTCGACCGCGTGCCGCGAACGCTCGTTGTCGTAGGCGAAGCCGCGGGCGGGGGCGCCGATCTCGTGCTGGCCGGCGGCGACAGCAACCATCTCGCCGTCGCCGGTCGCGCCCGAGCGGGAAGCGTCGCGCTCGAAGGAGACCTCCGACGGCAGCTCGTAGCCGTCGACCAGCTGCAGCAGCTGCAGCATCGTCTCGTTGTGCTGCAGCTCGTGCGCGAGCAGCATCTCGTAGACGAACCCTTCCCGCAGCAGCGGGTCCTCGGCGCCGGCACCGATATCCACACCCTCCAGCACGTCGAGGGTGCGCTCGCGGACGTCCGCCATGTAGCCGCGGAGCTCCTCGTCGCGCAGGATCGGCAGCTCGCCGCGGATCTTGCGCGGGTTCTCGATCGCGTCGTAGAAGCGGCCGAGCTCTCCGCGCAGGGGCTCGCGCTGCCCGATCGTCTGCACCAGCCACAGCTCCTCGAAGTTGGCAATGTGCCCGAGATCCCAGGCCAGCGGGCTGAGGATCGGCGAGTAAACCGTGTTCAGCTGCGCGTCGCCGAGCGGCTCGACCAGGGCAAGAGTGCGTTCTCTCGCCTCGGAAAGGGCTTCCGCGATCGCCGCCTTCGACTCTGAGGACACGTCGGCCGGGATGTGAAGACCCTAGCGGCCATTGCGAACCCGGTTGTGAATCAGTCGGTGCCCTCGGCCTCGGGATCGCGCCAGACGTGCTTGCTCCAGGGCGGCGAGACGGCGAAGCGGGCGGAGCTGCGGGCGGCGATCGGCTCGAGCGGGATCAGGTAAACGCGGCGGCCGGGGGTGAAGCGGTCGGTGTTCTCTAGGCCGATGGTGCTGCCCGCGTGGCTGCCGCCGGCGACGAGCAGCAATCTGGTCTCGGGCCCCCAGCCGCCGTGGCCGACGACCCCGGCGTCGAAGGCCCAGTTGCCGGGCTGGCGGAAGCCGTTGTAGCCGTGATGCGAGGAGGCACGCTGTTCGACGCCGCCGTCGGGGCGGATGCGGAACTGGACGCTCTCCCAGTCGTCTGCGTGATAGCCCCTCTCCCCCGCCACCGGCACCCCGCGCAGGGTGGCCGAATCGGCAAAGTAGAGCCAGTACTGCAGGTAGAGGCTGCCCGCTCGCTCGCCGGAGCAGTCGGCCCCGCCCGCTTCGGTCCTCTCCGCCTCTCCCTCGCGGCAGTCGATCGCGTGGACGAAGGCGGTGACCGGCAGGCCCCCGTCGGTGGCATCGATCAGCCCCTCGCCGGCGGCGTCGCCGCACTCGCTGCTGCGGCAGCGGCGGAAGTCGACCGGCACCGCCCGCGAGCCCCGCTCGAAGGCGAGCATCGGCATGTGACGGCGAGCGAGCTCCCCCACCTCGCTCCCGTAGGCCGCAATCAGCGCCGGCTCGTCGCCGCATTCCTCGGCGAGCGCCGCGGCGCAGAGGATGCGGTCGGCGAGGGCATGCGCCAGCGGCGCGCCGGGAACCCGCGCTCCGGCGACGACCAGGGCCAGCAGCACGAGGGAGACCAGCGCCACCAGCCCGACCCACTCAACCGTCCCCTGCCCCCGTTCCGAGCCCATGGCCCGACGCTAGGGGGCAAGGTCCTACGCGTGGGTGCCTAGAGTGCCGGCTTCGTGCCGGAACGTTCGCGACTTCGATGGCTGGGAGCCCTGGCGCTGCTCGCCTGCCTCTGCCCGGCCCTCGCCCGGGCCGACGAGCGCCGGGCGATCGGCCACTCGGTCGAGGGCCGGCCGATCCTCCTCTTCAGCGACAGCGCCCCCTCCCCCGCTCTGAAGGTGCTGGTAGTCGGCGACATCCACGGCGACGAGCCCGCGGGAATGCGCGTCACGCGCCGGCTGATCGCCGGCGTGCCGCCGGCCCGGACCGAGCTCCTCGTCGTGCCGACCGTCAACCCCGACGGCGTCGCTGCCGGCACCCGCGGCAACGCCCACGGCGTCGACCTCAATCGCAACTTCCCCTTCCGCTGGCGCCCGCTCGGCGGCGGCGCATACTCCGGCCCGGTACCCCTGTCCGAGCCCGAGACCCGCGCCGCCTACGGCCTGATCCTCCGCGAGAAGCCCGACGTCACCATCTGGTTCCACCAGCCCTTCGGCCTGATCGACAAGCCCGAAGGCAACCCCTTCGCCGCCCACCGTTTCGCCCAGCTGATCGGCCTCCCCCTGGTCCGCCTCCGAGGCCCCTATCCCGGCAGCGCCTCCCGCACCCAGAACCACGAATCTCCCCGCAGCACCGCTTTCGTCGCCGAGCTTCCAGCAGCTGTCAGCAGCTCCCTGGTCAGGCGCGGCACCGCCGCGGTACGCACCCTCGCCGCCGAGCTCGCCAGCCCTGCTCTCAACAGCGCCTCCAACTTCAGCGCACGTTGAATTTGGGCTAAGCGCCGGTCTTCCAGGCGACGAGCTTGCGCTGGGGGGCGCTACAGCGAATCGCACCTGCCTCGTACCCGAGGTTCCGGTAGTCGCAATAGAAGCCGTATACCTTGCCGTCGCCACCCGGTTCCCGTGCGGCAGTTGCGCCCCAATGCCGAATCACGCTTCTCGCCTTCTTGCAAGGCACGTTCCTGGCCCTGACGTCATAGGCAGCCTTGGCCGACCAGTTCCCACATTCGCGGGAGACTCCAGCGGCGACTCCACCGGCACCGAGAACAAGCAGATAGCAGGCAGTGACAAGCCCGAGAGCAAGAACGCCTCGAAGGCGCACGGGTTAGAGGTTGCCGATCTCGGCGGCGATTTCGCTGGCCGCCGCTTTGGCGTCGGCGAAGAGCATCGAGGTGTTCGGTTCGTAGAAGAGGTCGTTGTCGATGCCGGCGAAGCCGGGGCTGAGGGAGCGCTTGATCACGATCACCTCTTGGGCCTCGGAGACCTCGATGATCGGCATTCCGGCGATCGGCGAGTCGGGGTCGTTCTTCGCCGCCGGGTTGGTGACGTCGTTGGCGCCGACGACCACGGCGACGTCGGTGCGCGACATCTCCGGGTTGATCTCCTCCATCTCCTTGAGGTTCTCGTAGGCGACGTCGGCCTCGGCGAGGAGGACGTTCATGTGGCCGGGCATGCGTCCTGCTACCGGGTGGATCGCGTAGTTGACCGTGACCCCGCGCGCTTCCAGCTCGTCGGCGACCTCCTTGATCGCGTGCTGTGCCTGGGCGACGGCGAGGCCGTAACCGGGGACGATCACCACGGTGTCGGCGTAGGCGAGCTTGATCGCCGCGTCCTGGGCGCCGATCGAGACGTGCGGCTTTTCCTCGCCGCTGCCAGCGCCACCGCCGGAGGGGGCGCCGCCGAAGCCGGAGAAGAGGATGTTGGCGACCGAGCGGTTCATCGCCGTCGCCATCTCCATGGTGAGGATCGTTCCCGAGGAGCCGACCAGGGTGCCGGCGACGATCAGAGCGACGTTGTCGAGGGCGAAACCGGCGGCCGCGGCGGAGAGGCCGGTGAAGGCGTTCAGCAGCGAGATCACGACCGGCATGTCGGCACCGCCGATCGGCAGGACGACGAGGTTGCCGAGGATCGCCGCGAGGACGAGGAGGAGGATGAAGAGGCCCTGCGAGGGTGACTCGTGGTCGACCGCGAGGATCACGCAGATGGCGACGATCGCGATGAGGAGAACCGCGTTGATCACCTGCTGCCCCGGCGCCGCGATCGGCCGGGTCGGGATCAGGTCTTGGAGCTTGGCGAAGGCGATGTTCGAGCCCCAGAAGGAGACCGAGCCGACGACGCCGGCGAAGATGATCGGGATCAACTCGTCGAGGGGGAGCCCGTGGCTTCCGTGGCGGATCTCAGACCAGGCGATCAGGGCGACCGCGCCGCCGCCGACGCCGTTGTAGAGGGCGACCATCTGCGGCATCTCGGTCATCTGCACCCGGATCGAGGCGATCACGCCGACCGTGGTGCCGATCCCGAGGCCGAGGAAGATCAGGCCCCAGTTGCCCATCCCGTCGAGCAGCAAGGTGGTGACGACCGCGACCGCCATGCCGCCGGCGGCGATCAGGTTGCCGCGTTTGGCCGTGGTCGGGTGGGTGCCCTGTTTGATCCCGACGATGAACAGCGAGAAGGCGACGATGTAGAGGGCGGTGGCCGCGTCGCCGCCCGGCTGTAGAACGGCCTGGATCATTTACCCGAGCCCTCCTCAGACCCGGCCGCCCCCGGACGCGAAGCGGAGGAGGCGGACGGCCTTGGCTTGCGGGCGAACATGCCGAGCATCCGGTCGGTGACCATGAAGCCGCCGACGATGTTGATCGCGCCGAAGGCGACCGCGATCGTCCCGATCAGATACTCGAGGCCGTCGTCGGCGTAGCCGAGCACGATCAGCCCGCCGAGCATGACGATGCCGTGGATCGCGTTGGTCTGCGACATCAGCGGCGTGTGCAGGGTGGTCGGGACCTTCGAGATCACCTCGAAGCCGACGAAGACGGCGAGGACGAAGATCGTGATCTCGGTCATCAGGCTCATGGCTACTTCGCTGCCCTCTCGTTTTTGATCTCGCCGCCCTGGGTGATGCAGGCGGCGGCGATGATGTCGTCCTCGAAGTCGACCTTGGCCTCGCCATCCTCGGTGACGATCAGGCCGAGCAGGTTCTCGAGGTTCTTGGCGTAGAGCTGGGAGGCCGGCGCCGGCATCTCCGAGGGGAGATTGCGGCTGCCGATCACTTTCACCCCGCCCTCGACGACGGTCTGGCCGGGCTCGGTCAGCTCGCAGTTGCCGCCGGTCTCGGCGGCGAGGTCGACGATCACCGAGCCCGGGGCCATGTTGCGGACCGCCTCGGCGGTGACCAGCAGCGGCGCCGGGCGACCCGGGATCGCGGCGGTGGTGACGATGATGTCCTGTTTCGCCGCGTTCTCGGCGAGGGCGTCGCGCACCTGCGCGTTCTCCTCGTCAGTCAGCGGACGGGCGTAGCCGCCCTCGCCCTCGGCGTCGGGGATGAAGTCCAGTTCCAGCGGCCGGCCGCCGAGCGAGGCGATCTGCTCCCAGGCGGCGCGGCGGATGTCGAAGCCGGTGACGATCGCGCCGAGGCGCTTGGCGGTGGCAACCGCCTGCAGGCCGGCGACGCCGGCGCCGAGGACGAGGACTTTGGCCGGCGGCACGGTGCCGGCGGCGGTGGTCATCATCCCGAAGAAGCGGCCCGACTCGCGGGCGCCGATCAGGGTCGCCGCGTAGCCCGCGGCGGCGGCCTGCGAGGAGAGCGCGTCCATCGCCTGGGCGCGCGTCGTCCGCGGGATCGCCTCCATCGCGAAGGCGGTGACGCCGGCGCCGGCGAGGGCTTTGTTCGTGTCCGCCGCGACCCACGGGTTGAGGTGGGAGATCAGCAGCTGGTTGCCGTTCAGGCGCGAGATCGCATCTACGCTCGGGACCGCGACATGGAGGACGATCTCGGCCCCCCAGGCGGAATCGGCGGCGGCGATCTCGGCACCGGCCTCCCTGTAGGCCTCGTCGGTGTGCCCGGCGGCCTCGCCAGCGCCCGACTCGACGACGACGTCGACCTTCTCGTTCTTCTTCAGCGATTTGACGACGTCGGGGACGAGCGCCACGCGGCGCTCCCCCTCAGCGGTCTCTTTCGGCACTCCGATCTTCATGGTGCGGCGCGGAAGGCTATGCGATTCGGGGCGACGGGCGAAGTCTCGCGCCCGTCAGCTGATCACAAAGGCCTGGATTTGCCCTGCACAGCCCGAGTTCGAGCTGTTGTCGAAGGCGGCGGCCTCGATCAGCGCCGCTCTGGTGGTACCGGGGATCGCGACGCGATAGCTGAAGAACATGCGGTCGTTGTTGAGGCCGAAGGTCCCGAAGCCCCCTGCTTCGTTGCCGGCGAAGATCCGATTCAAAGGCGCTTCGGCCGGTTCGCTGGAAGAAGAGCCGTACACGGTCTCGATCGCGCCCGGTCCCGGGTTGCTGTTGTAGCCGAATTCGACTTCGTCGTCGTTGTTGTCGCCGGTATTGGTGAAGCATTTGACGAAATAGGTGCCGTATCCGGGCACTTCGAGATTGAGCTGAGACGTGAAGAAGGCACTGGAAGTGCTGTAGGTCTTGGCGAGGTTGTTCGGGGCGAAGCCGGACAGCGCGGTCGCCGACGCTGCCGTCTCGGCGGTGGACGCATGGCCGGCGCTGCTGGCCGAGCCCGCCGTGTCGGCCGAGTCGGCATGGGCCGCCAGCGGCACCTTCCCGAGCGTCGACTCTTTGACTTTGTCGCCGGTCACCCCGTCTTTGGCGATGTCGGAATTCTTCACCGCTTCTTTGGCCAGCTGCTTCGACTTGACCGAGTTCTTCGGTAGCGAGAGGGCGATCGCCGTGGCGCCGCCGCCGATCGCGAGGAAGAGGGCGATCGTCGAGACGACGTTCGCGTAGGTGAGCTTGGGCATCCGGCGCCTCACGCGACCAAGCCTATCCGGAGACCCCCGCCAGCGCTGCAAGTCGCTCCAGGGTGTGCAGCTGCTCGGAGCGCTCGACGTGGACCGGGGAGCAGATCAGGCGGTCGATGCCAGCGCCACGGAAGCGCTCGACCCGCTCGGCGACCTCGGCCTCGGTGCCGACCAGCGAGGTCGCCTCGACGATCTCGTCGGGCATCGCCTCGAAGGCGCCGCCGCGGTCGCCGTCCTGGAAGCGCTGCTGCACCTCGTCGGCGACATCGCCGAAGCCGAAGCGGTGCGCGAGGTCGACGTAGAAGTTCGTCTTGCGGCTGCCCATGCCGCCGAAGTAGAGGACGAGGCCGGCCTTGACGACGTTCTTCGCCGCCTCCAGGTCGCCGTCGATCGCCACCTGCAGCGAGGGGCTGACCTCGAGGTCGGAGCGCCGGCGGCCGCCCTTGGCGAACCCTGCCTCCAGGTGCTCGCCCCAGGTCTCCTCGAAGGCGTCGACGCTGAAGAAGATCGGGATCCAGCCGTCGCAGATCTCGGCCGCCATCTCGACCGATTTGCGGCCGATTGCGCCGACGAAGACCGGGATCTCGTTGCGCAGCGGGTGGAAGTTGAGCTTCAGCGGCTTGCCCTCGCCGCCGGGCAGCGGCAGCGTGTAGTGCTCGCCCTGGTGATCGACCGGGCCCTCGCGGGCGATGATCTCGCGGACGACTTCGATGTACTCGCGGGTCCGGCCCCAGGGCTTCGCGTACGGCACCCCGTACCAGCCCTCGGAGACCTGCGGTCCGGACGGTCCGAAGCCGAAGAGGAAGCGGCCGCCGGAGAGTTTGTCGATCGTCGCCCCGGCCATCGCCGCCGCCGCGGGCGGCCGCGCCGGCACCTGCATGATCGCCGCACCGAGGTTGATCTTCTCGGTCTGCGCCGCCAGCCAGGCGAGGACGCTGACGACGTCGGAGCCGTAGGACTCCGCCGCCCAGACCGACTCGTAGCCGAGGCCCTCGGCGGCGCGGACGATCTCGGCGGCGTCCTCGCCCGCCGGGCCGATCCCCCAGTAGCCCAGGTTGAGTCCAAGCTTCAGGCTCATCGCCCCCGCACCCTATTGAATAGAGGGGCGAATGGGTAACGGCCGTCCCAGCATGGAGCAAGGGCTTTCCAGCCAGGAGGCGGCGGCGCGGCTGCGCAAGCTGGGGCCGCCGGCCGAGACCTCCTCGCGCTCGCTGGCGAGCATCGTCGCCGGCAACGTCTTCACGCTCTTCAACGCGATCATCGGCGCCTTCTTCCTGCTCGACGTCGGGCTCGGGCTCTACGCCGACGCCCTGTTCGGCGTGATAGCCGTCGTCAACTCGAGCATCGGGATCTGGCAGGAGAAGAAGGCGAAGGAAACGCTGGACGAAATCGCCGTCCTCGTCGCGCCGCGCGCCAACGTCGTCCGCGACGGCCAGACGGTCGAGCTGCTGGCGAGCGAGGTCGTGCCCGGAGACGTGGTCCAGGTCGGCCCCGGTGACCAGCTCGTCGCCGACGGCGAGGTGATCGCCTCGCGGGGCCTGACGATGGACGAGTCGCTGCTGACCGGCGAGGCCGACGGCATCCAGAAGGGCGAGGGCGACCGCGTCCTCTCCGGCTCCTTCTGCGTCTCGGGCTCGGGCCACTACGTGGTCGACGCGGTCCGCGAGGACAGCTACGCCGGTCAGCTGGCGGGCGAGGCGAAGACCTTCCGCCACCCGCCCTCGCCGCTGCAGGAGGAGGTCAACCGGGTGATCATCGCCTCCACCTACGTGATGGTGCCGCTGGCGATCGTCCTGATCCTCAGCCTGAAGGTCCGCAGCGTCGGGATCGAGGAGGCGGCGCAGACGGCGACCGCGGGCCTGGTGACCCTGATCCCCGAGGGCCTGGTGCTGCTGATGAGCGTCACCTTCGCGGTCGCGGCGATGCGGCTGGCGAAGAGAAACACGCTCGTGCAGCAGATGAGCGCGACCGAGAGCCTCGCCTCGGTCGACACGATCTGCGTCGACAAGACCGGGACCCTGACCGCGGGCGAGCTGCGCCTGGCCGGCGTCGAGTACGCCGACGGGGTCGACCCGAAGGCCGGGGCGGCGGCGCTCGGGCGATTCGCCGCCAGCGCCGGTGACCGCAACCAGACGTTGGAGACGATCGCCGGGGAGTTCCCGGGCAAGGCCGGCACCGTGCGGAGTGAGGTCCCCTTTTCCTCGGAGTGGAAGTGGAGCGGCGTCTCGCTCGACGGCGGCGCCGGGGGTGGCGCGACCTACGTGCTCGGCGCGCCGGACGTGCTAGCCGAGACGGGCGCACTCTCCCTGCCCCCGCGCCTCGCCGGCAAGCTCGAGGAGGAAACCGCGGCGGGCCGCCGCGTCGTCGCCTTCGGCCAGACGGACGCGGCGCTGCCCGACGATCCGGCGAGCGGCGGCGCGCCGCCGATGCAGCCGCTGGCGCTGGTCGTCCTGGAGGAGACGCTGCGCCCGGACGCGGCGGAAACGATCGCCTACATGCGCGCGGAGGAAGTCGACCTGAAGCTGATCTCCGGCGACGCGGCGGCGACCGTGACCGCGGTCGCCTACGCCGTCGGCGTGCCGCGCGACGCCGGGGTCGTCGAGGGGCCGGACCTGCCCGATGACGAGGAGGGGCTGGCGAAGGCCGCGATGGCGAACACGATCTTCTGCCGGATCAAGCCCGAGCAGAAGAAAGCGCTGGTCGGGGCGCTGGTCGCCGCCGGCCGCTACGTGGCGATGATCGGCGACGGGGTCAACGACGTGCCGGCGCTGAAGCGGGCGCGGATGGCGGTGGCGATGGGCTCGGGCGCGCAGGTGACCAAAGGCGTCGCCGACGTCGTCCTCCTGAAAGACCAGTTCGCGCGGCTGCCGGAGGCGGTCGGCGAGGGCCGCCGCATCGCCCGCAACATCCACCGCCTCGGCCGCCTCTACCTGACCAAGACCGTCTACGCGGCGGCGCTGATCCTGCTGGTCGCCGTGCCCGGCTTCGCCTTCCCCTTCCTGCCGCGCCACCTGACCCTGGCGGCGTTCCTGACGATCGGGATCCCCTCCTTCGTCCTCGCCCTGCTGCCCTCCGACGGACCGCTCTACCGCGGCCGCCTGCTGCGGGCGCTGGCGGCCTTCGCGGTCCCTGCCGGGCTGGCGACGGCGCTCGGCTCGATCCTCTCCTTCTTCCTCGTCGACACCCTCGCCGGCGCCAGCCTCGAAGCGGGCCGCACCGCGGCGACGACGACGCTGATCGTCCTCGGGCTCGCCTTCATCCTCCTGCTCGAGCGCGGGCCGGGCCGCGAGCACATCGCGATCCAGAGCAACATGCTGGCGATGGTCGCCGCCCTCGGCGCCGCCTTCGCCGGGATCCTCGCGATCCCCTTCCTGCGCGACTTCTTCGACATGGTCCTGCTCAGCGCGCCGGAATGGTTCCTGGCGCTGTTCTCGGCGGCCGCCGGCCTGACGATCGCCAGCCTGCTCTGGAAACTGCCGCAAATAGAACGATGGGAAGTTCCAGCGGGTGAATGACCAAGCAGTTCAAGGACGCAGGGAGCGTGGCGTGCTCTGCACGCGAGCGACCGAGGACGCCGAAATGCGCCGGTCATTCGCCCGCTGGGCCGATCCGCCAGCAGGGCCAGCCTGAAGAGCCAATCTTTCGACTAAGGGCCATGGGGCGGCGGGTAGTTCGTACCTACCGTGCTCCCATGGCGACGACCTTGAATCCGGCCCGCCCCTCCCGTGGCGCCGGCGAGTACCCGCTCGAAGCGGGGAACTTCGACGAGGCGTTCGCCGCGACCGGGGCTCCGCGCCGTCCCTACGCGGAGCTGCTCGGCGCGCTCGCGCGGCAGGGCCTGCAACCGCTGCGCGAGCGCGTCCGGTCCAACGTCGCCGCCGCCGGGCTTCGGTTCGGCCCGGGACGGGAGATCGCGGTCGACCCGGTGCCGCGGCTGATCGCGGCCAGCGAGTGGGAGCGGCTGGTGCCCGGCCTGCTGCAGCGGGCGCGGGCGCTGAACGCCTTCGTCGCCGACGCCTACGGGCCGCAGCGGATCTTCGAGGCCGGCGTCGTCCCCCGCCGCCTGCTGGAGACCTCGGAGGGCTTCGAACCAGCGATGCGGGGGCTGCTCGACCCGGCGGTCCCGCCGGCGACGATCGCCGGGCTCGATCTCGTCCGCGACGAGGGCGGCGAGCTGCGGGTGCTCGAGGACAACCTGCGGATGCCCTCTGGGGCGGCCTACGCGATGGCGGTCCGGGAGGTCGTCGAGCCGGAGATCGATGCACCACTGCGACCGCGACCGCCCGGCGACTACGCCGCCCGCCTGCGCGCCGCGATCCTCGCCGCCGCGCCCGCCGGGCGCGCGGAACCGAGCGCGGCGATCCTCTCCGACGGGCCCGAGAACGGCGCCTGGTACGAGCACGAGCGCTTCGGCCGGGAACTCGGGCTGCCGATCCTCACCCCCGACCAGCTCGAGCCCAGCCGCGGTCGGCTCTTCGCCCGCCAGGGGCGGGAGCGGCAGCAGGTCGACGTGCTTTACCGCCGCCTCGACGAGGACCGGCTCTGCGAGCCCGACGGGACGCCGACCCCGCTCGGCGAGCTGCTGCTGCCGGCGCTGCGCTCGGGCCGCCTGCGCTGCGCCAACGCCTTCGGCACCGGCCTGGGCGACGACAAGCTGACCCACGCCTACGTCGAGCGGATGATCGGGTTCTACCTCGGCGAGGAGCCGCTGCTGCGCTCGGTGCCGAGCTTCGACCTCACCGAGGAGTCCGGCCGCGAGGCGGCGATGGAGCGCCTCGACGAGCTCGTGATCAAGCCACGCGGCGGGTTCGGCGGCCACGGAGTGACGATCATGCCGCGGGCGACCGAGCCGCAGCGACGGCGCGCGGTCGGCCTGCTGCGGCGGCGGCCCGAGCAGTTCATCGCCCAGGAGACGATCGAGATCTCGAGCCACCCGACCGTCGTCGGCGACGGCCTGGCGCCGCGGCGGATAGACCTGCGCCCGTTCGTCGTCAGCGCCCCCGGCCGGTCGACGGCGATGACTGGCGGGCTGACGCGCTACGCCCGGGAGGCCGGCGAGATGGTCGTCAACAGCTCTCAGGGCGGTGGCTGCAAGGACACCTGGGTCGTCGAGGCGCAGCGATGAAGCGCCGTTCGTTAGCGTCGCTGCGGATGCGTCCCCTGATCGGAGTCACGACGTCCGAGGTCAGGTCCCCCGAGCGGGCGACCCCGATCCCCGAGGGGGAGCCGCGGGTCCGCGAGCTCGCCCTGGGGCTCACCTACATGCGCGCGGTCGAGGCGGCCGGCGGCCTGCCGCTGGTGATCCCGCTGATGGACGACGATGCGATCGAGCCGCTGCTCGACCGGCTCGACGGCCTCTGCCTCTCCGGCGGCCCCGACCTCGACCCCCGCAACTACGGAGCCGACCCGCACGAAGAGCTGGGCCCGACCGAGCCCGACCTCGACAGCTTCGAGCTCGCCGTCGCCCGCCGCGCCGACGCCCGCGAGATGCCGATCCTGGCGATCTGCCGCGGCACCCAGGCGCTCAACGTCGTCCGCGGCGGCGCCCTGCACCAGCACCTGCCCGAGGTCTCCGAGGTGATCCCGCACCGGCAGAAGACGCCGGGCACCGAGACCAGCCACCCGGTCGAGATCGAGCCGGGCAGTCGCCTCGCGCAGGCCCTCGGCTACGAGGAACTGCGGGTCGCCGACGCGCTCGACGTCAACTCCTTCCACCATCAGGCGATCGACCGGCTCGGCGAGGGGCTGAAGGTCACCGCGCGCGCTCCCGACGGGACGATCGAGGCGGTCGAGGACCCGAGCCGGCGGTTCCTGATCGGCGTCCAGTGGCACGCAGAGACCCTCGTCCACCGACCCCACGAGAAGAGGCTCTTCGGCAGCTTTGTCGACGCCTGCCGCCGCGACGGCGCCGAGTTCCAGCAGCGCGGCGGCCGCGAGGTGGCGTGAGCGAGGGGGCCGGCACGCTGCCGGCCTGGGCGACCTGGGCGGCGCCGCACGAGCTCGGCCCCTACACGGTCGGGATCGAGGAGGAGGTGATGCTGCTCGACGAGGTCAGCTGGGCGCTCGCGCACCGGATCGACTCCGTCCTCCCCCGCCTGCTCGGGCGCGACGGCAGCTTCACCGCCGAGACGCACGGCTCGGCGCTCGAGATCCAGACCGGCGTCCACGCCTCGATCGGCGCCGCGATCGAGGAGCTGGGGGCGCTGCGGGGGGAGCTGGCGGCGACGCTGGAGCCGCTCTCGATGCGGGCGGCGAGCGCCGGCACCCACCCCTTCGCCGTCTGGCAGGAGATCGTCGTCTCCGCCGGCGAGCGCTACCAGTTCGTCTACGGCTCGATGCGGGAGCTGGCGCGCCGCGAGCCGACCTTCGGCCTCCACGTCCACGTCGCCGTCCCCGACGCCGAAGACGCGATCCACGTCGCCAACCGGCTCCGCACCCACATCCCGCTGCTGCTGGCGCTCTCGGTCAACTCACCCTTCTGGCAGGGTCGCGACACCGGCCTCGCCTCGGCGCGGACGCCGCTCTTCCAGGCCTTCCCGCGGGTCGGGATCCCGCGCGACTTCACGGACTACGCCGACTACGCCGAGTCGGTCGACGTGCTGATCCGCTCCGGCGCGGTGCCGGAGCCGACCTTCCTCTGGTGGGACGTGCGACCGCAGCCGCGCTTCGGCACCGTCGAGGTGCGGATCATGGACGCGCAGACGAAGCTCGGCGACACCGCCGCGATCGCCGCCCTGGTCCAGTGCATCGTCCGGGCCGAGGTCGAGGCGGGGACGCACCTGGAACGGTGGATGCCGCAGGAGGTGCTCTCCGAGAACCGCTTCCTCGCCGCCCGCGACGGGATGGACGCGGAGCTGATCGAGCCCGAGCTGGAGCGGCGGGTGCCGGCGCGAGAGCTGCTCGCCGACCTGGTCGCGATCTGCCGTCCCCACGCCCAGGACCTCGGCTGCGAGGCGGAGCTGGAGCGGGTGCTCGAGCTCGGCGCGCGGACCGGCGCCCAGCGGCAGATCGACCTGGCGCGCTCGCTGGAGTCGTTGCCGCGGGTCGTCGGCGTACTGGCCAGCGACTTCCTGGCGCGAAGCTAGTCGCCCGGCGGCAAGACGAACTGCGACACGATCAAGTTCGCCGCCAGGCGCGGCTCCTTGGCCTCGCGGCGGCGCTCGATCCGGACCTCGATCACGACCGTGCTCTTGCCGACGTGCAGCGGCTCGGCTCTGGCCTCGATCTCGTCGCCGAGGATCCCGGCGGCGAAGACGTTCAGCTTCAGCTCGATCGTCGTGAAGTTGTGGCCGGGCGGGATGCAGCGGAAGGTCGACCAGGCGGCGACGGTGTCGCCGAGCGCGGTCCAGACGCCGCCGTGGACGAAGCCGCCGGGGTGCAGGTGCCGTTTGTCGACGACGATCAGGCCGCGGGCGTGGGAGTCCTCGACCTCGAGCGGCTCGATCCCGAGGTCGCCGGGGAAGCTGCCGGGGAGGAAGGCCCGGACCGACTCCGGGGTGATCATCGAACTGGGGTGCGGGGCGTCGCTCATCGCCGCGGCAGCCTATTCGGGATCGAGGCCGAAGCCTTTGAGTCCGTGGTCGCCGTAGGGCTCGTCGCGCTCGCGCACCGCCTCGCGGAAGCCCGACTCGGCGGCGCGGCGGACGAAGCCGTGTCCCTCCTCGGTGTGGCGGGCGATGCCGTCGAAGAAGGTGCCGAGGACCTGGGTTTGGGTCAGGCCCTGGGCGTGGACGGTCTGGTTGACCAGCAGCTTCATCATCACCAGCTGGTTGACCGGCATCTGCGCCACCCGCTCGAGCAGGCGCTCGAAGCGCTCGTCGAGCCGGTCGGCCGGCGCCGCCTCGGTCGCCAGCCCCCACTCCGCCGCCTCGGCGCCGGTCAGCGAGTCGCCGGTCAGCAACAGTCGCTTTGCCCGCATCGGCCCCAGCCGGCTCGCCCACATCGCCGTCGTCGGCGAGCCCCAGACGCGGGCGGGCGGGTAGCCGATCTTGGCGTCCTCGGCGATCACCAGCAGGTCCGAGCAGAGCGCCATGTCGGTGCCGCCGGCGACGCAGTAGCCGTGGACCTTGCAGAGGACCGGCTTCTCGGAGTGGAAGAGGCTCATGAAGCCGCGCACGTTGCGGCTCATGAACTGGTAGTCGGTGACCGGGTCCCAGTTCGACTCCGGCGCGTGGTTGGCGCCGATGACGGCGGGGTCCAGCGGCGAGCCGGGCGGCGGCGCACTCCCCTCCCCCAGCTCGCTCATGTCGCCCTCGGCGGAGGCGACGAGGTCATAGCCGCCGCAGAACCCAGAGCCGTTGCCGGCCAGCGCGATCACGTGGACCCCCGGGTCGAGGTTGGCCCGCTCGACGCACTCGGCCAGCTCGACCGGCATCCGCGGCGTGATCCCGTTACCCCGCTCGGGGCGATTGAGCGTTATCCGCGCAACGCGCCCCTCGGTCTCGTAGAGAAGCGTCTCCACGGACCGACCCTAACTGCTGCTTGGTGAGTTGACCCGGCTATAGGCGGGCCAACTCACCAATCGCTGCTTAGTTCAGCCTTTCGACCAGCATTGCCTTGCCCTGGCCACCGGCGACGCACATCGTCTCCAGGCCGACCTGCTTGTCGTCGGTCTCGAGCACGTTCAGGAGCGTGCCCATGATCCGGGCGCCGGTCATCCCGAAGGGGTGGCCGAGGGCGATAGCGCCGCCGTGGGTGTTGAGCTTGTCTTCGTCGATCCCGCATTCGGCCATGATCGGGATCACCTGGGCGGCGAAGGCCTCGTTCAGCTCGACCCGGTCGACGTCGCCAATCGACATCCCGGCGCGGTCGAGGACCTTCTTGATCGCGCCGATCGGGGCGACGCCCATCAGCTCCGGCTCGTTGCCGTGGGTGGCGGCGGTGATGATCCGGGCGCGCGGAGTGAGGCCGAGCTCTTTCGCCTTGGTGTCGCTCATCAGCAGCACCGCGGCGGCGCCGTCGTTGAGCGGGCAGGAGTTGCCGGCGGTGACGCCGCCGCCGCCCTCGAAGGCCTCTGGCAGTTCGGAGAGCTTCTCCAGGGTCGAGGAGGCGCGGGGGCCGTCGTCCTTGCTCACCTCGGTGCCGTCCTCGAGCTTGACCGGGACGATCTCGCGGTCGAAGAAGCCGTCCTCCTGGGAGCGGACCGCGAGTTCCTGCGAGCGCTGCGCGAACTTGTCCATGTCGGCGCGGCTGACCTCGTACTTCTTGGCGACGTTGACGGCAGTGATGCCCATGTCGATGTAGGCGTTGGGCTGGCCGTTCTCGCCGATCAGGTTGGGGTTGCGGTCGGCGGCGCCGGCGGGCTCGGTGCGCTCGTTGAACTTGCTCACCCACTCGACCCCGACGGCGAGGTAAGCGTCGCCCTCGCCGGCCTTGATCGCGTTGCCGGCGTGGCGGATCGCGTCGAGGCTGGAGGAGCAGTAGCGGGAGACGGTGACCCCGTTGACCTCCTGCGGCAGCTTCTCGCTGAGCAGGGAGATGATGCGGGCGATGTTGAAGGCCTCGAGGCCCTGCGGCATGCCGACGCCGCAGAAGACGTCTTCGATCAGCGCCGGGTCGACGCCCGGATTGCGCTCGAGCAGCTGGTCGACCACGAAGGCGCCCGTCTCCTCGGGCCGCAGCTGGGCCAGCGAGCCCTTGAAGGCACGGCCGATCGGCGTGCGGATGGTGTCGACGATGACTGCTTCGGGCATTCCGTTTCTCCTCTGAGGCTTGGAAGGGCTTGCGACTGCGGCAGCAGGGTAGTTGACGGGCGTCATGGGCGTTTCGTGCGGATTCGCACAAAGATTGGTGGGAACGTCGTGAACCTGCGTTACATTCGCCTCAATCCACCTCGCGCGGACTGCGAGATTTGCCGCTCGGCGGCAAAGAAAGGAGGGCCCCTTCATGCCTGAGGGTTACTGCGTCAAAGAGCGTAAGAAGGTCGAGATCAAAGACGCGAAACAGGTGACGATGAAGAACGGTCGCCCGGCTATCCAGGGTGTCTGCCCGGACTGCGGGACGAAGATCTTCAAGATCGGAAAACTCGAATAGGGGCCTCCCCAGAGGGGAATTTGAACCCGGCAATGCCGGGGAGCGTATGCCGGGTCGGATGATCCCTTTAATGATGGGAACTTCGACCCGGGGCGCGCTCAGCCGCGAACGCGACGTCCGCGAGGCCTACGCCGCCCACTCCGGTGAGCTGTACGGCTTCGCGGTTCGTTCGCTCGGCGACTCCGGCCTCGCCGAAGAGGCCGTCCAGGAGACCTTCGTCCGCGCCTGGCGCGCGGGGGGCCGCTTCGACCCGAAGATCGGCTCGCTGCGGACCTGGCTGTTCGCGATCCTCCGCAACGTCGTCATCGACCTGGGGCGAGCGCGCTCGGTGCGGCCGGGCGTCGCCGAGGGCGGGATCGAGCCCTCGGTCGAGCCGCTCGACGAGGCGCTGCTCGCCTGGCAGGTCGAGGAGGCGATGCGGCGGCTCGGCGAGGACCATCGCCGGGTGCTGGTCGAGACCTACTACCGGGGCAGGCCCTACGCCGAGGTGGCGGAGGAGCTCGGGGTCCCGGAGGGGACCGTGAAGAGCCGCGTCTACTACGGGCTGCGGGCGCTGCGGGTCGTGCTCGAGGAGATGGGCTATGAAGACTAGGAACGAGTGCCGAGAGTGGCGCGAGCTGCTCGGCGCCCACGCGCTCGGGCACCTGGAGGGCGACGAGCGGGCCGGGCTGGAGGCGCACCTCGAGGGCTGCGCCGGCTGCCGCGAGGAGCTCGCCGCGCTGGCGCCGGTGGCGCGGATGCTCCCCCACGCCGACCCAGCGCGGTTCGAACTGGCACCGGAACCGCCGCCGGAGCTGGGACCGCGGATCGCGGCGACGATCGCGGGCGAGAAGCAGCAAGCGCGGCGGCGGCGGCGAACCCTCGGCGGCTTCGCGTTCGGCGGTGTCACGGCTGCCGCGGTGGCGGCGGTCTTGCTCCTCTTCGTCTTCGGCGGCAGTCGCCAGGACGCCAGCCAGCCGGTCAGGTTCACCGACCTTCCCGAGGGCATCGCCATCGACGCGACGCTCGAGCCCCACGCCTACGGCACCGAGATCCACATGTACGTGCACGGGGTGCCCTCGGGGACGCTCTGCCGGGTCTGGCTGCGGGGCGCCGACGGCGCCTCCTATCCGGCCGGGACCTTCCGCTACCGCTGGGGCGACGACTCCGACGCGGTGCTCAGCTCGGCGCTCGACATCTCGCGGACGCGGGCGGTCGTGGTCGACACCGGCAAGCGAACCTTCGTCGCGCCGGTCGGCCCGGAGGTGGCGGCACTGAAGAACGCAAACGAGGAGGAATCGACGTGAAGAGGATGACCTGCGGGCTCGCGCTGCTCGCCGTCCTGGCGGTCGCGGCCGCCGGCTGTGGCAGTGGCGACAGCACCAGCGGCGGCGGCTATGGGGGCAAGGGCGGCAGCGAGAACTCGACCGCGAGCCCGGAAATGAAGCCGGCCACGAGCGGCGAAGCGGGCGGCGATGGAATCGTCTCGGCGGCAGAGGTCGGCGACCTCGGCACCGTCCTGGTCGATTCGGAAGGGCTCACCCTCTACGACTTCCACAAGGACAAGGGCGGCAACTCCTCCTGCTACGGAGCCTGCGCGGGAGCCTGGCCGCCGCTGCTCACCGATGGCAACCCTCAGGCCCAGGGACCGGCAGAGCGAGGCATGCTCGGCACGACCAAGCGCAAGGACGGGACCGTCCAGGTCACCTACAACGGCTGGCCCCTCTACACCTACGCCGGCGACAAAGGCCCGGGCGAAGCCAACGGCAACGACATCGACCAGTTCGGCGCCGAGTGGTACGCCCTGCAACCGAACGGCGAAGAGCCCGAGGACTGAGCTCGCCGCCGCTCGAGAAGTCTCCACCTTTCGAGTAGAGTTCCTGCGGCTGGAGGGACCAGAACAGGGGGAGACGTGAACCGAAGCAGCTGCGCTTGTTGCCTACTGCTGGCGCTGGCAGTCCTCGCCGGATGCGGCGGCGACGGCGGCACCACGGACAGCGATCCCACCACCTCCCCTCGCCCGGCCTCGACCGAAGGCAGCGGCGCCGAGAAGCCGAAAAAGGGCGCCTGGGGGGTCGTCTTCGGCGCCCAATCCGAAGACCACGGAATCATCCTCTACGACCTCTCGGGACACACGCTCTACGCCTTCGGCGGGGACGAGGGCACGACCTCGACCTGCTATGGCGCCTGCGCGAAAACCTGGCCCCCCGCCCTTACCGAAGGCAAGGCGAAGGCCGACGGCGAGGCCTCGCCCGCCGAGGTCGGCACCACGAAGCGCAAGGACGGCACGGTCCAGCTGACGTACGCCGGGCACCCCCTCTACACGTATGCCCCCGAGAGAGGAGCCGAAGTCAGGGGCAACGGCCGCCAATCCTTCGGCGGCGAGTGGTACGCGATCCGCCCCGACGGCGAACCGCTGTGAGCCCCCGGCCGGCTAGTCCTCGGCGACGCCGCTGAGCTTGGCCCGCTTGCGGTAGGAGAGCGAGGGCGGGACGAGCTCGCGGATCTCGGCCAGGAGGCGGGCGGAGAGCTCGCCGGGGTCCTCGCCGGGACGGGGCTGGCCGCCGACCGGGTCGAAGAAGCGGACGCGCAGACGCGGGCGGCGGGGGAACCCGGTCAGCTCGGTCGTCCCCTCGATCGCGACCAGGGTGACGTGGGCATCTGGCACCTCGAGCGCGAGGCGGCCGATGCCGCTGCGGGCGCGCAGGACCTTGCCCTTGGAGCGGGTGCCCTCGGGGAAGACGCCGATGCAGGCGCCGGCGCGCAGGGTCTCGATCGCCTTCGCCAGCGCGTCCTTGTCCCCCTTGCCGCGCTGGATCGGGATCTGCCCCATGCCGTCGAGGATCGGCGCCAGGCCGCGCACCTCCCAGAGCTCCGATTTGGCGAGGGCGCGGATCTGGCGCCGCTTGCGAGCGGCGATCCCGACCATCACCGGGTCCCAGTGGCTGTCGTGGTTGCCGAGGATCAGCAGCGGGCCGGACTCAGGGATGGACTCCAGGCCCTCGACCTGCAGGCGGCCCCACCAGGCGACCGGACGGTTGACCGCCATCGCCACGGCGTAGGTGCGGGTTCGTTCGCGCATTGGACGGGGATTTCTACTGGATAGCCTGCAAAGAATGACTGAGACCCGGCGCAGCGGCGGCATCGAGGTCGAATCCCTCGTCCGCGAGTTCAAGAACGGCCCGCGGGCGGTCGACGGCATCGACCTCGAGGTCGCCCAGGGCGAGATCTACGGCTTCCTCGGCCCCAACGGCGCCGGCAAGTCGACGACCGTGCTGATGCTCACCACCCTGCTCCCCCCCACCTCGGGCCGCGCCAGGGTTGGCGGCTTCGACGTCGTCTCCGAAGGCCCCCGGGTGCGGGCGACGATCGGCGCCGCCCTGCAGGAGGCAGCCCTCGACCCGCTGCTGACCGGCCGCGAGCACATGCGCCTGCAGACCGCGATGCACGGCCTCGGCAAGGAGGAGCGGACGATCCGCGGCAACGAGCTGCTGGGGCGGGTGGGGCTCGACTACGCCGCGGACCGCAAGGTCGGCGGCTACTCGGGCGGGATGAAACGCCGGCTCGACCTCGCGCTCGCGCTCGCCCACCGCCCGCGCATCCTCTTCCTCGACGAGCCGACCACCGGCCTCGACATCCAGAGCCGGACCGCGCTGTGGGAAGAGGTCTCCCGGCTCGCCGCCGAGGACGGGGTCACCGTCTTCCTCACCACCCAGTACCTCGAGGAGGCCGACGCGCTCGCCAACCGGGTCGGGATCATCGACCACGGCCACCTCGTCGCCGAGGGGACGCCGGCCGAGCTGAAGGCCGAGATCGGTCGCCCGACGGTCGAAGCGGTCCCCCGCTCGGAGGGCGACCGCGAGCGGATGGCCGCGGTGCTGGCCCGCTTCGGCGAGCCGGCCGGATCCTCTCCGCGGGCGGTCGCCGTCCGCCTCGACGGCGGCGAGTCGCAGCTGGCAGAGGTGGTGCGGGCGCTCGACTCCGAAGGGATCGCGATCGAGCACCTGCAGCTGCACGCCCCCTCCCTGGACGACGTCTTCCTCGCCAAGACCGGCCGCTCGCTCGAGGGCGCCGGCGAGGACGGGCCCGAGGAGGCCGCGACGGAGGCGGCAGCCCCGGCGTGAGCGGGGGCCTCCGCACCCAGGTCGGGCAGCTGGCGCACCGCTCGGTCCTGCGCACCCTGCGCCAGCCGGCGCAGATCGTGCCGGCGATCGTCTTCCCGCTCTTCCTCCTCGCGGTCAACGCCGGGGGCCTGAAAGACGCGACCAACCTGCCGGGGTTCCCGACCGACTCCTACCTCACCTTCATCCTCGCCGTGCCCTTCATCCAGGGCGCCCTCTTCTCGGTAATGAACTCGGGCACCGACCTCGCCCGCGACATCGAGACCGGCTTCCTCAACCGCCTGGCGCTGACCCCGCTGCGCGGCGCCGCCCTGCTCAGCGGCCTGCTCGCCGGCTCGTTCGTGCTCGGCGTCGTCCAGGCGGTCGTCTACCTCTCGGTCGGGCTGATCGCCGGCGCCGAACTCGCCGCCGGGGCGGCGGGCGCCTTGGTGCTCGTCGTCCTCTCGGTCTCGATCACCGTCGCCTTCGGGACGATCGGGCTCTTCGCCGCGCTCCGCTTCGGCTCGGGCGAGGCGGTCCAGGGTCTCTTCCCGGTCTTCTTCGTCTTCCTCTTTCTCTCGGCGATGGCGCTGCCGCTCGACCTGCTGACGACCGACTGGTTCCACGCGATCGCCAGCGTCAACCCGGTCACCTACCTGCTGCAGGCGATCCGCTCGCTCCTGATCGAAGGCTGGAACGTCGGCGAGCTGGCGCTCGGCTTCGCGATCGCCGCGGCGATCGGGACGCTGGGGATGCTGGCGGCGAGCGCCGCCCTGAAGACGAGGCTGGTGCGGACGTGAGCGGCCCTTCGAACGCCGAGCCCCGCATCGCCGACATGGTCACCGTCGCCCGCGCGGTGGCCTGGCGCAGCATCCACAACTTCCTCACCAACCCGGCCTTCCTGATCCCGTCGCTGCTGTTCCCGCTCTTCTTCTTCGTCTCCTTCGCCGGCGGCCTGGCGGCGATCGGCGAAGTCCCCGGCTTCGACTTCCCCAGCGGCTACACCGCCTTCCAGTTCGTCTTCGTCCTGCTGCAGTCGGCCGCCTTCGGCGGCGTCTTCACCGGCTTCGCGATGGCGCGGGACTTCGAGAGCGGCTTCGGCCGCCGCTACATGCTCGCCGCCGGCCGCCGCAGCGGCATCGTCCTCGGCTACGCCCTGGCGGCGCTCTTCCGCGCCTTCGTCACCTGGACGGTGCTGACCGCCGTGGCGCTGATCGCCGGGATGGAGGTCGGCGGCAGCGGCGGCGAAATCGTCGCCCTCTACGCCCTCGCGATCCTGGTCAACGTGGCAGCGACGATGTGGGCCGCCGGCGTCGCACTCCGAGTCCGCTCGATCCAAGGCGGCCCGCTGATGCAGTTCCCCACCTTCCTGATCCTCTTCCTGGCCCCCGTCTATGTCCCCCTAGACCTACTGAGCGGCTGGATCCACACCATCGCCTCGATCAACCCGGTGACGGCCCTACTGGAGGCCGGCCGAGGCTTCATCTCCGGCGACCCCGTAGCAGTAGGCCTGGCCTTCGCAATAGGAATAACCCTCTCCCTTCTCTTCGCCCTCTGGGCCCGCGGCGGCCTGCGGAGCGCCGAAGCCGCGGGTTAGCCAGCGCTGTCGCCGGGCGGTGGGGAGGGGTCCTCCAGACACTCAACATCGAGCCATAGCGAGATGTGTCTGGAGCGGGGCACCCCCGC
>DASVAT010000007.1:0-65139 GCA_036376215.1 Solirubrobacterales bacterium
CGGGGGTCCTCCTCCGGGCACATCTCGCTAGGGCTCGATGTTGAGTGCCCGGACGAGGACCCCCGACCCTCCCTCGGGGCAGGAGACCTAGACCTAGTTGCGCTGGCGACGGTGGCGGACGTGGTGCCATTGGTTGGTGAGAACCGGGCGTTGGTGCGAAAAGGCCTGGCTGAGATCAGGCGGGCGCAGCGGCCTGGGATCAGGGCTCTGCTGGAGGCGGCGAAATGCGAGCCGGGGCAGTTGGACGAGAGTGACCTGGGGTTCCGGCTGGCGCCGCGGATCAATGCTGCCGGGCGGCTGTATCGGGCCGATGCCGGTGTGGAGTTGTTCCTGACCGAGGATTCGGAGCGGGCGGCGGCGATTGCGAGTGAGCTCAGCCGGGCGAACTCGGAGCGGCGGGCGACGGAGCGGGAGGTGGATGCCGCGGCCGAGGCCGCTCGGCGGGAGCTGCCGGATGAGTTGCAGGAGGCACGTGGGTTCGTGGTGGCGGGCGTGGACTGGCATCCCGGCGTGGTCGGGATCGTCGCCTCGCGGCTGGTCGAGCGGCATCACCGCCCCGCGGTCGTCATCTCCCTCGACGAAGAGGGGAGCGGGCGCGGCTCCGGGCGCAGCATTCCCGGCTTCGACCTCTTGGCCGCGCTCGAGGCGTGCGCGGAGCACCTGGAGGGCTTCGGTGGTCACAGGGCCGCCGCCGGCCTTCAGATCAGGGCCGAGCACGTGGAGGCGTTCCAGCGCGCCTTTGCCGCCCACGCCAACGAGGTGCTGAGCGAGGACGACCTTCGGCGCACCGAAGAGGTCGACGCGATCGTCGGTGGCGTCGGCCTTGGGTTGGACCTGGCCGAAGAGCTGAAGCAGCTGGCTCCGTTCGGGATGGGCAACCCGGGTGTCCGCCTCCTCGTCCCGTCGGCGAAGGTCAGCGACGTGCGGACGATGGGGGAGGGAAAGCACGCCCGCTTCAGCCTCCACAGCGGCGCCCACCGCGCCCTCGGCGTCGCCTTCGGCCGCGCCAGCCTCGGCGTAGAGGACGAGGACCTGCTCGACGCGAGCGTGCGGCTCGAGGTCAACCACTGGAACGGCTCGGTCGAGCCCCGACTCGTCCTCCGCGAGCTCCACCCGCTGGAGGAGCCGGTGACGGAAGGGACGGACGCCGAGGCTCCGGCCCTGCCCCACGCGTGCTCGGGCGACGAAGCCGAATGGTGGACCCGCTTCGAAGCCGAGCTGGCCATCGGCCGCGACGCCGAGACCGCAAAATTGGCCCCTGAGGAGCCAATTTTGCGGTCTCGCGAGGGTGGGCGGCGTCGGGTCGCGGGTGAGGCTCCGGTGACGGTGGTGTTGGCGGAGCTGGTTTCGAGCGGGGCGGGGGTTTTGGCGGTTTGTGCTGATGCTTCGCGGCGGGCGGCTCTCGGCAACGGGGCCACCGGGCTCGCCCGTTTCAACGGCGGGGCGGCGCTGATCGCCTGCCATCGCTGCGGAGACGAGGAGATCGCCCGCCTGGTGACGCGGGCGGAGTCGGGCCTGGCCCTGACCGACTACGCGGCGCTGGAACGGAAGCCGCAGCTGGCCGCCGCCTTCGAGCACGTCGTGCTGGTCGATCCCCCTCGCGGCGAGGAGGACGAGATGCGGGCCGGGCTCGCCTGCGGCGAGGACGGCGGCTTCCTGCATGTCCCGTGGACGGCGGCCGAGCTCGAGTTCGCCGGCCAGGTGCTCGACGAGCAGTGGGCGACGCGGGAGGGGGTGGCCGCCACCTATCGGGCGCTGCGGCAGACGGGCGACGCGAAGGGCCGGCGCCTGCGCGAAGCGCTTTCCGGGGCCGGGATCCATCCCCTCTGTCCCGAGGCGAGCGCCCGCCGTTTCCGCGTCCTGCGCGAGCTCGGGCTGCTGCAGGGATCCCCGGATGGCGGCGCAGGCGTTGTCCGGGTCGTATCCTCCGTGAGGACGGATCTGCAGCGCTCGGCTGCGTTCCGTGCCTACAGCGCCAGACTTTCGGAGGCCCAGCGATCGCTGACAAGACCCAAGATGCCGTAGCTCACAAGGAGCTCTTCGCCGATCTCCTCGCCGTGATCGAGGAGTTCGATTCGGCTGCCGCGGCGCCGGGAAACGGCAACGGCGGCTCGGGCGGCACCGCGGTGGCGGTGGCGACGATCGACCGTGCCAGGGTGGAGCGGGCCTTCGACTTCGCCCTCGAGCGGCACGCCGACCAGCTCCGCTACTCCGGTGACGAGTTCATCACCCACCCGGTCGGGGTCGCCCAGATCTGCGCCGGGATGCGACTCGACACCGAGACCCTCTGCGCGGCCCTCCTCCACGACACCGTCGAGGACACCACCGCCAGCCTGGAGGAGATCCGGGCCGAGTTCGGCGAAGAGATCGCTCAGCTCGTCGACGGCGTCACGAAGCTGACCGGGATCACCTTCGAGAGCCGCGACGAGCGCCAGGCCGAGAACTACCGGAAGATGATGGTGGCGATGGCCACCGACGTCAGGGTGATCCTGATCAAGCTGGCCGACCGCCTCCACAACATGCGCACGCTCGGCGCCCTGCCGAAGCAGAAACAGACGCGCAAGTCACACGAGACGCTCGAGATCTACGCGCCGCTGGCGCACCGGCTGGGGATCCACGCGATCAAATGGGAGCTCGAGGACCTCGCCTTCGCCACCCTGCATCCGCGCAAGTACGCGGAAATCAAGCAGCTCGTCGCCCAGCAGCGGAACGAGCGGGAGACCTACGTCACCGAAGCGGGGGAGTTCCTCGCGACCGAGCTCGAGCAGGTCGGGATCGAGGCCGAGATCTCCGGCCGCGCCAAGCACTTCTACTCGATCTACACGAAGATGGCAAAGAAGGGCCGCGAGTTCAACGAGATCTTCGACCTGACGGCGATGCGGGTGATCGTCCACTCGGTCAAAGACTGCTACGGCGCGATCGGCGTCATCCACTCGCTCTGGAAGCCGCTGCCCGGCCGCTTCAAGGACTGGGTCGCGATGCCGAAAGCGAACATGTACCAGGCGCTGCACACGACCGTGATCGGGCCGGAGGGCAAGCCGCTCGAGATCCAGATCCGGACCGAGGAGATGCACAAGCTCGCCGAGTACGGGATCGCCGCCCACGTCGCCTACAAAGAGGGGACGCACGGTGACCCGCGGCGGGAGAAGATGACCTGGCTGCGGCAGCTGGTCGAGGCCGAGGGCGAACAGGACCCGGCCGAGTTCCTCGAGTCGCTCAAGGTCGACCTCTTCGAGGACGAGGTCTTCGTCTTCACTCCGAGGGGCGAAGTGAAGAGCCTCTCCGCCGGCTCGACCCCGCTGGACTTCGCCTACGCGGTCCACACCGACGTCGGCCACAGCTGCGTCGGCGCCAAGGTCAATGGCAACATCGTTCCGCTCCACTACCAGCTGCGCTCGGGCGACATCGTCGAGGTCCTGACCGCCAAGCAGAAGCGCGGCCCCTCGCTCGACTGGCTGAAACTGGTGCGGACCAACCGCGCCCGCAACAAGATCCGCTCCTGGTTCAAAGAGGAGCGGCGCGAGGATGCCGAGCGCGACGGGCGCGAGAAGCTAGAGGAAGCGCTGCGCACCCGCGGCATCCCGATGCAGAAGGTCTCCGGCTCGGCGCTGCTGGCCGACGTGATCCGCGAGATGGGGTTCCGCAAGGGCACCGACTTCTACATCGCCCTCGGCCAGGGCAAAGTCTCGGCCAAGACCGCCGCCAACAAGCTGATGCAGCGGCTGAAGGCCGGCGAGGGGGTCGAGGAGGAGGCCGCCGGAGCGCCGGTCGGCCGCGAGGACCGCGCCCGCCGCACCAAGGACGCCTCCAACTACGGGATCATCGTCAAGGGCGTCGAGAACGTCGCCGTGCGGCTGGCCAAGTGCTGCCGCCCCGTTCCCGGCGACGAGATCGCCGGTTACGTCTCGCTCGGCCGCGGGATCACCATCCACCGCACCGACTGCAAGAACGTCAAGGCGCTGAAACGGGCACCGGAGCGCTTCGTCGAGGTGCGGTGGCAGGGCGAAAACGAGGCCTCCTACCGGGTCGAGCTGCAGATCGACGCCTACGACCGCACCCGCCTGCTCGAGGACCTCTCGCGGACCTTCTCGGAGGCCGGGATCAACATCATCGGCGCCTCCTGCACGACCAACCACCCGATGGTCAAAAACAAGTTCGTCATCGAGGTCGGGGATACCGAGCAGCTGAAGCACTGCATCAGCCGGCTTCGCAACGTCGAGTCGGTCTTCGATGCTTACCGGGTAACGCCCGGGGCCTGATCGGGGACAGGCGGGGATGGCGCTGAAGGTCGCGGTCACCGGTCCCACGGGCGAGATCGGGAAGCCCCTGATGTCCGAGCTGGAGAGGCGGGCGGAGGTGGGGTCCGTGGTCGGGATGGCCCGGCGGGCGTTCGATCCCTCCTTCGAAGGGTGGGAAAAGGTCGCATACCGGCGGGGCGACATCCTCGACCGGGGGGCGCTGGCGGCGCTGTTCGCCGGGGCCGACGTGGCGGTGCACCTCGCCTTCGCGATCTTCGGCGATCGGGAGGAGGCGCGGAGGATCAACCTCGAGGGGACGCGAAACGCCTTCGAGACGGCGATCAGGGCCGGGGTCTCGCGGCTGGTCTACGCCTCCTCGGTTGCCGCCTACGGCTTCCATCCCGAGAACCCGCAGCCGCTGACCGAGGATGTCCCCGCCCGCGGCTCCCAGGGCTTCTACTACTCCGCGCAAAAGAGCGAGCTGGAGGATCTGCTCGACGACCTGCTCCCCGGGAGCGAGGTGGAGGCCTACGTCTTCCGCCCCTGCATCGTCGCCGGCCCGCGGGCGACGATGCTGATCGAGCAGACCGTCGACGCGGTTCGCGCCGGCGACCCGCTGCCACTGCTGCGCCGGGGAATGGGGAAGCTGCCGCTCGTCAGCCCCGTCCTTCCCGATCCGGGTCTGCCCATACAGCTCGTCCATCACGACGACGTCGCCCGGGCGATGGCGGCGGCGATCTGCGGCGACGGCCCGCCAGGCGTCTACAACCTCGCTGGAGAGGGAGAGATCAGGGTCCGCGACATCGCCCGCGAGCTCGGCTGGCGCTCGCTGCCGATCCCGCGGCCAGCGGTCGGGATCGGGACCGCCCTCGCCCGCCGCCTCAGCTTCGCCTCGCCGAAGCTCGAGTGGGCGATCGCCGCCGACACCCCGGTCGCGATGGACACCGCGAAGGCTCGCCGCGAGCTCGGCTGGAGACCTCAGCACGACGCCGAGCAGACGCTGAGGGAAACGGTCGCCGGCGCGCGCGATAGCGGCTTGCTCGACTGAACGGTCGGTGCGAGTATGAAGTTCGGGCAGAAAAGAACGGAAGAGTTAACCAACCGGTTGGATGGGTAGTCCAATTCCATGTGTCCTACGGTGGAGGTAACTGGTGTGAGTCGGGATGAGGGTGGAAGCCGGCAGGTTTCGGTGACTCTCAGCGAGCTTGCCCTCGAGGCCCTGGCCGGGGAGAGTGGCCTGCCTTCGGTGCCCCTGAGGTTGGAGAGCGCGGTTCGCTGTTACCTCAAGGACCGTGGGACGGACAGCGCGGCGTGGCCCTTCCCCGGTTTTCTCCGCGGCAGTGAGACTCAGGGAGACGCGATGGTCGAGCTCGACGTCGCCGACGACCTCTGGCTGGAGTTCGGCGAGGAGGCCGCCGGCCAGGGGGTGACCGTCGACCAGCTCGCAGAACACGCGGCTTTCTACTTCGCGGCCGAGGTCGACGCCGGTCGGGTCACCGACCGGATCCTCGACGACCTCGAGGCGACGGAGGCCGACCGCGACGAGGGCTAGCTCCTCGGTGGGGCGGCGACGACCGGCGCGGCTCCGAGCTCGGTCAGGCTGGAACGCAGGGTCCGGCGGCCGCGGTGGTGGAGGCCGTGGACCGAGCTCTCGCTCTTGTCCAGGGTGTCGGCGATCTCGACCGGCGAGAGGCCGACGATGTGCCGCAGGACGAGCACTTCGCGCTGGTCCTCGGGCAGGTCTTCGAGCGCCTGGCGCAGCGCGCGGCCGCGATCCACGGCCGTTTGGGCCCGGCCGGTGTCCGCCAGCCGCACCTCTTCGCTGGGGATCGCCCGTTTCGCCCGCAGGTGGTCGAGCGCCGCGTTGCGGGCCACCCGCAGGATCCACGCGTCGAAGGGCACGGCGCGCTCTTCGTACTTGGTGATCGCCGTCATCAGCTTCGCGAAGACGTTCTGGGTGATGTCTTCGGCTTCGTGGTGATCGCGGATCAGTCCGGTTATGTAGCGGAGTACGTCATCCGCGTAACGGACATAGAGGTAATGCAGTCCCTCAGGGTCTCCCTCCTTGGCGCGAGTGATGGCCTCTCGGGTCAAGTTGGTGGGTCCCTGGTCCGGGGATGGACCGGCGGACGCGCTGCTCATTGGTGTTCTCCCTCATGCTCACCGCATGCACTACAACTGGTTTTCCATTGGCAAATTCTTCCCAAACTAGGAGTTTGGTTAAAACCTCTACTCCGATTAAGCGGGGAAATTATGTGAGAAGCTGATCATCCCGTTGTGAAAATGTCAATTAGGAACCTCGACTATTTGGAGGGTCC
The DNA here is from genome assembly GCA_036376215.1 of Solirubrobacterales bacterium. Lineage (GTDB taxonomy): Bacteria > Actinomycetota > Thermoleophilia > Solirubrobacterales > 70-9 > VAYN01. The sequence goes on from DASVAT010000007.1 coordinate 6,557, forward strand.
AACTCACTTTTGCTCAAAACAGCCACAAATTTTCAGGTAAGTAGCCGGATGTTTGAAGGCTGAAGATAGGAGGAATACGCGAGTTCTCCGGAAAGTTGACCGTCCGAGGTGAGTTCTTCGGATGGGAATGGTGAGCATCGAACTCGGAAAACTCGCGTGTACGGGTCTCGAAGGGCATTTCGGGACAGACCTGAAGGGCGGCGCCCGCAAGGCGCTGTTGCACTACGCCTACAAGCTGAGGTCGGGACGCAAGCCGGTCGCCGCGCCGCGCTTCCTCAAACCAACCTCCGAGGTCGAGGCGAGGTTCGACCTCACGCTCGACCGCGAAACGGAGGCCCTGCTGGCCCAGGAGGCCTCCCGGCTGCGGATCAGCACGACCAAGCTCGCCACCCACGCGGTGCTCGTCTACCTCGCCGAGCTCGACTTCCTCGGCGTCGTACCCCGCCAGACGCGCTGAGGGCGCGCCCGGCTCGCCTCTAGTCCTGGCTGTGGGCGGGGGCCCCGAGGTCGGCGCGAGCCTCCTTCAGAGCCTCCGCGACGGAGCGCACCGCAACCGGCCTGCCGCGGTTCTGCAGCGACTCCTCGAGCGCCTCCAGGGCGAGGACGATCTCCAGCCCCAGGCGGGAGTTCGAGACCGGGGTGGTGCCCTCGTGGATCGCCGCGGCGAAGTCCCTCAGCTCCTGGCCCAGCGGCTCCAGCGCCTGGACGCGGGGGGCGACCATGTCGCCGGTGCGGTAGGTGAGGCGGTACTCGCCGAAGTTGGCCGGCGGCTCGTCGAAGTCGAGGCCGCGGTCGTAGATCCGGACGGAGTCGTCGGCCGCCGTGTCTTCGTACTGGACCATGCGGCGACTGCCGACGACGACCATCTGGCGCATCTTGCGCGGGGCCAGCCAGGAGAGCTGGACGTTGGCCTGGGTGCCGCCCTCGAAGCGGAGGGTGAGGAAGGCAGTCTCGTGGATGCCGTCCTGGAAGACGCTGCGGCCGGTCGCCGAGACCTCGACCAGCGGCCGGTCCAGCCAGTGGAGCAGGATCGAGAGGTCGTGCGGGGCGAGGTCGAGGACGACGCCGTCCTGCTGGTAGAGGCCGAGGTTCATGCGCGAGGAGGTGATGAAGTAGATCTCGCCCAGCTCGTCGGTCTGGATCAGGTCGCGGACGGCGTTCACCGAGGGGCTGTAGACGAAGGTGTGCCCGGGCATCATCACCAGGCCGAGCTCGTCGGCGAGGACGGTCAGCGCGGCGGCCTCCTCCGCGGTCCGCGCCAGGGGCTTCTCGACGAGCACGTGCTTGCCCGCCTCGAGGGCGCGGCGGACCAGGTTGTAGTGGGTGTGGGGCGGGGTGGCGATCGCCACCGCCTCGATCCGCGGATCGGCGAGGGCGGCGTCGAGATCGGGCTCGATCCAGATCCCCGGGTGGCGACGGCGAAAGTCTTCGGCGCGGCCTTCGTCCAGCTCGCAGAGCCCCATCAGGCGGAACTCGGGTCGCTCGACGACGTTGCGGACGATGTTCGGGCCCCAATAGCCGTAGCCGACGACGAGGGTTCCTATGGCTCCTGCTGGGTTCACTCTGCTCCCTTTCGACTTAGGACGACCCAAGGGGTCTTTAGAAGGATCAAGAGGTCGAGGCCGATGGACCGCCGCTCCGCGTACTCGATGTCGAGGCGGACCATTTCCTCGTAGGTGCGTTCGCTGCGACCGCTGACCTGCCAGTAGCCGGTCAGCCCGGGTTTGACGGCGAACCGGGCGCGGTACCAGCTCGGGTACTCCCGGACCTCGTAGGGGATCGCGGGGCGGGGCCCGACCAAGGTCATCTCGCCGCGGACGACGTTGAAGAGCTGGGGGAGCTCGTCGAGGCTCCAGCGCCTGATCCAGCGTCCCACCGGGGTGATCCGGTCGTCGACGGCCAGCTTGTAGAGGTTCTCGCGACCGCCGTCGGGGGCCCCGTCCTCGCCCTTGATCAGGGCGGTCACGTATTCCCGATGGCCGCGGGGGTCGGCGTCGACCCGCATGCTGCGGAACTTGAAGAGGGTGAACTCGCGTTCTCCGAGGCCGACCCGCCGCTGGCGGAAGAAGGCGGGGCCGCGGCTGTCGAGGCGGACCGCGAGGGTGACGCCGATCAGGATCGGGCTGAGCACGACGATCAGCGCGATGCCGACGAGGAGGTCGAAGAGGCGTCGCAGCACAGATGCCGCCCGCCCTTCGCCGGCGATCCGGGCGGTCGATTCGCTCCGCGTGAGTCCGTGAGCCTCCATTCCCTAGAGACAACGGTCTCGAGCGGGGAACACTTGCGGGCAAGTTTCTTCCACGAACGCGAAAAGACTTGGCCACCTCGTGCGTTGGTTCCCCATGGCAGTCAGGATCGTCTCCGTCATCGGATCCCGCCCCGAGATCGTGCAGGCGGCACCGCTCTCGCTCGCCTACTCGAGCTGCGTCGAGGAGATCCTGGTCCATACGGGCCAGCACTACGACCCGGGGATGTCCGACCTGCAGATCGCCGACCTGCACCTGCCCCTGCCCGAGTTCAACCTCGGGGTCGGCTCGCTGCCGCCGACCGCGGCCGTCTCGGTGGCCGAGGAGCGGATCGGCCGCGTGATCGCCAGCCGCGAACCCGATGCCGTCCTGGTCCGGGGCGACACCCACGCGACGATCGCCGGCGCCCGCGCCGCGGTGGCGGCGGGGGTGACGCTGATCCACGTCGAGTCCGGCCTGCGCAGCTACCGCAGCGACATGCCCGAGGAGGCGAACCGGATCGAGACCGATCGGCTCTCGGACCTTCTCTTCGCCCCCTGCGATCACGCTCGCGACGTGCTGCTCGAAGAGGGCGTTCAGGGCACCGTGCACGTCACCGGCGACGTCCTCGCCGACGTCCTGCTGGCGACCCGGGCCCGCCTGCCCGAGCGCGGCGAGGAGGGCGAATACGTCCTCGCCACCGCCCACCGCAACTACAACACCGACTCGGCCGAGCGGCTCGCCGCGGTGCTCGACTGCCTCGGCGCCGCCGAACGGCGGGTGATCTTCCCGCTCCACCCGCGGACCCGGAAAAGCATCGCGACCTGGGACCTCGAGGTTCCCGACAACGTCGAGATGCGCGATCCGGTGACCTACACCGAGATGCTGACCCTCGAGCGCGACGCGGTCGCGATCGCGACCGATTCGGGCGGGGTCCAGCGCGAGGCCTACCTCTGGGGGGTGCCGTGCATCACGATGCGCGAGGAGACCGAGTGGATCGAGACCGTCTCGACCGGCTGGAACACGCTGGTCGGCGTCGATGCCGAGAAGTTCGGTGACGCCCTCGCGAAGCCGCTGCCCGACGAGCGCCCGCCGATCTTCGGCGACGGGCGGGCCGCCGAGCGGATCGCGGAGCTGACCGTCGCCCACCTCGATCGCGCCCGGGAGGAGTCCCTTGTCTGAGCAGCTCCGGGTCGGCGTCGTCGGCTGCGGCCGGATGGGCGCCTTCCACGTCCGCAACTACGCCCAGATCGAGTGCGCCGAGCTGGTCGCGGTCGCCGATCCCTCCGCCGAGGCCCGGGGCCGGGCGCTCGCCGGGTCGGCGGCGCTCGAGTTCTCGGACTGGCGCGAGATGTTCGAAGACGCCGACGACCTCGACGCGGTCTCGATCGCCTGTCCCTCCGAGCACCACTCGGAGGTCGCGATCGAGGCGCTCGCGGCCGGTCTCCACGTCCTGGTCGAGAAGCCGATCGCGACGACGCTCCCCGACGCTCTGCGGATGCGCGGCGCCGCGATCGAAGCCGACCGCAAGCTGATGGTCGGCCACGTCGAGCGCTTCAACCCGGCGGTCGAGAAGCTGCGCGAGCTGGTCGCCGACGGGCGCCTCGGCCGCGTCTACCGGGCTCACACGACCCGGGTCGGGCCGCTGCCGACGCGGATCCAGGACACCGGCGTCGCGATCGACCTCGCCACCCACGACCTCGACGTGATGCAGTACGTCCTCGACGGCTCGATCAACGAGATCTACGCCGACGGCGGCCGCTTCCAGCACAGCTCCCAGGAGGACCTGCTGACCTGCCTCGCGCGCTTCGGCGGCGAGGGGGAGGCGCAGACGCTGGGGCTGCTCGACGTCAACTGGCTGACCCCGGAGAAGAAGCGCGAGATCGCCCTGATCGGCGAGAACGGGCTGCTGCGGGCGAGCTACATCACCCAGGACGTCTGGTTCGTCGAGTCGACGACGGCGCCGCTGCAGTGGGACGGCCTCTCGGTCCTGCGCGGCGACGGGGAGGGCGCCGCGGTGCGGTTCTCCCTCGCCAAGGCGGAGCCCCTGCGGGCCGAGCTCGAAGCCTTCTGCCGCTGCGTCCTCGACGACACCCCGGAGCCGGTCAGCGCCCACGACGGCGTCAAGGCCCTGGCCGCGGCCCTCGCCGTGCGCGAGTCCGCCGCGGTCCGGCGCCCGGTCGGGCTGCTCGACATCCCCGCTCCCCGCCCACTGGAGGTCTTCGCGTGATCCGCTTCGTCATCCCGGCCTACAACGAGGCCGAAAACATCCCCCGCCTGCTGGCCGACCTGGCGCCGGTGGCCCGCGAGCTGGGGGCGCGGGTGATCATCGTCGACGACGGGTCGACCGACGGCACCGGCGAGGTGATCCGCGAACACGCCCAGGACATGCACCTAGCGGTGGTCACCCACACGGTCAACCGCGGCCTCGGAACCGCGATCAACACCGGCATCCGCTCCGCCCTGAAGGAGTCCTCCGACGACGACGCGATCGTCACCCTGGAGGCCGACACCACCTCCGACCTCTCCGACCTGCCGCGGATGCTCGAGCTCTTCGACCGGGGCAACGACGTCGTCCTCGCCTCGGTCTACGCGCCCGGCGGCAAGATCGTCGGCGTCGCCGGCTGGCGCCTGGCGGCGAGCAAATCGGTCTCCAACACCTTCCGCTACCTCGGCGGCCTGCGCGAGATGCACACCCTCTCCTCGCTCTACCGAGTCTACCGGGCGGGGACGCTGCGCAAGGCGGCCGACACCTACGGCTACCTGCTCGTCCGCGAGCCCGGCTTCGCCGCCAACGTCGAGCTGCTGCTGAAGCTCTACAACGCCGGCGCCTCGGTGGCCGAGGTGCCGACGACGAACGACTGGACGACCCGCAAAGGCGAGTCGAAGATGCAGTTGAAGCCGACCGTCGTCGCCTACTTCCGGGTGATGGCCGCGCACCTCGTCGGCCGCATCCAACCACCGCCGGTCTCGCCGCTGGCCGAGGCCACGGCGCCGAAGGGCCTGCCCGAGCCGGCCGCCGCGACGGTGACCGAGAGCGTCCCGGCAGGCAGGCCGGCTCCGGCAGCGCGGTTCTGATGGGCGCCGCCGCACCCCGTATCGGCGTCGTCGGCGGCGGCGTCCTCGGCGTCTCCCTGGCGCTGCGTCTCGCCCAGCAGGGCGCCCGGGTCACCGTGGTCGAGCGCGGGCCCGGCCTCGGCGGCCTCGCCGGCACCTTCGACTTCGGCGGCCACGAGGTCGACCGCTTCTACCACGTGATCACCCCCTCCGACCAGCGGATGATCGCGATGGCGGAGGAGGTCGGGCTCGGCGAGGAGCTGCGCTTCACCCCGGTCGGCGCCGGCTTCTTCTCGAACGGCGAAATGCACGACTTCAACGGCGTCGGCGACCTGCTGCGGTTCTCGCCGCTCAGCCCACCGGCACGGCTTCGCCTTGGCCTGTTCGTCGCCCAGTGCCAGCTGCGCAGCTCCTACGAGAAGCTGGAGACGATCCCGCTCGAGACCTGGCTGCGGCGGACCTGCGGCAACCAGGTCTGGGAGCGGATCTGGAAACCGCTGCTCGACACGCGCTTCGACGGCGACCCCTCGGGCCTGCCGGCGACCTACCTCTGGGCGCGCACGCGGCGGATGTCGGGTGCTCGCAGCGGCGGCGGCAAGGGCGGCGAGGAAATGGGCCACATCGTCGGCGGCCACCAGCGCCTGATCGACGCGATGGTGGCTCGGGCGCGGGAGCTCGGCGTCGAGGCCCGCACCGGGGCGCCGGTCACCGGCCTCGCCCTGGCCGAGGACGGCTCGGTCACCGGGGTCGAGCTGGAAGGCGAGACGCTCGAGTTCGATCTGACGATCCCGACCCTGCAGCCGCCCGCGCTGCGCTTCCTGCTGCCCGAGCGCCACCAGCACCTGCTGAGCAGCTACCCGCAGCGCTGGCTCGGCGTCGTCTGCCCGATCGTCAAGGTGCGGCGCCGACTGCTGCCCTACTACGCGATCAACATCACCGAGCCGACGCCGCTGACCAGCGCCGTCGAAACGACCCAGGTCCTCGGCACCGATCGCACCGACGGCCTCCAGCTGGTCTACCTGCCGAAGTACTGCGACCCCGAGGCGCCGGAGCAGAGCGAGGACGACGAGTCCGTCTACCGCCGTTTCACCGACTACCTCGCGCGCCTCTCGCCCGGCTTCAGCCGCGACGAGGTCGTCGACTGGACCGTGCAGCGGGCGAAGCTGGTCGAGCCGGTGCACCAGGTGCGCAGCGACCCGGGGCCGCGGCCGGCCCCGGTCTGGCCGGGCGTTCCCGGGCTGGCGCTGGCCTCGAACGCGCAGATCTATCCCTACCTCCTCAACGGCGACTCGGTGATGGGGTTCGCCGAAGGCGTGGCGACGGAAGTCGCCGAGCGCCTCGGCCTTTCCGGCCAACCGCTGGACGAGAGTGCGAGAAAAGGACTAGTCGGCGCGTTGGATTCCTAGAGGGTCCGCCGTCCACCTCGGAATGGCTCTCGCCGAGTAGCCATGTACCAGGTAGAAGCCTCCAAAGCGCTCTTGAAGCCGCGCCTCTGGGCGCGGCAGTCGGCCCGCCTGCGGGTGCCGCGCAACGTGATCATGCTCGGCGCCGTCAGCCTGCTGACCGACGTCTCTTCGGAGATGGTCGCGACGGTGCTGCCGATGTACCTGGTTTTCTCGCTCGGGGCCAGCCCGCTCGTCTTCGGCGCAATCGACGGCACCTACCGTGGTGCCGCTGCGGTGGTCCAGGTCCTCAGCGGCTTCGCCTCCGACCGCTGGCGCCGCCACAAGGAGGTGGCGGGGCTCGGGTACGGGCTCTCGGCGCTCGGCAAGGTCGCCCTGGTGGCCGCCGGCAACACGGTCGGCGGGGTCGGCGCGATCGTCGCCGTCGACCGGGTCGGCAAGGGCATCCGCACCGCGCCGCGAGACGCGTTGATCTCGCTCTCCAGCGCCAAGGACAAACTCGCCACCTCGTTCGGGGTGCACCGAGCGATGGACAGCGTCGGGGCGATGATGGGCCCGCTGATCGCCTTCGGGATCCTCTTCCTGGCGCCGGCGCGCTTCGACGCCGTCTTCGTCGTCAGCACCCTGTTCGCCGTCCTGGGCCTCGCTGTCCTCGTCCTCAACGTCGAAGGCAAGCCGCGGCGGGCGCCGCGCGAGGGGTCGCCGCCGCGCTTCCGCGCCGCCCTCTCGCTGCTGAAGGACCGCAGCTTCGCGCCGCTGCTCCTCGCCGCCGCCGGGCTCTCGATCGCCAGCGTCTCCGACGCGATGGTCTACGTCGGCCTGCAGCGGACGATCGATTTCGAGCCGGCGGTCTTCCCGCTGCTCTACGTGATGACCGCGATCTCCTTCATGGCTCTGGCGATCCCGGTCGGCCGGCTCGCCGACCGGATCGGCAAGGTGCCGGTCCTGCTCGCCGGCCAGGCGCTCCTCTTCGTCGTCTACGCGGTGCTGCTGATGACCTCGGTCGGCGTCGCGCTGCTGATCGTCTGCCTCGTCGCCCTCGGCGGCTACTTCGCCGCGACCGAAGGCGTGATGACGGCGCTGGCCGGGGCGGTGCTGCCGGAGAAGCTGCAGGCCAGCGGGATCGGGATACTGATCACCGTGGTAAGCCTCGGTCGCCTCGTCTCCTCGGTCGCCTTCGGCGCCCTTTGGTTCGCGATCGGGCTGCACAGCGCCGTGCTGGTCTTCGCCGCTGGCCTGGCGCTGGCGATCGGGCTGGCGGCGCCGCTGCTCCTCCGCGCCCAGCGCGCTGCCCTCGATGGATAGCCGGGGCGGCAAGATCACGGTCGCGCTGGTCGTGCTCTTCCTCCTGCTCGGCGGCGGCTATGTGGTCTACGCGGCGCTCGGCCCTGACCAGACCACCACCGACGCCCGTCCCCGCGCCGGCGGGACGCCGGCCGACACCGCAGTGATGCTCCGTGCTGTCGACCCCTCCAGCCCGACCCTCAACGGCGGCGTCTTCGTGGTCGAGGACGGAAAGGTCCAGCGTCGCTCCGGGGACCTGGCCTGCGAGCGGGTCTACTACGCCGGCGGCCGCGGGATCTGCATGGGGGTCGCGCCCTCGGGCGTCGACTACACCGCCCGCATCTTCGACTCGAAATTCAAGACGCTCAACACGCTGACCCTGCTGGGCCTGCCCTCGCGGGCCCGCGTCTCCGCCGACGGCCGCTACGGGTCGATGACGGTCTTCGTCGCCGGCGACTCCTATCTCTCCTCGGCGACCGCCTTCTCGACCCGGACGACGATCCTCGACATGCGCAGCGGCGAGCAGCTCGCCCAGCTCGAGCAGTTCGAGGTGACCAAGGACGGGGAGCCCTTCGACGCGGTCGACTTCAACTTCTGGGGGGTCACCTTCGCCCGCGATCCGAACCGCTTCTACGCGACCCTCGCCACCGGCTCGCACCACTACCTGGTCGAAGGCGACGTCGCCGCCCGCTCGATGCGGGTCCTGCGCGACGGGGTCGAGTGCCCCTCGCTCTCACCCGACGGCAGGCAGATCGCCTACAAGAGCCGGATCGGCGACGAGAACCGCTGGCGCCTGCACGTCCTCGACGTCGCAACTCTGGCCGACCATCCGGTGGCCGAGACCCGCTCGGTCGACGACCAGGCAGAGTGGCTCGACGACGACACCCTCGCCTATTCGGTTGGCAACGACGTCTACACCGTGCCCGCCGACGGCAGCGGCGAGGCGGAGCTGCTGGTCAGGGACGCGAGCTCTCCGGTGCGGTTGGAACATGGGAACGAAGGGAAGTAGCGGGCGACCAGGTCGATCATGGCCATCGAGCCTAGGGTCGGCGAAAGATGGCGTGGGTGCCGATACGACGCCAGATGATGTGGGGCTCGCCGGGATTGACCTCCGGGCCGTACTGAAAGGTTGCGCGGCCATCGTAGGCCCAGGTCATCTCCCAGACCCCCGGATGTCCCTGTACCCGTTTGACTCGGAGGCTGGGATGAAAGCCCTGTTCACCACCAGTCAGACCGGCAATGAACCGGGCTACTGCGACGCGGAATTCGCGTTGCTGCTTCGGGCTCAGTCGATCCCAATCGCGCCAGAACGACGCGAGGACATCACGTGTCGGCATCGAGCGGCTTCGTGCGCTCGTCCAGTGCCGCCAGGAACTCCTCGTCGCTCTCGAACCGGGTAACCCTGCCCTTGGCAAGGTCTTTGTCGGCTTCACGCTCACGCTGCTGCCATTCACGCGTCCAGAACCAAGCCTGATCGGCATCAATCCGACCTTCGGTCACCTCGCGGAGCAGGATCGCCGCACCATCGAGCGCCTTGTCTGGAAGGCGGTCGACGAGCTGATGTAGATCGGCCTTGGTCACAAAATCATTCTGGCATGCCCTCAGGAAGGATTGCCATATCTGACCTTCAGGGGGCGCGTGAGAGCAACGGCGCGAGGCGGTCACGGCTCTCGCTGAGGATCCGGCGGGGCATCGCCAGGGGGCGGCGGCGTGGGGCGGGGACGTTCTCGGGCTCGACCGCGTCTTCGGCGCGGAGCACGATCTCGGCTTCGGAGCCCGGGGCGACGTCTACCGGCTCACCGAAGTGGTGACTGCGGCCGTCGATGATCAGCTGCTCGTTCTGGGGGGTTGAGCCGAGGGCGGGCTCGACGGTCATCTCCTCGACGTCGGCGGGGATCTCTACGCGCGCTCTGCGGTTCAGCGGCCGGATCGCCAGGGAGCTTCCCCGGCGCCTGGCTTCGAAGCTGGTGGCGGCGATCTCGCCGAGCGAGCACCACCGGGTGGCTCCCAGGCGGTTGACGTCGGCGACGGCCGCGGCGAGCACGTCGAGGCCCTCAAGCAGGTCGGTCTGGTGGCCGTAGAGGATCAGGGGCTGGTCGAGAAAGGCGCGCAGGGTCAGTTCGGGCAGCGAGCGCCGGGTCAGCGGGTGGCGGAGCAGGACCGGCAGTCCCTCGACGCGGTCGGCGGGGCGCCAGCCCACCAGCGGGCCGGTTCCCTCCGGGGCGGCGAGCCAGGAGCGGGCGCCGTCGCCGAGCCAGGGGAAGGGCTGGGTCATCGTGATCGCCTCGAAGCCGCAGCGGCGCAGCCCGGTGACGGTCGCCTGCGAGCACTGCTCGTGCGGGGGCACCATCACCGGATCGACGCGGACGCCGTTGCGGCGCTCGAACGAGCGCACCCGGCGCAGCGCCTGCGCCGTCTGCGCAAGCGCCTCGGACGGTGACCGCAGGCGCCCGAGCTCGTCGCCGTAGTGGTCGTTGCCGTGGACGAGCAGCGAGAGGTGGCCGCCGCTCTCCTGCAGCGTCCGCAGCGCCCTTGGGTGGGCGTACCAGCCGTCGAGCGGGATCGTCGCCAGGGCGGCGTGGTAGCCGTGGCGCTGGGCGTGCTCACCCAGCTCGGCCAGGTTGACGAAGCCGTAGCTGGGCCAGTGGAGGTTGGGATCGTCGAAGAGGAAGGCCGCGCGCACGGCGGGGGGCTTCCAGCCGTCTTCCGCGGTGAGCTCGCGGAGGAAATGGACGACGGGCAGCAGGGCGGCGCTGCGGCGCTCGCAGAGCCGCTCCCGCAATGCCTCCCCGGGGTCGAGCTCCGACGGGGCGAGCAGCGCCGTCTGCAGCGGCCCGCGGCGGGTCCAGGTCGGCAGCTCTCCGCAGCGCGCGAGCACCGCCGCCCGCTCGGGAGCGGGCTCGGCGGCGGCGAGCGCGCTCGTCAGTCGGGCATCGGGCAGCTCGGCCCCGTGCAGGCGAGGGTCGAGCTGCTCGACCGGGCCAAAGGTCTGGCCGGCGTCTTCGCCCGGCTCCGGCGGCTCGGGGACGAGCAGGCGGAGCGCGGGGATGCCCAGGGCCGCGGCTGCCTCCGCCTGCACCCCTGCTCCGTACTCGATTGTCCCGTCGAGATCACCCAGCTCGCCCTTGTTGCGCGGCTCGAAGCGGACCGCCGGAAGGGCCTCTTCGAGCGCGGCGGTCAAGCGCTTCGAATGTCCGTGGGCGGAGGCCGGGAAGACGCCGACGACGCGCCGGCGGGCGCCGTCGTTCACGGCCGCGGCGGGGTCAGCTCGTAGACGGCGAAGGAGCCCGCGGGGTTGGTGCCGGCGGCGCGGGTGCCGTCGCCGAAGCTCGCCACCGGCGCGCCTTCGCGTTCGATCCGGGCGGCGAGGAGCCGGTTGTAGTCGGTGCCGAAGTAGCTGGACCCGTAGCCGTCGAAGCGCCGCTCGCTGACCACGGCGTAGCGGACGTGCTTGGCGTCGAGCGCGGCGATCGCCTCCAGTTCGTCGGCGCGGGTGTCGAGCAGGCCGGGGAGGAACATCGGGTTGTAGAGGGCTGGGGGGCGCCCGCTCATGAAGTTGATGCCGGCGTCGGAGGGGACGGCGAGCAGCGGTTCGCCCGGCGCGGTGTGGGAGTCGACGAACTCGATCGTCGCCTGCAGGCCGGGCGCCGCCGCGGCGGTGGTGACGAAGCTGCCGCGGGGAGTCTCGACGGTCGCGTCGTTGTCGCGGTAGAGCCCGACCTGGGCGTAAGCGGCCAGCCCGACCGCCACCGCCGCGAGGGCGGCGTAGGAGACCGCTCGCGCCTGCGGCCAGCGCGCCGCGAGGCGGTCGTGGAGGAGGGCCAGGAGCAGGACCAGAGGAGCGGCGTAGTAGGGCGCGTAGGAGGCCTCGAGGGTGAAGGCGTCGTAGGCCCGGACCCCCAGCGCCGCGGCGAGGGCGACAAGGGCGAGGTCGAATCCCCACGAGCTCGTCAACGGCGGCGAGCCCTTCCGCAGGAAGCGGACGGCGACCACGGCCGCCGCGGCGAAGCCGAGCGCCGGCAGCCAGCTCATCCCGATCAGGAGGTGGGTGGTCTCGTACTGGACCCCGTCCCGAGCGTGCGGCCAGACCGAGAGGGACCGCATCGCCAGGTCGCCGATCACCAGGATGGCGAGCACCGCGGGCAGTGGCCACAGCGCTCGGATTCGAGCCCCCCGGCTCTCGGCTCTCGAAAAGAGAACCGCCGTCCCGATCGCGGCGGCGAGCAACCCCCCGTACACGGCCGCCCTGGCCAGGGTCGACGCGAAGCTCTCGAGGTCGAGCGGGGCCCAGGCCTGCTGCGAGCTGAGGCCGCCGACCCGGAGGAAGTCGACCGGCCAGAGGTTCTCGGTGAAGAGGTTCGCGGTCCCCGCGTCGGCGGCGAGCCAGGCGAGGACCGGGACCGCGACGAGCAGCGCCGGCAGGGCCAGACGGGGCAGGTCGCGCAGGGCCCGGCCGGCTCCGTGCTGGCGCGCCTCGCCGACCAGGAAGGCAGCGGCGGCGAGAGTGGCGACGGCTGCGAATTCCGGCCGGGTGAGGCAGGCGCAGCCGATCGCCAGGCCGGCGAGCACGAGGCTGCCGCGGCAGAGGGCGAGCAGGGTGAGGAGGGTGAAGAGGATCCCGAGGGTGGCGGAGCTGGTGTGGGGGAGGACGAAGTTGAAGGCGGTGCCGGAGAAGCCGATCGCCATCACCACCGCGGCCGCCAGGAAGGCGGGGAGGACCCGCAGCAACTGCCTCGCCAGCGCGTAGAAGACGCCGACGATCGCCGCCGCCTGGCAGAGCCCGAAGGCGAAGGCGGTGGTGAAGCCGGTGCCGAAGACGGTAAAGGCCCCGGCCAGCGGGTAGACCCCGAGCGGGCCGTAGAAGTAGCGGATGTCGCGGTAGGGCTCGCCGCCTTCGGCGATCGCGGCCGCGACCGTGAGCTCGTGCCCGGAGTCGATCGAGGGGACGCCCCACTTGCGCCAGCTGAGCGCCGCCAGCAGCGCGAAGATCAGGGCGAGGCCGGCGACGGCGCGGAGGTCGGCATCGGCGGCGATCTCGCTGGCGCGGGAGGATTTGCCGAGCGCCGCGGCGGGGCGCCGACCGCAGGTGCGAACCGCGGTGCTCATGCCGAGGCCGGCCGCAGCGCCCCGACGAGCAGGCGCACCTGTTCGGGGGCGAGCCACGGCGTCATCGCGACGTAGAGCACCGAGCCGACCCCGAGTGCCAGGAGCGGCGAGGCGATGCCGGCTCCTGCCGCGTCGCCGACCAGCGATCCGATGCCGAAGGAGGCCGCCGCTGCGAGGACGAAGCGGAGACCGTCACGGGCGAGCTCGCGGGCGATCGCGGCGCTGCCCGAGCCGGCCCCGGCCAAGAGCAGGGTGACGGCGAAGCAGAGCGGGGCGACGACGAAGGCGCCGACGACGCCGTTGACGCCGAACAGCGCTCCCCCGAGGGCGGTAGCGCCGACGTGGACGGCGACGAGCACCGGCGCCAGGGCGTTGACCAGCTTGACGCGGCCGAGGGCGAACATCGCCGGCAGCAGCAGGTTGACGAGCAGCGCCGCCACGGTCCAGGCGAGGAGCAGCGCCCCGAAGACGCGCAGCTGGTCGACCTGGGCCGGGTCGAAGCTCGAGGGCAGGACCTCGCCGACGAGCGCGGCGCCGCCGGCGATCAGCGCTGCCAGCGCGGGCGAGACGATCAGCATCGAGTAGCGGAAGCCGGCGGGGACGGTGTCCGCAATCACCTCGCGCCAGTCGGCGAGGGCGCCGCGGCGCATGTCGGCGATCCGCGACATCCCCAGCGCGAAGCCGGTGCCGGCGACCAGGTAGCTGGCGAAGAGGTAGGCGTAGGAGAGCACGGTGGCGCCGCCGGCGCCGTAGTTGCTGGCGAAGGCGAGGGTGATCACGTAGAGCGCGTTGAAGGCGAGGTAGACAGCGGTGCTGCCGAGGATCAGCCAGACGCAGCGGAGCAGGCGGGTCGGCTGCGTGCGGGGGCGGACCGAGGCGCCGCGGTCGCGGCTGGCGCGGACGCCGTCGAGCATCGTCGCGCTCGTGACGAGCGCCATTGCCAGCATCGACCAGCCGAGCGAGAGCTCGCCGGCCGGCCCGGAGACGGCCAGGTAGACGACGAGGCCGCTGAGGGCGCCGGCGATGTAGGCGCCGGCGATGCGGTCGAAGCGGTCGCGGACGGCGAGGACGGTGGCGCCACCCGCTGCCCACAGCTGCAGGATCATCGCCAGGCCCAGGATCGGCAGTGCCGAGGTGGCGACGGAGCGGCCGGACTCGCCGACGCCGGGGGCGAGCAGCCCCGCCAGCGGCCCCGCGAGCGGGATCGTCGCGATCGCCACCGGGACGGCGATCGCGACCAGGGCCAGCGCGAACTCGCGTTGGCTCAGTCGCGGCCGCTCGCCGACCAGCATCGGCGCCGAGCTGACGCGGATGCTCTGGCTGAAGACCCCGAAGCTGGTGTAGAGGGCGAAGGCGACGAAGAAGCCGTCGGTGCGGGCGTTGACGCCGAAGGAGCTGAGGTAGAGCAGGGCCTGGATCCCCGAGGTGGCGCCCATCGCGAGCGTGGCAACCGCCATCGCGACGCCTGCGTGCGCGTGCTTCTCACGCATGGTGCTCATACCCCACCAACGCGCGGGGCCCCTCAATACTTGTTGTCGGATTCAGGGGCCGTAATGCCGGTCACCCGGCGCCCAATCGACCCCGGCGCCGCTGCGCAAGCGGTAATCGTCGCTCGAGGGGTTGGCGAAGCCGGGCTTGCAGTCCCGCCGCGAGCTGCGGCTCAGCCGCGGCAACGTCCCTTCCCAGCGGCAGACGAGGTCCCCTCGCTGGCCGAAGTGACGCCAGGGGCCGCTCCAGTCGCTCCAGCCGCGGTAGATCGCGTTCCCGGCGAGGGAAACGGCGCCGAACGGACCCTCGCGAAGCGCCAGCGGGGAGTCGTTCTCGGGGGTCCAGATCGTGTTGCCGAATATCTCGACCCCGCGGATCGGCCCGATGATCTGCACGATCAAGGGCGGTCCGCAGCCGCTCTCCGGGGGATCGCAGGGGGCGGCGTTCCGCAGCATCAGGTTGTCGGCGAGGACGATGCGCCGGATCGGCGCCGGTTGGTCGTTGACGAAGAAGCCCTGGCAGCGGTTGTCGTGGACGTAGTTGCGGCGGAAGTAGAGGCCGTCGCCGCCCCAGACCGACTGCAGGCAGTCGCTGTGGTTGCCGTTCTCGCGCACGCCCGTGATCTCGTTGCCTTCGACGAGGACGCCGTAGGGGTCGCGGTCGCCGCTGTCGTGGTAGCGGTTGAGGCGGATCGCGTCCTCGCCGAAGGGGCCGACGAAGCGGTTGCCGGCGATCGTCGTGTCGGAGATGTAGGTGGAGGTGGTGGGGCCGGCTTCGACTCCGAAATAGCCGCCGCTGATGCGGTTGTGGAGGACCGAGATCTTCCGCGAGCCGGGCTCGATCGTGATTTCCCCCTCGACGTCGAAGTCGGCGAGGGTCAGGTGGGAGCCGCGCAGGGTGGCCCCGGCCAGCGTCGCCTCTCCCGGGTCGGCGGCGCGGACGGTGACGCCGTTGCCCGAGGACCTGGCCGAGAGATTCAGCTCGCCGTAGCTGCCGCTGCGCAGGCACAGCACCGTGCCCGCGCCGGCCTCCGCGGCCCGCGAGCGCAGCGCCTCGAGGCTGCCGAGGGTGCTGTCGCAGGACAGGTGCCCAGCGTGGCGGGCGGTGGCGGGGCTGCGGGCGTGGGCGTTGCCCTGGCTGCCGTCGTCGCCGAGCAGCAGGGCGAGCAGCGCCGCGATCGCGGCGAGGGAGGGGACGACGAGGGTCAGCGACCTGCGAGAGGCGAAGCTCCTGCTCACACCCTGATCAACGATCAGGGACCGTAGTGAACTTCCGCGGGCGCCCAGTCGACGCCGCGGTTGCTGCTGCTGAGCCGGTAGTCGTCGGCGGCGGGGTTGACGAAGGGGAGGCTGCAGGACGTCGTCTCGCCGGGGCGCGAGGAGGGCCAGCTGCCTTCGCGGTTGCAGAGCGTGTTTTCGCTCAGCGTGATCCCGCTCATGTTGGTGTCGGTCCAGAGGCGGTAGACCACGTTGTTCGAGATCACCGTGTCGGAGCCGGTCCCTTCGCGGAAGGCGGCGATCGAGTCGGCGCCGTCGCCCCAGATCGTGTTGCGCTTCATCTTGAACTGGGAGTAGGGGCCGAAGACCTGGAAGTACATCGGCTGTCCGCAGCTGGTCAGCGGCGGTCCGCAGGGTTCCCTGTTGCGGAGGAAGAGGTTGTCTTCGACCGTGATCCCGACGATCGGCCCGGAGACCCCGCCCAGGCTCGCCTGGTCCTTGACGAAGAATCCCTGGCAGCGGTTGTCGTGCAGGTAGTTACGGCGGAAGACGATGTGGTCGCCGACCCAGACCGTCTGCAGGCAGTCGCTGTGGTTGCCGTTCTCGCGGACGTTGGTGATCTCGTTGCCTTCTACCAGGATCCCGACCCCGTCGCCGTCGCCGTCGTGGTAGCGGTTGAGGTGGATCGCGTCCTCGCCGAAGGGCCCGATCAGCTGGTTGCCGACGATCGCGGTGTCATCGCAGGTCGTGGTCGAGGACGGGCAGCCGTCGATCCCCTGGCCGCCGCCGGTGACGCGGTTGTGTTCGACCGTCACCCCCTTGGCACCGGGCTGGATCGTGATGCTCGAGGTGGAGACGAAGCGGGCCAGGGTGAGGTTCGATCCCTTGAGGCTGGCGCCGGCGATCGTCGCTTTGCCCGGGTTGGCAGCGCGCAGGGTCACCCCGGGCGCTGCCTTCGTCGCTTCCAGCGAGACCTTGCTGTAGCTGCCGTCGGCGAGGCAGATGACAGCGCCAGGCGCCGCCGAGGCAACGCTCGACTGAGCGGCGGAGACGCTGGAGACGGTCGAGGTGCAGTTTTCGCCGGGGGGTGGGGGAGGAGGAGGCGGGGGAACCTGTTCGGCTTCCACGCTCCAGCTGCGGCTCGCCGGGGTCGGGTCGACGTTGCCGGCGCTGTCGGTGGCGCGGACCGAGAAGACGTGGGATCCGACCGCGAGGCCGGAGAGAGCCTTCGGCGAGGCGCACGCCGACCAGTTGCCGCTGTCGAGCTTGCAGGCGAAGGTCGAGCCGGCCTCGGTCGCCGAGAAGGCGAATTCGGCGGTGGTGGCGGTGATGGCCCCGGTCGGGCCGCTTCCGATCAAGGTCTCGGGCGGAGTGGTGTCGGCCGGAGGGACTTCTTCTTCAACGGGCGGAGGCGTTTCTTCAACGGGCGGAGGCGCTTCTTCTTCGACCGGCGGAGCCGTTTCTTCGACGGGCGGAGGCGGGAGCGTTTCTTCGCCCGAGGGTGCGGGGGGCGCTTCTTCGGCGCCGATCGTCCAGCTCCAGCCGGCCGGCGTGGCGTCGACGTTGCCCGCCCGGTCGGTTGCACGCACGGCGAACTGATGCGGGCCGACGGCGAGCCCCGCGTAGGCCTTCGGCGGCTTGCAGCGGGACCATCTGCCGTTGTCCACCTTGCAGGCGAAGGTCGAGCCGAACTCGCTGGAGGCGAAGGCGAAGCCGGCGTCGGTCGCGGTCGTGGTCGCTGCCGGGCCGCTGGAGATCGTCGTCTCCGGGGCCGTGGTGTCGCCGCCCGACGGTCGCGTCTTGCCGAAGCGGTAGGAGGCGATCACGATGGCATCCTTGATGCCGATCCGCCTGCTGCCGTCTCCCGGCCGGGCATGCGTCGCCTCATGCGCCTTGCCGAGAAGGGTGTGGAGTGGACCGCGTCCCATCGCGAGCGAGGTCATCGCACCCAGCGAGGCAAGCACGAGCACGGCCACCACGAAGACGGTGTGGCCGGAACGGATCCCGCGACTGGTAGGCATCGTCGGTTCCCCCTTCGCCTTTGGCATGGGAAAATTGATCGGCACTCGGCAGCACCCCGCGAACTTCCCCTGCAGCTGCCAACAGATGTACGAGGACTGACCTGTGAGTACCCGCTCACAGGATCTGAAAACTGCGCAAATGAACCGGGCCCGGCTCAGGCGGGCGGCAAAGCCGGGCTCAGGGCCCGAAATGCAGTTCGGCCGGCGCCCAGTCGACGCCCCGTGCCGAGCCGATCAGGCGAAAGTCGTCACCGGCCGGATCGTTGAACGGGGGCGAGCAGTCCACCGTCTCGCCGGGTGCCGATGGCGGCCACGCCCCGCCGCTGGCTTCGCGGCTGCAGCGGGTGTTGTCCAGGTAGGCGATGCCGGAGAGATCGGTCGAGGTCCAGAAGCGGTTGACCACGTTGGCTTCGATCAGCGTGTCGGGCCCGGTGCCCTCCTGGAAGGCGGTGGTCACGTCTCCCTGCCAGATCGTGTTGCGCCGCATCGTCAGCCCTTCGTAGGGGCCGAAGACCTGGAAGTAGGCGGGCTGGCCGCAGTCCGGGGCCGAGTCCGCGCACGGTTCGTTGTTGCGGACGAAGAGGTTGTCTTCGACGGTGATGCCGACGACGGGGCTCGCCTGGTCCTTGACGAAGAAGCCCTGGCAGCGGTTGTCGTGCAGGTAGTTGCGGCGGAAGACGAGGTGGTCGCCGACCCAGACCGTCTGCAGGCAGTCGCTGTGGTTGCCGTTCTCGCGCACGCCCGTGATCTCGTTGCCTTCGACCAACACCCCGACCCCGTCGCCGTCGCCGTCGTGGTAGCGGTTGAGGTGGATCGCGTCCTCGCCGAAGGGACCGATCAGCCGGTTGCCGACGATCGCGACGTCCTCGACCGCGACGGTCGAGGTGGGCGCCGCTTCGACCCCGAAGTAGCCGCCGCTGATCTGGTTGTGGGCGACCGTCATCCCGCTCGAGCTCGGCTGGACCTGGACTTCGTTGGTAACCGTGAAACGTTCCAGCGTCAGATTGCTGCCGGCCATCGAAGCACCGTCGATCGTCGCCAGGCCGGGGTGCTCGGCCCGCAGCGTGACTCGGCCCGACGGGAAGGCGGAGAGATCCGCTTCGCCGTAGCTGCCGTCGGCGAGGCAGACCACCTCGCCCCCTCCCGCGCCGGATACGGCGGATTCGGCTGCGGCCAAGGTGGAGACCGTCGTCGTGCACGCGGGCGGCGGCGGTTCGGAGGAGGGCACGACGGTCCAGCTGCGGCTCGCCGGGGTCGGGTCGACGTTGCCGGCGCCGTCGGTGGCGCGGACCGAGAAGACGTGGGATCCGACCGCGAGGCCGGAGAGAGCCTTCGGCGAGGCGCACGCCGACCAGTTGCCGCTGTCGAGCTTGCAGGCGAAGGTCGAGCCGGCCTCGGTCGCCGCGAAGGCGAATTCGGCGGTGGTGGCGGTGGTGCTTCCGTTCGGCCCGCCCTGGATCGAGGTCTCGGGCGGCGTCGTGTCGGCCGCCGGCGGCGTTTCCGGCGCGGCGGGGCCGAGCGCTGCTGGGGTGACCTGAGGGGAAGGGGAGGGAGAGGCCGCCCTGGGCTTGGCCACCGCCACCCGCTGGGAGATGCCGACGGCGGGCGGCCGGGACGCCACCTGCGCGGGCCCGACACCGCCCGCGAAGGCGGCGCTCGCCAGCAGCAGAGAGGCCAGCGAACTCAGGGCGACAGGATCACCTCGCCGCGTAGTGCTGGCCGATCTGGGTCGCGGTCAGGGCCTGGTTGTAGATCGCGACCTCGTCGAGGGTCCCGGCGCCGAACAGCGAGTTGCCGTTGCGGGACATGAAGTTGAGGGTCGAGTTGGCGAAGTTGCCGGCCCCCGTACCGCTCGCGCCCTTGCTGAGCGAGACCGCCGCCCCGTCGACGTAGACGAGGATCTGCTGCGAGGCGGTCGCGGTCGTGTTGAGGACGATCGCGTAGTGGTGCCAGACCCCGGCCGAGGGGCGGGTGAAGTAGGCGTTGTTGCGGGAGCCGTTGCGTCCGAGCGCGACTTCGAAGCGGCTGCTCGAAGTGGTCGAGTTCGGGTTGATCACGAAGGCGCCGTTGTTGTTGGTGTTGTTGGCGGTGAACTCGAAGGCGAGGTCGTCGTTGTTGATGAAGCTCGTCCATTTCATCCAGAACTCGATCGTCACTTTCGAGGTGCCGGAGAGGTTGACCGAGGCGGCGGCGTTGTCGTTGCTGCCGTCGAAGCTCGCGGCGGTGTTCGGGTCCAGCGTCAGGTTGCCGGCGCTGCCGAGCGTGACCCCGTTGCGGGCGGTCGCGGTGGCGGTGCCGACCGAGTCGGCCAGCGAGGTGCCCGAGGTCTCGCCGAGGCGCCAGTAGTCGATCAGGCCGGCGGTCGAGCGGACCGCGTTCTCGTAGGGGCCGCGGACCGTGAGGGTGCGGGTGGTGGTTGCCGTCGCCCCGAGGTTGTCGGTGAGCCGCAGCCCGATCGTGCGGTTGCCCGCCGTCGCGTAGGAGCTGCCGGCGGTGGCGGTGGTGCCGGTGCTGGTCTCGTAGGTGCCGTTGCCGTCGAGGTCCCATTCATATTTGGCGATCGTCCCGTCGGGGTCGGCGGAGGCGGCGGCGTTGTAGCTGACCGTCTGGCTGGTCAGGGCAGGGTTCGGCGTCGCCGTGAAGGAGGCGGTCGGGGCTCGGTTGGTGACGGTCAGCGTCCGCGTCGTGGTCGCGGTGGCGCCGTTGCTGTCGGTCACCCGGAGGCCGATCGTCAGCGTCGCTACGCTCGCGTAGGAGCGGCTGGTCGAGCTGGTCGTCCCGGTGCTCGTCTCGAAGGTGCCGTTGCCGTCGAGGTCCCATTCATATTTGGCGATCGTGCCGTCGGGGTCGCTGGACCCCGAGCCGTTGAAGGTGACCGTGGTCCCGGTCGGTGCCGGGTTAGGCGAGACCGTGAAGGACGCCGTCGGAGCGCGGTTGGTGACGTTCAGTTTCAGGCTGGTCGTCGCCGTGGCGCCGCTGTTGTCGGTGACGCGGAGGCCGATCGTCCGTTCGCCCGGCGTTGCGAAGGTGCGGCTGATCGTCGCCGTCGTACCGGCGTTGGTCTCATAGGTCCCGTTGGAGTCGAGGTCCCACTCGTATTTGGCGATCGTCCCGTCAGGATCCGCGGAAGCGCTCGCGTTGAGGCTGACCGAGGTGCCGGTCGGGACCGGGTTCGGGGTCGCCGTGAAGGAGGCCGACGGGGCTCGGTTCTGCGCCGTGACGGTGCGGGTCGTCGTCGCCGTGGCGCCGCCGTTGTCGGTCACCCGCAGGCCGACGGTGCGGGCCCCGGGAGTGGCGTAGGAGGTGCCGGCCGAGGCGGTGGTGCCGGTATCGGTCTCGTAGGTGCCGTTGCCGTCGAGGTCCCACTCGTATTTGGCAATCGTGCCGTCGGGGTCGGCGGAGGCGGCGCCGTCGAAGCTGACGGTGGTGCCGGTCGGCGCCGCTTCGGGCGTGGCGGTGAAGGAGGCGGTGGGCGGCGCGTTCTGGACCACGAGGGTCCTGGTCGCGGTGGTGACGCCGCCCTCGTTGTCGGTCACCCGCAGCCGGACCGTCCGTTCGCCGACGGTCCCGTAGGAGCCGCTGATCGCCGGGGTGGTACCGGTGTCGGTCTCATAGGTGCCGTCGCCGTTCAGGTCCCACTCGTATTTGACGATCGTGCCGTCGCTGTCTTTCGAGGCGGAGGCGTCGAAGTTGACGGTGGCGCCGACCGAGGCCGGGTTCGGCGAGACCGTAAAGGAGGCCGTCGGCGGGCTGTTCTGGATCGTCACCGTGCGCGTCGTTTTCGCGATCGTGCCCCTGTTGTCGACCACCTTGAGCCCGATCTGGCGGTCGCCCGCGGTTGCGTAGGTGCGGGTGACGGCGGCCGCGGTGCCGGTGTCGGTCTCGAAGGTCCCGTTGCCGTCGAGGTCCCAGAGGTACTTGGCGATCGTGCCGTCCGGGTCTTTCGAGGCCGAGGCGTCGTATTTGACGGTGCCGCCGGTCAAGGCCGGATTGGGGGAAGCCGTGAACGAGGCTTCCGGCGCGGCGTTCGGGATCGAGAGGGCGTAGTGCCCGGCGACTTCGCTCGCGCTCAGCGTCCGGCCGTAGAGAGCGAGCTCGTCGAGGTCGCCGGCGCCGAAGAGGCTGCCGGCGGCGCGCGACATCAGGTAGAGGTTGGCGTCGGCGAAGGCCGAGGCCCCGGTGCCGCTCTCGACCTTGGTGTAGGCGACCGGCGCTCCGTCGACGTAGGGGATGACCTGTTCGGAGGCCGGGGCCGTCGTGTCGAGGACGAAGGCGTAGTGGTGCCAGGCGCCTGCCGAGGGGCGGGCGAAGATCGAGACGTTGCGGGAGGACCCGATGCCGATCCCGACCGCGAAGCTGCCGTAGCTGCTGTTCGGGTCGACCAGGAACCCACCGGGCGCGGAGTTGAAATTTTCGGTCAGCTCCATCGCCAGTTCGTCGTTGTTCTGCCAGGCGTTCCACTTCATCCAGAACTCGACGGTGACCGCGGTCCTGCCACCCAGCTGGACCGGGGCGGTGGCGGCGTCGTCGACGCCGTCGAAGCGCACAGCCGTGTTGGGGTCGCCGGCGAGGGCGCCGCCGACGCCGAGGGTCGGTTCGCCGCTTGCCGTCGCCGTGTTGGCGCCGGCGCTGTCGAGCAGTGCCGGGCCGACCGCCTCACCGAGGCGCCAGTAGTCGAGCAGGCCCGAGGTTTTGAGCACCCCTTCGGAGTAGGTCGGCTGCGTCCCGCCTTCTTCTTCGGGACCGGCTTCGCCTTCGACGGTCAGCACCCGGACCGCGGAGCCGGTGCCGCCTTTGTCGTCGGTCACCCGCAGGTGGACGCTGACCGCGGCCGCGGTCGCGTAGCTGCTGCTCGCGATCGGGCTGGTGCCGGTGCTCGTCTCGTAGCTGCCGTTGCCGTCGAGGTCCCACTCGTATTTGACGATCGTGCCGTCGGCGTCTTTCGAGGCCGAGGCGTCGAAGGTCACCGTTTCGCCGACTTTCGCCGAGGCGGGCGCCTGGAAGCTGGCGCTGGGCCGTTTGTTGGCGACGTCGCTGTTGAAGTGTTCGGCGACGGTGGCGCCGCTGAGGGCGCGGTTGTAGAGCGCCAACTCGTCGAGGTCGCCTGCGCCGAAGAGGCCGGTCGCGGCCCGCGACATCAGGTAGAGGTTCGATTTGCCGAAGGCGAGAGCGCCGCTGCCGCTGTCGGCCTTCTGGTAGGCGACCGGCTGGCCGTCCACGTAGGGGGTGATCTGGCTCGCCGCGGGCGCCGTGGTGTCGATAGCGAAGGCGTAGTGGTGCCAGGCGCCGGCCGAGGGCCGGGTGAAGAAGACGGTGTTGCGCGAGGCGCCGCTGCCGATCCCGACGCCGAAGCTGCCGCCGAACTGGGGCGAGTTGGGGTCGACGAGGAAGCCACCGGGGAATTCGTTGAAGTTACCGGTGAACTCCATCGCCAGGCGGTCGTCGTTGGCGTAGGAACTCCATTTCAGCCAGAACTCGACGGTGATCGCGCTGCTGTTGCCGAAGTCGACAGGGGCGGTGGCCGCATCGTCGACGCCGTCGAAGCGCGCCGCCTTGTCGCTGTCGTGGGGGACGCCGCCGGCGACGCCGAGGGTCGGCCCGCCGCTGGTGGTCGCGGTCTTGCCGCCGACGAGGTCGGCGAAGCCGGTCCCGCTGGTCTCGTCCAGGCGCCAGTAATCGATCAGCCCGGTGGTATCGAGCACGGTCGGGCTGTAGTTGCTGAAGACTTCTTCTTCCGGTGGCGATTCGCCTTCGACGGTGACCGTCCGGGTGGTGGTGCCGGTCGCGCCTTCGTTGTCGGTTACCCGTAACCCGACGACGACGGGGCCGCCGCTCGCATAGCTGCGAGTTGCGGTAGCGGTCGCGCCGGTGCTGGTCTCGAAGCTGCCGTTGCCGTCGAGGTCCCATTCGTATTTGACGACGCTGCCGTCCGGGTCTTTGGAGGCGGAGCCGTCGAAGCTGACGATTTCCCCGACTTTCGCGGTGAGCGGGGCGGTGAAGCTCGCTTGCGGGCGCCGGTTGGCGACGTCGCTGTTGAAGTGTTCGTCGATCGTCGCGGCGTCGAGGGCGCGTTCGTAGATCGCCACCTCGTCGAGGTCGCCGGCGCCGAAGAGGCCGGCCGCGGCCCGCGACATCAGGTACAGGTTCGCGTTGGCGAAGCTGCCGGCGCCGGTGCCACTGTCGAGCTTGGTGTAGCTGACCGTTTTGCCGTCGACGTAGGGCGTTATCTGCTGGGCAGCCGGAGCCGTCGTGTCGAGCACGAAGGCGTAGTGGTGCCAGGCGCCGGCCGAGGGCCGGGTGAAGAAGACGTTGTTGCGCGAGGTGCCGATCCCGAGGCCGACTCCGAAGGTCCCGGAGAGCTGCGGCGCGTTGGGGTCGACGAGGAAGCCGCCGGCATTTTCATTGAAGTTTTTCGTCAACTCCATCGCCAGGCGGTCGTCGTTGGCGAAGGCGTTCCATTTCATCCAGAACTCGATCGTCACCGCTTTGGTTTTGGAGAGGTCGACCGTGGCCGCGGCGGCGTCGTCGACGCCGTCGAAGCGGGCGGCTTTGTCGGAGTCGTTGGGAACCCCGCCGGCGACGCCGAGGGTCGGACCGCCGCTGGTGGTGGCGGTGCTGGTGCCGACTTTGTCGGCGAAGCTGGTGCCGCTGGTCTCGTTCAGGCGCCAGTAGTGGGCGAGGCCGGGGGTGCTGAGCACGGTCGGGCTGTAATTGCTGACGCCGTTGCTGACGACCGTGATCGTGGTCGCCGCGCTCGCCGTCTTGCCGCCGTTGTCGGTGACCCGGACCTTGACTTCGACGTCGCCCGCGACGGTGTAGGTGCGGGTAGCGCTGGGCGTCGTCCCGGTCGTGGTCTCGAAGGCGCCGTCGCCGTTCAGGTCCCATTCGTATTTGGCGATCGTGCCGTCGGCGTCGCTCGATCCGGCGGCGCTGAAGCTCACCGCTTCGCCGACCAGCGGTGAGTTCGGGGTGGCGAGGATCGCCGCCGTCGGCGGCTGGTTGTCGACCACCGTCAGGGTTCGCACCGCGAGGTCGGTGGCGCCGCCGTTGTCGGTCACCCGCAGGCGGACGTTGACTTCGGCCTCGCTGGTGTAGCTGCGGGTCGCTTTCGGGTTGCTGCCGGTGTTGGTCTCGTAGCTGCCGTTGCCGTCGAGGTCCCACTCGTATTTGACGATCGTCCCGTCGGGGTCGGTCGAGGCGGAGGCGTCGAAGGTGACCTGGGTGTTGGTTTTGACCGGGTTCGGCGTCGCCGTGAAGCTGCCGTTGGGGGCGCGGTTGGAGCCGCCGGGGTCGAGGGTGATCCCTTCCGGGGTTTCCGGCTGGGCGCCCATGTCGGAGAGGACGTTGTAGGTCGCCTGTTCGATCCTGTCGTCGGGTTCGTCGACGAGGCCCTCCGACCACTGCATCGTGCCGCCGGCGAAGACGAGGGCGCCGCTCGGAGCCTGGTACTTGACCGCGTTGACGGTCCCCGGCTGGCCCGGGGGCGGAGTCGTGTTGCGCAGCCGCCCCTCGTCTTGGATCCAGGAGTTGTCCGGGGCGGTCTGGACGTTGCTTGAGCTGAGCTTGATCACGTTGGCGGGCTGGTGGGCGAGGTACTGCGCCTGGGTCGGGATCGCGTCCCACTCCCAGCCCACCAGTCGTTCGCCGATCGAGGTGGTGGTGTTTTCCGAGATCCCGGTGTTGCGCCAGATCCGGTCGGCGGCGAATTCGTCGGCAGCGTTGCCGGCCGGAATCGTCAGCGGGAAGTTGCGGGCGTCGTTGTCGCCGAAGTACATCACCCCGAAGAGCTGGTTCTCGGGCATGTCGGGGCCGACCCGGCCGCCGGCCGGAGCCGAGGGGTCGCCTGGGGGCGCGCCGTTGTCGCGGAACGTCGTCGTCGAGTTCTGCGGATTGTCGTCGGCGGTGCCGGCTTTGCCGTCGAGCCCGAGGGCGTCGTCGGCGGTGCCTTTGAGCCCGTCCGGGCCCCAGTCGTTGTCGCTGACGGTGCCGTTGCCTTCGGTGCCGCTGCCCTGGACGGTCTTGTAACAGACGAGGGTGCGGTTGCCGTCCTCGTAGCGGACCTTCCAGTAAGCGGTGTTGGCGCTGAAGGAGGCGATGTTGACGCCGGCGTCGCGGGCTTTGAGGAAGCCGTCGAACTGCGGCAGCGACCAGTACTCGGAGTGGCCGGAGACGACGACCGTGTCGTGGTTGCGCAGCTGCGCCGGTTCGGCGTGGACTTGGACGTCGTCGGTGTAGGAGACGTCGTAGCCCTGTTTCTCCAGCCAGAAGAGGAGTTCGAAGTCCGGGCCGATGAACCAGTTCATCCGCGCTCCCGCCTGGGCGTAGGGCCGGTTGAAGGAGACCTTGACCGCGCGGTCGGTGCCGGAGGCGGTGTTTTCGCCTTCGTAGCCCCAGTAGAGGGACTTGCCGCCGAAGAGGTTGTAGGCCTGGTAGCTGGCGACGGGGAGGACGTAGAGCAGCTTCGAGGGCGTGGCGCGTTTGTCGTCGCGGACCGTGAACACGACCTGCGTCTGGTCACCGGTCGAGGCGGTCAGCTTCGCCAGGTAGACGCCGGAGGCGGGGAGGGCGCTGCCGGGGATCGTGTAGGTGGCGGCCCAGTTGCCGCAGTCGACCAGGCCGGTGGTCGGGTCCATCGCTTTGCAGGCGTAGTCGTTGTTGATCGCGACGTTGGAGGCGCTGTGGACGAGGCGTCCGCCGGTGCCCTGGTAGTAGCCCATCCGGTAGACCTGGATGTTCACGGTCCGGGTCGGCGAGACCGGTCCGTTGCGCCCGATCTTCAGGGTCACGCTTTCGCCCAGGTCGACGCTCGATCTGGTCGTGAAGCCGCCGAGGTTTTTGCTGTATTCGTTGACCTGCCAGGCCGAGGAGCCGGTTTTGCACTGGTTCTCGTTGACGACCGGGTTGGCGTTCGGGCAGGTCGCGGCGCCGGCGTTCGCCGGTCCGAATGCAGCGGTGAGGAGGAGGAGCCCGATCGCCCAGGCGAGTAGTTGACGCACGGTCCAATTGTCCCGGCGACGAGTCGAGCAAAAGTCCCAAAAACGGCCAGACGTGGCGGTCATCGATTCAGGTTCCTCCTACGGCACGCTCGGCCGTGCGGCGCACGCGGGGCACGCCGATCGTTTTGCTGGAAGTGGGCAGGAGGCGCCGCGTCAACTGCGCGACGTCGCTCCAGACGTTCGGGAAGAAGCTGCGCAGGGCAGCGAGGTAGGCAGCGGCGCCGACGGCGCCGACGGCGAGCGCGAAGACCAGCACCGGCGCTTCGAGGTCCCGCAGCAGCTCCGCGGTGGGGAAGGCGACGCCGAGCAGCAGCAGGCTGCAGGCGACGGCGGGAAGCAGGTCGGTGACGAGCCGGCGGATCGGGATCTCGAGCACGCGGCGGAAGAGGACGCCGTAGACGGCGACGAGCAGGAAGAGGTGGACGCCGACCACCCCGAGGGCGAGCGCGGTGATGCCGTGCGGGGCGGCGACCCAGGAGACGAGAACGTAGAGGCCGAGCAGGAGGACGTTGAAGCCGAGCAGCGCCCGCGGCTTCCCGGCGGCGAGCAGGATCTGCGGATAGCCGGTGAGGATCGCGGCGATCATCCCGGCGACGCAGAGGATCTGGACCGGCTCCACGGCCGGCGCCCAGCGCTCGCCGAAGAGCCAGGGGACGATCTCCGGGGCGGTGACGATGAGGAGGGCCAGCAGCGGCAGCAGCACCGCTGCGTGGATCCGCGTCGCCCGCTCGTGGAAGCGGCGCAGCTGCCCGAGGTCGCTGGTCCGGGAGTAGACCGGGAAGGCCAGCCGGATCATGATCCCGCTGATCTTTTCCTGGTAGATGACGCCGAGCTGGAAGGCGCGCCAGAAGATCCCGACCTGGGCCGCGGTGAGGCGGACGGCGGCGACGGCCAGGGTCGCGTTGGTGATCGCCACGTAGGTCAAACCCGCGCCCGATGCGGGCAGCCCGAAGGCCAGCACCTCCCGCAGCGCCCCCCGGTGCCAGATCGGCGCCGGCGGCGGCGCGGCGAAGAGCAGCAGCACCGTCGTCACCAGCGATCCGCCGAGTGCGCCGAGGATGATCGCCGGGGCGTCGAGGCCGGCACCGGCCGCCAGCCCGACGGCGGTCGCGGCCCCGATCCCCAGCGAAAGCATTTCGATCAGGCTGATGCGACGGAAGTCGAGCCGGCGCCAGAGAAGGCTGCGGGAGACGGCGCCGATGCCGGCGAGGAGGAAGACCGGCGAGATCATCACCAGCAGCCTGGCCGGGCCCTGCCCGAAGAGGGGTTCGCCGAGGGGGCGGGCGAGGACGACGACGATCGCGGTGAGGACCGCGCCGGTGAGGAGGCTGGCGAGCATCGCGGATTCTTCGTGGGCGCGCTCGATCGTCTTGCGCTGGACGAGGGCGCTGCCGAAGCCCTCGAAGGTGAAGATCACAGCCAGCGGCACGAGGATCAGCGGCACCACCGCTTCGCCGAAGCCGGAGGGGGGGACGAGGCGGGCGAGGGCGATTGCGGAGACGAAGGTCATCGCCTCGATCCCGATCCGGCCCGCGGTCGTCCAGCGCACGCCGCTGACGGTGGCGCGCTCGAGATCGTCCTGGGAGATCTCTCCCTGGTCGTGGTCCGGTTGCCTCACACATGACCAACGGCTCAGATGCCGGGCGACTTGCGGCGCAAGCCGAAGCGGGCCGCGACCGTTTGTCTAGTGCGGATGAGCGCGAAGCACGCGATCTACACCTTCGACGACATGACCTGGTCGGCGGCAAACCGGCGGGGCATGTGCTTTCCCCAGGACCAGCTGGTGCTGGCGATGCTGCGCGATCCCGAGATCGAGCGGCTGCTCGTCTGCGACCGGCCCCGCAGCGCAGTCGTCAAGCTCGCCAAGGACCTCTTCACCCGGCCGGTGAAGTTCGAGGGCGGCGAGCGGGCGCGGCTCTGGCAGCCGCTGCGGCTGCGCCGGCAGGACCCGACCGGGCTCGCCGCCCTGCGCCGCGCCTATACCGCCTACGACCGCCGCCTGCGGCGGGTGGCGGAGCGGGCGGGGCTGGAGCGACCGGCGGTGATCACCTCGCAGCCGCTGCTCGCCGGCTTCGCCGAGCTCGAGTGGGCCGGGCCGGTCACCCTTTATGCAAGCGACGACCTCGCCGCCCACCGGGATTACCAGCCCTGGCGCGAGGGCCTGCTCGCCGCCTACCGGGAGGTGGCCGAGCGCGGTCGCCGGGTCTGCGCGGTCAGCCAGGCGCTGCTCGAGCGGATCGAACCGCAGGGGCCCGCGGCGGTGGTGCCCAACGGCGTCGACCCGCGTCTCTGGGTGGCGCCGGAGCGGCCGCCCGAGTGGTTCGCCGAGCTTCCCGCGCCGCGCTTCCTCTACGTCGGCACGATCGACGACCGCCTCGACGTCGAGGCGCTGCGCGCGGTCGCGCGCGCTTGGCCGCAGGGGTCGGTGGTCCTCGCCGGGCCGCTGGCCGACCGCGGCCACCTCGGCCCGGCTCTGGCCGAGCCGAACGTGGTCGTCCACGAGCCGGTCTCGCGCCAGGCCGTCGCTGCCCTGGCGCACGCCGCCGACGCCTGCCTGCTGCCGCATCGGCGGACCCCGCTGACCGAAGCGATGAGCCCGTTGAAGCTCTACGAGTACCTGGCCTCGGGCAGCCCGACCGTGGCCACCGACCTGGAGCCGGTGCGGCGGGTCGACGGGCCCGTCCTGCGGGTACCGCCGGGGGGAGACTTCGTCGCCGGGGTGCGCCTGGCGCACGCCGCCGGCCCGACCGGCGAGGCCGACCGCCGCCGTTTCATCGCCGCCAACTCCTGGTCCTCGCGCACCGCCGAGGTGCTGGCCCTGGCGCTCGCCGACGGGTCCGAGGTCGGAGCCTCAGCGCTCGGCGACCAGGTGCAGGCAGTCGCCTGCGAATAGGCGGTCGACGAGGAAGAGCAGGGGCGCCAGCGCCCAGGCGCCGAGGCGGAAGCCGCGGCCCTCGAAGCGCAGCCGGCCGAAGGCCGCGTACTGGAGGCTGCCCAGTGGGCTCGGCCGCATCGTCGCCGCGCTGCTCTCGACCGGGCGCAGGCCGGCCGCTTCGACCAGGGCCGAGAGCGAATCGCGGTCGAAGTGCTGCAGGTGGCGCGGCAGGTCGAGTTGGAACCAGGCCGAGCCGAACAGCTGCCGCTGCCAGCCGCCGAAGTTCGGCACCGCGATCGCCAACAGGCCTCCGGGGCGCAGCAGCCGCGCGGCCGCGGCGACGGCGGCGGCGGGGTCGTCGATGTGCTCGAGCGAGTGGTTGAAGGTGATCGCGTCGAACTCGCCCTCCGGCCAGGGCGCGTCGGCCAGGGTGCCGGTGACCGCCTCCACGCCGAGCGCCCTCGCGTGCGCGGCGGCGGCTGCCGAGGGCTCGATCCCGGCGACGCTCCAGCCGCGGCCGGCGAAGACGCCCGCCAGCTCGCCGGTCCCGCAGCCGACGTCCAGCAGCCGTCCCGCCGGGCGCTGCCAGATGCGGCGGTAGGGGCCGAACCGGGCGATCGCCCGGCGCTGCAGCGACCCCAGCCGTTCGCCGAGCGAGGGCCGGCCGCTCAGGTTCGGCTCGTAGGCGCTGTAGCTCTCGGGGTAGTAGGTGGCGAAGTCCTCGGGGCCGAGCCGCGGGTAGGTGAAGGCGAGTCCGCAGCCGGGGCAGGCGAGGACGGCGAAGCTTCCCGGCGCGCCGGTCAGCCGGTCGCGGCCACGCAACAGGACCCGCGGGCGCTCGGCGACGGTCCCACAGCCGGGGCAGGTGGTGGCCGTCGGCGTGGCGACAGCGCCGTCGGCGAGGGCGGAGCTCACAGGCTCAGCCTCCCGGCGCGGTCGTGGGCGAGGACGTAGGCGATCGCCATCACGAAGCAGAGGAGATAGGGCAGCTGGGGAAAAGAGAGGAAGTCGAGCAGCGCGCCGCTGACCAAGGCGACGCAGATCGCTGCCGCCGCCGCCAGCGCCGGCGGCCCGCGATCGGGATCGCCGGAGCGGGCGACGCGGTTGGCGTTGAAGAAGGCGGTGCCGAGGATCGCGAAGTAGCCGATCAGCCCGAGCAGGCCGACCCCGATCGCCAGCGTCAGGTAGAGATTGTCGAGGATCCGGTGTTTCTTCTGGTCGTAGCCGCCATAACCGCGGCCGAGCAGCGGGTGCTCGGCGAGGTCGGGGGTGACGGCCTCGTAGTCGCTGACCCGGTCTTTGGTGGTGTTGACTTCGTTGACCGAGCCCGGCGAGAACTGGTCGACGACGCCGCCGAGGGCTCCCGGCGCAGTGAAGTGGACGACCCCGACGAGGACGATCGCGAGTGGCGCCAGCCGTGCCATCTGGCGCGGCCGGTAGGCGGTGAGGACCGCGATGCAGACGAGCGGGCCGATCATCGCCGTCTTCTTCTGGGTGGCGACGGCCCCGCCGATCAGGATCATCACGGCCGCTGCGTAGAGCAGACGTTCGCCGCGGCTCTCGGCTTTCAGCAGCCAGGCGAAGGCGAAGGGCAGCGTCATCGAGAGCATCACCGCGGTGGCGAGCGGGTGGACGGCGGGGCCGAAGATCTGCTCGCGGCCGATCGAGTCGATCGAGCCGATCCCTTCCGGCCGCACGTAGCCGGGGAAGAGCGGCCCGATCCAGTCGTGGAAGGGGTTGATCCCGAAGCGGTACTCGACGATCACCGCCAGCGCGGTGAGGCAGGCGAGTGCCAGCATCGCCTTGACCATCTTTGTCACCTCGCTCGCCCTCAGGATCGAGGCGGCGAGAACGAAGAAGACGCCGTAGGAGACGAGCAGCGCCAGCTGCTTGGTCGCCAGGTCCATCTCACCGAGCCGGACCAGCGCTTCCCCCTCGACGAGGATGCTCAGCGCGGCGATCGCGGTGAAGATCCCGAAGGCCCAGTGCAAGGGGCTGAAGCGCAGCACGGAGTTGCTGCGGGGCGCGCGGACGCTGAGAAACCAGACCCCGGCGAGGAGGGCCAGCATCGGCCGGTCGAGGGTGGCGTCGATCGGCCCCCCGACCGGCAGCTTGACGCTGTCGAAGGGCACCAGCCAGAGCATCGCGACGAAGGAGAAGAGGGCCCAGGGGAGCAGGCGGGTCGTGGCCGGCCAGTCGGCGGTCCGGCTCGGGGGGTCGAGCAGCGCGCGATCGCGCGGTCGCTGCATGGTGCCTACGGGCTGCCCGAGGACTGGGCCGGACCCGGTGGTGGCCTCCATCAGCCCAGGCGCGTAGTTGCGTGCGGGGTCACCGGTTCGTCGGGATCCTCACCGTCGAGGCGTGGATCGAACGGGTCCGGGTCCTGGACCGGCTTGATCGAAGCCGCGGGCGGTTTCGGCCGGTCGAGCTTGTTCAGCGCCCGCCAGCGGGCGACGAAGGTCGGCAGGACGAGGATCGCGGCGCAGCCGAGCCCGAAGACGAGCAGGAAGGCGAGCGCCATCAGGATGACGTTGTTGGAGCCGCCGAGGGTGCCGCCCTCGGGCGCGCCGAGCTGACGCACGGTGACGCCGCGCCGCACGGGCTCGCCGTCGGCGCTGAGGTTGTCGACGTATTCCTTCAGGGTCTGAAAGGAGGCCGCGGCGAGGGCGACGGCGCGATCGGTGGTCGCCGCCTGGGCGGAGACGGTGAGGATCGGCACGCCTTCCTGGGCGGTGAAGACCAGCCGGTTCCCGGCGCCTTCCTGGAGCAGTTCGCCGGCCCGTTCCTCGGAGGGCTGGGAGGCGTATTCCTGCTGGCCGGTGGCGGGGCTGAACGGGCCGCTGGTCGAGATCGACTGCGCCGGGACGCCGACGCGTTTGGCGATCTCCTCCCGCGCCGCCAGGCTGCTCAGGTACTGGCCGTAGATTTTCGCCCGCGTCGCCAGGGCCGCGAACTCGCCGACTTCGGCGCCCGCGACCAAGGTCGACTTCGGCGAGTCGACGAGGATCTGGCTGGAGGCGGCGGCAACCGTCAGCGACCGCTTTTCGAGGCCGTGCGCCGTGAACCGGTAGGCGGAGAAGATCGCGGCGGCAAGGGCCAGCGCGACCACGATCCCGACCTGCAGCTTGCGCTGCCAGAGCTCGCGGGCGATTTCGACGAGTGCCATTGCCTATGAACGCATGAAAAACGTAGGAACTTTCACCGTCGTCACCCGGCCGCGCAGCTCGCGGGCGACGAAGCGCCGGTAGCGCTCGTCCTCGACCCTGCCCTGGCGCCGCGCCGCGGCCTGCAGGTAGCCGTAGAGGAAGGCGATCCCGGAGAGGCCGCGGGGCCGCAGGGTGGCGACCTTGAGCGAGCGCAGAGCCACCCACCAGAACCCGTAGTGGAGGATGTAGGCGCACTGGCCGTGGCGGGCCCGGCCGCGCAGGGTGCCGCCGCGGGTGGCGACCGGCCGGTGGTGGCGGGCGTAGAGGTCGGGCAGTGAGCGGGTCTCGAAGCCGCGCATGCGGGCGTAGGTCTCGTCGATCGTGTCCCAGCCGAGCCGCTCCTGGACGCCGCCGATCGCCTCCAGGCACTCGCGGCTGTACAGCTTCAGGGCGCCGCGGACGTGGTTGGCCGGGACCTTGGTCGCCCGCCACTCGTCCCCCTCGCACTCGAGCAGGGTGCCCCCGGCGATCCCCAGCCCCGGCTCGGCGGCGAAGCGCTCCAGCATCCGCTCCAGGTAGTCGGGGGGCAGCTCGACGTCGGCGTCGAGCTTGCCGACGTGGCTGAACCCGGTCTGGTCGACGCCCGCCAGCGCGGTGTTGAAGGCGACCGCCTCGGCGGCGAGGGCGAGCCCGTCCTCGCCCGGCAGCTCGCGCCGCTGCGGTGCCCGGCGGATCTCGAGGAAGGGGACCTCGCGCGCGAGGCGCTCCAGCAGTTGCGGCGTCGCGTCGGTTGAGCCGTCGTCGACGATCAGCCAGAGGTCCGGCGGCCGGGTCTGGGCGGCCACGGCGCGGATCGTCCGCTCCAGGTGGGCGGCCTCGTCCCGGGCGGGGGTGACCAACAGCAGGCGGGACACCTCAGGCGCTCCGGGCGTGCTCGACCAACCCGTCGACCAGCTTAAGGTACTGCTCGCGCTGGCGACGCCACTCGATCTGAGCGAGCCGCTCCGAGGCCCGGCGGGCGCGCTGCAGGGCGGTATCGGGGGCGCCGCGGACCCCTTCGATCGCGGCGGCGAAGGAGGCGGCGTCGCCGGGTTCGGCGAGCAGCACGTCGTCGCCGAAGTAGCGCTCGATCACCGGCAACCGCGAGGCGACGATCGGCAGGCCCATGTGCACGTACTCGAGCAGCTTGACCGGCAGCAGCAGGTCGGTGAAGTCGTCGCGCAGGGTGGGGACGACGCCGAGGTCGGCTTCTTCGAGACGGGCCGGGATCTGCTCGACCGGGGTCGGCTGCGGGGCGACATGGATGCCCTCGGGTGCCTCGGCCGCGGCGAGCTCGGCGATCCGCGCAGCCGCCTCGGCGTCGGCGCCGAAGACGTCGAGTCGCACCGGTTGCCCCTGGCTGCGCATCTGCGCCACCGCGCGCACCAGCGTCTCGACCCCGAAGCGCTCGGCGAGACCGCCGTGGTAGACGACCCGCAGCTCCTCGCCGGGGGCGAAGCTGGGCTCGCGGCGCTCGCCGAAGACGCGCTCGTCGGGCGTGTTCATCACGACCTGGGTGCGCTCGGCGGTGACCCCGCGCCCGGCGAGCAGGTCGCGCGCCTCCGGGGTGACGAAAACGAGCCCGTCGGCGAGCGAGGCGCTGAGCCGCTCCTCGGCGCGGACCAGGCGCACCAGCGGGTGGCGGGGCGAGCGGTCGAAGAGGGTCGCGAACAGCTCCGGGAAGGTGTCGTGGAAGTTGAGGATCAGCGGCGTCCCCCGCAGCTTCGGCCGCCAGGCGGCGAAGACGAGCGCGTCGGGCATGTTGTGGATCTCGATCAGGTCGAAGGGCTCCTCGCGGTCGAGCTCGCTGACCTTGCGGGCGGCGCCGAGGAGGAAGCGGGCGTTGCCGCCGAGGTAGGCGCGGGCGCCGCCGCGGGTCTTGTCGGCCGAGGCGCGGTGGAGGGCGATGCGGCCGGAGCCGACCGGGATCTCCTCGGCGTCGTTGAGGCAGACGCACTCGACCCGGTCGCCGCGTTCGGCGAGGGCCCGGGCCTGGCGCTGGATCCGCGAGTCGACGACGAAGTCCGAGTAGTGGACCATGCAGACCCGCAGGCCGCCGCGGCGGGCGGCTGGCGTCGGAGTCTCAGATATCTGCCGGGACTTCAAAGTCCCTCACCGCCGCGGCGATCTCGTCGATCTGCCGGTCCTCGATCGCCGGGAAGACCGGCAGCGAGCAGTTTTCGGAAGCGAGTCCCTCCGCGACCGGCAGGCTGCCGGTACCGAGTCCGAGGTCGGCGTAGGCCGGCTGCAGGTGGATCGGCGTCGGGTAGTGGATCGCGCTGGCGATGCCACGGCTGTCGAGGTGGTCGCGCAGCGCGTCGCGATGGGCGCAGCGGACGACGAAGAGGTGGTAGACGTGATCGCTGTCGGGGGCCGCCGGTGCCGGCGACACGACGCTGCTCCCCTCGATCCCGGCGCGCAGCGCCTCCGCGGCGTCGCGGCGGCGCTGGTTCCACTCGGGGAGGTGGCGCAGCTTGACCTCCAGGATCGCCGCCTGCAGCGTGTCGAGGCGGTGGGTGCCGGTCGCCAGCTCGTGGTGGTGGCGGGTTCCCTCGCCGTGCGAGCGCAGCAGCCGCACTCTGTGGTCGAGCTCGGGGTCGCTGGTGACCAGCGCACCGCCGTCCCCCCAGCCGCCGAGGTTCTTGGTCGGGTAGAAGCTGAAGCAGCCGGCGTCGCCGAGCGAGCCAACCGGCCGGCCCCGGTAGAGGGCGCCGTGGGCCTGGCAGGCGTCCTCGACCACGGCGACGCCGCGCTCGCGGCAGAGGGCCAGCAGGGGGTCCATCTCGACCGGCCGGCCGAAGAGGTGGACGGGGATGACGCAGCGCGTCTTCTCCGTCAGCGCCCGCTCGACGGTCTCGGCCGTGATCAGCGCGGTCTCGGGATCGACGTCGACGATCACCGGGGTGGCGCCGACGGTGCTGACCGCCTCGGCGGTGGCGATGAAGCTGTAGGTGGGGACGATCACCTCGTCGCCGGGGCCGACCCCGAGCGCCCGCAGGGCGATCTCCAGCGCCGCCGTGCCCGAGGAGACGCCGGCGGCGTGCGCGGTCCCGCAGAACTCGGCGAAGGCCCGCTCGAAGCGCTCGAGTTCGGGGCCGAGCGTGAAGGCGGACTCGCCGGCGATCCGCTCGACGACCTCCATCAGCTCGGCGAAGAGCTCGGGGAAGGCGCTGTCGAGGCGGATGAAGGGGACCCGGGTCCCCTCGGTGGCCGCAAGCGGCAGGACGGGATTGGCTGCGGTCGCGGTGCTCAAGGGGATACCTCGCTGGTGCTGGGGGTGGGCTGGTCGAACTCGAGAAAGAGCGCGGCGGCCTCGCGACGCGAGCGGACGCCGAACTTCGTGAAGGCCGAGGAGAGATGGCTCTTGACGGTGCTTTCGGAGAGGAAGAGCCGGGCGGCGATCTGCGAGTTCGTCAGGCCCTCGCAGACGTAGGTGAGGACCTGTCGCTCGCGGTGCGAGAGCGCCGGCCGCTCGACGCTGGCGCGCAGCTCGCGCGGAACCACCGCCTGGCCCGAGCCGACGGCGCTGATCGCCACCGCCAGGGTCGACTCGATCATCGGCTCGAAGACGATCGCGGCGGCGCCGGCATCGAGGCCGCGCCGCACTCCGGTGGCGGTTGCGGGCGCCGAGACGGCGACGATCGGCGTCTCCTGCAGCTGGCGGCGGACGCGGCGCAGGGCCGCCATCCCGGCGGCACGTTCGAGGTCGCAGACGAGGATCAGGATCTCCGTGGGCCCCTGCGAGAGGTCGTCCAGCGTCTCGGCTTCGTCGAGGAAGGTCGTCGGCCCGCCGTCGCGGGCGTCGCCGAGCGCGATTGCGATCCGCTCGCGGATCTCCTCCGAGCGGGCGCCGAGGACTACGCATGAATGCTCGCGGACGGTCCGGGCGTCCGCGACTGGTTCGCTCAGTACGGCCACGGATGACAAACGGGCCGAACAACCGAAAGCTTGCGCAGGTCGGCGTCGTTTCAAGGTCGATGGATGCGAAACACTCGACCTCCCCGGTGAACGAGGCCCCTCACCGCCTGCTCGACGACGTCGACCTGGGCGTCGGGGTGGTCGTCCACTCCTTCGTCAACCTCTACGGCTGCACGATCGGCGCCGGGACCAGGATCGGGACCTTCGTCGAGATCCAGCGCGGGGCGGAGATCGGCGCCAACTGCAAGATCCAGAGCCACGCCTTCGTCTGCGACGGCGTGCGGATCGGGGACGAGGTGTTCGTCGGCCACGGCGTCGTCTTCGTCAACGACAAGCACCCGCGTGCCACCGACGGCGCCGGGGCGCTGCAGACCGAGGCGGAC
This sequence comes from Solirubrobacterales bacterium, assembly GCA_036376215.1. Lineage (GTDB taxonomy): Bacteria > Actinomycetota > Thermoleophilia > Solirubrobacterales > 70-9 > VAYN01. Next base: position 43,715 of record DASVAT010000007.1, read on the forward strand.
TGGGAGCTGCTCCCGACCGCGGTCGAGCGCGGCGCCAGCATCGGATCGGGTGCGGTGATCCTCGGCGGCGTCCGGATCGGGGCCGGGGCGACGGTGGGTGCGGGCGCGGTGGTGGTCGACGACGTCGCCGCCGACGCGACCGTGGTCGGCAACCCGGCGCGGCCGCTGCCGGTCCGGCAGCCCGGCTGAGGAGGGATTGGCGAGACCCCTAGCGCCAGCGGTGCAGTAGGTCCTCGTCGGGGACCTCGCGCACGACCCGGGCCGGAACGCCCATCGCCACGGCGCGGGCGGGGACGTCGGTGCAGACCACGGCCCCCGCGGCGACGAAGGCCTCCTCGCCGACCTCGATCCCCGGGCAGAGGGTCGAGCCGCCGCCGATCCTGCTGGCGCGCCGCAGCAGCGGCCCCTCGAACTCGAACTCCGAGCCGTGCCGGTTCATCGTGTTGTCGTTCGTCAGGGTGACGCCGGGGCCGACGAAGACGTCGTCCTCTATCCTGGTGCCGCCGGTGATGTAGGAGCGGGTCTGGATGCTGACCCGCTCGCCGATCGAGACGCCGGGGTCGACGCAGACGTAGCTGCCGACCGTCGAGTCGGCCCCGATCACTGCGCCGTCCCGGATCTGGGCGTGGTCGCCGACCCGCGCCCCCGGTCCGATCCGGACCCCGGAGTGGATGACGACGTGCCCGCCGATCAGGGCCCCCTCGCCGATCGAGACCCCGTCGCCGAGCAGCAGCCCGGGCGCGAGGTCGGAGGGAAGAAGGGCGGGGCCGGTCATCAGAGGCGGGGATCGTAGCGGCACCCGCAACGTCGATCTGGACGAGGCGCCTTTACGTCCTCCTGGTTCGCAAAAGCGCCTCAGATGGGGCCGCAAGCCCGGGACGCGGCGGGACGTTGATTGGGCGATGGACGACGTCTGCGTGATCATCGTCTCCCACGACGGGAAGCACTGGCTCGACGGGGCGCTGGGGACGCTGTACGCGAGCGCCGGCGATTTGGACTTGGACGTGGTCGTCGTCGACAACGGCCGCGATGGCTCGGCTGCGTACGTCGAAGAGAGATTCCCACGCGCCCGGACGATCAGCTGCGCCAACCATGGTTTCGGCGCGGCCAACAACGTCGGTCTGGAGACGGCGGACGCCCGCTACGTGCTCTTCCTCAACCCGGACACGGAATTCCTCGACGGCACGCTCGGGGATCTGGTCGCCGCGATGGACCGTCGTTCCCGGGTCGGCCTCGCCGGGGTGCGGCAGGTCGGAAGCGGGGGAGAGCTGGCGCCGAGCATGAGGCGCTTTCCCTCGACCATGAACATGCTGGCCGAAGCCCTGGCGATCGAGCGGATCCCGCTCCTGCGCCGCTTCCTCGGCGAGCGCGTCCCCGTTTCGCCCGCCTACGACCGCGAGGCCGGTTGCGACTGGACCTCCGGCTCGTTCATGCTCGCCCGCCGCGAGGCCCTCGAGCAGACCGGGGGCTTCGACGAGCGCTTCTTTCTCTTCTCCGAGGAGACCGACCTCTGCTGGCGCCTGCGCCGCGCAGGGTGGCGGATCGAGCACCTGCCGCTGGTGACGATCCGCCACTACGAGAGCGAGCGCTCGGCGACCCCGCGCATGGAGGCCCAGTCGGCCTACGCCCGCCTCCAGTTCGCCCACAAGCACTTCCGCCGGGTGGCTCCCTACCGGCTGGCGATGGTCCTCCGCTACGGGTTGCGGGCCAGGCGGAAGCCTGCGCGCGCCGCCCTGGAGGCGGTGCTGCGCGACGAGTCGCCGCTGGCCCCGCCGCCGCTGGAAGCTCAGGCGACGATCGTCAGCGCCCCGGGCGCGGCTCTCAGCTCGACTCGCTCGCGCTCGCCGATGTAGTCGCCGTCGACCTGGAGGGGGAAGGGCCGGATCGTCCCGTCCTTGTCCGTCGAGACGGTCTCGACCACCGCGTGGGCGACGTCGTCGAAGTGGGCGACCTGCTTGTGGCGGGCGGCCGGCCGCGCCTCGCTGAAGAGGCGGGTGATCAGAGTGGGCATGTCCCGCTGGGTGGCCCGCTTGAGGACCGCCAGGGACAGCGTACCGTCGTCGATCGCGATCCCCTCGCAAACACGGATCGGGCGGCTGGCGAAGTAGGTGAAGGGGTCCGAGTTCTGGACGATAGTGGTGACCCCCTCGACCGGCTCGCGGCCGTCGACCGTGGCCCGCACCCGGATCGGGTTGACCAGGTACTTGCGGTAGAAGCCCGACACACCCGCCCAGCTGTAGTAGTACGGCCCGGCGCTCGCCTTCAGCTTCGGGTTGGCGTCGACCCGGCGCACCACGGTGGCGTCGATCCCGACCCCGCAGGCGAAGACGAAGTAGCGCTCGTCGACCATCCCCAGGTCGATCTTGCGCGGCTGCCACTCGTCGGCGAGCGAGAGCAGGTGCTCGGTCGCGTCGACGACGTCGTTGGGGATCCCGAGCGTCCGGCAGACGACGTTCGTCGAGCCCCCGGGCAGGACCGCGACCGGCAGGTGGGTTCCGGCCAGCCCGTTGGCGACCTCGTTCAGCGTCCCGTCGCCGCCGAAGGCGACGACCACGTCGTAGTCGCCGTCGTGGGCCTCGCGCCCGATCTCGGTCGCGTGGTTCTGCGCCTGGGTCGAGACCGCTTCGACGTCGAAGCGCCCCTGCAGCGCGTAGATCACCAGGTTCTTCAGCCGGTCGGAGACCGTCGTCGCGTACGGGTTGACGATCAGCAGCATCCGCTTCTTGGCGGTCTTGCGGCGGCGGAGGGAGCGGAGCTGGGCGGACACGGGTTTTGCACCCTAATGGGAGCGCTGCCAATAGCCTGCCGGCGGTGATCGACCGACGCGAGCTGGCCGCGATCTTCCTCGGCGGGGCCGCCGGGGCGCTGCTGCGGGCGGGCCTCGCGGAAGCGTTTCCGGCGACGGGCTCCGAGTGGCCATGGGCGACCTTCCTGGCCAACATCGTCGGCGCGGCCCTGCTCGGCTACTGGTTCACCGCCCTGCCCCACACGAGCTACCGGCGACCGCTGCTGACGACCGGGTTCTGCGGCGCCCTGACGACCTTCTCGACGGTCCAGCTGGAGCTGCTGGAGATGCTCGACGCCGACCGCATCGGGCTCGCCTGCCTGTACCTCGCGCTCAGCGTCGCGGCCGGGCTGGCGGGGGTGCGGGCGGCGACCGCCGCTGCGCGCAGGGCGGAGGTGGCGTGAGCCTCGCCGTCTGGGCCGGCGTCGGGATCCTCGGCGGCTGCGGGGCGCTGGCCCGCTTCGGGCTGACCCTGCTCGTCGCCGATCGCTTCCATCCGCACCTCCCGCTCGGCACCCTCGCCGTCAACCTCAGCGGCGCCTTCCTGCTCGGCCTCTTGGCCGGCGCCTCGGTGGACGGCGACGCGCGCCTGCTGCTCGGCGCCGGCGCGATCGGCGCCTTCACCACCTTCTCGACCTGGGTGCTGGAGACGCAGCGGATCGAGGAGGCCGGCAAACGCCGGATCGCGGTCGCCAACATCGTCCTCAGCATCGCCCTCGGCCTCGCCGCCGCCGCGCTCGGCCGCCTCGTCGGGCAGCAGCTCTAAGCGTGTCGAGTTTGTACGGCTATCCCGGACAAAGTCGACACTAGGGCGCTTCGTAGCGGATCACGCCGCCGTCCTCGACTTCCCGCACCCGCCCCTCGTTGACCAGCAGGTCGGCGTGGCCGATCACCTCCGAGAGCGTGAGGAAGGCCTGGGTGACGGCGACGTTGCCCCACAGCGCCTGGGCGATCTCGTAGCCGGTCCGGGGCCGCTCGTCGATCAGGCGGTGGATCTTCTCCTTGCGCCGCTCGTGGCCGGCGAAGCGCGAGTCGATCAGCTCGGCATGGTCGACGATCGGCTCGCCGTGGCCGGGGAGGACGATCTCGGCCGGCATCTCCCGCGTCTTGCGCAGCGACTCGATGTAGGTGACGAGCGCCTGGGTGCGCTGCGAGGAGCCGTCGAGCGGTCGGGTGATCAGCGGGTTCGAGGAGATCTTCGGCAGCAGGTGGTCGGCGGCGATCAGGATCCGGCGCTCGGCGTCCCAGAAGACCGTGTCGGAGGGGCTGTGGCCGGGGCGGTGGAAGACCTCGAGCCGCCGCTCGGCGAGCTCCAGGACGCCGCCGTCCTCCAGCGGCTTCGTCACCGTCACGTGCGATCCCCAGCTCCGGAAGCTGCGAGAGACGCTGCGCAGCGCCACGGTCACGTCCTCGGGGATCCCGTTCCGCAGCATCACTTCGACGGCGAACTGGTCGTCGAGCTCGGCGTCCTCGTCGAAGGCTCCGAGCCGCCGCGCCGCGGCGCCCAGCGCCGCCACCTCGGCCCCCGAGTGCTCGACCAGGATCTCGACCAGGCCGAGGTGGTCGATGTGCTGGTGGGTGACGACGATCAGCTCCAGGTCGGCGAGCGCGTGCCCGCGCTCGGCCAGCCGCGCGGTCAGCTCGTCGAGCGCCTTGCCCGAGTTCGGGCCGGTGTCGACGAGCGTCAGCGGCTCGTCCTCGATCAGGTAGCAGTTCACCCGCCCGACCGCGAACGGGGTCGGGATCGCGAAGCGGTGGATACCGGCCAGCGCCGCCTGCTCGAGCGCTTGCTCCGGCGTCGCCGTCACGCCCGGATCAGGCCGAGGACCTCGTCGCGCCGGCGCTCCATGTCCTCGCGCGAGACCAGCGACTCGAGGTTGAGCCGCAGCAGCGGCTCGGTGTTGGAGGGGCGGACGTTGAAGTGCCACTCGTCGTAGTCGATCGAGATCCCGTCGAGCCGGGTCAGCTCGCCGTCGGAGTAGCGGGCGGCGATCTCCTCCATCTTCGCCTCTTGTTCGGCGACCTCGGAGTTGATCTCGCCGGAGATGAAGTACTTGGCGCGGAACTCCTCCATCAGCTCGGCCAGCGAGCGGCCGTCGAGCGAGAGCAGCTCCAGGACCAGCAGCGCCGGGATCGTCCCCGAGTCGGCGTTCCAGAAGTCGCGGAAGTAGTAGTGGCCGGAGACCTCGCCGCCGAACGCCGCCTGCTCCTCGCGCATCCGCGCCTTGAAGAAGGCGTGGCCGACGCGGGAGAGGTCCGAGCGGCCGCCCTCGGCGGCGACCAGGTCCGGCACCGCCCGGCTCGAGCGCGGGTCGTAGAGGATCGTCGCGCCGGGGTTCTTCTGCAGGACCGAGCGCGCCAGCAGGGCGCAGACGAAGTCGCCGTCGCAGAAGCTGCCGTTGCCGTCGATGAAGAAGCAGCGGTCGGCATCGCCGTCCCAGGCGATCCCGAGGTCGGCTCCGGCCGACTTCACCCGGTCGATGATCATCCGCCGGTTCTCCTCCAGCAGCGGGTTCGGCTCATGGTCGGGGAACTCGCCGTTCGGGACGAAGTACATCTCCTCCAGCTCCAGCGGCAGCCGCTCGAGGATCGGGCCGACCATCGGCCCGCCCATCCCGTTGCCGCCGTCGACGACGACCTTCATCGGCCTGACGTTGGCGGGGTCGACGAACGAGAGGGCGTGGGCCTGGAATTCCTCCCAGACGTCGACCTCCTCGCTGCTCCCGCCCCCCGGCGCCTCGCCCAGCCCGGCTTCGATCTCGGCCTTGACGTCGCCGATCCCGGCGTCGCCGGAGAGCGGCAGCGCCCCCTCGCGGACGAGCTTCACCCCGGTGTAGGCCTTGGGGTTGTGCGAGGCGGTGACCATCGCGCCGCCGTCGAGCTCGCGCGAGCCGACCAGGTGGTAGAGCATCTCGGTCGCGACCTGCCCGGCGTCGATCACGGTCGCGCCCTCGGCGACCAGCCCGCCCCGTACCGCAGCCGCCATCGCCGGCGCCGTCAGCCGCATGTCGCGCCCGAGCCCGACCCGCAGCTCGCTCGGCGCCTTGCCGCGCAGCCGTCCCAGCACCCGGGCGAAGGCGCGCCCGATCGCCAGCGCCGTCTCCTCGCCCATCTCCGAGCCGTAGAGCCCGCGGATGTCGTAGGCCTTGAAGATTCCCGGATCGAGATTTACGTCCTCCGCTTCGCGTCCGGGCGTAAATCGTGTCATCGGAATGCTCCCTTCAAAGCCTCGTAGCTCTGCTCGATCGACTGCGGCATCACTTTCGTGTCGGCGATCACCGGCATGAAGTTGTTGTCGCCGGCCCAGCGGGGGACGACGTGCAGGTGGATGTGGTGCTCGACCCCGGCGCCGGCGACCCGGCCCTGGTTGAAGCCGACGTTGAAGCCGTGCGGCTCGTAGACCCCCTCGAGCCGGTCCATCGCCCGCTGCGCCAGCTCCATCATCTCCGCCAGCGTCTCGGCCGGGATCTCCTGCAGGCGGCCGACGTGCTCGTACGGGGCGACCATCAGGTGCCCGTTGGTGTACGGGAAGAGGTTGAGGATCACGAAGCAGCTCTCGCCGCGGTGGACGATCAGGCTCGCCTCGTCGTCTCCCGCCGCCGGCTTGGCGCAGAAGACGCACTCCTCCTCGATGTCCTTGGACGCGTCCTTCACGTAGGCGAGGCGCCAGGGCGCCCAGATGCGGAAATTTGCCACGGGCCGTCCATCCTATGGAAGCCGGTCCGCCCTCAGAGCCACTTGCGTCGCCGGAAGTAGGCGACGAGGCCGATCAGGACCAGCGCCATCACCCCGAGGACGACGAAGAAGCCGGCTGCGTCGCCCTCGTCGGGGACCCAGGTGTTCATCCCCATCACGCTCGCGATCAGGGTCAGCGGCAGGATCACGACGCTGATCGAGGTCAGCACCCGGAGGATGTCGTTGAGCCGGTGGGAGATCACCGACTCGTTGGTCTCCTCCAGCGCCTCGGCGACCTCCTTGTAGTTCTCGAGCATGTCCCAGATCCGCTCGTGTGCGTCGACGATGTCGTCGAAGTAGATCTCGAGGTCGAGGTCGGAGGCGAGGTAGCGCTGCTTGACTTTCTCCAGCTCGCGGAGGACCGGCCGCTGCGGGCGGATCACTTTGCGGAAGTTGATGATCTCCTGCTTGACGTTGGAGATGTCGCGGACGACCTCCTCGGCGCGCTCTTCGAAGATCTGGTCCTCCAGCGCGTCGAGCTTGTTGCCGATCTTGCGCAGCATCGGGAAGCAGTAGTCGAAGCTGTCGTCGACGAGCCGGTAGAGCAGGTAGCCCGAGCCGCGCGAGAAGAGCTGTTCGCGCAGCTCCTCTTTGGCGCGGCAGCGCTCGAACAGGTACTCGACCGGCTGCAGCGGCAGGTTCGGGATCGTGACCACGTAGTCGGGGCCGACGAAGAGGTCGAGCTCGCCGGTGCCGAGGCGACCGGCGGCGGGGTCGAAAACCGGCAGGTGGAGGACGATGAAGAGGTAGTCGTCGTAGACGTCGATCTTCGGTCGCTGGTTGCGCGAGAGGACGTCCTCGAGGTCGAGCGCGTGGAAGTCGAAGTGCTCCTCGAGCCAGGTCCGCTCCAGCGATCCCGGCCACTCGATGTTGACCCAGCGCAGGCCGTTGGAGTCGATCTGCTCGACGTTGGGGGTCTGGGGCTCAGGCGCCGCGGGCTGAGAGACGAGCTCGCCGCGCCGGCCGGGCCGCCGTCGCAGCCTCGGTTTCGGAAGGTTCGGCATCGTTCAGGCCCATCGTCTCGGGGTGCGGCAGGATCATCGTGACGCCTAGGTTAGCCGCCTTGCAGGCAGTAGAAGGACGGGGGAGTGCCTGGTAAGGTTCTTGCCACATAAGCGCCACATCTAGAGGGGTGGAGGGACTGGCCCATTGAAGCCCCGGCAACCATCTCGGACGCGAGTTCGAGGCAGGTGCCAACTCCAGCAGGTCGCAGATGTTGATCATCGAGCGCCTGGAAGATGTGGGGGATGTCCGATCGGACCTCTGCCCCACAAATGGCGGAGGTTTTTTCATAGGTGGAAATGAGGATCGGATGTCAATTGAGAGCTTGAAGTGCAAGGAGTGCGGGACGGCCTACGAGCTGGATGCCCGCTACGTCTGCGAAAACTGCTTCGGGCCGCTGGAGGTCGCCTACGACTACAGCGGGCTCGACGCGACCGAGGCGAAGAGGCGGATCCAGGCCGGCTCGCAGGGGATCTGGCGCTACGCCGACTTCCTGCCGTTCGCCGGCCGCCCCGGCGACCCGCTGGAGCCGGGGCTGACGCCGCTGCTGCGCGCCGACCGCCTGGCCGAGCGGCTCGGGACCGACGCCGAGATCTGGATCAAGAACGACGCCGCCAACCCGACCCACTCCTTCAAGGACCGGGTCGTGGCGGTGGCCGTCGCGAAAGCCCAGGAGCTCGGGTTCGAGACCGTCGCCTGTGCCTCGACCGGCAACCTCGCCAACGCGGTCGCCGCCCACGCCGCCGCGGCGGGCCTCGACTCCTACGTCTTCGTCCCCGCCAACCTGGAGGAGCAGAAGCTGCTCGCGACCGGCGTCTACGGGACCAACCTGGTCGGCGTGCGCGGCAACTACGACGACGTCAACCGGCTCTGCACCCAGCTGGCGGAGACGCACCCCTGGGCCTTCGTCAACGTCAACCTGCGGCCCTACTACGCCGAGGGCTCGAAGACGCTCGCCTACGAGACCGTCGAGCAGCTCGGCTGGGAACTGCCCGACCGGGTGGTCAGCCCGATCGCCTCCGGCTCGCTGTTCACCAAGCTCGGCCGCGGCTTTCAGGAGTGGCTCGACCTCGGCCTGGTCGAGGGCGAGCAGCCGATCTTCAACGGCGCCCAGGCGAACGGATGCAGCCCGGTGGCCACCGCCTTCGCCGAAGGCTGGGAAGTCTGCAAGCCGCAGCGCCCGGAGACGATCGCCAAGAGCCTGGCGATCGGCGACCCGGCCGACGGGCCCTACGCGGTCGAGCACGCACGCCGCACCGGCGGCGGCGTCGACTCGGTCACCGACCAGGAGATCCGCGAGGGGATCAAGCTGCTGGCCGAGACGACCGGGATCTTCACCGAGACCGCCGGCGGTGTCACCGTCGGCGTCCTGCGCAAGCTGGCCGAACGCGGCGAGCTGAGCGCCGGCGAGCGCGTCGTCGTCTACATCACGGGCGAGGGCCTGAAGACGCTCGACGCGACCCGCGATACGTTCCAGATGCACGAGATCGACCCCGCCCTCGAGAGCTTCGAGGCCGAGTTCCCGCAGGAGGTAGCCGTCTAGATGTCAGTCACCGTGAAGATCCCGACCCAGTTGCGCGCCGCCACCGGCGGCGAAGCCGAGCTGGAGGTGGAGGGCTCGACCGTCGGCGAGGTGCTCGACGCGGTCTTCGACGCGCACGGCGATCTCGAGGACCGGATCACCCAGGACGGCGACCTGCGCCGCTTCGTCAACGTCTACGTCTCCGGCGAGGACATCCGCTTCCAGCAGGGACTGGAGACGTCCATTGAGGACGGCGCCGAGGTCACCATTTTGCCGGCGGTAGCCGGCGGCTGACGCCGGCTCCGAGCTTTGGGGGGCTATAGCCCCCACAATGTCGGAATCGATGAAGCCACCCGTCGTCATTCTCTGCGGCGGCCGCGGGACGCGGCTGCGCGAGCGGACCGAGTCGGTGCCCAAGGCGCTGGTCGAGATCGGCGGGCGGCCGATCCTCTGGCACGTGATCCAGATCTACGCCGCCCAGGGCTTCGGTCGCTTCCTGCTCGCCACTGGGTACATGGGCGAGGCGGTGGCCGAGTTCGCCGCCGCCGAGCGCTGGCCGGAGGGAGTGCGGGTCGAGGCGATCGACACCGGGCTCGACACGCCGACCGGCGGGCGGATCGCGGCGCTGGCCGAGCAGCTCGGCGGCGAGCGGTTCTGCGCGACCTACGCCGACGGGGTTGCCGACGTCGACCTCGACGCCCTGCTCGACCACCACCGCGGCCACGGGGCGCTGGCGACGGTCACGGTCGCCCAGCCGAACATCCAGTGGGGCGTGGCCGAGCTCGACGGGGACCGGGTCACCGGCTTCGTCGAGAAGCCGCGCAGCGAGCACTGGATCAACGGCGGCTTCTTCTGCTTCGAGGCGGGGGTCCATGACTACCTCGACGGCGACAGCGTGCTCGAGCGCGAGCCGCTCTCGCGCCTCGCCGCAGACGACGAGCTGCGGGCCTACCGGCACGAGGGCTTCTGGGACTGCATGGACACCTACAAGGACGCCGTCGTCCTCAACGACCTCTGGACCGCCGGCCGCGCGCCGTGGCGGATCTGGGACGCCGCGGCGGTCGAGGCCCCGTGAAGCGCTCGCTGGTCACCGGCGGTCACGGCTTCGTCGCCTCCAACCTGGCGCGGGCGCTGCTCGAACGCGGCGACGCGGTCAGCGTCCTCGACCTGGCCCCGCCGCCGCGCTCCGGCCTCGCTCTGCAGGGAATCGACGCCGAAGTCGAGCTGCTCCAAGTCGACCTGCGGGACGCCGAGGGGGTGGACGCGGCGATCGCCGCCGGCGAGTTCGACGTCGTCTTCCACCTCGCCGCCCAGACCCTCGTCGGCCCGGCGATGGCCGACCCGGCCCAGACCTTCGAAGTCAACGTGCGCGGCACCTGGGGCCTGCTCGAGTCCTGCCGCGCCGCCGACGTCCCGGCCGTGGTGGTCGCCTCCTCCGACAAGGCCTACGGGCCGAGCGACGAGCTCCCGTACCGGGAGGAGATGCGCCTCGCCCCGGCTTCGCCGTACGAGGCGAGCAAGGCCGCCGCCGACGCGATCGCCCTCAGCTATTGGCCCGCCTACGGCCTGCCGGTCGCGGTGACCCGCTTCGCCAACATCTACGGCGGCGGCGACCCCAACTTCTCGCGCCTGATCCCGGAGGCGATCGCCGCGGTGCTCGACGGTCGCCGGCCGCAGATCCGCTCCGACGGCAGCCCCGAACGAGACTTCCTTTACGTCGGCGACGCGGTCTCCGCCTATCTCGCGGTCGAGAGCGCGGTGGGCGCCGGCGGACCGGGGGCGGGGGAGGCCTTCAACGCCGGCGGCGAGACCCCGCATTCGGTCAGGGATGTGCTGGAGACGATCGTCGCTGTCTCGGGCACCGACCTCGATCCCGAATACCTCGGCACCGGCAACCCCGACGGCGAGATCGACCGCCAGTTCGTCGACTCGACCAAGCTGCGGGAGATGACCGGCTGGCGCCCCGAAGTCGAGCTCCGTGACGGCCTGATCCGCACCCTCGATTGGTACCGCGACCACGCCGAGCTGCGCCCCGCACCGGCCTGAGGGAGAAAGTAAGAGTAAGACCTGTAATACTCTTACCAATGCGCATCACCAGCAAAGGCCAGGTGACGATCCCCAAAGGGATCCGGGATGAATTTGGCTTGTTCCCGGGGACCGAGGTCCAGTTCGTGGTAGAGGGGGGGCAGGTGAGAGTCCAGAAGCTCGAGGGTGACCGCACGCGAGGGCGGGAGATCGTCGACCGCCTCCGACAGGCGAGCGGCGGGGATATCGACCTATCCACCGAGGAAATCATGCAGATGACCAGGGGAGAGGATTGGGGCACCGGACACTTGGAAGAGGGTGACGGCGACCCTCGTTGACTCCAATGTCCTGCTCGACGTCCTATCCGGGGATTCCGCTTGGGGGGAGTGGTCGAGTCAGGCACTGGCGGCCCTCGCCTCGGAAGGGCCGCTGGTCATCAATGCCGTGATCTATGCGGAGGTCTCTCAGCGCTACTCCCGCAAAGAGCTCCTCGACCACGAGCTTCCCGCCGAAGTCTTCAAACGCGAGGGCATCCCGTGGTCCGCTGCCTTCCTGGCTGGTAAGGCGTTTGTGGACTGCCGCCGCCGCGGGGGCAGCCGCCGCTCTCCGCTTCCCGACTTCTTCATCGGCGCCCATGCAGCGGTCGAGGGCCACAGGCTCCTGACCCGCGATGCCTCCCGTTACCGGACCTATTTTCCGCGGCTGGAGCTGATAGCCCCAGAGTGAGCGTCCCGCCTGGGTAGGCTGGGCGCCATGTGCGGGCGCTTCACCAACACGACCAAGGACACGAAGAAGGTCGCCGACCGCTTCCAGGTCGAGCTCGAGAAGGCGCTGGAACGGAAAGTCGCCGGCGCCCCGGCGAAAGAGTCCGCCGAGAACGGCGCCGAGGCGAAGGAGAAAGCGCCCCCGGGCTTCGGCCGCTTCAACGTCGCGCCGACGCAGGAGGTGCTGGTCGTCCGCGCCTCTCCCGAGCCCGAGGAGGCCGAGCAGGACGAGCGCGAGGCGCGGCTGATGCGCTGGGGCCTGGTCCCCGTCTGGGCCAAGGACCTGAAGGTCGGCTACCGGATGATCAACGCGAAAAAAGAGAACCTGCTGAAGAGCCGCGCCTACGGGCCGCTGCTCGGCAAGTACCGGCACCGCTGCCTGATCGTCGCCGACGGCTTCTACGAGTGGATGAAGGCCGAGGACCCCAAGCAGCCGCGCCAGCCCTGGCACTTCCAGGTCGACGGCGGCGAGCCCTTTGCCTTCGCCGGCCTCTGCACCCGCAAGGAGTGGACCGACCCCGACGAGCGCGGCTACGACGACGGCTACCTCTACACCTGCACGCTGGTGACGACGACGCCGAACGAGGTGGTTGCTCCCGTCCACGACCGGATGCCGGCGATCCTGCCCGACCCGGAGGCCGAGGCGGCCTGGCTGCGGCCCGACCTCAGCGTCGAGGACGCGGTCGCACTGTGTGGCCCGCTCGACGCGCGACGGATGTCGAGCGCGCCGGCCAACCCGGCGCTGAACAAGGTCGGCAAAGGGATGTCGGAGGGACCGGAGCTGCTGGTCGCCCCGCAGACGACCCTCGACGCCTAGGAGGGATTGGCGAAACCCCCGCGCACGTCTGGCGGCGCCGGACACACTGCGCGGGGCGTCGTCCTCGGTCGGCCAAATGGCGCTGCCATTCGGCCTCCCTGCGTCCTACCCCCGCTTGGTCCGGCACTCGCCAGCCGCACACGCGGGTTTCGCCAACCCCTCCTAGCCTTCGTCGCCGCCTTCGCTTTCTTCTTCGGCTTCTTCGCGCTGTTCGGCTTTCAGCTCTTCGGCTTCTTCGTCGATCGGCGGCGTGTGTTCTGAGAAGGCGACCCGGGTGCTCGCGGTCGCTTCGCCCGCGCTCGTTTCCAGCGCGCAGGAGATCTTCGCCTCGGGAACGTCCTGGCTGCGCCAGATCGTGAAGAAGGGGAGTTCCAGGTCCTGCTTCGGTTTCCCGGCGACGGAGTATTCGATCCGCTCTTCGCCGACCTTGTAGGTCGGCCATTCGACCTTGACCCCGCGTTCGCTGGTGAAGCGTGGCGGACGGTCGGGGAATTCGAGCACCGCCAGTTCGCTGCTCTTCGAGCTGAAGTCCATCAGCACCGTCTCCGGCACTTCCTGGCTGTAGATGCCGGCTTCGGAGGAGCGCGGGTAGGTGCCGCGCAGACCGCCCGAGCTCTGGGCGACTTCGGTGCCTTTCGGCGCCTTGACCCTGCAGAGGACCTTGCCGCCGCTGATCGGCGAGCCGGCCGAGACGGTCAGCTTGGCGCTCGCGATGTAGAGCGAGTAGCCGCTGACGTTGGTCCCGGTGGAGCGGATTCGCGCCTCGGTGAGCTGCATCTCGCCCCTGCCGCCCGGGACCGCCACCGCCGTGGAGTCCGGCCCGTCGTTCGCCTGCACCCATTCGAGGTTGGCCGCTTCGCCCTCGCCCTTGCCGGTGCTCGCCAGGGCGGCGACGAGGCAGGCGATCAGCCCGACCGCGACCACGATCAGGGCGCCCCGGGGGGGACGCCTGTCCTGCGCGGCGCTGCCTGGGGGGGCGTCGTTCACAGCGCCACGGTATTGGAATCGGTCACAGAATCGCGGCGCTGGGATACCTCGGCCGCCCGCGTGGGTAGGTTCTCCCCGTGGCAGGCAAAGTGACCCGTCTGAGCATGGCCGAGGCGAGGCCGCGGACCGTCGAGGTTCACGGCCACCCGGTCAGTTTCATCGAAGCCGGCTCCGGGCCGGTGCTGATGCTGATCCACGGGATGGCCGGCACCTGCGCCAACTGGGAAGCCGTGATCGAGCCGCTGGCGATCAACCACACCGTGATCGCCCCGGACTTTCCCGGTCACGGCGGCTCGGCCCCCGGCGGCGGCGACTACTCGCTGGGCAGCCTCGCCAGCGGCCTGCGCGACCTGATGCTGACCCTCGGCCACGAGCGGGCGACCCTGGTCGGCCACTCGCTGGGCGGCGGCGTCGCGCTGCAGTTCACCTACCAGTTCCCGGAGATGGTCGAGCGGCTGGTGCTGGTCTCCAGCGGCGGCCTCGGGCCGGACGTGAGCCCGATCCTGCGGGCGGCGGCCCTGCCCGGCGCCGAGCTCTTCATCTCGGCGACCGCCGGGGTCGGGAGCCGGGTCGGCTCCGTGGTCGGGCGGGGACTCGGCCTCGTCGGCCTGCGTCCCAGCACCGACCTGGCCGAAGTCACGCGCGGCTACGCAACCCTGACCGACCCCGAGCGCCGCAAGGCCTTCGTCGCCACCCTGCGCTCGGTGGTGGGCATGCAGGGCCAGCGCGTCGCCGCCCTGGACAAGCTCTACCTCGCCGATGCCCTGCCGCTGCTGATCGTCTGGGGCGAGAACGACCCGATCATCCCCGCCGACCACGCCCGCGAGGCCCACGCCCAGCTGCCCAGCAGCCGCCTGGAGATCTTCGAGGAGACCGGCCACGTCCCCCAGCTCGAGCGCCCCGGCCGCTTCATCGCCGTCCTCGAACGCTTCCTCGCCGAAACCGAGCCCGCGGAGTTCGACCGCGACGAGTGGCGCGCGAGGTTCAAGGCTGCCGAGAGTTAGCCGTGTCGAGTTTGTCTCGCATAGGGAGACAAACTCGACACGACAAGAGACGCGCCCGACAGGATTCGAACCTGTGGCCTCTTCCTCCGGAGGGAAGCGCTCTATCCAGCTGAGCTACGGGCGCTCAATCGGCAGCTTAGTCCGTAACTCGCGTAGGCTCGCCGCCGATGGATTTGGCGGTGACTTTTCTCGGCACCGGCGGCTCGGTGCCCTCGGCGCGGCGCTCCACCGCGAGCGTGCTGGTGGCTCGTGGGGGAGAGCGGTTGCTGTTCGATTGCGGCGAAGGGACGCAGCGGCAGATGCAGCGCTCGCTGGGCCTGGTGCAGGCGGACGAGATCTACCTGACGCACTTCCACGCCGACCACGTGCTCGGCATTCCGGGACTGCTGAAGACCTATGACCTGACCGACCGTCAGGTGCCGCTGAAGATCTTCGGGCCGCGGGGCCTGACGGAGTTGTTCCAGGTCTTCTCGCCGCTGATCGGCCGGCTCGGGTTCAGCCTCGACCTGGTCGAGCTGGGGCCGGGCGACGCCGTCGCGCACGACGGGTACGAGGTTCGCCCCTTCGAAGCCTCGCACCGGACCACCCGCGCCAACGGCTACGCCCTGGTCGAGGCCGAGCGCCCCGGCCGCTTCGACCCCGCCGCCGCCGCCGCCGCCGGCGTCCCCGAAGGCCCGGCATACGCCGCGTTGCAGCGCGGGGAGGAGGTCGAGGGCAGCAACGGGACCGTCGCCCCCGACCAGGTGATGGGGTCCAATCGCCCCGGTCGCACGATCGTGATCACCGGCGACACCGCGCCCAGCCCGGCCACCGTCTCTGCCGCGGCCGACGCCGACCTGCTGATCCACGACGCCTCCTTCGCCGACGAGGAGATCCAGCGCGCGGCGGAGACCGGCCACTCGACCGTGGCCCAGGCCGCCGCCGTCGCCGACGAGGCCCACGTAAAGCTCCTCGCCCTAGTCCACATCTCCTCCCGCTACCACGTCGGCAAGGTGATCGAGGAGGCAAAGGAGGTCTTCGAGCCGACGATCGCTCCGAAAGACTTCGACGTCGTCGAGCTCCCCTTCCCCGAGCGCGGAGACCCCCAGCTCATCCCAAATGGAGCCCGAGCCCCAAACGGCGAGGGGTAGGTCCCTCGCCGGACCCTCCCCGCTGTTGTCCGCCGAGGGACCTACCCCTCGCCGCCGCATCCGCTGCTACATTGCCACCGTCCTTTAACCCGGTCCCGCGAGGCCAGGAAGGAAGCAAGCGAAGTGAACGAGAAGGTCGTGCTCGAGCACGACGATCTGAGGCGAACGCTGCGGCGGATCGCCCACGAGATCGCCGAGAAGAACCCCGATTCGGACCGTCTGGCGATCGTCGGCATCCACACCCGCGGCGCCGTCCTGGCCCGCCGCCTCCACGTCTTCCTCGGCGAGCTGACCGGCTCGCAGCTGCCGATCGGCGACCTCGACATCTCCTTCTACCGCGACGACGTCGGCGCCAAGGCGCCCGCCGCGCAGCCGGTCGTCCACAGCTCCCACATCGACTTCGACCTCACGGGCCGCACGGTCGTCCTCGTCGACGACGTCCTCTACACCGGCCGCACCGTCCGCGCCGCGATCGAGGCGCTCTTCGACTACGGCCGGCCGCAGCGGGTGCAGCTGGCCGTCCTCTGCGACCGCGGCCACCGCGAGCTGCCCTTCCGCCCCGACTACGTCGGCAAAAACCTGCCGACGGCGCGCGAGGAGCGGGTCAACGTCCGCCTAGAGGAGGTCGACGGCACAGACGAGGTGACGATCTCCGAGCCCAGTCCCGTGGAGGTGGCCCAATGAAGCACCTGCTCTCGATCGAGCAGCTCTCGCGCGAGGAGATCGAGGCGATCCTCGACCGCGCCGAGAGCTTCGCCGAGGTCGGCCGCCGCGACATCAAGAAGGTGCCGACGCTGCGCGGCCGCACCGTCGTCTCGCTCTTCTACGAGTCGAGCACTCGCACCTCGAGCTCCTTCGACCTCGCCGCCAAGCGCCTCTCCGCCGACCTCGTCTCGGTCAAGGCCGCCGGCTCATCGGTCGAGAAGGGCGAGTCTCTGAAGGACACGATCGCGACCCTCTCCGCCTACGACCCGGCCGCGATCGTCATCCGCCACCCCTACGCCGGCGCCGCTCAGATGGTCGCCGGCTGGACCTCGGCGGCGGTGGTCAACGCCGGCGACGGCAAGCACGAGCACCCGAGCCAGGCGCTGCTCGACGTCTACACCCTGCGCCGCCGCCTCGGCTCGCTGGAGGGGGTCGGCATCTGGATCGTCGGCGACGTCCTCCACAGCCGCGTCGCCCGCTCCAACCTGATCGCCTTCGCCCGGATGGGCGCCGAGGTCACCGTCTGCGGCCCGCCGACCCTGATCCCGCGCGGCATCGAGGCGCTCGGCTGCGAGGTCTCCTACAGCCTCGACGGGATCGCCGGGGCCGACGTCGTCTACGCCCTGCGGATGCAGAAGGAGCGGATGAGCGAGAGCTTCGTCCCCTCGCTGCGCGAGTACGCCGCCAACTTCCAGATCGACACCCGCCGGCTCGAGCCGCGCCAGCTGCTGATGCACCCCGGGCCGGTGAATCGCGGCGTCGAGCTCTCGGGCGAGGCGATCGACTCGCCACAATCGCTGATCGCCGAGCAGGTCGCCGCCGGCCTGGTCGTGCGGATGGCGATCCTCTACGAGCTGCTGGCCGGCACCGAGCGGGCGCCGAGCGGCGACGGCGAGGGCAGCGCACCGACCCCGATCGGAACCCCCGCATGAGCCTCACCGACGCACTCGACGTCCGTGCCGGCGAGGCCGCGCACCTGGTCTTCCGCCGCGCCACCGTCCTCGACCCGGTCGCGGGCATCGACGCCGTCCACGACGTCGTCGTCCGCGACGGGTCGATCGCCGCGCTCGCCGCCCCCGGCGAGGCCGAGGCCGAGGGCGCCGAGGTGGTCGAGGCCGAAGGCCTGCACGCCTTCCCGGCCTTCTTCGACCCGCACGTCCACCTCCGCACCCCCGGCCACGAGCACAAAGAGGACGTCGAGACCGGCACCCGCGCCGCGGCGGCCGGCGGCTACTGCGGAATCCTCGCGATGGCCAACACCCAGCCGCCGGTCTCGACCGCCGCCGACGTCTCCGCCCTGCGGGAGCAGGCGCGGGCGAGCGCCTCGGTCCCGGTCGGCTTCCTCGCCACGGTGACGAAAGCGATGCAGGGATCCGAGCTGACCGAGATGGTCGAACTGCGCGAAGCCGGCGCGGTCGGGTTCTCCGACGACGGGCTGCCGATCGCCGACGCCGGGGTGATGCGCCGCGCCCTGCAGTACCAGCACCTCTGCGGCGGCAACATCGCCCTGCACGAGGAGGACCCGCGCCTCTCGCGCGACGGCGCGATGCACGAGGGCCCGGTCTCGGCCGCGCTCGGGATCGCCGGCATCCCCTCGGTCTCGGAGTCGACGATGGTCGCGCGCGACGCCGCTCTCGCCGGCTACGAGGGGGCCCGCATCCACGTCCAGCACCTCTCCGCCGCCGAGTCGGTGGACGCCGTCCGCGCCGCCAAGGCGGCCGGCGTCCAGATCAGCGCCGAGGCCAGCCCCCACCACCTCTGCCTCACCGACGAGGCGGTCCGGGGCCTCGACCCGCACCGGGCGAAGATGAACCCGCCGCTGCGCGAAGAGCGCGACCGCCAGGCGCTGATCGAGGGACTGCGCGACGGCACGATCGAGTGCATTGCCACCGACCACGCCCCGCACCAGCCGGAGGAAAAGGACGTCCCCTTCGAGCAGGCGGCGATGGGGGTGACCGGCCTGGAGACCGCATTCGCCGCGCTGTACACGCACCTGGTGGCCCCGGGCGTCATCGACCTCTCGCTGCTGGTCGAGCGGATGGCCGGCGGCGCCGAGCCCTTCGACCTCGAACGGCCGAGCCTGGCGCCCGGCGCGGAGGCGAACGTCGTCCTCTGCGACCTCGGTGCCGAGTGGACGGTTGGCGAGGACGGCTACGAGAGCCGCTCGGCGAACTCCTGGTGCGCCGGCGAGACCCTCACCGGCCGTGTCCTGATGACCGTCGCCGCCGGCCAGGTCGCCTTCCGCCTGCGCAGCTTCTCTCTCGGAGTCGCCGCATGAGCGTTCGTCTGTGCCTTTTCGTTGCCATGAACCAGAAAGGAACAGGCGAATGAGCGCCTACCTTTTGCTCGAGGACGGGACCCGGCTCGACGGGCTCGCCTGCGGCCACGCTGGCGCGGTCACCGGCGAGGTCGTCTTCAACACGGCGATGACCGGCTACCAGGAGTCGGTCACCGACCCCTCCTACGCCGGCCAGATCATCGTCTTCACCTATCCGCTGATCGGCAACTACGGCGTCTCCGCCGCGGCGATGGAGTCCGATCGCGTCCACGCCCGCGGCGTCGTCATGCGCGACGCGAAGAACCGCGAGGACGTCGCCACCGCCGAGGGCGGCTGGCTCGACTGGCTCGGCGACTGCGGTGTGCCGGCGGTGAGCGGGGTCGACACCCGGGCGCTGGTCCGGCACCTGCGCGACAAGGGCTCGATGCGCGGCGGCATCTTCCCGGCCGAGACGCCCGAGGCCGAGGCCCGCGAACGCATCGCCGCCGAGCCCTCGATGGCCGGCGCCGACTTCGCCCGCACCGTGACGCCGGAGGCGCCCGTCCGCTTCGAGGGCGAGGGGCCGCACGTGGTCGGGATCGACACCGGGGTCAAGCTCAGCATCGTCCGCCAGCTGCGCGAGCACGGCTGCCAGCTGACCCTGCTGCCCTGCACCAGCGGTCCCGAGGAGGTGCTGGCCGAGGACCCCGACGTCGTCTTCCTCGCCAACGGCCCCGGCGACCCAGCCGCCCTCGATTACGTCGTCGAGACCGTCCGCGGAGTGATCGGCAAAAAGCCCGTCTTCGGCATCTGCCTCGGCCACCAACTCCTCTGCCGCGCCGTCGGCCTCGAGACCTACAAGCTGCCCTTCGGCCACCGTGGTGCCAACCACCCGGTCAAGGACCTGGAGACGGGACGGATCGACATCACCGCCCAGAACCACGGCTTCGCGGTCGTCGGCCCGGGCGGCGAGGCGAAGATCGAGGGCGACGAGCCGGTCCGCTGGGACACCGACTTCGGCGTCGCCGAGCTCTCGCAGCTGAACCTCTACGACCGCACGGTCGAGGGCCTTGTCCTCCGCGACGTCGCCGGCGCCACCGTCCAGTACCACCCCGAGGCCGGCCCCGGCCCCCACGACGCCCGCCATCTCTTCGACCGCTTCCTGGAGCTCGCCCGGTGACGCTGCAAACCTTCGCCTGCCGGCGTCCTCGGTCGCTCGCGTGCAGAGCACGCCACGCTCCCTGCGTCCTTGGCAGTCTCGGTTTTCGCGCCCCCGGCAAGAACCTGTTCTCAGTTAGGTCAGCGCTATTCGGGCGACAGAGGACGACGCCCCGCGAAGTGTGTCCGGCGCCGCCAGGCGTGCGCGCGAGCAAGCACATGCTGATGCCGGGAATCGGCGTCCGCGACTCGGCCTACTTCTCGATCGTCGACGACGAGTGGCCGGCGGTCCGTAAAAACCTGGAGCAGCGCCTGGCAGGGGCGCGGGAGGTGCGCAGTGCCCAAACGTGAGGACATCGAGAAGATCCTCCTGATCGGCTCGGGCCCGATCGTGATCGGCCAGGCGGCCGAGTTCGACTACTCCGGCGTGCAGGCCTGCAAGGTCCTGCTCGAGGAGGGCTACGAAGTCGTCCTCGTCAACTCGAACCCGGCGACGATCATGACCGACCCCGAGTTCGCCACCGCCACCTACATCGAGCCGCTCCTGCCCGGACCGGTGACGAAGATCATCGAAAAGGAGCGCCCCGACGCGCTGCTGCCGACGCTCGGCGGCCAGACCGCGCTAAACATCGCGATGGCACTCGACGAGGACGGGACCCTGGAGCGGCTCGGGGTCGAGCTGATCGGCGCCAACGCCGAGTCGATCAGCCGCGCCGAGGACCGCGAGAAGTTCCGCCAGACGATGAACGAGGCGGGGCTTCGGATCCCCTGGTCGGTGACCGTCGAGAACGTCGCCGAGGTCGAGGAGAAGCTGGCCGCGGGCGAGATCTCGCTGCCGGCGATCGTCCGCCCGGCCTTCACCATGGGCGGCCAGGGGGGAGGGATCGGCAACACCGAGACCGAGCTCCTGCAGGTCGTCTCCGAGGGCCTCGCCGCGAGCCCGATCAACCAGGTCCTGGTCGAGGAGTCGGTGATCGGCTGGGGCGAGTTCGAGCTCGAGGTGATGCGCGACCGCAACGACAACGTGGTGATCATCTGCTCGATCGAGAACGTCGATCCGATGGGCGTCCACACCGGCGACTCGGTCACCGTCGCCCCGGCGCAGACGCTGACCGACCCGCTCTACCAGGACCTCCGCGACCAGGCGATAAAGGTGATCCGGGCGATCGGCGTCGAGACCGGCGGCTCCAACGTCCAGTTCGCGGTCAACCCCGAGAACGGCGAAATCGCGGTGATCGAGATGAACCCGCGCGTCTCGCGCTCCTCGGCGCTGGCCTCGAAGGCGACCGGCTTCCCGATCGCGAAGATGGCGGCGAAACTGGCGGTCGGCTACGCGCTGGAGGAGATCCCCAACGACATCACCCGCGCGACCCCGGCCTCCTTCGAGCCGACGATCGACTACGTCGTCACCAAGATCCCGCGCTTCGCCTTCGAGAAGTTCCCCGGCGCCGACGCGACGCTCACGACGCAGATGAAGAGCGTGGGCGAGGTCATGAGCATCGGGCGCACCTTCAAGGAGTCGCTGCAGAAGGCC
>DASVAT010000009.1:0-170834 GCA_036376215.1 Solirubrobacterales bacterium
TTCTCGTAGAGGTCGGCGAGGCGCTCGGCGCGCCGCGCGGTCGCCGCCCGGCTTGCCGCCAGGTCGGCGACCTCCGGGTCCTGGAGGAACTCGTCGCTGAGCGAGTTGAGCTCGTCGGCGGCCTGGTTCTGCTCGATCGCGGAGTAGATCGCCGACAGCGGCTCCTTCCAGACCAGCGTGATCGCCGCATCGGCGAGGAGCACGACGCCCGCCGTGATCAGCGCCACCGACGCGATTCGGGCGAGTCGCCGCATCGCCGGGATCATCGCCGATCGAGGCCGCCCGTTCACCGCCACCTGCAAGACTGCCCGTCCCGTGAGCGCCGGACAGCAGCCGATCGCCGCCTATCAAGCCGACCCCGAGCAGGTCGGCCGGGTTCTGCTGCTCTATTCCGGCGGGCTCGACACGAGCGTGATGCTGCACTGGATCCAGGCCCAGTACGGGGCCGAGATCGTGACGCTGACCGTCGAGCTCGGCCAGCCCGATGAGAACCTGGATGCGATCGTCGCCAAGGCGCGCGACATGGGCGCCGCCGAGACCCTGGTGGTCGATGCCCGGGAGGAGTTCGCCGCCGACTTCGTCGCGCCGGCGATCCGCGCGAACGCGCTCTACGGCGGAGGCTATCCGCTGTTCACGGCGCTCGCCCGGCCGCTGATCGCCAAGATCGCCGTCGCCGCGGCACGCGAGCACGGCTGCGACACGATCGCCCACGGCTGCACCGGTAAGGGCAACGACCAGGTGAGGATCGACGCGACGATCGCAGCGCTCGGGCCCGAGCTGCGGGTGCTGGCTCCGGTTCGCGAATGGGCGATGGGGAGGGAGGAGGAGATCGCGTACGCCCGCGAGCATCGGATCCCGGTGACGGGGGGCGCCGAGAAGCCGCCGTACTCGATCGACGACAACCTCTGGGGCCGCTCGTCGGAGGGCCGGGTCATCGAGGAGATCGACCAGCCGCCGCCCGACGACGTCTTCCAGCTCGTCACCAGGCCCGAGGAGGCCCCCGACGAGAGCGAGCTGATCCGGATCGGCTTCGAGGCCGGCCGGCCGGCCTCGCTCGACGGAGAGCAGCTCGAGCTGGTCGAGCTGATCGATCGGGTCTCCGAGCGCGGCCGCCGGCACGGGGTCGGGATCGTCGACCACATCGAGGATCGGATCGTCGGCCTCAAGGTGCGCGACATCTACGAGGTCCCGGCCGCCGCGATCCTGCTCACCGCGCACGAGGAGCTCGAGCGCCTGGTCGGCACCATCCACCAGAACCAGTTCAAGCCCGCGCTCGACCAGAAGTGGGGCTACCTCGTCTACGCCGGCCTCTGGTGGGAGCCGCTGCGCAGCGACCTCGACGCCTACATGGACGCGGTCAACGCCCAGGTGACCGGCGAGATCGGGCTGCGCCTCTTCAAAGGCAGCGTCCGCGTCGTCACCCGCTCCTCGCCGAACGCCGTCTACGACGCCGAGCTGGCGAGCTTCTCGGAGTCCGGCGGCCTCTTCGACCAGAACGCCTCGCCGGGGTTCATCGAGCTCTGGTCGCTGCAGTCGCGGATGGCGCACCGGATCCGTGAGCGGGGGGAGGGCTGATGTACAACCGGGTGGGCAAAGCCTCGGTCAAGTTCGCCTTCCGCTACCTGCGGCGCCGCTACCGGCGCGAGACCCGGGTCGCGCTCGGCGTCTTCGGGGTCGGGATCGTCGCGGCGATCGCGTACCTGGCGACGCGCGAAGTCCCCGAAGGCTGAGCCGCAACTTCGCTTGCGGGTTATCGGCAACTTGCAGGAGTTTTAGAACCGCCTCGGTAGCCTCGCGGCTTCGTGCGGCCGTTCTCCCTCAGAAGGGACCTCCTCGGGATCTGCGCCGCGGCGCTGCTCTGCGCGCTGCTGGCGGTGATCGGCGCTGCCGGCAGCGCCGGCGCGACCGAAGCCGAGCAGCTCGAAGCGAAGCTGGCCACCGCCCGCGAGGAGGCGAGCTCGCTCGCCTCCCAGCTGCAGGCGACGACGGCCGAACTCGGCAGCGCCGAAGCCGAAGCGAAGGACGCCGCCGCCGAAGAGGAAGAGCTGACCGCGCTCCTGGCCGAAGGGCGCGAGCGGGCGGCGGAACTGGCTGCGAAGCTGAAAGCGACCCGGCACCGGCTCGCCGTGGAGAAAGCACGGCTGCGCCGATCCCGCGCGGTCCTCGCCGACCGCTTGGTCGCGATCTACGAGAGCGGCACGCCGAGCACCGCGGACCTCGTCTTCGGCTCCGGCGACTACGAGGACCTCGTCACCCGCAGCGACTACCTGCGGGCGATCTCCGAAGCCGACAGCGCCCTCGCCGACCGGGTGGCCGAAGTGCGGGCGGCGGTGCATCGCGAGGTCCTCCGGGTGGCCGACCTGAAGGCCGAAGCGATCGCCTACGACGAACGGCTCGAAGCTGCCCGTGAGGAAATCGCCGCGGTGCGCGAAGCCGCGCAGGCGGCCACCGCTCGCCTCGAATCGCTCGAGGCCAGTCGCGAAGCCTCGCTGGCGACGCTGAAGTCCGACATCTCCGAGTGGGTCGCGCAGGTCCAGGAAGCGCGCCTGGCCGAATCGGAAGCCGAAGCCGAGGAAGAGGTCGGCCGCTGGCTCGGCGGGCCGTACTCGATCCCGACCTACATCGTGATGTGCGAGTCCGGCGGCAACTACAGCGCGCTCAACCCCTCCAGCGGCGCCGGCGGCGCGTACCAGATCCTGCCCTCGACCTGGGAGCTCTACGGCGGCAAGGGCGAACCGCAGAACGCGCCCAAGGCGGAACAGGACCGGATCGCGGCCGAAATCTGGGCCGACTCCGGCGGCAGCGCCTGGGTCTGCGCCTGATGTCACGGTTCAGGCGGCAAGCCTGCGCAGAGAATTTGCGAACTGCGCACCACTGATGACAGCACGCTTCATATGGTTGTCTGCATGGCAGTCATGGAGAAGCGAGTGTGGACCGACGAGCGGCTGGACGACCTCAACGCGAGGATGGAGAAGGGCTTCGGCGAGGTCAAGGGCGAAGTGCGGGAAGTCAAAGGAGAAGTGCGGGAAGTCAAAGGAGAAGTGCGAGAGCTCCGGAAGGAAATGAATACGCGCTTCGGAATGGTTGAAGCCCGCTTCAACTCGATCGAGGCTCGCCTGGATGGCCTCAATCGCTCGCTCGTGATCGGCATGGTGAGCATGAGCGCGAGTATCGTCGGCGCCCTGCTCGTCACCCAGCTCTGAAGTACCCCGGAACTAGCGCGGAAGTGTCACGACAGGCGTCGGTGCCATCTGCCCGGCTTGGCATGATCGACCGATCTCGTGAGCACCGCGTCAGCCGTACATCTCCATGCCCACAGCGAGTACTCGCTGCTCGACGGCGCCTGCAAGATCGACGCGATGGCGGCGCGGGCGGCAGAGCTCGACCAGCCCGCCCTCGGCCTCACCGACCACGGCGTCATGAACGGCGCGGTCGACCTCTACAAGGCCTGTAAGAAGCACGGGATCAAGCCGATCGCCGGGCTCGAGGCCTACCTCGTCGAGGACCGCCGGGCGATCAAGGAGCAGACTCGCTACGAGCGCAACCACCTGACCCTGCTGGCCGAGACCGACACCGGCTTCGCCAACCTGGTCAAGCTCACCTCGGCCGGCTTCCTCGAGGGCTTCTCGCGCGGCAAGGCCAACGTCGATATGGAGCTTCTCTCCCAGCACGCCGAGGGCGTGATCGTCCTCACCGGCTGCCTGCAGTCGCGCTTCTGCCGCCGCCTGATCGAAGAGCGCGAGGACGACGCCCGCGCCCACCTCGACGACCTGATCCAGGCCTTCGGCCCCGAGCAGGTCTACTTCGAGGTGCAGAAGAACGGGATCGAAGAGCAGGACAAGGCCAACGAGGGGATCGTCCGCTTCGCCCGCGAGCTGAACCGGCCGTTGGTCGGCACCGCCGACGTCCACTACCTGCGGCGCGAGGACTTCGACAACCACGCGGCGCTGCTCTGCGTGCAGACCAAGTCGACCCTGCAGATGCCGAAGATGAGCTTCGACACGAACGAGTTCTACATCAAGGACAACGCCGAAATGGCGGAGTCCTTCGCCGAGTGGCCGGAGGCGGTGCCGACGACCCTGGAGATCGCCGAGCGCTGCAGCATCGAGATCGAGCTCGGCAAGCTGCTGCTGCCGCGCTACCCGACCGAGAACGGCGAGGAGCCGGAGGCGATGCTGCGCCGCATCGCGATGGACGGTCTCCGCGCCCGCTACGGCGACCCGCTCCCCGCCGAGGCCGTCGAGCGGCTCGAGTTCGAGCTCGGGGTGATCGAGGAGATGGGCTTCTCCTCCTACTTCCTGATCGTCTGGGACTTCGTCAGCTACGCGAAGCGCAACGGGATCGCCGTCGGCCCGGGGCGCGGCTCGGCGGCCGGCTCGATCGTCTCCTACAGCCTGAAGATCACCGACCTCGACCCGCTCGCCAACGACCTGATGTTCGAGCGCTTCCTCAACCCGGGCCGCAAATCGATGCCGGACATCGACATCGACTTCTCGGTCCGCGGCCGCGAGCGGATGATCCGCTACGTCGGCGAGAAATACGGGCGCGAATCGGTCGCGCAGATCATCACCTTCGGCAAGATGGCGCCGCGCGCGGCGACCCGCGACGCCGCCCGCGTGCTCGGCTTCGACTACGCCACCGGCGACCGGCTGGCGAAGCAGATCCCGGAGCCGATCATGGGCCGCAGCCCCTCGTTCGAGGAATGCCTGAAGAGCGGCCAGGAGCTGCGCCGGACCTACGACGAGGAGCCCGACGCGAAGAAGATCATCGACGTCGCCCAGGGGCTCGAGGGGATCATCCGCAACAACTCGATCCACGCCGCCGCGGTGGTGATCGCCGACCGGCCGCTGCAGGAGGTCGTGCCGCTGCAGCTCGCCGAGGACAAGAGCGCGCCCGCCGCGCCGGCCAACGGCAACGGGTCGGGCAAGCCCGAGCGCCAGTACAAGATCGTCACCCAGTACTCGATGGGCCCGATCGAGGAGATCGGGCTGCTGAAGATGGACTTCCTCGGCCTCCGCAACCTCGACGTGATCGAGGACGCGATCGACATCATCGAGCGCTCCCGCGGCGAGCGCGTCGACATGGAGCAGATCCCGATCGACGACGCCAAGACCTACGCGATGCTCGCCAAGGGCGACTCGACCGGCGTCTTCCAGTTCGAGTCCGAGGGGATGCGCGACGCACTGCGCAAGGTCGGCCCGACCGAGTTCGCCGACATCGTCGCCCTCGGCGCTCTGTACCGGCCCGGCGCGATGGCCTACATCCCCACCTACGCGAGAGGCAAGAAAGACCCCTCGACGGTCCGCTACCCCGACCCCCGCCTGGAAGCGATCACCAAGGAGACCCACGGCTGCGTCATCTACCAGGAGCAGCTGATGCAGATCGCCCGCAACATGGCCGGCTTCTCGGGTGCCGAGGCGGACGACCTGCGCAAGGCGATCGGCAAGAAGAAGCGCGACCTGATGGCGACGATGAAGGACAAATTCATGCAGGGACTGGGGGAAAGCGGCACCGCGCCCAACGTCGCCGCCGACCTCTGGAAGCTGAACGAAGCCGCCGCCGACTACTCGTTCAACAAGTCCCACGCCGCCTGCTACGGGCTGATCTCCTACCGCACCGCCTACCTCAAGGCCAACTACCCGGCCGAGTACATGGCGGCGGTGATCTCCTCGGTGATGAACACCAAAGACAAGGTGCCGTTCTTCGTCAACCGCTGCGCGGAGATGGGGATCGACGTCCTGCCGCCCGACGTCAACTCCTCCGACCACAGCTTCGTCGTCTCCGAGAACGCGATCCGATTCGGCCTCGATGCGGTCAAGAACGTCGGCCACGCTGCGGTCGAGGCGATCCTCCGCGCCCGCGAGGAGAAGCCGATCGAGTCGATCTGGGACTTCTGCGAGCGGGTCGACTCCCGCGCGGTCAACAAACGGGCGATCGAATGCCTGATCAAGTGCGGCGCCCTCGACTCCACCGGCGACAGCCGCAAAGGCATGCTGGAGACGCTGCCGGCGGCGCAGTCGGCGGGCCAGAAGGCGCAGGAGGACGCGCAGATGGGCCAGGGCTCGATCTTCGACTTCGGCGGCGAAGAAGCCGAGGGAGGGGCGGCCCAGTCGCAGGCCCACCACCGGCCGCCGATCCCCGGCGCCGAGTTCGACCGCGCCGAGATGCTGGCGATGGAGAAGGAGACGCTCGGCACCTACCTCTCCTCGCACCCGCTGCAGGAAGTCGGGCCGGCGCTGCGGGCGCGGGTCGATTGCAGCCTCGCCCAACTGGCAAGCAAGCCCGACGGTGGCTGGGTGACGGTCGGCGGCATCGTCGTCGACTGCAAGAAGATCCGCACCAAGAGCGGCAGTCAGATGATGTTCGCCACCCTCGACGACGTCGAGGGGCAGGTCGAGATGCTGGTCTTCAAGGCCGACGAGGCCGAGAGCGCCGCGGTGATCCAGCCCGACGCGATCGTCGTCGTCCGCGGCCGCATCGACCACAAGGACCGCGGCGAGACG
The DNA here is from genome assembly GCA_036376215.1 of Solirubrobacterales bacterium. GTDB lineage: Bacteria > Actinomycetota > Thermoleophilia > Solirubrobacterales > 70-9 > VAYN01. Next base: position 6,504 of record DASVAT010000009.1, read on the forward strand.
AAGCTCGTCGTCCAGGAGGCGCAGCGCTTCGAACCCGACCAGGCGGAGATCGCCAAGGCGGCGAAGTCGGCGCCGGCGGCGGTTTCGTCGGGCCCGTTCGAGGTGCCGATCGACCTCTCCCGCTGGAGCGACGAGCTTTGCGAGGAACTGAAGGCGGTGTTCGAACACCACAAGGGGGATTCCCCGGTCTTCCTCGTGGTCGGCGAGCGGCGCCTCGAGGTCGGGGAGGGATTCCGGGTCAAGCCTTCCGGGATGCTCCGCACCGAGCTGGACCACGTCCTGACCGCTGCGCCGCTTGCGGCGTGAGCGCGCCAAACCGCTTGGTTCTGCGATCTCGCATCCCTAGACTTTGGCGATGACCGCGACGCGCACCCAGGTCGGCGAGTGCCGCCAGTGCCGCTCCTTCTGCGACAAGATGGTCGAGCCGCGCGGCTGCATCGAACTCGGCTGCCGCTACCTCTACAGCTTCGTCGACCGCCTCACCGGCGAGCAGTACGTCGGCTGCATGCAGGAGGTCTACGCGGCCGAGGTGGAGCTCGGCGCGGTGCTCGAGCAGGGCGGCTTCGGCGGCGTGAAGATGACCGGCGAACCACTGCCGCACTGCCAGTTCTCGGTCGAGCGCGCCTACGAGGGCAGCGGCGAGCCCTACGGCTGCGTCAACAAGCGGTTCTTCGACTGCAGCGACGACGGCCCCGAGGGCTTGCGCGCCTTCGACCTTCGCGATGTCCGAGACGGTCTGATTTAGGCACGTTTCGTTCTCGTCGCCGTTTCGTGACGCGACACAGATCCATGTAAACTTCGCCGCCATGGCTGATTCCTCCGTCGCCGACGTCGACGCCCAAGCGCTGCTCGACGAGGCCAACAGCACGTCCAGCGACTCGACCGAGCCGAAGTTCTCGCTCGAGCTCAACCAGGACCAGAAGGACATCCGCGAGTGGGTGCACGGCTTCGCCGAGAACGTCGTCCGGCCCGCCGCCGAGGAGTGGGACGAGCGCGAGGAAACGCCGTGGCCGGTGATCGAGGAGGCTGCCAAGATCGGCCTCTACAGCTTCGAAGCCGTCGGCCAGTTCTGGGCAGACGAGACCGGGCTGACGCTGCCGATCGCCAACGAGGAGCTGTTCTGGGGCGACGCCGGCATCGGCATGGCGATCATGGGCACGACCCTCGCGGTCGCAGCGATCTTCGGGCAGGGAACCCCGGAGCAGATGGGGGAGTGGATCCCCCAGTGCTACGGCACGCCGGACGACGTCAAGCTCGGCGCCTTCTGCGCCTCCGAGCCCGACGCCGGCTCCGACGTCTCCGGCATCCGCACCAGCGCCAAGTACGACGAGGCGAAGGACGAATGGGTGCTCAACGGCCAGAAGGCCTGGGCGACCAACGGCGGCATCGCCAACGTCCACGTCGTGATCGCCTCGGTCGACCGCGAGCTCGGCTCGCGCGGCCACGCCGCCTTCGTCATCCCGCCCAACACCCCGGGCTGCGAGCAGGGCGCCAAGGTCAAGAAGCACGGCCTCCGCGCTTCTCACACCGCCGACGTCCACCTCGACGACTGCCGCGTCCCCGGATCCTGCCTGCTGGGCGGCAAAGAGAAGCTCGACGAACGCCTCGCCCGCGTCCGCGAGGGCAAGAAAGCCAAATCGCAGGCGGCGATGCAGACCTTCGAGGCGAGCCGGCCGACCGTCGGCGCCCAGGCGCTGGGCATCGCCCGTGCCGCCTACGAGTACGCGCTCGACTACGCCAAAGAGCGTGAACAGTTCGGCCGCAAGATCGTCGAGAACCAGTCGATCGCCTTCGACCTGGCGAACATGAAGCTCGAGATCGACGCCGCCCGGCTGCTCGTCTGGCGCGCCGCCTGGATGGGCCGCAACGGCCACAAATTCGAAAACGCCGAGGGCTCGATGTCGAAGCTGAAGGCCGGTGAGGTCGCCGTCTGGGTGACCGAGCGGGCGATCCAGATCCTCGGCGGCAACGGCTACACCCGCGAGTTCCCGGTCGAGCGGATGCACCGCGATTCGAAGATCTACACGATCTTCGAGGGAACCTCAGAGATCCAGCAGCTGGTCATCTCCCGCGCGATCTCGGGCTTCCACATCAAATAGAGACTTACGGCGGGAGAAAGCGAGGGCCGGGCAGGGGTGCGCGGCCCTCGTCGCCGTTCCAGAAAGCGGTGCGGGAGGGAGGGACGGGTGTCCCCTGAGATTCGGTCTTCATCGAGTCCGCGAGAAACCGCGCATAGCGATGCTTCTCGCGGACTCGAGAGGGCCCCAAAGGCGCCGGCGGCCCTGCGTTGGGGCGCGGGGTTCACCGTGCCACCCGTTTAGACCCTCTGACGTCCGAATTGGGAATTAGCCTGTCCTCATCGCTGAGCCCTTAGATCCTCAAAGCCAGGAAGTTGCTGGAGCTCTCGGCTCGGGCCAAAATGCTTTGGCGGATGCCGAACGCATCTTCCAGACCGAAACGACCTCTGAGCATCGACAACAGTGGCCTAACGCATGGAGGCTCGAGGCCGCCACGAAACACGCTCGGGATGTCCTGGAGGTAGCAAACCCAGAGATCACGCCGTTGGCTGCTGCGAACGAGTTGCAGGCCGCAGCCATTCAGGCTCGTGACGCTATCCGTGCTGCAGTGGATTCTGGGGGAGGAGATCTCACTGGATCCGCAGATCGACTGATTAAAGCCGCTGCAGGAATCCAACCGGGACCGACGCTCGAGCCCATTCCAAGAGTGGCCGAAGTGCGGAGCGAGATCGATAGGACGAGGGCGGAGACTAGATCCCAAATTGGGGAGGCGGCTGCCGAAGTTTCCGGTCAAAAAGAGCAGGCATTTGCTGCGATAAATGAAGCGGTTGAGGCTATCGCTACCCGTCGCGAGGCAGCCGATCAACAGGCCAGCGAACTAGGCTTGGTGACTAGCCATATTGCAGCTGAGAATCTTGCGAACACCTACGCGGTAGAGGCTAAAAGAACCGAGCAACAGGCGAAGAGATACACCTGGGGTTCGCTTGCGGTCGGCGTGCTCTCAGTTGCGGTGACGGTTGTTGGCCTCTTGACGGTGAAAGAGGAATCTAGCTTTCAGACGGTCATCGGGCACGCTGCATTCGGGATTCCAGTTGGTCTCCTTGCGGCCTACATCAACAGTCTTGCGAGCAACCACCGACTTGAGGCCTGGAGGCTTCGTCACATCGAACTCCAGATTCGGACGGCGAATCCTTTCCTGGGGTTGCTCGATACCGCCCGGCGTGAAGAGACCTTGGCTGCGCTCGCACTTCGCTTCTTCCCTGGGCAAGACGGGGTCACCTTTGATGGCAACGGCAATGCAATGGCAGCACCAGAACTGATCGAACTTGTCCGCGCGTTGCTGCAGAAACAGGGATCAAATGCGAGCACGGCTCAATCGATAGCGCCTGACCCCGCATAGAACAAGCTCGTGTTGTCTGCTCCTATATCCAGCGTGCTTGACTACCCCTTGTCGTGAACCCCGCGGCGTTTCAGGCCTTCACGTCTTAGGCGCTTGGCGAGGGTTACTTCCGCTTTGCTGGTGCCTTTCTTTTCCGGGCCGGGGGTCTCCAGCGTTGCTGGTAGGCCCTCGAATCTCGGCTCGGAGAGGAAGGCGGAGAGGCCTCGTTTGCCCATCTCGCCTTTGCCGATGTTGGCGTGGCGGTCGAGGTGGGCGCCGAGGGGGACGGCGGCGTCGTTTACGTGGACGGCGCCGAGGCGCTCGATGCCGATCTTGGCGTCGGCTTCGTCGAGGACCGCGGAGAGGTGGGCCTCGTCGGTGATGTCGTAGCCTTGGGCGAACATGTGGCAGGAGTCGAGGCAGAGGCCGAGACGCTTGTCGTCACCGACGCCGTCGATCAGGGCGGCGATCTGGTCGAAGTCGCGTGCAAGCAGGCCTTTGTGGCCGGCGGTCTGCTCGAGCAGCAGCGGACAGGAGTCGGTTTCCTTCAGCGCCGCGGCGATCACCTTTGAGGCCCGTTTCAGCGACGGTTTCAACGGGTCGGTTTTCTGCGAACCCGGATGCAGGACGACTCCCCGAGCGCCGATCGCGTCGCCGATCCGCAGCGCGTGGGCGAGCGAGGTCAGGGACTTCATGCGCAGGTCCTTGTCTTTGGTCGCGCAGTTGATCAGGTAGACGGCGTGAATGATCACCGCTTCCACCTTGGAGGCATCCATCGCTTCGCGGAAGGCGGCGAAGTCCTCCTCGCCGAAGTTCGTCGGCCGCCACATGCGCGGGCTCTGGTTGAAGATCTGGATAGATTCGCAACCGCGCTCTTCGCCGCGCTCGATCGCATTGGCGAGGCCACCGGCAGTGGAAACGTGCGCTCCTACGTACATGAAAAGCGATAACTCCCGTCTCAGGTTTGCCCCCTCGCCGACCGGCGCGCTGCACATCGGCGGAGCGAGGACGGCACTCTACAACTGGCTCGCCGCCCGCCACGACGGGGGAGAGCTGGTGCTGCGGATCGAGGACACCGACCGCGAGCGCTCGACCGAGGAGAACGTCGCGCAGATCCTCGACGCGATGCGGTGGCTGGAGCTCGACTGGGACATCGGGCCGGTCTCGCAGGCGGGGCGCGCCGACCGCCACGCCGAGGCGCTGCAGCGGCTGCTCGACTCCGGCCACGCCTACCGCGACCACGCCACCGGCAAGGACGTGGAGGCGTGGAAGGCGGAGCACGGCGCCGGCCGCGGCTACCGCGGCACGCCGACCGACGACCCCACGGCGGCGATCAGGTTGCGCGTGCCCGACGAGGGCGAGACGGTCGTCCACGACCTGATCCGCGGCCCTGTCGCCTTCCCCAACCCGAGCTACGACGACTTCGTCATCGCCCGGGCCGACGGCTCGGTTCTCTACAACTTCGCGGTCGCCGTCGACGACGCCGAGATGGGCGTGACCGAAGTGGTCCGCGGCGACGACCACCTCTCCAACACCCCCAAGCAGCTGCTGGTGCTGGAGGCGCTGGGCTTCGAGGCGCCGCGCTACGCGCACCTGCCGCTACTGCACGGCCCCGACGGCAAGAAGCTCTCCAAGCGCCACGGCGCCGCCTCGGTCCAGGAGCTGCGCGACGCCGGCTACCTGCCCGCCGCCGTTCGCAACTACCTGGCGCTGCTCGGCTGGGGGACCGACGACGACACGACGCTGATGTCGACCGACGAGCTGGTCATGCGCTTCCGCGTCGCCGACGTCGGCAGATCGGCGGCGATCTTCGACGAGAAGAAGCTGCGCTGGCTGAACGGTCGCTTCATGCGCGAGATGCCGCTCGACGCCTACACCGCCGCGGTTGCCCGTCACCTCAGCCGCGAGGCCGACGAGCGGCTGCGGACGGCCTGCGGGATCGCGCAGGAGAAAGCGCAGACGCTGGCGGAGGTCTGGCCGCTGATTCGCTTCCTCTTCGAGCCGCCGGTCGACGACGAGAAGGCGTGGGCGAAGGTGATGAAGGAGGGGACCGGGGAGGTGCTGACCGCCGTCGCCGAGGCGCTGGAGCCCGTGGACCCCTTCGTGCCGGAGTCGATCGAGGCCGCGCTGGCACCCCTTCTGGACCGCTTCGACCTGAAGCCAGGCAGGCTCTACCAGCCGATCCGGGTCGCGATCACCGGCACCTCGGTCTCGCCGGGCATCTTCGAGTCGCTCGCCGCGCTCGGCAGGGAGCGCTCGCTGGAGCGGATCCGCGCCGCCGCCGCGCGGCTCGAGACCTGAGAAACGGCGACGGAATCCCCAATTTTGGGGATTGGACAAGGGAGCTGGGCTAAACCCACGGCCGTTTGCTGCCGATGTGTTGTGCCAATGAGCGTCACGACCTCGCAGAGCAACGGCAAAGTCCCCCTGCAGGAGGACCCCAAGGCCGGATCCCGACCCGCCGCCCCCGGCAGCCGCCTCGCCGAGGCGTTCGAGGCGGTCGAGCGGTTCCCGGTCCTGATCGAGTCGCGCGCGCGCGTGATCGCCGCCGCGACCGCGGAGACCGCCCGCGTGGGCGACATCGTCACGGCGGTCGAGTGCGACGTCGCCCTGACCATCGCCGTGCTGCGCCACGCCAACCGCGGCGGCCTCGTCGCCGGCGGCATCGGCGGGATTCCCGCCGCGCTCGAGGTACTGAAGCCCGCCGGCATCCTCGCGCTTGCCGGCACCGCGCCGAGCTTCGACTTCTTCGACTCCAACGGCGGCTGGGACCTGAAGCCCGAGCGCTTCCGCGTCCATGCGCTCGCCACCCAGCGGGCCGCCGACCGGCTTGGCCGCATCGTCGGCTGGATCGACCGCGACGAGCTCGCCGTGGCGGCGCTGCTGCACGACGTCGGGCGGCTGGTGATCTCGCGCCTGCACCCCGGCTACAAGGTCTACTTCGACGCGATCTCCCGCACCCCCGAGCAGCGCCTGCGCGAGGAACGCGAGCAGCTCGGAATCGACCACGCCCTCGTCGGCGGCGTCCTCGCCCGCCGCTGGAACCTTCCCTCGCGGATCGCGGTCGCGATCGAGCGCCACCACGCCGAGGATGCCGACGGCCTGGCGGCGATGGTCGCCACCGCCGACATGGTCGCCCACTACTGCCAGGGCGAGGCGGTCTCGCCCGAGCGCCTGCGCTCCGGCGCCGAGCGCTGCGGGCTCAGCCCCGAAGCCCTGCGGGACCTGCTCTACGAGCTGCCGCTTCCCGTCCAGGACGCCTCGCGGGTCAGCGAGCCGTGCCCGCTCTCGAGCCGCGAGCTGGACGTGCTCCGCCACCTCTCCGAGGGCATGGTCTACAAGCAGATCGCCAGCGAAATGCACCTCTCCGTCTCGACGATCCGAACCCACCTCCACAACGTCTACGGCAAGATCGGCGCCGTTGATAGGGCGCAGGCCGTGCTTATGGCACGAGACCGCGGTTGGATCTGAGTCGCGTGCCATCCATCGCTTCGAGCGCAGTGCGTAGTTAGTCAATCAGGCACTCGCGCAGGGCGATCGAGACGGCGTGGGTGCGGTTCTTGGCGCCCAGCCGTGCCAGGGCGTTCTTCATGTGGGACTTGACCGTCTCCTCGCTGAGGTCGAGCTCGCGGGCGGCGACGGTGGTCGACTCGCCGTTGGCCAGCAGCTGCAGGATCTGGCGCTGGCGGCGGGTCAGCTTGCCGCGGCTGCCCTTCGGCGGCACGGCCAGGTCGATGAAGCTCTCCTGGGCGACGGCGGCGTCGACCGCCCGCCGCAGTTCCTCCGGCCCGGCGGTGCGGGCGACGAACGCGCTCGCGCCGGCCTGGATCGCCGCGGTGGCGAGGTGGCGTTCCGGCAGCTCGCCGTGGGCGACGATGCCGAGCGCGGCGCTCGACCGGTGCAGCATCCGGATCGCCTCGGCGCCGCTGATCGCGTCGCCCTCGCCGTTGCTGCGCCAGCGCATGTCGACGATCGCGACGTCGAAGTCACCGACGTCGCGGACCAGATCGACCCCCTCTTCGCGCGTGGTCGTCTCGTGGACGACGAAGCCTCCCGCCAGGACCTCCCGGATACCGAGCCGGACGAGAGGGTGACCGTCGATCACCAGGCAATGTGGGGGCTCGCTCAGGACTGCTTCCGATCGGATCGTTTTCGAAAATGCGGGCACTGGTGGCCTCTGCGGCTCCCGCGCGCCGATCCTACCCAGCCGGGGGGTGCGGTAGAAAGTCCCTTGTGATCTCGATTACCTCAAAGTCCAGATATGCAGTAGTCGCCTTGGCCGAGTTGGCGCGCGCGGGCGAGCGCCCGGTGCCGATCAAAGAGCTGGCGGAGCGTCGCGAGATCCCCGAGCAGTTCCTCGAGCAGCTCTTCTCGACCCTGCGCCGCAACGGCCTGCTGACCAGCCACCGCGGGATGCGCGGCGGCTACACCCTGGCGCGACCCCCGGAGGAGATCACCGTCCTCGACGTCGTCCAGGTCCTCGACGGCAAAGTCGGTGACGAGGCCGACGAGGCGGGCGGGATCTGGGCCGAGGGCGTCGCCGCCCTGCGCAAGGTCTTCGGCCAGACCACGATCGCCGAAGTCGCCCGCCGCGAGGCCGAAGAGTCCGGCAGCGGCATGTACTTCATCTGAGCCGAGTCGAGAAATGATCTGTCTGCTTGATCGGAGATACTCCGGCCATGACTTCACCGGGGCACTCTCCGAGCGATCCGAATCCAGTTGCGATCGCGTGGTACGTAGAAGAGGCGCAGCGACTTCTGGAGGACCAGCAACGGCGCGCGGAGTCCTTGCGAACGAGGGGAGGGCAGGTCGCGGGCTTTGGCGCTGTCTTTCTGGCCTTGATCGGAGCCAACGCTGCGAAGATCCTCGAATCGGTGACCGGGTGCACGGGAACTGCGATTGGGGTGGCGCTTCTGAGTGCCTCTGCATGCTTGGCGGTGTCAGTGGTGGTTGCGGTTGTCGGCGTGATCAAGCCACAGCCATTCGCATCGATTTCTGCTGACGAGATCACCAATTACCTCACCGATCGATTTTTGAATGAGCCCGATCTTTGGCGGGTACATGTTCGGTCGCTGCGCGGCCTAGAGACCGCGACCAGAGACGCTCAGGACGGGGGCAACGCAGCCGCCAGGGCCATCAATATCTCCTTGTACGCGTTTCTAGCCGGCCTGGCGTTTTCCGTGGTGGCGGTTGGTATTCTGATCTTGGAGCTGATTTGAATGGCAAAAGCACCGAATCCTTCACCTCCGCCACCTGGTGTCCCGCTCGACCAGACCACGGCTCCCATCGATTACGAGGGTCGTGACGCTCCGAATGGAAGCCCGAAATGAGCGGTCCGGAGGAACGTCAGGAACCTGTTGAAGTAGCGCCCGAGGTGCCGCTTGATCAGACCAGCGCGCCTATCGACTATCTCCAAGAGGGTCCCGTTGGGGAGGTGCCACTCGATCAAACCCGGTCGGAGATGCGCGAGGTGTTGGGGTCGGAAGGCATGCCTCCCATCAGACGCCATCCGCGTGGCTAGCGGAGTCCGCTGAAAAGCCGTTTCGCCGGTGCGCTCCGGTCTGGGTGCCGGGTTAGACTGCCCCACATGTGGAGTCATGCCGCCAAGCTCATCGCCTTTCTCTGCTCGTCTGGGTGACGATGGAAATCCCTGGAGAAGGAATCGCGGCGGTGGCTCGCGTCACCGGTGTCGAAGCGCCGTCGATCGACCCGCCGCCTCCCGCAGCCGCGTCCCAGACCAGGATCGGCAAAGGCCCGAAGAAGGTCGTCAAGACCAGGAAGGCAAAGGTGAAGTTCGCCCTCTCCTCGCCGAACGCCGCCACCTTCCAGTACTCGCTGTCCAAGCTGAAAGGGGAGCAGACCACGGCGACTCCGTTCAAAGCCTGCACGTCGCCGAAGCGTTACAAGCTCGTGCCGGGGCGCTACCGCTTCCAGGTTCGCGCGGTCAGCGCCGGTGTTCCCGACCCGACCCCGGCAGCTCGTAAGTTCAAGATCGTCCGTATCCACGACTGATGCGTATCGGTGCTGAGGCCTCGGCCGTCGTCGGCAACACGCCGCTGGTGTTGCTCGACCGGCTCTCCGAGGCGCTGCCCGGCGAGGTCTGCGCCAAGCTCGAGTACTTCAACCCCGGTGGCTCGGTGAAGGACCGGATCGGGGTGGCGATGATCGATGCCGCCGAAGCCGAGGGTCAGATCCAGCCCGGCAAGTCGGTGGTCGTCGAGCCGACGAGCGGCAACACCGGCATCGCCCTGGCGATGGTCTGCGCGGCCCGTGGCTACGAGTTGATCCTCACCCTGCCGGAGGGGATGAGCCGCGAGCGCGGCAAGCTGCTGCGCGCCTACGGCGCCGAGGTCCGGGAGACGCCCTCGCTGGGCGGGATGAACGAGGCGGTGGCGCTGGCCGAAGAGATTCGCGAGCAGCGCAAGGGGTTCATGCCGATGCAGTTCTCCAACCCGGCCAACCCCGAGATTCACCGCCGCACCACGGCGGAGGAGATCTGGAGCGATACCGACGGCGAGATCGGCGCCTTCGTCGCCGGCGTCGGCACCGGTGGCACGATCACCGGGGTGGGGCGGATGCTGAAGGAACGCGCCCCGGAGGCGCTCGTGGTGGCGGTGGAGCCGGCGAGCTCGCCGGTCCTCTCGGGGGGCAAAGCCGGCCCGCACAAAATCCAGGGCATCGGCGCCGGTTTCGTCCCCGCGAACCTCGACCGCGAGGTGATCGACGAGGTGCTCGCGGTCGGCGACGAGGAGGCGCTGGAGACGGCGCGGCGGCTCGCGATCGCGGAGGGGGTGCTGGCCGGGATCTCGGCCGGGGCCAACGTCTGGGCGGCATTGGAGGTGGCCGCTCGCCCCGAGATGGCCGGGAAGAGGGTGGTGACGATCGTCTGCGACTCGGGTGAGCGCTACATGTCCCTACCCTTCTTCTCACCATGAACCGCTGGAAAAGGGTAGTCAGCGAGATTCGCGCGGACGTCAAGGCGGCGCGCGAGCGCGACCCCGCCGCGCAGGGCGTCTCGACCTTCGAGATCCTCACCAGCTGGGCCGGCGTGCAGGCGCTGCTCGCGCACCGGGCCGCGCACGCGCTGCTGGAAGCCGGGCTGCCGCTGCTGCCACGGACGATCGCCTACCTGACCCGCTCGGTGACCGGGGTCGAGATCCATCCCGCCGCTCGGATCGGCAACTCCTTCTTCGTCGACCACGGCTCCGGCGTCGTGATCGGCGAGACCGCGGTGATCGGAGACTGCGTGACGCTCTACCAGGGCGTGACGCTGGGCGGTACCGGGTTCCAGCGCGGCAAGCGGCACCCGACGCTCGGCGACAACGTCACCGTCGGCAGCGGCGCCAAGCTGCTCGGCCCGATCGCGGTCGGCGACGGGGCCAAGATCGGCGCCAACACGGTGGTGGTCGAGGACGTGCCGCCGGGCGCGACCGTGGTCGGCAACCCGGGCCACCCGGTGCGGCTGGAAGGCAAACGGGTCGAAGGGCCCGACGCCGACTGGATCCACCTCCCCGACCCGATCGCCGACGCGATCAAGGCGCTCTCGGAGCGGATCGCCGACCTCGAGGAGCGGCTCGCCCGCCTCGACGGCGGCAACGGCCCCTCGGCCGAGGTGGCGAAGATCGAGCCCCGCACCGGCCGCTCTTCGGCCGGCGGCTGAGGTGAGGCGCTTTTCCGCACCATGAGGACACAAAAGCGCCTCGCGTCGGTGGTCAGCCTCGTTCTCGCGGTCACGGCGCTTGCCTCGTGTGGCGGGGGCGGCGAACGCGAGGCGCTGGAAGCGATGATCCGCGCGGCCACCGTCGATTCGGGACCGGGATCATGCTTGAAGTACGAAACCCTCCACTTCCTCGAAACCATGTACCGGCGGGAAGGAGAGGCGGCCGTTCGGGCCTGCGAAGAGTCGGCGCTGGATCCGCGGGACAAAGAGCCGCGAAGCATCGACGTCTCCGAAATTGACATCGCGGGAGACTCGGCCGCCGCTGTCATCGGCTTCGAGGGGTCTCTCATGGACGGCCAGAAGGTGCGGTACGGGTTGGTCAACCGCGAGGGAAAGTGGAAGTTCGACGAGATGGTGGGCTTCGTCGACCTCGACGCCGCGCACCTGGTCCTGGAACTGGGGCGCGAAGGGCTGCTGCGGGCGGAAACGCCACGGGAAGCGGAAAACGTCTCTTGCTGGATCGGTCGCATGGAACGAATGAGCGACGAGGCACTGGAAGAGCTCCTGCTCGGAGACCGAGACGTATCGGCCCGTTGCACGGCCAAATCGAACGCGATCTGATCCTGCCGAGCCCCGCCGGGCGCCTGGCTATGCTCGCTTGGTGAGCCTGCAGGAGCAGTTCGACGCCGAGCCCGAGGCGCAGTCCCCGGCGCGAGGCGCCCCTACCGAGCCCGGCGCCGACCGCGTCGAGCGGCTGCTGGCTGGGCTGAACGCCCCGCAGCGCCAAGCGGTGGTGTACGGCGAGGGGCCGCTGCTGGTCCTCGCCGGCGCTGGCTCGGGGAAGACGCGCGTGCTCACCCACCGGATCGCCTACCTGCTCGCCACCGGCGCCGCCCGGCCCGGCGAGATCCTCGCGATCACCTTCACCAACAAAGCCGCCGCCGAGATGCGCGAGCGGGTCGGCCAGCTGATCGGCCGCTCGGTGCGGGCGATGTGGGTGACGACCTTCCACTCCGCCTGCGCGCGGATGCTGCGGGTCGACGCCGAGCGCCTCGGCTACTCGAAGAGCTTCACGATCTACGACCAGTCGGACTCGCTGCGGATGCTGAAACGCTGCCTCACCGAGCTGGGGGTCGATCCGAAACGGTTCCCGCCGCGGGCGGTCCATGCGAAGATCTCCGGCGCCAAGAACCAGCTGATCGACTCCGACTCCTACAACGAAGCCGCCTACGCCGAGTTCGAGGAGGTCGTCGCCGAAGCCTTCCCGCTCTACGAGAAGCGGATGCGCGAAGCCAACGCGATGGACTTCGACGACCTCCTGGTCCGCACCGTCAACGTCCTCGAGCTCTTCGAGGACGTGCGCGAGCGCTGGCGGCGCACCTTCCGCCACGTTCTCGTCGACGAGTACCAGGACACCAACCACGCCCAGTACCGGCTGCTGCAGCTGCTCGCGGGTGAGCACAAAGACCTGATGGTCGTCGGCGACGACTCGCAGTCGATCTACGGCTTCCGCCACGCCGACGTCCGCAACATCCTCGACTTCGAAGAGGACTTCGAGGAGGCGGAGGTCGTCAAGCTCGAGCAGAACTACCGCTCGACACAGACGATCCTTTCCGCCGCCAACGCGGTGATCGAACGCAACCGCGAAGGCCTGAAGAAGGAACTCTGGACCGAGGACGAGGGCGGTGCGCCGGTCCAGCTCAACGAGCTGACCGACGAGCACGAGGAGGCGCGCTGGGTCGCCGGCGAGATCGAACGGCTGGAACGGGAGGAGGGGGTCAGCCGCGCCGGGGTCGCCGTCTTCTACCGGACCAACGCGATGAGCCGGGTGCTGGAGGACACGCTGCAGCGCTTCGACGTCTCCTACCAGGTGATCGGCGGCACCAAGTTCTACGAGCGGGCGGAGATCAAGGACGCGATCGCCTACCTCAGCCTGCTCGCCAACCCGGCGGATCTCGTCTCCTTCGGCCGCGTCGTCAACTCGCCGCGAAGGGGGATCGGCAACACGACCCAGGGCCGGATCGCCTCCCACGTCAACACCACCGGGATGCCGGTCTGGGAGGTGATCGAGCGGGTCGAGGAGGTCCCCGGGCTGAGCGGCGCCGCGATCAAGTCGGTCGGCCGCTTCTACGAGACGATGGCGACCCTGCGCGAACGCGCCGACGAAGCCGGGCCGGTGGCGACCCTGATGGAGACGGTGCTGCACGAGAGCGGCTACCTGGAAGCGCTCGCCGCCGAGCGGACGATCGAGGCCGAAGGCCGGGCGGAAAACCTGGAAACGCTGATCGCCGGCGCCGCCGAGTTCGACATCGAGCGCGAGCGCGAGGGGGAGAGCGAGGTGACGCCGCTGGAGGAGTACCTGCAGCAGATCTCCCTCTTCACCGAGCAGGACGCGCTCGCCTCCGAGCAGGAGCTGGTGACGCTGATGACCCTCCACAACGCGAAGGGGCTCGAGTACGACACGGTCTTCATCGTCGGCTGCGAGGAGGGCGCCTTCCCGCACATGCGCGCGCTCGAAGAGGGCGGCGAAGAAGAGGAGCGCCGCCTCTGTTACGTCGGCATCACCCGCGCCCGCAAACGCCTCTACCTGACCTGGGCGCGCGAGCGGCGGCTCTTCGGCCGCGCCGAGCACAACCTGCCCTCGCGCTTCGTCGACGAGCTGCCGAGCGAGCTGACCGAGAGCCACTCGACCGCCGCCCGCAGCCTCGGCACCAGCTGGAGCACCTCGGTGGCGAACGAGGTGACGCCGTCCCAGGCGGTCGATCCCGGGCCGACCCTGGAACTGCAGACCGGCGACGACGTCGTCCACGCCAGCTTCGGCGACGGGGTGGTCACCGCGGTCGAGCCGGGCGGGGTCGTCGTCGTCCGCTTCTCGGGCGACGGAACCGAGCGCAAGCTGATGGCCGACTACGCGCCGATCCGGAGGCGCTGAGGATGGCCGCACGGGTGATCGACGGCAAGGCCGTCGCCGCCACGGTCCGCGAGCGGGTCAAGGTCGACGTCGCCGCCTATACGGAGGAGACGGGACGGGTCCCCGGCCTGGCGACGGTCCTCGTCGGCGAGGACGAGGCCTCGAAGGTCTACGTGGGGATGAAGCGACGCAACTCCGAGGAGGTCGGGATGCGCTCGATCCACCACGAACCGGAGGCTTCGATCCGCGAGGAAGAGCTGCTGGACCTGGTCCGCGGCCTCAACGACGACGACGAGGTCGACGGCATCCTCGTCCAGCTGCCGTTGCCCGCCCACATCGACGAGAACGCGATCGTCGCTGCAATCGACCCCGCCAAGGACGTCGACGGTCTGACCCCAATCAACGCCGGCCTGCTCGCCCACGGCGATCCCGGCCTGGTGCCCTGTACCCCGTCCGGGGTGATGGAGCTGTTGAGCCACGAGGGGGTCGAGCTGGAGGGGGCCGAGGCGGTCGTCGTCGGCCGCTCGAAGCTGGTCGGCGTCCCCGTCGCCCGCCTCCTGCTGCGGGCCAACGCGACCGTGACGGTCTGTCACTCGCGCACGCGCGACCTCGACGCGACCTGCCGCCGCGCCGACGTCCTCGTCGCCGCGGTCGGCGTGCCGCGACTGCTGGGGGCCGAGGCGGTGAAGCCGGGCGCGGTGGTGATCGACGTCGGGGTCAACCGGCTCGAGGAGGGGCTGGTCGGCGACGTCGACTACGAGGCGGCGGCCGAGGTCGCCTCGGCGATCACGCCGGTGCCCGGCGGCGTCGGCCCGATGACGATCGCGATGCTGCTCTCGAACACGCTCCAGGCAGCACGCACGAGGACGACCAGCGGGTAGGAAACCCGGCCAGAGGCGTCGAAAGCACCTCCTGCTGCACCTATAGGGTCGAACGACCCACCCCAATTCTCACAAGGAGAGACAAATGGACAGGCTCAGTACGGGGGAGAAGATCGCCGGCGGGTCGGCTGTCCTTCTCTTCATCTTCATGTTCTTCGACTGGTTCACGGTCGACGTCAGCAGTGGCGACGGCCTCTTCAGCGTCAGCGCCGGCGGCAACGCCTGGGAAGCGTTCAGCTGGATCGACCTCTTCCTGCTGATCGTCGTGGTCGTCGCCGTCGGGGTCGCCGTCATCCGCGCCACCGACGCCGTCTTCGAGCCCTCGTTCTCGCTCAACGCCGTGACCGCGATCCTCGGCGGCATCGGCGTCCTGCTGATCCTCTACCGGATCGTCGACCCGCCGCTGGACACCGACATCCCCGGCGTCGACATCAGCCGCGCGATCGGGATCTACCTCGGCCTGATCGCCACCGCTGCCATCACCTATGGCGGCTACCGGGCGATGCAGGAAGAAGGGACCTCCTTCGGCGACCTCGGCGACAACCTCTCCAGCCGCGGCGGCCCCGGCGCGGGCGCCCCGCAGCAACCGCCCGCGGCTACGCCACCGCCCCCGCCGCCTCCTCCGCCGAGCTCCGGCCAGGGCGGTCCGCCGCAGCAGTAGCTATGCCCCGGGAGACCTGCTTCGCGAAGGCGATGATGGTCATCATCGGGTTGACGCCGACGGCGGTCGGGAAGAGCGAGGCGTCGGCGACGTAGAGGCCGGCGGTTCCGTTCACCGACCCGTCGACGGCGCAGACTCCACGGCGCGGATCCGCTGAGATCCGCGCCGTCGCCATCGGGTGGAAGGCCTCGAGCCGCAGTTCCGACGGCTTGAAGCGGGTGGCCTCGAAGGTCGCGAGCTCCCCGGGGCGCAGCACGCCGGCGCGGGGGATGTTCGGGTAGACCTCGCTGGCGCCGGCGGCGAAGTGGACTTCGGCCGCGCGGGCGATCCCGAAGATCACCTTGCGCGCGTCCTCGTCGCTGAGGTGGTAGCTGGCCCGCAGGGCGCCGTCGTTGGCGAGCCCGACGCGGCCGACCGAGGTGTCGCGCAGCTGGACGCCGATCGAGCCGATGCGGCCAAAGTCGAGCATCGCCTGCTGGTGCTCGCGACCGGTGCCGACCAGCCAGGCGCCGCCGAAGGCCAGCGGCGTGAAGGTCGCCTCCAGCAGCACGCCGTGGGCCTCCTCCCACTGGTCGACGTAGTAGCTCTGCATCACGCCGTCCCAGCCGCAGACGTCCTCCTCGTAGCGGGCGCCGACCCAGCAGGCGGGGTGGATGCGGAGGTTGCGACCCACCTGCCCGCCACCGAGGCCGGAGCGCAGAAGGAGCTCCGGGGTGCCGAGCGAGCCGCCGGCGGCGACCACCGCCCGCCTGGCGCGCACGGTGAACGCCCGGCGGCGCCCGGTCGCGTCGCGCGCCGAGCAGGCGACGCCGACCGCGCGCCCGGCCTCGAGCAGGACCCGCTGGGCTTCGACCCCCGCCCGCAGCCGCGCTCCCGCGGCGACCGCGCGCGGCAGGTAGCTGACGTGCATCCCCCGCTTGGCGTCGATCGCGCAGCCGTAGGGGCAGGAGCTGCACTGGACGCAGGTGCCGGCGTTGCGGTGGATCGGCCCGCCGCTGAGGCCGAGCGCTTCGGCACCCTCCATCGCCAGCTGGCCGTTGCGGCCCATCCGGTTCGGGTCGAGCTGGGTGACCCGGAGGGTCTCCTCGGCCTCGGCGTAGTCCGCGTCGAGGTCGTGCGCCCAGGAGAGGCCGAACTCGCCGCGCCACTCCTCGAGGACCGAGTCCGGGGCGCGGAAGCAGGTGCCGGAGTTGATCACCGTGGTGCCGCCCACGACCCTCGCCACCGGCACCGGGATCGGCGGCCTGCCGTCGGCGATCGTCAGGCCCGCTTCGCGGTAGAGCGTCTGGATCGCCTCCAGCCGGTCGGCCGGGTAGCTGTCGCGGTCGTAGTGGTCACCGGCCTCGAGGACCACGACGTCGAGGCCGGCTTCGGCCAGCTCGGCCGCCGCCACCGCGCCGCCGGCGCCGGAGCCGACGACGACGACGTCGCATTCCTCGCCCTCGCCCTGTGGCTCGGTCTCGCCGAGCGAGCCCGCCGGCTCGGGCAGGGTGCCGTCGGCGAGGGCGCAGGTGGTGACGGTCCCGATCCGCGCCTCGACCTCCGGCGCGACCGCGTAGCCGAGGGTCGAGAAGAGCTTCCCCATCAGCAGCAGGTCGTGGTGGAGGGGGAAGCGCGAGGAGTCGAGCTTGCGGAGAAAATCCTGCGCGGCCTCGGGGTCGAGGCGGCTGAAGCGCCAGGGGAACGGCAGCCACTCGAAGGCGCGCAGACCCATCCGCATGCGCAGCAGCAGGCGGGGCGAGAGCGAGCCGAGGAAGCCCGCTACCGGGCCGGAGACGTCGACGTCGCGCTCTGCCGCCGGCAGGCCGTCGATCCCCGGCGCCATCGCCGCGCAGATCGCGCTCAGCGTGCGCTGCTCAGCGGCCCGCAGCCCTGGCGCGCGCCTTCAACCGGGCTCGGCCGGGCGGCCGATCCGTCCCGCCAGCACCCAGAGCCACAGCGCGAGCAGCGCCAGGAAGCCGTCGACGAGGAAGTTCAACAGGTAGATGAAGACCTCTTCCTGGATCACGAAGAAGGCCAGCGAGCCGAGCGAAGAGGCGGTCTTGCCGGCGGCGAGGACCAGCAGCAGCGGCCGGTAGCGGACGACGTCGGTCTGGGCGACCAGGCAGATGCCGGTGATCACGACCATGTAGGCGAAGGCCAGCGCCAGCCAGAGGTACTCCTGCGTGTGCGGCGCCCGGTCGTCGATGCCAAACCATTCGCCGACGTCGGAGATGACGTCGAGCACGCCGCTGGGAACCGCGATGAAGAGGACGCCGACGACGGCGAAGCTGACCGCCAGCAGGCGCAGGTTGAAGACGACGAACCTCTCGGCCGCGGGTCCTTGCATCGGGCAGACAATAACTGGCCAGTCAGCCAGTCGCCACCCGTCCTACACCCGAACTGCATCAACTTATCCACCCAGCAGGTGGATAAGTTGATGCAGTTCCTAGAATCTCGCCGATGATCGAGCGGGAGCAGGTACTCCACGTCGCGCGGCTCGCCCGCCTGCGCCTCTCCGAGCAGGAGGTGGAGACGATGGTGGGGGAGCTGTCGGGGATCCTCGACCACGTCGACCGGATCGGGAATCTGGATCTGGAGGGGGTCGAGCCGACCTCGCACGTGGTGGCGCTGGAGAACGTCCTGCGCGCCGACGAGCCGCGCCCCAGCCTGCCGCGCGACGTCGCCCTCGCCCCGGCGCCCGAACCCCAGGACGGCGCCTTCCGCGCGCCATCCCCGCAGGCGGAATGAAGATGCCTGGCCCCGCGACCACGCACGCCTGGATGCCGCGCACGGCGCTTCGCATCTCTGCGTCCTCGGGCTTGCCTTTGCCTCCAGCAAAGGCTGCGCCCTGCGTCCTTGATCTGCTCGGCCGTGCACGCCCCCAGTCGCACGTGGCCACGAAGCCAGGCATCTGATGACCGACCTGCTCGCACTCACCGCCCTCGAGGCGCACGAAGCGATGGTCGCCGGCGACCTCGACGCCGGCGAGTACACCGCCGCCTGGCGCGAGGCCGCGGCCGGCGACGAGCTGAACGCCTACCTGTGGCGCGACGAGGGCGGCGAGGAGGCGGGTGCCATCGCCGTCGAGCGGGACTGCATCGCGCCGATCGCGGTCAAGGACATCTTCTGCACGGAGGGGGTGCCGACCACCGCCGGCTCGCGCATCCTCGAGGGCTACCGCCCGCCCTACACCTCGACCGCGGTCCGCAAGCTGCTGGAGGCCGGTGCGCCGGTGCTCGGCAAGACCAACATGGACGAGTTCGCGATGGGGTCCTCGAACGAGAACTCCGCCTACGGCCCGGTGCTCAACCCCTGGGACCGCGGGCGGGTTCCCGGCGGCTCCTCGGGCGGCTCGGCGGCCGTCGTCGCTGGCGGCCTCGCCCCCTGGGCGATCGGCACCGACACCGGCGGCTCGATCCGTCAGCCCGCGGCCTTCTGCGGCATCGTCGGTCTGAAGCCGACCTACGGGGCGATCTCCCGCTACGGGATGATCGCCTTCGCCTCTTCCCTCGACCAGTGCGGGCCGCTGACCCGCACCGTCTCTGACGCGGCGCTGCTGCTGGGGATCCTGCAGGGCAAGGACCCCTGCGACTCGACCTCGGTCGGGCTCGAGGGGGGCGTCGCCCTGCCCGGCCGCGAGGACCTCTCCGGGCTGCGCTTCGGGGTCCCGGCCGAGCTCGGCCACGACGAGTACGACTCCGGCGTCCGCGCCGTCTTCGAGGCGACCCTGGAGAAGATCGAGGAGCTGGGCGGCGAGATCGCCGAGGTCTCGCTGCCGAGCTCCGAGCACGGGATCTCCGCCTATTACGTGATCGCCCCCGCCGAGGCCTCCTCCAACCTCGCCCGCTACGACGGCGTCCGTTACGGGATGCGCGCCGGCGGCGACGGCGACCTGATCGAGATGTACGAGACGACGCGCTCCGAGGGCTTCGGCGCCGAGGTGAAGCGGCGGATCATGCTCGGCACCTACGCGCTCTCCTCGGGCTACTACGAGGCCTACTACGGCCAGGCGCAGAAGGTCCGCACCCGGATCGCCGAAGACTTCGAGGGCGCCTTCTCCGGCGTCGACTTCGTCGTCACCCCGACGGCCCCCTCGGTCGCGTTCGGGCTGGGGGAGAAGACCGACGACCCGCTGGCGATGTACCTGAACGACTTCTTCACGGTGCCGATGAGCCTCGCCGGCATCCCGGCGATCTCGATCCCCGCCGGGCTCGCAGAGCCCGAGGGGGGCGGCCCGCAACTGCCGGTCGGGTTCCAGATCGCGGCACCGGCCTTCGCCGAGCAGCGCCTGCTCGACGCCGCCCACGCGCTCGAGCAGGGGATCGGCTTCGACGCGCGCCCGGAGGGTCTCGGTGGCTGAGCTCGAGGCGGTCATCGGCCTGGAGATCCACGTCCAGCTGGCGACGAAGACGAAGATGTTCTGCGGCTGCGAACTCTCCTTCGGCGACGAGCCCAACGTCCACACCTGCCCGATCTGCCTTGCCCACCCCGGCGTGCTGCCGGTGCCGAACGAGCAGGCGATCCGCTACGCGCTGCAGATCGGCGCGGCGCTCAACTGCGAGATCGCCCCGCGCTCGATCTTCCACCGCAAGAACTACTTCTATCCCGACAGCCCGAAGGCCTACCAGATCAGCCAGTACGACATCCCGATCTGCGGCGCCGGGCGGCTCGGCGACGTCCGCATCCACCGCGCCCACCTCGAGGAGGACGCGGCGAAGATGATCCACGTCGGCGAGTCGGGCCGTATCCACGGCTCCGGCGCCTCGCTGGTCGACTTCAACCGCGGCGGCACGCCGCTGGTCGAGATCGTCACCGAGCCCGACCTGCGCGGCGCCGCCGAAGCCGCGAACTGGGCACGCCTGCTGCGCGAGACGGTGCGCCAGCTCGGCGTCTCCGACGTCAACATGGAGGAGGGGAGCCTGCGGGTCGACGCTAACGTCTCGGTCCGGCCCGCCGGCAGCGAGGAGCTCGGGACCAAGACCGAGCTGAAGAACATGAACAGCTTCCGCTTCCTCCAGCGCGGGGTCGAAGCCGAGCTCGCCCGCCAGCGCGAGCTGGTCGAGGCGGGGGGGACGGTCGAGCAGGAGACGCTCCATTTCGACCCGGCGAGCGGCAGCCTCACCTCGCTGCGCTTGAAGGAGGAAGCCCACGACTACCGCTACTTCCCCGAGCCCGACCTGGTGCCGCTGGCGCCGACCGCGGAGATGCTGCGCGAGGCCTGCGAGTCCCTTCCCGAGCTGCCGGTGGCGCGGATCGCGCGTTACGAGGAGATGGGACTGGCTCACGACGTCGCCCTGACCCTGGCGACCGGCCCCGAGACGGCGGACTACTTCGAGCGCACCGCCGCGGCAGCGGACGGAGTGGAGGCGAAGGTGGTCGGCAACTGGGTCACCGGCGAGCTCGCCGCGGCCCTGCGCCAGGCGAACGCCGAGGGGGGGGCCGCCTCCTCCAAGGTCTCGCCCGAGAGCCTCGCGGCCCTGGTCGCCCTCGTCCAGGCGAAGAAGATCTCCCACGGCAGCGGCAAGACCGTGCTCGGAATCATGGTCGCGGAGGGAGGTGACCCGGCCGCGATCGTCGAGCGCGAGGGCCTGGCCCAGATGTCGGACTCTGGCGAGCTCGAGGCGATCGTCGAGAAGGCGATGGCCGACAACCCCGACGCCGTAGAGAAGATCCGCGAAGGCAACGGCAAGGCGATCGGCGCCATCGTCGGCGCCGTCATGCGTGAGACCAAAGGCCGAGCCGACGGCGGCGAGGTAAACCGCCTGATCCAGGAGAAGCTCTAGCGATCCCCTTCGTCTGTTCCTTGTCAGTCTTGAGCAAGGAAAAGGAACAGACGAACGGTTTGCGGGTACGTTGCATCTGAAACTTTGTAACAAGATGTTACAAAGTGGTAGGTTGGGTCCATGGCCTGGAACGTCGTGATCGCGGGTGGTGGCTTCGGCGGCGCTGCGGCTGCGCGGGAGCTGGAGCGGACGATGCCGAAGCAGTCGGCGCGGCTGGTGCTGGTCAACGAGACGAACTTCGCGCTCTACACGCCGTTTCTGCCGGAGGCGGCGGCCGGGACCCTGGAGCCACGGCACGTGGTGACGCCGCTGCGGGAGATCCTCGATCGGACCTATCTGCGGCTCGGCACGATCGTCGGCCACGACCCCGAGGCCAAGACCGTCACCCTGCGGGCCAAGTACGGCGAGACCGAGCAGTTGCCCTACGACCAGCTGCTGATCTCACTCGGCTCGGTCTCACGGGTGCTGCCGGTGCCGGGCCTGGCCGAGCACGCGGTCGGGTTCAAGAGCCTCGCCGACGCGATCTACCTCCGCAATCACGTGATCGAGACCCTGGAGGAAGCCAACGCGACCGAGGACCCGGCGCGGCGCGAAGAACTGCTCACCTACGTCTTCGTCGGCGGCGGCTACGCCGGGCTGGAGGCGCTGGCCGAGCTGCAGGACTTCGCCGCCGACGCGATGGACAGCTACCCGCGCGCCCGCCTGCACGGGATGCGTTGGGTCTTGGTCGAGGCGACCGACCGGGTCCTGCCGGAGATCGACCGCGACCTCGGCGAATACGCCCTGCGCGAGCTGCGCGGCCGCGGCATCGACATCCGCATGGAGACGACGCTCCAGGAGGTCACCGCGCATACCGCCCGGCTGTCCACGGGTGAGGTGCTGCCGACCCGGACCGTCGTTTGGACCGCCGGGGTCGCGCCGCAGCCGATCCTCAAGGAGCTGAACCTGCCGCTCGACGAGCGCGGCCGGGTCCCGGTCGACTCCTTCCTGCGGGTACGAGGAATGGACTCGGTCTGGGCGATCGGCGACTGCGCCGCGGTGCCGGACCCCGGCGGCGGAATTTCACCGCCGACCGCGCAGACCGCGGTGCGGCAGGGGCCGGTTGCGGCACGCAACATCGCCGCCGAGCTCGGCGTCGGCGGCCCGCGCCCGTACGAGTACCGCTCCGAAGCGGCCTTCGTCAACCTCGGCCGCTACAAGGCGGTCGGCAAGATCGGCGACCGCACCTTCCGCGGCTTCCCGGCCTGGTGGCTGGCGCGGACCTACCACATGAGCCAGATCCCGGGCTCGGCTCGCAAGGTCCGCGCGGTCCTCGACTGGACCGCCGGCCTGCCGTTCCGCCGCGACCTCTCCGAGGTCGGCTCGATCGGCCACCCCAAGCCGCTGATCTAGGAGAATGGGTACGTGGAGTACCTCGTCATCGCCTTCTTCTTCGGCCTCGCGACCGCCCTGATCGGCCGCAACAAGGGCAGCTCGTTCTTCATCTGGTTCCTGATCGGCATGGTCGTGCCACCGCTCGGCCTGATCGCGGTGATTCTCTACCGCGTCGACAAGGACGAACCCGAACGGCAGTGCCCGAACTGCCACAAGGCGCTGAAGCTCTACGTCCAGGTCTGTCCGCGCTGCGGCACCGACCTGTACCTGCCGGACCCGGCCGCGGTTCGTCACCCCGGCGTTCGCTAGGCGAAGCGCTTGACGAAGGCGATGGCGCGGTCGCAGACCTCGCGCCAGCCGCTGTCGATCGTCAGCGAGTGGCCGCGGTTGGGGATCTTCTCGATCTCGGTCACGGCCTCGTTGCGGCTCTGGCGCTTGTAGGAGGCGTTGGCGATCGCCCAAGGGACGGTGTGGTCCTTCTCGCCGTCGATGATCAGCAGCGGCCCGCGCGCCGGGTTCTTCGGGTCGAGCTTGGCCTCGGTGAACGGGTTCAGGTTCGCGTTCGCCATCTGCATCAGCGCCACCCCCGGCGCCGCCACGTGGAAGGTCTCGTAGAGCTCCTTCGCCTCTCTGTCGTCGAGGGCATTGGCCCAGCCGTACTTGAATTGGTCGAGGGTGAGGGTGATCGCCCGGCCGCGGTTGAGCGGGTTCTGCAGCACCGGTTTGGCCGATTTCAAGGCCGAGAGGGGGAGCGGCAGGACGCCGCGGAAGGGGCCGGGGTCGATCGCGACGGTCGCGGCGGAGAGGCCGCGGTCGGCGACGATCTGGCAGAGCAGGCCGCCGGTCGAGTGGCCGAGCACCGCCGGCTTTTTGTCCAGCCCCTCGATCACCTCCTGGGTATGGTCGGCGATCGCTTTCAGGGTCTTGCCGGCGAAGACGTCGGGGTTCGACCGTGCCTCCGCGACCGTCGCCGGGTCGTCAGGCCAGTCGGGTTTCACCGCCGCGTATCCCGCCGCTTCGAAGGCTTCGGCCCAGCGGTCCCAGCTGCTCGGCAGGAGCCAGAGTCCGTGGATGAAGACCGCCGCCGTCTTGCCGGCGGCGTTGGCTTTCTCGACTTCGGCTCTCTCGCGGTCGCTGATTGCGATCTGAAAAGCCTAACCCGCGAGGGAGGCCGTGACTAGCGCAGCCAGGTCCGGACGATCGCGTTGGCGAAGCCGGCGCCGTAGCGGAAGGCGGCGGGCTTCTTCGAGTGGCCGTGGAGGCGCTGGTCGACGGTGATCGGGACCTCCTTGGCCGGAAGGCCGCGCTTGATCGCCTCGATCATGAACTCGGAGGTGTGGAACTGCTCCTGGCGCAGGACCAGCTGCGGCAGCACCGCGGTGCGGACGGCGCGGTAGCCGTTGGAGCAGTCGGTGACGTGGGTGCGGGTGATGAAGGAGACGAGCCGGTTGAAGAAGACGATCCCGAGCTCGCGGGCGAAGTGGTTGCGGTCGGCGTGGCCGAGGACGCGCGAGCCGTGTGCCATCTCGACCTCGCCGTCGAGGATCGGCTCGACCAGGCGCTCCATCTCGTCGGGGCGGTGCTGGCCGTCGGCGTCGAGGGTGACGACGATCTCGGCCCCGGATTCGACCATCAGCCTGTAGCCGGTGCGCAGCGCCGCGCCACCGCCGCGATTGGTGACATGGCGCGCGACCACCGCGCCGTGCTCGGCGGCGACGTCGCCGGTGCCGTCGCGGGAGCCGTCGTCGACGACCAGGATCTCGGTGCGGACGCCGCAGACGGCGGGCGGGATCTGGCCGAGGACGACGCCGATGTTCTCGGCCTCGTTGTAGGCGGGAATCAGGATCGCGATCTTGCCGCGGAAGCGCTCCGGCAGTCCCGCCTGGCGGAACTCCTCCCAGGCCAGGCCCTCGAGCGCGGCGGCGAGCTGCCGGCTGTTCCGCGCCCCTTGGGAGAGCGCCCGCAGGGCGAGCAGGAAGAGGATGAAGATCGCGAAGACGGCGAGGCCGAGGATGCGGCCGCCGTTGCCCTTCTCGAAGGAGAAGGCGGAGAGCAGGCCGTTGACGATTTCGGTGCCGGAGACCAGGGCCAGGCCGAGGCCGGAGGCGATCAGGATCAGGACGTCGGCGTTGCGCAGCGAGCGGCGGCGGAGGACCGCGTAGGCGACGAGGAAGATCGCGAGCAGCAGCCCGGCGCTGCGCAGCGCCGTCAGTTCGGCGGGGAAGATGCCTGCTCGGAGGACCATTCGCGACCGGAGAATATGGCCGCAAGGCCGGATGAGAGGGCCAGACCGACAAGCGGAAAGACGAGCGTCATCAGCACCTCGTTGCGCCGGGGCGCCGCCAGGGTGATCGCTCCGATGGCGGTGACGAGGAGGATCGGAGTCGCCAGGGTCAGCAGCTCCAACCAGCGGCGGCGCAGGGCGAGCAGGACGAAACCGGCGAGTCCGAGGGCAACGAGGAGGATCTGGACGGCACGCCCGGCGGTGCTGCTCATCGCTTCGCCGACGCCGCTGCTCCACATCCGGCCGACCTTGCGGGCGGTCATCGCCAGGTAGCCCCACGGGTCTTCGCCGAAGTACTTCGAGAAGTTTTCCTTCCCCGCCTTGCCGAGAGCTTCGTCGCGGGTGAGGTCGGGATGGTCTCTTCTCACTTCATTTGCGACTTCATCGAAGAGCGGGGTGGGGTCGATGGCGTCGAGGTCGGTGGGGGCGAATTTGGAAAGTCCGGGGCCGAGGTAGCGTTCGGCCAGGAGCGCCTTCACCCGCTGGTATTCCCCATCGGCCGGCAGGTAGGTGCCGACGTAGAGCGCCTTGCCGCCGCCGGTCGAGATCGGCACCACCCGGTCGAGGACGACGACGTTGCGGATCGTCCAGGGCAGGACCGGCAGGACCAGGGCGACGAGCAGCATGGCGGCGCCGGCGAGGCCGAGGCGCCCGCCGCGCTGTTGCCACTCGCGGATCGCGGCAAGGGCCACGAACGCCGCGCCGACCAGCAGGTACTCCGGGCGGAACATCGCCGTCAGGCCGAAGAGCAGTCCCGGCACGAGCCACGGCCACGCCGCACGCAGTTGTCCCCGCATGCCGGGGCCAACTGCGTCCGAACTTCGGTCCGACGCCCAGAGGAAGGCGAGGATCGCGGCCGGCAGGGTCAGCATCGCCGGCGGCTCGCTCATCAGCTCGCCCGTAGTGTGGATGAACGGGGGGTAGACCGCGACCGCGAAGGCAGCGAAGAGGCCGACCCAGCGACCGAGCCCGCGCCCGCCGAGCCGCCATCCCAGCGCGAAGACGACGAGGATCGTCGCGACTCCCAGCAGCGCCTCGACGATCCGCGCCGTCCCTTCGCGCGGCCCGCCGGTCGCGTAGTAGGCGGCGGCGTAGAGGAATGGCGCGCCCGGCGACCAGTCGCTGGAGTCTTCGAATTCCGGCCCGCCGAAGCTCTGTTCCGTGTAGAGCGCCTTCGAGAGGGCGTAATAGGCGCGTGAGTCGTCCCCCGGATGCTCGACCGGGTTGACCACCACGTAGGCGCGCACCACCAGTCCCAGCAGCGCGATCGCCCCGAGCGCAATCAGCGTCCGCGTCCCATAGCGCTGCGGCAGCGCGCGAAACCAGTCGGCGACGGCGGTCAAGAGGCGCCCAGGCTATCCGTGTCCGCAGCCGCCTTTGGCGAGTTGTGGGCGCTATAGCCCCCAAAATTCACCAAACGCGCCTTGGCCCAGGTGATGCTGAGCGCGGCCAGCGGGGCCAGTAGGGGGATGAGGACCAGCACCCGCCGGGGCGAGGCGACGAGGAGGGCGCTGATCGCGGTGATGGCGAGGAAGATCGTGCCGATCAGGAGCGCCTCCCAGCGGCGCTGCCAGGCGAGGATCGCCAGGCCGGCCAGGCCGAAGGCGACCAGGAGCCAGTGAAGGATCTCCCAGACGGGCTGGCGCATTACATCCCGCGGCCCGTGCGACCAGATCCGCCAGACCTTGGTGGCGACGAAGCCGGCGTATTCGACCGGCTCGTCCGAGAGGTCATCCCAGAGCTGTTCCTTGCCCAGCTTCGAGAGCGCCTGGTCGGTTTCCATCTCGGGATGTTCCGCGGCGGCGAGCCGGGCGAGGATCTGCTCCAACCTCAATCGTTCGGCGTCCTCGGGTTGAAATAGATCTGGATTTTCGGCGACTACCTCGGCGCCGACCTTTTCTGGGTCGCCGTCGGAGGGCAGGTAAGTCCCTGCAAAGAGCACCTGCCCGCCGCCGGTCGAGATCGGCACGGCGCGATCGAGTGCGACCGCGTTGCGGATCGTCCAGGGCGCGATGACGACCAGGGCCGCGACGAGGAAAACAGCAGCAGGTAGGAGGGAGGTGCGCCAATCGCCCGACAGCCTCCGGGCCACGAGGACGAGCGAGACGAGGACCATCACGCCGAGGTACTCGGGACGCGTCAGTGCCAGCGCCCCGAACAGCGCCCCCGGCAAGAGCCACCGCGACCAGCCGCCTTCCCAAGCCCAGAGCGCCGCCAGTGCCCCACCCGACAACAAAGTTGCCGCCAGCGGCTCGCTCATCAACATCCCCTGGTACTCCAGAAGCGCTGGGTAGATCGCAACCACCAGAGCGCCGACCAGCGCCGGCACGACCCCCCACGGACCCACCTCACCTGGCAAGGGTGGGTCCGTGGGGGGTCGTGCCAGACGTCTCCCGATCAAGAAGGCGAAAAGGACGGAGAGAGTTCCGATAGCCGCCAGCAAGATCCGCGCGAGCCGTTCATGCACCCCGCCCGTGACCCCGTAAACACCCGCCACGAACAGCGGCAGCCCCGGCGAGTAATTGCTCGACGGCTGCGTCGCATCGGCGCCCACCGTGAAACCCTCGCCGCGCTCCAGGTTCGCCGCGATCGCCGCGTACGCCTTCGCGTCGTAGACCGGCGCCCGCCCGTCCCAGGCCTCGCCGAGCCGCAGCCCGAGGCCGAGCAGGAGGACCGCGACCAGTGCGGCAAGGCCGATTCGACCACCGTTTCGCGCCGCCAGTCCGCTCACCATCTCCCGGATTCAACACGTACACGCGGCCGACCGAACGTCTAAAGTGCCGCCCTCATGCGAATCCTCATCCTCGGGGGCGACGGCTACCTTGGTTGGCCGACCGCGCTCCGCTTCTCGGCCCGCGGGCACGAAGTCTCGGTCGTCGACAACTTCTCCCGTCGCCGCTGGCACACCGAACACGGCACCGCCTCGCTGACCCCGATCGGGGAGCTCGACGAGCGCATCGCCGCCTGGCGCGAGGTCTCCGGCGAGCAGATCCGCAGCTACGTCGGCGCCGTCGAGGATGGTGACTTCCTCGAAGAGGTCGTCGCCGAGACCAGGCCCGAGGCGATCGTCCACTACGGCCAGCAGGCCTCGGCGCCGTTCTCGATGCTCTCGCGCGAGCGCGCCGTCGAAACCCAGTACGCCAACGTGATCGGCAACCTCAACCTGCTGTTCGCGATGCGCGACCACGTCCCCGAGGCCCACCTGGTCAAGCTCGGGACGATGGGCGAGTACGGCCAGCCCGACATCGACATCGAGGAGGGCTACATCACGATCCAGCACAAGGGTCGCGAGGACACCCTGCCGTATCCGAAGCTGCCGGGCTCGCTCTACCACTGCTCCAAGGTCCACGACTCGACCAATATCCACTTCGCCTGCCGCACCTGGGGCCTGCGCGCGACCGACCTCAACCAGGGCGTCGTCTACGGGGTCGAGACCGAGGAGACCGCCCGCGACGAGCGCCTCGTCACCCGCTTCGACTACGACGAGCTGTTCGGCACCGTGCTCAACCGCTTCTGCGTCCAGGCCGTGATCGGCCACCCGCTGACCGTCTACGGTGCCGGCCACCAGACCCGCGGCTTCCTCAACATCCGCGACACCCTCGCCTGCGTCGAACTGGCGACGCTGAATCCGGCCGAGCGCGGCGAGTTCCGCGTCTTCAACCAGTTCACCGAGCAGTTCTCGGTCCTCGAGTTGGCCGGGCTGGTCAAGCAGGCCGGCGAGCACCTCGGCTACACGGTCTCGGTCGACCACGTCGAGAACCCGCGGGTCGAGAAGGAAGAGCACTACTACAACGCGATCCACACCAAGCTGCTCGACCTCGGCCTCGAGCCGACCCTCCTGGGCGAGGAGCTGGTGGAGTCGATCATCCACGCGATCGAGCGCCACAAAGGCCGCGTCATCGAGACCGCGATCGCGCCCCAGACCCGCTGGAACCCGGCGAAATCGCCCGCCCAGGCCTAGGTCGGGCCGCTGGTACCATCGCCAGTTCCTATGCGCGCCGCTGACACGTTGATGGAATCCCTCAAGGCCGAGGGCGTCAAGGACGTCTTCGGGATCCCCGGCGGGGCGAACCTGCCGACCTACGACGCGATGGTCGACGCGGACTTCCGCCACGTCCAGGTGCGCCACGAGCAGGGCGGCGGCCACGCCGCCGAGGGATACGCCCAGGCCTCGGGCCGGGTCGGCGTCGCCTTTGCCACCTCGGGCCCGGGCGCGACCAACCTCGTCACCGCGATCGCCGACGCGATGATGGACTCGGTCCCGACCGTGTTCATCACCGGCCAGGTCCGCACCGAGCTGATCGGCACCGACGGCTTCCAGGAGGCCGACATCCTCGGCGCGACGCTGCCCTTCGTGAAGCACTCCTTCGCGGTCACCGACCCGCGCCAGATCCCCGAGTACGTCCACCAGGCCTTCCACGTCGCCTCGACTGGTCGGCCGGGGCCGGTGCTGCTGGACATCCCACAGGACCTCTCGCGCGCCGACATCGACTACCTGCCGCGCACCGAGCCGGTCGAGATGCCCGGCTACAAGCCCTCGACCGAGGGCAACATCAAGCAGATCCGGATCGCCGCCAAAGCGCTGGCGACCGCGCGCCGGCCGATCTTCTACACCGGCGGCGGCGTGATCAACGCCAACGCCTCCGAGGAGCTGCGCGAGCTCGCCGCCTCCGACCGTTTCCCCCTCACCTCGACCCTGATGGGGCTCGGCGCCTTCCCCGCCTCGAATGAGAACTTCCTCGGCATGCTCGGCATGCACGGCACCGTCACCGCCAACTGGGCGATGGACAAGGCCGACCTGATCGTCGCCATCGGCGCCCGCTTCGACGACCGCATCACCGGCAAACTCGACGAGTTCGCCCCGCACGCCAAGGTCATCCACATCGACATCGACCCGGCGGAGATCTCGAAGAACGTCGGCGCCCACATCCCGATCGTCGGCGACGTCAAGCAGGTGCTGCCGAAGCTGACCCGCGAGTACCGGGCGCTGCAGACCGACTCCTCGCGGCTCGACGAGTGGTGGACGACGCTTCGCGGCTGGCAGGACGCCCACCCGCTCTACTACGAGCCCGGCCAGGACGGCGAGATCAAGCCGCAGTTCATGATCGAGGCCCTGCACCGGGCCAGCCAGGGCGACGCGATCGTCACCTCCGACGTCGGCCAGCACCAGATGTGGACGGCGCAGTACTACGGCTTCGACAAGCCGCGGCGCTGGATCAACTCCGGCGGCCTGGGGACGATGGGCTTCGGGCTGCCGAGCGCGATCGGCGCCAAGGTCGCCTGCCCGGGCGAGGAGGTCGTCTGCGTCGCCGGCGACGGCAGCCTGATCATGAACATCCAGGAGCTGGCCACCTGCGTCACCGAGAACATCCCGGTGAAGGTCTTCCTGATGAACAACGGCTACATGGGCATGGTCCGCCAGTGGCAGGAGCTGTTCTGGGACCGCCGCTACAGCTCGGTCGACATGGGCTCGAGCCCCGACTGGGTGAAGCTGGCCGAGGCCTTCGGCGCCAAAGGAATGCGCTGCGACAACTCGGCCGACCTCGAGGAGCAGATGGTCGCCGCGCTCGAGCACGACGGCCCGGTCCTGTTCGACGTCCGCGTCGCCCGCGAAGAGAACTGCTATCCGATGATCCCGCCGGGCAATGCCGCCCGCGACATGGTCGAGGCGCCGCGAGGGGCGGTGCGCTGATGGAGGCCGGCACTCCCCAGGCCGTCAAGCTGGAGGACCTGCACATGCCGGGCCAGCTCACCGGCCGCAAGCACATCCTCTCGATCCTGGTCGAGAACAAACCGGGCGTGCTGGCGCGCGTCGCCGGTCTCTTCTCCCGGCGCGGGTTCAACATCGACACGCTCGCGGTCGGCCCGACCGACGACCCCAGCGTCTCCCGCATCACCCTCACCCTCGACGGCGCCGTTCACCCGATCGACCAGGTGACCAAGCAGCTGCACAAGCTCGTCAACGTGCTGAAGATCCGCGACATGGAGCCGGAGGAGACGGTTGCCCGCGAGATGGCGCTCTTCAAGGTCTCCTCGGCGGTCGAGAACCGCGCCGAGATCATCCAGTTCGCCGAGATCTTCCGCGCCAAAATCGTCGACGTGGCCCGGCGGACGATGACGATCGAGGTGACCGGCTCCGCCGACAAGATCGAGGCCTTCGAGCGGATGGTGCGCCCGCACGGCCTGGTCGAAATGGTGAGGACCGGCGAGATTGCGATCGGTAGAGGGCACGACTGAAATGGCGGTCCAGGGCGTCCTCAGACGGCGTCCTCGGTCGCTTGTGTGCAGAGCACACGGCGCTCCCTGTGTCCTTGTCTGAGAACACCCTGGCCTCGTCATTGGCCGTGGCTTTGGACAAGGCCGCCGGGCGGGGACGACGCACCCTCGTAAGCGTCACCGGCGAGGTCGAGGTAGACGACCCGTGCGCGGTGGTCTTCGCCTCGCGACTGGCGAGCGACCGCTGGTTCTGCTGGGAGCAGCCGGATCGCGAGTTCGCGCTGGCCGGCCTGGGGGTCGCGCACGAGGCAAGCTCGCGCGGCGGCGACCGCTTCGGCGACGTCGCCGAGGAGTGCCTGCTGATCGGCGCCGGGGCCGTGCTCGACGAGCCCCGTGGCCTGCCGGCCGGCGCCGGCCCGGTCTGGCTCGGCGGCTTCGCCTTCGACCCCGAGGGCGGCGCTACCCCGACCTGGTCCTCGCTCTCTCCCGCCTCGCTCGTCCTGCCGGAGGTATCACTCTGCCGGCGCGCCGGGAGCACCTTCCTCACCGTCAACGCCGTCTTCCGGCCCGGGGAGGACGTCGAGCGACTGGGGGAGGGGCTTGCCTCGCGCCTCGCTGCGCTGCGCACGGAGGCGCCGCTGCCGCTCCTCGACCCGCACCCGACCGCCCATGCCGCGATCCGCAGCGCCCGCCCGCCGGGCGAGTTCGAAGCGGCCGTCGAGGGCGCCACATCCCGGATCGCCACGGGGGAGATGACCAAGGCCGTGCTCGCCCGCGAGGTGATCGTCAGCGCCGCCGCGGCCCACGATCCCGCCGCCCTCTTCGGCGCGATGCGCGAGCAGTTCCCGGCCTGCTTCTGCTTCTGCTGCGGGACCCCGGAGACCGCCTTCATCGGCGCCAGCCCCGAGCTCCTGGTCCGCCGCGCCGGCGCCGGCGTCTCCACGGTCGCTCTCGCCGGTTCGACCCGGCGCAGCTCCGACCCGGCGGTCGACGACCATCTC
The DNA here is from genome assembly GCA_036376215.1 of Solirubrobacterales bacterium. Classification (GTDB taxonomy): domain Bacteria; phylum Actinomycetota; class Thermoleophilia; order Solirubrobacterales; family 70-9; genus VAYN01. The sequence goes on from DASVAT010000009.1 coordinate 38,653, forward strand.
GGCGAGCAGCTGCTGCGCAGCGACAAGGACCGCCGCGAGCAGCGGATCGTCGCCGAGCGGATCGTCCGCGCCCTGCGCCCGCACGCCGTCTGGGTCGAGGCCGCGGCCGAGCCGGAGATCGTCAAGGTGGCGAACATCCAGCACCTGGCGACGCCGGTGATCGCCCAGATGGCCGAGCCGCATTCGGCAATCGAACTGGCCGGCCTCCTCCACCCGACGCCCGCCGTCGGCGGCGAGCCCTGGCCTGCGGCCGCGAACGCGATCGCCGCCCTCGAGGGCATGGACCGCGGCTGGTACGCCGCCCCGGTCGGCTGGATGGACGCCACCGAGGACGGCGAATTCTGCGTCGCCCTGCGCAGCGCCCTCCTCCGCGACCGCGAGGCCCACCTCTTCGCCGGCGTCGGCGTCGTCGCCGGGTCGGACCCGGCCGCCGAGCTGGCCGAGACCGAGGTCAAGCTCGGGGCGCTTTTGCCATTACTTGCTGAGTAGCCGAACGCTTATCGAGCATTTGGTACAGGCGGAGTCTTAGCTATAGGGTTTCACCCTGAATGCTGATCTCGGCAGTACAAAGGGTCGAATGTGTCAGCGGTTGCGGGGGCGGAAACGGTCAGCCTTCAACCGCAGAAGTGATCGGGGTGGTGGCAGCTCTCGCCTCCTTGGCTGTCGCTTTTTATGCCATCAAGATTCCGTAGGGTCGCTGAGGATCGCGGAAGAGCAACATGAGGAGTTCCTCCGGAAGCTGCGAGCCCGTGCGGACTTTACGGTTGACATCAGATCTACCGGCCACATAGGAGTCATCGAGACGGATGCGGCCCAAGTCGAGATTCAATGGGTCATCGAAGTAACCAACACGGGGGAGAAGCCGGCCCGACATGTCGGTTTTGCTTTTTCAGCCCCTGACTTCATCACTGACCTCAAATGGGTTGAGGGGGAGGAAGACTCAATCCTCAGTCAGAAGGGCGGAGCCCATGTCGTCAGCACTGATGTGGTGGCCGAAGGCGGACTTGAATACGCAGCTCAAGCGGTTACGAAGATAGTCGACTACATAGGGCGCATGAGGAGGCATTCGAGAGTCTCAGGGGTCCTGAGTTTGAAGTTGGGTGATGAGGTAAAGGTCCCGGTGCGACTCAAGTCATGTCGGACGATCTGCCCGACGACGTCTAGTACCGCGAAGCCATTAAGGAGGTCGTCGTGCGAGGAAAAGAGAGAAGTCAGGATTTGGCCTGAAGAATCACTCGGCCACGCGTCTCTCCTGCAGCGTGGTCTCTATCTGTTGGACGAAGCGATCATGGAGACCAACGTTCGCTCTGCGGTCGGTCTTCACCTCGATCAGGCCGGTGCCGGCGGCGAGGGCGTCGGGCAGGTCGGCGAGCGATTCGAGGCGACGATGGGGGAGATCGAAGAGCGCGGCCGCCTTGGAGACGTCGACGCCGCGCGGGGTCCCGAGCAGGGCCTCGAACTCGTCGCTGCCCAGCGCCGACTCCTGCGGCAGGAAGTGGAAGATGCCGCCGCCGTCGTTGTCGATGACGACAATCCGGACCGGGGTCTCGACCTCGCGCAGCGCCGCGAGGCCGCCGATGTCGTGGAGCAGGCCGAGGTCGCCGGTGACGATCGTCGTCGGGCGACCACTCGCCTGGGCGGCGCCGATGCCGGAGGAGATGAGGCCGTCGATGCCGTTGGCGCCGCGGTTGCTGAGGAAGAGGGCGTCGGCGTCGGCGGTGGCGAGGAAGGTCTCCTGGTCGCGGATCGGCATGCTCGAGGCGGTGTAGACGAGGTCGCCGTCGAGGTGCGCGGTGCTGAGGGCGCGGTGGAGGGCCGGCTCTGAGATCTCCGCCCCGTCAAGCGCCTCGTCGAGCGTCGCCTGCGCCGCCGACTCGGCTTCGAGCCAGCGATCGGGCAGCGGTCGTTCCCGTCCCTCCAGGCCTTCCAGTCTCGCCGCCCAGCCCTGGGCCAGCTCGGTCGGGTCGGCGCGGAGGATCGCCGCCGCCCGGTTGGTTGGCTCGTTCCAGTCGCCGTAAGGGTCGATGACGATCTGATCGGCCCCGCTCCCCTCGATCCAGGCGCGCAGCGGCTTGCTGGTCGGCATCGCGCCGAAGCGGAGCACCAGGTCGGGGACGACCGAGCGGGCGAAGTGCTCCTCGCGCAGCAGCAGGTCGTAGGCGGCGACGATGTGCGAGCGGTCGTGTGGCCCGCAGCGAACCTGCGAGGTGGGCTCGGCGAGGATCGGGAACCCCGAGACCCGTGCCAGGTGGGCGAGCGGCTCGCGCAGCTCGGGGTCGAGCTGGCGGCCGGCGACGATCACGCCGGAGATCGCGTTGCCGATGTGGCCCGCGACCTCGTCGAGGAGGAAGGTCGAGGGCTCGAGGTCGATGTGCGTCACCGCGGTCAGTGGCCGGTTGTCGCGGCCCCTCAGCGCCAGCTCGTCGGTTGCCGTCACGGCCCCCTCGACGGGGATCGGGGCCAGGGGCTCGCGCCAGGGGAGGTTGAGGTGGACGGGGCCGGGTCGGGCCTCGCCCCGCGCCGCCGCGAGCGCCCGGCAGGCGACCGAGCGGTAGTGCAGGAGGCCCTCGTCGCCCGCCTCGTGCGTCCCGACTTCGCAGAACCAGCGCACCGAGGAGCCGAAGCTCTTGATCTGGTCGATCGTCTGCCCGGCTCCGATCCCGCGCAGCTCCGGCGGCCGGTCGGCGCTCAGCACCACAAGCGGAATGCCGGATTCGTCGGCCTCGACCACGGCCGGGTGGTAGTTGACGAGCGCCGTGCCCGAGGTGCAGAGCAGCGCCACCGGCTCGCCGCTCGCCTGCGCAGCTCCCAGGGCGAAGAAGCCGGCGGATCGCTCGTCGACGATCACCTTCACCTCGATCTCCGGCTGCCGCCACAGCGCCACCGCCAGCGGCGTCGAGCGCGAGCCGGGCGAGATCACCGCCAGCCGCAGCCCCCCGCGCGCAAGCTCCTCGGCGAAGGCCGAGGCCAGGGCGGTGTTGGCGTTGGTGGGGTCCATGGCTCAGCCGAACTGCATCAACTTATCCACCTGCTGGATAGACAAGTTGATGCAGTTCGCCTTCAGGGGGATAGGCGATGCGCCTGGAGGGCATCCTCGTCTATTTCGACGCCGAGGCCCGGGCCTGCGGGGAGGTGCAACATTCCGTCGCGGACTTCGCACTCGACGGCGGCAATGGTCGAGGCGAAGAGGCGCTGGGTGGCGAGGCCGTGCGTGAGGTGGAGCCGTTCGGGGTGACCCGTCTCGGCGAGGCTGAGCGCGACCTGCGCCGCCGCCGCGATCCCCACGGGGCCGTCGAGGGCGCTGGTGACGTAGGCGGGGAGGACGTCGGCGATCGCCAGCGCCTCCTCCGGCCCGCCGACCTTTGAGAGCTTGATCCCGGTGTAGGCGCAGGCGCCGAGTGCGACCGCCTCCTCGGCCTCGTCGAGAGTCGTCACGCTCTCATCGGCAGCAAGCGGAATCGAGGTCGACGCCGCGAGCTCCGCCATCGCCCCGAGCCCCGCCACCGGCTGCTCCGCCAGCTCGATCCCGAACGGCTCCAGCGCCGCCAGCGTCGCCCTTGCCGTCTCCAGGTCCCAAGCCTCGTTCGCATCCACCCGTATCCGCACCGAGGGCCCCAGCGCCGCCCGCACCGCCCGCACCTGCTCCACATCGCGAGACCGCAAAAATGGCTCCCCAGGGACCGTTCTTGCGGTCTCGGCGCCGAGCTTCAGCTTGAAGGTCAAAAATCCGTCATGCGCCCAGCGTTCGGCCTCGGCCGCGACCGCGTCCGGAGGTCCGGCGACAAGCGTTGCGTTGCACTGAACCGCTTCGTCCCGCTCCCCCTTACCTGCTTCTTTCCCAGCCCGCCGGCCCCGCAGGTCCATCAGCGCCGTCTCAACCCCACACCGTGCCGGCGCCGAGAGCCCATCCACCTCCCGATGCTCTCCCCAATCCTCGAGCTCCCGCACTACCTCCCCAAGCGTCACCCCGCCCCGCAACGCCAGTGGCACCGCTTCGCCAAGGCCGACGACCCCGTCCCCGTCCCGCACCCGCAGCAGCACCATCTCCCGCCGCGCCAGCTCCCCGCGCGCCGTCACGTACGGCTCCCTGAACGGCAGCGCGTAGGGAATGACCTCGACCGAGCTGAGGCGCACGCCCCGAGTCTCTCAGGCGGAGATCAGCAGGCCAACCGTGACCAGCAGGCTGAAGACGCCGAGCAGCGCCCCCGTCTGCGCCAGCACCGCGTTCAGCGCCGGCCCGTCGCGGCGCTCAGCCAGCGCCTTCGCCGGTTTGAGCGCCAGGGGCGCCGCCAGCCACCCGATCATCGGCAGCAGGCTCGCGTCGCCGGCGACGAGCGCGATCGGCAGGACGAGGAAGCCGCCGGCGACCAGCACCCGGTAGAGGTTCACGGCGCTCTCGCGCCCGATCCGCACCGCCAGCGTGTTCTTGCCGGCGCGGCGGTCGGTCTCGACGTCGCGGACGTTGTTGACGACGATGATCGCGGTGGCGAGGAAGCCGACGGATATCGAGAGCCCCAGCGGCAGCGCGTCGAGTTCCTCCAGCTGCACGTAGTAGGAGCCGTTGACCGCGACCAGGCCGAAGAAGAGGAAGACGAAGACCTCGCCGAAGCCGGCGTAGCCGTAGGGGCGAGGGCCGCCGGTGTAGAGGACGCCGGCGGCGATCGAGAGCACCCCGATCAGGAGGATTACCCAGCCGGCGACGGCCGTCAGGTAGATCCCGCAGGCGACGGCGACCGCGAAGGCGATCCAGGTTGCGGTCATCACCCGCTGCGGCGTGACCATCCCGCTGGCGGTGACCCGCACCGGCCCGAGGCGGTCGGCGGTGTCGGCGCCGCGCTTGGCATCGGAGTAGTCGTTGGCGAGGTTGGTGCCGATCTGGATGAAGATCGAGCCGATCAGCGCCGCGAAGAAGGCACCCCAGCGGGGCAGGTCGCCGGCCCACTGCACGGCCGCCGCGGTCCCGACCAGGACCGGAGCGATCGCCGCCGGCAGCGTCCGCGGCCGGGCCGCCATCAACCAGATCCTCATGCGCGCCGGGGGAACTGCGAGAAGTCGGGCTGGCGCTTCTGCTTGAAAGCCTCGCGCCCCTCGGCCGCCTCGTCGGAGCCGTAGAAGAGGAGGTTGGCGTCGTGGGCCAATTGCTGGATCCCCGCATAGCCGTCCTCATGGGCGTTGAAGCTCGCCTTGACGAGGCGCAGCGCGAAGGGGGAGAGGGCGAGCATCTCGCGACACCAGGAGACGGTCTCGCGCTCGAGCTCGGCGACCGGCACGACGGCGTTGACCAGTCCCATCTCCAGCGCCTCGTCCGCGTCGTACTGGCGGCAGAGCATCCAGAACTCCTTCGCCTTCTTGGTCCCGACCAGGTCGCGCAGTAGGGAGGCGCCGTAGCCGCCGTCCCAGGAGCCGACCCGCGGGCCGGTCTGGCCGAAGACGGCGTTGTCGGCGGCGATCGTCAGGTCGCAGCAGAGGTGGAGGATGTGGCCGCCGCCGATCGCGTAGCCGGCGACCATCGCGACGATCGGCTTTGGCAGCCGCCGCATCTGGATCTGCAGGTCGGTGACGTGGAAGCGGCCGACCGAGGCGCCCTCGGCGACGTAGCCGGTGTCGCCGCGGACCGCCTGGTCGCCGCCGGAGCAGAAGGCGCGCTCGCCGGCGCCGGTGAAGACGACCACGCCGACCTCGGGATCCTCGCGCGCCAGCTCCATCGCCGCCGAGACCTCGATCAGCGTCTGCGGCCGGAAGGCATTCAGCACCTCGGGGCGGTCGATCGTCACCTTGGCGATCCCGCCGCCGGTCTCGTAGCGGATGTCCTCGTAGGTGCCGGGGCCGGGCTGCCACTCGATCGGCGCGTACAGCTGTTCCTCGGGAGGGGCTCCTTTGTGGCGTTTGGGCATGATGGGGACGATATCCCGATGAAGCTCGACGACTGGCTCTCGCAGAGATCACAGAGCTGTCCCGACCGGACGGCGCTCGTTGCCGACGGGGCGGAGATGACCTACGCCGAGCTCGAGGCGGAGGCGACGTGGGTCGCGCGGCGGCTCGCCGCGCACGGCGTTCGCCGCGGCTCGATCGCCGCGCTGACCATGCACCCGCGCCGCGAGCAGGTCGTCCTCCTGCACGCGCTGATGAAGCTCGGGGCGGAGCTGCTGCCCCTCGGCCCGCGCCTGACCGCCGCCGAGCGGGCGGCGATCGTCACAGCGGAGGAGCCGATCATCGACCTCGACGACCCCGGCCAGCTGACCCAGACCGAGGCCGACATGCCGCTGCTCGGCGAGCACGACATGGACGCGATCTGCTGCCGGGTCCTGACCAGCGGCAGCACCGGCGCCCCCCGACCGGTCCCGCTCAGCTACGGCAACTTCCTCTGGAACGCGGTGGGGTCGGCCTTCAACATCGGCGTCGAGCCGGGGGACCGCTGGCTTTGCTGCCTGCCGCTCAGCCACATCGCCGGCCTCGGGATCGTGATGAAAGCGGTCATCTACGGGACCGGAGCGGTCGTCCACGACGGCTTCGACGTCGACCGGGTGGGGGAGGCGCTGGAGCGCGACGGGATCACCCAGGTTTCGCTGGTGGCGACGATGCTGTCCCGGCTGCTCGACGCGGGCGCCGACCTCTCCGGGCCGCGGGCGATCCTCGTCGGCGGCGGTCCGGTGCCCGAGGAACCGCTGGAAGAGGCGCTCGCCAAGGGCGCCACCGTCGTCCAGACCTACGGCCTGACCGAGACCTGCTCGCAGGTGACGACCCTCGCCCCGGCGGACGCGAAGCGCAAGCTCGGGTCCGCCGGCCGGCCGCTGCTGACCACGCACCTGCGGATCCAGGACGGCGAGATCCTCGTCCAGGGGCCGACGATCGCACCCGGCAGCGCCGACGCCGACGGCTGGCTCCACACCGGCGACCTCGGCCACATCGACGAGGACGGTTTCCTCTACGTCCGCGACCGGATCGACGACATGATCGTCAGCGGCGGCGAGAACGTGGTCCCGGCCGAGGTCGAGGAGGTGCTCCTGCGCCACCCACAGGTCGCCGAGGCGGCGGTGATCGGCCGCGAGGACCCGGAGTGGCAGCAGGCCGTCACCGCGGTCGTCGTGCTCGAGAGCGACGCCGAGGTCGGCCCCGACGAGCTGCGCCGCCACTGCGCCGAGACGCTGGCCGGGTTCAAAGTGCCGAAGCGGGTCGAGCTCGTCTCGGCGCTGCCGCGCACTCCCTCGGGCAAGCTGATGCGCAGAGCGCTCCGGTAGCCTGCCGCGTCATGCGAACCGACGACATCTTCTCCGACAAAGACGCTGACCTGGGCAAGCTCGACGGCAAGACCGTCGCCATCCTCGGCTACGGCTCGCAGGGTCATGCGCACGCTCTCAACCTCAAGGACTCCGGCGTCGAGGTGGTCGTCGGCCTGCGGCCCGGCTCCTCCAGCCGCGCCAAGGCCGAAGCGGCCGGGCTCGAGGTGCTGGACGTCGCCGAAGCCGCCAGCCGCGGCGACCTGGTGATGATCCTGCTGCCGGACGAGAAGCAGGCCGAGGTCTGGCGCGAGGAGATCGCCGACGGCATCGCCCCGGGCAACCTGCTGCTCTTCGCCCACGGCTTCGCGATCCACTTCGGCGAGATCGCGCCGCCCCCGGGCGTCGACGTCGGGATGGTCGCGCCCAAGGGCCCGGGACACCTGGTCCGCCGCCAGTACGAGGAAGGCAGCGGCGTGCCGTGCCTGATGGCCGTCCACCAGGACGCCTCCGGCGAGGCCCACGACCTCGTCCTCGCCTACGCCTCCGGAATCGGCGGCGGCCGCGCCGCGGTGATCGAGACGACCTTCAAAGACGAGTGCGAGACCGACCTCTTCGGCGAGCAGGCCGTCCTCTGCGGCGGCGCCTCGGAGCTGGTCCGCGCCGGCTACGAGACCCTGGTCGAGGCTGGCTACGATCCGCGCCTCGCCTACTTCGAGTGCCTGCACGAGCTGAAGCTGATCGCCGACCTGATGTACGAAAAGGGCATCCAGGGCATGCGGTACTCGATCTCCAACACCGCCGAGTACGGCGACATGACCCGCGGCAAACGCGTGATCGGCGAGGAGTCCCGCGCGGCGATGAAGCAGATCCTCTCCGAGATCCAGTCCGGCGACTTCGCCAAGGAGTTCATCGCCGAGAACCGTGCCGGCAACGAGAATTTCGACCGCATGCGCCAAGAGGGCGCGGGGCATCAGATCGAGGAGGTCGGCCACGACCTACGCGACATGATGCCTTGGATCGATCAAGGTTTTAAAGACACGAAGTAGCGCGTAGGGGGTTCTGGTGGGGGTGCCTGGGAGCACCTCCGCCGGCTGAAAAGCAGAGCTCTGGCTGTCGCCTTGAACCGCAGCGGGCCGGCTCCATGCTGAGTACCCAGTCACCCCCACCAGAACCCCTCCAACCGAGCGGCTTCGAACTACAACCAGCTCTTCCACTAAGAGCCGCACCGGTCTTTCTCCAGGGAAGCTCCTGAACCTCGATCGTCTCAGGAAAGCTCGATTGGGGGAGGGGTGACAGGGGGTGACTGGGTACTCAGCATGGAGCCGGCCCAGCACGGCTCGGGGCGCCAGCCAAAGCCATTCTTTTCAGCCGGCGGAGGTGCTCCCAGGCACCCCCTGTCACCCCTCCCTTGCCGCCTACTCCTGAATCGGCCCCCGAGGATCCGTCTCACCCTCGGGAAGCCGGCCGTCCCGGCCCACGTAACCGTCCTTGCCGCCAACGCAGATGTAAATGGCGTCTTCGTCGGGGCTGAGGTTTTTGAGGCTGCGGACCACCTGGGCGTCAACCAAGGCGAAGCCGCCGGGGCCCAGTTCGTGCTTGGTTCCGTCGAGGTCGATCTCCATCCGGCCCTGGTGGACGAAGTAGAGCTCCTCCTGCTCGTCGTGATAGTGCTTGCCGGACTCGTAGTTCGGCGGCATCACGATCGCGTTGACGCCGAAGGCGGTGACCCCCAGCTCCTTGCGGACCTTGCGGAAGCCCCAGCCCTCACCGAGGTCGTCGAGGTTGGCAACCGCGTAGCCCTCGCCCTTGGTCACCTTCGCTCCGCTCTCCTCGGTCATCAGGCCACCGGGGCCGGGGTCGCAGGGACGGGCGCCGTGTCGCCGCCGTCGGCCTTCTCTTCGCCGATCGGCGGGTAGTCGTCGGTGAGGAAGGCGAGGTAGCCGAAGACGCGGGCGTGGAAGCTGTTGACGAAGGTCAGCATGCTGTGGATCCCCTCCGGCATGTAGCCGCGGAAGACGATCACCAGCCAGGCGACGAACCCGGCGAGCATCTGGATATAGGAAGTCCCGTAGGAGAGGACGAAGACGACCGGCAGGACGAGGATCCAGCGGAAGAGGGCCTTGAGGCGGCTCTGCCGCTCGGCGGCCGGGGCGATGTTGACCCGGATCGGGTAGCTCGGGTCGTCGCTCAGCCCGAAGGGCGGCCACTCGTCGGTCTGCAGGTAGATCCAGGCCGAGGTGCGGACGCCGAAGCGGACCACCCCGGAGTTGAACTCGTAGAGCCAGGCGGGGTAGCGGCCCAGGACGATGATCGCGACCCAGGCGAAGAGGTGGGTGAAGATGAAGAGGATCCCCCAGAAGGTGGCGACGATGAACCACGGGATCGCCAGGATCAGCCGGAAGAAAGTCGTCCAGCGGTTCGGTTCCGGGTTGAAGTCGGCTTCGTACTGGACTGGATACATCGTGCTCCCCTCGTCGTGGACGGCACCCAAACGGCGTTGCCGAGCCTAACTCCGGCCCCGGCGGCAGCCGCCGGTCGCGGTCAATAACCTGTCGAGCCCGATGGCGCCGCAGACGACCGTGCAGATTCCCAGCGAGATCAAGCCCGCCGACGGCCGCTTCGGCTGCGGGCCCTCGAAGGTGCGCCCCGAGGCGCTGGAGCGCCTGGCCGAGCGCTCGGACCTGATGGGGACCTCGCACCGCCAGGCGCCGGTGCGCGACCTCGTGCGCGAGGTGCGGACCGGGCTGGGGGAGCTGTTCTCGCTCCCCGACGGCTACGAGATCGCCCTCGGCAACGGCGGCACCACCGCCTTCTGGGAGGCCGCCACGGCCTGGCTCGTGCGCGAGCGCGCCCTCCACCTCACCTACGGCGAGTTCTCTTCTAAGTTCGCCAAGTCGACCGCGGCGGCGCCGTTCCTCCAGGACCCGATCGTCGTCGAGGCCGATCCCGGCGACGCCCCGGAGCCGGTCGCCGACCCCGCCGCGGACGTCATCGCCTGGGCCCACAACGAGACCTCGACCGGGGTGATGGTCGACGTCCAGCGTCCCGAGGGCGCGGCCGAGTCCCTGGTCCTGGTTGACGCCACCTCCGGCGCCGGTGGCCTGCCCGTCGACCCGATCCAGGCCGACGCCTACTACTTCGCCCCGCAGAAGGGCTTCGCCTCCGACGGCGGCCTCTGGCTCGCCGCGCTCAGCCCCGCCGCGATCGCCCGCATCGAGGAGCTCGACGGCGCCACGGACCGCTGGCAGCCCGCCTTCCTCTCTTTGCAGACGGCCCTCGACAACTCGCGCAAGGAGCAGACCTACAACACGCCGGCGCTGGCGACCCTGCTGCTACTGAACGACCAGGTCCAGTGGATGCTCGGCATCGGCGGCCTCGCCGGTTGCGTCGAGCGCACCTCCGACTCCTCCGGCCGCCTCTACGGCTGGGCCGAGCGCAGCGGGTTCGCCTCGCCCTTCGTCGCCGACCCGGCCAAGCGCTCGCTGGTCGTCGGCACGATCGACTTCGCCGATTCGGTCGACGCCGCCGCGCTCGCCGCCGCCCTCCGCGCCAACGGGATCGTCGATGTCGAGCCCTACCGCAAGCTCGGCCGCAACCAGCTCCGGATCGGGATGTTCCCGGCTGTCGACCCGGACGACGTCGAGGCGCTGACCGCCTGCATCGACTGGGTCGTCGAGAACGTGGACGGCGTCGCCTCGTGAAGGTCCTGGTCAAGGAGAAGATCGCCGACTCCGGCGTCGAGCTGCTGCGCTCCCAGTTCGAGGTCGACCTCGGGCTCGAGATGTCCGACGACGAGCTCCGCGAGCAGATCTCCCAGTACGACGCGATCCTGATCCGCTCGGCGACGCAGATGACCCCGGAGCTGATCGAGCTGGCCTCCAACCTGAAGGTGATCGGCCGCGCCGGCACCGGCGTCGACAACGTCGACATCCCGGCCGCGACCCGCCGCGGGATCATCGTCGCCAACGCGCCGGAATCGAACTCGGTCGCCGCCGCCGAGCACACCCTCGCCCTCGCCCTCGCCCTGTTCCGCAACGTCCCCCAGGCGCACGGCTCGCTGGTCGACGGCCGCTGGGACCGGGCCAAGTACAAGGGCGCCGAGCTCTACGGCAAGACCCTCGGGGTGATCGGCTTCGGCCGCATCGGCCAGCTCGTCGCCAAGCGCGCCCAAAGCTTCGAGATGGATGTCGTCGCCTTCGACAAGTTCGTCTCCGCCGAGCGCTTCAAGGACCTCGGCGTCGAGGGCCTGGACAGCATCGAGGAGGTGCTGGGCCGCTCCGACCTCGTCACCCTGCACACGCCGAAGACGCCGGAGACGATCGGGATGATCAACGCCGAGACGATCGCGGCGGCGAAGGACGGCGCCCGCATCGTCAACTGCGCCCGCGGCGAGCTGGTCGACCTCGACGCGCTGCTGGCGGGTCTGGAGTCCGGCAAGCTCGGCGGCGCCGCGCTCGACGTCTTCCCCTCCGAGCCCTTCACCGACCACCCGATCTTCTCCCGCTCCGACGTGGTCGTCACGCCGCACCTCGGCGCCTCGACCGCCGAGGCCCAGGACCGCGCCGGCGTCGTCACCGCCGAGCAGGTCACCGCCGCGCTCACCGGCGGCGTCGTCACCAACGCGGTCAACATCGCCGCGGTGCGGCCCGAGGCGATGGAGGCACTGGCGCCGTTCGTCCCGCTCTGCGAAAAGCTCGGCCGCCTCGCCCAGGGGCTGGGCGACGGTTCGGTCGAGAAGGTGAGCGCCGAGTTCCGCGGCCGCATCGCCTCCCACGACACCCGCCTGCTCGGGATCGCGGTGCTGGCGGGGATCCTCTCCGGCCACACCGAGGAGCCGGTCAACCTCGTCAACGCCCCGCAGATGGCCGAGGAGCGCGGCATCGACCTCTCCGAGACGACCGACGCCAGCGCCGAGGACTTCACCGAGCTGGTCAAGGTCCGCGTCCACACCGCCGACGGCGAGGTCGAGGTCGCCGGGACCAGCGTCGGGCCCCGCAACGAGCCCTACCTCGTCTCCGCCTGGGGCGAGAGCTTCTACCTGCCCTTCGCCCGACACATCACGGTCCTCCGCTATGCCGATCAGCCGGGCATGATCGGCCGGGTCGGGACCCTGTTCGGCGAAGAGGGCGTCAACATCGTCTCCGCCGCGGTCGGCGCCGAAAGCGGGGGGGAGCGGGCGGTGATGGCGCTGACGACCGACGCGCCGGTCCGGCCCGAGGCGATCGAGAAGATCCTCGGCCTCGACGGCTTCTCCAACGGCCGCTCGGTCGACCTCTAACGCCGCCAGCTCGCTCTCACGGCGGGCCGCAACGTCTGCCCGCGCGGGTTGTTCCCTTAAATGGGCTCCGGCCCCGAGGTCAGGGAAACCGATGAAGAAGGCGATCCTCATTCTGTTGGCGATGCTCGCCGCCGTGCCGGCTGGCCTCGCCGAGGCCGAAACCGGTCCGGTCAACCTGCTGATCAGCGGCGGCAACGACAACAACGCCTTCCACATCTCGCTCAGCGCCGACGGGCGCAGCTACACGATCCTCTCGACGATCGCCCTCGAAGTGGGGGGCGACATCTGCACCCACCCGGAAGAGATCCCCAATGAGCTCTCCTGCAAGGCGACCGCGATCGCCGGCTTCGAAGTCAACACCGCCGGCGGCTCGGACACCGTCCTCTTCACCAGCGACATCCCGGTACCGGTGACGATCCGCGGCGGGCCGGGGAACGACAAGCTGACCGGGGGAGGGGCCGCAGACAAGATCGTCGGCGGCCCCGGCGACGACCTGCTGATCGGGCGCCGCGGCGATGACTGGATCCTCGGCGGTCCCGGGCAGGACCGGCTGACCGGCGGCCCCGGCAACGACCAGCTGCGCGGCGGTCCCGACCGGGACAAGCTGGTCGGCGGGCCGGGGGAAAACGAGCTCGTTTCCTAGGAGGGGCCGGCGGCTCAGACGGACTTGCGGGCCAGCTCGCGGCCGCCGACCAGGCGGCCGCCGACGAAGGCGATCGCGACCAGTAGCCCGACCAGCGAGAGCGCCGCGTCGAGCCGGAACCCGGCCTGGACGCCGTTGACGAAGGGCGGAATCGCGCCGGAGAAGACGGTGGTGGTGAGGCCGAGTCCGATCGAGCCGCCGGCGATCTGGAACATGTAGATGATCCCGCCGGCGAGGCTGGTCTGCGATTCGTCGACCGAGGTCACCCCGGCGGTGGTCGCCGTCGGGTAGAAGCTGCCGATCCCGATCCCGAGGACCACCATGCCTAGGATCAGCGAGTCGTAGCCCGAGCCGGCGTCGACCCGCGAGAAGAGAAACGGCGCCAGGGTGATGCACGCCGCGCCGAAGACCACCAGCGCCTTGGCTCCGAGGCGGTTGTAGAGCGGGCCGGCGACGAAGGAGACGAGGGCGAAGGTGGCGAGGAAGGGCAGCATCCCGACACCCGCTTCCAGCGGGAAGTAGCCGAGCTGCTTCTCCATGAACTGCGGTAGGTAGAGGAGGGCGGCGAAGAACGTCGCAGACATGAAGAGGATCGCGATGCAGGAGGCGGTGAAGCTCTCGTTACGCATCACCTCCCTGGGGACGAGCGCGTGGGTGCCGGCGCGGCGCTCGAGCGGCAGGAAGGCGATCAGCATCGCCGCCGCCAGGACGAGCAGGCCGATCACCCGCGGGTCGCTCCAGCCCCAGTCGGCGACCTGGTCGAGCGCGATCAGGAGCGAGACGAGGCCGACCGAGATCGCGGCTATCCCGGGGTAGTCGATCCGGCGCTCGCCCGCCTCGGGCTCTTTGACGTGGACGAGGAACCAGGTGACGCCGACGGCGAAGGCGGCGATCGGGACGTTGAGGAAGAAGATCCAGCGCCAGCTCAGCTCCTGGGTGAGAACGCCGCCGATCAGCGGCCCGATCGCGTTGCCGAGGCCGGCGGCGCCGATGATGATCCCGCCCGCCAGGCCGGCTTTCTCTTCAGGCAGCAGCTCGTAGATCATGCCGAGGATCGCCGGCCACATCAGCGCTCCGCCGATCCCCATCAGAACCCGCGCCGCGATCAGCCAGGTCTCGGTCTGCGCCGCGCCGCCGAGCGCCGACATCGAGGCGAAGATCGCGGTGCCGAGGAAGAACGCGTTGCGGCGGCCGAACATGTCGGCGAGGCGACCGCCGGTGACGATCAGCACCCCGAAGGTCAGCGCGTAGGCGTTGACCACCCACTGGATCGTGTTGACGTCGGTCTCGAAGTCCTGCTCCATCGTCGGCAGGGCGACGTTGATCGCCGAGAAGTCGTTGGCGATGACGACGACCGCCAGCCCCATCGCGAGGAGGGCGAGCCAGGGGGTCTTCTGAGCCGGACTGGGGGACTGCGGGCTTGAGATTCGCGGAGCCTACGCTAAGGTTCGGAGCCGAATGAGCTTCCGGCTCGACAGCCTCGCGCTACTCCTTCTCCTCCCCCCTCGGGGGGAATAGCGCTGGGCGGCGCGATAGCCGCGAGAGACAAAGGCCATTCGATTCAAAGAGAGAAGGAGAGGTCCCATGGGACCGCAAACTGACAGCAATACCGACGCCAACCGCGTCCACATCTTCGACACGACGCTGCGAGACGGCGAGCAGTCGCCGGGGATCTCGCTGAACACGGCCGAGAAGGTCGAGATCGCCCAGCAGCTCGCCCGCCTGGGGGTGGACGTGATCGAGGCCGGCTTCCCGATCACCTCGCCCGGTGACTTCGAGGCGGTCCAGGAGATCTCCCGCAAGGTCGAGGGCCCGGTGATCTGCGGCCTGGCGCGGACCCACAAAGCCGACATCGACGCTGCCTGGGGGGCGATCAAGGAGGCTGCGCGCCCGCGCATCCACACCTTCATCTCCACCTCCGACATCCACATCGAGCACCAGCTGCAGACCGACCGCGAGGACGTCAAGGGCCAGGCCCGGGCGGCGGTGGTGCTGGCCAGGTCCTACTGCGAGGACGTCGAGTTCTCGCCGATGGACGCGACCCGCGCCGACGTCGAGTTCACCGCCGAAGTCTGCGCTATCGCCGTCGAGGAGGGCGCGACCGTCGTCAACATCCCCGACACCGTCGGCTACACGACGCCGGAGGAGTATGCGGCCTATCTGGGGCGTCTGTACGAGCTGGTTCCCGGGTTGGGGGGAGTCGAGCTGTCCGTCCACTGTCACGACGACCTGGGCATGGCCGTCGCCAACTCCTACGCTGGAGTGCTGGCGGGGGCTCGACAGGTCGAGTGCGCCGTCAACGGGATCGGCGAGCGCGCCGGCAACTGCTCGCTGGAGGAGATCGCGATGCTGATCGGCGTCCGCACCGACGTCCACGGTCTGAACACCGGGATCAACACCCGGGAGATCGCCCGCACCAGCCGCATGGTCAGCCGCCTGACCGGCTACCCGGTGCAGCCGAACAAGGCGATCGTCGGGCGCAACGCCTTCGCGCACGAGTCCGGCATCCACCAGGACGGCGTCCTGAAGGAGCGCAGCACCTACGAGATCATGGACGCGACCGAAGTCGGCCTGGAGTCGAACTCGATCGTGCTGGGCAAGCACTCCGGCCGCCACGCCCTGAAGGACGCTCTGGAGCAGCTGGGCTTCCAGGTCGAGGGCAACGCGCTGAACGCCGCCTTCAAGGCGTTCAAGGAGGTCGCCGACCGCAAGAAGCAGGTGACCGCGCTGGACCTGGAGGCGATCGTCTCCGACGAGATGCGCGACCGCTCCGACGCCCACGAGCTGGCCTGGTTCGAGGTCGAGGCGGGCACGCGGAAGCCGCCGGTGGCCAAGGTCGCCGTCACCCGGCCCTCGGGCGAGGAGACGACCGGGGAAGCGAGCGGCGACGGGCCCGTCGACGCGATCTTCCACGCGATCCAGGCCGCGGTGCAGACCGAGTGCGAGCTGGTCGAGTACAAGGTCGAGGCGGTAACCGGGGGAGAGGACGCCCTCGGCGAAGTGACCGTCCAGCTGCGCGCCGCCGGCCGCCTGGCGACCGGCCAGGGCGTGGCGACCGACATCCTCGAGGCATCTGCGCGCGCCTACGTGCGAGCTCTGTCGAATGCCCTGGAAGGGGCGGCGACGCGGGAGGCCGAGGCGGCAACGGCCGAAGCCGCCGTCGAACGCACGCCCGGGCCGTAGGACTCGGACCGGCCGGGACGAGGGGCACCCCTTCCCCAGAGACCGTCGCGCAGCTGAGCGGATTTCAGGGTCCAGGCGTGACTTCTCGAGCCTCTGTGGAAGGGGTGCCCCTCGTCCCAAGGGAGCTGTAACGGCCCGAGCGCACGAAACGTGCGAGAGCTGACACGAAGCGCGTCCCAAATTTGAGGGGTCTCTCGCCACCCTCCAGTCAATGGAGGCCCAACCTGCCGAGACCGCAAACGACCCCGATATTCGAGGCCTGGCGCGGTTTCGCGAGAGGGAGCGAGAGATTGGGGCGCTTGCCGGGAGGCAGCATGGGGTGGCGGCGAGGGATCAGCTCATCCGCTTGGGATTTGAAGAAGGCGCCATCGAGCGGCGATTGACTGCTGGTCGCCTGCACGAGGTCCGGCGTGGGGTATATGCCGTCGGGCACCGACTGCTCACCCGAGAGGGACGCTGGATGGCAGCCGTGCTCGCCTCGGGACCCGACGCCGTGTTGAGCCATTGGTCCGCCGCGGCACTTTGGAGGATCCGGCCGAACACTCGGTCGATCATCGACGTCACCGACCCGGTCAAGAGCCGGTCCTGGGATGGGATTCGTCGGCACCACAAAGCGCTGCCGCCTGACGAGGTGACCGTCACGGAGGCGATTCCGGTGACGAGCGTGCCGCGGACGATCTTCGACCTTGCGGCGACCGAGCCGCTCGAGGTGGTGAAGGCGCTTCTGCGCGAGGCGGAATTCCGGGAGCTACATGACCAACTCTCGCTCTGGGACCTGGTCGGGCGCTATCCGGGGCGGCGTGGGATTCGCAGGGTGAAGTCCGCTCTCGAAGCCCTGAAGGACGAACCGCTCGACGAGTACAAGAGTCGCTTCGAGGAGCGTTTCGCTCCGTTCCTCCGCTGCCACGAGCTGCCGCGAGCCCGCTTCAACCAGTGGATCCTCGTAGGCGACAAGCGCTTCCAGGTCGATTGCCTCTGGCCCGAGAGTCGCCAGATCGTCGAACTCGACGGCTGGGAGGGACACAAGACCCGCACCGCCTTCCGCGAAGACCGCGCCCGCGACCGTCGCCTGCGCGTCGCCGGCTATGGGGTCACCCGCCTCACCTGGAACCAGCTCGAAGACGAACCACAGTCTGTCGCCTCTGATCTCCGAGCCCTGCTGACACGACCTGCCCCAGCCTCCTTACTTGCCGGGTAGGGAGGCTGGGGCAGGTCGTGCCGCCTGGGCCTTACCCAAAATACAAACGTCCGTGATAACGTACGCTCAATGGCCTCCAGTGTAACCAAGGCGCCGGCTCCCCAACCGACCGTTGGCCCGCGTATTCGCGCGCTGCGCGACGCGATGGGGCTCTCGCTCCGCGACCTCGCCGAGCGCTCCGGCGTCAGCGCGCCGATGCTCTCGCAGGTCGAGCGGGGCGAGACGAGCCCGACGCTGGCCGTCGCCGGCAAGATCGCCGCCGGCCTGGAGCTGACGCTCTCGCAACTGCTGCGCCTCGACGAGGGCCAGCACGTCGCGATCAGTCGCGCCGCCGGACGCCGCCACTCCGAGCGCGGCGGTCACCGCTTCGAGGAGCTGACCCCGCCGTTGCCCGGCCAGCGCGCCGACGTCTCCCTGCACGTCCTCGAGCCCGGCGCCACCACCGGCGGCCGCGCCGACCCGCCGATGCACGAGCCGGGCAGCCGCGAGACCGCCGTCGTCCTCGCCGGCACCCTGGCGCTGGTCGTCGACGGCGCCCGCCACGAGCTGCAGGAGGGGGACAGCGTCACCTTCGACGCCGACCTTCCCCATCACTTCGAGAACGAAGGCCAGGAGGCAACCCGCTTCCTCGCCGTTATCGCTGCCGGCCTGAGGAGGAGCTGACGCAAATGCCGAAGACCATGTTCGACAAGATCTGGGAGGCCCACGAGGTCTCGCCCGGGTTGATCTACATCGATCTGCACCTGGTCCACGAGGTCACCTCGCCGCAGGCCTTCGACGGCCTCCGCCTGGCCGACCGCAGGGTCCGTCGCCCGGACAAGACCCTCGCCACCGCCGACCACAACACCCCGACCGACGGGACGATGGCGGCGCGCCTGATCGCCGACCAGCTCTCCCGCGTCCAGGTCGAAACGCTGGAGCGCAACTGCGAGGAGTTCGGGATCCCGATCTACTCGCTGGGCTCCGACCGCCAGGGCATCGTCCACGTGATCGGCCCGGAGCTGGGCGTCACCCAGCCGGGGATGACGATCGTCTGCGGCGACAGCCACACCTCCACCCACGGCGCCTTCGGCGCGCTGGCCTTCGGCATCGGCACCTCCGAGGTCGAGCACGTGCTCGCCACCCAGTGCCTGGTCCAGAAACGGCCGAAGACGATGCGGATCAACTACTTCGGCGAGCTGCGCCACGGCGTCACGCCGAAGGACCTGATCCTGGCGACGATCGGCCGCCTCGGAACCGGCGGCATGACCGGCTACGCGGTCGAGTACGCGGGCCCCGCGATCGAGGCGCTCTCGATGCCGGGACGGATGACGATCTGCAACATGACGATCGAGGGCGGCGGCCGCGCCGGGATGATCGCCCCCGACGAGACCACTTTCGAGTGGGTCAAGGACCGCCCGGCCGCGCCCGGCGACTTCGCCGCGGCGATGGCCCGCTGGCGCGAGCTGCCGACCGACCCGGACGCCAGCTTCGAGACCGAGATCGAGGTCGACGCCTCGGCGATCTCGCCGATGGTCACCTGGGGCACCAACCCCGGCCAGGTCGTCGAGGTCACCGACAGCGTTCCCGACCCGGCCCGGCTGGAGAGTCCCGCCGACCGCGAAGCGGCCGAGCGGGCCCTCGCCTACATGGGCCTGGAGGCGGGCACGCCGATGACCGAGATCGCGCCGGAACGCGTCTTCATCGGCTCCTGCACCAACTCGCGGATCGAGGACCTGCGCGAGGCGGCGGCGATCGTCGAGGGCCGCAAGGTCGCCAGCGGCGTCAGCGCGATGGTCGTTCCCGGCTCCCAGCAGGTGAAGAAGGCGGCTGAGGAAGAGGGCCTCGACGAGGTCTTCAAGAGCGCCGGCTTCGACTGGCGTGTGGCGGGCTGCTCGATGTGCCTGGGGATGAACCCGGACACGCTGAACGAGGGCGAGCGCTGCGCCTCCACCTCGAATCGCAACTTCGAGGGGCGCCAGGGCAAGGGCGGCCGCACCCACCTGGTCAGCCCGAAGATGGCCGCCGCGGCGGCGGTCGAGGGCCACTTCGTCGACATCAGGGATTGGAGCTAGAGATGAGACCTGTAGACGTAATCGAGGGCAAGGTGTCGGTGCTGGACCGCAGCGACGTCGACACCGACCAGATCATTCCCAAGCAGTTCCTCAAGCGGGTCGAGCGGACCGGCTTCGGCGAGTTCCTCTTCTACGACTGGATCCGCGACGGCGAGATCGAGCTGGAGCCGAACCCGATCCTCGTCACCGGGGCCAACTTCGGCTGCGGCTCCTCCCGTGAGCACGCTCCCTGGGCGCTGGAGGACTTCGGCTTCCAGGCGATCCTGGCGCCCTCCTTCGCCGACATCTTCTACTCGAACTGCACCAAGATCGGGCTGCTGCCGGCGATCCTCGACGAGGAGCACTGCAAGGCCGTCGCCGAGGCGGGGGAGGCGCGCATCGACCTCGACGACGAGACCGTCAACTGCGCCGCCGGCGTCTTCCAGTTCCAGATCGAGCACGAGGTCAAGAACCGGCTCCTGAACGGGCTCGACGACATCGGCATCACGCTTGGAAACGACGAGGCGATCGACAAGTTCGAGGCGGGCCCGGCGGCCTCGCTGGGACCGGTCACGACCAGCCTGTAGAGGGAAGGAGGCCGCAATGGCCGACGAGTTTGCCGAGCCGATGAACACCGGCGCCCGCGAGTGGGACGCCGAGACCTACGACGCCGTCTCCGACCCGCAGTTCGAGTGGGGGATGGAGGTCCTCGAGCGGCTCGAGCTGCGCGGCGACGAGGTCGCGGTCGACGCCGGCTGCGGGTCGGGCCGCGTCACCGCCGAGCTCGCCGACCGCCTGCCCGACGGCCGCGTGATCGCCGTCGACGGCTCGGCGGCGATGGTCGAGAAGGCCGAGGAGCGCCTCGGCGACCGCGCTTCCTACCTCGTCTCCGACCTGGTCGAGCTGGAGCTGGCCGAGCCCGTCGACCTCGTCTTCTCGACCGCGACCTTCCACTGGATCCCGGACCACGACGCGCTCTTCCACCGGCTGCGCGCCGCGCTGAAACCGGGCGGCCGCCTCGTCGCCCAGTGCGGCGGCCACGGCAACGTCGCCGAGCACACCCGGGCGATCGTCGCGGTCGCCGCCGACCCCGAGTACGGCCAGCACCTGGACGAGGCCAGGGCGATCTGGAACTTCGCCACCCCGGAGGAGACCGAGCCGCGCCTCGCCGCCGCCGGCTTCGACGCGCCTCGCTGCTGGCTGCAGCCGAAGCCGGTCCAGCCCTCGCGGCCGCTCGAGTTCATCTCCACGGTCACCCTCGGGCCGATCCTCGACCAGCTGCCGGAGGAGAAGCGGCGGCCGTTCGCCGAAGCCGTCCTCGCCCGGCATGACGAGCCGCTGGTCCTCGACTACGTGCGCCTCAACATCGAGGCCCTCGCCACTTAGCTGTTCCTTATCCGTGCCCTGCAACGGTAAGGAACAGACGAAGAGCCAGATGCGTAGAGTGCGGCGCCGATGAGCGATGCCCCGCGCATAGTCGTCCTTGCCGGCGACGGGATCGGGCCCGAGATCGTCGCCGCAGCGCGCGAGGTGCTCGACGCCCTCGGCGAGTTCTCCTACGACGAGCGGCTGATGGGCGGCTGCTCGATCGACGAGCACGGCGTCGCGCTCACCGAGGAGGTCCTCGACGCCTGCCGCGACGCCGACGCGGTCCTGCTCGGCGCCGTCGGCGGTCCCAAATGGGACACCACCGACCCCGGCGCGCCGCGCCCCGAGCAGGGCCTGCTCGGTCTGCGCAAGGGGATGGGCCTCTACGCCAACCTGCGCCCGGTGCGGCCCAGCCCGGCCCTGGTCGGCGCCAGCCCGCTGCGCGAGGAGCGGATCGCCGGCACCGACCTGCTCGTCGTCCGCGAGCTGACCGGCGGCATCTACTTCGGCGACTCCGGCCGCGACGGCGACGTCGCCCACGACACCTGCGAGTACTCGGTGGAGGAGATCGACCGGATCGCCCGCACCGCCTTCGACGCCGCCCGCCGCCGCGCCGAGAGTTCCGGCCGCGCGCCAAAGGTCACGTCGGTCGACAAGGCCAACGTGCTCGAGACCTCGCGCCTCTGGCGCGAGGTGGTCGGCGACGTCGCCGCCGGCTACGCCGACGTCGAGCTCGAACACCTCCTCGTCGACAACGCCGCGATGCAGCTCGTCTCCCGGCCCGCCGACTTCGACGTCGTCCTCGCCGAGAACCTCTTCGGCGACATCCTCAGCGACGAGGCGGCGATGCTGACCGGCTCGCTGGGGATGCTGCCCTCCGCCAGCCTCGGCGCCGAGGGCGCCCCCGGCCTCTTCGAGCCGGTCCACGGCTCCGCCCCCGACATCGCCGGCCAGGGCGTCGCCAACCCGCTGGCGACCTTCCTCTCGGCGGCGATGATGCTGCGCCACGGCCTGGGCCGCGGCGAGGAGGCGGCGCGGATCGAGGCCGCGGTCGACGCCGTGCTCGAGCGCGGCCTCCGCACCCCCGACCTGGCCGATGGCGAGGACCAGGTCGGGACCGCGGCAATTACCGCAGCGGTGCTCGAGGCGCTCTAGGGCGCCGTCACCGCCCACTGCCCGTAGGCGAAGTACTCGCCGGCCGCTTCGGATTTGGCGAGGAGGCCGAAGCCGAGACGGGTGTTGTTCTCGGCCGCGAGCGGCGTGGTCGGGTCGAGGTTTTTGCTTTCGGTCACGTAGACGCAGAGGTTGCCGCCGGTCGCCGCCGGGGTCGTGCCGCCGCCGAGGCCGGCGCAGTTGGCGCTCGTCTCGCCTTTTTTGAGCACCGTGACGGTCGGCGTGTTGAGCAGCGGGAACTGGAAGCTGACCGCGCCCCGGGTGAGGTCGCCGGCCCCGGCCGCGGTGTCGCCGAGGTCGAAGACCCCCCGCAGCGTCTGGCCGCTTTTCAGCGTCCCCAGCAGCGGCGCGACCGTGTCGGCGAGCTTGCCGAGCGTGACCGAGCCGTCGCCGAGCTTGGCGGTGGTCACGGCGCCGTTGTTCAGTTTGTTGGTCGTGACGACGCCGTTTTTGATTTTCGCCGCGATCACGGCGCCGTCAGAGAGCTTGTTGGTGGTGATGATCCCGTTGCCGAGGTTGCCCGGCAGGACCGCGTTGGCGCCGAGCTTGCCGGCGACGACGGCCTTGGGGGCGATCTTGCCCGCGGTGACGGCCGCGCGCTTGATTTTCGCCGCGCTGACCGCGCCGCGCTTGAGCTGGTTCGTGCCGACGCTGTTCTTCGGCAACCCGGCCGCGACCGCGGCGCCGCCGAGGGCGACGAAGAGCGCGATCGTCGCGATCACGTTCGCGTAGCTGAGCTTGGGGCGGGGGACTCTCATGAAACTGCTCCTCTCGTTCGGTTCTGGGGCACCATTCGCGCCCGCAGCGCTGAAGCCCTGCGTTTGATCGGGCATACTTCCCCAACATGGATCCGGTCGAGTTGATTTGGCGAAACGGCGAGTTCCTCCCCTGGGAGGAGGCGCAAACCCACGTGCTGAGCCACGGGCTGCACTACGGCACCGGCGTTTTCGAGGGCATCCGCTGCTACGAGACCGCCCGCGGGCCGGCGGTCTTCCGCCACCACGACCACCTCGACCGGCTGGAGAAATCGGCCGAGCTCTACTACCTGGAGCTGCCCTACTCGGCCGAGGAGATCCGCCAGGCGACGCACGAGCTGCTGCGCCGCAACGACCTTCGGTCCGCCTACATCCGGCCACTCGCCTACCGCGGCTACGGCAGCCTCGGCCTCTACGCGGAGGACGCCCCGGTCGACGTGATCGTCGCCGCCTTCCCCTGGGGGGCCTACCTCGGCGAGGAGAGCAAGAACGGCGGCATCCGCGCCAAGGTCTCGAGCTGGCGCCGGATCGGGCCGGGGGGCCTGATCCCGCACGCCAAGGCCTCGGGCCAGTACCTCAACTCGATCCTCGCCAAGCACGAGTCGACCAACGCCGGCTACGACGAGGCGATCCTGCTCGACGAACGCGGTTTCGTCTGTGAGGGGTCGGGCGAGAACATCTTCGTCGTCCGCGACGGGCAGATAGTCACCCCGCCGCAGGTCGCCTCGATCCTCGACGGGATCAACCGCAAGTCGGTGATCCAGATCGCCCGCGACCTCGGCTACACGGTCGTCGAGCGCGACCTCGCCCGCGCCGAGCTCTACCTGGCCGAGGAGGTCTTCCTCACCGGGACGGCAGCCGAGCTGGTGCCGGTGAGGGAGATCGACGACCATCCGCTGGGTGACCCGGGCGAGGTCACTCGCCACGTGCAGCACAAGTTCGAAGATGCCCTCCACGGCCGCGCCGAGGAGTACCTGGAGTGGCTCGACTTCGTCGCGGCCCCCGCTGCCGAGTCCGATTCGGACTCCGAGTCGATCGGGCGAATTACCCCCGCCGCCTGAGCGGCCGGCGCGGCACGGTCCGCGCGCGCGGGCTTCGGCCCACCCGATCTTCTTCGACTCGAAAGGCAGTAAGCAGATGGAACAGGTGAAGCTCTACGACACGACTTTGCGCGACGGGATGGGCGGCCGCGGCATGTCGCTCTCGGTGGGAGAGAAGCTCAAGGTCGCCCAGGCGCTCGACGCGCTCGGCGTGGATTTCATCGAGGCCGGTTTCCCGAGCAGCAACCCGAAGGAAGCCGAGTTCTTCGAGCGGCTCGCCGGGTTCGAGCTGGAGAACGCAACGGTCGTCGCCTTTGGGATGACCCGCCGCCGCGACCGGACCGCCGCCGAGGACGAGGCGCTGACGGTCCTGACCTCGTCCTTCGCTCCCGCGATCTGCCTGGTCGGCAAGAGCTCGCCGCTGCACGTCGAGAAGGTGATCCGCGTCAGCCGCGAGGAGAACCTGGCGATGATCTCCGACTCGATCGCCTTCTGCCGCGAGCAGGGCAAGCGGGCGATCTTCGACGCCGAGCACTTCTTCGACGGCTATCGCGAAGACACTGCCTACGCGCTCGAGTGCGTCGCGGCGGCGGCCGGCGCCGGCGCCGAGAACGTCACCCTCTGCGACACCAACGGCGGCAGCCTGCCGAGCTTCGTCGCCGAGGCGACCGCGGCCGTCGTCGCGGCTGTCGGCGAGACGGTCGAGATCGGAATCCACACCCACGACGACTCGGGCTGCGGGGTGGCCAACTCGCTGGCGGCGGTGGAAGCCGGCGCCCGCCTCGTCCAGGGCTGCATCAACGGCTACGGCGAGCGCTGCGGCAACGCCAACCTGGCGACGATCCTGCCGGCGCTGCAGCTGAAGATGGGCTTCGCGGTGGTGACGGCGGAGCAACTGGCGGCCCTGACGCCGACCGCGCACCTTCTGGACGAGATCTGCAACCTCGCCTCCGACCCGGACCGGCCCTACGTCGGCCGCAACGCCTTCGCCCACAAGGCGGGGATGCACGCCGCCGGGGTCGCCGCCGACGCGAGCACCTTCGAGCACCTCGACCCCGCCGCGGTCGGCAACGAGCGCGACATCGTCGCCTCCGAGCTGGCCGGCAAGGCGACGATTCGCAGCCAGGCAGAGCGCGTCGGCATCGAGCTCGACGACGCGGCAGCGACGCGGGCGGTGCAGCGACTCAAGCAGCAGGAGCACCGGGGCTACCACTACGAGGCGGCACCGGCCTCCTTCGAGCTCCTGCTGCGGCGCGAGGCCGGGACATACAAGCCGCTCTTCCGACTCGAAAGCTTCCGGGTGGTGGTCGAGAAGCACGCCGACGGCGAGGTGACGACCGAGGCGACGATCAAAGTCGAGGTCGACGGCAAGCGCTACTTCCAGGCGGCCGAGGGCAACGGCCCGGTCAACGCGCTCGACAAGGCCCTGCGCGGGGCGATCGCCGACCGCTACCCGCACCTCGCCGACGTCGAGCTGACGAACTACAAGGTGCGGATCCTCGACGAAGCCCACGGCACCGGCGCCGTCACCCGGGTCCTCCTCGACTCGGCCGACGACGAGCGCGAATGGGGCACCACGGGGGTCTCGGAGAACATCATCGAGGCCTCCTGGGAGGCGCTGGTCGACTCGCTGGAGTACGCCTTCCAGTGACAGACAACCAACAGATTCCGCTCGCCAGGCCGGAGTTGGGTTCGCGCGAGGAGGAGCTGGTTCTGGAGGTTTTGCGGTCCGGCCAGCTCTCACTGGGCGATATGGGCGAGCGCTTCGAGCGCGAGTTCGCCGCCTGGCTCGGGGTCGACGACGCGGTGATGACCTCCAGCGGCACCACCGCGCTGCACCTCGGGGTGCGGATGCTGGGCTGGGGGGAGGGCGAGGAGGTGGTGACCAGCCCGTTCAGCTTCGTCGCCTCGGCCAACTGCCTGCTCTACGAGCGGGCGCGGCCGATCTTCGCCGACGTCGAGGAGGAGACGCTCGACCTCGACCCGGCGGCCGCCGCGGACGCTGTCGGCGAGCGCACCGTCGGCCTGCTGCCGGTCCACATCTTCGGCTACCCGGCGGCGATGCCCGAGCTCGAGGCGCTGGCCGCCAAGCACGGCCTCGGGATCCTCGAGGACGCCTGCGAGGCGCTCGGCGCGGTCGACTCCGAGGGCCGCAGGGTCGGCGCCCGCGGCAACCTCGCGACCTTCGCCTTCTACGCCAACAAGCAGATGACGACGGGGGAGGGGGGGATGATCGTCCCCCGCGACCCCGGCGAGGCCGCCCGGCTGCGCTCCGAGCGCAACCAGGGGCGCGCGGTCGACATGGGATGGCTCGACCACGACCGGCTCGGCTTCAACTACCGCCTCTCCGACCTCGCCGCCGCGCTCGGCGTCGCCCAGGTCGAGAAGCTCGACTCGCTGCTGGGGCGCCGGGCGGACGTGGCGGGGATGTACTCGGAGCGGCTCGACGCGATCGAGGGGCTGCGGACGCCGATGGCCTCGCGCGGCTCGGAGCTGCGCAGCTGGTTCGTCTACACGGTGCGGCTGCCGCAGGGCGCCGACCGCGACGGCGTCATCGCCCGCCTCGCCGAGCGCGGCGTCGCCTCCAAGGCCTACCTGCCCTGCATCCACCTCTTCCCGCACCTGCGTCAGCTCGGCTACCGCGAGGGCCAGTTCCCGGTCGCCGAAGCCGCCGCCGCCGATTCGCTGGCGCTGCCGTTCTTCCCGGCGATGAGCGAGCCGCAGGTGGAGCGCGTCTGCCAGGAGCTGGCTGCGGCCCTCGGCCAGAGCCTCTAAGGCAGGGCTCGGCGGAACCCCCGCACGCGCCTGGCGGCGGCGGACACTGCGCGGTGCTGCGTCCTCAGTCGGCCAAATAGCGCTGCTATTCGGCCTCCCTGCGTCCTTGCCCCGCTTGGTCCGGCGCTCGCCAGATCGCATGCGCGGGCTCCGCCAATCCCTGCAGGCGGCATAATCGCCCGCCCATGGGACGCTTCCGCAAAGAGCCGGACCCGCGCTTCTGGCGCCTCAACCGCTCGCTCGCCTTCGACGCCTGGCTGGCGCCGTACGACATCGACCAGTCGAAGGCCCACGCCCGCGGCCTCTGCGGGATCGGGGTCCTGACCGAGGACGAGCTGGCCCAGATCGAGGCCGGCCTCGACCGCGTCCGCGCCCGGATGGCCGAGCACGGCTTCGAGTTCGAGGCCGCCGACGAGGACATCCACATGGCGATCGAGCGCCTGCTCGGCGAGGAGATCGGACCGCTGGCGGGCAAGCTCCACACCGGCCGCTCGCGCAACGACCAGGTCGCGACCGACGTGGCGATGGTCGTCCAGGCGCACTCGCTGCGGGCGATCGAGCTCTGCGGCGCGGCGATGGAGCGCCTGCTGGCGCAGGCCGAGGCTCACAAGGACTGGACGATGCCCGGCTACACGCACCTGCAGCGTGCCCAGCCGGTCTACCTCGGCCACCACCTGCTCGCCTACTTCTGGATGCTCGCCCGCGACGTGCTGCGCTTCCAGTTCGCCCTCGACAGCGCCGGCGTGATGCCGCTCGGCTCCGGCGCCCTGGCCGGCGTCAACTGGGAGATCGACCGCGAGGCGGTGGCCGGCGACCTCGGCTTCGCCCACGTCAGCCACAACTCGATCGACGGCTCCTCCAACCGCGACTTCGTCCTCGACTACCTCGCCGCCGCCTCGACCTGCGCGATGCACCTCTCCCGCCTGGGCTCGGAAATCGTCATCTGGAGCTCCTCGGAGTTCGGCTTCTGCGAGCTCGACGAGTCCTTCTCCTCGGGCTCCAGCATCATGCCGCAGAAGGTGAACCCCGACTCCGCCGAGCTGCTGCGGGCGAAGAGCCCGCGCGTCGCCGCCTCCCACCAGACCCTGCTCGGGGTGATGCACGCGCTGCCGCTCACCTACGGCAAGGACATGCAGGAGGACAAGGAGCCGCTCTTCGACGCGATCGACACGATCGAGGCGCTGCTCGACGCGACGGCGGGAATGCTCGACGGGATCGAGTTCCACCGCGAGCGGATGGAGGAGGCCTCCGGCGACGAGATGCTGGCCGCGACCGAGGTCGCCGACCTGCTGGTCCGCCGCGGCGTCCCCTTCCGCGAGGCGCACGGAATCGTCGGCGGCCTGGTCCGCGACGCGGTCGAGCACCGCAAGTCGCTCTCCGAGCTGACCCCGGAGGAGCTGCGCCAGCGCTCCGAGCACCTCGACGACTCCTACTACGAGGTCCTGCAGCGCTCTAGCTGGCTGGAGTCCAAGCGGATCGCCGGCGGCACCGGCTCGGCACCGCTCGCCCGCCAGATCGAGGAGGCGCGGGAGACTCTGGCCGCGGTGCAGGCGCGGGTCGAGCAAGAGCGCGGGTGAAGCGGCTCGCGGCTGACTTCTTCAACCGGTCGGTTCACGACGTCGCCCGCGAACTGGTCGGCTGCACGCTCCTCTACGAGGGGCGGGGCGGGATCGTCGTCGAGACCGAGAGCTACGACGCCGACGACCCCGCCTGCCACGCCTACGTCGGGCTGACCGAGCGGACCCGCGTCCTCTTCGGCCCGCCGGGTCGCGCCTACGTCTACCTCTCCTACGGGATCCACAGCCTCCTGAACGCCGTGGCCGAACCCGAGGGCGAGGCCGCCGCGGTGCTGATCCGGGCGCTGGAGCCGACGCACGGGGTGGAGGAAATGCGCGAGCGCCGCGGCGGCGACAAGCCCGACACCGAGCTCTGCTCCGGTCCCGGCAAGCTGACCGAGGCGCTGGGCATCGACCTCGGCGACAACGAGCGCGACCTCAGCCGCGACCCGTTCCTGATCGCCCCGCCGGAGGGAGGGCCGACCGAGGTCGTCACCGGCCCCCGAATCGGGATCACGAAAGCCGTCGAGCGCCCCTGGCGCTTCTGTGCCGGCGGCAATCCTCACGTCTCGCGCCCTCAGCCCGCGAGTCCGCGAAAAGGCGTGTAGTACGAGCGTTTTCGCGAACTCGGTTCAGCCCGCGGTGACGCCGCCGCCCCCGCCGGATTCCGGGGCGGCTTCCGGCGTGGCTTCGGGAGCCGCTTCAGGCCCTGCTTCAGTTTCCCCTTCGGGGGTGACTTCGGTTTCCGGCGTCGGTTCGACGACTTCGGGTTCTGGCGTCGATTCGTATTCGCCTTCCGGTGCTTCGTAGCTTTCGGCTTCGCCCGCTTCGAACTCCTCGCCGGCTTCCTTCGCGGCCTTGCGCGCCGCCCTTTCGGCCGCGTGTTCGGCCTGGATGTCCTGCCAGGCGGACATCACCCGCGCCCAGATCAGGGCCGGGAAGGTGCCGCCCATCACCGGGCCACCGTTGTAGAGGGTGGTCATCGGCGTCGTCGTGTCGGGATAGCCGACCCAGACGCAGGCGGTGGCTTCGTCGCCGATCCCGCCGCAGAACCAGGCGTCGCCGTTGTTCTCGGTCGTCCCCGTCTTGCCCCACTGGCCTTCGGCCCCGATCTGGGCGTTGGTGCCGGTGCCGCTGGAGACGACGGTTTCGAGGATTCCCTTCGCCGTTTCCACCGTTTCCTGGTCGAAGACCTGGTCGTGCTTGGAGTCGTTGTCGCCACCCTTGATCGTCTCGCCGTCGTCGTTGGTGACCTGGGTGTAGGAGACCGGGCTGTCGCCGGGCCGGGGCGCGAGGGTGCCGCTGACGCGGTCGCCGTCGTTGCCGATCGTCGTGTAGGCGTAGGTCCAGCCGAGCGGGGTGACGCCCAGGGTGAGCCCGCCCAGGACCATCGCCGGGTTGGTCGAGATCGGGTCGCTGTAGCCCGCCTTGTGGGCGGTGCCGGCGATCGCGGCGGTCTTTTCGCGCACGGTCTTGCCCTTCAGGCCTTCCAGCGCAAGGGCAGCGTAGATCGAGTTGTCCGAGTTGGTCGTCGCGCAGACGATGTCGCAGGAGCCGAGGTAGGAGCCCTCGTCGTTGGTGACGTGGAAGGTTTCCTGGCCGTCTTTCCCGAACGGGAAGAAGCGCTCTTCGGAGGGGTAGACGGTGTAGGGCGAGATCCCCTGTTCGAGCGCCGTCAGCAGGGTGAAGGGCTTGATCGAGGAGCCCGGCTGGCGGTGTCCCTGGGTCGCCAGGTTGAAGGGCTTGGTGTCGAAATCCGGGCCCCCGACCATCGCCTTGATCCCGGCGTTGTGGTTGTCGATCACCACCACCGAGGCCGTCGCCGGCGAGTAGCCGAGGTAGGAGTTGACGGCTTCTTCGGCCGCTTCCTGGAGGCGCAGGTCAAGCGTGGACTTGACCGTCAGGCCGCCGAAGAACGCCTTCGCGGCGCCGTAGCGGTCGACCAGCTGCTGGCGCAGGTAGGCGGTGAAGTAGGGAGCCTTGGAGTCGAGTCGCGGCGGTTCGATGCTCTCGCCGGGGGGGAGCGCCTGTTCCTGGCCTTCGCGCATCTGCTCTTCGGAGATGTAGCCCTGTTCGGCCATCCGTTCGAGCACGAGGTTGCGGCGGGCGAGCGCGTTTTCGGGGAAGACCTTCGGGTCGTAGGCCGAGGGCGACTGGATGATCCCCGCCAGCAGGGCCGCCTCCCAGGGCTCGAGGACCGAGGCGCAGGGGTCGGTTTCCGTCCCGCAGCCGGGGTGGGCGTAGCCGAAGTAGGTGCGCGCCGCCGCCTCGATCCCGTAGGCGCCCTGGCCGAAATAGACGGTGTTCAGGTACTCGGTGATGATCTTGTCCTTGCTCCAGTGGCGCTCCAGCCGGTAGGCCAGCGCCGCCTCCTTGAACTTGACGAACAGCGAACGGTCGCCCTGCGCTTCGAGCGCGTTCTTGACGAACTGCTGGGTGATCGTCGAGGCGCCCTGTGCGGCGCTCATGCTGAGCACGTCTTTGACGAGGGCGCGGCCGATCCCCTCGAAGTCGACGCCGGTGTGCTCGTAGAAGCGGGCGTCCTCGATCGAGACCACCGCGTTCTTGATGTTGGGGGAGATCTGGCCCGAGCTGAGCAGGATCTTGTTCTGGTCGCTGCTCAGGGTGCCGATCTCCTCGCCGTTGGAGTCGACGAGGACACTGTTCTTCGAGGCCTTGTATTGGGCGAAGTCGTAGATCGCCGGCAGGTCCTGGGAGACCGCGGCCATCATCCCGAAGACCATCGAGACCACGGAGAGGACGCCGAGGCCGAGGAGCACGAAGAGCACGCGCAGCTTCTTCAGGCGCGGTTTACGTTCCGAGGAGGCCATCGAGAGGTAACCGCTGCAACACGGCAGAGCCCGTTGCGCGGAGGCGGCAGTCTAGCATTGCGCCGATGCCGGACCTGACGCGTAACGCGGTCGACGTGCTGCCCGAGGGGCGCCTCGCGGAGCAGCTGGAGGGGGGTCCGTTGCGGGTCAAGCTCGGGATCGACCCGACCACGGCCGACATCCACCTCGGCCACACGGTCGTCCTCGAGAAGCTCGCCGAGTTCCAGCGGGCGGGCCACCAGGTGGTCCTGATCATCGGCGACTTCACCGCCCGGGTCGGCGATCCGAGCGGGCGCTCGGCCACCAGGCCGGTGCCCACGGCGGAGGAGATCGAGGCCAACGCGGCGACCTACCAGGAGCAGGCGTTCAAGATCCTCGACCGCGAGCGGACCGAGGTCCGCCGCAACAGCGAGTGGCTGCGGATGGCGCCCGAGGCGCTGCTGGGGCTGCTGGCGCAGACGACGGTCGCCCGCCTGCTCGAGCGCGACGACTTTCAGAAGCGGATGGCGGCGGGGCAGCCGATCGCGGCGCTCGAGCTGCTCTACCCGCTGCTGCAGGGCTACGACTCGGTCGCCGTCGAGGCCGACGTCGAGCTCGGCGGCACCGACCAGAAGTTCAACCTCCTTTTCGGGCGGGACGTCCAGACCGCCCACGGGCAGAAGCCGCAGTCGATCATGACCCTGCCGATCCTGGTCGGCACCGACGGGGTCCAGAAGATGAGCAAGTCGCTCGGCAACTACGTCGGCGTCACCGACGCGCCGGAGGAGATGTTCGGCCGGCTGATGAGCATCCCCGACGAGGCGATGGCCGAGTACTACCGGCTGCTGCTCGGCCAGGAGCGGCCCGACGCGCCGCCGAACCAGGCCAAGCGGGAGCTCGGACGCCGCATCGTCGACCGCTTCCACGGGGAGGGGGCCGGCGCGGCCGCCGAGGAGCGCTTCGACCGCATCCACGTCCAGCACGAGATCCCCGACGACATCCCGGAGATCGACCCGGGGGAGTACCGCGCCGACGGCAACGGCCTGGTCCACCTGCCGGGCCTGATCCGCGGCGCCTTCGGTCTCAGCAGCAGCGAGGGCCGGCGCCTGCTCCAGCAGGGCGCCGTCAAGCTCGACGGCGAGCCGCTGCCCGCGGAGCCCCTGGATCTGGCTTTGGATAGCCTCGAGGGACGCGTGCTGCAGGTCGGGAAGCGGCGCTTCTGCCGCCTCAGGTCCGCCCTCTAGGCAAACCCCTGCTCAGGCGCTATACTCCTTCGTCCTTCTGGGGTTGCCCTAGGCAGCCCCGAGCGTCGAGAGCGGCGAATCACGCCGTAGAGAGCGCAGCGGTCTTTGAAAACTGAGCAGCGTGCACTCCGCGGACTTCGGTCTGCGGAATGTTCAGCCCGACCCATTCGGTGCGCCAGCGTGCCGGATGGTCTTGATTTACCTCGTCATGTCGGTCGTCGTATTTGTGTACTCGACGGCCACTGAGATATGACAGGCTCTCTGTAGAAGTACATTTCACGGAGAGTTTGATCCTGGCTCAGGACGAACGCTGGCGGCGTGCTTAACACATGCAAGTGGTGCGACGAACCAGGGCTTGCCCTGGGGCAAAGCCGCGAACGGGTGAGTAACACGTGAGTAACCTGCCCCGATGACCGGGACAACCCGAGGAAACTCGGGCTAATACCGGATGTGGCGCACTGGCGTAAGCCGGTTCGCTAAAGGAAGCTTCGGCCTCCGCATTGGGAGGGGCTCGCGGCCCATTAGCTTGTTGGTGGGGTAACGGCCTACCAAGGCAACGATGGGTAGCTGGTCTGAGAGGACGATCAGCCACACTGGGACTGAGACACGGCCCAGACTCCTACGGGAGGCAGCAGTGGGGAATCTTGCGCAATGCGCGAAAGCGTGACGCAGCAACGCCGCGTGGGGGAAGACGGCCTTCGGGTTGTAAACCCCTTTCAGGAGGGACGAAGGTTCGCCGGTGAATAGCCGTGCGGATTGACGGTACCTCCACAAGAAGCTCCGGCTAACTACGTGCCAGCAGCCGCGGTAATACGTAGGGAGCAAGCGTTGTCCGGAATCATTGGGCGTAAAGCGCGCGTAGGTGGCCTCATAAGTCCGCTGTGAAAGTCAAAGGCTCAACCTTTGAAAGCCGGTGGATACTGTGAGGCTAGAGTACGGAAGAGGCGAGTGGAATTCCTGGTGTAGCGGTGGAATGCGCAGATATCAGGAGGAACACCAATAGCGAAGGCAGCTCGCTGGGACGTTACTGACACTGAGGCGCGAAAGCGTGGGGAGCGAACAGGATTAGATACCCTGGTAGTCCACGCCGTAAACGATGGGTACTAGGTGTGGGAGGTGTCGACTCCTCCCGTGCCGTCGCTAACGCACTAAGTACCCCGCCTGGGGAGTACGGCCGCAAGGCTAAAACTCAAAGGAATTGACGGGGGCCCGCACAAGCAGCGGAGCATGTGGTTTAATTCGACGCAACGCGAAGAACCTTACCTGGGCTTGACATGTTGGTGACCGCCGTGGAAACACGGTTTTCCTTCGGGACACCATCACAGGTGGTGCATGGCTGTCGTCAGCTCGTGTCGTGAGATGTTGGGTTAAGTCCCGCAACGAGCGCAACCCCCGTCCTATGTTGCCATCATTTAGTTGGGGACTCATAGGAGACTGCCGGTGACAAACCGGAGGAAGGTGGGGATGACGTCAAGTCATCATGCCCCTTATGTCCAGGGCTACACACGTGCTACATTGGCGCATACAAAGGGCAGCAATACCGCGAGGTGGAGCAAATCCCATAAAGTGCGCCTCGGTTCGGATTGGAGGCTGAAACTCGCCTCCATGAAGGTGGAGTTGCTAGTAATCGCGGATCAGCAATGCCGCGGTGAATACGTTCCCGGGCCTTGTACACACCGCCCGTCACACCACGAAAGCGAGCAACACCCGAAGCCGGTGGCCTAACCGCAAGGAGGGAGCCGTCGAAGGTGGGGCCCGTGATTGGGGTGAAGTCGTAACAAGGTAGCCGTAGCGGAAGCTGCGGCTGGATCACCTCCTTTCTAGGGAGATTTCTCTAGAACGTCGACCGGGCTGCCCATCAACTTCGGTTGGTGGGTAAACGCTGCTCAGTTTTGAGAGACCTCCTCCGGAGACCCCGGAGGTGCGCCTCGGTGGACCTTGAAAACTGCACAAGGCCAAATCAGAACCCGCGCGACGTGGGTTCTGAGGGTAATTTAATTACGATTCACACACTTTGTGAGTGAATCGCTCACCGTCAAGATAGTAAGAGTTTACGGTGGATGCCTTGGCACCAAGAGTCGAAGAAGGACGTGGACGGCTGCGATAAGCCGCGGTTAGGCGCTGAACAGCCTTTGACCCGCGGATCTCCGAATGGGAAAACCCGGCGCCGGTAATGCGGCGTCATCCGGTGGTGAATACATAGCTGCCGGAGGGAAACCGGGCGAACTGAAACATCTAAGTAGCCCGAGGAAAAGAAATCAACCGAGACTCCCTTAGTAGTGGCGAGCGAAAGGGGATCAGCCCAAACTGGATGAGTGTAAGCGGCACGCGTTGCTCATCCGGGGTTGTAGGACGTCATGTCCAGGCCGTGCCGGTCTGGCGGCAGTTACAAAATCAGGTGTTAGCCGAAGCGAGTGGAACCTCGCACCACAGAGGGCAATCGTCCCGTAGGCGAAAGCGCACTGATCTGTCGATTGATGTTCCTGAGTAAGACCACACCCGTGAAACGTGGTCTGAATCTGGGGGGACCACCCTCCAAGGCTAAGTACTACTTGGTGACCGATAGTGAACTAGTACCGTGAGGGAAAGGTGAAAAGTACCCCTGAAGGGGTGTGAAATAGTACCTGAAACCGTAGACTTACAAGTGGTCGGAGCACCTTCGGGTGTGACGGCGTGCTTTTTGCATCACGAGCCGGCGAGTTACTCGTCAGTGGCAAGGTTAAGCGATGAGCGGAGCCGTAGCGAAAGCGAGTCTGAATAGGGCGACACAGTCACTGGCGGTAGACCCGAAACTGAGCGAGCTATCCATGGGCAGGCTGAAGCGGGGGTAAGACCTCGTGGAGGGCCGAACCGACCTAGGTTGAAAACTGGGCGGATGACCTGTGGATCGGAGTGAAAGGCTAATCAAGCTCAGAGATATCTGGTTCTCTCCGAAATATATTTAGGTATAGCCTCGAGTAATTGTGTTGTGGCCGTAGAGCACTGTTTGGATTAGGGGCCCTACCAGGTTACCGACTTCAGGCAAACTCCGAAGACCATTACATTTAACTCGGGAGTCAGTGTGCGGGGGATAAACTTCGTACGCGAGAGGGAAACAACCCAGACCATCAGCTAAGGACCCCAAGTGCTAGCTAAGTGGCAAACGATGTCCGAATGCAGAGACAACCAAGAGGTTGGCTTAGAAGCAGCCATCCTTGAAAGAGTGCGTAACAGCTCACTGGTCAAGTGTTCGGGCGCGGATAATTCAACGGGGCTCAAGCTAGCCTCCGAAGCTATGGGTGTATAGGCCTGCGGGCTCTATACGCGGTAGGAGAGCGTTCCAGTTGCGTGAAGCGGTGTCGTAAGGCCCCGTGGAGTGGCTGGAAGTGAGAATGCCGGCATGAGTAACGAAAGTGGGGTGAGACTCCCCACCACCGATTGTCCAAGGTTTCCTGAGTAAAGTTCGTCTGCTCAGGGTTAGTCGGGACCTAAGGCGAGGCCGAAAGGCGTAGCCGATGGCCAACAGGTTGATATTCCTGTACCACGTTGTCTCCGTTATGACCGATGGGGGGACGGGGAAAGGTAAGGGATCCCAGGCGATGGTCGTCCTGGGGCAAGCACGTAGCCAGTCGCTGTAGGAAAATCCGCAGCGGCGTTTTGACGCGAGGTGCGATGCCAGCTGGCTTACCGCCGGCGAGTCCCCGATCCTATGCCTCCGAGAAAAGCCTCTAGGCAGGATTCGCGTGCCCGTACCGATAACCGACACAGGTGGACAAGTAGAACATACTGAGGTGAGCGAGCTAACTCTCGTTAAGGAACTCGGCAAAATCGTCCCGTAACTTCGGGAGAAGGGACGCCCCGGTAGGGTGAACACCGTACGGAGGGAGCCCGAGGGGGCCGCAGTGAATTGGTCCAACCGACTGTTTACCAAAAACACAGGGCTCTGCTAAGTCGTAAGACGACGTATAGGGTCTGACGCCTGCCCGGTGCCGGAAGGTTACGTGGACTTGTTAGCGCTTGCGCGAAGCAATGAAACTAAGCCCCGGTAAACGGCGGCCGTAACTATAACGGTCCTAAGGTAGCGAAATTCCTTGTCGGGTAAGTTCCGACCTGCACGAATGGCGTAACGAGTTGGACGCTGTCTCAACGAGAGGCTCGGTGAAATTAAAGTCTCGGTGAAGATGCCGAGTACCCGCAGCTAGACGGAAAGACCCCGTGAACCTTTACTGCAACTTGATATTGGAGTTTGGGGTATCTCGCTCAGGATAGGTGGGAGACTGTGAACCAGTGGCTTTGGCCGCTGGGGAGTCACCCTTGAGATACCACCCTTGGTGCTCTGAGCTTCTAACACCGCGCCGTGATCCGGGCGGTGAACAGTGTCAGGTGGGCAGTTTGACTGGGGCGGTCGCCTCCTAAAGAGTAACGGAGGCGCCCAAAGGTTCCCTCAGCACGGTTGGAAATCGTGCGTAGAGTGTAAAGGCAACAAGGGAGCTTGACTGCGAGACCGACGGGTCGAGCAGGAACGAAAGTTGGGCTTAGTGATCCGGCGGTTGCAAGTGGAAGCGCCGTCGCTCAACGGATAAAAGGTACTCCGGGGATAACAGGCTTATCGGTTCCAAGAGTCCACATCGACGAACCGGTTTGGCACCTCGATGTCGGCTCGTCGCATCCTGGGGCTGGAGTAGGTCCCAAGGGTTGGGCTGTTCGCCCATTAAAGCGGTACGCGAGCTGGGTTCAGAACGTCGTGAGACAGTTCGGTCCCTATCTGCTGTGGGCGTTGGAGAGTTGAGAGGAGTCATCCCTAGTACGAGAGGACCGGGATGAACGTGCCTCTGGTGTATCTGTTGTCCTGCCAAGGGCATCGCAGATTAGCTACGCACGGAACGGATAACCGCTGAAAGCATCTAAGCGGGAAGCCGTCCTCGAGATGAGCTCTCCCATCCCCTAGAGGGAGTAAGACCCCTGGTAGACCACCAGGTTGATAGGCCGGCGGTGGAAGCGCAGCAATGTGCGTAGCCGACCGGTACTAATGGGTCGAGGGCTTGACGGATATTTATTACCCTGGTCTTGTGCGGTTTTCAAGCTCCACCGGGCGTTGCGTCTCGCAAAATTCCGGTGGCGCATAGCGAGTGGGAAACACCTCTTCCCATTCCGAACAGAGCAGTTAAGCCACTCTGCGCCGATGGTACTTGGGGGGCAACCCCCTGGGAGAGTAGGTCGCCGCCGGTCCTTTATTGCGGTCCGCGCCAGGGATTGGCGCGGGCTGCGGCGCCCGATTCGCGGCGCGCTACGCCCTCGTCGATCGGCTTGCGTAGCGCTGCTACGCGGCGCCGATCGCCGAGACCGTATCGCTTGCGACTCGAGCCCCTCGCTTCCGCGGCAATCCCTGGCGCGGACCGCGGAATAACCCTGATTCCTCTAGGAGGTTGCAGTGCGAACCGCGGGTGGCGGCTCGGGTGGTCGGTGCGGTGCGACCGGGGGCAGACGGAAGGTCTGCGCAACCTTGGCGAGTGCTCCCAACGGGCTCCAGCCCGTACTCGCCAAGGGTTGCGAAGTCGATCAGGAGGTCGGCGGCGTCGGTCAGCCGGTGGGTGATCTTGGTCTTCGAATCGAACATGGGTTCGTACTGTAGGTGGGGCCCCGGACGCTACCCGGTTTTTGCAATTCGGATTGCAGGTGGGGCGTGGAAATGGCTTTGTGAAGCCAAATCGGGGCTCATTCGGCGAAGCGGTCGACGAGCTTGGCCACCAGCGCCGGGCGCTCGACGTTGGGCGAATGGCCGGCGCCGGTGACCAGGTGGGTCTCGGCGCTCGGGACGGAGCGCTTGTACTGGTCGAGCGCGCGCTGGGGGTCGTCGACGACCTGCTCCTCGGCGCCCATCAGGACCATCAGCGGCTTGCCGGTGGTGGCCATCCGCTGGTCGAGGGGCTCTTCGCCGAAGTAGTCGTCCACGCCGCCGGGGGAATCGTCGTAGGAGGTATAGGTCATCCGCTTGACGTCCTCGACGAAGCTGTCGGGAACGTCGTAGCCGGGCGTGAAGGCGACCTCGAGGCCCTGGCGGACGGAGAAATCCGGCTTGACCTGCCAGAGGAACTCGCCGATCAGCGGCTGGAAGGCGAGGCCGGCGATGAAGCCGAGGTCGCCGTAGGAGCCGTCGGGCGGCATGTCGACGATCACCGCGCGGCCGACCAGCTGGGGGTCCTGTTCGGAGAGCGCCACCGTCACCGCGCCGCCCAGGGAGTGGCCGACCACGGTCGCGTCCTCGACGTCCAGCCGTTCCAGCGCCTCGGCGACGACCTTCGCCTGGTTGGGCGGGTTGTAGCCAGAGCCCGGCTTTTCGGAGCCGCCGTGGCCGAGCAGGTCGAGGGCGATGACCCGGTGGTCGCGTTCGAGGATCCGCACCATGCCGTCCCACCAGTTCATCGCGCAGCTGAAGCAGTGGACGAGGACGATCGGCGACCCGCTCCGGGGGCCGTGTTCGGCCACCTGCAGGTCCCCGTCGGCCAGTTTGAAGATCCGCCCGCCCGGTTCGGTCACCTCGGCGCCCTCGGTCTTGCCGTCGACGACGAGCATGTTGACGACGAGCAGCCCGAGCAGTGCGGCGAGCACGCCGATGCCTATCTTCAGCCGCCTCCCCATGACGGTCGTTACCCTAGCCGGAACGATGGAGAAGTTCGTCATCCAGGGCGGCGTTCCCCTCTCCGGGGAGCTCACCGTCGCCGGCAACAAGAACGCGGCTCTGCCGATCCTCGCCGCCTGCCTGCTCACCGA
The DNA here is from genome assembly GCA_036376215.1 of Solirubrobacterales bacterium. Taxonomy (GTDB): domain Bacteria; phylum Actinomycetota; class Thermoleophilia; order Solirubrobacterales; family 70-9; genus VAYN01. Next base: position 77,679 of record DASVAT010000009.1, read on the forward strand.
GGAGGAGGTGGTGCTCCACCGCGTGCCGCGGATCCGCGACACCGAAGCGCAGATCGCGCTGCTCGAGCACCTCGGGGTCGAGGTCGCCTGGGTGGCCGACAACAGCGTCCGGCTCTGCGCCGGCGACGTCGCCGGCGGCGACGTCGACGAGGAGCTCTCCGGCCGGATCCGGGCCTCGTTCCTGCTCGCCGGCCCGCTGCTCGCTCGCTTCGGCGAGGCGAGGATGCCGCCGCCCGGCGGCGACTTTATCGGCCGCCGCCGCCTCGACGCCCACCTCGACGCCTTCAAGGACCTCGGCGCCCGGGTCGACGGCAGCCGCTGGATCGAGCTCTCGGCCCCCGGCGGGCTGAAGGCCTGCGAGATCTTCATGGACGAGCCCTCGGTGATGGGGACCGAGAACGCGCTGATGGCCGCCGCGCTCTGCCCGGGCCCGACCGAGATCTCCAACGCCGCCTCCGAGCCGCACGTCCAGGACCTGGCGCGGCTGCTGACGAAGATGGGCGCGCGGGTCGACGGAGTCGGCTCCAACGTGATGACGGTCAACGGCGCCGAGAGCCTCGGCGGCGCCGAGCACACGATCTCCGCCGACCACATCGAGGTCGGCAGCTTCATGGCCCTCGCCGCCGCGACCGGCGGCGAGCTGCGGATCCGCGACGTCGAGCCCGGCGACCTGACGAACATCCGGCGGCAATTCAGGCGCCTCGGGCTGCGCTCGGAGATCGACGGCGCCGACATGCTCGTCCCCTCGGGGCAGCAGCTGCAGGTCGAATCCGACCTCGGCGACGCGATCCCGAAGATCGAGGACGGGCCCTGGCCGGCGTTCCCAGCCGACCTGACCTCGATCGCCCTCGCCCTCGCCACCCAGGCCGAGGGCGAGGTCCTGATCTTCGAGAAGATGTTCGAGAACCGTCTGTTCTTCGTCGACAAGCTGGTCGCGATGGGCGCTCGGATCACGCTTTGCGATCCCCACAGGGCGATCGTCAGCGGTCCGAGCCGGCTTCATGGCGAGCGCGTCGAGAGCCCCGACATCCGCGCCGGGATGGCGATGCTCATCGCCGCCTGCGCGGCGGAGGGAACCTCGGAGATCGGCAACATCCGGCAGATCGACCGCGGCTACGAGCAGATCGACGAGCGCCTGCGCGGGCTCGGCGCCCAGATCGAACGCGTCTCTGCAGAGGTCCCTGCTTAGGGCTCCGCCGAGCAGGGGATTCCGCACCGCTCTCGTAAGGTCAGGCCGATGATCCACCCGATTCCGCCAGGAACGCGAGATGTGTTGCCCGACGAGATGCGCGAGCTGCGCAGGCTGAAGGCCGCGCTGATCGAGGTCTTCGAAGCCCGCGGCTACGGCGAGGTGGCGACGCCGGCGCTCGAGTACGACGAGGTGATGGCCAGGGCCGACGGCCCGGCCCGCAGCTCCTACCGGTTCTTCGACGAGAGCGGCGAGCTGCTGACCCTGCGCTCGGACATGACGGTGCCGATCGCCCGCCTGGTCGCGACCCGCTTCGCCTCGGCCGAGCCGCCACTGCGCTTCAGCTACCTCGCCAGCGGCTACCGGGCCGTCCGCCCGCAGCGCGGTCAGAGGCGCGAGTTCGTCCAGGCGGGGGTCGAGCTGATCGGGGCCTCGCCGGAGGAGGGGCCGGTCGAGGTGATCGAGGTCTTGGAGGCGGCGCTTGACGCCGCCGGCCTCGGCAGCGCCGTGATCGGCCTCGGCGACGCGGATCTCTACCGGCAGCTGCTGGAGGAGCTCGGGGTGGAGGGCGAGGCGCGCGACGCCGTCCTCGCCAGCCTCGCGACACACGATCTGGTGGCGCTCGAGCAAAACCTGCTCGACGCCGGCATCGGGGCCGAGCAGGCGCAGACCTGCGTCCAGCTGACCCAGCTGCGCGGCGGCAGCGAGGTGCTGGAGCAGGCGCACGGCCTCGGCGGCACCGCCGTCGAGCGGGCGACGACGCAGCTGCGCAGCCTCTACGACGAGCTGCAGCGCCGCGGCGCCGCCGACCGGGTCCGGATCGACCTCGGCCTGCTGCGCGACCTCGGCTACTACAACGGCCCGATCCTCGAGGTCTACGACCCGGCGCTGGGATACGTGCTCGGCGGCGGCGGCCGCTACGACGGTCTGATGAAGCAGTTCGGCCTCGACCTCTCCGCCGCCGGCTTCGGCCTCTACCTAGATCGCGTCCACACCGCCCAGCTCGAGGAGGCACGCCGTGGCTGAGGGCCCGCTGAAGATCGCCGTGCCGCGCGGCGCCCTGTTCACCGAAACGCTCGACGTGCTCGACGCCGCCGGCATCGACACCACCGAGCTGCGCGGCGATTCGCGCTCGCTGATCTTCGAGGCCTCGGGGGTGGTCCTGGTGACGATGCGTCCCTCCGACGTCCCCACCTACGTCGAGAGCGGCGCCGCCGACGTCGGCATCACCGGCAAGGACGTGCTGCTCGAGCAGTCCGACCGGGTCGTCTACGAGCTGCTCGACCTCGGCTTCGGGCGCTGTCGCATGGTTCTCGCCGCGCAGACCGGCGACGACCGCCTGGCGGAAGCGCAGCGGCGGCTGGGGATGCTGCGGATCGCGACCAAGTACCCGCGGATCGCCGAGCGCTACTTCGAGTCGACCGGTCGCCAGGTCGAAATGGTCGAAGTCAAGGGCTCGGTCGAGCTGGCGCCGCTGGTCGGGCTCGGCGACGGGATCGTCGACCTCGTCGCCACCGGCCGCACGCTGGAAGAGAACGACTTGGAGGTGCGCGAGGAGATCGTCGAGTGCACCGCCCGCTTCGTCGCCAACCGCGTCTCGCACAAACTGCGGGCGGGGGAGATCGACGATCTGACCGCGAGGCTGCGCGAGGCCAGCCGATGAGGGCGCGCACTTTCGAGTGGGAGGGAGCCGAGGCGACCGCCGCCGCGCTGCGCGCCTGGGCGACCGAGGCGGCTCCGGACGTCGACGTCGAGCAGATCGAGCGCGAGGTCCGCGCCGAGGGCGATGCCGCCGTGCTGCGGCTGACCGGCCGCTTCGACGCCCCCGGCGCTTCGCTCGAATCCCTGCGGGTTTCGCCCGGAGACGCCGTCGACGCGCTGGCGGTCCTGGAGCCCGAGCTGCGCGACGCGATGGAAGCCGCCGTCGCCAACATCCGCCGCGTCGCCGAGGCCCAGCTCGGCGAGGAGCGCACGGTCGAGCTCGCCGCCGGGCAGAGCGTCAAGCTGCGCGAGGTGCCGGTCGGGGCGGCCGGGATCTACGCCCCGGGCGGGCGCGCCGCGTATCCGTCCTCGGTCCTGATGTGCGCGATCCCGGCCCGGGTCGCCGGCGCCGGCCGGGTCGCCCTCGCCTCGCCGCCGGGCCCCGACGGCCGCATGCACCCGCTGGTGCTGGCCGCCGCGGCGCTCTGCGAAGTCGAGGAGCTCTACGCGATGGGCGGCGCCCAGGCGATCTTCGCCCTGGCCCACGGGACCGAGACGGTCGATCCCGTCGACGTGGTCGTCGGGCCGGGCAACGCCTGGGTTCGCGAGGCGAAGCGCGCCGTCTACGGGACCGTCGGGATCGACTCGCTGGCCGGACCCTCGGAGCTGATGCTGGTCGCGGGCCACGACACCGACCCGGAGTGGGCGGCGCTCGACCTCTGCGCCCAGGCCGAGCACGGGCCGGAAAGCCCGCTCGTCGCGGTTGCCGTCGAGGAGCGCGTGCTGGAGGCGATCGCCGAAGCGGCCGAAGCGGCCGCCGCCTCGCGCCCGAGCGTCGCCGAGGCGCCGCTGGCGCTGGTGCGGGTCGCCGACGCCGAGGCGGCGATCGAGCTCGCCAACGCCTACGCCCCCGAGCACCTCGAGCTGCTCGAGACCGACGCCGCCCTGCTCGCCGACCGCGTCGTCACCGCCGGCTGCGTCTTCGTCGGCCGCCACGGCGCCACCGCCTTCGGCGATTACCTGGCGGGCTCCAACCACGTCCTGCCCACCGGCGGCGCCGGCCGTTACGCCGGCCCGCTCGGCCCCGGCGCCTTCCGCCGGCGGATCGCCAGCGTCGAGATCGACGGCGCCGCGGCGGAGCTGGCGCCGCACGTGAACGCCCTGGCCCGCGCCGAGGGCTTCCCCGTCCACGGCGAGTCAGCGATGATTAGGCGATGAGCAGAACCGCGAGCAAGGAGCGCAGCACCGCCGAGACCCGGATCCGGCTCTCCCTCGACCTGGACGGGGGCGAGGCGAGCGCCGAGACCGGCGTCGGCTTCCTCGACCACATGCTCGACCTGCTGGCCCGCCACGGCCGCCTTGGGCTGGAGGTCGAGGCCAACGGGGACCTCGAGACCGGCGCCCACCACACGGTCGAGGACGTCGGCATCGTCTTCGGGCAGGCGCTCGACGAGGCGCTCGGCGACCGCGCCGGGATCCGCCGCTACGGCTCGGCCCTGGTGCCGATGGACGAGTCCCTGGCCGAGTGCGCGATCGACATCTCCGGCCGCCCCTACTGCGACTTCGCCGCCGATCTGCCGGTCGTCTCGATCGCCGGCTTCGACAGCGAGCTCGCCGAGGAGTTCTTCCGCGCCGTGGCCAACAGCGCCAAGCTGACCCTGCATATCTGGGTCCGCTCCGGGACCAATGCCCACCACATGATCGAGGCCTCCTTCAAGGCCTTCGCCCGCGCCCTGCGGGTCGCCGTCTCGATCGACCCCGAGGAGAGCGGCGTGCCCTCGACCAAGGGGACGCTGAGCGAATGAGCGCCGCCCGGATCGCGATCCTCGACTACGGGATGGGCAACCTGCGCTCGGCGGAGAAGGCGCTCGAGCACGTCGGGGTGACGGCGACGATCAGCCACGACCCGGAGGTGGTCCGCGCCGCCGACGGCGTGATCCTGCCCGGCGTCGGCGCGATGCCGCGGGCGATGGAGCGGATCGGCGAGCTCGGCCTCGACGAGCTGATCGCCGAGCGGCGCGATGCCGGCGTCCCGATCCTCGGAATCTGCCTCGGCCTGCAGCTGCTCTTCGACGCGACCGCCGAGCTCGGCGGCGCCGACGGCCTCGGCCTGCTCGAGGGGCCGGTGGGGGAGCTCGAAGCCGACGGCCTGAAGGTGCCCCACATCGGCTGGTCGCCGGTGCGCTGGGAGCGCGAGTCCCGCCTCGCCGAGGGGATCCCCTCCGAGACGCCGTTCTACTTCGTCCACTCCTTCGCGCCGCGGCCCGCTCGGGAGGACCTGCTCGGCAGCGCCGAGTACGGCAGCCGCTTCGCCTGCGCCGCCCAGCGCGACAACGTCTACGGCGTCCAGTTCCACCCGGAGAAGTCGAGCTCGGCGGGGCTGCGGCTGCTCTCCAACTTCGCCGGGATCTGCGCCTCCGTTCCGGCGTGATCCTCTATCCGGCGATCGATATTCGCGGCGGTCAGGCGGTCCGCCTGATGCAGGGCGACTACGCCCACGAGACGGTCTACGACGCCGATCCAGTGGATGCGGCAACACGTTGGGCGGGGGAAGGAGCCGAGTTCCTCCACGTCGTCGACCTCGACGGTGCCAAGGCAGGCGAGCCCCGCAACCTCGACGCGATCCGCCGGATCGCCGCCGCGGTCGAGTGCCCGATCCAGGTCGGGGGTGGCCTCCGCGACGCGGACTCCGTCTCGGCCGTGCTGGAGGCGGGCGCGGCGCGGGTCGTGATCGGAACCGCCGCCCTGCGCGATCCCCGGTTCCTCGAAGCGGTGCTCACCGCGCACGGCGAGGCCGTGGTCGTCTCGGTCGACACCCGCGGCCGCAAGGTCTCGCTCTCCGGCTGGACGGAGACCAGCGACGTCGAGGCACCGGAAGCGGTCGCGGATTTGACCGAGCGCGGCGTATCGCGCTTTCTCTGCACCGCCATCGAGGTCGACGGCACCATGGAGGGTCCGGCGATCGACCATCTGAACGAGATCTCCGCCGCCACGTCAGCCCAAGTCATCGCCTCCGGTGGAGTCGGCGAGCTGGCTCATCTCGAAGAGCTGGCCGAAAAGAGCGCTCCGAACATCGAAGGCGCCATCGTCGGTCGCGCTCTGTATGAGCGGAAGTTCAGCGTGGCTGATGGGCTCAAAGCTTTAGGGACGTAAGCGTTGCGGTAGGGAGGGGTCGGGTATTCCCCTCTCTCCCTGGGATTTTCGCCTTTAAGGAACTGCTGGACGGTTCAGGTGCGAGCGTCATTTAATGCGGGTGGCAGGAGGGACTGGGCACCCTCCCACAAAGGCTCGAGAAGTCACGGTGGCGCCCATAAGTCCGACCAGCTGCGCGACGGTCTTTGGGGGAGGGTGCCCAGTTCCTCCCTACCTCTACGCTTCCGCAGATGGCAGTTCTAAAGCGAGTGATCCCGTGTCTGGACGTGAATGCGGGGAGAGTGGTGAAGGGGACCAACTTCGTGGGGTTGCGCGATGCCGGCGATCCGGTGGAGTTGGCGGAGCGGTATGACGCGGAGGGGGCCGACGAGCTGGTCTTCCTGGATATCACCGCTTCTCATGAGCAGCGGGAGACGATTGTTGAGTTGGCGCGGCGGACCGCCGACAACGTCTTCATCCCGTTCACGATCGGCGGCGGGATCCGCTCGGTGGAGGACGCCCAGGCGGTGCTGGACGCGGGGGCCGACAAGGTCTCGGTCAACTCGGCGGCGCTGGCGCGGCCGGATCTGCTGGGTGAGCTGGCCGACCACTTCGGCGCCCAGTGCGTGGTGATCGCGATCGACGCCAAGCGCGACGAGGGCGGCTGGGGCGTCTACGTCAACGGCGGCCGGGTGCGGGTCGAGGGGCGCGATGCGGTCGGCTGGGCCGAGGAGGCGGTCGAGCGCGGGGCGGGGGAGGTGCTGCTGACCAGCATGGACCGCGACGGGACCAACGACGGCTACGACCTCGAGCTGACCCGCGCCGTGGCCGAGGCGGTCAGCGTGCCGGTGATCGCCTCTGGCGGCGCCGGCGAGCTCTCTCACCTCAGCGAGGCGATCGCGGTCGGCGGCGCCGACGCGGTCCTCTGCGCCTCGATCTTCCACTACGGCCACTACCGCGTCCGCGAGGCAAAGGAGCGGATGGCGGCCGACGGGATCGCCGTCCGCCTCTAAGAGCCTGAGCCCGCGGGCATCCGCGGGACCGGTCATCGTAGGTCGCCTATGTCCGTCGAAGACCTCGGCGCAGCGCTGCGGCACGCCCACCCCGAGCTCGAGGCCGTGCGCAGGGAGGCGCGGGAGCCCGTCTACCTGGTCGGAGGCGCCGTCCGCGACCTCCTCCTCGGCCGCCCGCGGGCCGACGTCGACCTGGTCGTCGAGGGCGAGGCCGGCGCGCTGGCCCGGCGGCTGGGCGGCGCCGAGCGGGAGCACGAGCGCTTCGGCACCGTCGCGGTCGAGGTCGAGGGTCACGAGGTCGACATCGCCACGGCCCGCACCGAGAGCTATCCCGAGCCGGGGGCGCTGCCGGTGGTCGCCCCCGCCGCGGACGTCGAGGCCGACCTCGCCCGCCGCGACTTCACGATCAACGCGATGGCGATCCCGCTGGCGGGCGAGCCGCGGCTGATCGACCCCCACGGTGGGCGGAAGGACCTCGACCTGGGGCAGCTGCGGGTCCTGCACCCGCGCTCGTTCGTCGACGATCCGACGCGGGCGATTCGCGCCGCCCGCTACGGATCCCGCTTCGGCTTCTCGCCCGAGCCCGAGACGTTCGAGCTGCTCCGCCGGGCGGACCTCTCGACCGTCTCCGCCGACCGCCGCCAGGCCGAGCTCGAGCGGCTCGCGGCGGAACCGACCGGACGGGTCGGCCTGGGGCTGCTCGCCGGTTGGGGCCTGATCGACCTCCGTGAGGGCGGGGTCGAGCTGATGAGGTCGGTCGAGGAGCTGCTGAAGCAGCCGCACTGGGGAGAGCTGGTGCCGCGCGAGCAGGCTCTGATCGCGGCGGCGCTGGGGCCCGAGGGCGCCGAGCGGGTCCTCGCCTCGATGCCGGCGCCGAAGCCGGGAGAGGGGGTCGAGGTGGCCGAGCGCCGCGACCCGGTCGAGCTGATCCTCGCTCGGGCGCTGGGCGCCAACTGGCTGGACCGGTACCTGACCTCCTGGAGCAAGGTCGAGCTGGAGATCGACGGCACCGACCTGATCGCAGCGGGGATTCCGCAGGGGCCGGCCGTCGGCCGCGGCCTGAGGGCGGCGAAGAGCAGGCGCCTGGAAGGCCAGGTCTCGGGGCGCGAGCAGGAGCTCGCCGCGGCCCTGGAGGCGGCGCGCGGAGGCTGAGCCCCGCCTTTCTGCTTTGTTTCCGGCATGGAGTGGCGCGAGAGCAACGGCATCAGGTGGCTGCAGGCGAGACTCGACGGCGCCGCCGCGGCCTTCTCGACCCGCCTCGGCGGCGTGAGCGAGGCGCCGTTCGACAGCCTCAACCTGGGGCTGCTCACCGACGACGAGAGCACCGCGGTGACCGAGAACCGCCGTCGCCTCGCCGCCGCCCTCGGCTTCGAGCCCGAGCGGGTCGCCTTCGCCCGCCAGGTCCACGGGACCCGCCTGCTCGAGCACGCCGGGTCACTCGCCTGTTCCTTTCCGTTGTCCAGCAAGGAAAAGGAACAGGCGAAAGGCCCGCCCGAAGCGGATGGGCATGTCGTGCGCGAGCCCGGCCTGGGGGCGCTGGTATTTACGGCCGAGTGCCTGCCGGTCGCCGTCGCCGGGCCGAAGGGGATGGCGATGCTGCACGCCGGCTGGCGCGGGCTCGTCGGCGGGATCCTCGCGGCGGGGGCCGAAGCCGTGGAGGCGACCTCGGCCGCGATCGGGCCGGGGATCGGTCCCTGCTGCTACGAGGTGGGCGAGGAGGTCCTGGAGAGCTTCGGCGGGCTAGGCGCGGGCGTGGCAAGGGGCCGGATGCTCGACCTGGTCGAGGTGGCACGACGGCAGCTGGCGCGGGCGGGGGTCGAGCGGATCGAATCCGCCGGCCTCTGCACCTCGTGCGAGGCCGAGCTGTTCTTCTCGCACCGCCGCGACGGCGGCCGCACCGGCAGGCAGGGCGGAGTCGGCTGGGTCGAGGCGCGGTAGATGGCCGAGCTGATCCACGGAATCGACGCCGCCAGGGTCGCGGCGAGGCTGGAGGAGGTCGAGGCGGCCGCAGGCGGCGCCGAGGTCCTGGTCGCCACCAAGTACGTGCCGCTCGAGGAGATGGGCAAGCTCGCCGAGGCGGGCGTGAAGCTGGTCGGCGAGAACCGCCAGCAGGATCTCGCCGCCAAGCGCGAGCGCTGGGGCGACGCCTTCGCCTGGGACTTCATCGGCAACCTGCAGAGCCGCAAGGTCAAGCAGGTGCTGCCCCTCTGCCGCCTGATCCACTCGGTTGCGACCGACTCGGTGCTCGTCCAGCTCGGCAAGCACGCCCGGCCGGACACCGAGGTGCTGGTCGAGGTCAACGTCTCCGGCGAGGAGGGGAAGAGCGGGGCCGACCCGAAAGAGCTGCCGGCTTTCCTCGAGCGCTGCCCGGTGGCGGTCGCGGGGCTGATGACGATGCCGCCCTTCAGCCCCGATCCGGAGGCATCGCGGCCCTATTTCGCCCAGCTCGCGGCGCTCGCCGCGGCGCACGGCCTGCGCCGGCTCTCGATGGGAACCTCCCAGGACTGGCGCGTCGCGCTCGAGGAGGGGGCGACGATCATCCGCCTCGGACACGGGCTGTTCGTGTGATTTCGGGCGAAATCTGGGAATAATCTGTAAAGGAGTCGGCCCCCGGAGGCCGAATCACGCGGGCATATGGCTCTCAAAGACACTTGGCATAGAGCGCTGGTCTACTTCGGCTTGGCCGAGGACCACGACTACGGCCCCGAGTACGACGAAGACCTCGAGCCCGAGACCGGGACCGAGGAGGTCTTCGAAGGACGGCGCGAGCGAGGCGAAGGCGCTTCCTCGGTGCGGCGCCTGCCCACCTCCCGCCGTCCGCGGCGCGACGAGATCGACGACATCTTCGCCGACGACGAGCCGATAGCCGCGAGCCGCACCCGCACCCTGCGCCCGGTCGACAACGGCGGTGACGGCGGCGACCTGCAGGTCCACCTGGTCATTCCCCGCAACTTCAACGACGCCCAGCAGGTCGCCGACCAGTTCAAACGCCAGGTGCCGGTGATCCTCAACCTGCAGACCGCCGACCACGAGCTCTCGAAGCGGATGATCGACTTCTGCTCCGGCCTCACCTACGCCCTCGACGGCGGTATGCAGCGGATCGCCGAGAAGATGTTCCTGCTGACCCCGCGCAACGTCGACGTCTCCGCCGAGGAAAAGGCGAGGCTGATCGACAAGGGCTTCTTCAACCAGTCCTAGGAGGATCCCCGAGTGGGGATACCTGCGCTGGATGCTCGGCATCCCCACTCGGGGGTGCCACCTCAGGCCGGACTCGTTCACCAGATGGCTACGGGGCGGCCCCATGTTCTTAACGGGCCTGCGCCATGGTGCTCCTAGGTTCCCGCGGGATCGCATGAATCCCGAAAAGGAGATCCACACATGGTGAGAAGCACCAAGCTGGGCTCGCTCATGGCTGGGCTCGCGCTGTTGGTCGCCGCAGTCCTCGCAGTGACCGCCGGAGCGTCCCCTCCTCCGAGTCCTTTCCTGACCGACGTACCGTCCGCCAACACCCGGTCGGATGGTTATGCGCCCGCCAGCAAGCTCTCGCACGAGCTCTTCCAAGTCGTCCTCGCGCAGGGCTCGACCCGGCTCGAGAATCCCTCGCCGGGCGTGGTCTCGTACTACGGCTATGACGACGACGTCCTCAACTCCGCCGGTCAACCGCAGATGGTCCCGACGGCAGCCAATCCGAGCAAAGAGGCACACAAGACGGAGCCCGACAAGAACACCTATCTCGTCTTCAAGAAGGGCCTCGCCGGCGCCGACCCGAGCTACGACTACGGCACCGAGTTCCTCTTCCAGGGACACGAGAGCGGGCCTGGCTACCTGACCCGAATCAACCTCGACGCCGACCACGAGCACCGCATCACCCTGTTGGCCACCCAGGACAGCGACGGTCATGCAATCGCCTCGATCGACGGTTCGACCTGGGACCCGTGGGCGAAGCGCCTGCTACTGACGACCGAGAACATCAACGCTCCCACCTATTTGGCGACTCCCGGCTACCCCTCGACGGTTACCGACATCTCCGGCGCGATCGGTCGCGGCGGCTACGAGGGCATCCAGGACGACTCCGACGGCAACCTCTGGATCGCCGAGGACATCGGCGGCTCCAACAAGCCGGGGACGAAAGCGCGCCGACCGAACAGCTATCTCTACCGCTACGTGCCGAAAAGTCCGGGCGACCTCGCCCACGGCAAGCTGCAGGCCCTCCAGGTCCTCGACGAAAACGGTGTCCCGATCACCTACGAGAGCCAGCAAGCGCTCAACAGCCCGGATCAGCTCGCCCTCCACGTCTACGGGGCCAGCTTCAGGACCCGCTGGGTGACGATCCACAACACGGCCACCGACGGCGACGACTCCTACGCGGCGCTGCCGCTGGCCCGGGACGCTCAGGCGACCCCGTTCAAGCGCCCCGAGAACGGCGTCTTTCAGCCGGGGACGCATTTCCAGAAGTTCTTCTTCGACGAGACCGGCGACACCAACGCCACTTCGCCGGAGAACGAGAACGCCGGTGGCTGGGGCTCGATCTTCGAATTGAGCCAGAGCGACCCGAGCGCCAACAAAGGCACGCTGCGCCTCTTCTACAAGGGTGACGAATCACACGCCGCGTTCGACAATGTGACGTTCCTCTCCAGAACCGCGATCACGTTCGGGGAAGACGCCGGCGACACCCTCCACGGGCAACGCAACGCGCTCGACTCCGCCTACGTCTGGCAGGTCGGGACCGATTACTCCCAGTCCGCGAACCAGCCGGTCCGCTGGCTGGCCGAGGGCCGGGACGCGTCGGCCACGCTCGACGCCGACAACGGCGGCTTCGGCAACGACGGCGACAACGAGATCACCGGCGTGCTCGTCTCCGACGGAGACCCCGGAGTGCAGGGGATCCTGGGCGCCCGCGTGCCGCAGCTCGGCACCCCCGAGTGGCACTGGTTCTACACGCAGCAGCACGGCGACAACAGGACCTACGAGGTGCATCTCGAGCACCGCTAGTCGCCGCAGGGGTAACAGCAGACGCGGGCCCGGCGATCGCCGGGCCCGCGTCGTTCCGGGACCCGACCCAAGTAGATGCGCCGGATAGTCTCCCGACCATGATCGTCGGTTTCGTGGGTTCGGGCAGCATGGCCGCGGCGATGGCGCGCGGCTGGGTGGGGGAGTTCGAGCGGATGCTTTTCTCCGACGGCGGCTCCGGCCGGGCGCTGGAACTGGCCCGGGAGATGGGGGGAGAGGCGGTCTCCAGCGAGGAGATCGCCCGCCGCGCCGACCTCGTGGTGCTGGCGGTGAAGCCGAACCGGCTCGGCGAGGTGGCGCCGGAGCTGGGCGAGGCGAAGGAGGTCGTCTCGGTGCTCGCGATCACCTCGCTCGAGCAGTTGCAGGCCGCTCTGCCCGCCGCCGACCACATCCTGCGGGTGATGCCGAACGTCGCCGTCGAAGTGCGCAAGGGGGTGCTCTGCGCGGCCGGGTCGGCGACGGACTGGAGCTGGGGGAAGCTGGCTGTGCTGGGGCGGATGGTCGAGATCGCCGAGGCTGACTTCGACGCCGCGACCGCGGTGATGGGCTGCTCGCCCGCGTACTTCGCGCTGGCGGCCGAGGCGATCGCCGGGGCCGGCGTCGCGGACGGCCTCGACCCCGAACTGGCCCGGGAGCTCGTGGCGGACACCGCCGTGGGGACCGCCGAGCTGCTGCGCCGCAGCGACCCCGCCGAGATCCGCAAGGCCGTCGCCTCACCAGGTGGCGCCACCGAAGCGGGCCTGAAGGCGCTCGACCGCGAGGGGGCCCGCGGGGCGTTCGAGGCGGCGGTGGAGGCCTCGTTGGAGAGGATGCGCGGTTGATGCCGCTCGCGATCTCCCGCGGCGACGTCGCCGACTACGTCAGCGCCCTGTTCGTCGTCTACGTGATCCTGATCTTCATCCGGATCGTCGCCTCCTTCGTCCCGCGCATGCCCTACAACCCGTACCTCCGCGCGGTGCTCGACTTCGCCCACGAGGTGACCGACCCGTATCTGAACTTCTTCCGACGCCTGATCCCACCGGTAGGAGGCGGCGGTTTCGGCTTCGACCTCAGCCCGATGCTCGGGCTGCTGGTCCTCTTCGTCGCCCAGAAGCTGATCGTCAACCTGATCGCCGGGTGAGCGCGACCGCCCGCGCCTGGGCCCTCGCCGGCATCCTCTGCGCCGCGGTCGTCGCCGCCGACCAGGCGGCGAAGGCGGCGGTCGAGGGTCGGCTGTACCCGGGTGAGGAGGTCGACGTGCTCGGCCCGCTCGGCCTCACCCTCGCCCACAACACCGGAGTGGCCTTCGGGCTTGCCGGCGGCGCCGGGGCGGGGCTCGTCCTCGTCACCCTCGCGGCGCTGGCCCTGATCGCCTACGTCTTCGGCCGCGATCCCGAGCGCCCGGGGATGTGGATCGCGGTAGGCCTCCTGGCCGGCGGCGCGCTGGGCAACCTGATCGACCGCATCGCGGCCGGCGAGGTCACCGATTACATCGACCTCGGGTCATGGCCGCCGTTCAACCTCGCCGACGTCGTGATCACCCTCGGCGTCGTGCTGATGGTCCTGATCTACCTGCGCGACGCCGAGCCCGGAGCGGAGCGTGGCTGAGCCCGAGCTGCGGATCGTCCACCTCGACGAGTGGCTGGCGGTCGTCGACAAGCCGGCCGGCCTCGTCGTCCACCCGGCGCCCTCCCACAGCGGGCCCACCCTGGTAGACGAGCTGGCCGAGATCCTCGGCGGCGGGGGGGACCCGGAGCGGCCGGGGATCGTCCACCGGCTCGACAAGGGCACCAGCGGCCTGCTGGTCGTCGCCCGCGACGACGCGACCCACGCGGCGCTGCAGGAGCGGGTCCGCGAGCGCGAGGTCGAGCGGGTGTACCTGGCCCTGGCCGGCGGCCGGCTGGGATCGCGAACCGGGACCATCGACGCGCCGATCGGCCGCGCCGCCCGGCAGCGGCACCGGATGGCGGTCTCCGGCGCGGCCTCGCGCCAGGCGCGAACGCACTTCACGGTGCTCGAGCTGCTGCCGCGGGAGAGTTACCTGGAGGCCCGCCTGGAGACCGGCCGCACGCACCAGATCCGGGCCCACTTCGCCGCCATCGGCCACCCGCTGACCGGCGACGTCACCTATGGCGGCGCCGATCGCTACGGCCTCGAGCGCCAGTTCCTCCACGCCCACCGGCTCGCCTTCCAGCACCCGCAGACCGGCGAGCGGCTCGGCTTTGAGTCCCCTCTGCCACAGGACCTGGCGGCGGCGCTGGAGGCGGCCCACGCCGGGTAGCGTTCCCTCTCTACAATCGTCGTTCAAATTCGACCCCCGTTCGGGCCGCGAACCGGATCCTGCCTGGCCACCACCAGGTCCTGGGGAGCGGGGCGGGGAGCTTCACCCAATCTAAGGAGAACAGTCATGCCAGAGGCAGAACTCAAAGAGCTGCTCGAGGCCGGAGTCCACTTCGGCCATCAGACCCGCCGCTGGAACCCGAACATGCGCCGCTTCATCTTCGGCGAGCTGGACGGGATCCACATCATCGACCTGCTGCAGACCGAGGCGCTGCTGGAGAACGCCCGCCGCTTCGCCGGCGAGCTCGCCAGCGGCGGCGGCACGGTGCTCTTCGTCGGCACCAAGAAGCAGGCCCGCGACACGGTCCAGGAATGGGCCGACCGCTGCAAGATGCCCTACGTCAACAAGCGCTGGCTCGGCGGCCTGCTGACCAACTTCAACACGATGTCGGGCCGGATCGCCCGCCTCCACGAGCTCAACGGCTGGAAAGAGGAGGGCAAACTCGACCTCCTGCCGACCAAGGAGCGGATGGGGATGGAGGCCGAACTCGCCAAGCTCGAGTTCAACCTCGGCGGCGTCCGCGACATGGACCGCCTGCCGGACGCGGTCTTCGTCGCCGACCTCAAAACCGAGGAGATCGCCGTCAACGAGGCGGCGCGCCTGCGGATCCCGATCATCGGCCTGGTCGACACCAACTGCGACCCGACGCCGGTCGACTACGTGATCCCCGGCAACGACGACGCGATCCGCTCCTGCCAGCTGATCATCGGCACGATCGGCGGCGCCGTCGAGGAGGGTTCGAGCTCCTGGCGCGTCCAGGAGGAGAAGCGGATCGCCGAAGAGATGGAGCGGCGCAAAAAGGACGAGGAAGAGCGGAAGAAACGCGAGGAAGAAGAGAAAGCCCGGGTCGAAGCCGAGGAAGCGAAAAAAGCGGCTGCGGAAGCCGAGAAAGCAGCGCAGGCCACGGCGGCGGCGCAGCAGAAAGCGGTGCAGACGCCTCGGGCCGCGGGTCCTGTCGCCGCAGGGGACCCACCCCCACCTGCAAAGCAGGAGGGGGTCCCCCCTACGACGCCACCCGCGGCAGATACGGGGAAAGCCGAGCAGCAGCCTGAGGCTCCAGCCGCTGAGGCGGCAGCGCCCGCGGCTGAGGAGAAGCCGGCGGACCAGGAGGAGGCTCCGGCCGTCAAAGAGGAGGCTCCGGCCGCTGAGGAGAAAGCTGAGGAGGCGAAATGAGCGTTACCGCTGCTGACGTGAAGGCGCTTCGAGATCGGACCGGGGCGGCGATGATGGATGCGAAATCGGCGCTGGTCGAGGCCGAGGGCGACGTCGAGCGGGCGGTCGAGCTGCTGCGGGTGAAAGGTCAGGCCTCCGCCGCCAAGCGCGAAGGCCGCGGCACCGACGAGGGCGTCGTCGCCTCCTACATCCACGCCAACGACAAGGTCGGGGCGATGGTCGAAGTCCAGTGCGAGACCGACTTCGTCGCCCGCAACGAGGAGTTCAAGGTCTTCGCCTACCAGGTGGCCCTGCACGCGGCCGCGACCGCGCCGCAGTACGTCACCACCGAGGAAATTCCCGAGGAGGAGCGCGAGGCCGAAAAGCGGGTCTTCGAGGAGAAGGCGCGCGAAGAAGGCAAGCCCGACAACGTCGTCGAGAAGATCGTCGAGGGCCAGCTCAACAAGTGGGCGGCCGAGGTGGCGCTGCTCGACCAGACGCACGTCAACGCCGAGAAACACGAGGGCAAAACGATCGAGGAGCTGCGCCAGGAGCTGGCGGCGAAAACGGGTGAGAACATCCGCGTCGCCCGCCTCGCCTACTTCCGCGTGGGCGAATAGAGTCAGCGCCAGTGACGGATTCCCCCGAGCCGCGCTTCGGGCGCATATTGCTGAAGCTCTCCGGCGAGGCCCTGATGGGCAGCCAGGACTTCGGCACCGACGGCGCCGAGGTCGACCGGATCGCCAAGCAGGTGGCGGCGGTCCGCGACCGCGGGGTCGAGGTCGCGATCGTCGTCGGCGCCGGCAACATCTACCGTGGCCTCGACGGGGCCGCGAGCGGGATGGACCGGGCGACCGGCGACTACATGGGGATGCTGGCGACGGTCCTGAACGCGCTGACCCTGCAGGACGCGCTGGAGCGCCTCGACCAGCACACCCGGGTGATGTCGGCGATCGAAGTCCAGGAGGTCGCCGAGCCCTACATCCGCCGCCGGGCGATGCGCCACCTGGAGAAGGGGCGCGTGGTGATCTTCGCCGCCGGCACCGGCAACCCGTTCTTCACCACCGACACGGCGGCGGCGCTGCGGGCGCTGGAGATCCACGCCGCGGCGATCCTGATGGCGAAGAACGGGGTGGAGGGGGTCTTCGACTCCGACCCGGCGACCAACCCGGAGGCGAAGTTCATCCCGGCGATCACCCACAAGGAGGCGATCGAGCGGGGCCTGAAGGTGATGGACTCGACCGCGCTCTCGCTCTGCATGGACAACGACCTGCCGATCTACGTCTTCAACATGGGCGACGAGGGCAACATAGATAGGATCGTTTGCGGCGAGAGGGTGGGGACGCTGGTCTCGAGTTCCCCCGCCGAATGACGAGGACGGGAACCCAGTGGAGCTGATCGACGAACTGCTTGCGGACGCCAAGGCCCGGATGGCCAAATCGGTCGAGTCGAGCCGCGGCGAGCTCGCCACGGTCCGCACCGGCCGGGCCTCGCCGCACCTGCTCGACCGGATCGTCGTCGATTACTACGGCAACCCGACGCCGCTGAAGCAGCTGGCCAATGTCTCCGCCTCCGACGCCCGGTTGCTGACCGTGACGCCCTTCGACAAGAGCGCCCTCGGGGCGATCGAGAAATCGATCCAGGAGTCCGACGTCGGCCTGACGCCGAGCAACGACGGCAACCTGATCCGCCTGCAGATCCCGGAGATGACCGAGGAGCGGCGGCGCGAGATGGTCAAGGTCGTCCACGGCGTCGCCGAGGAGGGGCGGGTCGCGATCCGCAACGTCCGTCGCGACATCATGAGCGACCTGCGCGAGCTCAAAAAGGAAGGCGAAGCCGGCGAGGACGACGAGCGCCGGGGCGAGGAGGCTCTGCAGAAGCAGACCGACGAGGCGATCGCCGAGATCGATTCTCTGCTCAAAGGCAAGGAAGAAGAGATCCTCGAAGTGTGAGACCGCTGCAAACCGGCGCATCTCGGGGTCCTCGGTCGGTCGGCTTGGTCACGCACTTAAGTGCGCTCCCTGCGCCTCCCTCCCTGCGTCCCCCGACCTGCTTGGTTTTCGCGGTCTCACGGGCAATCTCATGACCGCACCGAAATACGTAGCGATCATCACCGACGGCAACGGCCGCTGGGCGCACCAGCGCGGGCTGCCGGTCGTCGAGGGGCATCGCGCCGGAGCCGACACGCTGAAGGCGCGGCTGCGCGACGCGGCCGAGCTGGGGATCGAGGAGCTGACCGTCTACTCGTTCTCGACCGAGAACTGGAGCCGGCCGGAGGAGGAGGTCCGCGGCCTGCTGGAGATGATGGGTGAGCGGATCGGCTCGGAAACGCCGGAGCTGAAGGACGAAGGGGTGCGGATGCGCTACATCGGCCGCCGCGAGGGCCTCGACCCGGCGCTGGTCGAGCGGATGCGGTGGTCGGAAGAGGAGACGGCCGCCAACGACCGCATCGTCCTCTACGTCGCCTTCAACTACGGCGGCAGGGCGGAGATCCTCGACGCGGCGCGGAAGTTCCGGGGGGAGTCGGAGGAGGAGTTCGGGCAGCTCCTGTACGCGCCGGAGATGCACGACCCGGACCTGCTGATCCGGACCAGCGGCGAGCAGCGCCTCTCCAACTACCTGCTCTGGCAGTGCGCCTACTCGGAGCTGGTCTTCCGCGAGGAGCTCTGGCCCGACTTCGACCGCGCCGCGCTGGAGGCGAGCCTGCGCGAGTACGAGACCAGGCAGCGGCGCTTCGGGAGCCGGGCGTGAACGTCGACCTCTTCGACGACGAGATGTTCGAGGACGACCCGCAGCCCGCCGAGCGGCCGCCGCGGGAGCCTCGCCGGCGCGGCCGCGGCAGCGGTGAGACGGCGAAGCGGGTCATCGTCGCGCTGCCCTGGATCGCTTTCGCGATCGCGATCACTGTCGCCGGCGGAGCTGTCTTCGCGCTGGCGATGGTCGCCATCGGCACCGTCGCGATCCGCGAGTACGCGGGCGTAGCCGAGCGCTACCGGCCGCTCCTCGCCCCCGCCTACGTCGCGGTCGCGGCGCTGATCGCGGCGGCCTATCTCGGCAGCGCCTTCAACGTCCTCTACGTGGTCGCCGGCACGGTCCCGCTGCTGTTCGCCTTCGCCGCCGACGCGCGCCACCGGGAGGGGGCGACCGTCTCCCTCGGGGTGACCCTGCTCGGGGTGCTCTGGATCGGGATCCCCCTGGCGCACGCGGTCTTCCTCCGCGAACTGCCCGACCACGGCGCCGCCCTCCTGATCGACGTCCTCGTCGGCACCTTCGTCGCCGACACCGCCGCCTACGCGACCGGCCGCATGTTCGGCAGTCACAAGATCGCCCCCAATCTCTCGCCGAACAAGACGATCGAGGGCCTCGTCGGCGGCTTCGTGATCGGCACCATGGGCTTCTGGTTCGCCGGCCTCTACCAGGACTGGCTCTCCGGCGTCGACGCCTTGATGATCGGCGCCGCCGTCGCTGCCGCCGCGCCGGTCGGCGACCTCTTCGAGTCGCTGCTCAAGCGCGACCTGGGCACCAAGGACACCGGCACCCTCTTCGGCCCCCACGGTGGCCTCCTCGACCGCCTCGACGCCGTCTTCTTCACCGTCGTCATCGGCTACTACCTGGCTGTCGCGGTCGTCTACTAGCGCGAGTCCGCAAAAAACCGTGTACAGCACGTGTTTTTGCGGTCTCGCGGGTCCGCGGTGCTCGCTCCGTATCCTCTGTCGGGCATGAAGAAGGTCCTCATACTCGGTTCGACCGGGTCGATCGGAACGCAGGCGCTCGAGGTGATCGGGGCCTCGCAGGAGCTGCAGGCCGTGGGGCTTGCGGCCAGCTCGGGCTGGGAGACGACGGTGGAGCAGGCTCGGGAGCACGGGGTGCCGGTGATCGCGTTGGCCGACTCCGAGGCGGCTGAGCGGGCGCGCGACGCTTGGAGCGGGCGCGTTCTAGCCGGCGAGGAGGGGGTGCGGGAGCTGATCGTCGCGACCGAGCCCGACCTCGTCCTCAACGCGATCGTCGGCGCTGCCGGCCTCGGCTCGACGATCGTCGCGCTCAGCGAGGGGATCGACGTCGCCCTGGCCAACAAGGAGAGCCTCGTCCTCGGCGGCGAGCTGGTGATGGCGCTCGCCGAAGCGACCGGGGCGCGGCTGCTGCCCGTCGACTCCGAGCACTCGGCCCTCTTCCAGCTGATCGAGGGCGAGGCGCCGGGGACGGTGGAGCGGCTGGTGCTGACCGCCTCGGGAGGCCCGTTCCGCGGCCGCGACGACCTCTCCGGCGTCAGCGTCGCCGACGCCCTCGCCCACCCGACCTGGCGGATGGGAGGGAGGATCACGATCGACTCGGCGACCCTGATGAACAAGGGCTTCGAGGCGATCGAGGCGCACCATCTCTTCGGCGTCGGCTATGAGCGGATCGGGGTCGTCGTCCACCCGCAGTCGCTTATCCACTCGCTGATCCACCTCAACGACGGCTCCTCGCTGGCGCACCTCGGCTATCCCGACATGCGGGTGCCGATCTCCTACGCGCTGCACTATCCCGAGCGCGCCGACGTGGACGTGCCGCAGCTCGACCTGGCCACGGTCGGCTCGCTGACCTTCGAGGAGCCCGATCCGGAGACCTTCGCCTGCCTGCGGCTGGCGCTGGAGGCCGGCGCGGCGGGGGGGACGGCGCCCTGCGTCCTCAACGCCGCCGATGAGGTCGCGGTCGCCGCCTTCCTCGCCGAGAGGATCCCGTTCACCGGGATCCCGGCGGTGATCGAACGGGTGCTGGAGGAGATGCCCGCTCGCCCCGTTACCCACTTCGACGACCTCTTTGCGACCGACCTCGAGGCTCGCGAGCGCAGCGAGGAGCAGATCCGGGGGTTGATGCCCGCATGAGCTGGTTCTGGGTCTTCGTCGGCTTCTGCCTGCTGATCGTCCTCCACGAGGCGGGGCACTTCTTCGCCGCCAAGGCGACCGGGATGCGGGTCGAGCGCTTCTTCCTCTTCTTCGGGCCGACGATCTGGTCGGTCAAACGGGGCGAAACCGAGTACGGGGTCAAATCGATCCCGATCGGCGGCTACGTGAAAATCACCGGGATGAACCCGGAGGAGGAGGTCCCTCCGGAGCACGAAGCCAACGCCTACTTCCGCAAGCCGGTCTGGAAGCGGATAGTCGTCGTCGCCGCGGGCCCCGCGGTGAACATCGTTCTCGCCTTCGCGATCCTCTTCGGCGTCTACGCGGTGAACGGACGGCCGGAGGTCGACCAGCAGGTCGGTGCGGTGAAATCCGGCATGCCCGCGGCCGAGGTGCTGCAACCCGGCGACAGGATCGTCGCGATCGACGGCAAGCGGTTTGCACGAGCCTCCACGGGAGAGCGGCTCGAACGCTTCGCGAAAACGGTCGGCTCGCATGAATGCGCCGGCAAGCAGGTCGACGGTTGCGTTGCCAGCACCCCTGTGAAGATCGAGGTGGAACGCAACGGCGCGACGAAGACGTTCTCGGTCTACCCCCGCTACGACAAGGAAGCCGAACGGTCGCTGATCGGGTTTTCCTACGGCAGCAGGATGGTCGCCCTCGGCGCCGGCGGCGCCGCCCGGGAAGCCGGCGACGCGATCTGGGAAGTCGCCTCCGGCACCGCCCACGTCTTCGCGCACCTGTTCGAATCCGAGCAGCGCGAGCAGGTCTCCGGCGTCGTCGGAATCAGCGACGTCGGCCACCAGGTGATCGAAAAGGGGCTCGAACGGGCACTGCTCCTGCTCGCCTTCGTCAGCCTCTCGCTCGGCCTCGTCAACCTGCTCCCGATCCTGCCGCTCGACGGCGGCCACATCTTCTGGGCCGTGGTGGAGAAACTCCGCGGACGCCCGGTCTCGCTGCGGGTGATGGAGCGGGCGACGATGGTCGGCGTCGCCCTCGTCCTGATGCTCTTCTTCCTCGGCCTCTCCAACGACATCGGCCGCATAACCGGCGAAGGCTTCGAGGTCCGTTAGTTGGGCGGTTCGGTCCGCCGGCGCACGGCACCATCTCAGTAGGCTTCGGATATGGCTTCAAAAAGGCAAATCTTCGTAGGCAACGTGCCGATCGGCGGCGGTGCGCCGGTCGCCGTGCAGACGATGACCAAGACCGAGACCGCCAACCTGGCGGCGACGATGGAGCAGATCCGCAAGGTCGCCGACGCCGGCGCGGACCTGGTCCGCTGTGCGGTGCCGCGCGAGCAGGACGCCGAGGCGCTGAAGACGATCGTGCGGGAGTCGCCGATCCCGGTGATCGCCGACATCCACTTCAACCACACCCTGGCGCTGAAAGCGATCGACGCCGGCGCCCACTGCATCCGCCTCAACCCGGGCAACATCGGCGGCCGCGACAAAGTCGCCGAGGTCGCCGCGAAGGCGAACGCCGCCGGGGTGCCGATGCGGATCGGGGTCAACTCCGGCTCGCTGCCCAAGCACCTGCATGAGCTGGAGCGCGAGGCGCCGGTCGAGGCGCTGGTCGCCGCCGCGATCGAGTTCGTCGAACTGATGGAAGGGCTCGACTTCGAAAACTTCAAGGTCTCGATCAAGTCGACCAACGTCCCGTACACGATCGCCGCCAACCGGCTCCTCTCGGAGAAGATCCCCTACCCGCTGCACCTCGGCGTCACCGAGGCGGGGACGAAATGGGGCGGCTCGCTGAAAAGCGCCGTCGGCCTGGGCACGCTCCTCGCCGACGGGATCGGCGACACGATCCGGATCAGCCTCTCGACCTTCCACGCCGAGGAGGAGGTCAAGGTCGCCTGGGAGATCCTCAAGGCGCTGCAGCTGCGCGAGCGCGGCCCGGTCCTGATCGCCTGCCCGACCTGCGGCCGCCTGCAGTTCGACATGGACTCGGTCGTCGCCGAAATCGAGAAACGGCTGGAAAGCTACGCCGAGCCGGTGGAGGTCGCCGTCCTCGGCTGCGCCGTCAACGGCATCGGCGAGGCCAGCCACGCCGACTTCGGCATCGCCGGGGCGAAGAACGAGGGTCTGATCTTCGCCGGCGGCAAACCGCTGCGGAAGGTCCCGCAGGAGAAGCTCGTCGACACCCTCTTCGAAGAGATCGACAAGTCCCTCGACCGCGGCGGCGAGGTCGAGTTCGACGAGGCCGAGTCCCGCGAGGGCGCCGAGTGGGTCGCCAGCATCGAGGCCGAAAACGCCGGCGACCTGACCCCCGAGAAGATCGCCCAGATGGAGAAGGAAGCCGTCGAACGCGGCGAGTCCGACAAGGTCCTCCTCGACGAGGAGGCCTCACCCACCGCCGGGCGGCGGTTCACCCGCGCCTGAGAGTCAGATCCGGATCACTTCCACGCCCTCGAAGGACGTGAAGTCGGCGTCCTGGGTGAGCACGGCCGCTTCGTGGCGCATCGCGGTGGCCGCGATCCAGGTGTCGTGGCGACGCAGTCGACGGCCGCGTGAGCGCTCTGCAGCGGCGATCCGAGCAAACCAACTTCCCACCTCGGGTCCGAGCGGGAGCAGCAGATGGGTTTCCTGCACACGAGAGAGGGTCGAGAGTCGACGGGCTCTGACCTCTGGATCGGTGGCTCGCAAGACTCCCAGCTCGAGCTCGGCGATCGTGATGATCGAGACAGCGATCTTCTCGGGCAGCGGACCCAGTGGCCGGCCAGCCTCCTGGGTGATGAAGACGGAGGTGTCCGCGACCGCTTTCCTCACTCGTCGATCTCGGCCCCGCGGACGTCGGCGAGATCGTCGAGCAGGCCGGGGTCGGCGGGGGCCTCTTCGACGATGCGGCGAAACTCCGACGAAGGTAGCCAGGGGTCGCGGGGCTGGACATGGGGGACGATGTCGGCGACGGGCCGGCGATTGACCGTCAGCGTCAGCTCCTTCCCGCTTTCGAGCTCTGAGATCACGCTGGCGGTCGAGTTCCTCAGCTCGCGTATCGAGACCTCTCTCGCCATTTCTCTGACTGTAGCACGCGATGCTACGGGGGCACCCGGATAGATTCCCCTGCATGTCTCGCCTCTCCCAGACCTTCCTCCCGACCCTGAAGGACGCGCCCGCGGACGCGGAGGCTCTCTCGCACAAGCTGATGGTGCGGGCGGGGCTGGTCCGGCAGCTGGGGGCCGGGTTGTGGACCTACCTGCCGGCCGGGTGGCGGGCGCAGCGGAAGGTGGAGGCGATCATCCGCGAGGAGATGGAGGCGATCGGCTGTCAGGAGATGCTGATGCCGGTGCTGCAGCCGGCCGAGGCCTGGGAGAAGACCGGCCGCTATGCGATCGAGGAGCTGTTCAAGCTCGAGGACCGCAAGGGGTCGCCGATGGTGCTGGCGATGACGCACGAGGAGGCGGTCACCACCCACGTCGCCCGCGACGTGCGCTCCTACCGCGACCTGCCGCTGATGCTCTTCCACATCCAGACCAAGGAGCGCGACGAGCCGCGGCCGCGCGCCGGGGTGCTGCGCACGCGGGAGTTCACGATGAAGGACGCCTACTCCTTCGACCGCGACGCCGAGGGCCTTGACCGCTCCTACGAGCTGCAGGCCGGCGCCTACGAGCGGATCCTCGATCGCGGCGGCATCCGCTGGTACCGCTGCGAGGCCGACGTCGGGATGATGGGCGGCTCCGGTGCCCACGAGTACATGGCCCCCTGCCCGGCGGGCGAGAACGAGGTCGCCCTCGCCTCCGGTTACGCCGCCAACGTCGAGGTCGCGACCGCCGAGCCGCAGCCGGTCGAGCTGCCGGCGCCGCTGGGCGCGCCGGAGGAGGTCGACACCCCCGGCCTGGCCAAGGTCGAGGAGGTCGCCGCACACCTCGGCCTTCCGCAGGGCGCCTTCATCAAGACCCTGCCGATCATCGTCGAGGGGCGGGGGATGGTCCTCGTCCTCCTCCGCGGCGACCACCGGCTGAACGAGGTCAAGCTCCGCAACGGGATGGGGACCGGTTTCCGCCAGGCGAGCGCGGAGGAGATCGAGGCGCAGCTCGGCCCGGTCGGCTACCTCGGCCCGGTCGGCAGCGGCCTGCCGATCATCAGGGACGCCGCCCTGACCGGCAGCTCCTACGTCACCGGGGCGAACAAGCCCGACACCCACCTGGGCGGCGTCGACCCGGCGCGTGACTTCGAGTCCTACGAGATGGACGTGCGCACGGTCGAGGCCGGCGACACCGCCCTCGGCGGCGGCACGGTCGAGATCGAGACGGCGATCGAGGTCGGCAACATCTTCAAGCTCGGCACCCGCTACTCGGAGCCGCTCGGCGCCACCTACCTCGACGAGAACGGCGCCGAACACCCGATCGTGATGGGCAGCTACGGGATCGGGCCTGCGCGGATCGTCGCCGCCTCGATCGAGCAGCGCGCCGACGAGCGCGGGATCGTTTGGCCCCGGTCGCTCGCCCCCTGGGACGTCCACCTCGTCTCGCTGGCGAAGGCCGGCGAGCCCGAGCGCGACGCCGCCGACAGGCTGTACGAGGAGCTGCGCGCCACCGGTGCCGAGGTCCTCTACGACGACCGCGACGCCGGACCGGGGGAGAAGCTGACCGACGCCGAGCTGCTCGGCTGCCCGCTGCGCGTCGTCGCCGGGCGCCGCGGCCTCGCCAACGGCGTCGTCGAGGCGAGCGAGCGCGGCTCCGGCAACGAGCACGAGCTGCCGCTGGAGGGCGCCGCCGCGCGGGCGCTGGAGCTGCTCGCCGGCCTCGACCGCTCCGATGGCTAGCCACGACCCCTTCGGCCGCGGCCGCGTGCGCCGCCTCTTCGGCCTCGACCGCAGCGCGCCGCCACCGCCCTCGACCCGCAAGGGCGAGCCGCTGAATCCCTGGACGATCCCCAACGCCGTCGGCTACCTGCGCCTGGCGGCGCTGCCCGTCTTCCTCGTCCTCGCCTTCAGCACCGAGGACGGCACCTCGCTCGCCTCGGCGATGGTCTTCTGGGCGATCGCCGCCGGGGACTACCTCGACGGGATCCTGGCCCGGATCACCGGCCAGTACAGCCGCATGGGCACCCTGCTCGACCCCCTGGTCGACCGGCTGACGATCCTCGCCGGCGCCGTCGTCTGCTGGAACTTCGAGCTGCTGCCGCGCTGGGCGCTGGCACTGCTGGCGCTGCGCGAGCTGGCGATGCTCTTCCTCGCCTGGTACGGCCTCCGCCACGGGGTCGACATCGAGGTCAACTGGCCGGGGCGGATCTCGGTCTTCCCGATCATGGGCGGGATCTTCCTCGCCCTGCTGGCCCCGGGATGGGTGGCGACGGCGCTCCTCGTCTGGGGGCTGGCGATGGCGATCCTCGCCACGGTGCTCTACGCGCAGACGGGGATGCGCGCGGTTCGGGACGCCCGGGCCGCAAGCTGACGCCCAGCTTCACCCGAACCTTCAACCTAGGGTTGAACCTTGGGTGAGGGTCCAGCTATGATCGACGCCCGCGCAAACGGAGGCCTCGCCTCTTCGAGTTAGGAGCACGATGGAGGACACCTTTCCCGATCTTGGCTCCCTCAGCGACAAGGAGCTGAAGGACATGATCGACAACCTGACGGCGGAGGAGAACGAGATCTCCTACAAGCGGCGCGTCCTGCACGGGAAGATCGACATCCTGCGCGCGGAGCTCGTCAATCGCCTGCGGCAGAAACGGGAGGCCGGCGAGTCGATGATCTCCGGCGCCGACGTCGAGCAGCTGACCCAGATCCTCTCCGGGGGGGCTCAGCCGCCAGCGGAGGACGATCCCGCCGCCTGAGCGGGCCATGCCATGGCCGTCCACTGTCCCGAGTGCGGGTTCGCCAACCCCGAGGGAGCGAACTACTGCCAGAAGTGCGGTGCATACCTGGGCGGGCCGAAAGAGGCCGGGGACGACCCGACGACGATGACCTACCGGGTCGACGAGACCGGCGAGATGACTCCGGTCGACATCGACGAGGTCGTCTCCGAGAGCGGAGCGGCGCTGGTGATCCGCGCCGGCGGCGGCCGCGCCGGCGAGAGCTTCAGCATCGCCGAGGAGCGGGTCAGCATCGGCCGCAGCCCCGACGCGGGCGTCTTCCTCGACGACGTCACCGTCTCCCGCAACCACGCGTTGCTCGTGCGGCGCCGGGACGGCCTCTACATCGACGACCTCGGCTCGCTCAACGGCACCTACGTCAACCGCCGCCGGATCGAGTCCCACCGGCTCGCCGACGGCGACGAGATCCAGGTCGGCAAGTACAAGCTGAGCTACCTCGAGCGCTGAGATGGCCGTATCCGGACAAGCGGGTCGCACCGCCGGAGCCCCGAGCCGGCCGCGCAAGGCGCTGACTATCGGCGCCGTCTGCAAAATCCTGCAGAGCGAATTCGACGACGTCTCGATCTCGAAGATCCGCTACCTGGAGGACCAGAAGCTGCTCAACCCGCGGCGGACCTCGGGCGGGTACCGCCTCTACAGCCAGTCCGACGTCGAACGGCTGCGGACGATCCTGCGGCTGCAGCGCGACGAGTTCCTGCCGCTGCGGGTGATCCGCCAGGAGCTGGCGGCCGGTGGCGACGTCGTCCTCGGCGACGGGGAGCGCAAGCCGGCCGCGGGCGGAGTGCGGCGGGCGATCCTCGTCGACACCTCGCGCGCCTACCTCTCGCTCGAGGAGGTCGTCGAGGAGACCGGCGCCCGCGAGGAGCTGATCCGCGAGCTGGAGAACTTCGGGATCGTGCAGCCGGAGAAACGCGAGGGAAGGACCGTCTACGACGAGACCGACCGCGAGATCGTCCGCGCCGCCAACGAGCTCTCCCGGGTCGGGGTCGGCGCCCGCAACCTGCGCGTCTTCCGCTCCTCTGCCGACCGCGAGGCGAACCTGCTGGAAGCGCTGCTGGGGCCGTCTCTGCGCTCGCGCAACCCCGAGCGCCGCAAGGAGGCGCTGGAAAGCCTGGAAAGCCTGGCGGCGACGGTGAGCCACCTCAAGCACCTGCTGCTGGTGCGCGATCTCCGTCGCCTCGCCGGGGAATAACCCGGCCACGTGGCCCGCGTGACCCGCACGCGCACCGTTGAGGCATCCCTGGACGAGGTCTGGAAGCTGGTCTCCGACCCGTACAACCTGCCGCGCTGGTGGCCGCGGACGGGGCGGGTCGAGAACGTCACCGGCGACGGCGGCCGCCGCACCCGCTGGACGCAGGTGCTCGAGACCGCCGAGGGGCGCGGGGTGCGAGCCGACTTCCGCTGCGTCAGCTCGGCCGAGGGGGAGCGCTACGTCTGGGAGCAGGAGCTGGAGGGGACGCCGTTCGAGCGGCACCTGAAGACCTCGCGGGTCGAGGTCCGGCTGCGGGAGGGAGGCGAGGAGACCGAGGTGATCCTCAGCGAGGAACAGGCGCTCAGAGGGATGTCGAAGCTCGGCTCGCCGCTGATGCGCCGCGCCCGCGGCGAGATGCTCGACGAAGCCCTCGACGGCATCGAGAGGGCACTGGGATGACCCCACGAGCCTCCTCCTCCCGAACTGCATCAACTTGTCCATCTACTGGGTGGAGAAGTTGATGCAGTTTCCTCGGCGCGACAGCAAGTGGTGGGGGTGGGGGGACCCCGCGATCGAGCCCGAGCTCGACGGCGAGGGGCTCGGGGTCCTGCGGGAGCGGATCGGAGAGCTGGAGCCGTGGCCGCTGGCGCGCGACCTGGAGGCGATCGAGCTGCCGCCGGCGCAGGAGTTGCCACAGGGGCTGATCGAGGCGGTGGGGGAGGAGGGCGTCTTCCGCGGCGAGGAGGACCGGCTGCGGCACGCGACCGGTCGCGGGTACGCCGATCTGGCCCGGTTGCGCAACGGCTCCCTCGAGGCGGCGCCCGACGCGGTCGTGGTGCCTCCGGACGCCGAGGCGCTGCGGCGGGCGATCGAGGTCTGCTCGGCCGAGGGAATCGCGATCGTCCCCTTCGGCGGCGGCACCAGCGTCGTCGGCGGGGTCGAGCCGCTTCGCGGTGACCACGACCGCGTGATCAGCCTCGACCTCGGCGCCCTGCGCGAGGTCAGCGTCGACCGCCGCTCGCTGACGGCGCGTCTCGGCGCCGGGCTGCGGGGACCCGAGGCGGAGGCCGCGCTGGGCCGTGAGGGGCTGACGCTGGGCCATTTCCCGCAGTCCTTCGAGTACGCGACGGTCGGCGGCTTCGCCGCGACCCGCTCCGCCGGCCAGGCCTCCAGCGGTTACGGACGCTTCGACGCCCTGGTCAGCTCGGTGCGGATGCTGGCGCCGGCCGGGGAGGTCTCGACCCTGCAGACGCCCCACACCGCCGCCGGGCCGGCGCTGCGCGAGCTGGTGATCGGCTCCGAGGGAGTGCTCGGGGTGATCCCGGACGTGACCGTGCGGGTGCGCCCCGCGCCCAGGGTGCGCCGTTACGAGGCGTGGATGGCCGAGGGCTTCGAGGCGGGAGCAGAGATCGTCCGCGCGCTCGCCCAGGGCCCGGGGCTGCCGGAGATCATCCGCGTCTCCGACGAGGAGGAGACCGAAGGGACCCTGGCGCTGAACGGGCCGCGCGGACTCAGCGGCAGGCTCTTCGACACCTACCTCGGCGCTCGCCAGCGCCGCGGCGGCGCTCTGCTCGTCGTCGGCTTCGAGGGCGACGCGGAGTCGGTCGCGCGCCGACGGGCGCTCACGGTCCGCGCCCTGCGCCGCGGCGGCGCCGCCTACCTCGGCCAAGCGGCCGGCCGTGCCTGGGAGCACGGCCGCTATCGCGGTCCCTACCTGCGGGACACGCTGATGGGTATGGGGGCGATGGTCGAGACGCTCGAGACCTCGCACACCTGGAGCCGCTTCGGCGAGCTGCACGAGGCGGTCGGCGCCGCGATCCGCGGCGCCCTCGGGGACCAGGGCACGCCCGGCCTCGTCTTCTGCCACCTCTCCCACGCCTACGCCGATGGCGCCTCGCTCTACTTCACCTTCATCTCCCGCGCCCGCCGCGGCGCCGAGGTCGAGCAGTGGGCCGCGGTCAAGCGCGCCGCCTGCGAGGCGATCGTCGCCCACGGCGGCACGATCACCCACCACCACGCGATCGGCCGCGACCACGCCCCCTACATGGAGGCGGAGGTGGGGGGTACCGGGATCGAGGCCCTGCGGGCGCTGAAGGAGCGGCTCGACCCGACCGGGGTCATGAACCCCGGGAAGCTCCTGCCCTAGCGGCTATTCCTCTTCGAGCGCGCCGACGATGGCGCCTTCGAATTGGCCTTCGAGCACCGGCTTGCCGATGAAGTTGTGTTTGTAGGAGTCGTCGGTCGGGGCTGGTTCGTAGAGCCGGGCATAGTTCTCCACCCTGGTGATCACGAGCTTGGTCCTGAGCCCGAGTTCCAGGTACTGCAGGGAGGCGAAGTTCGGTTCCCAGGTCTCGATCATCCGGCCGTCCTTGCCGACCACCCAGGTGGCGAGTGTGTACATGTCATCCCGCGAGTGCGTCTGCCAAACGACATACTGCTGGCGCCCGGAGGTCGGCTCGAGCCCCTCGGCCCGGAGTTTCAGCAGGGGGACGCCATTGGGCTTCTTCGAGTAGCGGGCCGTGCCTTTCGCATCGGCGTATTCGCCCACCGGATGGAGGACGGCAACCGTCGGACCGGTCTTCCTGATCGTCTCCGTCGTGGTCTCGGGTTCCGAGGTGGCAGCGACGTTGGAGCCGGAGTCGTCCCCTCCTCCGCATCCGGTCACGAGCACGGCGATCCCGAGTACGGCAACGAGGAGCAGACCTGCGACCGACCCTCCTGAACGGCAAACACGGCTGAGCATGCGCTGAGCCTAAACTAATTAGGAAGTTCTTACTAAAGCGTCAGGGTTTCGCGCGCGAACTTCTGTTGGCCGCGCCGACGATCGGGCCGGTGACTTCGCCCGAGAGGACTTCGTCGCCGGTGTAGGCGGGGGCTTCCTTCGCTTTGGTCGCCGCTCTCAGCGAGGCTTTGAGGCGCGTTTCCTCGGTCCGGGTGATGACGATGTCGCGGAAGGTTTCGCTGGCGAGATAGGCGAGGACTTCGGTCGGGACTTCCACCTGGGCGCCGATGCGGCCGTCCTCGCCGACTTCGGTCGAGGCGAGCGGCAGCATCTTCTGCGGGGAGGCGGCGAGCCAGATCGTGTATCCCTCACCGTCTTCCGCCGGCTCCAGGCCTTCGGCGGCGACCTGCAGCGCCAGGGTGTTTTTCACCCGCCCGAAGATCGCCACCCCGGTCGCGTCGCTGCCGTCGACCGCGGAGAGGGAGGCCTGGGTGACTTCCCGTTTGCCGCCCTCCGCCGCTTCCTCCAAAGCCGCAACCGTCCCCTGCCCCGAGGAGGAGGAAGAGGTCGTCGTCGAGTCGCCACCTCCGTCGTCGCCGCCGCCGGCCCCGAAGAGCACGAACACCACAAACAGGATCACGATCGCGGCTCCGGCCAAGAGCGCCCAAAGCCCCCGTCCCTCCAACAATTTGATCTCCTTCCGCAGAGGAGGCCTCGGCTCCCCTTCGGGAAGGGCGGGGGGTGGCGACTCGAGCGGCTCCGCAGCCCGCGGCTCTTCCGGCTTCGCTGCCACCGGAGGGGGAGTGGGGTCTCCCGGAGGAGCCTCCCCATCTTTTGCGACGGAGGGAGACCCCACTCCCCCGGACGGCTGGGGGATCACCGGAGCAGGAATCCCTTCGGCTTCGAGTTGCGCGGCGGCGTCCTTGGCCCGTTTGTAGACCTCGTCGACCCCGATCCCCATCAGGGCCGAGAGATCCTCGTACCCCTGCTCGCCGCGCTGGGAGAGCAGGCGCAGGATCGCCTTCTGGTCGTCGGACAGCGCCACCGGACCGGAAGCCTATTAGGGTGCGAGGCCGTGAACGACGAGGATCGGGTTAAGCCGTCCCACTTCGACGAGCTGGTCGGCACCGAGTGGCTCAGCGACGACCCCGACGACGCCAGGGTGCGGGTCGAGATCCGCGACGAGTTGCGCCAGCCGTTCGGCCTGATGCACGGCGGGGTGATGTCGACCCTGATCGAGAGCGTCTGCTCCCGCGCCACCTTCGCCGCGGTCCACGACCAGGGAATGGTGGCGATGGGTCAGTCGATCGACGTCAGCTTCGTCCGCCCGATCACCGCGGGCGCCGCCGAAGTCCGGGCCCGAGCGCGTCACCGCGGCCGCACCACCTGGCTCTGGCAGGCCGAAGTCCTCGACGACGACGGCAGGACCTGCGCGCTGGCCCAGATGACGATCGCGGTCCGGTCGCGACCAGACGCCTGAGGGCTATCCGCCAAACCTGTTGGTGATCGGCAATCGGCGGTCCTTGCCGAAGGCCCGTGGCGTGATCCGGATCCCCGGTGCCGCCTGGCGCCGCTTGTACTCGGAGCGGTCGACCAGCCGGATCACCTCGTCAACGGTCTCGGCCGGCATCCCGGCGGCGATCATCTCCTCGCGCCCCTCGTCGCGCTCGACGTAGGACTCGAGGATGCGGTCGAGCAACTCGTAGGGGGGCAGCGAGTCCTCGTCGCGCTGGTCGGGGCGGAGCTCCGCCGACGGCGCCCGCTCCAGCACGCTGGCCGGCACCAGCTCGCGCCCGGCGCGCTCGTTCCGCCGCCGCACCAGTTCGTAGACCAGCTGCTTCGGAACGTCCTTGATCACCGCGAAACCACCGGCCATGTCCCCGTAGAGCGTCGCGTAGCCGACCGACATCTCGCTCTTGTTGCCGGTCGTGAGGACGAGCCAGCCGTGGCGGTTGGAGAGCGCCATCATCAGGTTGCCGCGGATCCGCGCCTGCACGTTCTCGGCCGTCAGGTCTGGCTCCGAGGGTCTCGTCGGGTCGCGCGGGACCGCCGGCTCGGGCTCGTCCAGGTAGCCGCTCAGCGCCCGCTCGTAGCCCTCCATCATCGGCTCGATCCCGATCTCGAACAGCTCGCAGCCGAGGTTGGCGGCGATCTCGCGGGCGTCCTGCTGGGTCTCGGAGCTGGAGTGGGGGGAGGGCATGACGACGCAGGTGAGCCGCTCAGGCCCCACCGCGTCGGCGGCGACCATCGCCACGAGGGCCGAATCGATCCCTCCCGAGAGGGCGAGCCCGACGTGCTCGAACCCGTTCTTGCCGACATAGTCGCGTAGGCCGAGGGTCAGGGCCTCGTAGACCTCGTCGAGGTCGCCGAGTGGCTCCGCCAGCCGGTCCGGCTCGCCGGCCGGGACCTCGCAGATCAACAGCTCCTCCTCGAACTGGGCGGCGCGGGCGACGACGCTGCCGTCGGGTGCCGTGACCAGGCTCTGCCCGTCGAAGACCAGCTCGTCCTGGCCGCCGACCAGGTTGCAGAAGGCGAAGTAGGTGCGGTAGGCGCGCGAGCGCTCGCCGAACATCTCCTCCCGCTCGCGGCCCTTGCCGCGGTGGTAGGGGGAGCCGGAAGGGTTGGCGATCAGCCGCGCGCCGGCTTCCGCCTCGGTCTGGGCGGGCGGCCCCGGCTGCCAGACGTCCTCGCAGATCGTCAGGCCGACCGGAAAGCCGGAGACCTCGATCGAGACCGGCTCGGAGCCGGGGACGAAGTAGCGCTGCTCGTCGAAGACGGCGTAGTTGGGGAGGCGGTTCTTGCGGTAGACCGCCTGGACCGCGCCGTCGGCGAGCACCGCCGTGGCGTTGTGGGCGTGGCGGGAGTCGAGGGGGTTCTCGGTCGGCTCCGCGAACCCGACCAGGGCCGTGACCCCACGAACCGAAGCGGCGAGCTCCTCGACGGCACGCTGGTTGGCCCGCAGGAAGTGGCGCTTCAGGTAGAGGTCCTCGGCCGGGTAGCCGGGGATGCAGAGCTCGGGGAAGACGACGAGGTCCGCGCCCTCGTCGCGGGCGCGGCCGATCCACTCCTCGGTCTTCGCGGCGTTGCCGTCGACGTCGCCGACGGTGGGGTTGATCTGGGCCAGGGCCAAGCGCAAGTGCACAAGTATCTCTTCCGCGATCCCGGGAGGTACTTTCGCCCCTCGTTAGGGTTGACCGGGCATGCGGAGCCGTCGCCATCGTCTGGTCGGGTCCACGGCGGCGCTGCTGATGCTCGTCGCCGCGGCGACCCCTGCCTCGGCTTCGAATCTCGCGCCCGCCGGCGTCGCCTCCGCGGCCCAGAAGCCGTTCCTGATGCCGCAGTCGCGGCCGACCGAACGGCGGGAGCGGCCGACCGACGTCCGCGATCCCAACCGCAACGCCTACTCGGTCCCCGAGTCACCCGCCTCGCCCGCCTGCTCGCGGCACTTCTGTGTCCACTGGGTCGACCAGGGACTGGACGCCCCCGACCCGACCGACGGGGACGGCGACGACGTGCCCGACTTCGTCGAGCGGGTTCTGCGCGTGGCCGAACGGGCCCACTCCGTAGAGAACGAGAAGCTCGGCTGGCGCGAGCCGCGCAGCGACGGGCGCCAGGGCGGGCGCGACGGCAAGACCGATGTCTACCTCTCGCAGATCGGCGGCGAACTGTTCGGCTACGCGGCGCCGGACCGGGGGCAGGCGACCGAGGAGCACCGGATCCCGCGGCGGCTGCACGGATACCTGGTCCTCGACAACGACTACAGCGCCTTCGAGTTCCCCGGCACGAGACCGCTCGAGGACCTGCAGGTGACCTTCGCCCACGAGTACAACCACATCCTCCAGTTCGGCTACGACGCCTACCAGGACCCCTGGTTCGCCGAGGCCAGCGCGACCTGGATCGAGGACCAGGTCTACAACGGGATCGACGACTACCTGCGTTACGTCCGCCGCTGGGTGCGGCTCTGGGAAACGCCGCTGACCACGAACTCGATCAAGGAGTACGGAAGCGCCGTCTGGAACCAGTGGCTGGCGCGGCGCTACGGGCCGGAGGTCGTCCGCAAGGCGTGGGCGGGGGCGATCGACGCCAAGCCCGGCGGCTTCTCGGTCGGCAGCTACGAACGGGCGTTGCGCTCGGGCGGTTCCTCCGACTTCAGCCACGACTTCGCCCGCTTCGCCGCGGCGCTGGCCGAGTGGCGGACCGGCAGGGGCTTTCGCGAGAGCCGGCTGTACCCGGACCCGCCGCGGCAGGGGCGCCTGCGGCTCGACGGTGCGCGATCGACCCGGATGCTGAACCACACGACCTTCCAGCTGCTGCGCGTACGGGCACGCCGCGGCCGGGCGGTGGTGATCCGCCTGACGGCGCCGCGCGGCACCGCGGCCGGGGTGGCGCTGGTGGGGCGGCTCGGCAGCGAGCGCCACGGCCGCCCGGTGGTACGCCTCGGCTACGAGCGCGGAGGCGGCTCGCTGAGCGTGCGCCTGCGC
The DNA here is from genome assembly GCA_036376215.1 of Solirubrobacterales bacterium. Lineage (GTDB taxonomy): Bacteria > Actinomycetota > Thermoleophilia > Solirubrobacterales > 70-9 > VAYN01. Next base: position 112,287 of record DASVAT010000009.1, read on the forward strand.
CGTCCGGGGCGCTTCGAGCGGATCACCGCGGTGATCGTCAACGCCGACGCCCGCGCCGGCGGCTTCAGCGTCGGCAATCTCGACTGGAACTACCTGACCGACGGCCTGCCCTTCGCCGTCAGCGGCCGGATCGCCCGCTGACCACACGCATTTCTCCCCGCATACCGGGGCAAGTGCGTCCGGTCTGCCTCAGGAGGTCGACTCGGCGGCGACCGGGCCGGCGCCGTTGGCCGAAGCGGCCGCGGTCGCCTTGCGCTTCTTCGCCGCCTTCTTGGCCTTCTTGGCCGGGGCGGTATCGATGACCTCCCTGGTCGCGGCCTCGAGGTCGAGGGCGAAGCTGTCGAGGTCGGCCATCGCGTCGAAGTCGCCGATCAGGCCGAAGTTGACCTGGCCGTTGTAGGACATGATCCCGATGCAGAGCGCCTGGCGGCGGGCCAGCGGCACCATCGGGAAGATCGACTCCATCTTGCGGCCGAGCACGTAGAGGGGGAACTGCGGCCCCGGAACGTTGGTCACGACGAGGTTGAAGAAGCGTTGCGCGGGTTGCAGGCGGGCGGCCTGCGAGGCGATCGTCGAGGGGGCGAAATCGGTCAGCCTGGTCAGGATCTCGGCGCCGACCGCCTGCCCGGAGGACTTCAGGTCGCCCATCTCGGCGGTCATCAGCTGGAGCCGCTCGACCGGGTCCTCGCACCAGACCGGCAGCGGGGCCATCATCGCCGAGATGCGGTTGCCGAGGGCGCCGTGCTCCTCCTCGGCGCGGACGCTGACCGGGACCATCGCTCGCAGCTCCAGCCCGTCGGTGTCGTGACCGCGGGCGCGCAGGTACCTGCCGATCCCGCCGGCGACGACCGAGAGGATCACGTCGTTGACGGTGCCGCCGTGGGCGTCCTTGACGCGCTTGAGGTCGGCGAGGTCGGTCTGGGTCATCTGGAAGCGGCGGTGGGGGCCGATCTCGACGTTGAAGACGGAGTCGGGCGCCGACATCCCGGCGGTGACCATCTTCGAGGTGGCGCCGACCCCCTTCAGCACCTGGCGCGGGCCGCGCAGCGCGGCGCGGATGCCGCGGTAGATCTCCGGCGGGCTGGTCAGCCGCTCCTTCCAGGCCTGGCTCAGCAGCTGCAGGTCGGTCGGCTCGGGGCGGGCGAGCCAGGGCGGAGCCTTGTCGGGCGTGCCCGCGGGCTCGGGATCGAGGTCGAAGAGGACGGTGGTGATGTCGACCCCGGAGACGCCGTCGACCAGGGCGTGATGGCTCTTGCCGATGATCGCGAAGCGGTCGCCGGTCAGGCCCTCGACCAGCCACAGCTCCCAGAGCGGCTTAGAGCGGTCGAGCTGCTGGGAGAAGATCCGCGCCGCCAGGTTGCGCAGCTGCTCGTCGGACCCCGGCGCCGGCAGCGCGGTCTGGCGCACGTGGTAGTCGAGGTTCAGGTGGGGATCGTCGATCCAGACGGGCCGGCCCTGGTCGAAGGGGACGAAGCGCAGCTTCTGGCGGAAGCGCGGCACCAGGTGCAGGCGCGAGGCGATGTGGTCGCGAAATTCCGCGTGGGTCGGTGCCTCGCCCTGGAAGATGCTGGTCGAGGCGACGTGCATGTGGGCCCCCGAGCGCTCCAGGTGCAGGAAGGAGGTATCGAGACCGGTGAGGCGTTCGTGCTTCGTCACGAATCCATCTTCGCACACGGGTCCAGACCTGAGTGAAGCTCCGGATAATGCGGCCTAAAGCCAATTTGTCACTTGCGTTGCATTTAGGGAATGTGTGCGTCCGCTCACATTCCCGCTCTTGGGGACGCCCTAGCGTGTTCTCTGAGAAACGACCTGCCGAGTCCCCTCGCCTCTGAGCGCAGGGTCAGCGAACACGCTAGGCAGCAGAAAGCGAGCGATACAGATGCGATTCCTCATGCCCGCGGTGGCGGCTGCCACTGCGCTGACGATCGGCCTCGCGCCGGCAGCGGCGCAGAGCCAGCGCAACACCCACCACGAGCGGACCCGCTCCCATGTCTCCCTGCATCTCTCCACGCACACCGTGCTGGCCGGGAACGGGCTCGCGGTTCGCGGCAAGGTGCGGCCAAGCGGCCGGCACCGGGTCAAGGTCGTCTTCCGCGGCCCCGAGGGCGGCGTTCGCGGCGTGACCACGCGGGCCGACGGCACCTTCGCCGTCCGCTGGACGCCGGAGCGGACCGGCAGCTACGCGGTCCGCGCCTACGGCGTCCACGACCGGCGGGTGAGCGGCTCGCGCAGCACCAAGCGCAAGCTGACCTCATATCGCCTCGCCGGCGCCTCCTACTACGGACCGGGGCTCTACGGCAACGGCGTCGCCTGCGGCGGCACCCTGCTGCCAAGGACGATGGGCGTCGCCCACAAGACCCTGCCGTGCGGGACGAAGGTGAAGCTGCGCTACCACGGGCGCAGCGTGACCGTGCCGGTGATCGACCGCGGGCCGTACGTCGCCGGGCGCGACTACGACCTGACCGAGGCCGTCAAGGAGCGGCTCGGGTTCCCGGGTTTGGGAACGGTGCTGGCGACCCGCTAGGGCGCGGCAGAGGTTAGGGCCCCTATGGGGCGCCTAACCTCTGCCGCGGTTCGGCGTCACGAGGCGAGGCCGAGCTGGAGCTGACCGGGTGTCGGCTCCGGCTCGGCCGCTTCGCCGCTCTCGAAAGACGCGACGCGGACGCCGAGTAGGCGAACGGGCCGCTGCGGGTCGTAGGCGCGCAGCAGTTGCAGCGCGATCGGCCCGACGACGGCGGGGTCATTCGTCGGCTCGCCCAGAGTCTGCGAGCGGGTGACGTTGGTCCAGTCGTCGAGCCGGACCTTGATCCCGATCGTGCGGCCGGTGAGCTCGCGTTTGCGGAGCCGCCGGCAGAGCTCCTCCGAGAGGGCGGTCACGTGCCGCTCGAGCTCGGCGCGCTGGTTGACGTCGACGTCGAAGGTGATCTCGGTCGATTGCGACTTGGTCTCGTGTTCGGTGACGACCGGGGTCTCGTCGAGGAGGTTGCCGCGGGCGTGGAGCCAGGCGCCCGAGCGGGGGCCGAAGCGGTCTTCGAGCGCCGGGCGCTGCCAGCGGCGCAGGTCGGCGAGCGTGCGAATTCCCATCTCCTCGAGCCGGGACACGGTCTTCGGGCCGATCCCGGGAATCAGACCGGGGGAGTGGTCGGCGAATCGCTCCAGCGCCTGTTGGCGGGAGAGGACGACGAGCCCGGCGGGCTTGCCGAGCTCGCTGGTGATCTTCGCCAGCATCCGGCTCTCGGAGATGCCGACCGAGCAGCTCAGCCGCGTTTCGGTGCGGATCTCGGTCGCGATCCTCCGCATCGTCGCCTTCGGCGAGAACTGCCCGGTCAGGTCGAGATAGGCCTCGTCCAGCCCCACGACCTCGACCACCTCGACGTTCCGCCGCAGCACCTCCATCACCTGCGCCGAGGCCTCGCGGTAGGCGGGGAAGTCCGGCCGCAGGTAGACCGCGTCGGGCAGCCGCCGCCGTGCCACCGCCGCCGGCATCGCCGAGTGGATCCCCGCCAGCTTGCGCGCCTCGTAGCTCGCCGTCGTCACCACCGCCCGCGGCCCCGACCCGCAGACCACCACCGGCTTCCCCCGCAGCTCCGGCCGCCGCCGCAGCTCGACGGACGCGTAGAAGGCATCCATGTCGAGGTGGGCGATCGTGCGATCCATAAGCAGGCTCGAACCAATTTACGTCCTACTCCGGCTAGATGGAGCCCGTGCTGGATCCGCACATCCTTTCGGTACGTCCGCGGAGATATATAGGTTTGTGAGTCCATGAAACAGTTACTTGACGCATGGCGCGACATCCTTGCCGAGGATCTCCGTGGCTTCGCCGATCGGGGAACCGAGCCTGAATTCGAAAATGACGGGAATACGCTCAGCGCGACTTGGCAAGTGAGAGGGCATGAGCACGAGGCGCTTTTCGATCTTGACTCCACTCGGTCACTGCGCTGGGTAACTGGGCCGTCCGGTAATGATCCGTATTCCGCCTTCCTTAGGTCGGACCTGATGGCGGACTTTGATCAGCTTGCATCTGCCTGCAAAGCGACTATTGAGAGACAGGAAGATTTTGTCGCCAGTGAAGCGCTGATCGACGACGGCCTTCAACCTAGCTCCGAGGTCTTGACGCCTCAGGCGCTCAGTGAGGTGGCCGATAATGCCCGCAGCCAAGCTGAGGGCCTGACGAGCCTCTTCTTTTTAAAGGGGGATGCTGGGGCGGGCAAGACGACGCTACTTCGCGAGGCGACGGCGCTGCAGGCCGAGCGTTATCTGGAGGGCCAGAGCGACTTTCTCTTCTTCTATGTGTCGGCCCAAGGGCGCGAGCTAAGCAATCTGCGAGATGCGTTTTCTGGAGAGCTGGATGATCTTCGCGCCGCCTTCACGCGCGATGCAGTGGCAACCCTTACCCGAGCTGGAGCCCTGATTCCTATCGTGGATGGGTTTGATGAGCTTCTCGGAACCGCAGGGTATAGCGGAGCCTTTAGCTCACTGCAGAGCCTCCTGACCGAGCTTGATGCGTTAGGTACCTTGGTGGTATCTGCCCGGTCAGCCTTTTATGACATCGAGTTTTTGGGGAGATCGAGCGGTCGATCAAGTGAGACGGATCTCGGCATTACGACCGTCGAACTTATGCCGTGGTCGGACTCCCAGTTACGCGAATACCTCATTCGAGACCGAGCGGGCCAAGATCCAGCTAAAACCTTGGAGGCTTGCGAAAATCTAAGCAGCAGCGATCGCGAATTGCTCAGACGCCCATTCTTTGCGAGTCAGTTTGAGGTTTTCGTAACCCGTGCCCATGCCAGCGACGAGAGTCGCCTCTTGGAGCACCTCATTACCGCTTACATAGACCGAGAGGCAGAAAAGATCGTCAATGCCAATGGTGATCCCGTCCTACCGCCAGATGGACACCGGCATCTATTTGAGCTTGCGGTCAGCGAGATGTGGGAAGGCGAAGGCCGGCAGCTTTCCGGCGACGACCTAAGAACGATCGCTGAGCTGGTGTCGGAGAGATTTGGGTTGGATGCAGATCAGGCCTCCCAACTGCGAGCCAAGGTGACCAGCTACGCCGGGTTCCGACCCCGGAGAGGACGTCATCACTCGCAAGCGAACTTCGCTTTTGAGCATGAGGTCTATTTTGATTATTTCCTTGGGAGCGCCATTCAACGCCTCTTGAAGGACGAGTATTTCGAAGAGTTGGTTCGATTCTTTGATCGTGGAGTCATTCCGGAATCCGTGCTGTCCGCCTCGGTTGCCGCTTTGCCGACCAATCGACGATTGGATTCATCCCTCCTGCGATGTTCGACCGGGATTGCCTTCGAGAACCGGCGCCGAAACCTCGGTGGACTCCTCCTTGCCTATGCTCGAGAAGTCGAACCAGTAACCGCAGTCACGGTCCAAGGACTCGCATTCGTTGATGTTGCATCCGGTGCAGCGCGCTTCCGAGAGACCACCTTCAGTGATTGTCAGTTCATAAGTGCTGACCTGCGAGGAGTGGATTTCGAGGCTTGCGACGGGGAGGCTTCCAACTTCGACGGAATCAAATTGGACGCGACCTCCAAAATGGATATCCGAGGACTTTCTCCAGGGGTCAATATTCGAAGCGTCTCTGACGAGCCTCATGGACAGGCGTACGCACCTGAAGCGATCAGCGGGATGCTGGAGCAGCTGGGGGCCCCTATCGACGAGAAGAAACCGGAGACTCCGCAATATTCAGCTAAAGCTCAAGAACTGATCAAGCTGCTCGAACGCGCTGCGAGGGCGTATGCACGTTCGAAGATCTTGTACGAAGGTGAGCATCAGAATCCCTCGCTCCTGAGCTCGCCGCTCTGGCCCGAACTAAAACAGCTGCTTCTCAAGCACGCCTTGATCTCAAAAGAGATGCGGGAGTCACGTGGTGCCAATGTTCCTGGCTATCGCCTACGGGTGAACGTGGACGAGTTACTCTCCGGGCAGGCAGGAGACAATCGGCCGCAGAGCGCAACGGCAGGTTTGTGGCGTGATCTTCAATCAATGTAGCTAGTCAAGGCCCTAGGCTTGGGTACATGGCTTCCCCCGAGGCGAAGAACCTGGAGGCGATCTCCAAGGCGATCGACCAGCACAACTCGAACTGCCCGTTTCCGGCGGCGGAGGTGCGGATGAACCCCTTCGAGGTCGAGCGCCTCGGCTGGGAGACGATCCGCGGCCTGCCGGTGGTCCCGGATGGGGAGATCGGCACCGGCCGCTTCCGCATCGTCTGCTCGCGCGACATGGAGGACGACGGCCTGGAGATCGTCGAGGCCGTGGGGCAGGAGCTCGAGACCGTCGCCCCGACCCGGAACTAACTGGCCAGGCCGCAGAATTACGTCTATGGGACGCCTTTTTGCGGTTTCGGCGGGCTAGACCTCGTTGTAGAAGTCGAGGCCCGTTTCTTCCATCCAGTTGACGACCTCGGTGTTCAGCTGGCTTAGTTCCCCGGTCCAGATCAGGATGCCCATCGCGATCAGGATCAGGCCGCCGGTGACGACGATCGCCTGGTAGTGGCGCTTGACGACGGCGAAGGCGGTCGTCATCTGCGAGAAGGCGACCGCGGTGAGGATGAAGGGGATCGCCAGGCCGGCCGAGTAGACGGCGAGGAGGAAGGCGCCGTGGGCGGCCGAGCCGGAGAGGGAGGCGGCGCCGAGGATCGCTCCCAGGGTGGGGCCGATGCACGGGGTCCAGGCGATCGCGAAGGCCGCGCCGGCGACGATCGGCCCGCCTCTACCCGCCCGCTCGAGCAGCGCTTCGACGTGCCACTCGCGGTTCAGTCGGGTGATGAAGAGCGAGCCGACGAAGAGCAGGCCCATGGCGATGATCAGCGCCCCGGAGATCTTCGTCAGCAGCTCCTTGTGGTCCTGGAGGACCGAGCCGATCCCGGTGGCGGTGAGGCCGAGAAGGATGAAGATCGCCGAGAAGCTGGCGACGAAGAGCAGGCTCGGGCCCAGCACCCGGCGCCAGCCGGCGCTCTCCAGCTCGCTGGCCGAGACCCCGCTGACCGCCGAGAGGTAGCCCGGCACGAGCGGCAGCACACAGGGGGAGAGGAAGGAGACGATCCCCGCCGCCAGGGCGGCGAGGATGCCAACCCCGGCCGCGGGATCGGAGCTGATCTCTGCGATTACCACAGGGCCCCAGGTTACCCTCACGTCCGTGCCGGCCACCCAGCCGCAGCCGCCCTGGTCAACGGCTTCCCGGGGCCCGACCGCGGTTCTCGCCCTCGGTCTGCTCGGCGCTCTCGCGGGCTACTGCTTCTGCGGCGCTGGGCATCGCGATCGCCTTCCTGGCATGGCGGCTTTGGCCGAACCCCGCCGGCACGGTAGATTTGGCCAGTCAGCCAAACATGGGAGGAGCGAGCAGTTGAGCAACAAGACCTATGTCATCGGGGTCGGGATGACCAAGTTCGAGAAGCCCGGCACGAAGGAGGGCGACTACCCCGACTGGGCCAAGGAGGCGGGGGAGAGGGCGCTCGGCGATGCGGGCATCCCGTACGAGGACGTCGAGCAGGCCTACGCCGGCTACTGCTACGGCGACTCCACCTACGGGCAGCGGGCGCTTTACCAGCTGGGGCTGACCGGGATTCCCGTCGTCAACGTCAACAACAACTGCTCGACCGGCTCCTCGGCGCTGTTCCTGGCGCGCCAGGCGGTCAAGGGCGGGGTGGCCGAGTGCGCCCTGGCGCTGGGCTTCGAGAAGATGGAGCCGGGCAGCCTCGGGGTCAAGTACACCGACCGCACCAACGCGCTCGACAAGCACGCGATGCGGATGTTCGAGATCCGCGACCCGGAGGCCTCGCCGCCGGCGCCGCAGATGTTCGGCAACGCCGGCCGCGACCACATGCAGAAGTACGGCTCCAACCCCGACCACTACGCCTGGATCGGGTGGAAGAACCACAAGCACTCGGTCAACAACCCCTACGCCCAGTTCCAGGACGAGTACACGATCGAGGACATCAAGGCGGCGAAGATGATCCACGACCCGCTGACCAAGCTGCAGTGCTCGCCGACCTCCGACGGCTCGGCCTGCGCGATCGTCGCCTCCGAGCGCTACGTCGACCAGCACGGCCTCTGGGACCAGGCGATCGAGATCGCCGGCCAGTCGATGGTCACCGACCTCAGCTCGACCTTCGACGAGAACGCCGACTGCATGACGATCGTCGGCTCCGACATGTCGAAGACGGCGGCCGACGCGGCCTACGCCGAAGCGGGCGTGGCGGCCGAGGAGGTCGACGTCTGCGAGCTGCACGACTGCTTCAGCGCCAACGAGCTGATCACCTACGAAGCGCTCGGGTTCGCCGCTGAGGGCGAGGCGCACAAGCTGGTCGAGGAAGAGGCGACCACCTACGGCGGCAGCGGTCCCGTCGTCAACCCCTCGGGCGGGCTGATCTCCAAGGGCCACCCGCTGGGGGCGACCGGGCTGGCGCAGTGCTCGGAACTGACCTGGCAGCTGCGCGGGGAAGCCGACAAGCGGCAGGTGGACGGCGCCAAGGTGGCGCTGCAGCACAACATCGGCCTCGGCGGCGCCGCCGTGGTCACGGTCTACAAACCGGCGGCCTGAGAGGTCGCCTCACGGGGTAGGAGGAGCACGATGGCGAAGGAGCGGCGTTCACTCAGCGGCAAGGTCGTGGCGATCACCGGCGGTGCGCGCGGGATCGGCAAGGCGACGGCGGCGGCGCTGGCGCGAAAAGGGTGCCGCGTCGCCATCGGCGACCTCCAGCTCGAGCTGGCCGAGGAGACCGCGGCGGAGCTCGGCGGCGGCACCGTCGCGCTGGCGCTCGACGTCACCGACCGCTCCTCCTTCGCCCACTTCCTCGACGAGGCCGAACGGCAGCTCGGCCCGATCGACGCGGTGGTCAACAACGCCGGGATCATGCCGGTGACCCCGTTCGAGGACGAGAGCCCCGACTCGGTCCGCCGCCAGATCGACATCAATCTCCACGGGGTCATCACCGGCACCCAGCTGGCGATCAAGCGGCTGCGCCCGCGCGGCGGCGGCTACATCGTCAACATCGCCTCGCAGGCGGGCAAATCGGGCGTGCCGGGGATCGCCACCTACTCGGGGACCAAGCACGCCGTCGTCGGCATCAGCGAGGCGGTGCGGGCGGAATTGCGCGGCAGCGGCGTCGAGGTCCTCTGCGTGATGCCGACCGTCGTCAACACCGAGCTGACCAGCGGCGTCGGCCAGAAGTGGGTGAAACCGGTCGAGGCCGCCGACGTCGCCAACGAGATCGTCGACGCGATGGAAGTGCCGCGCTTCGACGTCTTCGTCCCGCGCGCCAACGGCGTCCTCTACAAGATCCTCGCCCCGCTGCCCCGCGCCTGGCGCGAGGCGCTCGGCCGGGCGATGAAGGTCGACAAGCTGATGATCGAGGTCGACCACGACGCCCGTCGCGCCTACGAGGAGCGGGCCGCGGCGAGCGAGCCGGGCCAGGACGCCGAGGAGGCGCCCGCGGCACAGCGCGACGCCGCCTGACCGCCACTGAACCTCGGGCCCGCGGAGCACGTAGACCCGGCGAAGATGGGAAAGATCTACGACGCCACCTGGGGCCGCGGTTTCTCGGCCCTCTACGACCGGGCCTTCACGGCGAGCGAAGAGGCGGGCCTGCGGGAGATGCGGCGCGAGCTGCTGCGCGGGGCGCGGGGGAGGGTCCTGGAGCTGGGCGCGGGGACCGGCCTCAACCTGGAGCTGTATCCCCGCGAGGGCCTCGACAGCCTCACCGTGACCGAGCCCGATCCGCACATGTTCAAGCAGTTGCGCCAGCGGGCGCGAGAAGTCTGCCCGGGGGCCGATCTGACGCAGGCCGGGGCCGAGGCGCTCCCGTTCGACGCCGACAGCTTCGACACCGTCGTCGTCACGCTCGTCCTCTGCACGGTCCCGGACCAGCCGGCGGCGCTGCGAGAGATCTCCCGCGTCCTCGCACCGGGCGGCCAGCTGCTCTTCCTGGAGCACGTTCGATCCCCGGACCCGAGCCTCGCCAGGTGGCAGGACCGGCTCGAGAAGCCCTGGCGCTTCCTCGGCGACGGCTGTCACTGCAACCGCGACAGCCTTCGGGGTATCGCCGCCGCGGGTCTCGAGGTGACCGCGGTGGAGGAGGACGAGCTGCCGAAGGCGCCGGCCATCGTCAGACCGCTGGTTCGCGGCGTCGCGTCACTTCCCCGGCGCAGCGGCTGATCGCTGCTTGGCGGCCGCCAGTTCGGAGGCCGAGACTCGTTCGGCCTTGACGCCGTCGACCTTCTCGTTCGTATACAGGACGACGAACCCCCCGAGCCCGATCAGGGCGGAGATCACCCCGAGCGCGAACCCGGCTCCGACCAGCTGCCCGATGCGGCTGTTCTTCGCTACCGCTTCGAATTCCCCCCTGAGCGTCTCGAACTCCCCCTGCAGCCCCCGCAGGGAGCTCCTGCTTCCCTCCGAACCGGCGAGATGGCTGACGGGGGGCCGGAAGTTCTTCGATCTGTCCCATAGGCGCACCGGCTCACCGCCCGTGCCGATGACGTTGCCGGCCAGGGCTTCCTGATGCAGCCGCTCCTCGCTCTCGCAGCCGACCGGGTGGACGCTCGTGCCCCAGGTCGTCTTGATGAAGTCGAGCTTGGCGAAGGGCTTGCAGAACTCGAGCTCGATCGGCCGGTTGGAGATGTTGTGCAGGGGGCAGGTGAGAACGCCCATGTAGCCGGGGTCGATCTGGGGCCCGGCGCCCATCAGGAGACCCTCGAAGATGTACTTGCTCTTCAAGTTGAAGGTCGCCGCCAGCCAGTAGGGCATCAGCAGGACCTCGCGTGAGGTGACCATCGCGATCGAGCCGGGGGGGATGCGCAGCACCCGGCGCTTCGCGTCGAAGGTGGCTTCCTCGCCGTCCAGCACGTAGCGGGGGCCGAGCGTCAGGTCGTAGCTCGCGGCATTCAGGTTGGCCTCCTGAAAGGGCCGGATCATCCTCCCGATCGCGTAGTGGTAGTTGCGGATCCGGTCGGCACTGAGCAGGCCGGTGCATCTGGGCTCGGGGTCCTCCCAGAATTTCGGCGTCAGGTCCGGGGCATCGATTCGCTCAGACCAAGCGTCGTCGCTCGGCAGCAGCTCCGCCTCTTCCCGGTCCTTCTGTTCGAGCTCGTGACGTTTGGGGTCGGTCGGCGCTTCAGGTGACATGCGCTCGAAGATTCAATGAGCGCAGTAAGAATCCTTTAGCGCTCTGCGGAAGGGGGGCCCGGGGCAGAGCGCCACCAGGCGATCGGCGGCTCGCCGCTGTGGACCGGCTTGAGGTAGCGAAAGGACTTCGGCGCCGCCGTGTTGAGGCTGAGGTCGTAGGACTTTCCCCGGCGCGCGAAAAGCTGGTGCACCCGCTGCGAGAGCTGGGACCGTTCGGGCCGGGCGGAGGAGACGCCGAAGCGGCGAAATCCGCGCTCCGGCTGGAACAGGAGGAACGAAGTCTCCTCGAACCCCGAGTAGCGCGAATGCCAGCGTGGATAGAGGGAGCCGAAGAAGGAGATGAAATACGAGAGGCCCTGGAAGTCGAAGTCCCAGTCGGGGTCCTCGATCCCGTCGGTGAGCGGCCGGGAGACCGACGGGTCCCTCTGCCGCAGGCCTTCGAGGGTCGAGCGCAGGAGGCTCCCGGCGCCCGCGAGCGACTGGAGCGAGCGATCGTGTTGGATCTCGAGCACCCAGGCGTCCTGTGAGGCATCGGCGGAGAAGCGGCTGAGTCGTGCGGCCAGGTCGTCGAGCCTGGCCGGGGTCGGGTTGGGGTCGGACCAGGAGCATCCCAGCGGGACGGCCGCTCGCTGGGCGAACGGGCACGGGCTCGCTGCGAGGAACTCGGAGAGCCTGGACTGGGACATGGGAGAGATCATGCCTTGCCGGCATTCGTCAGCCAAGGCCGATGGACCTCCTTTGGAACCCAACGCACGATAATGGTGGTTATGTAAACCCGAGGCGAGAGAGCCGGGGAAGCCCTATCCGGCCTCTGCGATCGCGGCTTCCAGGTCCCCCGTGGAGCCGGGCGTCTCGATCGGTTCCAGGCCGTCGGTCTTCGGCCCTCGGATCGCCAGGGACGGCGTCCCGGAGAACCCGAGCTGCTGGGCTTCGGCGGTCGTTTCTTCGACCTCGGCGGTGAATTGGGCGCGTTCTCTGTTCCACGCGGCGATGTCCTTCACGCCGGCGCCCCTCGCGATGGCTTCCAGGAAGGCGTCGTCGGCGTAACCGCTGTCCTCGGCGCCCTGGTTCCGGTAAAAGAGCTCGACGAAGTTCCAGCCGCGGCCCTGCGCTCCGGCCGCCAGAGCCGCCGCGCCTGCCGGCAGCGACTGCTCGCCGATGATCGTGAAGTTGTTGAAGGCGATCTTCACCTCGCCATTCTCGACCTGGTTTTCGACAATCGGGGGCAGGACGTCTTCGGTGAACGCCTTGCAGTACGGGCACTGCAGGTCGGCGAACTCGACCAGTTCGACGGGTGCGCCGGGATCGCCGAGGATCATGCCCCGCTGCGGGATCCCCGCCAGCTGCCGGTTGACCTCGGCGGCGCCCTCCAGGTCGGTGTCGCCGCCGTCGCCGCTGCTGGAGGCGGCGACGACGATCAGGACAAGGACCACCGCCAGGGCGAGAAACGCCGCTCCGGCGGCGAGCTGGAGCATCCGGGTGCGGCGGTCGGCGTCGCTCATGCGCGGTCTGGGAGCGCTTCGGGGTTCCCCGCGTAGGCGATCAGCCGGGTGGCGCTCGCGAGGAAGAGGACCGTCATCAGGATCGCGCTGGCGACGCACCACTGGCAGATCGCTTCGATCTTGAAGATCTCGATGTAGGTGAGGAAGACGCTGTAGCCGAAGCCGCCCAGGGCGACGACGAAGCCGCCGAAGCGCGCCAGGTCGTTGGCGAAGAAGGCGCTCGCCAGCAGTGCCGCGTAGCCGCCGATCCCGAAGACGGCGATGTTGACCCCGGCGACGTGCGAGTAGGAGCTCTTGGCGACGGTCGCGCAGCCGGTGCTGCCGGCGATGCAGGTCGGCGCATCGCCCCCCGCCGCCTCCACCGCGATGTAGGTTGCGACGCCGATTCCCAGGGCGGCGAGAAAGGCGATCGCCCGCTGCAGGTTGCCCTCGCTGGGGTAGCTCATCGTGCGGAAGATAAGGCTTCGGCGTAAAAGCCCGCTAAGGCGCGCGAGAGCTTGCCGCCCTGCCAAGCGAGCGGCGACTCTCCTGGGTCCTCGCTGAGCAGGCGCGCGTTCGGCAGCGCTTCCGCGTAGCCGGCCGCGGCCTCGTAGGGGTGACCGGGGTCGGCATCGTCGTTGCTGGCCACGACCAGGGTCGGAATCGCGAGGGAGCCGAGCTCCTGCAGCGAGCCGAAGGGACGCGACCGGGGCACCTCCCGCAGGGCCTGGGCCAGTGCCGCGGGATGCCGCTGGAGCAGCAGCCGCTCGCGCGTGAAGCGCAGGACCGAGTCCCGCCAGCGCGGGTCGATCCCCTGCTCGCGGTCGATGTAGGCGACGAACCCGTCGACCCCGTCGGATTCCAGGGCCGCGGCGAGCCCGTCCCAGTAGCGGAGCGACTCTGGCTCGATCGCACCCGTGTAGACCGGTCCGACCAGGGCCAGGCCCGCCAGTCGCTCGGGGTGCCGGAGCGCGAAGGCGATCGCCGTGTGGGCCCCCATCGAGTGGCCGCCGAGGAAGAACCGCTCCTCGCCGACCTCGGCCTCCGCCACCCGCTCCAGGTCGGCCACCTGCTCCGGGTATCCATAACCCTCCCCCGCCGGGGCCGGGTCGGACTCCCCGTGCCCCCGCGCGTCGTAGGTCGTCACCGCGTAACCGGCGCGCGGCAGCGCCCTGGAGCCGTGGAGGATGTAGCGCCGGGTGGCGGTGATCCCGTGGCAGAGGACGACCGGCGGCCCCTCCCCCGCGCTTTCGCCGCGGAGCGCCGGAGCGCCCTGGATGGTGAGCGGCCGCGGCTCGGCGGCCATCAGGCCAGCGAGGCCACCGCGCGCTCCAGGTCCTCGACGGACTCGTAGCTGCTGCCGGTCCGCGAGACGGTGCGGTGGCGAATCGTCCCGTCGCCGTCGATCACGAAGATCGCCCGCTGAACGTAGCGCCCGCCGGGAGCGTCCTTCAGCTCGGTCAGGCGCGCCAGCGGTCCGATCCAACCGGTGACGCCGTAGGCCTTGGCCACCGCCAGGTCCTCGTCGGCGAGCAGCGGCACGTTCAGTTCCTGCTCCTTGACCCAGTGCTCGTGCGAGTCGACCGACTGGGGGGAGATGCCGAGCACCTCGGCGTCGAGCTCGTCGAGCCGGTCGCCTTCGTCGCGGTAGTTGCAGAACTGCTTCGTGCAGACAGTCGTCGCGTCGCCGGGGTAGAAGGCGAGGACCAGGTTGCGGCCGCGGTACTCGGAGAGCCGGTAGGTCTTGTCACCCGTTCCCGGCAGGGAAAAGTCAGGAGCTTGGTCGCCGACGTCAGGCTTGGCCACCGGGTGAGCTTACCGGTGCTCCGCAGAAGCGATTACCCCTGGTTGATCGTCATCGATTCGATCAGGACGGTCTGTTTGGGTTTTTCTTCGGGCGTGCCCAGCGCGTCGATCCGTTCGACCACGTCGTAGCCCTTGGTGACTTTGCCGACCAGCGCGTATTCGGGCGGCAGGCCGGCGTCGGGCGCGGTGACGACGTAGAACTGGCTGCCCGAGCGGCCGGGCGGCTCGGCCGAGCTCTTCGCCATCGCGACGATGCCCTTGGTGTAGGAGAGGTTGGCGGGCGGTTTCTCGTCGACGCTGTAGCCCGGCCCGCCGGTGCCGGTCCCTTCCGGATCGCCGCCCTGGATCACGAAGCCGGGCGCGACCCGGTGGAAGGTGAGGTCGTCGTAGAAGCCTTCCTCGGCGAGGAAGGCGAAGGAGTTGGCGGTCTTCGGCGCCCGCTCGGTGTCGAGGGCGATCTCGAAGGTCCCGCAGCTGGTCTCGACCACGGCGGTGGCCTTTTCGCCCTTCTTCAGCACCTGCTTCGGCGCCTCGAAGCTGGTCGTCTTCGGTTCGGGGGCTTCGACTTCCTTGCAGCCGCCGTCGGCGCTCGCGCCGCCGGAGCCGGACGTGTCGTCGTCGGAGCCTCCCCCCTGCCCGATCAGCACCGCGGCGACGACGCCCGCCGCGATCACGGCGAAGACGGCGAGAATGATCCAGCGGCGGTCGGTCTGCTGCCCCTCCATCGGGCCGGAACCCTAGACGAAGCGCCCGACGCCAGGCCGCCGGCTGCTTACGATTCCCGTACGTGTCCTCGCCGCCCCTCACCCCGCTGGCCGCCGCGGTCCTGCACGTCGGCAGCCCGGAGCGGATCCTCCAGGTCGAATGCGGCCCGGGCGAGGGGGCGCTGTTCCTCGCACGCGAGTTTCCGAGCGCCCGGGTCCGCGGCGTGGACCGCTCCGCCCGGGAGGCGAAACGGGCGAGCGCCCGGGTCGGGCTCGACCCCGAGGGGCGGATCGCCTTCAAGCACGGCGGGCCGCGGTCGCTTCCCTTCCCCGACGATCATTTCGACCTGCTGGCGGTCCTGGACGCCCGCCCGAACCCCGCCGAGGCCGGACGCGTGCTCCGCCCCGGCGGATTCCTCGCCCTCGCCGTCAGCCGTGGCGAAGCGCCGCTCTCGGGGCCCCGCGGCGCGCTCTTCCGCCGCCGCCTCGCGCGTCGCGGTTTCGAGCCGATCTGGGAGGAACCGGCCGGCGAGGGCAGCTTCCTCGTCAGCCGGCTGCGGGGCGGCGGGCCGATCGGCGACTCCCTCTAGTCTGGGCGCCGATGGAGATCGCCGGCATGCCCCTTGCCCTGCTTGTCAACCCCTCCTCGGCCGGGGGGAAGACGCTGAAGCTGCTGCCGCGGGTCGAGGCCGTCCTCGACGCGCGGCGGGCGGCCTTCCGGGTCGAGCCCACCCGCAGCCTCGAGCACGGCGTCGAGCTGGCGCTGCGGGCGGTCGAGCTCGGCGAGGTCCCGGTCGTGGTCAGCGGCGACGGGCTGATGGGTGCCGTAGGCGGTGCCCTGGCCGGCTCGGAGACCCCCGTCGGCCTGATTCCCGGCGGGCGCGGCAACGACCTCGCCCGGGCGCTGGGAATCCCCGACGACCCCGAGGCCGCGGTCGACGTCGTCCTCGCCGGGCACAGCCGCCGGATCGACGTCGGCGAGGCCAACGGCAAGCGCTTCCTCGGCATCGTCAGCGTCGGCTTCGACTCCGAATGCAACCGGCTCGCCAACGAAACGCACTTCATCCGCGGCAACCTCGTCTACGCCTACTCGATGGTCCGCACCCTGATCGGCTGGCGCTCGGCCCGCTTCACGGTCGTCGCCGGCGGCGAGCGGAAACGACTCCAGGGCTACTTCGTCGACGTCGCCAACAACAGCGTCTACGGCGGCGGCATGTACATCGCGCCGGAAGCCGAGATCGACGACGGCCTCTTCGACGTCGTGGCGATCACCGAGGTCGGCAAGCTGCGCTTCCTGCGCGGCCTGCGGGAGGTTCTGCGGGGCGCCCACATCGGCAAAGAGGAGGTCACCACCTTCCGCGCCTCGCGGCTCGAGCTCGACGCGAGCCGGCCCTTCCCGGTGTACGCCGACGGCGACCACCTCACCGATCTGCCGGTCTCGCTGCGGGTGCTGCCGAGCTGCCTCTCGATCCTGGTTCCCGCGTGAAGCCGCTCTTCGGCGCCAAGCTGGCGCTCTCGAGGGCGATCGGGGCCGCCAGCCGCCGCAGCGGGCGCGGCGGCGGGACGACCCTGCCAGGACGAATCCTGCTGCGGCTCGAGCCGGAGGCGATCGCGCGGCTCGGCGCCGGGCTGGAGAGTGGAACGACGGTCGTCAGCGCCACCAACGGCAAGACGACCACCGCCGGGATGATCGCCGCGATCCTCGCCGCCGACGGCCGCCACCCGATCCACAACCGCGCCGGCTCGAACATGACCTGGGGAGTGGCGACGGCGCTGCTCGAGCAGCGGGGGAGCGAGGGGCTCTTCGAGGTCGACGAGGCCTGGCTGCCGCGGGTGACCGAGCAGCTCGAACCCTCGCTGATTGTTCTGGGCAATCTCTTCCGCGACCAGCTCGACCGCTACGGAGAGATGGAGGCGCTCGCCGACGAGTGGGCGAAGACGGTGGCGAGCCGCGCCGGACGGACGCGGTTCGCGCTGAACGCCGACGACCCGCTGATCGCCGACCTCGGCCGCGACCCCGAGGGGGAGCGGCGCGAGGGCGTCCTCTACTTCGGGATCGAGGACCCCTCGCAGGCGCTGCCCGAGCTGCAGCACGCCTTCGACGCCAAGCACTGTCGCCGCTGCGGCCACCCCTACGTCTACGAGCGCGCCTTCGTCGGCCACCTCGGCCACTACTCGTGCCCCAACTGCGGGGCCGAGCGGCCGCGGCCGGAGGTCGCCGCGACCGCGATCGAGCTGCGGGGGATGGACGGCTCGCGGACGACGGTCCGCATCCCCGACGGCGAGATCGAGGTGGAGCTGCCGCTCCCCGGCCTCTACAACGTCTACAACGCCCTCGCCGCGATCGCCGCCGGGCTGCGGCTCGGCGTCGCGCCGGAGCGGATCGCCGCCGCCCTGGGCGAGATGCGGGCCGCCTTCGGCCGGGTGGAGACGATCTCCGTCGGCGAGGGCTCGGTCTCGATCCTGCTGATCAAGAACCCGGCCGGGGCAAACGAGGTGCTGCGGACGCTGCTGCTCGAGGCGCGCGAGCGCGGTCCCGTGGACCTCTGGATCGCCCTCAACGACCGCATCGCCGACGGCCGCGACGTCTCCTGGATCTGGGACGCCGACTTCGAGCTGCTGAACGGCGCCGTGCGGCGCGTCGTCTGCTCGGGCACCCGGGCGCCGGAGATGGCGCTGCGGCTCAAGTACGCCGGCTGGCCGGGGGAGGCGATCGAGATGGTGCCGGGCGTCGAGGCCTCGCTCGACGACGCCGTCGCCGGCTCGGGCGGCCGCCTCTTCGCCCTGCCCACCTACACCGCGCTGCTGGAGCTGCGCAAGCTCCTCGCCGACCGCGGCCTCGCGGCGGAGTTCTGGCGATGAGCGCGCTGACGGCGAACGCGATCTGGCACGACGTCGAGTGCGGCGCCTACGCCGCCGACCTGCCGCTCTGGGAGGAGCTGGCCGAGCGCGGCGGGGGCACCGCGCTGGAGCTCGGATGCGGGACTGGCCGGGTCGCCCTGCACCTGGCCCGTCGCGGTCACGAGGTGATCGGCCTCGACAGCGACCCCGAGCTGCTGGCGGTCCTCGCCGAGCGTGGCACTGGGTTGCCGGTCAGCACCCTGGAGGCCGACGCTCGCTGCTTCGAGCTCGAGAGCCCCGCTTCGCTCGTCCTCGCCCCCACCCACCTGCTGCAGCTGCTCGCCGACCCCGGGGAGCGGGCCGAGGCGCTGGGCTGCATCGCCGCCGCACTGAGACCCGGAGGACTGCTCGCCGCCTCGATCATCGAGTCCCTGCCCGAGCCGGACGGCGCGCCCCCTCCCCTTCCCGACGTGCGAGAGGTGGACGGCTGGGTCTACTCGAGCCTGGCGACCGAGGTGGCCGTGGGCCCCGGCGAACTGCTCGTCCGCCGGCTGCGCCAGACGGTCTCCCCCGAGGGGTCGCTGAGCGAGGAGCCGAATGAGATCCGGATCGCGACCTTCGCCGCCGAGACGCTCGAGGCCGAGGCCGCCGCCGCCGGACTCGAGCCCGCCGGCCGGCACGAGATCCCGCCGACCGACCTCCACGTCGGCTCCCTCGTCGTCCTCCTGGAGAGGATCGCGTGATGGAGCTCCGCGTCCTCAGCCTCTATCCCGAGCAGATGAACATCTACGCCGACCGGGGCAACATCATCTTCCTGCGGCGGCGCTGCGAGTGGCGCGGGATCGGGTTCCTCCACGACGGCGCCGGGCCCGGCGAGGCGGTCGACCCAGACGCCCACGACCTCCTCTACATCGGCGGCGGCCAGGATCGCGACCAGCGCGCGGTGGCCGCCGACATGGTTGCCAGCAAGAGGGAGGCGATCGCCGCCGCGGCCGGCGACGGTGCCGTCCTGCTCGCCGTCTGCGGCGGCTACCAGCTGCTCGGCCACAGCTACCAGCTCGGCGAGGAGAAGCTGCCGGGGTTGGGGATCGCCGATCTGGAGACGGTCCGCGAGCCGGGACCGCGGCTGATCGGCAACGTCACGATCGAGGCCGACCTCGGCGACGGGCCGCGGCTGATCGCCGGCTTCGAGAACCACGGCGGGCGCACCTACCTAGGTTCGGCCGCGCAGCCGCTCGGCAGGGTCCTCTCCGGCCACGGCAACAACGACCGCGACGGCTTCGAGGGCGTGCGCCGCGACAACGTGATCGGCACCTACCTGCACGGCCCGCTGCTGCCGAAGAACGCCTGGCTCGCCGACCACCTGATCGCCCAGGCGCTCGAGCGCCGCTACGGTACCCACCCCGACCTCGAGCCGCTCGACGACGACTTAGAGGCAGCAGCACACGAATCGGCGAGACGGGCAGCCGAATCTTGAATCAGTGGGAGTTTTGGCCGCTATGGCGCCCAAAACTCCCACCGCTAACGACCGGAGGAGCCGAAGCCGCCCTCGCCGCGGGCGGAATCGCCGAGCGCGGCCGTCTCGACCGGTTCCGGCGTAGCGATCGGCGTGATCAGCAGCTGGGCGATGCGCTCGCCGGGCTCGACCCTGAAGGTCTCCGCCGGGTCGGTGTTCAGCAGCAGGACCCGCAGTTCGCCGCGGTAGCCAGAGTCGATCAGGCCGGGAGCGTTGACCAGCGCGATGCCGTGGTCCCGGGCCAGCCCGGAGCGCGGCAGCACCAGCCCCGCGTGTCCCTCCGGGATCTCGACCCCCACCCCGGTCCCGACGCTCCATCGCTCGCCGGGGCCGATGTGCGCGGCCTCGCAGGCGTAGAGATCGAGACCCGCGTCGCCCTGGTGGGCACGGGTCGGCAGCAGCGCCTCTTCCTTCAGCTTGGCGACGGGAAGCTCCACGGGCCGTGGGAGCCTAACCGTCAGGCGACGGAGAGGTCGCTGAAGCGGTGCATCTCCGCGGCGGGGACCTTGGCGTGGACCAGCACCCCGTCCTCGCGCTCGGTCCGCTCCAGGTCGCCGGCGACCTCGTGCAGCTCGTGCAGCCGGCCGCCCTCGGAGTAGGGGATCAGGAGCTCGACCTCGGTCAGCGTCTCCTCGAAGGCCGCCTCGATCCGCTCGCGAAGCGCCTCCAGCCCCTCCCCCTCCTGGGCGGAGATCAGGACCGCCTCGGGGTGGTCCAGCTCGGTCTCCGCCCTCTCGTCCCCGCTCAGCAGGTCGATCTTGTTGAAGACCAGGAGCCGGGGCTTCTCGCCGGCGCCGATCTCCTCCAGGACGTCGTCGACCGCCTGCATGTCGACCAGGCGCCGCTCCTCGGAGGCCGAGGCGTCGACGACGTGGAGGATCAGGTCGGCGAGCACGGTCTCCTCCAGGGTCGCCTTGAAGGCCTCGACCAGCTGGTGGGGGAGCTTTTCGATGAAGCCGACGGTGTCGGTCAGCAAGGCGTCGCGGCCGGAGAGCTCGAAGCTGCGGGTGGTCGGGTCGAGGGTGTGGAAGAGCCGGTCGCGGACCTCGACCTCCGCCCCGGTCAGCGCGTTCAGCAGCGTCGACTTGCCGGCGTTGGTGTAGCCGGCGAGGGCGATGCGCGGCAGCGAGGAGCTGTCGCGACGGGCGCGCATCACGCCACGGTTCTGCGCGGTTCGCTTCAGCCTCCGCCGCAGGGCGGAGATACGGTCGCGAGCGAGGCGGCGGTCGGTCTCGATCTGGCTCTCGCCCGGGCCCCTGGTGCCGATGCCGCCGTCCATGCGGCCCGCGCCGAGGCGCTCGAGGTGGGTCCAGAGGCCCCGCATGCGGGCCATGTTGTATTCGAGCTGGGCCAGCTCGACCTGCAGCTTTCCCTCGGCCGAGTGGGCGTGGTCGGCGAAGATGTCGAGGATCACCGCGGTGCGGTCGATCACCGGCACGCCCAGGGCCGCCTCGAGGTTCCGCTCCTGCCGCGGCGCCAGCTCGTCGTCGCAGGCGACCAGGTTCGCGTCGCAGGCGGCGATCTCCTCTTTCAGCTCGGTCAGGCGGCCGCGGCCGAAGTAGCGGTCGGGATCGGGCTGCGGCCGCTGCTGGGTCGCGACGCCGGCGGTGGCGACGCCCGCGGTGCGCAGCAGCTCCTTCAGCTCCGCCAGCGGCTCCCCCTCCTCGCGCCCGTCGACGATGCCGATTGCCAGCGCACGTTGGCGCGCTCGTCGACTGCTGCCGTTGGTCGAATTCTCCACTCAGGCTGATTGTAAGCGTCGGCCTCCTATGGATAGGGTGGTTTGCGTGAAGGTCTTCGTCACGGGCGGCACCGGCTTTATCGGCGGCGAGGTCGTGCGCCAGCTGCGCGACCGCGGCGACGACGTCGTCGCCCTGGTCCGCACGCCCGAGAAGGGCGCGAAGCTGAGCGCGCTCGGCTGCGAGCTGGTCAGCGGCGACCTCGGCGACGAGGGCGCCCTGCGCCAGGGCATGGGCGGCTGCGACGCCGCGATCCACGCCGCGGCGATGTACGAGGTCGGGATCCCGGCCAAGCAGCGCCCCGCGATGTGGGAGGCCAACGTGGAAGGGACCCGGCGGGTGATGGAGATCGCCCTGGAGGCGAAGGTCCCGCGGATCGTCTACGTCTCCACCGTCGGGGTCTTCGGCAACACCCACAAACAGGTCGTCGACGAGAGCTACGTCAATCCCGAGACCGACTTCACCTCCTACTACGAGGAGACCAAGCTCGAGGCGCACAAGGTCGTCCAGCGGATGATCGACGAGCAGGACCTGCCGGCGGTGATCGTCCAGCCTGGCGGCGTCTACGGCCCCGGCGACACCTCGCAGGTCGCGGACCTGCTGGGGGAATTCTTCGCCGGCAAGCTGCCTCTGCTGCCGTTCCCCGAGCTGGGGATCTGCATGAGCCACGTCGAGGACATCGCCGCCGGCATCCTCCTCGGTCTCGACAAGGGCAAGCTGGGCGAGACCTACGTGATCAGCGGCCCGGTGACGACGATGCGCGAGGCGATCGAGACGGTCGCCAAGGTCAGCGGGCGCAAGGCGCCGAAGCGCGACCTGCCGACCGGGCTGATGAAGGCGCTGATCCCGATCGGCCCCCTGGTCGGCAAGCTGATGGGCCAGCCGCCGAACCTGCGCGAGCTGATCTCCTCCGCCGACGACGTCACCTTCTGGGCCAGCTACGACAAGGCCCAGAGGGAGCTGGGGTATTCCCCGCGGGGAATGGAAGAGGGTCTGAGGCAGACGCTGGAGGCCGACGAGCGGTTTCCCTCGCCTGTTGCGTAGGGGAGCAGGGGGAAGGGTCGGCGGACAACAGCGGGGAGGGTCCGGCGACCCTTCCCCCTGCTCCCTTAGGCTCCCGGGCGTGCGCTTGATCGACGTCATGCATCTGGGGCGCCCGCACGTCATCGGGTGCTGGGAGGTTGATGGGTTGCTCGTAGATCCGGGGCCGGAGTCCTCTCTGCAGACGGTTATCGAGGCGCTCGGGGAGGAAAGGCCACGGGCGGTGCTGTTGACGCACATCCATCTCGATCACGCTGCCGCGACCGGGGCGCTGGTGCGTCGTTGGCCTGATCTGGAGGTCTACGTCCACGAGCGCGGTGCGCCGCACCTGATCGACCCCTCGCGGCTGCTGGCGAGCGCCCAGCGCCTCTACGGCGAGATGCTGGGCCGCCTCTGGGGGGAGATCCTGCCGGTGCCCGAGGCCAACGTCCGCGTCCTCCGCGGCGGCGAGAGCGTCCTCGGGATGCGGGTCGCCTACACCCCCGGCCACGCCTCCCATCACGTCTGCTACCTGCACGAGGAGACCGGCACCGCTTTCGTCGGCGACGTCGCCGCCTGCCGGATCCCGCCCTCGAACCTGATCGTGCCCCCCACTCCCCCGCCCGACATCGACGTCGAGGTCTGGGAGGAATCGCTCGACACCGTCGCCGGCTGGCAGCCCCGGCGCCTCGCCCTGACTCACTTCGGCGCGATCGAGGACGACGTTCCCGGCTACCTCGAGGGGGTACGGGCGAAACTGCGCGAAGAGGCGGAGCTTGCCCGGCAGATGGACCAGGGCGCCTACAACCAAGACCTCGAGCGCCGGATCCGTGCCGAGCTCGCCGCCGAAGGCACCGAGGGCGAGACCGTCGACGAGCTTCTGCAGGCCGTCCCCACCACCTACCAGTGGGCTGGCCTGGATCGCTACTGGCGCAAGCGTGCCGAGCGCGAAGCGGCCTGAGAACGCTAGGCGAGGTGCTCGCGCATCCGCTCGACCGCCTCTTCGATCCGCGCGTCGGGCGCGGTCAGGGCGATGCGGAAGAAGCCCTCGCCGCTCGGCCCGTACATCGAACCGGGCGAGATGACGACGGCGGCCTCCTCGAGCACCAGCTCGCAGAAGGAGGTCGAGGTGTGGCCCTCGGGAACCGGGGCCCAGACGTAGATCGTGCCCTTCGGCGAGGCGACCTCGACGCCGATCTCGCCGAGGGCGGAGACGACGAGGTCGCGGCGGCGGACGTAGGTCCGGTTCATCTCCTCGAGCGGCTCGCCGGGACCGTCGAGCGCGGCGACGCCGGCCATCTGGATCGCCTCGAAGAGGCCGGAGTCGACGTTGGTCTTCAGCCGCCAGTAGGCCTGGATCGCCTCGGCGTTGCCGAGGATCGCGGCGCAGCGCCAGCCGGTCATGTTGTAGCCCTTGGAGAGCGAGAAGACCTCGACGCCGACCTCCTTGGCGCCCGGGGTGGCGAGGAAGCTCGGGGCGACGTAGCCGTCGTAGGTGGTCTCCGAGTAGGCGTTGTCGTGGACGACGAGGATCTCGTGCTCGCGCGCGAACTCGACGACCTGCTCGAAGAACCCGTCGGGGACGACGGCGCCGGTCGGGTTGTTCGGGTAGTTGACGAACATCAGCCTCGCCCTGGCGGCGACCTCGGCCGGGACGGCGCCGAGGTCGGGGGCAAAGCCCAGCTCGGGCACCAGCGGCAACAGCTCGGCCTCGGCGCCGGCGAGGATCGGGCCGCCGGTGTAGACGGGGTAGCCGGGGTCCGAGGCGAGGGCGACGTCGCCGGGGTCGAGGAAGGCGAAGCAGAGGTTGTAGATGCACTCCTTGGCGCCGATCGCCGGGATCACCTCGCTCTTGGCGTCGATCTCGACCCCGAAGCGGCGATCGTAGAACTCGGCAAAGGCCGAACGGAACTCGTCGCGGCCGCGGTTGCTCGGGTACTGGTGGTAGGCCGGGTTAGCGACCGCCTCCTGCATCGCCGCAACCACGTGCGGGTAGGTCGGTTCGTCCGGGTCGCCGATCCCGAGGCTGATCACGTCGATCCCGGCAGCGCGCTTGTCGGCGATCTGCTGCTCGAGTTCCTGGAACTTGTACGGAGGGATGGCCTCCAGGCGCTTGGACGGATCGGCGATGCCCATGGGACGCGGCAATCTATGCGATCCGCGGGCTACTCGCCGTCCAGCTCGGCAAGCGCCTGGAGCAGCTCCGGTGAGAGCTCGCCGGCGAAGACCGGCTCGGCCCAGCCGTCGAGGCGGACGGCGAGATCGTCGCCGATCTCGACCTGCAGCTCGCCGCCTTCGAGTTCGACGACGAGCTGGCTCGGGGCGCCGCGGAGGTGAGCGGTGACTGCGGCGCCGCTTGCCCCGGTGCCGGAGGAGAGCGTCTCCCCCACGCCCCGCTCGAAGATCCGCGCCCGCACCCGGTCGCCGTCGACCGCGAGGAAGGAGACGTTGGTCCGGTTCGGGAACAGCTCGTGGCCTTCGATCCCGGGGCCGATCGCGCCGAGGTCGAGCTCGTCGAGCTCGACCGCGTCGACGACAATCGCGCACTGGGGATTGCCGATCGAGACGTGCTGGAACTCCCAGGAGCGGCCGCCGGACTCGAGCCTCCCGCGCCCGTCCTCGGGACCGGAGGGAAAGTCCTTCGAGGTCGTCGCCGCCTGCCCCATGTCGACCGAGCAGGTCAGCTCGCCGGTGATCGTCGGCCGGATCGGGCCGGCGACGGTCGAGATCGCGAACTCGTCGGCGTCGGTCCAGCCGTTGCGGCGCAGGTAGAGGATCGCCTCGCGGGCGCCGTTGCCGGAGAGCTCGGCTTCGGAGCCGTCCGGGTTGAAGATCCGCAGGTCGGCGACGAACCCCGGGTCATCACTCCTGGAGAGCAGGAGCACGCCATCGGCACCGACCCCGAAATGCTGGTCGCAGAGCCACTCGACCCGGGTCGCCGTCAGCTCCCAGGGCAACCGGTCAGCCTCGAGGATCAGGTAGTCGTTGCCGAGGGCCTGCCACTTCTCGAATTTCACGTGGCGGAGCCTATGCGGGACGCGACCTCGTCGTCGCCGAGGCCGGTTCGGTCGATCCCCTCGAGGTTCGGAACTTTGCGCATCCAGGTGAGCTGGCGCCGGGCGTAGTTGCGCGAGCGCTGCTTCATCGCCTCGATGTCGCCCGCGAGCAGCTCGTCGAAGCCGAGCGCTTTGCGGGCGGTCCGGCCGGGACCGAGGGCATCGGCGCGGCGGGCCTCCTCGAGCGCGCCGCCGGCGACGATCGCCTCGGTGCGGGCGTCGATCCGCTCGTAGAGCCGATCGCGGTCCATGTCGAGGCCGAAGATCGTCGTCGGGTGGCGGGTCTCGGGGGACCAGAGCTCGGACTCCTCGGAGTCGGGCGGGACTCTCCGCAGCGAGAGGTCGGCGAGCGCGGCCCGGAGATAAAGGCCGGTGCCCCCCACCACGATCGGCCTCCGCCCAGCCTCCAGGGCTGCGTCGATCTCTTGATGGGCGAGCGGCATGTAATCGCCGATCGAGAAGTCCGCGGTCACGGGGACGACGCCGAGCAGCCGATGCTCGAGCCGCGCCCGCTCCTCGGTCGTCGCGGCCCCGGTCAGCACCTCGAGGCCCTCGTAGACCTGGAGCGCATCGCAGTTGATCGCCACCGGATCCTCGCCGCGTTCGCGCAGCAGCTCGGCGAGGGCTATCGCGACCCCGGTCTTGCCGACCCCGGTCGGGCCGAAGATCGCGAGGACGTTCAAAGAAGCGGGGTCAGGGGGCGCGCGAGGACGCCGCTCAGCGTCTGCGAGGTCGCGCTTTCGATCTCGACGTCGACGAACTCCCCCGGCGAGGCGACCCCGTCGAAGTTGACCGCCTTGCCATGCCTGGTGCGCCCGCGCAGCTTGGTCTCGTCGGTGCGACTCGTCCCTTCGACCAGCACGTCCATGGTCCGGCCGACGAAACGCTGGGCGCGCTCGGCGGCCCGCCTCTGGATCACCTCGACCAGTCGTTCCAGCCGCTCGACCTTGACCGGGTGGGGCAGCTGCCCGTCCATCGTCGCCGCCTCGGTTTCGCGCCGGGGCGAGAAGAGGAAGGTGAAGGCGCCGTCGTAGCCGACCTCCTCGGCCACCTCCAGCGTCTCGGCAAAGTCGGCCTCGGTCTCGCCCGGAAAGCCGACGATGATGTCGGTGGTTATCGCGCAGTCGGGGACGTGCTCACGGATCAGCGCCACGCGGTCCATGTAGCGGCCGCGGTCGTAGGTGCGCCGCATCCGTTTGAGGATGGAACTGGAGCCCGACTGCAGCGGCAGGTGGATCTGCTCGCAGAGCGCCGGCAGCTCGGCGTGGGCGCGGATCACGTCCTCCTTCATGTCCTTCGGGTGGGGACTCGTGTAGCGGATCCGCTCGATCCCGTCGATCCCGTCGACCACCCGCAGGAGGTCGGAGAAGCCGATGCGGCTGTCCGGCGGCAGGTCGCGGCCGTAGCTGTTGACGTTCTGGCCCAGGAGGGTCACCTCCCGCACCCCGTCGGCCGCCAGGCCCCTGGCCTCGGCGATCAGCTCCCCCGGGTCACGGCTGACCTCGCGGCCGCGGGTCGAGGGGACGATGCAGTAGGAGCAGACGCAATTGCAGCCCTGCGAGATCTGCAGCCAGCCCTGGAACTCGCGCTCACGCCGGGTCGGCAGGTGGCCGGAGAAGTCCTCGAACTCGAAGTAGCCCTGAGCGCTGAGCGAGTCGCCGTTGAGGAACTCGGCGAGCTTGTGGATCTGCCCGGGCCCGAAGGCGACGTCGACGAACGGAAAGCGCTCGAAGACCTCCTCCTTGACCGACTGCGCCCAGCAGCCGCCGACGCCGACGATCCGCTCGGGGTCTTCGGACTTCAGCCGCTTCGCCTCGCCCAGATGGGCGATGAACCGGCTGTCGGCCGACTCGCGTATCGAGCAGGTGTTGAAGAGGATCAGGTCCGCCTCGCCCCGCTCGCCCGCCTCCTCGTAGCCGAGCGAGGCCAGCATCCCCCGCATCCGCTCGGAGTCGTGCACGTTCATCTGACACCCGAAGGTGGTGACGTGGAACTTCTGCGCCATCGAGCTCAGCTTAGCGCCGAGATGCGCCGGTCTACTCGACGGTAAGCGTGCCTTCCATGCCGGCTTCGGCGTGACCCGGCACGGTGCAGAGGAAGGTGTAGGTGCCCGGTTCGAGTTCGGCGGAGACCGATTCTTCGCCTTTGGTGATCGGATCGAATCCGGCCAGTTCCTTCCCGTCTTCCTCGATCACCACGTTGTGGGGGGTCGCCGACGGGTTGTCGAACTGGATCGTGACTTTGCCGGGGCTGGCGGTCAGCTCGGTCGTATCGAAGGCCAGCGCGGTCGGGCTGGCGGCGAGCTGCAGCATGGTTGGACCTCCGACGGGTTCCTCTCCCGGGGACCCTTCGGCCCCCTCTTCGGCTTCTTCTTCGTGCGCCTCGGAGTCGCCGCCGATGCCGCCACCCTCGCCCTCCGCGGCTTCGATCTCCTCGCCGGCGTGCTCGAGCTCGGTCGCCTCCGCGGCTTCCTCGTCCTGGGCGTGGAGCACGGCAAAGGTGGTGGCGCCGCCGACGAAGATCGCGAACCAGAGGATGACGATCGGCATCGCCCGGCCCGGGAAGTCCTTCAGTTTCAGCCCCAGGAAGCTGACGGTGACCGCCGAGACGGCGAGGATGCCGCCGCAGAGGTAGAAAAGGGTTTCGCTGCTCATGATGCGGCGGTGATCCTATAGAGGTCCGCGCCCAGCTCGCCGTGAGGCGAAAGCGGCCCTACGCCGCCTTCGCCTCGGCCACCGGGGCAGGGACCTCGCCCTCGGTTGCCTGCGGGGCCTCGCCGTCGATCCCGAGCGCCGCCCTGACCTTGGTTTCGATCTCCAGCGCCAGCTCGGGATTGTCGACCAGGAACTGCTTGGCGTTGTTGCGCCCCTGGCCGAGGCGGGTCTCGCCGTAGGAGAAGAAGGAGCCCGATTTCTGCACCAGGTCCTGCTCCATCCCGAAGTCGAGCAGACCGCCCTCGCGCGAGATGCCGACGCCGTACTCGATGTCGAATTCCGCCTGGCGGAAGGGAGAGGCGACCTTGTTCTTGACGACTTTGACCCGAACCCGGTTGCCGACCGCCTCGGTCCCTTCCTTCAGGGTCTCGATCCGGCGGATGTCGAGCCGCTGCGAGGAGTAGAACTTCAGTGCCCGGCCGCCCGGCTGCGTCTCCGGCGAGCCGAACTGGACGCCGACCTTTTCGCGGATCTGGTTGGTGAAGAGGCAGACGGTGTTGGTCCGGTTGAGGTTGCCGGCGAGTTTCCGCATCGCCTGCGACATCAGCCGCGCCTGCAGGCCGACGGTGGTGTCGCCGATCTGCCCGTCGAGCTCGGCTTTCGGGGTCAGCGCCGCGACGGAGTCGATCGCGACGACGTCCACCGCGCCGGAGGCGATCAGACGGTCGGCGATCTGCAGCGCCTGCTCCCCGTAGTCGGGCTGGGAGACGAGCAGCTCGTCGGTGTCGACGCCGATCGCCCGCGAGTAGACCGGGTCGATCGCGTGCTCGGTGTCGATGAAGGCGCAGACGCCGCCCATCGACTGGGCCTGGGCGATGATGTGGTTGACCAGGGTCGTCTTCCCCGAGGACTCCGGGCCGAAGATCTCGACGATGCGGCCGCGCGGGACGCCGCCGATTCCGAGCGCCAGGTCGAGCGCCAGGGACCCGGTCGGGATCGCCTCGACCTTGACCGTCCCCTTGTCGCCCAACCGCATCAGGGCGCCCTCGCCAAACTCTTTCCTGATGCCGCTGACCGTGTTCTCCAGCGCGGCGTCCCTTGCTTTCGCCTCCTTGGCGGAGACGTCGTTCAAGCTCGTTTTCCTGTCTGCCATCTCATCACCTCACTGCTGCCTCATCCGGGCAGCTGGACTTGTGCCAACGGCACGTAGCGCGCACCCGTCGGCTGGAGTTCAGAACGGTAGAGCGTCATCCGGCGGCAAATCCGCGCCTCGGACAACCCTGGGTGAAGCTTCCCCGGCGGTTCGGAGACGACCGCCGGACGCCGCGATCCCCGCCCCTCGGGACGCACCCGCGCGACGGTGACGTGAGGCCAGAACGGCCGCTTCTCGGGCTCGAAGAAGCCCGCCTCGGCAAGGCCCTGCCCGACCCCCGCCTGCAGCGCCTCGGTCCCGGGCGAAAGGGCGGGCAGGGCGTAGAGACGCGCCCTCCCCCGCGACGGGCGGGGCACCGGGTCCAGCAGCTCCACCCACGGGGCCGGGCCGGTGCGCTCCCGCACGAGGGCCGCAATCGCCTCGATCTCCTCCTCCGGCCGGAAGCCGAGGAAGGCCAGGGTCACGTGCAGGGACTCCGGTGCGACCGGCCGCAGGGCCGGGTCGGCCAGCGCCTCCCTCCCCCATGCCCCGATCCCCTCCCGGATCTCGTCCGGGAGATCGAGCGCGACGAACAGGCGCGCTCGCGGGCTTTCCGGTCTCTCCTTCGCCACGGCCGCCACGCTACGGGGCGGGGGCGCACGAAACAACGCCGCAAAGCCAAATTACCGCTACGACTTCGTGCCTTTTCCCTCTCCGAGCAGCATTCGCAACAGGTGCATCCCGACCAGGGCCGACCGTTCCCGGATGTCGAGCCGACCGCCGGGAATGACCGGGTCGCGGGCGATCGTCGTCCCGTCCGCCAGCCGCGCGTTGAAGCAGACGTAGCCGGCCGGCTTCTCCTCGCTGCCGCCGCCGGGGCCGGCAATGCCGGTGATCGAGACCGCCACGTCGGCGTCGAAGCGCTCCAGCGCGCCGATCGCCATCGCCTCGGCCACCTCGGGGGAGACCGCCCCCTTGGCCTCGATCAGCTCCGGATCGACTCCGAGCAGGTCGCGCTTGGCCTCGTTGGAGTAGGCGACGACACCGCCGGCCATGTACTCCGAGGCGCCCTCCAGGTCGGTGACCCGCGCCGCCAGCAGCCCACCGCTGCAGGACTCGGCCAGCCCGAGCCGGTGCCCCAGCAGCAGGGTCGCCACCTGGGCGTCGATCGTCTCCCCGTCGAGGCTGAAGGTCTCCTCCCGGTGGCGCTCGACCAGCCCGCCGCGGACCGCCTCGGCCACCTCGAGCGCCTCGTCGCGGTAGCGGACGTCGATCTCGATCTCGCCGCGGCGCAGGCAGGTCGTGATCTCGACCGCGCCGAGCTCCAGCCCGCCGGACTCCATCTCACGCAGGCTCTTGGCGATCTCGGACTCCGGCACCCCGAACATCCGCATCGTGTAACCGCGCAACGGCGTGGCGCGGCTCAGCAGCTCGCGCACGGGCTCGGTCCCCAGCGCCACCGGCCACATCGGCTGCAGCTCGCGCGGGGGGCCGGGCAGGACGATCACGACCCGCTCGCCGGCGGGGACCACGAGCCCCGGGGCGGTGCCGACCGGATCCAGCGGGACCGCCCCCTCGGGAACCATCGCCTGCTTGCGGTTTGCCTCGCGCAGGGCCTCCGGGTCGAGCCGGAAGCGCTGGGCAAAGCCCTCGAGGATCTTGGCGATCTTCGCCTCGACCTCCTCGTCGAGGCGCAGCTCGCGCCCGGCGAAGCGGCCGACGACCTCCGCGGTCAGGTCGTCGGCGGTCGGTCCCAGCCCGCCGGTGGTGACGATCAGGTCCATCCCCTCGCCGGCCATGAAGCGCAGTGCGGCCCCGAGGTCGTCGGGACGGTCGGCGACGACGACGATGTGGGCGACCTCGACTCCCCGCTCGGCGAGCCGCTCGGACACCCAGGGACCGTTGCTGTCCGCGATCCGGCCGGTCAGCACCTCGGTGCCGGTGACGACGATTCCGGCGCGGATCACGTGCAGGTCGGCCGTTTGCCTTCGGGAAGTTCGCGAACCCCGCCGCGGGCGCCGACCGCGAACCCGATCGGGCTCGACGGTTCGGGGATGTCTGCCTGCTTTCCGTCCACGGTCATGGTCACGGCGCCGTTGCCGAGCGCGAGGGTGAAGCTACCGGAGCGGAACGGCCCTCCGGTTTCACCCGGCGAGAGGATCGCCCCGTCGATCAGCGGTTTTCCCCCGGCGTCGAGCAGGCAGACCCAGACTTCCTCCTTGGCGAGGAGCTTCAGAGCGTGGCCGGCGGGCTCGGGCTTCGAGCGTGCGCTGCCGGACCCCCCAGCCGGCTCGGTTCTCGGCGCACCCCCGCCCGGCGCCGATTCGTCCGATCCGCCGCCGCCGGCGAGGCCGATCGCGATCAGGGCGCCGACGACCAGCGCCAAGACCAGAGCGGTGACAAGCCGCGGCGGCACCTGCCAGCCCCGCCTGCGACGTCGGCGGGACACCCTGCGCGGCCTGGGATCGACCCTCGGCAGCCGCTCTCCCGGGCGCGAAGCCCCCCGCGCGCGCCGCTGTTCGTCGGCGAGCCGGTCTCCGTCGAGGCCCAGCAGAGCGCCGTAGGTGCGGATGAAGGCGCGGGCATAGGTGTCGCCGGGCAGCTGGTCCCAGTCTTCGCTCTCCAGAGCCTGCAGGTAGCGGGCGCGGATCTTGGTCGCCTCCTCCGCGTCCTGGAGGCTGAGCTTGCGCCGGGTGCGGGCGTCGCGAAGCTTGTTCCCGACTCCATCGTCCACCCACCCATTCTGCGCCCGGGAGCGCCCCGACGCAAAGGCTTCGGCCTAGGGGCGACTCAAATCTCGGGCTCGGAGTCGACCGCAACCGGCGCCGGCTCCGACTCGCCGCTGCCGAGCACGCGCGAGAGATCGGCCTGGGTGACCAGTACCTGGCGCGGTTTGGACCCCTCGTAGCCGGAGATGACCCCGCGCCGCTCGAGCATGTCGATCAGGCGCCCGGCCCTGGTGTAGCCGACGCGAAGCCGCCGCTGGATCATCGAGACCGAAGCGGTCTCGGTCTGCACGACGAGCCGGATCGCCTCGTCGAGGAGATCGTCGCTGTCGGGGTCGAAGTCGTCGTCGCGGCCCTCCTCGGCGACCTCCTCCGGCGCCTCCAGGAGCTCGTCCTCGAACTCCGGTTCGCCCTGCTTGGCCCAGTGGCCGGTGATCCGGGCGATCTCGTCCTCGGTGATGAAGGCCCCCTGGACGCGGGAGAGCTTGGAGGTCCCGGCGCCGCGGAAGAGCATGTCTCCCTGGCCGAGCAGAGCCTCCGCCCCGCCCTGGTCGAGGATCACGCGCGAGTCGGTCTGCGAGGAGACCGCGAAGGCGATCCGCGAGGGGATGTTGACCTTGATCGTGCCGGTGATGATGTCGGTCGAGGGCCGCTGGGTCGCCAGCACCAGGTGGATGCCCGTGGCGCGGGACTTCTGCGCCAGGCGGATGATCGAGTCCTCGACTTCGGCCGGAGCGACCATCATCAGGTCCGCGAGCTCGTCGATCACGCAGAGGATGTGCGGCAGGGGCGCCTCCCCCTTCTTCTTGCGGGCGCGGTTCAGCTCGACCAGGTTGCGGGCGCGGGCCTCGCTCATGATCCCGTAGCGGCTCTCCATCTCGCCGATCAGGTTGGAGAGGACGTTGGCGGCGAGGCGCGGCGAGGTGACCACCGGCGTCAGCAGGTGCGGGACGTTCTCGTAATGGTTGAGCTCGACCTGCTTGGGATCGACCAGCACCAGGCGAACCTCGTTCGGCGAGGCCTGCATCAGGATCGAGGAGAGGATCGCGTTGACGCAGCCGCTCTTGCCCGAGCCGGTGGTGCCGGCGACGAGGACGTGCGGCATCTTCGCGATGTCGGTCCAGACCGCGTTGCCGTCGATCCCCTTGCCGAGCCAGGCGACCAGCGGCGAGGTCTTCTCCGGCCGGCCGGCGTAGATGTCGCCGAGGCGGACCATCTTGCGGGTGCGGTTCGGGACCTCGACCCCGACGGCCTGCTTGCCGGGGATCGGCGCCAGGATGCGGATGTCGGTCGAGGCCAGCGCGTAGGCGATGTCGTTGGCGAGCTCGGTCACTTTCTTGACTTTGGTGCCGGGCGCGAGGCGGAGCTCGAAGCGGGAGACGTGCGGGCCGCTGACGACGCCGACGATCTTCGCCTCGACCCCGAAGTGGCCCAGCGTCTCGACCAGCTTGCGGCCGACCGCTTCCTGGTCACGCGGATCGGGGCCCTTGTCGCCCTTGCCGCGCTCCAGCAGCTTCAGCGAGGACGGCCGGTAGTCGATCTCCTCCGACATCGTCACCCCGCGCCTGCTGCCCATCGGGGTCAGCCCGGCATGGGCCCTGTCGCCCTCGTCGACGACCGCGACCGCGTCCTCGGAGTCGTAGTTCTGCAGCTCTACCTGCTCCCCCTCGGGCTGGACCTCGTCCTCCTCGCTGGTCTCGGCCTCGAAGATCTGGGTGTCGAAATCGTCCTCCTCGGCGAGCGCGACGGTCGGCTCGAAGTCCTCCTCGTCCTCCGGGTAGCCGCTCATCACGTCGGTCTGCCCGGCCAGGGTCGCCGCCTCCGCCCGCGCGTCGCGGTGCTCACGCCAGTCGGCGTGGGTCTTGGCGACGGTGCGAGCCGCGGCGTCGCCGCCGGCGAAGAGACCGCGGAAGATCGACCGCAGCCCCCTGCCGATCCCCCTGGCCAGGTCCGAGACGGAGGTGCCGGTCAGCAGCATGCCGCCGACGACGAGCAGCAGCACGGTGAAGATGCGGGCGCCGACGTTGCCGAACAGGTAGGAGAGCGCGGTTTCCGCGCCGTAGCCGACCTTGCCCCCCTCCCACCCGAGGAAGAGGAGGAAGACGAGGTAGACGCCGAAGGCGATCAGGAAGAGGGCGATCAGGTCGATGTGGCGCTGCTCGAGCCCGGCCGGCAGCCGCAGGCCGGCACCGGCCTTGGCCTTCGGCTTGCGCTTCGAGGCCGCTTTGCCCCGCCGCGCCGCTCCAGCGCGCTTCTTACGCACGAACATGGGAACCCCGTTCGACGCCGGCGGCGCCAGCCCTGCGAGCTAAATTCGGTCTAAATGTCGCGCGGAGGGGGAAATGCCGCGGGTACCATCGTCCGGTGCTCTCCGAGATCGACCAGATCGGCGGCCGGGTCCTGATCGTCGAGGACGACCTCGACATCGCCGACGTCCTGCGTCGTTCCCTCCGCAACGAGGGCTACGAGGTGCGCACCTCGGCCGACGGGATCGAGGCCCTCGACGTCGCCGCCGGCTTCGTGCCGGACCTGGTCGTGCTCGACCTCGGCCTTCCGGGGATGGACGGGGTCGAGGTCTGCCGCCGCCTGCGCAGCGACGGCGACGTGCCAATCCTGATGCTGACCGCCCGCTCGGAGACCGAGGACCGCGTCAGCGGCCTCGACAGCGGCGCCGACGACTACCTGGTCAAGCCCTTCGAGCGGCAGGAGCTGCTGGCCCGCATCCGGGCCCTGCTGCGCCGCCGCCCGCCGCGCGGCTCGGCTTCGCTGGCGGTCGCCGACCTGACCCTCAACCCGGACACCCGCGAGGTGCGCCGCGGCGAGCGGGAGATCGAGCTGACCAACCGCGAGTTCGAGCTGCTCGAGTTCCTGATGCGGAACGAGCGCCTCGTCGTCTCCCGCGAGCGCCTGCTCGACGAGGTCTGGGGCTACGACCCGATGGCGGCGACCAACACGATCGACGTCTTCATCTCCAACCTGCGCCGCAAGCTCGAGGAGGGCGGCGAGGGGCGCCTGCTGCACACCAAACGCGGGGCCGGCTATGTCCTCAAGGCCTGAGCCGGAACTTTTAAAGCCGCTTTAGGGCCAGCCCCTAGATTCATCCGCGGACGAGACACATTGCCCGCCGGAGCTTCTCCCCAGAATCTGCTCCGGCGGGCTTTTTCGTGGGATCCATCGCGCAATAAAAAGGCGCCCGCTTTCGCGGGCGCCTTTCCGGTTGATGCTCTGTCGGTTGCGCTTACTGCAGCGGACGGAGCAGTTCGGCGACTCCGAGCCAGGTCGTGCCTTTGAGAATCGCCGTGTTTTTGCCGGCGGGTGAGGGGGTCCCCAGGATCGAGTCGACCAGTGGGTCAACCGCCCACGAGAACAGGAACCCGCCGCAACCGCTCGCGCCCGGAGCGCTGAACGAGTTGTCGACGAGTTTGTTGTTTTGGAGGTAGATGAACCTCCCGTTCGGGTCCTCGAGACCTTCGCCCCTGTCGCCCGAGATCGGGGTGTTCGGGGGCGGCGGTGACGTCGTGCCGGTGGTCAGGTTCAGGGTCACCGGGTTCGAGTTGGAACCGACGTAGCAGTTGCTTCCGAGGAACGGATTGCTCAGCTTGACCTTCACCGGCAGCGAGAAAGCGGTCCCTTGCGCAAACAGCGCGGCAGCGAAGTTGGCTTTGACGTTAGCTGCGGTGCCGGCGAGTTCGACCGTCGCGGTGACGCCGGTGAACCCGTTGTTGATCGTTTCGTTGAACAGGTCCTTGAGGATCTGCGGCCACCAGGTCGGTGCCGTGATTCCCAGGAGGCCTCCCGGTACGGGCTGAGGGGTTTTGGACAGGACGAGACCATCCGTGGGCGCGACGATGGTGACCGGCCCCAAGACTCCTTCGGCCCCGAACGCTCCGCCTTTCAGGATCTGCGGATTCACCAACGGAACGGTCTTTTTCCCGATCGTGAATTCCCCGGAGGTGCTTTCCGCGTAGAGGCAGGCTTCGACTGAGAGGTTGCTCAGCGGGCAGGTTTTGAATTTGGCGTATTCGCCTTCCAGCGCCGCCGAGGCGGAGCTCGCCGGCACCAGCATCAGCGCAGCGAGAGCCGCGGCCAGAAACAGCCTTTTCATAACTGGTCCTTTCAAACTGAATTTGCAGGTTGAACATGACGTCCAACCAGTGGAACTCCCTGTTCCAAAGCAATTCGCTTGTACCAAACGAGAAACCCAGCGGCATGTAGAGCAGCCTGATCAAACAGCCGTTCCCCACTGGTAGGCGCCAAATGCGCATCGCTGGGTTTTCGCGCGCGCAACTCCGCAAGGCATGCCGCGAGGAACGCCCTACCGCAAACCTGGACTAGACCTCAACAACCACGGGCAGGATCATCGGGCGCCGCTTCAGGCGCTGCCAGACGAACTTTCCGATCGCCTCGTGCAGGTCTTCCTCGACCAGGTGGTTCTCGCGTTTGCCGGCGCCCGCGGCCTCGTCGAGCTGGTCTTCGACCAGGTCCTTGAGGTCCTCGACCAGGGCGTCGGCCTCCTCGAGGAAGGCGACGCCGCGGAAGATGACCTCCGGGTCGGCGACGACGCTGCCGTCGTCGCTGGAGATCGTGGCGACGACGATGAAGATGCCGTCGGCGGAGATCTCGCGCCGGTCGCGCAGGGCGGCGTCGTCGGGCTCGCCGATGTTGACGCCGTCGACGTACATCACGCCGGCGTGGATGTCCTCGCCGAAGCCGGCACCGTTCGCGTCGACTTCCAGCGGCAGCCCGTTGCGGCCCTGGAAGATGCGGTCGCGATCGATGCCGACCGCCTCGGCGAGCTCGGAGTGCAGCCGCAGCCGCTTGTGGTCGCCGTGGACCGGCAGAACGTACTGCGGCCGGGTCAGGTTGAGCATCAGCTTCAGCTCCTCCTGCCAGCCGTGACCGGAGGCGTGGATCGGCGCGTCTTTGGCGGTGATCACGGTGGCGCCGATCTCGTAGATCCGGTCGATCGTCTCGTTGACGGCGCGCTCGTTGCCGGGGACCGGCGTCGCCGAGAAGACGACGGTGTCGCCGGAGTGCAGCTGCACGTCGCGGTGGTCGTTGTTCGCCATCCGCCGCAGCGCCGAGAGCGGCTCGCCCTGGCTGCCGGTCGAGATCAC
Organism: Solirubrobacterales bacterium; assembly: GCA_036376215.1. Classification (GTDB taxonomy): domain Bacteria; phylum Actinomycetota; class Thermoleophilia; order Solirubrobacterales; family 70-9; genus VAYN01. Next base: position 149,215 of record DASVAT010000009.1, read on the forward strand.
GACGATCTTCTCGTCGGGGAAGTCCTCGATCTCGCGCGGCTGGATGAAGATCCCCTGCGGGGCGTTCGCGATTCCCAGGTTGGAGGCGATCTTGAAGTTCTTGCGCATCGAGCGGCCGACCAGCGCGACCTTGCGGTCGAGGCGCTCGGCGGCGTCGATCACCTGCTGGACGCGGTGGATGTTGGAGGCGAACGAGGTGACGATGATCCGCCCCTTGCAGTGGGAGAACTGCTCCAGCAGCGCCGGCCCGACCGCCGACTCCGACGGGGCCACTCCCGGCCGGTCGGCGTTGGTCGAGTCGCCGCAGAGCAGGGTCAGGCCTTCCTCGCCGAGGGCCGCCAGGCGCGAGACGTCCGCCGGGCGCCCGTCCACCGGGGTCTGGTCGAACTTGTAGTCGCCGGTCATCAGGACCGAGCCGGCCTCCGTCTTCAGCAGCACCCCCCGCATGTCGGGGATCGAGTGGGCGAGGTGGATCAGCTCGATCTCGAAGGGACCGCGCTTCACCTTCTCTCCCGGCGGCAACTCCTGCAGCGGGGCCGACTCGCCGAACTTGTGCTCGTCGAGCTTGGAGCGGACCATCCCGATCGTAAGCAGGCCGCCGTAGATCACCGGGGGCATGCCGATCTCGCGGATCACGTAGGGCAGCGCCCCGACGTGGTCCTCGTGGCCGTGGGTGAGGACGATCGCCTCGATGTCGTCGGCGCGGTCGCGCAGGTAGGAGAAGTCGGGCAGCACGAGGTCGATCCCGTGCATCTCGGCGGTGGGGAACATCAGCCCGGTGTCGACGACGACGATGCGGCCGTCGTACTCGATCACGGTCATGTTCTTGCCGATCTCGCCGAGGCCGCCCAGGGGCAGCACTCGCAGTTTGCTTGGCACTAGTGACTCACTCTCTTCAAGTTGGATGTCTAACTGGCGACCGGGACACCGGCAGCGTCGAGGCCGGCCTTGATGGCGGCCCGTTGCTCGGGGTCGGCGGATACCAGGGGAAGTCTCAGTCGGTCCTCGCACAGCCCCAGCATCTCCAGGGCCGCCTTCAGCGGGATCGGGTTGGTGGTGACCGAGGTCGCCTCGTATGCGGGGGTGATCTCGATGTCGATCTGGCGGGCGCGCTCCAGGTCACCGGCCTGGGCGGCGTCCCACATCTCGCGCATCCGCTCGCCGACGATGTGGGAGGCGACGGTGATGCCGCCTCCGCCGCCGAACTCGAGCACGCGCAGGAAGGTGTTGTCGTTGCCGGCGAGGACGATCAGGCCCTCGATCGGGCCGAGCTCGTCGTCGTTGGCCTGCTTGACAGCGACGATGTTCTCGACCTGGCCGAGCTCGCCGAGCAGCTCGGGGCTGGCGTTGACGATCACCCGCGAGGGGATGTTGTACATCACCATCGGCAACTCCGGAACGGCCGCGGCGACCGTTTCGAAATGGGCGCGGATGCCGGCTTCGGTGGGCTTGTTGTAGTACGGGACGACGACCAGCGAGGCGTCGGCGCCGGCATCGGCGGCCATCTTCGTCAGCTCGCACGAGTGGCGGGTGTCGTTGGTCCCGGTGCCGCAGACCAGCAGGACCTCGTCGCCGACCTCGGCGCGCACCGCCCGCAGCAGCTCGATCTCCTCGCCATCGGTCAGCGTCGGGCACTCGCCGGTGGAACCGGCGATCACCAGCCCGTGCGAGCCGTGCTCGAGCAGGTGCGCGGCCAGCCGCCGCGCCGCGTCGTGGTCGACCGTACCGCTCGCGTCGAACGGGGTCGCCATCGCGGTGATCAGGCCCTTGATCTCCTTCATCGCTTCCAGGGTATCCCGTCAGGAGGCCGTTGCGGTCCTACAGCAGCTTCTCGAGCCCGACCGTGAAGCGGTCGGGCAGCTCCCCCACCTTGCGGCAGGCGAGGACGACGCCGGGCATGAACGAGTGGCGGTCGATCGAGTCGTGGCGGATCGAGAGCGTCTGCCCGACGCCGCCGAAGATCACTTCCTGGTGGGCGACGAGGCCGGGCAGGCGGACCGAGTGAATCGGCTGGTGGACGTTGCCTCCGGCCGCGTCGATCAGCTCCTGGGTCCGCTTCGCGGTCCCCGAGGGGGCGTCGAGCTTGCGGTCGTGGTGGAGCTCGACGATCTCGCACTCGGGCATGTGCCTGGCGATCGTCTGCGAGACCTCCATCAGCAGCACCGCGCCGATCGCGAAATTGGGGGCGACGAAGCAGTTTGCCTGCGAGGCCTCGGCGGCCGCACGGGCGGCGTCGAGGTCGAACCCGGTGGTGCCGACGACGGTGTGGACGCCGGCATCGAGGCAGGCCTTTACGTTGGCGAGGGCGGTGTCGGGGACGGTGAAGTCGACGACGACCTCGGCGTCGTCCAGGACCTCGCCGAGCTCGACGCCGAGCGCCGGATCGGCGCGCCCCGTCAGCTCCAGCCCCTCGGCCTCCTCGACCGCCTCGCAAACGGTGGCGCCCATTTTGCCGGCGGCGCCGGCTACGGCAACCCGGGTCATGCCGCTACCAGGGCCTCGCTGACCGGCGCCAGGGCCGAGCGGAAGCGAGCTTCGTCGCCGCCGACGCAGGCGGCCGAGAGACGCTCGGCGCCGTAGAGCTCCCGGGCCAGCGCGGTCAGGTCGTCGACCTCGATCGCGTCGACTTTCGCCAGCATCTCGTCGAGGGTTTCGATCGGCAGGCCGAAGAGGGTGGCGCGGGAGATGCGGGTCATCCGCGCCGCAGTCGACTCCGAGGAGAGGACCAGCCGCCCCTTGACGCTCTCCTTCGCCCGCGTCAGCTCCTCGGCGGAGACCGGCTCGACCCGCAGGCGCGCCAGCTCGGCACCGATGATCGCGCAGGCCTCCTCGACGTTCTCCTCGCGGGTGCCGACGTAGGTGGCGACTAGGCCCTGGTCGGTGAACTGCTCGTTGTAGGAGCCGACCGAGTAGGCGAGACCGCGCTTCTCGCGCACCTCGCGGAAGAGGCGCGAAGAGGTCGAGCCGCCGAAGATCGCGTCGAGCACGGCCAGCGGGAACCGCCTCTGGTCGTCGCGCCGCAGCCCGGGCGCACCGAAGCAGATGTGGTACTGCTCGGTCTCCTTCTGCAGGAAGCAGAGGCGCGAGTCGCCCTCGAGGGCCGTCTCCGCCGGCGCCCCCTCCCCCTCGCTGGGCGGGTTCACGAGCCTCTCCGCCAGATCGACGATGCGGTCGTGGTCGAGGTGGCCGGCGGCGCCGACGACGATCTGCGGCGCCGCGTAGTGGGCGCTGCGGTAGGCCTCGATGTCGGGAACCGGGATCGAGGCGATCACCTCGGGTTCGCCGAGCACGCGGCGGCCGAGCGGGTGCTCGCCAAAGACAGCCTCGGCGAGGACGTCGTGGACCCGGTCCTGGGGCTCGTCGTCGTACATCGCGATCTCCTCCAGCACCACCTGGCGCTCGGAGTCGATGTCGGGGTAGGTCGGGGCGAGCAGCATCTCCGAGAGCAGGTCGAAGACCGCCTCGGTGTGCTCGTCGAGGAAGCGCGCGTGCAGGTGCGTCGTCTCCTTGCCGGTGGCGGCGTTGATCGAGGCACCGAGCCCGTCGAAGCGCTCGGAGATCTCGATCGCCGAGTAGCGCGCGGTCCCCTTGAACAGCAGGTGCTCGAGGAAGTGCGAGACCCCGGCCTGCGCCGGGGTCTCGTTCCTGGATCCGGTCCGGACCCAGAGCCCGAGCGCGACGGATCGGACCGAGGGAACCTCCTCGGTCACGACCCGGACGCCCGAGCCGAGCTCGGTGAGCTTGGCGCCGCTCAACTAGCCGCGGCGCTCGCGTTCACGACCACCGCGTCCACCGCGCTCACGGTCGCGCCCGCCGCGGCCACCGCGGTCGCCGCCGTTGCGCCGACCGCCGTCGCCGGAGCCGACCGAGGCCAGCTCCTCCGGCGATTTGCCGGCGACCGAGGGGTCGTCGGTGAGGCGCAGGCCGATCCGGCCGCGCTCCTTGTCGACCTCGACTACGGTGACGTCGATCTCTTCGCCGGCTTTGAGGACGTCGTCGACGGAGTCGACCCGCTCGCCCGGCTTCACGTTGGAGATGTGAAGCAGGCCGTCGGTGCCCTTGACCAGCTCGACGAAGGCACCGAAGGTCGTCGTCTTGACGACCTTGGCGGCGTCGTAGCGATCGCCGATCTCGGCCTCCTTGGTCATCGAGTTGATCCGGGCGACACAGGCCTCGACCAGTTCGCCGGTCGGCGCGTAGATCCGCACCGTGCCGTCGTCCTCGACGTCGATCTCGGCCTCGAACTCCTCGCAGAGGGCGCGGATCGTTTCGCCGCCTTTGCCGATGACCGCCCCGATCTTCTCGGGGTCGATCTTGATCGACTCGATCGCCGGGGCGTGCGCGGAGAGCTTCTCCCGCGCGCCGGCGATCGCCTCGGCCATCTTGCCGAGGATGAACTGGCGGCCCTTGTTGGCCTGGTCCAGCGCGTCCCGGAGGATGTCGAAGGTGACGCCGGTGATCTTGATGTCCATCTGCAGGGCGGTGATGCCCTCGGCGGTGCCGGCGACCTTGAAGTCCATGTCGCCGAGGTGGTCCTCGACGCCGGCGATGTCGGTGAGGACGATGTAGTCGTCGCCCTCCTTGATCAGGCCCATCGCGACGCCGGCGACCGGTGCGGTGACCGGGACGCCAGCGGCCTGCAGGGCCATCGAGGAGGCGCAGACCGAGCCCATCGAGGAGGACCCGTTGGACTCGAGGGTCTCGGAGACCACCCGGATCACGTACGGGAACGACTCTTCGTCGGGGATCGTCGCCAGCAGGGCGCGCTCGGCGAGGGCGCCGTGGCCGATGTCGCGGCGCTTCGGGCCGCGCATGAAGCCCGCCTCCCCGACCGAGAAGGGCGGGAAGTTGTAGTGGTGCCAGAACCGTTTCGTGGTCTGCAGGCCGAGCGTGTCGATCCGCATGTCCATCCGCGTCGTGCCGAGCGCGACGTTGGAGAGGATCTGGGTCTCGCCGCGGGTGAACAGCGCCGAGCCGTGCACGCGCGGGGAGATGTCGACCTCGGTCTCGATTGGCCGGATCTCGTCCTGGGCGCGGCCATCGGGGCGCTTCTTGTCAACGGCGATCGCCTTGCGGATCGTTTCCTTCTCGATCGAGTCGATCGCGGCCTTGACTTCGGAGACGCGCTCCTCGTCGACCTCGCCCTCGTCGGCGGCGCGGGCGTAGTGGCCGACCACCTCGTCCTTGACCTTGTCGATCGCCTCGTAGCGCTCGAGCTTGCCCTCGGTCGCGATCGCGTCGACGAGCGCCTGGCCGTGGGAGCCGCGGATCTCGTCGAGCAGGCTCTCGCTGATCTGCGGCGCCTCGACCACGAGCTTCTCCTTGCCGGCCTTCTGCTGCAGCTCCTCCATCGCGGCGCAGAGCTTCTTGATCTCGGCGTGGGCGATGTCGAGGGCGTCGAGGATCTCGGCCTCGGTGACGCCGGTGGCGCCGGCCTCGACCATCAGGATCGCCTCGTCGGTGCCGGCGACGATCAGGTCGAGTTCGAGCTCCTCGTGGGTCTCCTCGTCGGGGTTGACGACGAAGTCGCCGTCGAGCTTGCCGATCCGGACGGCGCCGACGTGGGCGGCGACCGGGACCGGCGAGATCGCCAGCGCGGCGGAGGCGCCGTTCATCGAGAGGATGTCGTAGGGGTGAACCTGGTCCACCGACATCGGGGTCGCGACCAGCTGGGTCTCGTAATGCCACCCCTTGGGGAAGAGCGGGCGGATCGGACGGTCGATCATGCGCGCGGTCAGCGTCGCCTTCTCGCTCGATTTGCCCTCGCGACGGAAGAACGAGCCCGGGATTTTGCCCGCGGCGTACATCCGCTCCTCGATGTCGACGGTGAGGGGAAGGAAGTCCACGTCGCGAAGGTTCCCGACGGTGGCGGTGCAGAGCACCATCGTGTCGCCGCTGCGGACGACCACGGCGCCACTCGCCTGCTTCGCGAGTTTGCCGGTCTCGAAGGAAATCTGGCCATCGCCGACATCCACCGAGACGCGGGTAACGTCAAACATGCTCATTTAGTTGTCTACCTCCGGCTGCCCGGTTGGCGGCCCATTGCGTTCAGAACTCTCGTTCTCTAACTGTCTGAAGGGTACAGGCATCGAAAACCGCTGGAGTGCCCGCGACTCCGGCGCGGATGCCCGTCTGGAAATCGCGCCTGATCCGCGCCTGTGCCTCGTCCGCGCGACGGTCCGCCTCGAAGCGCCCGAGATCGAGCCCCAGCCGCTCTGCCCGCTCCCAGAGGTGCGGGTCGTCGACGCGGCCGCGGTCGGCGTAGAGCGAGTCGACCATCTCGAAGAAACGGTCCTGCGCTCCCGCTGCCTCGGCCGCCGCGTGCAGCGCCGGCGAGCGCGGGTGCTTGCTGGCGACCGGGAAATGGCGAAAGACGAGCCGCCCGGGCCGCTCGGTCAACCGCAGCCAGGCCCCGGCGCAGTGCGGGCAGCCGAGGTCCGCGTAGACGATCGTCCCCTCCTCCCCCCCGCCCCGCACGTGGTCGTCAGGTCCGACCGCCGGGACCGGGGCGCTACTGAGATCACCCATTGGTCGAGTCTGCCGAAAGGCGCGTACTACGCGCTTTTTCGCGGACTCGCGTCAGGCGAGCGCGTCGAAGATCAGGTTGGCGCCGGGGATCTCGCCGGGATTGTCGGCTTCGTGGGTCCAGGCGACCGCCCCTTCCTCGTCGACGAGGACGAGGGTGCGGTTGGCGAAGCCCATCTTCTCTACGTAGGAGCCATAGGCACGTGCCACCTCGCCCTTCGGCTCGAAGTCGGAGAGCAGCCGCGTGTCGATCCCCAGCTTCTCCTGAAAAGCCTTGTGGGCGAAGAAGCTGTCGACGCTGACGCCGATCATCTCGACGCCCTTCGCCTCGATCTCTGGCTTGACCTCCTGGTAGATCGAGAGCTGGTCGCCGCAGACGGGGCTGAAGTCCCCCGGATAGAAGATCAGCAGCACCTTGCGGCCGCGGAAGTCCGAGAGGGAGATTTTTTCCCCGTCCTGGTCGCGCAGGGTGAAGTCGGGGGCTGAGTCCCCGACGGCGATCATCGCCTCAGGCCGAGTTCTTTGACCAGAGCGCGATAGCGCTCGAGGTCGGTCTTCTCGAGATAGCGCAGCATGCGGCGCCTTTTGCCGACCAGCATCAACAGACCGCGGCGCGAGTGGTGATCCTTGGTGTGCGCGCGGAGGTGCTCGGTGAGTTCGTTGATCCGCTCGGTCATCAGCGCGATCTGGACCTCGGCAGAGCCGGTGTCCTTGTCGCCGCGACCGTACTTGCCGATCAGCTCGCTCTTTTTCTCTTTGGTCAGGCTCATCTCGTAAAAACGCCGCGCACAACAGTGCGACGGCCGCTGCAAGCTAGCACAGACCCGCCATCGCCAGCCTCGCCTCAGGAGCCCCGATCGTCATTGCCGGCCCTGCTCGCCGTCGCCGCGACGGCGAAGACCAGGACGAGCAGGATCAGTCCCGCGATGACGCTTCCGTAGGAGAATTCGCTGCCGTTGATCGTGAAGCCGAGCATGTGGATGCTCGGCTCGTTCAACACCGCAGCCACGATCGGCGAGATCAGCCCTTCCACCAGCGTTTGCAGGAAGAAATAGACACCGAGGGCGAGGAGCAACGCGGCGGCAAAGGCCAGGCCGTCACCCCGCGACAGGAGAACTTTGAGGCTTTTCGCGTACCTCTCGAACACCATGGCAGTGTTCGCGGCCGCCCTGGAGACTCCTACCTAGGTCGTGAACCCGGAACAGACGCGCCGGGCATCGTTGACGTCGCGGTGCATCTGGGCGACCAGCTCGTCGACGTCGGAGTAGGCGTGCTCGCCGCGCAGCCGCTCGACGAAGGCGACGCGCAGGGTCTTGCCGTAGAGGTCCTCCTCGTGGTCGATCAGGTAGGTCTCGATCAGGACCCCCCTCCCGCTCTCGAAGGTGGGACGGACGCCGACGTTGACGGCCGCCGGGACGCCGTTGGCAAAGGCCGCGTAGACGCCGTGCCCGGGGATCGCGAGGCGATCGTCGGGGACGAGGTTGGCGGTCGGGAAACCGAGCTCGCGACCGCGCTGGTCGCCCTTGACGACGGTTCCCTCGACCATGAACGGGGCGCCGAGGCAGTGCCGCGCCCCCTCCATGTCGCCGGCGGCCACCAGGGCGCGGATCCGCGTCGAGGAGACGATCTCGCCGTCGACCTCGACCAGCGGCACGACCCGGGTCTCGAACTCCGAGTGGGATCCCAGCATCGCCGGGTCGCCCTTCGCCTTGGCTCCGAAGCGGAAGTTCTCGCCGACCGAGACCTGGCTGGCGTCGAGCGTCTCGAGCAGGACGTGGGAGATGAAGTCCTCGGCGCTCTGCTGGGCGAACTCCCTGTCGAATGGGATGACGACGAGCTCCTCGACCCCCAGCCCCTCGATCACGTCGCGCTTGACCTCGAAGGGCATGATCAGCTTCGGGGTCGCCGCCGGGTGCAGGACCTCGAGCGGGTGCGGATCGAAGGTGAGGACCGTGTCGGCGTCGTCGATCACCGCCTGGTGGCCGAGATGGACGCCGTCGAAGGTGCCGATCGCGACCTTGCGCGGGCGCGGCTCGGCGTCGGGCAGCGAGGTGACCTCGATGCTCACCGCAGCGCCTCCGCAACGGCCGGAACCAGCTCCGCCACCCGCTCGGTTGGAACCTCTTCGCCCGCCTCCTCGACCCGGAATGGCCCGATCGCGGTGCGCCGCAGGTCCGAGCAGTAGGCGTCCCCGAGCGTCTCGACCAGGGTGCGGACGTAGGTCCCGGCCGAGCACTCGATCTCGTAGTGGGCGTATTCGCCCTCGCTGGAGAGCAGCTCGGCGCGGTGCACCTCGACGTCGCGCTCCGGCGTCTCGACCACCTCGCCGCGATGGGCCTTCTTGTAGAGGCGCTCGCCGCCGACGCGCACCGCCGAGGTCATCGGCACGCGCTGACGCACGGTGCCGGTAGGCAGCTCCAGCGAGGCAGGGACGCGGCCGGTCTCGGTCAGCTCCCCGTCTGGGTCTCCGGTGCTGGAGCGCCAGCCGAGCCGGGCGGTCGCGAGATAGGTCTTCGGCAGGCCGACGAGGAAGCGCTGCAGGCGGGTGGCGCGGCCGAGCAGGACCAGCAGCAGGCCGGTGGCGAAGGGGTCGAGCGTGCCGGCGTGGCCGGCCTTGGCGCCCCGCTCGCGGCGGACCTCGGCGACGACGTCGTGCGAGGTCACGCCGGCGGGCTTGTCGCAGAGCAGCACGGTGCCGGCGTCGCCCGCCATCGTCAGGAGCCGAGCTGGGCGGAGACCTCTGCCGCGAGGAACTCGACCAGCTGCTCGAACTCCAGGTCGGTCGAGAACCCGGCGGCGCGCTTGTGCCCGCCGCCGCCGTTGACGCGGGCGATCGCCGAGACGTCCACCTCACCGGCGCTGGAGCGCAGGCTGACCTTGCGGGCGGACCGGCCGCGGTTGCCGAGGTCGCGGATCACGGCGGCGACCTTGACGCCGTCGATCGAGCGCAGGTGGTCGATCAGCCCCTCGGTCATCTCCTCCCCCGCCCCGGTCGCCTCGTAGTCGGCGGTGGTGATGTAGCTGATCGCCAATCTCCCGTCGCAATGACTAGAGATCCCGTCGAGCGCGCGGGAGACGAGCCGCAGCTTCTCGATCGGGACGTTCTCGTAGAGGCGGCGGTAGGTGTCGTCGACGTCGACCCCGGCTTCGATCAGGTCGGCGGCGACCCGGTGGGTGTGCGCGTTCGTGTTCTCGTACATGAACTTGCCGGTGTCGGTGATCAGCCCTACGTAGAGCGCAGAGGCGATCTCCGGGGAGATCTTCGCCCCCAGCAGGCGCGCCAGGTCGTAGACGATCTCAGCCGTGCAGGAGGCTTCGACTTCGACCAGGTTGATGTCTCCGAAGCAGGTGTTGTCGTGGTGGTGATCGATGTTGATCACGTCGTTGCCGCCCGCGGTCAGCCACTCGACCGGCATCCGGTCGATGTTGCCGCAGTCGAGGAAGATCACGGTGCGGTCGGCCATGTCGGCTGGCGCCTCGTGGAAGACCTCCTCCAGCGGCAGGAAGCGGTACTCGATCGGCAGCGGGAACTCCTTCGCCGCCATGAACATCACCGAGTCCTTGCCCAGCTGGGTGAGGACTTTGTGCAGGCCGAGAAGAGATCCGAGGGCGTCGCCGTCGGGCCCCTCGTGGGCGGTCAGCAAGAAGCGGTCCCGGGCGCGCAGCTCCGAGGCGACGCGCTCGAGGTCGGTGGTCGCCACCCCCGGGACCGAGCTCACTCTTCCTCCTCCAGCAGTTCGGAGATGCGAACGCCCTGCTCGATCGTGTCGTCGTAGTGGAAGGTCAGGGTCGGCGTCCGCTTCATCCGCGTCTCGGCCGCGATCCGCGACTGGATCACGCCATGGGAGGAGCGCAGACCCTCGAGCGTCGCCGCCCGCTCGTCCTCGTCGCCGAGCACGCTGACGAACACCTTGGCGGTGCGCAGATCGGGGCTGGTCTCGACGGAGGTCACGGTCACGAAGCCGATACGAGGATCGCTCAATTCGGTTGAGATTGCCGCCCCCACGACCTCGCGAAGCACCTCGTTGATGCGCCGCATGCGGGAGCTGGCCATGCTACTCCAGGGTCTGCTCGACCTGTTTCGTCTGGAAGAACTCGAGCACGTCGTCCTCCTTGACGTCGGCGTACCCGTCGAGGACGATTCCGCACTCCTGCCCCTCCTCGACTTCCTGGACGTTGTCTTTGAAGCGCCGCAGGGAGCCGAGCTCGCCGGTCCAGATCACCGTTCCCTCGCGGATCAGGCGGACGCTGGCGGTGCGAACCGCCTTGCCCTCGGCGACGATGCAGCCGGCGATGCGGCCGACCTTCGAGGCTTTAAAGGTCTGTTTGACCAGGGCCTCGCCGATCGTCTCCTCGACCTCGAGCGCGTCGAGCAGGCCCTCCATCGCGTTGCGCAGGTCTTCGGTGATTTTGTAGATGACCGAGTAGGTGCGGACGTCGACGCCCTCGCGCGTGGCGGCGCGTTTGGCGTCGAGCAGGGGTCGCACGTTGAAACCGATGATGATCGCGTCGGAGGCCGAGGCGAGCATCACGTCGGACTCGTTGATGCCGCCGGTCTGGGAGTGGATGATGTTCATCGCCACCCGCTCCTGCGGCACCTTCGCGAGCTCGTCCTGGAGCGCCTCCAGCGAGCCGGCGACGTCGGCCTTGAGGACGATGTTGAGCTCCTTGATTTCGCCCTCCTGGGCGCGGGCGAAGACCTCGTCGAGGCTGACCTTGCGGCCCTGCCGGCGGGCCAGCGCCTCGGTTTTGAGCCGGTGAGCGCGCTCGCCGGCCTGCTGACGGGCCTGGCGGTCGTTCTCGACCGTCTGCACGAACTCGCCGGCGTCGGCGACGCCGTCGAAGCCGAGCACCTCGACCGGCATCCCGGGAACCGCCTCGGAGACGGCGGTGCCGGTGAAGTCCTGCATCGCCCGCACCCGCCCCCACTGGGGCCCGGCGACGAGCGAGTCGCCGACCCGCAGGGTGCCGCGGGCGACGAGAACGGTGACGACGGGACCGCGGCCCGGGTCGAGCTGGGACTCGATCACGTGACCGGAGGCGGGCGCGTTCGGGTTGGCGGTGAGCTCCTCCAGCTCGGTTACGAGAAGGATCATGTCGAGCAGGTTGTCGAGGCCGTCGTGGGTCTTGGCCGAGACCTCGCAGAAGACGGTGTCGCCACCCCACTCCTCGGGGGTGATCTCCATCTGCGCCAGCTCGCCGCGGACCTTTTCCGGATTGGCGCCCTCTTTGTCGATCTTGTTGACGGCGATCAGCATCGGCACGTCGGCGGCGCGGGCGTGGTCGATCGCCTCTTTGGTCTGCGGCATGACCCCGTCGTCGGCGGCGACGACCACGACGACGACGTCGGTGACCTTGGCGCCGCGGGCGCGCATCGCCGTGAAGGCGGCGTGGCCCGGGGTGTCGAGGAAGGTGATCGTCTTCTCGTCGTGGTGGACCTGGTAGGCGCCGATGTGCTGGGTGATGCCGCCGGCCTCGCCCGCGGCGACCTCGGTCTCGCGGATCGCGTCCAGCAGCGAGGTCTTGCCGTGGTCGACGTGACCCATGATCGTCACCACCGGCGGGCGGTCGACGAGGTCCTCGTCGGCATCGGAGAACTGCGGCTCCTCGGGCTCCTCGTCGGCGGCGTGGAGGATCTCGACCTTGCGGTCGTACTCGTCGGCGATCGCCTTCACCGAATCGTCGGTGAGGGTCTGCGTCAGCGTCGCCATCTCGCCCATCATCATCAGTTTTTTGATCACCTCGGCCGGGGCGAGGCCGAGCGATTCGGCGACCTCGCGCACGGTGGCTCCGGAGTTGACCGTGGTCGCTTCGGGCTCGGCCGGCGTCGCCGGGCCCATCGGCGGCTCCTCGAGCAGGGGCCTGCGACGGCGGCCGCCACGACGTCGCGGCGGTCGCTGCGGTGGCGGCCCGCCGGTCTGCTCACGGCGGGAGGCCTGCGAGTCGATCACGACGCGACGTTTTTTCGAGCTGGCGCCGCCACCCCCGCCACCGCCCTGCTGGACGCCGGCGGCGCGTACGGGTTTGGTCGACGTCTGAGCTTTTTTCGACGCGGCAGCCGGTTTCGGGGCCTGGGCGGGAGCGGCCGGCTGCGCTGCCGGCGCTTTCGGCGCGGCCGCTTTGGCGGCTTGCGGCGCGGGAGCTTTCCTGGCCTCGGCGCCGCCGTTGCCCTTCGCGGCCGAGATCGCCTTCAGGGCATCGGCCTCCTCGACGCTGGAGGCGGCCGCTTTCGCCTCCACCCCGGCTGCTTTCAAGGCGGCGAGCAGCTCTTTCGAGCTGACGCCCTGCGCTTTCGCGATCTCGTGAACCCGTTTCTTTGCCACTAAGCCTGCTCCGCCTCCTCGGCGACCGGCTCCGCCGCTTCGTCGTCCTCGCCGAGGGTCTCACCGTCGACTTCCTCGGCTTCGGTCGCCTCCTGCTGGATGTCCTCTTCGATTGCCTCCTCGGTGGCCACTTCGGCCTCAGTCTCCCCGGCCGGGGGCTCCTCCGCCTCCTCGGCCTCCGCGGTCGGCTCGACGTATTCGCTTTCGGCCCGCTCGACGATCTCGCTGACCTGACCCTCGTCGGCGTCGGGATCGGCGAGGATCGCCACCTCGGTCTCGGAGACGTTGGCCAGCATCGCGGTCTGGCTGGTCGCGAAGCGCGAGAGCGCTTGGTGGGCCTCGAGGCCGCAGTAGGTCGAGCCCGGGATCGCGGCGTTCGGGCAGCGGCGCCCGTTCGAGAGGACCGCCATGCAGCGCCCGTCGAAGGTTTCTTCTCCCTCGACCTCTATCTCCTGTTCTTCGGAGGCGAACTCGGTCTCGGACTTGATGTCGACGCGCCAGCCGGTTAGGCGGGCGGCGAGGCGGGCGTTCTGGCCGTCGCGGCCGATCGCCAGCGAGAGCTGGTCGTCGGGCACGATCACGGTCGCCTGGCGCTCCTCGTCGTCGACGATCACCTCGCGCACGCGCGCCGGCGAGAGCGCTTTGGCGACGAAGCGGGCGGGCTCGTCGTTGTGGGGAATGATGTCGATCTTCTCGCCGCGCAGCTCGGAGACGACCATCCGCACCCGAGAGCCGCGCGGGCCGACGCAGGCGCCGACCGGGTCGACTCCGTCGGCGTGGGAGACGACGGCGATCTTCGAGCGGTAACCCGGCTCGCGGGCGACGCCGACGATCTCGACCAGCTTGTCGGCGATCTCCGGCACCTCGAGCTCGAACAGGCTTTTGATCAGCTCGGGACTGCGGCGGGAGACGACGATCGCCGGCCCTTTGGTCGAGTCGGAGACGTCGGTGATCACGGCCTTGACCCGCATCCCGTGGTCGTAGCGCTCGTTGTAGACCTGCTCGGACTTCGGCAGCAGCGCCTCGACCCGCTCGCGCAACTGGACCAGCGTGTAGCGCTTGTCGGACTGCTGGATGATCCCGGTGATCAGCTCGCCGACCCGGTCCTGGTACTCGTCGTACATCATCTGCCGCTCGGCCTCGCGGATCCGCTGAAGGATCACCTGCTTGGCGGTCTGGGCGGCGATCCGGCCGAAGTCGTCGGGGGTGACGTCCTTCGTCTCGATCTGATCCTCGTAGGGCGCGATCATCTCCGGGTCGAGCTCGGGGTCCTCCGGCTCTTTCATCTCACCCGTTTCCGGATCGATTTCCGGCTCCTCCTGCTGCTCGGCGGCTTCGGCCAGCAGCTTCTCCTCCAGCTCGGGGGGCAGGATCAGCTCGAAGACGCGGAAGTCACCGGTTTCGTGATCGAGGTCGACGCGGGCGTATTTGGCGGCCCCGGGAGTCTTCTTGTAGGCCGAGAGGAGGGCGTCCTCGAGGGCGTCCATCAGCGTGTCGGCCGAGATTCCCTTCTCCTGCTCGAGCGCTCTGACTGCGTCGACGATCTCTTTGGTCACTGCGCGGACTCCTTGCTTTCGGAAGCGGTGGCGTTGCGGCGGTACTTGGGCCCGGGCGACGAAACCTCGAGCGAATAATCGACCAGCAGGTGCTTCAGGTGCTTGGTGACTCTTTCGCAAAGTGCGAGGTCGACTCCGCCGGGGTGGTCGATGAAGAGCCGCAGCGAGTCGGTCCGCGGCTGCTCGAGCGCGACCAGCTCGACGTCGCCGTCGAGGTCGGACAACTGCTGCTGAATGTTCTGCTGGAGGTCGGACATGCCTGGGGTGTGGGCGTAAAAAAAGTGGGCCAGGCCCACTTCTCGACGCGCATAGGGGACAGAAAAGCTTGCAGCCAGTATAGCCCGCTCAGCCACTCGGCCGGCTTGCTTTGGCCCGCAAGCGAACAACTTCGTCCAGGATCGCCTCGGCGACGGCGTCCTTGGAGTCGATCGGCACCTCGGTATCGCCGGCGGCGGCGATCAGAGTGACGGCGTTGCGGTCGCTCTCGAACCCGATCTCCGGGTCGGAGACGTCGTTGAGGACGATCAGGTCGGCCCCCTTGCGCTCCAGCTTGCCGCGGGCCCGCTCGACCGCCTCCCCCCCGTGCTCGGCGGCGAAGCCGACGATCGTCTGGCCCTGCCGGCGCTCGGAGGCCAGCGCGGCGAGGATGTCCTCGGTCGGCTCGAGCGAGAGCTCCAGCGAGCCGGAGCGCTTCAGCTTGCCGGAGGCCGGAGCGGCGGCGCGGAAGTCGGCCGGGGCCGCCGCCATCAACAGCACGTGCGCGGAGCGGAACTCCTCGCCGGCCGCTGCGGCGAGCTGGGCGGCGGTCTCGACGTCGATGCGGCGGACGCCTGCCGGCGCCGGCAGGGGGACGTTGGCGGCGATCAGGGTCACCTCGGCGCCGCGTTTGGCCGCCGCGGCGGCGAGGGCGATCCCCATCCTGCCGCTGGAGCGGTTGCCGATGAAGCGGACCGGGTCGATCGGCTCCCGGGTGCCGCCCGCGGTGACCAGCACCCGCAGCCCGTCCCAGGGGCGGGCGCCCGCCGGCAGGGACGCCTCCACCCGCGCCAGCAGCTGCCCGGGGTCGGGAAGGCGGCCGCGGCCGAACTCGCCGCGCGAGGCGAGCTTGCCCTCCTCGGGCTCGATCACCTCGACTCCCCTGGAGCGCAGCGTCTCGAGGTTCGCCTGGGTGGCCGCGTCCGCGTACATGCGGTCGTTCATCGCCGGCGCGACCAAGCGGGGGGCGGTGCAGGCGAGGAACGAGGTGGTCAGCATCGAGTCGGCGGCGCCGGCGGCCAGCTTCGAGATCGTGTTGGCCGAGGCGGGGGCGACCAGAAAGGCGTCGCAGCGGCCGGCGAGCTCGAGGTGGCCGATCGGGTCGTGACCCTCCGCGGCTTCGCCCGGGAAGGCGCCGCCCATCGGGTCGCGCTCGAACTCGGAGGTGAGGACGGGGGCGCCGACGATCCCCTCGAAGGAGGCGGCGCCGACGAAACGGGTGGCGGCGTCGGTCATCACCACGCGCACGCCGTGGCCCGCGAGCGTCGCCAGACGGGCCAGCTCGAGGGCCTTGTAGGCGGCGATGCCGCCGCTGACGCCTAGGAGGATCCGGGCCATGGCCCCTAATGAAAGCGCCCCGCGGTCGGCGGGGCGCTGAGGCCGCTAGCTGCGGTACTCGTATTTCAGTTTGCCCTCGGCGAGCTCTTCGAGCGCCATCGAGAGGTAATTCCTCTCGGCGTTGGTCTCGACCATGGGCGGCGGGTACTCGCCGAAGCCGCCCTCCCCGAGGTTGTGGAAGTAGCTGTTGATCTGACGAGCGCGCTTCGCCGAGACGACGACTGCGGCGTAATGGGAATCGGCGTGCTCGAGAAGCTTGTCTACGCGTGGTTTGATCATCCGGCGGCGGAGTCTAGCTCACGGCGAACTATCCCCACCAGCTGGGCGGCGGCGCGGTCGATCTCGTCGTTGACCACGCAGTGGTCGAAGTCACCCTGCACGGCCAGCTCTTGCTCGGCGACCTCGAGCCTGCGGTCGATCGCCTCCCGAGAGTCGGTTCCCCGTCCGGAGAGCCGCTCGCGCAGGACGGCGGGGTCGGGTGGGGCGATGAATATCTGCACCGACTCCAGCTCGGCCGCCCGCACCTGCTGGGCTCCCTGCACCTCGATCTCCAGGACCACGGAGTGGCCCGCCGCGAGGCGTCGTTCGACCTCGCTGCGCAGGGTCCCGTAGCGATTCCCGCTGTAGGTGGCGAACTCGAGGAAGTCGCCTTCATCTTTGCGCCGGTCGAACTGCTCGGGGGTGAGGAAGTGGTAATCGCGGCCGTCGACCTCGCCCTCGCGAGGGGAGCGGGTGGTCGCCGAGACCGACAGCTCGAGCTCCGGGACCGCCCCCAGCAGCTCCTTGATCAGCGTGCCCTTGCCGACCCCCGAAGGGCCGGTGATGACGAAGACTTTGGCCATGCGGCCGGAGATACTGACCGCCGCGGCGGTCGCTACCGGCGAAGCTGGCTGATCAGCTCCGCGCGCTGACGCTCGGAGAGGCCGCCGATCGTCTTCGATGGCGAGATCCGGCACTGGTTGAGGATCCGATTGGTCTTCACCCGGCCGTACTTGGGAACGGCGAGGAGCATGTCGAACACCTTCGCGGTGAGGACGTACTCGGGTGGGTCGAGGAGGATCGTCTGGATGCTCGCCCGGTTCGCCTTCAGGTCCTTCTTCAGTTTCGCCCTGGCGGTGCGGATGTCGTTGGCCCGCTTCAGCGCCTCCATCCTTTGATCGAGCGACCGCTCGGGGGCGGCGAGCGAGGATTTGACTGAGGAGGCCGTCATGTGGGCGGCGAGTATAGCCGCGGCAAGGGGGCTTGCAAGCCGACCGGGGCCAATTGCCCCAAAATTCGCCTCAACCTCAACTACAGGTCGAGCGCCCCGACGCGTGAGGCCGTCGCCGGTGTGCCGGTTTGCAGTTCTTTTGCCACCCGTCCGCCAGCTCGCGGGTCGCGGAAACTCTCGGTCCCCACCGCCACCAGGCTCGCACCCGCATCCAGGAACTCGGCCGCGTCGGCGCCCCGGGAGATCCCGCCCATACCGATCAAGGGCACCTCGACGGCGGCGCGCACGGCTCGCAGCTGCTGCAGCGCGATCGGCCGGACGGCGGGACCGGAGAGGCCACCGTGACCCGCGGCGAGGGCCGGCTGTCTCGTCCGGGGATCGATCGCGCTCGCCTTCAGCGTGTTGATCAGCGAGACCGCGTCGGCCCCACCCTCCTCGGCGGCGACCGCCACCGCCTCCGGGCTGGCGACGTTGGGGGTCAGCTTCACGACCAGCGGCTTCTCGGTCAGCGGCCGCAGCGCTTCCAGCAGCGCCTGGGTCTCATCCGGGTTCTCGCCGACGATCAGGCCCGAGTGGACGTTGGGACAGGAGACGTTGAGCTCGATTGCCGCCACCTCGTCCCGCGCCCCGACCTCGCCGACGAGTCGCGCGAACAGCTCCCGGTTCGTCGCCATCACCGAGACGATCAACGACACGGGCAATTCGGCCAACCGCGGCAGATCCTCGGCCAGAAAACCCTCCAGCCCCTTGTTCGGCAGCCCGATCGAGTTGATCATCCCCGCCGGGGTCTCCCAGATCCGCTGCGGCTCGTTCCCCGCCCGCGGCTCCGGCGTGATCGTCTTCGAGACGAAGGCCGAGAACGGGAAGTCCTCCAGCAGCTCGTCCCCGAACACCTTCCGGGCCGCGATCGCGTCATAGGTCCCCGAGGCATTGAGCACCGGGTGGGCGAGCTCGATCCCGCAGAACTCAGGCATGCGCCACCTCCGCGACGGCATCGCCGCGCACGACCGGGCCGTCGACGCAGAGGCGCACGTAACCGCCGCCGGGCTTGGGGACGGCGCAGCCGAAGCAGGCCCCGAAGCCGCAGGCCATCGGCGACTCCAGCGCCAGCTCGCAGGCGACCCCGTGCTCGGCACACATCACCCGCACCGCTTCGAGCATCGCCGGGGGGCCGCAGGAGTAGACGACGGCGCTGGTGGCGTCGTCGCCGACGAGCATCGTGGCGAGGAGGTCGGTTACGTAGCCCTGGTGGCCGGCGTGGCCGTCCTCGCTGGCGAGGCGGACGTCGGGGCAGAGCGAGCCGCCGGCGCAGAAGAGCTCGTTCAGGCCTCCGGAGTGCTCCTGGTTGCGGAAGCCGAGGAGGACTCTCAGGGGGATGCCCTGCTCGACCAGGCGGCGTCGCCAGATCGCCAGCGGGGCGATGCCGATGCCGCCGCCGACGAGGATCGCTCCGGCGGCGTCGGGGTTGACCTGCTTCGGGGTCGAGAACGCATTGCCGAGCGGGCCGACGACCCAGACGTTCTCCCCGGCCTCCAGATCGCAGAGCCTGTCGGTTCCCGGGCCGACGCCCTCGACCAGGAAGTCGAGCCGCACTCCGTCCTTGGCAGGAGCGGTCTCCGCCACCGAGATGGCTCTCGGTAGATACGGCCGGCCTCCCCCCTCCCCCCAGCCGCGCTCGCTGGCGAGCATGTAGAACTGGCCCGGCTCGGGGGCCGCGCCCCCGCGGTCGATCAGGGAGAAGATCCGGTAGCCGCCGGAGACCTGGTTCTCCGCGACCTCGCAGAGCCGGCGGCCGTAGGGAGCGGTCATTGCGGCTGCGCGGCCCGCACGGCGCCGTCGTGGATCTCCTGCAGCGAGCGGACCTCGGCGTCCCCCTGCTTGGCGGCGGCGATCGCCCGCGCCGCGGCGGTCGCGCCGGTCATCGTCGTCACGCAGGGGATCCCGTGCTTGACGGCGGCGGTGCGGATCTCGTAGCCGTCGGTGCGGGCGCCGGAGCCGGTCGGGGTGTTGATCACCAGGTCGCAGCTGCGCTTGCGGATCAGGTCGAGGACGTGCGGCGAGCCTTCCTGCAGCTTGTTGATCCGGGTCACCGGCACCCCCATCCGCTCGATCGCCTGGGCGGTGCCGTGGGTGGCGATCACCTCGAAGCCGAGATCGTGGAAGCGCGTCGCCAGCTGGGTCGCCGCCGCCTTGTCGGTGTCGGTGACGGTGATGAAGACCGAACCGGAATCCGGCAGCCGCACCCCGGCGGCGGCCTGGGCCTTGCCGAAGGCGGTCGGGAAGTCCTCGGCGATTCCCATCACCTCGCCGGTGCTCTTCATCTCCGGCCCGAGGACCGAGTCGGCCCCGGCGAAGCGGGCGAAGGGCAGGACCGCCTCCTTGACGCTGACGTGCTCCGGCAGGCCCTCGGGCAGGTCCTGGTCGGCCAGCTTCTCCCCCAGCATCAGCCGGCAGGCGAGCTTCGCCAGGGGCACTCCGATCGCCTTGGAGACGAAGGGGACCGTGCGCGAGGCGCGCGGATTGGCCTCGATCACGTAGAGCTTGCCCGCCGCGACCCCGTACTGGATGTTGATCAGGCCGACGACGCCGAGCTCGAGCGCGATCCGCTCGGTCGTAGCGCGGATCTGCTCGAGCATCTCCTCGCCGAGGCTGAGCGGCGGGATCACGCAGGCCGAGTCGCCGGAGTGGACCCCGGCCTCCTCGACGTGCTGCATGATCCCGGCGACGTAGACCTGCTCGCTGTCGCCGAGCGCGTCGACGTCGACCTCGATCGCGTTCTCGAGGAAGCGGTCGAGCAGCAGCGGGTGCTCCTGGTCGGCCTTCACGTACTTGTTCAGGTAGGCCTTCAGGTCCTCGGTCGAGTAACAGATCTCCATCGCCCGGCCGCCGAGGACGTAGGAGGGCCGGACCAGCAGCGGGAAGCCGACCCGTTCGGCCACCGCGATCGCCTCCTCGGCGGAGAAGGCGGTGCCATAGGGCGGCGCCTCGACCCCGAGCCGCTCCAGCAGCTCGCCGAAGCGGCCGCGGTCCTCGGCGAGGTCGATCGCGTCGACCGGCGTGCCGAGCAGCGGCACCCCGGCCTCTTCGAGGGTGCGGGCGAGCTTCAGCGGCGTCTGGCCGCCGAACTGGACGATCACGCCCTCGGGTCGCTCCTGGTCGCAGACCGCCAGCACGTCCTCGGCGGTCAGCGGCTCGAAGTAGAGGCGGTCGGAGGTGTCGTAGTCGGTGGAGACGGTCTCCGGGTTGCAGTTGACCATCACCGCGTCGCGGCCGAGCTCGCGGGCGGTCATCGCGGCGTGGACGCAGCAGTAGTCGAACTCGATCCCCTGGCCGATCCGGTTCGGGCCGGCGCCGAGGATGACGACCGAGTCGTTGTCGCCGCGGCGGACCTCGTTCGCCGGCGGCGAGCCGTCGTGGCGCGGGCGCTCGTGGCCGGAGTAGTAGTACGGCGTCGCCGCCTCGAACTCGGCGGCGCAGGTGTCGACCGCCTTGTAGGTGCGGACGAGGCCGTCGGTGCCGTCGCCTTCGGTGGCCAGGGCCTGCAGCTCGCGCAGGAACCAGGGGTCGACCAGGCAGGCCTCGTGCACGGCCTCGACCGAGAGGCCGCGCTCGAAGGCGGCGTGGATCAGGTCGAAGCGCTCGGCGCAGGGGATCTCGATCGCGGCCAGTAGATCGGCGTCGCTCTCGGGGATCTCCGCGGCGCTGTCCAGCTCGCGCGAGCGCATCGCCTTCGAGAAGGACTCGCGGAAGGTGCGGCCGATCGCCATCGCCTCGCCGACGCTCTGCATATAGGTCGAGAGTCTGCCCTCGGAGCCGGGGAACTTCTCGAAGGCGAAGCGCGGGATCTTGGTGACGACGTAGTCGATCGTGGGTTCGAAGCTGGCCGGCGTCGCGCCGCCGGTGATCTCGTTGCGCAGCTCGTCGTCCTCGCCGCCGCCGGCCAGGCCGGTGGGGTCGAGGCCGACCTTGCCGATCTCCAGCCCGCGCAGCGCCTTCTGCAGCGATTCCTGGAAGGTGCGGCCCATCGCCATCACCTCGCCCACCGACTTCATCTGCGTGGTGAGGCGGTTTTCGGCGGCCGGGAACTTCTCGAAGGCGAACCTGGGAATCTTGGTGACGATGTAGTCGATCGATGGTTCGAACGAAGCCGGCGTCTTTCCGCCCGTGATCTCGTTCCTCAACTCGTCAAGCGTGTATCCGATGGCGAGTTTGGCCGCGACCTTGGCGATGGGGAACCCCGTCGCCTTGGAAGCCAGCGCGCTCGAACGCGACACGCGCGGGTTCATCTCGATCACCACCACGCGCCCGTCGGCCGGGTTCACGGCGAACTGGACGTTCGACCCGCCCGTCTCGACGCCGATCTCCGTCATCACGGCGCGCGCCGCGTCGCGGAGGCGCTGGTACTCGCGGTCG
>DASVAT010000010.1:0-41389 GCA_036376215.1 Solirubrobacterales bacterium
CAGACACATCTCGCCAATGGCTCGATGTTGAGTGTCTGGAGAGGGACCCCCGACCCCACTGCGACAGCCAATTAAGCCCGTCACTTACATTCAGTAAGCTCGCGAGATGGAGCCGGTTAGCTCTGCGGAGGTTGAAGGAGGGACGCGTGGGGCAGTTTGTCCTCACTTCCACCATGCGATCGAGTTGATTGGGAAGCGGTGGACTGGTGCGATCGTCTGTGCGTTGACCGAGGGGTCGATGCGGTATGGGGAGCTGCGTAAGGCGATTCCGGGGCTTTCGGATCGGTTGCTGTCGCAGCGGTTGCGGGAGCTGGAGGAAGAGGGGCTGGTCGAGCGCGAGGTCGAAGCCGGTACGCCGGTGCGGGTCACCTACTCCCTGACTGAAGCGGGTCAGCAGCTCGACCCCGTTCTCAGCGAGTTGAAGTCCTGGGCGCGCCGGTGGAAGAAAGCCGCGTAGCTCCGCAGAGCCGGGCGGGGCAGGAGCTTCCCGGGCCGTTTGCCGTCGGCGCCTACGCGCGCAAGCTGCAGGGGTGGATGCGCGAGCGGGCGCGGGTGCAGCTAATCGGCGAGGTGACCGGCGTCGGCCGCAGCAAGGTCCAGGCCTACTTCGAGCTGCGCGACGGCGAGGGCGCGGTCCCCTGCGCGATCTGGCTCAACGACCTCGAGAAGGCGGGGCTGGACGGGGCCGGGCTGCGCGACGGGGCCGAAGTGGTGATCTCCGGCGGGCTCGACTACTACCCCGGCGGCGGCCAGGCCTCGCCGAACTTCTGCTTCCGCGCGACTCACGTGCGGCTTGCGGGCGAAGGCGACCTGATCGCGCGGCTGGAGGCGCTGCGCAAGCAGATGCGGGCCGAGGGCCTGTTCGAGCTGCAGAAGCAGCTGCACCGGCCGGTCCTGCCGAAGGCGATCGGGGTCGTCACCGCCGAGCGCGGCGCCGCGCGGCGCGACCTGGTCGCGGGGCTGGAGCGCCGCGGCTGGGGCGGGACCGTCGTCTGGGGCTTCGCGCCGGTGCAGGATCGCCACGCGGCGCCGGCGATCGGGATGGCGCTGCAGGACCTGGCGGCGCGGCCCGAGGTCGAAGCGATCGTCGTCACCCGCGGCGGCGGCAGCCTCGCCGACCTCTGGGCCTTCTGCGACGAGACGCTCTGTCGCACCGTGGCGATGCTGCGGGTGCCGGTGATCAGCGCCGTCGGGCACGAGCGCGACAGCACCCTGATCGACGACGTCGCCGCCGTCGCCTGCTCGACCCCGACCCACGCGGCCGAGGCCGCGGTGCCGCTCGACTGCCTGGCGGCGCACGAGAGCCTGGAGCGCTGCGTGGTCGCGCTGCGGCGGGCGGGGGAGGGGGCGATCGGGACCCGCTCGCGCCACCTCGGCGCCCTGGCTCGGGGGCCGGCGCGGGCGCTGCAGCGCGAGCGCGGCAAGCTGAACCAGAAGATCCGTGAGATCCGGGCCGCCGCCGAACGCGGCCTCGCCGAGCGCGCCGCCTCGCAGCGGCGGATCGGGACCGTGGTGCTGGAGCGGGCGCGGCGGCGGGCGATCGGCGCCGACATGGACAGGCGGCGCGCCGCCCTCCACCGGGCGGCGGTCGCGCTGCGCGCCCACGAGCCCGAGCGCACCCTCGAGCGCGGCTACGCCCTGGTCGAGGGCGAGGGCGGCGAGCCGCTGACGAGCGCGGCGGAGGCCGGCGCCGCGGAGCGCATTAGCCTTCGCTTCAGCGATGGACGAGTCCGAGCGAGACCCGAGCCCGACGACGCGGCCTGACTCCTACGAGGCCGCCGTCGAGCGGCTGGAGGAGATCATCGACCGGCTCGACTCCGGCCAGGCCGGCCTGCGCGAGACCCTCGACCTCTGCAGCGAGGGCAAGCAGCTCGTCACCTACTGCGCCGCCGAGCTCGACGAGGTTGGGGCGGGGCTGAAGGAGCTGCGGCTCGACGATCTAGCCGCGAAGCTCGACACCGCCTCAGACGTCGGCTGACTCCGACTCGGGACCGGAGCACAGTCCTCGCAGGGCCGGGCAGCCACGGCAGAGCTTCCACGAGCGCTCCTCCGGCGGCGCGACCGGAAACTCCCCCCGGCCGATCCGGCCGATCGTCTCCTCCAGGGCGCTCCGCGCCGCGACCATCTCCGCCGGCCCGACGGTGGTAACGACCGGCTCGTCGGGCCGCTCGAGAAAGACGTAGGCCACCTCGACCTCCGCCACGTCCAGAGCCTCCGCCACCGCCAGCGCATAGATCGAGCGCTGCACGCCGTAGCGCGCGGCACGCTCGGCCGGGTCGGCTCCGCCGAGGCGGTCGGTCTTGTAGTCGACGACCAGCGGAGGTGCCCCCTCGCGCTCGGCCAGCAGGTCGATCGAGCCGCGCAGCACGGTGTCGCCGACCCCGAGCAGCAGCGGCACCTCCGCCCGCGTCCGCGTCCCTTCTGCGGCGACTCGCTCCTGCAGTGGCGAATCGAGCCACCGCCGCACCGGCTCGAGCAACTGCGCCGCCAGCTGCGGGGACGGGGAGTCCTTCTCCAGACACTCAACATCGAGCCATTGGCGAGATGTGTCTGGAGAAGGACTCCCCGTCCCCAGCCCAGCCGCCTCGGCATGACGAAGTACCAGCTCCTCGGACGGCTCGGCCCAGCCGTTCGCCGCGCTCCACTCGAGCAGGGCGTGGACGGCCGCACCCCGCGCGGTTCGCGCTTCTCGGGCGGTCGGCTCCCCCTCCGCCTCGCGCTGGGCCTCGCCTGCCGCGAGGCCGAGGACGCGCTCCAGGTAGAAGCGGTAGGGGCACTCCTCGTAGGCCGAGATCGCGGTGTAGGAGAGGGGGCGGCTGGGGACGATGGGCGGGTCGCGCTCGACCAACGGCGGCGGGCCTTCTCCCAGAGCGCGCTCGCTCGCCTCGCGGCGGCGCAGCGCCCGCAGCTCCGCGGCGCGCTCGGGGGAGGGGAGGTTCGCCCGCACGGCGATCTCCGAGGGCTCGAAGGCGGCCTCGAGCCCTGGTCGCGGTGCCGGCGGTGCCACCGGCACGGTCGCGTCGGCGTCGCGCGCGACGCCGAGCGCGTCGACCAGCCGCTCGACCACCGGCGTGCCCGGCTTCGTCTCCCTGCCCGGCTCCGGTTTGACGACGCCGCTGAGGATCAGGTGGCGCCTGGCGCGGGTGGCGGCGACGTGGAACAGGCGCAGGCCCTCTTCGGAGTCGCGCTCGCGCGCCTCCTCCAGCAGCTCGGCGTAGCCGAAGAGGTTGATCGAGGCGCTGCCGAGCCGGCGCAGTTGCAGCCCCACCCGCGGCTCCTCCTCGCGGCCGACCGCCAGCAGCGGCGCCCGGCCGCCGGCGAGCAGGCCGCGGGCCAGGTCGGGGACGGCGACGACCTCGAACTCGAGCCCCTTGGCGTTGTGGACGGTCATGATCCGCACCCCGTCGTGGCCCTCGGCCGCGGTCGCGGCCTGCGCCTCGGCTTCCCCCTCGGCGCGGGCGGCGAGGAAGTCGAGGAAGCCGCGCAGGTCGCGACCCTCGCGCTGCTCGAACTCGGCCGCCAGCCGCGCCATCTTGCGGACGTTGGCGAAGCGCGCCTCGCCGGCCGGGCGCGAGAGCACCGCCAGGTCGTACCCCGTCTCGGTCACCGCGGCGTCGACCAGCGCCGGCAGCGAGAGCCGCGGCCCGCGCCCGCGCAGCGTGGAGATCCGGGCGACGAAGGTCCGCAGCAGCTCGCGCTCGTCCCCGGGGATCGCCTCCAGGCGCTCGGGCTCGGTCAGCTCGGAGTCGCCGGCGCCCGCCGCCCGCTCGACCGCCGGCCAGACGTGGCGCCGCTTCCCCGCCGCCGCCCGCAGCAGCCAGAGGGTGTCCGGGGCGGCACCGCAGGCGGGAGAGGCGAGGGCGCCGAACAGCGCTTGGTCGTCGAGCGGGTTGGCGATCGTCGCCAGCAGGGCGCAGACGTCGGCCACCTGCTGCTGGGACCAGTAGCCGCGGCCGCCGACAACGTAGGGCCGCAGGCCCGCCCGTTCCAGCGAGTCCTCGTAGGCGTCGAGGTGGGTGAAGGAGCGCAGCAGCACCACCATCTCCCCGCGCGGCACCCCGGCGTCGGCCAGCCCGCGCAGCCGCTCGGCGACGAATCGCGCCTCGGCGAGGCAGTTGAGCGGCGTGGCGCCGTCGATCGCCGGTTCCAGCTCGATCCCCTCGCCGTCCCAGCCGTCGCGGGCGGTCAGCAGCAGCTCGACGGATCCGGGTGCCGAGGACTCGGTGCCGGCCCGCAGCGGCCGGTAGGCCTCGCCGAGCAGCGCCTCGCCGAGCAGGTTGACGGCGCCGACCAGCGCCGGCCGCGAGCGGAAGTTGCCGCTCAGCTGCATCAGCTCGGCGCCGTCGCGGCGTTCGACCTCCTCGCGCCGGCGGCGGAAGACGTCGAGGTCGGCGTGGCGGAAGCCGTAGATCGACTGCAGCTCGTCGCCGACCGCGACCAGCTCGGTCTTCGGGCCGCGCAGGGCCTCGATCAGCCGCAGCTGCAGCCGGTTGGTGTCCTGGAACTCGTCGACCAAGATCTGGCGGAAGCGGGAGCGGTAGTGCTCGCCGATCTCGGCCCGCTCGAGCAGCCGCGCGGCGAGGATCTGCAGGTCCTCGAAGTCGATCCCGGCGCGGCGCTCCTTCGCCGCCTCGAAGCGGACGGTGAACAGCTCGAGCAGCTCGGCCAGGTGGCCGTAGGCGAGGCGGCCCTCGCCGGCCTCGGCGACGGCGCGGATCGCCGCCTCGATCGCCTCCCGGTAGGAGGTGAGCGTCTTCGCCCGGCTCGAGGTGGCGAGCGCCCGCAGCTCGTCGAGGCCGGGCGGGCCGCCGGGGGCGGACAGCCGCTCGAGCGCCTGCGCCAGCAGCTCGCGTTCGGCCTCGCTCCGCTTGCCGTTCTTCTCCTCCAGCTCGGCCAGGCACTCGCCGGCCGCCTCGATCGCGCGGGCGATCGCCGCCTCGGGGTCGGCCGGCGGCGGATCGGGCAGGTGCGGCGCGGCGACGCCGCGGCTGCGAAGCTCGGCGTGGACCCCGGCGATCGCGCCCCGCAGGCCTTCGACGTCGAAGGCGGCCACCGTCTCCTCGCGGGCGGGATCGCCTCCGGCGAGGAAGTCGACCAGGGCGTCGTCGAAGGCCTCGCGCGCGGCGCGGGCGGTCTCCGGCGCGTCGAGGACGCGGAAGCCCGGGTCGACCCCGGCGGCGACGGGATGGGCGGCGAGGACGCGGTTGCAGAAGCCGTGGATCGTCGTCACCCAGGCGCCGCCGATCCCGGCCAGTGCGCTCGCCGCCCGCTCCGAGCCGCGCTCGGCCCGCCGCGCCAGCTCGGCGCGGATCCGCTGCCGCAGCTCGGCCGCGGCCTTGTCGGTGAAGGTGAAGGCGAGGACGGCGTCGGGGGAGAGGCCGCTGTCGCAGACAAGCCGGCAGTAGCGCTCGACCATCACCCCGGTCTTGCCGGTGCCGGCCCCGGCTTCGAGCAGGACGTCCTCGCCGCGGGCGGCGATCGCCGCGGCCTGCTCGGGCGTCGGCTCGCGGGCAGGCGCGCTCGTCCCGGCGCTCACCGCTCGTCCCCCTCGTCGTCTTCCTCGTAGCGCGGCGAGCGGTCGCGGCGGCAGATCGGCGCGAAGGTGCAGTAGGCGGGACAGGTGTCGTGGCCGCGCAGACCGGCCCGCGGGCCGGGGTCGCGCCGGATCGCGCCGCCGCGGATGCGGGCGACGATCGTCCCCGCCCGGCGGCGCGAGTCGTCGAGCGCCTCCTCGAGGCCCTCGGGGTCGACGACGTCGCCGGCGTAGAGGTTGTAGCCGGAGAGCTCGCCCGCGACCTCGCTGGAGACGACGCCGCGCGGGCGCCGCACCGAGGTTCCGCGCAGCGGGTGGTAGAGGGCGCCGACCGGAGTGGCCCCCCAGTGCTCGGCGACCGCCAGCAGGTAGAGCGGTAGCTGCAGCTTGGCCCGCTCCTCGAACTTCTCGCGCGGGGTGACCTGGCCGGCGAGCTTGTAGTCGATGACGACGGCGCGGCCGTCGGCGGCGCGGTCGACGCGGTCGATGGCGCCGTGCAGCCCCCAGCCGCCGAGGTCGAGGGCCGGTCGCTCGGCGTCGGGGTGCTCGCCGAACCGCGCCTCCAGCAGCCAGGGCTCGAAGCCGCCGGTCTCGCGCGCGGCCTCCTCGCCGAGGAAGCGCTCCAGCAGCCGTTCCACCCGCCGCGCCATCGCCCGCTCGGCGGGGTGGCTCCCCAGTTCGCGCTCGGCGACGATCTCCCCGAGCAGCTCGCGGCCGCGCTCGCGCCAGGCGGGGAGGCTGCCCGGCCGCGGCAGCGGGTCGCCGCCCGGCCGCTCGCGGTAGAGGCGGTCGAGCGCCTCGTGCATCAGACCCCCCTGGACCAGCGGGTCGGGGACCGGCTCGAGCAGCTGCGGGTCGAGCTCGTGGCCGGCGAACCAGCGGTAGGAGCAGACGTCGAACTCCTCCAGCGTGGTGCCGCCGTAGGCCGGCACCGAGGCCAGCGAGGCCAGTACCGCGGGGTTGGTCAGCGGGCCGGGGGCCCGCGAGGCCGCATCGGCCCGCCGGGCCGCCCCGAGCCGGCTCAGCAGCCGCGAGGCAAGCTCGCCGCCGACCCCCGCCTCGTCCAGGAGCCCCGGCGCGTCCGCGGCCGGGCCGTGGGCGGCGAGCGCTCGCGCCAGCTCGTCCTCGGAGGGGGCCTCGGCCAGCGGCGCGACCACCCGGGCGAGGTCGCGGCTGACGGTGATCGCCTCCTCGACCCCGTCGGGGACGGCCCCGTCGGGGGCCGGGGCCAGCAGCGCCCGCACGTCGTCGAGCAGCGGCGAGCGCACCGTGGCGGCGCCGTCGTCGTCGCTGTCGCGGTAGGAGAGGACGAGGCTGCGGCGGGTGAGCGCGAGGCAGGCGTGGAAGAGGTAGCGCTCCTCGGCCTCGCTGTCGCGCCGCGGGTCGAGCCCGAGGGTGGCGCGCTGGGTGTCGGAGAGAAAGGGGTCGGCGCCGCGGTCGCGGCGGGGAAACTCGCCGTCCTGCAGCGAGGCGACCACGACGTGGTCGAAGCGGGCGGCGCGCAGGCGGTAGGGGTCGGCGATCCGGACCCGGCCCTCGACCGGGCCCGACCAGGCGCGGAAGCGCAGCTCGGCGACGATCCCGACCAGCTCGTCCGGCCGCGGCGCCAGGTCGCCGAGCTCGGCCAGCTCCGCCAGGGCGGAGGCGATCGCCCCGGCGGCGCGCAGCTCGAGCCCCTCGCCGCGCCGCGGCAGCGGCCCGTCCGCCTCGTCGCGCAACGGTCGTGAGCCCATCGTCGCGGCCAGCGCGCCGACCTCGGCGGCGAGCGCCCGCGGCGAGCGCTCCGCCGCCTCGCGCAGGCGCTGGAGGTCCCGCGGCGGCTCGCCGTCCTCGCCCTGCCAGTGCAGCAGCGCGGTCTCGGCGTCGCGCACGCGGCGGCGGCGGATCCGCCGCTCGAACCAGTCGACCCGCCGCGGCGAGAAGCCGGAGGGGCCGCGCAGGTAGCGGAGGAAGTCGGCGGCGCGCCGGGCGCCGAAGGCGGTCTCGAGCAGGGCGGCGAGGGCGCCGCCGACGCCGGTGCCGGCGACCGGCAGCTCGGCCTCCAGGGCGACGGCGATCCCGTTCGCCTCCAGCGCCGCGGCGACCTCGGGACCGCGCCGGGAGGGGTCGCGCAGCGCGATCGCAATCTCCGCCGGATCGGCGCCGGCGTGGATCAGGCGGGAGACGTGGGCGCCGATCGCCTCTGCCTCGGCGCGGGTGCCGGCCGAGCGCAGCAGGGTCAGGCTGCCGTCGGGTTCGAGTCGCGGCGGCCGGGTGGCGCCGAAGGAGCGGGTGAGGTGGAAGAGCAGCGGGCTCTCGGTGTTGCCGGGATCCGCCGCGATCGCCTCCTCCGCGTCGGCCCCGACCTGCTCGCGCAGCCGGTCGAGCAGGCGGCCGCGGGCCGCGAGCGCCGCGCTGCCCTCCTCGTAGGGGAGGGCGATCGTCACCTCGGTCCGCTCCGCCAGCGCCGCGACCAGCGCCAGCTGGTTTTCGGTCAGGTCGTCGAACCCGTAGAGGAGGACCGGGCGGTCGCTCCAAAGCGAGCCGTCGCGACGCAGCTGCGCGACCGCCTCGCGGGCGATGCCGTGGGCGTCGGTGCGGCCACTGCGCCGGCGCACCTCCTCGTAGCCGCCGTAGAGGGCGGCGAGGTCACTGAGGTAGGCGGAGCCCTCCAGGGTCGCGGCGCTGGCCTCGACCTCCTCCGGCTCGACCCCGGCCGCCTGCAGCTCGTCGAGCAACCGCTCCAGCGCGGCGGCGAAGCGGGGGCGGGAGGCGGAGCGGCGCAGCGGCCCCAGGCGGCTCTGCCGCGCGGCGATCGCCACCGCGACCGCCCGCAGCCGCTGCGCCTCGGAGAGCTCGGCCCCGGGCGGCGCCCCGGCGGCGGTGGCGACGGTGCGGAAGAGGGCGCCGAAGGTCATCGCCGAGCCGCCGAGTATCGCCCCGGCGGCGCAGAGCTCGCGCTCGAAGGCGAAGACGTCGTCGACGTTGGGGACGACCAGGACCGGATCGCGCTCCAGGTCCGCCATGAAGGCGCGGCGGACGACGCCGGCGCGACCCGAGTTGGGTGGCCCGTGGATCAGTTTCAGAGGCACCCGTCCGAGCCTACGCGCGGGTCCGGCGTACCCCCCGGGCCCCTTTCCGTGACCCCGCAAAGTGGGGGATTAGCGGGCATCTTTTGGCGTCTTCGGCCGCCCCTACATTTCTCGGCAGCCGATGTCCCTCTGCTTCGTAGACCCAGCCGACGCCATCCGGGCCATTGCCGACTCCGTCGGCCGTGAGGCTCGCCGCCAGCTCCTCGGGGAGGCGGTGCGCGCCTGGGTGGACGAGATCCCCGAGTCCGAGCTCGAAGTCCATTACGCGAAGGCGATCTCCGAGCTCGACGAGCACGACCTCTCGATGCTCGCCGCCTGGCACGGTTCGCTCGAGGTCGGCCAGCCGGTCCCCAACCGCGATTTCCTCATGGCCGCCTTCAGCTCCCTCGGCGACAACCGCCGCGAGGCCCTCAAGCTCGCCGCCGGCTTCCGCGGCGAGGAGGCGGTCGACTCCGGGGTCACCGAGGAGGACGCGCTGGAGCTGGTCCTCGGCCTGCTCGGCCCACCACGCCTGATGGAGCTCGCCGCCGAGGCGCTCGAGCTCTACGTGTGGGACCGGGCGGGTTCCGACAACTAGTCGGCTGCCTTTCAGAGAGTGACCCAGACCCGAGATGGGCAACGACTGGCCCCGAGTCAGAGATTCCTACTTCACTCTGTACAAGTTGTCCAACTTTTGGAGACATCTCAAAGTTCCCAAAAACAACCATTCTGAGATGCTGTGCTTCCAGAAGAAATCTACTGTATTAGACATATTGTCTAATTCAAGCTCATGCGTAAACAGATCCGGGAATCTGAGAAACCTGAACCGTCGGTGATCTGGCAAACGCTTGGCATCGTTTTCGCCGGCTTCGCCTTTGCTGCTTGCTTGGCTGCGCTGACACTTGCAGGCGAGGGCGCAGTGCGGGCAAGTGAACTGGTGATAGGCGCGGGTGGGTTTTGTCTAGCGGCTCTTCTTTGTTTTGCGGCGCATCACGATGTAAATCGGGGTAGGAGAAGCAAATGCATCGAAGTGGAGGAAGTGCCGAACGACAAGAGCTAACGGGTTCAGCCACTGAGCTGGCTAACCTCGGTTCGTTGGACGTTCCCCCGCAAGCGATAGTGATTTTCGGCGCCACCGGCGACCTGGCGCGGCGGAAGCTGCTGCCGGGGCTATTGCGGCTCTTCCAGGCGGGGTTGATGCCGCCGTTCCGGGTGATCGGGGTCTCGATGGAGGAGATCAACGACGCGCGCTTCAGGGCGATCGCCGAAGAGGCCTGCCGCGAGCACGCCCGCCACGCCTTCGGCGGCGAGGAGTGGCACGAGTTCTCCTGCCGCCTCTCCTACGTGCCGCACTCGCAGGCTCCGGAAGGGCTGAGGCGGGCGGTCGACCGCGCCGAAGAGGACCTCGGCCCGGAGATGCACCTGCTCCATTACCTCAGCGTGCCGCCGACCGCCGCCCCCGACGTGATCCAGATGCTGAAGTCGTGTGGGCTCTCGGAGCGCTCGCGGGTGATCATGGAGAAGCCGTTCGGGACCGACCTCGCCAGCGCCCGGAAGCTGAACGAGATGGTCCACGAAGTGCTCGACGAGGACCAGGTCTTTCGCATCGACCACTTCCTCGGCAAAGAGGCGGCGCAGAACATCCTCGCGCTGCGCTTCGCCAACGGCCTCTTCGAGCCGATCTGGAACCGCAGCCACATCGATCACGTGCAGATCGACGTGCCGGAGACGGTCGGCGTCGGCTCCCGCGCCGCCTTCTACGAGAAGACCGGCGCCTTTCGCGACATGGTCGTCACCCACCTGTTCCAGATCCTCGCCTTCGTCGCGATGGAGCCGCCGACGTCGCTGGCGCCGGGCCCGATCACCGACGAGAAGAACAAGGTCTTCCGCAGCCTGCAGCCGCTCGACGCCACCCAGGTCGTGCGCGGGCAGTACGAGGGCTACCGCGAAGAGGAGGGCGTCGACCCGGGCTCCAGCACCGAGACCTTCGTCGCCCTGCGCTGCGGGCTCGACAACTGGCGCTGGAGCGGGGTCCCGTTCTACCTGCGCACCGGCAAGCGGATGGGCGAAAGCGCGCGGATCATCTCGATCGCCTTCCGCGAGCCGCCCCACGCGATGTTCCCGCAGGACTCGCGGGTCGGCCGCTACGGCCCCGACCACCTCACCTTCGACCTCGACGAGTCCTCGCGCGTCTCGCTCTCGTTCTACGGCAAGCGGCCGGGGATGGGGATGGTGCTGGACAAGGCGAGCATGCAGTTCTCGCTCGACGAAACCCACTACGGCGGCGAGACGGTCGAGGCCTACGAGCGGCTGATCCGCGACGCGATGATCGGCGACCGGACGCTCTTCACCACGGCCGAGGGCATCGAGCGCCTCTGGGAAGCCTCCGAATCGATGCTGCGGGACCCGCCGCCGGTGAAACCGTACCCGCAGGGATCCTGGGGCCCGACGGAGATCGGCGCCCTGGTCGCGCCCCACAGCTGGCGGCTGCCGTTCGCGCGGCGCTGGCGCGAAGCGCCCTCCCGCGGCGGCGACGGCGCCGTCGAGCCGAATCGCGAACGCGCCTGACTTCTCTCAGGCCTGGCCGAGCGCGGCGCGGATCTCGGCGATCGCCTGGGCGTTGTCGCGGAAGTGGACGGCGCTCATCCCCGCGGCTTGGGCGCCCTCGACGTTCGGCTGCAGGTCGTCGACGAACAGACAGGCCTCGGCGGGCATCCCGATCCGCTCCAGGGTCAGCTCGTAGATCCGCGCTTCCGGCTTGCGGCAGCCGACGAAGGCCGAGTCGACGATCTCCTCGAAGATCTCGTCCACCGGTAGCATCGAGCGCCAGAGCGGCTCCCACTCGCGCACGTTGTTGGTCAGCATCGCCATCTTCAGGCCGCTCTCCTTCAGCTCTCGCATCAGGGCGATCATCTCCTCGTTGGGATGGAGGGCCTCGAAGTAGATCTCGCGGAAGCGGTGCAGGTGGGGGCGGCGGCCGGCGAGCGGCTCGAGCGCGTCGGCGAGCAGCTCCAGGAACGCGGTCTCGGCGATCTCGCCGCGCTCCAGCTCGAAGAGCGGGTTTTCGCCGCGCGCCTCGGTGGCGCTGCGCATCGCCTTGCCGAGGTCCTCGGGGGAGATCCCGATCTCGTCCTGGACCGCGACGAAGGAGCTCAGCAGCGGCGTCGTCAGGACGCCGCCGAAGTCGGAGACGATCGCCCGCAAGCCAGTGGTCGGGGGCTCACCCATGGGCGCTGCGGGCGACCTCGTAGGTGCCGAGCCCCTCGCGGCCCTCGATCGACCAGCGGAAGAAGGCGATCTCCGATTCCAGTCCCTGGCGGCGTACGTTGACCGAGCTGATCAGCGTGCCGGCGCCGCGCAGCGGCCGCATCTCCTCGACGTCGGGCCAGAGCTCGAGCGTCGCCCGTCGCTGGATCCCGTCCTCGCCGTACTCGGTCGAGAGCAGCAATTCCTCGAAGCGCAGTGGGGCGCCGTCGGGGTCGCAGAGGACCGCCGCGACCTCCTCTTCGCCATGAGCCTCGGCCCCCTCCGGGAGGTTGGAGCTGAGTGCAAGCAGGCCGCCGTCGGAGAAGACGATCCCGATCGACCGCCGCAACACTGGCCCGCTCTCGCTCATGCCCGGCAGCCTAATGATCGGCCGGCGAGCGCGGCAGAGGTTAGGGGCCCTATAGGGGCCATAAGCTCTGCCGCGGTCATGACCGAACTGCGGATTCGAGACGCCGATCCCGCCCACGACGCGGGCGCCTGCGCGGCGATCTACGCCCCGCACGTCGTGGGCAGCGCCGTCTCCTTCGAGGAACGGGCGCCGAACGAGGCCGAGATGGCGGCGCGGATCGAGCGTTACGGCGCGAGCCACGCCTGGCTGGTCGCCGAGCGCGGGGGAGAGGTCGTCGGCTACGCCTACGCGACCGCCTTCAACGAGAGACCCGCCTACCGCTGGAGCGCGAGCGTCTCGGTCTACGTCGCCGAGCGGGCTCGCGGCTCGGGCATGGGCCGCGCCCTCTACGAGGCGCTCTTCGAGCGCCTGCGCGTGCGCGGCTTCCGCATGGCCTGCGCCGGGATCACCCTGCCGAACGGGGCGAGCGTCGGCCTGCACGAGAGCCTCGGCTTCGAGCAGACCGGCATCAATCGCGAGATCGGCTGGAAGCACGGCGCCTGGCGCGACGTCGGCTGGTACCAGTTGGAGCTGGCGCCGGCGGGGAGCGGCCCGCCCCCGGAGCCGAGTTAGCGCCCGGCTACCATTGGGCCATGCCCGATAACCCCGCAGCCCCCTCCGATCAGCCCGCCCCCGTCGCCGCCGACCCGCACGACGAAACCCTCACCGAGGAGGACGTCTACGAGGTGCTCGAGGAGGTCATCGACCCCGAGCTCGGCCTCGACTTCGTCTCCCTCGGCCTCGTCTACGACGTCAACATCGAGGGCTCCGACGTCTACGTCACCTTCACCCTAACCACCCCCGCCTGCCCGATCGGCCCCCAGGTGTCCGAGCAGATGCGCGAGTTCGTCGGCGACCTCCCCGGCGTCACCGGCGTCCATCCCAAGATGGTCTTCGACCCCGCCTGGAGCCCGGAGATGATGACCGAGGACGCCAAGTTCGCCCTCGGGTTCTGAGTTCGATCCACGATTGGTGAATTAGTCCCCCTAATAGGCGGCATAACTCACCAAACGCGCCTCACTCGTAGGTGAGCGCCCGCAGCGGGTCGAGGTGGGCGGCGCGCCTCGCTGGGAGGATCGCGGCGAGGGTGCCGATGACGACGCCGAGGACGGCGGTCATGATCAGCATGCCGACGGGGATGTGGAGGTTGAGTCCGACCAGGGTGCTGGCACGGACGGAGAGGATCCAGACGATCCCGACCACGAGGCCGGCGAGGATGCCGGCTAGGCAGCCGCCGAGGGAGATCAGCAGGCTCTCGTCGAGCATCGTGCGGCGCACGCGCCAGCGGCTGCCGCCGAGGGCGCGGAGGACGCCGATCTCGCGGGTGCGCTCGATCACCGACATCGAGAGAGTGTTGACGATCCCCAGCAGGCCGACGATCACGGCGATGCCGATGATCGCGTTGAAGAAGGCGAACTGCTGGTTGATCGCGTCTTCGTAGTGCTGCTCGAGCTTGGCATTGGAGACGGTTTCGTAGCCGGGGTAGTCGGTCCCCAACAGGCGGTGGATCTTCGTCCCCAGTACCCGGCGGACCTGCGGCGAGGCGGCGGTGACGGCGAGCACCGAGTCGGTGGTGATCCCGTAGACGCGCTTCATCGTCGCCAGCGAGATCGTCACCGTGTTGCCGCTCGCCTCGAAGGTGTCGACCGTCGCGACCACCGGCACGCGGCGGGCGCCCGAAGCTCCCTTCAGCGGCAGCTCGTCGCCGACCCCGATCCCGGTCTCGTCGGCGAAGCCCTTGCCGACGATCGCGCCGCCGGCCGCGAGCCCGGCCATTGCCTTCGCCGTGCTCGCGCCTTCGTATTCGCTGCGGTCGACCTGCGGCCAGGCCCGGGGATCGACCGCCTCCAGCAGCCCCGGTTCCTCGCTGGCCGGCAGGTGAAGCATG
Source organism: Solirubrobacterales bacterium (assembly GCA_036376215.1). GTDB lineage: Bacteria > Actinomycetota > Thermoleophilia > Solirubrobacterales > 70-9 > VAYN01. The sequence goes on from DASVAT010000010.1 coordinate 14,127, forward strand.
TAGACGGAGCGGATCGGCGTCACCGTGCCTGCCTCCGGAATCGCGGCGATCCGCGCGCGCAGCGGCCGGGCGATCGTCGTCCCCGGCCCGCCGCCGTACTCGTTGTAGCCGGCCGGCTGCACGGTCAGGTCGCGGGTGAAGCGCTTGTCGAGTTCGTCGGAGATCGAGCCGACGAAGCTCTGGCTCATGATCCCGTTGACGACGACGACCGAGAGCGTCACCACCAGCGCCGAGGCGGTGGCCGAGGAGCGCAGCGGGTTGGCGCGCACCGAGTCGGAGGCGAGCCGGCCCTCGGCCGGCATCAGCGCCCGCGCCGGGACCGCCAGCAGGCGGATCAGCGGCATCACCACGAAGGGCGCCAGCAGCACCATGCCGACGAACATCACCACGGTCGAGCCGACGCCGACGACCGCCGACCAGGCGCTCCCCGACTGATTGCTGAACCAGAAGAGGCCCCCGATCGCCAGGCCGGGGACGAAGAGGGCGGTGCCGGCGAGGGCGCGCCGCAGGCCGGGCGGCCGCTCGATCGTGCGGCCGCCGGTCAGTGCCCGGATCGGCGGAATCCGGCCGGCGCGCAGGGCGGGGTAGAGGGCGCCGGCCAGCGTCGCCAGGAGCCCGACCGCGATTGCGACGGCTGCGGCGCCGGTGGTCACCTTCAGCGCCGAGATCGGCAGGCCGAAGAAGCTGCGCATCGCCGAGGCGAGGATTTCGGCCAGCCCGAGGCCGAGCGCCAGCCCGAGAGCGGCGCCGAGCACGGCCAGGATCAGCGCCTCGAAGACGACCCCGCCGGCGAGCCGCCGCCTCGAGGCGCCGAGCGCGCGCATCGTCCCGATCTCCCGCATCCGCTGCAGCACCGTCATGTTGAACGAGTTGAGGATCAGGAAGGCGCCGACGAACAGCGCGATCCCGGAGAAGAAGTAGAGGACGATGTCGAGCCCGGCCAGCGATTCGTTCGCTTCCTCGCCCTTGCCGGCGGGCGTCGCCGCTTCCACGCCCGGCCCGGTGACCGCGGCGATCCGCCGCTGCAGCACCTCGGGGGAGGTCCCCTCTTCGGCGACCACGTTGATCTCGTCGAAGGTGCCGTATTTGTCGGTCAGTTCCCGCTCCCCCGCGATCGGCATCGCCGCGGTGCCGTAGCCGCCGAGGTCGAGGGTCGTCTGCAGCTTGTAGACGCCGGTCACCGTCGTCGTCGCGCGTCCCGTCGGCGTCGCCAGCCGCAACGTGTCACCCGGTCCCAGGCCCTGCTGGCGCGCCCAGCCTTCCTCCAGCTCGATCTCGCGCGGGCCGCGCGGCTCCCGCCCTTCGATCACCTCGGCGCCGGCCGTGTCGTAGCCCGTCATGTTCACCCCGGCGACGAAGAGCATCGCCTCGCGGCCGCTGTTGGCCGACCCCTGCTCGCCGACGGTGCGGAAGACGCCGAAGACGTCGCCCTCGGCCGCCTTCACCCCTTCGACCCGGCGGATCTTCGCCAGTTCGCTCTCGGGGACCGAGCCGATCGACGAGGTGCCGGAGACGATCACGGTGGTGCGGCCGTAGATCGCGTCGAACAGCCCTTCGAAACTGGAGTGGATCGTGGTGACGAGGATCAGCACGCCGAACACCATCCCGACCCCGAGGACGATCCCGCCGGTGGTGAGGAAGGAGCGCAGCGGCCGCGCCCGCAGCGAGCGCAGCCCGACGCCGTTGAAGCTGCGCAGCCGGGCCCCGCGGGGCATCGCCCGGGCGCTCATCGGTCAGCGGTGGCGATCTGCCTGCCGCCCTCGACCTCGCGGAAGGCGTCGATCACCCGGTCGCTGTCGCCGCCCGCGACCTCGCCGGCGATGGCGCCGTCGCGGAGGAAGACGACCCGGTCGGCGAGCGAGGCCGCCCGCGGGTCGTGGGTCACCATCACCACCGTCTGGCCGCCGTCGACGACCTTGCGCAGCAGGGTCATGACGATGCCGCCGCTGGCGGAGTCGAGGTTGCCGGTGGGCTCGTCGGCGAGGACGAGGCGGGGATCGCGCAGCAGGGCGCGGGCGATCGCGACCCGCTGCTGCTCTCCGCCCGAGAGCTCGGTCGGCAGATGCGCCGCCCGGTCGCCGAGGCCGACGAGGTCCAGCAGCTCGTCGATGCGGGCGGCGTAGCGGCCCGGGCGCTCGCCGTTGACGAGCGCCGGCAGCAGCACGTTCTCGGCCGCGGTCAGGGTGGGCAGGAGGTTGAAGAACTGGAAGACGAAGCCGAAGACGTCCCCGCGCAGCTCGGTCAGCTCCTTGTCGCCGAGGTTGTCGTAGCGACGGCCGGCGATCGAGACCGTGCCCCCGTCGGGCCGGTCGAGCGCGCCGAGGATGTGGAGCAGCGTGCTCTTGCCCGAACCGGACGGCCCCATGATCGCGACCATCTCGCCCGTGCCGACCTCGAGGTCGACGCCCCGCAGCGCCCGCACGGCGGTGGCGCCCTCACCGTAGGAGCGGTCGACCCCGGACGCCTGCAGCAGCGGCGCGTTCGGGCCCCCTCCGTTGCTCGTCTCGTCGCGGTTGCGATCTCTCATATCCGCAACCTAAAACCGGACCGGAGCCCCACCATCCGGGGTCTCCTACAAAGTCGGCGACGGAATCTCCGAAGCGCGGTCAGGTGAGCTGCAGCCGGAACAGCAGGTGCGGCAGCCCGGCGTGCTCGACCTCCTCTTTCTGGTCGCAGCCGACCTTCTCGGCCACCCGCCGCGAGGCGACGTTCGCCGGCAGCACCAGGGCCACGAGCTCCTCCATCTCCAGCTCGCGCGAGCGCTCGATCGCCGCCCGCGCCATCTCGGTCGCGTACCCGTGGCCGTGCAGGCGGGGCTCGACGCTCCAGGCGAGCTCGACCATGGCGGTGTCTTCGACCGTGGTCCAGTGCAGGCCGCCGCGGCCGGCGAAGGCTCCGGACTCTCGCTCGATCAGCACCCAGGGGCCGAAGCGGTGATCTGACCAGTGGGCCCGGTCGCCCTCGACGAGCTCGTCCACGGCGCCCGGAGTGAAGGGGGGCAGGGGAGGAGGCCGCAGCCAGCGTTCGATCTCCGGCTGGATGAAGTGGGCGTGGTAGAGGGAGCGGTCCTCGGGGGTCGGCGGGCGGAGGAGGAGCCGCTCGGTCTGCCGCTCCCCGTCCAAGGTCACCCCTGGTCGCTGCGCGGCAGGCGGGGGTCGCCGCTGCCCTGCGGCGGGACCTCTTCCGCCGTTCCCTCGAGGTCGTAATCGCGGCTCGGGCGGGTGACGCCCTCGCCGCTCGGCGGCTCGAAGGGGCCGAAGCCGCCGGTCGAGGCGCCAACGACGGTGAAGCGCCCGACCGTGAACCGTCTCAACACCCGCCGGGTGATCGCCCGGGTCGGCGGCAGCAGCAGGAAGAGGCCGAAGACGTCGGTGATGAAGCCCGGGGTGAGCAGCAGGGTGCCGCCGACGATGATCAGCGCCCCGTCGGCGACCTCGCGGCCGGGGAAGCGCCGCGCCGCCAGCGCCTCGTTGAACCGCCGCCAGGCGCTTCGCCCCTGGTGTTTCAGCAGCAGCGAGCCGAGGACGGCGTCGGCCAGCAGCAGGAGCAGGGTCGGCACGACGCCGATCGCCTGACCCACCTGGATGATCACGTAGAGCTCCGCGATCGGGACGACGATGAACAGCAGGATCAGGAGCAGGGGCATGGGGAAAGCCTAGAGAGGTGGCTATGCGGCCTTGGCGACCTTGCCGGCCGCCGCCTGCAGCTCGGCCAGCGAATCGCTGATCCCGTTGCTGACGACTTCGATGTCCTCCATGCAGTCGTAGTCGGCGAGCAGGCCGAACCCGACCTTGCCGTTGTAGCTCATGATCGCCACCGCGAGGCAGTGGTTCTGCGGCAGGAAGGCGACCGGGTAGACCTCCTCGAGTTCCTTGCCCAGCACGTAAAGCGGCATCTGCGGCCCCGGCACGTTGGTGACGATCAGGTTGAAGAGCCGGGTCGAGAAGTTGATCCGCGAGGCCTGGGCGAGCAGGGTCGGCGGCGCGAAGTCGTTGAAGCGGGAGATCACTTCGGCGCCGAGCGCCTGTTTGGAGCGCTTCAGCCCCGCCATCGCGTCGCTGATCGTCCGCAGCCGCCGCACCGGGTCCTCGATGTAGACCGGCAGCGGCCCGCGCATCAGCGCGATCCGGTTGCCGAGGTCGCCGCGCTCGTCCTGCGTTCGAATCGAGACCGGCACGAGCGCCCGCAGCTCCAGCCCCTCGGTGCGCACGCCGCGCTCGTGCAGCCAGGTGCGCAGGGCGCCGGTGACGACGGCGAGGACGACGTCGTTGACGGTGCCGCCGAGGGCGTCCTTGATCGCCTTGAAGGTCGCCAGCTCCGAGCGCGCCCAGACGTAGCGGCGGTGCGGCCCGATCCCCTGGTTCAGCGGCACGTCCGGCGCCGGGTCGGCGAAGGCGCTGACGATCTCGCCGACGCCCTCCAGGCCCTCGACCAGCTTGCGCGCCGTCGTCTCCGGGTTGCGGACGACGTCGACCGCGCGCTCGGCGAGCTTGACCGGGGCGGCGACCGCGTCGGCGATCCCCCGCGCGACGAGCTCGGTGGTCCCGGGCTCGGGCTGAGGGACCCAGTCGTCCTCCAGCTTCATCGCCTGCGCGTCGCGCTCGAGGTCGAAGAGCACCGTGCCGATGTCGACGCCGGAGATCCCGTCGACCATCGCGTGGTGGGTCTTGGTCAGGATCGCGAAGCGGTCGCGCTCCAGGTTCTGCGCCAGCCACAGCTCCCAGAGCGGCTTGGAGCGGTCGAGCTGCTGGGAGAAGACCCGCCCCGCCAGGCGTTTCAGCTGCGCCTCGCCGCCCGGTTCGGGCAGCGCGGTGTGGCGGATGTGGTAGGTCAGGTTGAAGTTGACGTCGTCGGCCCAGAGCGGCCGGCCGGCCTCCAGCGGCGGCACCACCAGCTTCTGGCGGAAGCGCGGCACTAGCGGCAGGCGGCTGCGGACGTGATCGACCAGGTCGGTGTACTTCGGCGGCGGCCCCTCGAAGATCAGGATCGCGCCGACGTGCATGTGGCTGCTCGAGCTCTCGTTGGTCAGGAACGAGGCATCGACCGCGGTGAGTCGGTCGAGGTGGCGTCCGGAGGTTGCCATCCAGCAAGGCTACTTATGCCGCAATTTCGGGGCAATCCCGCGGGGGTGGCGCAAGGCCGCCATCGCTACCCTGCATGTATGCCCGCCACCGTCACCGGCCCGAAAAGGGTGCTCCTCGCTGCGCCGCGCGGCTACTGCGCCGGCGTCGACCGCGCCGTGCAGACGGTCGAGCGCGCGCTGGAGCTTTACGGCGCCCCCGTCTACGTGCGCAAGGAGATCGTCCACAACAAGCACGTCGTCGAGGAGCTGGCCGAGCGCGGCGCGATCTTCGTCGAGGAGGAGAACGAGGTGCCGGAGGGCGCGATGGTCGTCTTCTCCGCCCACGGCGTCGCCCCCAGCGTGCACGACAACGCCGCCGCCCGCCGGCTGCGGACGATCGACGCGACCTGCCCGCTGGTGACCAAGGTCCACGTCTCCGCCCGCCGCTTCGCCGCCCAGGGCTACACGATCATCATGATCGGCCACGAGGGCCACGAGGAGGTCGAAGGGACCACCGGCGAGGCGCCCGACAGCATCGTCCTGATCGAAACCGCCGACGAAGTCGAGAGCCTCGAGGTGCCGGACGCGAACAAAGTCGCCTTCATCACCCAGACGACGCTCTCGGTCGACGAGACCGCCGAGGTGATCGCCGCCCTGCGGGCCAAGTTCCCCGGCATCGTCAGCAGCAAGTCCGACGACATCTGTTACGCGACCACCAACCGCCAGATCGCCGTCAAGCAGCTGGCACGCGAGTGCGACCTTGTCCTGGTGATCGGCTCGACCAACTCCTCCAACTCGAACCGCCTGGTCGAGGTGGCGCGCGAACACGGCGCCGCCTCGCACCTGATCGACAACCACGGCCAGGTCGAGGAGGAGTGGCTGGAGGGAGTCGAGACGGTCGGCATCACCTCCGGCGCCTCGGCCCCCGAGGAGCTGGTCGAACGCCTCGTCTCCTTCTTCCGCGACCGCGGCGCCGACGACGTCTCCGAGTTGCGGACCGTCCACGAGGACGTCCGCTTCATGCTGCCGAAGGAGATCCGCGACGAGGTCGCCCGGGCCTGAGCGACGATTGGTGAATTAAGCCGGCTATAGGCGGTCTAACTCACCAATCGCTAGCTCTCATACGGCGCGTAGCGGCTGTGCAGCATCAGGTCGTTGCCGTCGGGGTCAGTGAAGAAGGCCATATGGCAGACGCCGGTGTCGAAGGTGTCGCCGTAGAACTCGACGCCTTTGCCTTCCAGCTCCTTGCGCGCGGCTTCGACGTCGTCGACGTGAAGGGCGGGGTGGGCGTTTTTCTGCGGCGCGAACTCCATTCCCTGTTTCGCCGGTTCCCAGATGGCGAAGCAGGTGTCGCCGACCCAGAATTCGAAGCGGCCACGGTCGTCTTGGCGCAGGCCGAGGGTGTCGACGTAGAAGGCGCGCGAGCGCTCGGCGTCGGTGGACGGGACGCCGATGAAGTCGGTCTTGGTGATCATTGTTTCCTCCTCGCGATCTGGTGGCGGGTGCGGCGGAGCCGCGCTCTCAGGGTACGCCCGGCGCGAAGCTGAGCGACCAGACCCTGATACCCGATGCCGGCCGCAATACGAGGCTGTGGGCCTCGTGGCTCGGGTGCTCAGCGAGGGTACGTAGACCCGGGACGGGATCGCCGGACAGCGTCGTCCACTCGCCGTCGATCTCGACCTCTACCTCGCCCTCGCCCTCGACCGTCGCGAAGGCGCCGCCGGCCTGGTAGTCGAGGGCCAGGTCCTCGCCGTCCTCTCCCGCGACCCACGGCCGCTGCCACGACCCGCCCGGGAAGACCTCCGGCGTGGGGGGGATGACGCGGGCGCCGGGGGTGTCGGTCGCCCGCAGCGGCGCCATCGGCTCGGGCAGGTCCTGCAGCGCGTCCATCTCGCGCAGCTCGGCCTGGATCGCTTCCTCGGTCGCCCGGTATTCGCCCTCGCCGAAGTGGGCCCAGGAGAGGGCGCCGCCGAGGCTCCAGAGGAAGAGGCTCGGCCAGCCCTCGCAGCCGTAGGCGGCCCAGAGCTCGTGCTCGGCGTCGATCGCGACCGGGAACTCGACCCCGAGCCGCTCCAGGCCCGCGGCGACGTGCCCGGGCTCGGCGGCGAAGGGGAAGCGCGGCGCCTGGACGCCGATCACGCTGAGCCCCGCCTCGCGGTAGCGGCGCTGCCACTCGGCCAGGTAGGGGAGGGTGCGGACGCTGTTGAGCTGGGCGTATTCGACGAAATGGACCAGCGCCGGGCCGCCGGCGGTCAGGGCCGGCATCGACTCCGGTTCGGTGCCGACCCAGGCGAGGCCGCTTGGCAGGTCGGGGGCGGCGATGTTGTCGCGTCCAGGGCGCATTTAGGGCGGGTTGAGGCGGGACAGTATCCTGGCCCGCGTGACCGCGCTCCTCGCTTTCCTGCTGCCGGCGCTGCCGCTGCTGGCTCTGCTGCTGACACTGCTCCTCGGCCACTACCCTGGCTGCGAGGCGATCGTCCGCCTCTCCGAGCGGATCGCCGGCCGCCGTCGCACCCGCGATGCGGTCCGTCGTCCCGCCCTGCCGAAGCCGCCGCGCGCCTCCGCGCCTGCCGGTGGTCTTCTCATCGCCTTCGGGCTCGCCCAGCGCCCGCCGCCGCTCGCCGCCTGAACCAGCGAACGGAACGCGTGGCTATCCACGCACGGCCTCGAGGAGCGAGAAATGAACACGAGAACCGCATTGATCGGAGTGGCGCTGGTCGTTGTCGCAGTCGTCCTCTTCGTCGTCCTCAGCGGAAACGACAGCAGCAGCGACACCACCATCAACGCGAACACCCCCGGCAACGAAGCCGGTAGCTCCGGCAACGGAAACGGCAAGGAGACCGAAACGGAACCGAAACCCCAGGTGACGAAGATCGTCGTCGGCAAGGACGGCAAGCCGGTCGGCGGCGTCGCCGAGATCACGGTCAACCAGGGCGACGAGATCCACTTCGAGGTCGAATCGGCGGTCGCCGAAGAGGTCCACGTCCACGGCTACGACCTGATGAAGGACGTCCCCGCCGGGGGCACGGTCAGCTTCGAGTTCCCGGCCGAGATCGAAGGCATCTTCGAGGCCGAGCTCGAGGGCCGCGGCGAACAGATCCTAGAGCTGAAGGTCGAGCCGTGAGTTTCATCCCCATGGCCCATGCGCTGGCGGCCAGGCAGGATCTTCCGATCCCCGCCTGGCTGTTTGCCTGGGCGGCCTCGATCGTCCTGATCGTCTCCTTCTTCGTCCTCTCGGCGGCCTGGCGGGAGCCGAAACTCGAGGACGAACGGCCGCGGCCGCTCGGCCAGCGCCTCTCTGCCATCCTCCTCGGCCTGCCGGTGCAGGCCCTCTGCGGCGCGGTCGGCGTCTTCCTCCTCGGCTTCGCCGTCTACGCCGGCCTGGAGGGGACCGAAGCCCCGGATCGCAATTTTGCCCTCACCTTCCTCTTCGTCACCTGCTGGCTCGGCTTCCCGTTCTTCTCCGCGATCTTCGGAGACATCTTCCGTCCATTCAACCCCTGGCGCGCCGTCGGCCGGGCGGTCGGGGCGGGTTTCGCGGCGATCGCGGGTCAGCGGGCCGCGCACGCCGCCTATCCCGAGCGGCTGGGGCGTTGGCCCGCCGCGATCGGCCTCCTCGCCGTCGTCTGGCTGGAGGTGATCTACGGCGCCAGCGGCGGTGTGGCCGTCGGCCTCGACCCGCACGCGGCGGGTGTTGCCGCGCTCGTCTACAGCGTCTACACGCTGGCGATGATGGCCGTCTTCGGGGTCGAGGAGTGGTGCCAGCGCGGCGAGATCTTCTCCGTCTACTTCGGGATGTTCGCCCGGCTCGGGATCTTCGGCGCGCGCGAGGGGAGGCTCGAGCGACGGCGCCCCTTCTCGGCGGCGACGACTTGGGCCACGGTCCCCGGCTCGGCCGCCGTCGTCATCGCCTCGATCGCCTCGACCAGCTACGACGGCGCCTCGGAGGGCGCTTTCAAGGACGGGATCGAAAGCGTCTTCAACCGGCTCGCCGACACCGGCATGGACCTGACCCAGGCGCTGCGGCTCACCGACACGATCTTCATGCTCGCCTGCTTCGGCGGCGTCGCCCTCGTCTATTTGCTCGGCGTCCGCGGGATGCGGACCGTTCCCGGCGCGCCCTCCTTCGCCAAGCTCCGCACAGGCTTCGCCCACACCCTGATCCCGATCGCGCTCGCCTACCTCGTCGCCCACTACTTCAGCCTCTTCGTCTTCCAGGAGCAGGCCCAGTTCGGGTACCTGCTCTCCGACCCCCTCGGCACCGGCCACACCGACCTCTTCGGCACCGCCGGCTCGGGCATCGACTTCAAGGTCCTGAGCGCCAACGCGATCTGGTACGTCCAGGTCGGCGCGCTGATTGCCGGCCACGTGATCGGGTTGACGCTCGCCCACGACCGCGCCCTCGTCTACTGGCCCGACTACCGCAAGGCCACCGCCTCGCAGTACTGGATGCTGGCCGTGATGGTCGCCTTCACCTGCTTCGGCCTCTACCTGCTCTCGGTCTCAAACGGGTAGGGGAGCGGAGTGCTGCCGCTAGCCCACGCCGGCCACTACGCCGTCTGGGTCCTCTACGCCCTCCCGGTCCTCGTCGTCATCTTCGCGATCGTCCGCAACGCGATGACGCAGCGGCGGGAGCGGCAAAGGGATTAATCGGGCGTGACCCCGGCTGCCTTCAGCAGTTGGGCAAGCCTTCCCAACTCGCTGGCAGCTGGGCGTTCCGTCAGCTTGTCGAGGATCGCCGCCCACATTGTCTCCATCTCGTAGAACCCGAACGAGCAGCCGGGCAGGTTCTCGGCGATCGTCTTCTCGGCATGCCAGCCAGAGGGGTCGCCCTTCAGCTTGGTGACCGCGATCCTGTAGGCGAATCTCTCGGCTCCGGTCCGCTCCTCGATCTGGTGACGGAAGGCTTCGCTCCATTTCGGTTTCCAGAGCTCCCGGAACTGGCGCCACCGTTCCCGTTTCGGGTTCGGGCTTTCGTCCCGCAGCTGAGCGAGCAGGCGCTCGGCATGGAAGCCGCCCTGCCATGACTTGCAGGTGACGGCGATCACCCGATCGGTTCCTCGCTTCCGCGGGTTGATGCCAATCACGTCGATGTCCGATGGAACCGCATCCTCTTTAGAGCAGTAGTCGTGGTGCGACTTGTCGGGATGAAACGGGACGTTGTGGATCGTGAAATACCCCTCGAAGTTGAGGTAGTCCTCCACGACCTGCTCGAGCACGTCCTCCTTCACGGCAATGAAGGATTGCCGTGGACCCCGACGGAACCCCCGTAATGCCCGTTAAAGGATCTCGGCCAGGCGCGTCTCGAGCGCCTCGGAGATGCTGTCGCGCACCGGCCCCTCGGCGAGGCGTTCGACCAGGGACTCGAGGAAGCCTTCGATGATCAGGCTCTTCGCCGCAGCGGCGTCGAGGCCGCGGGAGGTGAGGTAGAAGAGCTGCTCCTTGTCGACCTGGGCGATCGCCGCGGCGTGGGTGCAGCGGACGTCGTCGGCGAGGATCTCGAGGCCCGGGATCGCGTCGGCGTGGGCCTCGGGCGAGAGCAGCAGGTTGCGGCTCTCCTGGAAGGCGTCGGTCTGCTGCGCTCCCGGGTCGACCTTGATCATCCCGCGCCAGACGGCCGTCGAGCCGGCAGCGAGGACGCCGCGGAAGGCGAGGTCGGAGTTGGTGTTCGGGGCGGCGTGCTCCTGCAGCGTGTCGAAGTCGAGGTGCTGGCCGGGGCCGCCGGCGTAGCCGCCGGTTACCCGTGCCTCGGAGCCTGGGCCGGCGAGCTTGGTCTCCATCCGCACCTTGCCGCGGGCCGAGCCGAAGCCGAGGGCGGCCCAGTCGAGCCGGCCGTCGCGCTGCACCTCGGCGCGCTGGGTGGCGAAGATCCAGGCCTTCTCGGAGATGTCCTGGGTGTTGACGTAGCGCAGGGTCGCGGCCTGGCCGACGGCCAGCTCGACCACGCTGTTCAGTACCGCGTCGACGTCGTCGGCCGGGGAGGACCAGTGCTCCCAGACCTCCGCTTCGGCGCCCTCCTCGAGCACGATCAGCGTCCGCCAGTTCACGGCGCCGCCGTCGGCGCTGACGGGCACCTCGATCTGGATCGGCTCGCTCAGCTTCGTGCCGGCCGGGACGTGCACGAGGACGCCGCTGCCCTGGGCGGCTTCGTTGCGAGCGACGAACGGGTCGTCGCTCGGGACCAGCGTGCCGAGGGCCTCGACCAGGTCAGGGCGCGCATCGGCCGCCTCGGCGAGGTCCAGCACCGTCGCCCCGCCGCCGCCCGCGATGACCGGCGCTGCCTCGATCGCCTCGTAGGCATCGAAGTCGAGCGTCGAGATGTCGGTGAATTCCCAGCCCTTGGTCTTGGCGGTGGGAAGCGGAGGGAGAGCCAAGGCTTGCTCAGCCAATGGAGCCCTCCATCTGCAACTCGATCAGCCGGTTGAGCTCGACCGCGTACTCCATCGGCAGCTCCTTGGTCACCGGCTCGATGAACCCGTTGACGATCATCTTCGAGGCCTCCTCCTCGTCGAGGCCGCGGCTCTGGAGGTAGAAGAGCTGCTCGTCGCCGATTTTGGAGACGGTTGCCTCGTGGCCGATGTCGGCGTCGTTCTCGTCGATGCGGATCGTCGGGTAGGTGTCCGAGCGCGAGTCCTCGTCGAGGAGCAGCGCGTCGCAGACGACCTTGGAGCGCGATTCACTCGCCCCGTCGGCGACTTCGAGCAGGCCGCGGTAAGTCGCGCGGCCCCCGTCTTTGGAGATCGACTTGGAGAAGATCGAGGACGAGGTGCGCGGCGCGGCGTGGATGATCTTGCCGCCGGCGTCCTGGTGCTGGCCCTCGCCGGCGAAGGCGATCGAGAGGATCTCCCCGTGGGCTTCGGGCCCGAGCAGGTAGATCGACGGGTACTTCATCGTCAGCTTCGAGCCGAGGTTGCAGTCGACCCACTCCATCGTCGCCTTCTCGTGCGCAACCGCGCGCTTGGTGACGAGGTTGAAGACGTTCTGCGACCAGTTCTGGACGGTCGTGTAGCGGACCCGCGAGCTCTTCTTGGCGACGATCTCGACCACGGCCGAATGCAGCGAGTCGCTGGAGTAGACCGGCGCCGTGCATCCCTCGATGTAGTGGACGTCGGCGCCCTCCTCGCAGATGATCAGCGTCCGCTCGAACTGGCCCATGTTCTCGGTGTTGATCCGGAAGTAGGCCTGCAGCGGCATCTCGACCTTGACCCCGGCGGGGACGTAGACGAACGAGCCGCCCGACCAGACCGCGCTGTTCAGCGCCGCGAGTTTGTTGTCGTTCGGCGGGATGATCGTTGCCCAGTGCTCGCGGACCAGGTCCTCGTGCTCGCGCAGGGCGGTGTCCATGTCGGTGAAGATCACGCCCTGGGCCTCGAGCTTCTCGTTCACCTGGTGGTAGACGACCTCGGACTCGTACTGGGCGCCGACCCCGGCGAGGAATTTGCGCTCGGCCTCGGGGATCCCGAGGCGGTCGAAGGTGTTTTTGATGTCGTCGGGGACCTCGCTCCAGTCGCGGCTGTTCTTCTCCGAGGCGCGGACGAAGTAGTGGATGTCGTCGAAGTCGATCTGGTCGAGGTCACCGCCCCATTTCGGCGTCGGGCGGCTCTCGAAGTGCTCCAGCGCCTTCAGCCGGAAGTCCCGCATCCACTTCGGCTCTTCCTTGAAGTCGGAGATCGTTTCGACGACCTCGCGGGAGAGGCCCTTCGGGGCTTTGTAGGCGTAGCCCGTCTCGGAATCGTGGAAGCCGAACTTCTCTTTGTAGTCGGCGTTGATGCCGGCCAGCTCGCGTTTCTCGGCGAGTACCTCGGGCGTTGCCATTTCAGTCGACCTCCATGGTGATGGTGTCGTCCTCGATCTCTACCGGGAACGTTTGCACCGGCTGGAAAGCTGGGAGCGTCTTCGGCCTACCGGTGCTGAGGTCGAAGAGGGAACCGTGGCGCGGGCACTCGACCGTGCAGGTGGCCGGGTCGAACTCACCCTCGGCGAGCGGTCCGTTGTCGTGCGAGCAGCGGTCCTCGATCGCGTAGAGCGTGCCGTCGCAGTTGAAGACGCCGATCTTCCTGCCGTCGTGCTCGACCAGGCGCATCTCGCCCGGGGACAGCTCGGCTGCCGGGCAGACGGGGATCTTGGTTCCAGCGGTATCGGTCAAGAGGGGGTGCTCCATCTGCCGCGTCAGCGGCCTAATGCGGATCGAGACTTAATCCTACTTCCAAGGTCGGATTTTAGCGGGGCGCCCTGCCGGGCATTCACATCGCAGCGATGAGTTCGGGCCCAGGGTCTGGTCTTATCTACACGACCCCTGCGACGAAAGGATTCTGAGGATGAGCGAGAGGACCAGCTACGCACCCGGGACCCCCTGCTGGGTGGACCTGGCGACCCCGGACCTGGATGCGGCGGAGGAGTTCTACGGCCCGCTGTTCGGCTGGGAGATCCCGGAGCTGCCGAACTCGGCCGAAATGGGCGGATACCGGCGGGCCAAATTGGGAGGGCGCGACGTCGCCGGCGCGATGCCCCTGATGCAGGAGGGCCAGCCGCCGGCCTGGAGTACCTACGTCTCGGTCGACGACGCCGACGCGATCTCCCGGGCGATCCAGGAAAACGGCGGCACGATGATCGCCGAGCCGATGGCGGTCGACACCTACGGCCGGCTGGCGATCTTCACCGACCCCGAGGGCGCCTTCTTCGGGATCTGGGAGCCGGCCGACTTCGCCGGTGCCGAGCTGGTCAACGAGCCGGGTGCGTTTGCCTGGAACGAGCTCAACACCGGCAACGCCGCGGCGGCGAAACGCTTCTACGGCAGCGTCTTCGGCTGGGAGTTCGAAGACAGGGAGACCGAGAACGCCGACAGCTACGTGATCTGCACGGTCGGCGATAACCAAGTCGGCGGGATGCTGGAGATGGCTAGCAGGGTTCCCGCCGAAGTCCCGCCCCATTGGGGCACCTACTTTGCTGTCGAGGACCCTGACGCGGCGATCGAGCAGATCAAGGACCTTGGCGGCGCCAGCATCATGGGCCCGATGGACATCGACGCCGGACGCATTGCCCTGGTCCGCGACCCCTGGTCCGCGATGTTCTCGGTGATCCGGGTGAACGAGCCCGACTGACTAGATCTGGCCGAGGTCGGCGACCGCTTCCGAGGGGTCGCCGACCTCGCCCTCGTCCTCCCAGTCGGCCGACTGGCCGAGGGAGGCGCTCTTGACGATCTTCAGGCCGAGCATCGCGCACTTCATCCGCGTCGCCGAGATCTCGATCCCGAGCAGCTCGAGGACGAACTCTTTCGGCAGCCGCAGCAGTTCCTCCCGGCTCATCCCGACCAGCTCGTCGGTCAGCAACGAGGTGGCGGCGGTGGAGATCGCGCACCCTTTGCCCTCGAAGGCGACCGCCGCGACTTTTTCCTCCCCGTCGAGTTTGATCGTCACGTGCTGCTCGTCGCCGCAGAACGGGTTGGTGTCCTCGAACTCGAGGTCGGGATCGTCGAGATGGCCGAAGTTGTGCGGCCGCTTGTAGTGCTCGAGGATCTGGTCGCGGTAGAGCTCGTCCATGCTTCGAGGCTAGCGAAGCCGTCTGCGGGGAAGGAGTAGAAGGTGCGCGCGCCGGCTCTGACAATGGCACTCGTCGCGGTGCTTCTCACCGCCGGGATCGCACGGGCGGAAACCACGCTCTACGTCGGTGACACGAGCGACTACGCGATCGCCTTCAAAGCCGAGGAATCGCAGCTCTACATCCTCGAGCTCGCCGCCAAGACCCAGTGCTTCTTCACCGAACCGCGCGAAGACGTCGGGCCGGGCGGCTTCAGCGTCTTCGCGGCGCCTACGCTGATGCGCAGCGATTCGGAAGGCCTCACCACCGGGATTCCCGGCGGCATCGGGCAGGTGCGGGCCGAACGGGTCGGCGATGGAATCGCCGGGAGCTTCTACCTGCACGAGATCGTCGAAGAAGGCTTCCACTGCGATACCGGCCCGGACAGGACCTTCCAGGCGGCGCGCTACCTGCCCTTCGGCAGCGGAGGGGCTCCGGTGAGCGGGGAAAGGCCCGTCTACTACGGAAGAGACGAATCGACGGAGACCTTCCTGCGCGTGATCGGAGACGAAGTCGGGGGCATCCGCGGAACCTTCGTCCCGCGGTGCCGGATCGGCAGGGGGCGAAAGATCCCGGTCAGCCACAGTCTCTTCGCCGGTCCCTCGGACTTCACCGAGTTGGGCGAGGGCGGCAGCTTCGAAGCGGTTGCCCTCGCCCGCGGCGGGATCCACCGCAATGCTCGCTTCAGGGAAAGGATCTCGTTCAGCGGAACCGTCGCGGAGGACGCGGTCACCGGCACCTACCTCCGCGTTCGCACCGTCAAGCCACCGAATCGGGCGAAGCGGCGCTGCGTGACCGGCCCGCTCCCGTTCCGCGCCGTCCGCTACCTGGCGGCGGGCGGTTAGCGTGGCGACGGCTCCGCGCAGACGCGGGATCGACGCGAAGTGGCTGCTCGCGGTCGCACTGGTGGCGATGGCTCCAGGCGCCGGCGACGCCTCCGCCGCGGCCCTCTACGCGGGATCGACCGAGAAGTACTCGGTCGCCTTCAAAGCCGAAGGGCCGCAGCGCTACGTCATGCAGTTCGCGGGCAGGACGAACTGCTACTACACCGAACCGGAAGAAAACGTGGGGGGAGGCGGGTTCAGCGCCTTCCCGGCGCCCGAGCTGATGCACGAGGGTCCACACGGCTTCGCCGCCCATGAATACGGCGGCGACTCCTATTCCCTCTCGATCGCCGAAATCAGGGCGGAGTTCAACCGCGACGGGGTGAGCGGCAAGTACGCCTACGAAGAAAGCGAAGAAAGCTTCCACTGCGACACCGGCTCCGTCCAGCGGCCCTTCGAGGCGTCGCGCTACAGGCCGATCGGCAGCGTCCTGGCGGGATCGCCGGAGCGTGGCGAAAAACGCGTGTACTACGGGAAGCGGGGCCCGATCGAGATATTCCTTCGCAAGACGGGCAGGGAAGTCGGCGGCATCCGCGGGACCTTCGTCCCGCGTTGCCCGCTCGGCAAGGGCAGGTCGATCCCCGCCCGGCACGCGCTCTTCCGCCGTCCCGCGTTCGCGAAGCTGGAAGAGGGGGCCCGGTTCCTGCGGCGGGTCGCGCACGAGGGGAGAACGCGCGCCGGTGGGCGCTTCAAGGAAACCATCGCGATTACCGGTCGCGTCCGAAGGGATGCGGTCCTCGGCACCTACCTCCGTGTTCGCACCTCGAGGCCCGACGGGGACCGGTGCGTCACCGGCCCCATCCCGCTCCGCGCGGTCCGGTACCTGCCGGAGCGGGGCTAGAGCCCGAAGACGCGTCGCGCGTCTTCCAGCCCCTCGACCAGGCGGTCGATCTCCGCCGGGATCGTGTAGACGCCGAAGCTGGCGCGGGCGGTGGCGGCGATGTCGAGCCGATCCATCAGCACCTGGGCGCAGTGGTGGCCGGCGCGGACGGCGACGCCGTGGCGGTCGAGGATCTCGGAGACGTCGTGGGCATGGATGCCCTCGATCTCGAAGGAGACCGGGCCGAGGCGGCCCTCGCCGCGGGGCGGGCCGAAGACTCGCAGGCCCGGCACCTCGGCCAGCCGCTCCAGGGCGTAGTCGGCGATCTGCTCCTCGTGCTCGCGCACCGCCTCCATCCCGAGCATGTCGAGCCAGCGGAAGGCGGAGGCCATCCCGATCGCCTGGGCGATCGCCGGCGTCCCCGCCTCGAAGCGGGCGGGCGGGTCGGCGTAGGTGGTGCCGTCGCGGCTGACCTTGCGGATCATCGAGCCGCCGCCGAGGAAGGGCGGCATCTCGCGCAGCAGGTCGAGCCTGGTCCAGAGGACGCCGATCCCCGTCGGGGCGTAGAGCTTGTGGCCGGTGATCGCGTAGAAGTCGGCGCCGAGCGCGGCCATCTCCAGCGGCATCTTCGGTGCCGACTGGGCGCCGTCGACCAGCAGCTTGGCGCCGGCCGCGTGGCTCAGCCGTGCGATCTCGGCGATCGGGTTCTCGGTCCCGAGCACGTTGGAGACGTGGGCGACGGCGACGAGCTTCGGGCCGCGCTCGAGCAGCGCCGCGAAGGCGTCCATGTCGAGCCGCCCCTCCCCGTCGATCGGCGCCCAGTCGATCTCGGCCCCGGCCCGCTCGGCGAGCTGCTGCCAGGGGACGATGTTCGAGTGGTGCTCCATCTCGGTGAGGAGCAGGCGGTCGCCGGCGCCGACGTTGGCGTCGCCCCAGGCCCGCGCGACCAGGTTGATCGCCTCGGTCGCGTTGCGGACGAAGACGACCTCACGCCGGTCGGCGGCGCCGATGTGGTCGGCGACCGTGGCCCGCGCCCCCTCGTAGGCTTCGGTCGCCTCGGCCGAGAGCGTGTGGGAGCCGCGGTGGACGTTGGAGTGGTGGCGCCGCTCGTAGCGGTCGACCGCCTGGATCGAGGCCAGCACCCGCTGGGCGCTGGCGCCGCTGTCGAGGTAGGCGACCGGCTTGCCGTTGACCTCGCGCTCGAGCGCCGGGAAGGAGGTGCGGACCTTCTCGATGGAGAACGGCGCCGCCATCGGTGCGGAGGTCTTGGCGCTCACCGGCTCCATGTCGACGAGGTCAGGCGGCCGCGCCTGCCTCTACCTCCTCTTTGATCCAGCCGTAGCCCTTCTCCTCGAGCACGCCGACCAGCTCCGGGCCGCCTTCTTTGACGATCCGCCCCTGGAACATGACGTGGACCGCATCCGGTTTCACCATGTGGAGGATGCGCTGATAGTGGGTGATGATCAGGACGCCCATGTCGGGGCCGGCGAACTTGTTGACGCCCTCGGCGACGGTGCGCAGGGCGTCGATGTCGAGGCCCGAGTCGGTCTCGTCGAGGATCGCGATCTCCGGCCGCAGCAGCGCCAGCTGCAGCAGCTCCATCCGCTTCTTCTCGCCGCCGGAGAAGCCGTCGTTGAGGTAGCGGCTGGAGAAGTCTTTCGGGATGTTCGCCAGCTCCATCGCCTCCTGGGCGGTGCGGGCGAAGTCTTTGATCTTGATCTGGTCTTCGCCGCGGGCCTCGCGCTGGGCGTTGATGATCATCCGCAGGTACTTGCTGACCGAGACGCCGGGGATCGCGACGGGGTACTGGAAGGCCATGAAGAGGCCGGCCTGGGAGCGGTCCTCGGGGGCGGCCTCGGTGATGTCCTCGCCCTTGAAGGTGATCGTGCCCTCGGTCACCTCGAGCGCCGGGTGTCCCATGATCACGTTGGCGAGCGTCGACTTGCCGGAGCCGTTCGGCCCCATCAGCGCGTGGACCTTGCCCTTCTCGACGTCCAGGTCGAGGCCTTTGAGGATCTTCTTGTCCTCGACCTCGACGTGCAGGTTGCGTATCTCCAGCTCAGCCAATTTCGCTCCGTTTCTGGGGTTATTCGAAGTTCTTACGCGGCGCTGCCGATGACGGCGGCGCGCTTGGGGGCGCTGTGGTCGGAGAACTCGACCAGCTCGGCCAGGGTGGTGCCGGCGAGCGCCTTGGTGACCCCGCCCTGCACGCGCATCCACAGCAGCTTCGTCGAACAGGCCTGGTCGCCGTCGGACTCGTGCGAGCAGAGGACTTTGCCTTCGGGGGAGTCGTGGAAGCACTCCATCGGCGCGATCTGCCCTTCCAGCGCCTCGACCACAGCGTCCATCGTGATCTCCGCCGCCGGCTTCGCCAGACGGTAGCCGCCGTGGGCGCCGCGGGTGGAGGTGACGAGGCCGGCCTTGCGCAGTTTCGCCACCAGGTGCTCCAGGTAGGAGAGCGGCAGGTTCTCCGCTTCGGCGACGGAGCCCAGCGAGACGGGCTGCGAGCCGGGCTGGCGGCCCAGCTCGACCATCAGGCGAACTCCGTACTCGGCTTTGGTCGAGAACAGCATCTGACCTAAATCCTACTGAAGCGGTCGGTTATGCGATCACGGCTCGATCAGCCCGCGGCGGATCGCGTAGCGGACCAGCTCGACTCGGTCGCGCATCCCCAGCTTTCGCATCGCGTTGGCGCGGTGGTTCTCGACCGTCTTCTCGGAGAGGTGGAGGACCTCGGCGATCTGCTTCGTCGTGTGCGCCTCGGCGACGAGCTTGACGATCTCCTCCTCGCGCGGGGTCAGCTCCTCCTCGCCGCCGGAGCCGCGCTCGAGCACGTCCTTGATCAGCGTCCGCTGCGCCTCGGGCGTGAGGAACGGCTCGCCCCGCTCGACCGCCCGGATCGCCGCCAGCAGGTCGGTGTCGGCCTGGGCCTTCAGCACGTAGCCCGAGGCGCCGGCTTTCAGCGCCTCGAACAGGTAGCGCTCGTCGTCGTGCATCGAGAGGATCAGGACCGAGACCTCCGGCGCCTGCTTCTTGATCTCCCGCGTCGCCTGCAGCCCGGTCAGCTTCGGCATTTTCACGTCGAGGATCGCCAGGTCGGGCCGCTCTCGCACGGCCAGGTCCCGCGCCTCGGCCCCGTCGCCGGCCTCGGCGACGACCTCGATGTCCGGCTGGCGCTCCAGCAGCAGCCGGATCCCAGAGCGGACGATCCCGTGGTCGTCGGCGATCAACACCCTCATCAGGGCGATTCTCCCGGCACGTCGAGGCGGACGGTAGTGCCACGGCCCGGGCGGGACTGGATCGTCAGCTCGCCGCCGACCAGCAGGGCGCGCTCGCGCATGCCGCCGATCCCGAGGCCGCTCTCGGACTCGTCGAAGGCGAAGCCGCGGCCGTCGTCGGCGACCTCGAGGACGACGCCGCCGTCCGCGGCGCGTCGCAGGCGCACGTCCACACGCTCGGCGCCGCTGTGGCGGGCGGCGTTATTGAGTGCCTCCTGGGCGACCCGGTAGACGACCAGCTGAGCGTCGTCGCCGAGGTCGGAGAAGTCGCCGTCGACCTCGAGCTGGGACTCGATCTCTCCGCGTCCCAGTTGCTCGACCTGACCGCCGATCGCCGCCACCAGACCGAGGTCGTCGAGGGCGGTGGGGCGCAGCTGGCGGGCGAGGGAGAGGAGCTCGGTCATCGCCTGGTTGGCGAGCGCTTTCGTCTCGGCGATTTCGCCTTCCAGCTCGGGCGGTGCCGCCTCCCGCGCGGCCTCCAGCCGCAACAAGAGTCCGGTCAGCGACTGGTTCACCTCGTCGTGGAGGTCGCGGGCGACCCGCGCCCGCTCCTCCTCTTGCGCGTGGAGCGTCGCCGACCCGGCGCGCCGCCGCTCGGCTTCCAGCCGCCGCATCATCCGCAGGAAGGCGAGCTCGATCCGCGCCACCTCCTCGGTCTCGCCGACGCCGTCGATCGAGGCGGGAAGGAGGGGGCGGGGGCTGGAGAGGTCGACCTTCTCCATCGCCTCGACCAAGTCCTCGAGCGGCCGCAGCCGCCGCCGCTCCCGCGCCAGGGCGAGGATCAGCGCGATGACCACCAGCCCGAGACCGAGCGCCAAGAGCACCATCCCCCAAGCCTAGAAGGCACCCCTCATTCGTCTGTTCCTTTTCGTTGTCATGGGCCGATAAGGAACAGGCGAATAGATAGGGGCTGGGTGGAGTCGGTTAGGGGATGGCCCCTATAGGCGAATTCGCGCTCTCGCCGCATACTTCACGGACACCCCGACTCTTTAGGAGCGACCACTCGATGACCACCACCAAGCAGTCCACCTGGGGCGCGACGCTGCGGACCACGATCCTGATGGCTGCTCTAGGCGGCCTTCTGGTCGTCATCGGCGCCCTGATCGGCGGCCCGAGCACCGCGGCCACCTTCCTCTTCATCGCCCTGGCGATCAACTTCTTCGCCTACTTCTTCAGCGACAAAATGGCGCTGAAAATGAGTCGGGCGGAGCCGATCGACGAGTCCGAGGCGCCGCGGCTCTACCAGATAGTCCGCGAACTGACGACCCGCGCCGACCTGCCGATGCCGCGCCTTTACATGATCCCCCAGGACCAGCCGAACGCCTTCGCCACCGGCCGCAACCCGAAGCACTCGGCGGTGGCGGTTACCCGCGGGATCACCAAGCTGCTCTCCGAGGACGAGCTGCGCGGCGTCCTCGCCCACGAGCTCACCCACATCCGCAACCGCGACATCCTGATCCAGTCGGTCGCCTCGGCGATCGGCGCCGCGATCACCTACCTCGCCTACATGCTGATGTGGTTCGGCAACGACGACAACTCGCCGCTGAGCCTCGTCTCGGCGCTGGCGATGGTGCTCCTGGCTCCGATCGCGGCGAGCATCATCCAGCTCTCGATCTCGCGCCAGCGCGAGTACGCAGCGGACGCCGGCGGCGCCGAAATCTGCGGCAACCCCGAGTCGCTGGCGAGCGCGCTGCTGCGGCTCGAGCAGGGTGCGGAAGCGATGCCGATGCAGGTCAACCAGGCGGCCGAGCCCCTCTACATCGTCAAGCCCTTCAAGGGCGGGGGCATCGCCGGCCTCTTCTCGACCCACCCGCCGATCGAAGAGCGGGTCCGGCGCCTGCGTCAGATGCGCCCGACCCTCGTCTAGCGCCCGCTTCCTCCGATGGCGAACCCGGCCCGGGACCCTTCCCCGGGGCCGTTTTCGTGCGGTCGCCAGATCTCGCTATACTTTTTGAAGTAAAAGCTGATCGGGATTAGGGGATTTCTTTCATGGCCATCGACACCACGCGAGTTCAGACGATCGAGGAGATCGAACCCTTCGAGGCTGCCGAGGAGATCGTCGGCGGCGACGTCGTCCTGATCGACACGCGCGAGCCGCACGAGTACCAAGAGGCCCACCTCGAGGGCGGCAAGCTGGTGCCGCCGGGGCTTCTCGGCGACGAAATCGCCACCGCGGCGCCGGACAAATCGGCCCGCACGATCCTCTACTGCCGCTCCGGCAACCGCTCGGCGCTCGCCGCCGGGCAGCTTCAGCAGCTGGGCTACGAGAACGTCGCCTCGATGAGCGGCGGCATCCTCCAGTGGCAGGAGCAGGGACTCCCGGTCGTCGCCGCGCACGGGATGACCCCCGAGCAGCGCGAGCGCTACTCGCGCCACACGCTCCTGCCCGAGGTCGGCGTCGACGGCCAGGTCAAGCTGCTGAACGCGAAGGTGCTGCTGCTCGGCGCCGGCGGCCTCGGCGCCCCGACCGCGCTCTACCTCGCCGCGGCCGGGGTCGGGACGATCGGCCTCGTCGACGACGACGTCGTCGACGCCTCCAACCTGCAGCGCCAGGTGATCCACAACACCGAACGGATCGGGATGGCGAAGACCGCCTCGGCCCGGGTCTTCATCGAAGGCCTTAACCCCGACGTCAACGTCGCCGAGCACAACGGCCGCCTCGACGCGAGCAACATCCTCGAGGTGATGAAGGACTACGACATCGTCGTCGACGGCGCCGACAACTTCCCGACCCGCTACTTGCTGAACGACGCCTCGGTGCGGCTGCGCAAGCCGGTCGTCTCCGCGTCGATCCTCGGCTTCGACGGCCAGATCTCGACCTTCGTCCCCTATGAGGGTCCCTGCTACCGCTGCCTCTACCCGACGCCGCCGCCGGCCGAGCTGGCGCCGAGCTGCTCCGCCAACGGGGTGCTCGGGGTGATGGCCGGGACGATGGGCACGCTGCAGGCCAACGAGGTGATCAAGCTGATCCTCGGCGCCGGCGAGCCCCTGATCGGCCGCCTGCTCCTCTACGAGGCGCTCGGCACCACCTTCACCGAGCTGAAGGTCCGCCGTGACCCCGACTGCCCGATCTGCGGCGAGCACGCCGAGGAGATCCCCGAGTCCGAGATGGGCCAGTTCCCCGACTACGACGCGTTCTGCGCCGGCGCTGGCGGCGACCGGCAGTCGATCGCCTAGGTAGGATCACGCGCCCATGGCAACCGTTCGCATTCCACCGGTGCTGCGCCCGAAAACCGGCGGCCAGGCCGAGGTCGAGGCCGGCGGCGGCGACGTCGGCGAGGTCCTGCACTCCCTCACCGGCGAGTACCCCGACACCCAGGAGCAGCTCTTCGGCGACGACGGCGAGCTGAACCGCTACGTCAACGTCTACCTGAACGACGAGGATGTGCGGGTGCTCGATGGGCTCGGCACCGCGGTCAAGGACGGCGACACGGTCGTCATCCTGCCGGCGATGGCCGGCGGCAGCGCCTAGGTAGTAGCGCCCCGCGACTTCTTCGGGCACCGGCGGGGCACCGCCCCGCCCTTCCCGTGCTTCTTCGCTCGCCGCTTGCATCGCCGCGGGTGCCGCTTGGCTTTCGTCGGCTGCTGCTCGCTCATGCCGGTCTCGGCGACCGCATCCGAGGGTGGGATTGCGCCGCTGGGCGACGAGGGCTCGGGCTGAGGCGGGGGCTGGGGCTGGGGTTCTTCTTCCTTTTCTTGTTCTTGTTCTTTTTCTGGGCGCGGGCCGGGCGGTTCTTCCGGGCAGAGGCGAAGGGGCTCTCCGGGAGGGGTCTCGTCTTGGAGGACGGCGATGTAGGGACCCGGGCCGTGGTCGCCAACTTTGCATTTGTCGAGAGGCGGGTCAGGTATGGGCGCTGCTCCGGCGGCCATCGGCACGGTCAGCGAGTACGCCACGGCACACAGGGCAAAGCAGATGACCCGGCGCAGCGCCATGGGCAGACCATAAGGAAAACACGCGATTCAATCAAGGTACGAACTGGTACCTATGCCTCAGTGTTCCAGCACCAGCCCGAGGAACTGCTTGGTCCTCTCCTCGCGCGGGTTCTCCAGCACCTGGGCGGGCGGGCCTTCTTCGACGATCACGCCGCCGTCCATGAAGACGACCCGGTCGGCGACGTCACGGGCGAAGCCGATCTCGTGGGTGACGACGATCATCGTCATCCCTTCCTCGGCCAGCTCGCGCATCACGTCGAGGACCTCCTTCACCAGCTCCGGGTCCAGGGCGCTGGTGACCTCGTCGAAGAGCATCACGTGGGGGTCCATCGCCAGCGCCCGGGCGATCGCGACGCGCTGCTGCTGGCCGCCGGAGAGCCGCTCGGGGTACTCGCCGAGCTTGTCCGCGAGCCCCACCCGTTCGAGCAGTTGGGCGCCTTTGCTCCGCGCCTCCGCCTTCGGGCGCCCCAGCACCTTTTCCTGGGCCATGGTCACGTTCTCCAGCGCCGTCTTGTGCGGGAAGAGGTTGAACTGCTGGAAGACGATCCCGACCCGCTGGCGGACGAAGTCGAGCTCCCAGCTCTGCTCGCCGGTGCCCGAGCCCGGCCCCTTGCAGATGCTCCGCTCTTCGAGGTGGATGTCGCCCTCCTCGGGAGGCTCGAGCAGGTTGACGCAGCGCAGGAGCGTGCTCTTGCCGGAGCCGCTCGGGCCGAGCACACAGACGACTTCGCCGCGCTTCACCTCGAGGTCGACCCCGCGCAGCACCTCGAGATCGCCGAAGCGCTTGCAGACTCCGCGCAGGCTGAGGATCACGCCGCTGCCGTCGGAGGGGCCGTCCATCAGAGAGCCTCCACGCGCGGGGCGCCGCGGGTGAAGCGGCTCTGCTCGCGGGAGATCAGTTTGTCGACCAGCCGTGCGAGGGGGAGGGTGACGACGAGGAACATGATCGCCCCCAGCGTCAGCGCCGAGCTGTTGAAGGTTTCGGACTGGATGTCGCTGGCGACGAGCGTCACCTCGTTGAGGGCGATGAAGCTGACCAGCGTCGTGTCCTTGGTCAGGGCGACGAAGTCGTTCAGCAGCGGCGCGATCACCTTCCGCACCGCCTGCGGCAGGATCACGTTGCGCATCGCCTGCCCGTGGTTCATCCCCAGCGACCGCGCGGCCTCCATCTGTCCCTGGGGGACAGACTCGATGCCCGCCCGGTAGACCTCGGCCATGTAGGCGCCGTAGGTGATCGTGATCGCCAGCACGCCGAACCAGAAGCTGTCCGGTTTGCCGAACCACTCGGGCAGCCGCAGCCACTCGGGCAGGAACTCGAGCGCCGGGATGCCGCCGGCGATGAGGAGGATCAGCATCAGCAGCGGGATGCCGCGGAAGACGTCGATGTAGGCGATCGTCAGGAAGCGGACCGGCATCAGCGCTTTCCCCGGCAGCTGGCGCAGGGTGGCGAGGATCAGCCCCCAGATCAGGGCGAGGATGCCGCTGAGGACCGCGAGCTGGGTCGTGATCCAGAAGCCGTCCAGCACTTCGTCGAAGTGGTCGACCATGAAGCCGACGTCGAAGAACTGCTTGAGGAACTCTTCCATTAGGCCCTAAACGTAGAGAAGGGACGCCGTCGCCGGCGCCCCTTCTCGAATTCCGGTGTCCCGATCAGGTGGCTTCGTGGGTAGTCGTCTCGATCTCTTTGGGCGGTTCGTGTTTGAACCACTGTTCGTAGAGCTTGGCGTAGGTGCCGTCTTCGATCGTTTCTTTCAGCCCTTCGTTCAGTTCTTCCAGCAGTTCGGTTTCGCCCTGGGCGACCGCGAATCCGTACTCTTCTTCGGTCGGGATCGCGGCCGAGATTTCGAGGCCGTTGCCGGCGGCTTCGGCGTTTTCGGCGACCGGGATGTCGATCACGACCGCGTCGACCGTGCCGTTGGAGAGCGCGTTGACGGCGTCGGGCCCCTGCGGGTATTTGCGCAGGTCACCGGCTTCGCCCTCTTCTTCGACGAATTCCTGCCCGGTCGTGCCCTGCTGCACGCCGACCGTCGCCCCGGCCAGCTTCTCGACCGAGTCGATGTCGCCGCCTTCCTTGACCAGGATCGCCTGTTCGGAGATGTAATAGGGGTTGGTGAAGTCGACGGTCTTCTCACGTTCGTCGGTGATCGTCGCCGCCGACGCGACCACTTCGAAGTTGCCGCGCGCGAGGTCGAGGAAGATCGTGTCGAAGGAGGTGTCCTCGAACTCCACTTCACGACCGATCGATTCGCCGACCGCTTCCAGGAGCTCCACGTCGAAGCCGGTGTAGTTGCCCGGTTTCCCCTGCTCGAAGGGGGGATAGGGGATGTCGGAGCCGACGGTCAACGGCTCGCCGCCACCGCCTCCCCCGCCACCGGCCGAGGTGGTGTCGTCGTCACTGCTGCCGCAGCCCGCTGCGGCCAGCGAGGCGATTGCCAGAAGGAAGACCGCGAGCAGGGCGGTCAGCCGGGTCGATCTCATCGAATTCCTCCGTTCGAGAATTGGACAGACGCCAAATAGGTATACCTGCTGAGCCTTACCTCTCCAACGGGGAGGCTTTTCAAAACAGGCTGCCGGTGCTCGCATCCCCCGCTATACTTTCTGAAGTAACGGGTGGGCGAATGGCGGACGAGCAACTTCTCAACAGACCCTGCGGAGGCCGTTTCGGCAATATCGTCGAGTCGATCGGCAACACGCCGCTGGTGGAGCTGCCGCGGCTCTCGCCGAAGCCCGACGTCCGCATCTACGCCAAGCTCGAGGGGCACAACCCGACCGGCTCGGTCAAGGACCGGGTCGCCAAAGCGATGATCGAGGCGGCCGAGGCCGAGGGCGCGATCGAGCCGGGCCACACGATCCTCGAACCGACCTCCGGCAACACCGGCATCGCGCTGGCGATGATCTGCCGCCGCAAGGGCTACCCGCTGAAGGTGGTGATGCCCGACAACGTCACCGAGGAGCGGACGCAGCTGCTGCGCATGTACGGCGCCGAGATTGTCTACTCGGAGGGTGCGAAGGGATCCAACGGCGCGGTCGAGGTGGCGCTGGAGATGGCCGAGGACCCGGGCTTCTACATGCCCTACCAGTACGGCAACGAGGCCAACCCGCTGGCCCACTACAACGGCACCGCGGTCGAGATCCTCGAAGAGCTCGGCGAGGTGGCCGCCTTCGTCGGAGGGCTCGGCACCGGCGGCACCCTGATGGGCAACGGCCGCCGTCTGAAGGAGGCCAACCCGGAGACGCTGATCGTCGCCGCCGAGCCGAAACAGGGCGAGCTGGTGCAGGGCCTGCGCTCGCTCGACGACGGCTTCATCCCGCCGATCATCGACCTGTCGGTGCTCGACCGCAAGATCTTCGTCACCAACCGCGACGCGGTCATCTGGACGCGCAAGCTCCTCGACGAGGAGGGCCTGTTCGCCGGCGTCTCGGCCGGCGCCGTTGCGGCGATCTGCGTGCGCATCGCCGGCGAGCTCGATGGCGGCAACGTCGTCTTCCTCGTCCCCGACGACGGCTGGAAGTACCTCTCCTCCGGGGTCTACACGACGCCCGTCGAGGAGCTCGAGGGCATCGACAGCACCGTTTGGTGGTAGCCCTCGTCTAGCCTGCGCTCGCGATGAGCGAGGGAATCTCAGCCCTGCTCGGCGGGCCGCAGCAGATGAGCCTCGGCGAGCGGGCCGCGCTGGAGGGCGTGCTCGCCGCGCTGAAGCCCCGGCTGG
>DASVAT010000012.1:0-104136 GCA_036376215.1 Solirubrobacterales bacterium
CCTCGTTGATCTCCGTCTGCTCAGCGCGCGAGACCACGTCGCGCGAGGCGAGCTCCATCTTGTTGGGCGCGTACTTCTCCATGAAGCGCTCGCCGTTGGCGTTGAGCAGGTGGGCGCCCTCGCCGCGGGCACCCTCGGTGATCAGAAAGCCCTTGCCCGCCAGGGTCGTCGGGTGGTACTGGATCATCTCCATGTCCATCAGCTTGGCGCCGACCCGGTAGGCCATCGCGATCCCGTCACCGGTGCAAATCAGCGCGTTGGTGGTCGGCTTCCAGACCTGGCCGTTGCCGCCGCTGGCGAGGATCACCGCCTTGGCGTCGAAAAGCTGCATCGAGCCGTCGGCGATGTTGCGGGTGACGACGCCGCAGCACTCGCCCTTCTCGTCGAGCGCCAGCGCGGTGCAGAACCACTCCTCGTAGCGGGCGATCCGCTCGGAGTGCTTCATCAGCTGCTCGTAGAGGACGTGCATGATCGCCTGGCCGGTGATGTCGGCGACGTAGTAGGTGCGGGCGGCGGAGGCGCCGCCGAAGGCGCGGGTGCCGAGCTTGCCTTCCTCGTTGCGGTGGAAGGTGACGCCCAGGTGCTCGAGGTGGAGGATTTCCTCCGGCGCCTCGCGGGTCATGATTTCGACCGCATCCTGGTCGCCGAGGTAGTCGGAGCCCTTGATCGTGTCGAAGGCGTGGGACTCCCAGGAGTCGCCGGGATTCAGCGCCGCGTTGATCCCGCCCTGGGCGGCGTTTGAATGGGAGCGGACCGGGTGAACCTTGCTGATGATCCCGACCGACACGCCTTCCTCGGCGGCGGCGAGGGCGGCCCGCTGGCCGGCTAGCCCGGCTCCGATTACGAGAACGTCATGGGATGGCACGGGCGCGGATGCTATAGCGCGAAATTCCGATTGCGTAGTCGGGATTCGTCACTTTGTAATTCGTCACGCAGTGGGCAGGGGGGCGGGGGTGCCCCGCTCCAGACACATCTCGCTATGGCTCGATGTTGAGTGTCTGGAGAGGGGCACCCCCGCCCCCGTCTACAGCCAGCGCTCTCCCAGTTGGCGCACAGCCCGGTCGGAGAGGTTGATGGCTCGTTCGACGGTGTCGAAGTTGACGTTGGCGGCGATGTCGTTGGGCCAGTGGTAGCGGCCTGGTTGCTTTTGGTCGGTGCAGCTGCAGAGGGCGACGGTTTCGTAGCCGGCTACGCGGGGCTCGAGGGCGTCGGTGCCGTTGTAGGTGCGGAGGTTGGGGTAGAGCCAGATCCCGAGCTCACCGGCGACGCGCTCGACGAAGGCGAGGGCGCGGGGCGGGTAGTCGCGCATCTTCAGGAAGCCCTCGCCCTGCAGCGCCAGCAGGTGGGTGGCGCCGAGCGTCTCCAAGCAGAGGAAGAAGGTGGACTCCGGCGGCAGCTCGCCGAAGTGGCGCTCGCCGAAGGCTTTCATCCCCTCGCTGAAGGACTCCTCCGAGCCGGTGGAGAGGAGGATCACCCGGATCCCCTCCGGGGGGTCGGCGAGGAAGCGACGGGTCAGGGCCAGCAGGGCGACGACGGCGGTCCCGTTGTCGTTCGCCGCCGGCACCGAGTTGCGGGCGCCGATGTCGGCCATCGCCGCAACCGAGCCCAGGCCGAGGAAGAGGCCGATCTTCGACAGCAGGCGGCGGCCGGTGAGGGCGCCGAGCGCCGACAGCACCGGGCCGCCGACGACGGGCGCCATCAGCGGCGGGCTGGTGTCGGTGCGATCGAGCATCCCGAGGCGATCGGCGAGCTCGGGCAGCGCTGGGTGGAAGACGAGCCCCGAGTGCGCAGCGTCATGGTGGGCGCTGAGGACCACGGTGCGCTCGGCGCTCGGGTCGCCGAGCTCGCAGACGACGTTGTAGGTGGTGCGGCGGGGGAGGAGCCGCCGCAGCCGGCGCTTCCCCGGCGGGAAGTCGTCGGCCATCCCGGCGGCGCCGACCGCTCCGAGCAGCGTCCCGAGGAAGCGCCGGCCACGCAGCGCCGCCCACCCCCCGAGCGCTCCCAGTGCCGCGCCGATCCCGAGCGGCCACCAGTAGGTGCCGTGCGCGTCCTCGGCCTCGATCCGCGCCTCGGCGCCCAGCTCGGCGAACCCCGACACCAGCCACTCGGCCGCCTGGCGCTCGCCGTCGGAGGCCGACGGGCGCTCGATCCGCTCCAGTTCCTCGAGCCGCTCCCGCAGCCAGTGCACCTCGGATTGCATCGGGCGGGCACGCTAGCCGCTTACCATGGGCCAATGCTCGGCGGCAGGTCGATCACCCTGTTCCACTTCCGCGGGATCAAGGTCACGGTCGACTGGTCGTGGTTCATCGTCCTCTTCCTCGTCATCCTCTTCATGGCCGACTTCTTCGAACGGCTGCTGGGAGAAGGGGGGACGACGCCGTTCCTGCTGGCGCTGCTCAGCGCCGTCGGCTTCTTCGGCTCGATCCTCCTGCACGAGTTCGGGCACGCGGTGGTGGCGATGCGCAACGGGATCGGCATCACCAGCATCCAGCTCTGGATCTTCGGCGGCATGGCGCGGATGGACCGCGAAGCCGACACCCCCGGGACCGAACTGAAGGTGGCACTGGCCGGGCCGGCGGTAACGGCGGTGATCGCTGTCGTGCTGGCGGCGGTGGGAACCGCGGCCGCCGGGCCGAGCGGCTTCTGGGAGGCGGTGGTGCTCGAATCCCGTTCCGACGTCTCCGGCCTGATGGCGCTGGTCGCCTGGCTGGTGACGATCAACCTCCTCGTCCTCGTCTTCAACCTGCTGCCCGCCTACCCGATGGACGGCGGCCGCGTCGCCAAAGCGCTCGCCTGGTACCGCTCGGGCGACCGCAACAAGGCGACCCGCTTTGCCGCCAACCTCGGCCGCGTCTTCGGCTACCTCTTCATCGGGCTCGGCATCGCCTGGGCGATGAGCGGCAACGCCTTCGGGGGCATCTGGCTGGCCGTGATCGGGCTGGTGATCAACGGCTCCGCCCGCGGCGCCGCGATGCAGACCGCGCTGACCGACCGCATCGGAGACGTCCGGGTCGCCGACGTGATGGACCGCGAGCCGGTCACGATCCCCGGCGACCTCAGCGTCGAGCGGGCACTCGACGAATACTTCCTCCGCTACCGCTGGCCCTGGTTCCCCGTCGTCGACGCCGCCCACCGCTTCCTGGGCCTGATCCAGCGCGACCGCGCCGACGAGGTTCCAGAGATCTCCCGCGCCAGCACCAACGTCGCCGAATACGTCGATCACGACATCGGCCTCTTCGTCCGCGACGACACGCCGCTCGATTCCCTCCTCGCCAACCAGAACCTGCGCCGCCTCGGCGCCCTGATGGCGGTCGACACGGACGGTCACCTCTCCGGCGTGATCACGATCGAGCAGGTCGGCCGGGCACTGCGCGACGCAACGACCTCCGGCTAGAGGGGGGAGAAACCGGGCGCGGCAGAGCTTAGAGCCCCTATGGGGTACCTAACCTCTGCCGCGGGACAGGAACTGGCGATGCTGGCGAGTCGCCAGCATGGAGTCGTCTCAATTCGTCAGCTTCGAAAGTTGGGCTATTCCAAGAAGACCGTCCGCATTTCGGTGGCTGCTGGGCGGCTGCATCGGCTTCATCACGGTGTGTATGCGGCGGGGCATACGAATCTCTCGCTCCATGGGAGATGCCTCGCCGCGGTGCTGAGTGGCGGCCCGCGTTCGTTGCTGAGTCACTACTCGGCGGGATGGCTGCTCGGGCTGATCTCGACCCGGCCAGTGCCGGTGCATGTGACGACTCCGGTTCCGCGCAAGCGGCGGGATGCGGTTCGCATTCATCACTCGCGGACCCTGATCGACCGCGACCGGGCTCTGGAGCGCGGGATCCCGGTTACTTCAACTGCCCGGACCTCCCTCGATCTCGCGCCGATCGTTCGCTTCCGAAACCTGCGCCGCCTCATCCGGCGCTCCGAGGAGCTGGGGACCTTCGACCTCGACGAGTTCCGCTCGGTCCTGGCTCGCAATCGGGGCCACCGGGGCAACGTGCCGCTCCAGCGTGCGCTCGACATCTACGAACCACCCCGGCTCACCCGCTCGGAGCTCGAGCGGGAATTCCTCGCCTCCGCTGAGTGGGCGGGACTGCCGCGAGCGGTCACCGCTTTCAGCGTCGCCGGCTACGAGCTCGACGTCTACTGGCCCGAGCTGCGCTTCGCGGTCGAACTCGACGTCTACGCGACCCACGGGACGCACGAGCCCTTCGAGGAGGACCGGCAGCGCGACGAGGACCTGAAGCTCGCGGGCGTCGAGCTGACCCGCGTGACGGGCCGTCGCTTCGAACGGGAACCCCGGCAGGTGATGGAACGCGTGGCTCGGCTCCTGGACCAGCGCCGGGGTCAGCTCGGAACCTGGTGAGCTAGACGGCCGGCCGGTGCCGCTCGATGATGCGGCCGAAGTCCGTCCCGGCCGGCAGCGTCCCGAAGGCCTGGCCCCAGTCGCCGGAGAGGCGGGAGGCGCAGAAGGCGTCGGCGACGGCGCTGTCGCCGTAGCGGACCAGGAGCGAGGCCTGGAGGGCGAGCGCCATCCGCTCTACCACGCGGCGGGCTCGGGACTCGATCGTCTCCAGGTCGCCGGGCAGCTCGTCGCGCAGCGAGGTCGCGAACGCCTCCAGGCGCGGCTCGGCGACGGCGCCCTCGGCGACCTCGGCGAAGAAGGCCTCCAGCGAGGCGGGGTTCTTGACCATCGCCCGCAGGACGTCGAGGCACTGGACGTTGCCCGAGCCCTCCCAGATCGAGTTCAGCGGGCTCTCGCGGAACAGGCGCGGCAGCCCCGACTCCTCGACGTAGCCGTTGCCGCCGAGGCACTCGAGCGCCTCGCCGGCGTGCATCACCGCGCGCTTGCAGATCCAGTACTTGAGGACGGCGTTGGCGACCCGCTTCAGCTGCGCCGCCTCCTCGTCGCCGGCGATCGCCTCGTCGTAGGCGCGGGCGAGGCGCAGGGCCGAGATCGTCGCCGCCTCGGACTCGATCGCCAGGTCGGCGAGGACGTTCCGCATCAGCGGCTGCTCGACCAGCTCGCGGCCGAAGACCGCGCGATGGGTCGTGTGGTGGATCGCCTGGGCGACCCCGGCCCGCATCCCGGTGGCGCCGCCGAGAACGCAGTCCAGCCGCGTGTGGTTGACCATCTCGATGATCGTCCGCACCCCGGCGCCCTCCTCGCCGACCAGCCAGGCCGAGGCGGCGTCGAACTCGACCTCGCTGGAGGCGTTGGAGCGGTTGCCGAGCTTGTCCTTCAGCCGCTGCAGGCGGAAGCGGTTGCGCTCGCCGTCGGGCGTCCAGCGCGGGAAGAGGAAGCAGGAGATGCCGCCGTCGGCCTGGGCGAGGACGAGGAAGGCGTCGCACTGGGGCGCCGACATGAACCACTTGTGGCCGGTCAGCTCGTACTCGGCGCCGGGCCCGCCGCCGTTCACCGGCCGCGCGACGGTGGTGTTGGCGCGGACGTCGGTGCCGCCCTGCTTCTCGGTCATCCCCATCCCCGCGAGGGCTCCCTCCTTCTCGCCGGCCGGCGCGTTCTGCGGGTCGTAGGTCGCGGAGAGGAAGCGCGGCTCCCACTCGGCGGCCAGCTCGGGCTGGGTGCGCAAGGCCGGGATAACCGAGTAGGTCATCGAGATCGGGCAGCCGATCCCCGCCTCGGCCTGCGACATGCACATGAAGGCCGCCCCGCGGGCGACGTGGGCGCCCGGCCGCGGGTCCTTCCAGGGAGAGGAGTGAAGTTCGAAGCCGACCCCGACGGCCATCAGCTCGTGCCAGGCGGGGTGAAACTCGGGAAGGTCGACCCGGTTCCCGTAGCGGTCGTGGGTCTTCAGCTTCGGCCCGTTCTCGTTCGCGAGCCGCCCCAGCTCCTGAGCCGCTTCGCTGCCGGCGTACTCGCCCGCGGCGGTTATCCGCTCCAGGTCCCACTCGGCGCCCTCGCGCCGCACTGCCTCCCCCAGCACCGTGTCGCTCTCGAAGACGTTGTAATCGACGAGCGGAGGAGGCTGGTTGAAGACCTCGTGGTTACCGGAAGCTGAGCGTTCGACGGTTGCCATCGGCTTGGGATTGTCGCAGCCCGGCGGCAACCTGTCCTAGATAGCATCGCCGGCCGTGACCAAGATCAAGGTCGAGAACCCGGTCGTCGAGCTCGACGGCGACGAGATGACCCGGATCATCTGGTCGTTCATCAAGGAGCAGCTGATCCTCCCCTACCTCGACGTCGAGCTCGAGTACTACGACCTCGGGATCGAGAGCCGCGACGCGAGCGAAGACCGGATCACGGTCGAAGCGGCGGAAGCGATCAAGCGCCACGGGGTCGGCGTCAAGTGCGCGACGATCACCCCCGACGAGGCGCGGGTCGAGGAGTTCGGCCTGAAGGAGATGTACCGCTCGCCGAACGGGACGATCCGCAACATCCTCGGCGGGGTCATCTTCCGCGAGCCGATCGTGATCTCGAACATCCCGCGCCTGGTCCCCGGCTGGACGAAGCCGATCGTGATCGGCCGCCACGCCTTCGGCGACCAGTACCGCGCCACCGACCTGGTCGTGCCGGGCGAGGGGACGCTGACCCTCACCTACACGCCGAAGGACGGCGCCGAGCCGGTCGAGCTCGACGTCTACGACTTCCCCGGCGGCGGCATCGCGATGGCTATGTACAACCTCGACGACTCGATCCGGGAGTTCGCCCGCGCCTCGATGAGGTATGGCCTCGACCGCGGCTTCCCGGTCTACATGTCGACCAAGAACACGATCCTCAAGCGCTACGACGGACGCTTCAAGGACCTCTTCGCCGAGGTCTACGAGGCCGAGTTCAAAGCCGACTTCGAGGCCGCCGGGCTGACCTACGAACACCGATTGATCGACGACATGGTCGCCGCCGCGCTGAAGTGGGAGGGCGGCTACGTGTGGGCCTGCAAAAACTACGACGGCGACGTCCAGTCGGACACCGTCGCCCAGGGCTTCGGCTCCCTCGGCCTGATGACGAGCGTGCTGATGAGCGCCGACGGCAAGACCGTCGAGGCCGAGGCCGCGCACGGCACCGTCACCCGCCACTACCGCCAGCACCAGGAGGGAAAGCCGACCTCCACCAACCCGATTGCCTCGATCTTCGCCTGGACCCGCGGGCTCGCCGCCCGCGGCCGGATGGACGTTACCCCCGCGGTCTCGCAGTTCGCGGAGACGCTCGAGCGCGTCTGCGTCGAGACCGTCGAAAGCGGGAAGATGACCAAAGACCTGGCCCTGCTGGTTGGCGGCGGCCAGGAGCACCAGACCACGCAGGAGTTCCTCGCCTCGATCGACGAGAACCTCCAGCGCGCGATGGCCTGACGATCTTCCAACCTTCCAACCCCGACTCGAGGAGAGATTCAGTGAGCACCACCCCCGTAAAGGTCACCGTCACCGGCGCCGCCGGGCAGATCGGCTACGCGCTGCTGTTCCGCATCGCCAGCGGCCAGATGCTCGGGCCCGACACGCCGGTCGAGCTGAGCCTGCTGGAGATCCCGCAGGCGATCGAAGCCGCCGAGGGCACCGCGATGGAGCTCGACGACTGCGCCTTCCCGCTGCTGCGCAGGATCGAGATCAGCGACGACCCCAAGCAGGCTTTCGACGGCTGCAACATCGGCCTCCTGGTCGGCGCCCGCCCCCGCGGGCCGGGCATGGAGCGCTCTGACCTGCTCGAGGCCAACGGCGGCATCTTCAAGCCGCAGGGCGAAGCGATCAACGCCGGCGCGGCCGACGACGTCAAGGTCCTGGTGGTCGGCAACCCGGCCAACACCAACTGCCTGATCGCGATGTCGAACGCACCCGACGTTCCCCGCGAGCGCTTCACCGCGATGATGCGACTCGACCACAACCGGGCGATCTCACAGCTCGCCAACAAGCTCGGCAAGCCCGTGTCGGCGGTCACCAACATGATCGCCTGGGGCAACCACTCCCCGACTCAGTACCCCGACCTGGTCAACGCCAAGGTCGAGGGCGGCAGCGCCTGGGACGCGGTCGACGACGAGGCCTGGATCGCCGACGAGTTCATCCCGCGGGTGGCGAAACGCGGAGCGGAGATCATCGACGCCCGCGGCGCCTCCAGCGCCGCCTCTGCCGCGAACGCGGCGATCGACCACGTCCACGACTGGGTGCTCGGCACCCCCGAGGGCGACTGGGTCTCGATGGCGGTTCCGGCCGACGGCTCCTACGGGATCGGCGAGGGGATCGTCTGCGGCATGCCGTGCAGCTGCAGCGGCGGCGAGTGGAGCATCGTCCAGGGACTCGACGTCCCGGAGTTCTCCCGCGAGCGCATCGACCGCAGCGTGATGGAGCTGCAGGAGGAGCGCGACGCCGTCAGCCAGCTCGGGCTGGTCTAGTCACGCACCCACGAGCGGCAAAGAGAGAGGCCGGCGAAAGCCGGCCTCTCTGCTGCAGGTAACTGTGGTACCGATCAGCCCTTGCCGGGGTGATACTGGCGCCCGTCCTTTTTGACGCGCCCCTCTTTCTCGAGGTCGCTGAGGACCCGGTAGAGGTAGTTCGGCTTGATTTTCATCTGCTTGGCGACGTCGGATGCGCTGATGCCGGGGTTCTGCTCGATCAGTTTCACCGCCTGATCGGCGCGGGTGCCGCCGCGGCGTTTGCGGCGCCGGCGCGGAGCGCCACCGGCTTTGGCGGTTTTTTTGCTGGCGCTTCCGCGTGGGCGACCGGGGCCGCGACGGGTCGCTTTGCCGCCGAGGGCGATGAGCGCCTGCTCGGCCTGCTTGATCTGGTCCTCGAGCTCGCGAATGGTCCTCTCCAGGGCATCGCGGGCCACGTCCAGATGATTGCTGCTGGGGGGCATCTACTTTCCTTCCATCCAATTTGAAGTGGTGACTAGAGGAAGTCTGCCAGAGTCACACACACTGTGACACTCAGATCGGGTGGAACAAAAGGATATTTCGGATAAGTGGCCACCCGTTCGTGGCTGGCGGTGGACAAACCGAGTAGGTGTGTCTAGGGAGAAGCGCGTTCGGCCTGGCGCTCGGCTGAGATGCGAACGACGTTCCGCGCCAGTCCCAGTTTCTCCATCGTCGCGATGATCGCCGCCGAGGGATCGGGCTCCCACCGTTTCAAACCGTGCACGGCGGAGCGGGGGAAGGCGTGATGATTGTGATGCCAGGACTCGCCCAGTGAGGGAAGGGCCAGCCAGAAGACGTTGGTGGAGCGGTCGTCGGTGTCGAAACGGCGGCTGCCGAGGAAGTGACACACGGAGTTGACGCTCCAGGTCACGTGATGGACGAAGAAGATGCGCACGAACCCGCCCCAGAGGAGGGCGGTGAGTGCACCGAGGGCCGTGCCGGTCACCAGGAACCCGGCGAGGGCCGGCAGCGCGAGGCTGGCGAGCACCAGCAGCGGAAACTGGCGGCTGATGATCCGCATGCCGCGGTCCTCGTGGAGGTCGGGCGCGTACTTCTTCCAGTCGGCACGGCCCTGGGACGACATCAGCCAGCCGGAGTGTGCGTGCCAGAGTCCGGCGAGAACTCCCCTGACGCCACCGTCGGGGTCCACGTGGGGGCTGTGCGGGTCGCCCTCTTCGTCGGTGTGGGCATGGTGCTTGCGGTGGTCGGCGACCCAGGAGATCACCGGGCCCTGCACCGCCATCGAGCCGAGGATCGCGAAGGCGTACTCGATCGGCTTGAAGGTCTGGAAGGAACGGTGGGTGAGGAGACGGTGGAAGCCGACCGTGATCCCGATCGCCGTCAGCAGGTACATGGCGGCGGCGATCGCCAGGTCGGCGGCGGTCACCCAGCTGTTCCACAGCAGGACGATCGCCAGCAGCGTGGCGAGGAAGGGAACGACGACGGCTCCCAGGTTGACGATCTTCTCCAGCCTGCTCATCTCGTGCATGAGGTCAAGATAGGCGGAGATCGAGAACATGTTTTGGCTCTTTGCCGTGGTTTTCAGGTACTAAAGTTATAAGACAGATGCCAAATACTCTCGATGCCGAGCCCTGGCGCGCGCTGCCAGCCGAGGTCGCCGACCTGATCGAGCCCGAGCTGCCGGCGATCACCGGCGAGATCCTGGAGACGATCGCCCGGGAGGTCCCCGAGTACGCGCGGCCGCTGGAGGGGAGCTTCGGCCGCGGGATCAGGACCGGGGTCGGCGAGGCGCTGCTCCAGTTCGTCGCCCTGATCCGCGACCCCGACCGGGGCCGGGAGCCCGGCCGCGAGGTCTACGTCGCCCTGGGCAGGGGCGAGCAGCGGGTCGGCCGCACCCTCGACTCCCTCCAGGCCGCCTACCGGATCGGGGCCCGGGTGGCCTGGCGGCGGATCGCGGCAGCCGGCCGGCGGGCGGACCTCGGGGCCGAGCCGCTGACCCTCCTCGCCGAGGCGATCTTCGCCTACATCGATGAGCTCTCCGCCGACTCGGTCGACGGCTATGCCGAGGCGCAGGCGGCGGTCGAGGACCTGCGCCGGCGCCGGCGCGGCGAGCTGGTCGGCCTGCTCCTCCGCGACCCGCCCGCCGAATCGGCCGACCTGCTCGCCGCGGCCAAAGCAGCCAACTGGACGCTGCCGGCATCTCTGGCGGCGGTGGCCTGCGGCGACGGAGACCTCACCGCGCTCGCCGCTCGCCTCCCCGCCGACGCCCTGGTGACTGTCCACGACGGGACCGGGTGCGTGATGCTGCCCGACCCCGAGGGCCCCCGCCGGCTCGAGCAGCTGCGCCGGGCTGCCTCCGG
This sequence comes from Solirubrobacterales bacterium, assembly GCA_036376215.1. Lineage (GTDB taxonomy): Bacteria > Actinomycetota > Thermoleophilia > Solirubrobacterales > 70-9 > VAYN01. The sequence goes on from DASVAT010000012.1 coordinate 10,673, forward strand.
CGCGAACGTCGCCCTCGGTCCCACCGTCGAACCAGCCCAGGCGGCGAGGTCCTGGGACCTCGCCAGGTCCCTGCTGGACGCGATAGCCGCCGGCAGCGTTCCCGGCGGCGGTCTGAGCCGGGCCGAGGATCACCTCGTCGACCTCCTCCTCGGGGCCGATCCGCTCCTGGCCCGGCTCCTGGCCACCCGCCGGCTCGCTCCGCTCGAGGGCCTCACCTCACGCGCCCGGGAGCGCATGCTCGACACCGCAGGCGCCTACGTCCGCCACCACGGCAACGCCGTCGCGATGGCCGCCGAGCTAGGAGTCCATCCCCAGACCGCCCGCTACCGGATCGCCCGCCTCAGGGAGCTCTTCGGCGATCGGCTCGACGACCCCGACGCCCGCTTCGAGCTGGAGCTGGCGCTGCGGGTCAGGGGCGCGGGAACTCGGCCGGGAAGCGCTCGGGGTTCGTGAAGAGGCGAACCGCCTGGATCGCGCCGTCGGCGACCTCCACCGCGATGATGCTGAGGAAGCCGTGCTCGGCGCTGTCCATGCGCACGCCCGGGTCGCCGTTGACGAGCACGCGGGCGAAGACGGGCTCGGAGGGGAAGGCCTCCTTGCGCTGCACGCCGACCATGAAGCGGGCGATCTTGTCGGCGCCGTAGATCGGCTTGCGCGCGGCGGTGACGACCCCGCCGCCGTCGGAGTACATCACCGCGTCGGCGGCGAGCAGGTCGCGGATCTGCTCGACGTCGCCCGAGAGCGAGGCGAGCATGAAGGCGTCGGCCAGGCGCCGGCGCTCCTCGTCGCTCACCGCGCGGCGCCGGCTCGTGGCGCCGGCGTGGTCGCGCGCCCGTTTGGCGATCTGCCGCACGGCGGCAGGGGTGCGGTCGAGGATGTCGGCGATCTCCGCATACTCGAGGTCGAAGGCGTCGCGCAGCACGAGGACCGCGCGCTCCAGCGGGTTCAGCCGCTCCAGCGCCCCGAGCAGAGCGAGGTCGAGTCGCTCGGCCTCGATCGCCTTCGTCTCCGGCGTCTCGGGATCGGTGAGGAGCGGCTCCGGCAGCCAGGGGCCGACGTAGACCTCGCGCCGCGCCCGCGCCGAGCGCAGCCGGTCGAGGGCGAGGCGGGTCGTGACCGTGACCAGGAACGCTTCCGGGTTGCGGATCGCCTCGGCATCCGCCTGCTGCCAGCGCAGCCAGGCGTCCTGGGCGACGTCCTCGGCCTCGGTCAGCTCCCCCAGCAGGCCGTAGGCGATGCCCAGCAGGCGCGGGCGGCAGGCCGCGAAGGCGTCGCCGCTCATGCGGCTACGGCGACCCGGCTGCCCAGGGCGGCCGCGGCCGCGGCGGCGCCGCTGGCGAGCGCCGAGTCGACCAGCCAGCCCTCGCCGCCGATCCAGTCGCCCGCGAGGTAGAGGCCGTCGCCGCGATCGACCGCCGGGCGCCCCGCGAGGCCGCCGCCGGCCGGGGTCGGGGTCGCCGAGACGGCGACCATGCGGGGGAGGAAGCGCTCGAGCCTCACCCGCTCGCGCCAGCCGGGCTGCACGGCGTCGGCCAACTCCTCGAGGACCTCGCGCGGTTCGCGCGCGTAGCTGGCCAGGGTGAGGAGGACGCCGTCGCGGTGCTCGGGCGGCGAGTGGCGCGAGAGGTAGGTGGGTTTGTCGACGCCGAGGGCGAAGCGGCGGGAGCGTCGCGGCAGGCTCTCCAGGCCGAGGTCGAGGACGCTCAGCTCGGCGGCCGGCCCCGGTGCGGCGGGCGCCTGCTCGCCGAGGAGCTTCGCGACCGCGTCGGGCCCGCCGGCGGCGACGACCACGACGTCGGCCTGGACCGTCTCGCCGTCGAGGCCGAGCACCCAACCCTCGGCGTCGCGGTCGAGGCCGCGCACCGCGGCGCGGGCCCGCAGGGTCGCGCCGGCAGCCTCGGCCTTCGCGGCGAGCGCGTCGACCAGTTGCTGCCAGCCGCCCCGCAGGTAGCGGATGCCCGGCCAGAGGCCGATCTTCAGCTGGGTCGCGGCGACGTCGGCGCTGAGGCTCTCCTGGTCGGCGACGAAAGTCGTCACCCGCACCAGCGCCGCCGCACTCGCCCGAGCCCGCTCCGACCCCAGGCTCTGCCGCAGCCACTCCGCAGTCGAGATCCCCGCCAGCTCCGCGGGCTCGGTCCGCTGCAACCGAAGGAACCATCGCCCGAGCTGTCCCGACCCGCCGAGACTCCGCTTCACCTTTCCCTCTACGGGAAACACCGAAGCAGCGGGCGAAGTCGGGTTCCACCAATCCAATTCGATCCCCGAGACCTTCAACTCCCGCCGAGCCGGCCCACCGATGTAAAGCGCATGCGGCCCCTGATTGAGGATGAACCCTCCACGGCGCTCCGAAGCGGCCCGTCCCCCCAGATGCGGCCCAGCCTCCAAGAGCACCGTCTCGAACCCGCCCTCAGCCAACCGCCCCGCAGCCATCAACCCCGCAGGCCCACCGCCAACCACCACCGCTTTCCTAGTTCCGTTCATGCCCTCTAGACGAAACAGCATCCCAACCTGTGACAGCGCCGGGGCTGGAGGGTGTCGGAGGGGGTCGCTGGGTACTCAGTATGGAGCCGAGCCAGTCCGGCTCGAGGCGCCAGCCCATCCCCGACCCGCTCGGCGGAGGTGCTCCCAGCGACCCCCCTCCGACACCCTCCCCAACCGCCCGCGCTAAGACCGGTATTTGCTGCGCTTCTTGGGATAAGTCCGAAAAACGTGATCCCAGATCGGCGAAGAAACGCCGTACCCGTAGCTGTGATCCTGAAAGTGATGCCGCATGTGGTGTTCCCGCAGCCGCTTGCCAAAATCCGTCTTCGGCACGAAATGATGGACGTAGTAATGGGTGTAGTCGTAGAAGAGGTAGCCCGCGATGAAGCCGGCGAAGAGCGGGTAGGCGGCGTCGCCGAGGATCAGCCGGAAGGCGAGGAAGAAGAGGATCGCCAGCGGGATCGAGACCGAGGGCGGCATCACCAGCCGCATCTTGTCGTTGGGATGGTCGTGGTGGATGCCGTGGATGATGAAGTGCATGCGGCGGCCGAAGGCGTTGTCGGGCTCCCAGTGGAAGAGGAGGCGATGCAGCCAGTACTCGGTCAGGGTCCAGACACCGAGCCCGGCCAGCGTCAGCAGCGCCAGCTGCCAGGCGGCGTAGCCGCGATCGACCCCGATCCACTCCATCGCCACCACCACCGGGACGAAGACGACCGCCGGCACCGCGGGGTGGACGCGGGAGAAGTAGTTGAGGAAGTCGCTCTTGAAGAGCGGTGGAGAAGCGGACAGCTTCTCGCTGCGGGAATGACCCTCCATCGCCTTCGATATTAGCGCCGGCCGGCCGGGATCCCGGAAGACGCAGGGAAGCTGTCACAAAGGCGTTTCAAAGACGTGGCGATTTGCGGAAACGGCGCTCGCGCCTACCCGCCGGCGGTGCAAACATGCCCGCCGTGCCGCGCAAGCCAAAGCCGCCAACGTGTGAGGACTGCTATTTCCGCAAAAACCTCCTCTGCGCCCTCGAGCTGAACGAGGCCTGCACCACCTTCCGGCCCAACCGACCAGAGGGCCTCGTCCCGCCGCGCCAGCCAGTCCTCCTCATGCGCGCCCCGCGCTGGGCGTCCCGCCCCGCCTGAGGCGCCCTGACAGGACCCGCTCGCCGGAGCGGGTTATTTTGTGCGCGATGCCCCGACCGGACCTCTACGTCGACTGGAGCCGCACCCGGTACGTGACCCGCCGCTCCAGCGGCTTCTCCCCGAACGTCGACGTCTACTACTGCGGCGACCCGCAGCGGGCGATCGTCAAGGTCGACCTCGCCGGGGTCGTGCTCTCGGAGGTCGGGATCGAGGTCGGAGGCCGGCACCTGGCGATCGCCGGCCAGCGCCAGCTGCAGGAGAGCGAGGGCCGCGTCTACCAGCAGATCGAGATCCCCTCCGGCCACTTCCGCCGCGTCGTCGAGCTGCAGGTCGAGGTCGACGCCGAGCGTGCCAGTGCCACCTACGAGGAGGGGATCCTGCGGATCGAGCTGCCGCTGCGCGACCCCAACGAGACCACCCGCCGGGTTCCGATAGGCCGCAAGTGATGGAGGGCGCACCGGTCCTCGAAGTGGTCGACTCGCCACTCGACGTCGACGAGGCGATCCGCGCCAGCCAGCCGCTGCCCGACGCGTTGCCGGTCCTGCCGCTGCGCGACACCGTCGCCTTCCCGGAAACGCTGGCGCCGCTGGCGGTCGGCCAGGAGCGCTCGATCCAGCTCGTCGACGACGTCCTCGCCGCCAACCGGATGCTGGCGATGGTCGCCTCCCGCGACCCCTCGCTCGAGGTCCCGGGACCGAGCGACCTCTACGACGTCGGCGTCGTCGGCGCCGTCGCCCGCATGGTCAAGGTCCCCGACGGCAGCCTGCGGATCCTCGTCCAGGGGATGCAGCGGGTGAAGCTCGGCGAGTACGTCACCGAGCAGCCCTACATGGTCGCTCGCATCGCCGAGCTGCCGGACGTGATCGAGCCCTCGCAGGAGCTGGAGGCGCTGAGCCGCAACGTCCAGCGCACCTTCTCGGAAATCGTCGAGCAGATCCCCTACCTGCCCGAGGAGCTGCAGATGGCGGTCGCCAACATCGACGACCCGGCGGCGCTCGCCCACCTGATCGCCGGCGCCCTGCGGATCGAGACCGCCGAGAAGCAGCAACTGCTGGAAGAGGTGAACGTCGTCGAGCGGCTGCGCCGGCTCTCGCGCCTGCTCGCCAACGAGCTCCAGGTCGTCCAGCTCGGCACCCAGATACAGACCCAGGTCGAGTCCGAGATCGACAAAGGGCAGCGCGAGTTCTTCCTCCGCCAGCAGATGAAAGCGATCCAGGACGAGCTCGGCGAGGGCGACGAGCAGCAGGCCGAAGTCAGCGAACTGCGGGAGAAAATCGAGGCGGCCGGGCTGCCCGAGCAGGCGCTGAAGGCCGCCGAGCGGGAGCTCTCGCGGCTGGAGAAACTGCCGCCCGCCGCGGCCGAGCACGGCGTCATCCGCACCTACCTCGAGTGGCTGACGGAGCTGCCGTGGTCGAAGGAGACCGAGGACGACCTCGACCTCGCCCACGCCCGCGAGGTCCTCGACGCCGACCACTACGACCTGGAGAAGATCAAGGACCGGATCCTCGAGTACCTGGCGGTGCGCAAGCTGAACCCCGACTCGCCGGGGCCGATCCTCTGCTTCGCCGGACCGCCCGGGGTCGGCAAGACCAGCCTCGGCAAATCGATCGCCCGCGCCCTCGGCCGCGAGTTCGAGCGGATCTCCGTCGGCGGCGTCCGCGACGAGGCCGAGATCCGCGGTCACCGCCGCACCTACATCGGCGCCATGCCCGGGACGATCGTCCGCGCCCTGCGCGACGCCGGCTCCCGCAACCCGGTCTTCATGATCGACGAGATCGACAAGATGGGCGCCGACTTCCGCGGCGACCCCGCCTCGGCGATGCTCGAGGTGCTGGACCCGGCGCAGAACGACAGCTTTCGCGACCACTACCTCGACCTCGAGTTCGACCTCTCCGACGTCGTCTTCATCGCCACCGCCAACGTCCTCGACACGATCCCGGGGCCGCTGCTCGACCGGATGGAGACGATCGAGCTGGCCGGCTACACGCTCGAGGAGAAGCGCCAGATCGCCCGCCGCTACCTGGTCCGCCGCCAGATCGAGGCCAACGGCCTGAAGCCCTCGCAGATCGAGTTCTCCGATGCGGCGCTGACCGCGATCGTCGAGGAGTACACGCGCGAGGCGGGCGTCCGCAACCTCGAGCGCCAGATCGGCACCGTCTGCCGCAAAGTCGCCCGTCAGGTCGCCGAGGGCAGGTCGAAGGGCAAGGTCCGGATCTCCGGCAAGAAAGCCCGCGAGCTGCTGGGGCGGCGGCGGGTCTTCGCCGAGCAGCGGCGGCGGACCAAAGACCCGGGCGTCGCCACCGGCCTGGCCTGGACGCCGACCGGCGGCGACGTCCTCTTCATCGAGGCGACCGCGATGCCGGGCACCGGCAAGCTGACGATCACCGGCCAGCTCGGCGAGGTGATGAAGGAGTCGGCGCAGGCGGCGCTCTCCTACGTGCGCGGCCACTGCGGCGAGATCGCGCCGAAGGTCGAGGGCGACTGGTTCGCCGCCCACGACGTTCACGTCCACGTGCCGGCCGGGGCGGTCCCGAAGGACGGCCCCTCGGCCGGGGTGGCGATGACCGTCGCGCTCTCCTCGCTCCTCAGCGGCCGGCCGGTTCGCAACGACGTGGCGATGACCGGCGAGGTGACCCTGACCGGGCAGGTGCTGCCGATCGGCGGCCTGAAGGAGAAGTCCCTGGCGGCGCAGCGGGCGGGGATAAAGACGGTGATCGTCCCCGGCCGCAACGAGGGCGACGTGGGGGAGATCCCCGAGCACGAGCTCGGCGACCTCGAGTTCGTCTTCGTCGACGAGGTCTCCCAGGCCCTCGGGGTCGCGCTGTCCTAGTGCGCTCACGCGTCTTCTGGATCGTCGCCGGGCTGACCGCGCTGGGCGCGCTGCTGCGCTTCGCGACCCTCGGCGACCAGGCCTACCACCACGACGAGATCGTCACCGCGAGCCGGGTGCTGCGGGTCGGCTTCGGCCACGCGATGGACGCGGTCGGCTTCTCCGAGTCGGCGCCGCCGCTCTACTACGCGCTGGCCTGGCTTTGGACGCAGGTGACCGGCAACGGCGAGTGGGGGCTGCGCTTCCTCTCTGCGCTCGCCGGCGTGGCGACGGTCCCGGTCGCCTTCTTTGCCGGCCGCGAACTGCGTGGCGAGCGCGCCGGCCTCATCGCCGCGGCGCTGGTAGCCGTCAACCCGATGCTCCTCTGGTACTCGCAGGAGGCCCGCGCCTACGCCCTGCTCGGCTTCTTCTGCGCCCTCTCGCTCCTCTATTGCGTGCGGGCGCTGCAGACCGGGACCCGCCAGGAGGAAAAGCGCGACTTCGTCGCCTGGGGGGTCTTCTCGGCGCTGGCGCTGGCGACTCACTACTTCGCCGTCTTCCCCCTCATCGCCGAGATCGCCCTCCTGGCGCGCCGCCGTGGCCGCGCGATCCTCTCCGGGCTCTGGATCGTCGCCGTCGCCGTCGTCCTGCTGGCGCCGCTGGCGATCCACCAGATGTCCTACGGCCACGCCGAATGGATCGGCAAATTCAGCCTGGGGCACCGGGTCGCGGAAGTCGGGATCACGTTCATGGTCGGCGAGACCGGCGACATCATCGGCCGGGTCGAGCGGGCCGGCCCGGCCCTGTTGCCGCTGGCGCTCCTCGCCGCCGCCTTCGCCCTCCTGCTGGCGCGCGGCAGCCGCGCCGAGCGCCGCGCCGCCTTCGTCCCCCTCGCCGTCGCGGCGGTCGCGGTCGGCATCCCGCTGGCGCTCGCGGTCCTCTCCGCGGGCAAGGACTTCGTCCTCGCCCGCAACCTGCTGCCGGCGCTGTTCCCGCTCCTGGTCGCGGTCGCCGTCGCGCTCAGCACCGAGCGGGCGCGCCGTCTCGGCACCGCGGTCGCCGCCGTCCTCGTCGTCTACTCCCTCGCCTTCTCCGTCCACGCCAGCACCTCCCCTGACCTGCAGCGGCCCGACTGGCGCGCGGTCGCCGACCGTCTCGGCGAGCCCGACGGGCCGCGGGCGACGGTGACCTGGGTCCTCGGCGAGGCGCCGCTGCGCTTCTACCTCTCGACCGGGGCGATCCAGCTGAAAGCCTCGGAAGGCTACGAGTGGCTGGTGCGTGAAATCGCCTTCGTCTCGATGGGGGAGACGCCGCCCCCGCCGCGCCGCCTGCTCGGTCCCGGCTTCCGCGAAACCGCCGCCGAAGGCGTCGGCCCGCTCTTCGTCAGGCGCTACCGGGTCCCCGGTCCCGAGCTGGTGCCGCTGCGCCTGCGGGAGCTTCGCCGTGCCCAGACGAATTTTCGAAACAACGGTGTCCTGCTCGACGGTGTTGGGCCTGACTAACCCTGGGTATGGGGTAGAGAGTTATTCTGGTGTCGGCCACGGAACCCATTGAGGAGAAGGCATGAGCAAGACGACGACGGCGCGCGCCGGTGACATCTACGAGACTGCCCGCGAGAATCCCTACGTGCAGCGGCTGATCGAGGACGAAGAGCTGCGCGACAGCCTCAAGGACGCTTTCGAAAGCGCCAAGAGCGCCTACGGCCGGGCGACCGGCAACGGCAAGGGGACCGTCAAGGCGGTGACCAGCGACAAGAAGGTCCAGAAGGACCTGCGCAAGGCCGCCGAGAGCCTGCAGGAAGCCTCCGAGAGCCTGCGCGCGAAGCCGAAGCGCAAGGGCGGCATCGGCAAGCTGCTGCTGATCGCCATCGTCGGCGCGGTGATCGCCCTGGCTGTCAGCGAGGGAGCCCGCAAGGCCGTGCTCGACGCCCTCTTCGGCGCCGAAGAGGAGTTCGAGTACACCTCGACGACGAGCATCAACGGGTCCTGAGCGGGATCTAAGCTAAGGACTGGATGGAGGCGGCGACCAAAGAGCGCGAGCTCAGCGGCGACAAGGCACAACGGATCGTCAACGCGATGCGCGACTCGGTTGCGCAGCGCGGTGCCGCCGGCTCCACCTTCGAGCACGTCGCCCGCGAGGCGGGGGTCAGCCGTGGCCTCCTCCACTACTACTTCGGGACCAAGGAGCGGCTCCTGGTCGAGGTCGTGCGGCGCGACACCGAGCTGCGGGTCGAACGCCTCGACGCTCGGCTGGGGCCGGCGAAGACCGTCGACGACGTCGTCGAGGCGCTGGTCGCGAGCCTCACCGACATGATCGAGAACGAACCCGGCTTCTTCCTCCTCCTCTTCGAGCTGTTCAGCGCCGGGCGCCGCAACCCCGACATCCAGCACGAGGTGGGTCAGCTGTTCGAGCGCACCCGCTCCCACGTCGCCGAGGTCCTGCGCAGCAAGGACGATGAGGGGGTATTGAGCCTGCGCTTCGCCGCCGAGGACGTCGTCTCCTACCTCTTCGCCCTCGGCGACGGCTTCGCTCTGCAGGTCCTCTCGGATCCCAGCAGGGACAGCGACGGGGCGATGGAAGTCGGTGTCGCCTCGGCGCGTTACCTGCTCGGCTCCGAGTAACTGCTCGCTCCGCGCCTCTACAGCCAGCCGGCGCGCTTGAAGCGCCAGTAGAGGAAGCCGCAGACCGCCACGATCAGGGCGAGCACGGCGGGGTAGCCAAAGGTCCATTCGAGCTCCGGCATGTGCTCGAAATTCATCCCGTAGATGCCGGCGATCGCCGTCGGCACCACGGCGATCGCGACCCAGGCGGAGATTTTCCGCATGTCTTCGTTCTGGCGCATCGAGACCTGGGTCAGGTTCGCTTCCAGGGCGCTGTCGAGCAGCTGGCGGAAGTTCTCGATCCGGGTCGAGACCCGCCGCAGGTGGTCTTCGACGTCGCGGAAGTACTCGTGCAGCGCCTCCGGGACGACGGCGAAGTTGCGGCTGCAGAGTTCTTCCAGCGCTTCCCCGAGCGGCGCCGTCGCGGCCTGGAACTCGAGCACCTCGCGCTCGAGCTTGTAGATCCGCTCGGTCGGGTTCTGGCCTTCGCCGAAGACCTGCAGCTCGACTTCTCGCACGTCCTGGTCGAAGCCGTGGGCGGCTTCGATGTAGCTGTCGACGACCTGGTCGAGGATCGCATAGAGGACCGCGCCGGGGCCCTTCTCCAGCATGTCCGGGCGCTGCTCGAGCCGGCTGCGGACCGGCCCCAGGTCGGCGTTGCCGTGGCGCACCGTGATCACGAAGTCGGGGGCGGCGAAGACCGAGATCTCGCCCAGCTCGATCACCTCCTCGGGATCGACGTAGCGGGCGGTCTTGACGACCACGTGGATCGTGTCGCCGTAGGCCTCGACCTTCGGCCGCTGGTGCGCCCGCACCGCGTCCTCCACCGCCAGCTCGTGCAGCCCGAACTCCGCCGCCACCGCCTTGAACTCCTCCTCGCTCGGCTCGACGACCCCGAGCCAGACGAAGGTCCCCTCTTCAGCCGCCGCTTCCCCGGCCCGCTCCATCGAAAGCTCGACCTGCTTCCGCCTTCCCCGCTCGTAGGCCGCGCAGTCGACGATCATCGTTCTAGGGGGACGAAGTCAACCGGTCGCGTCGAGGGAACAGGTACCGGGTGATGACGAGGGCGACCCCGATCAACTCAACCAGGGTGGTTATCAGCCAGACCTGGATGACCCCAGCATCGAGCTGCCACTGCTTCCCCGCCCACGCGTAGACGACAAACACGGCGTCGGCGACGACGAGCTGGATCGTGATCAACCACAGCAGCCAGTTCGCGTATTTCTTCTTGAGCTTGATGTCCTGGAAGTGGTCGATCCCGACCAGCGCCTTGTGGTCATGGGGGTCGAGCCCTTCCATCGGGACCGCGTTCTCGAGATCCTCTTGAGAAATCCCCGCTTCTGCGAGCTTGCTCGGTTGCTGCTCTTGCTCTGCTGATGGCTCGACGGGTGCACCGCCGTCGGTCGCCAACTCACGTTCGCTCACGGCTCAGGCGAGACCTAGATTGTCCAGCCGGTACTGCATGGACTCGGGCGAGACGCCGAAGATCTTGGCCATCCGGAAGGGCGCCAGATCCTGATCGCTGTAGGCCTTGACCGCGACCTCCGGCATCAGGAGGCTCGCGGCAAAGCTGTTCGCGTAACGCTCCTCCTCATCGGTTCCGGTCGAGGACCGCGAGTCACGATAGTCCACGTATTCATATTGCTGATCGGGTCGGGCCGCTCGGCGGACGTAGTGACCGAGCTCGTGGGCGCAGGTGAAGCGCTTGCGGTTCTTGCTGTCTTCGGCGTTCAGGAGGATGGACGGGTCCTTGCCCTGTTTCTTGACCAGCGCTCCGGATACATCGGGCTTCAGGTTGGTTTTCAGCACCTCGACGCCCAAGGATTTCGCGATGCGAACCGGGTCGATCGGCAGGGTGCCGTCCCAGCATTCCTCCAATAATTCCGACGCAGCCTTTTCTGCTTTCTTATTGCCAGCCATGGGACGAGTGTAGACCTCCCTTCTGCTTTTTCAGCTTGATAGAGCCAAATCTCGTGTCCGACTACCGTAGCTCCCTCAGCGGCAGCCAAAACACTTCATTTGTCAAGCAATTTGACAAAAAGCTCTGCTGATGAGTGACGCGCCCGTCATCCGGAAGATCAGAGCGGCCGCCAAGAAGCGGGCCGGGGCTGACGAGGCGAAACGGGAGGCAACCGAGCAATTGCGGGCCTACTGCCGGGAGGCGCGGAAAGAGGGGTTGCCGGTGGCCGTGATCGCCTCCGAGGCGGGCCTCTCCCGTCAGGGCGTCTATGACCTCCTCGGGTAGGAGTCATAGCTTGACGGCGCTCGGCAGCTCTGTTGCCGAGGGATAGGCGTGACGGCGCTCACGAAGTGACGCGCCTCACAGACCTGGATCCCGCCGCCGGGAGAGGCTTCCTCTTACGACAACCCGGCGACGAGGGAGATGGGCATGCGAGATGCGATGAGGTCACTGGCGGGGTTCCTGGGACGGCGCCGCAAGCTGGTGGTCGGGGCCTGGGTCCTGATCGTCCTTCTCGCCCTTCCCTTCGCCTCGAAACAGACCGACCACCTGACCGGCGGCGGCTTCGACGTGCCGGGCAGCCAGTCGATGAAGGTGAGCGAATCGCTGCAGGACGAATTCGGGTCGCAGGCCGACGGGATCGGGATCGTGCTGCAGGCGGCGCCGGGCGCGAGTGCGGCCGAGCGCGACGCCGCGGTCGCGCGGTTGCGGGAGGAGGTGGCGACGCTCGACGACGTCATCCTGCCGCCGGCCGCCGCCGCGGAGGCGCGCAGGCAGCTGCAGGAGACCGACGTGGTTCTGGTGCCGCTGCGCAGCGACCTCTCCTCCGACGAGCTGATCGATCCCGCCGCGACCCTGCGCGAAGACCTCGACCCGGGCAGCGCCGAGGCCGGCGTCACCCCCTACCTGGTCGGCCAGCCGACGATCTGGGCCGGGATGCAGGAAATCTCCAAGGAAGACCTCGCCAAGGCCGAGGGGACCGGGTTCCCGATCGTCGCGCTGATCCTCCTCGTCGTCTTCGGATCGCTCGCCGCGGCGGCGCTGCCGCTGGCGCTCGGCTTCGTCAGCGTGCTCGTCACCGGGGCACTGATCTACTTCATCTCGCTGGAGATGACGACCTCGGTCTTCGTCACCAACATGGCCTCGATGATCGGGATCGGCGTCGCCGTCGACTACTCGCTCTTCATCCTCGCCCGCTATCGGGAGGAGCGAGAAGCGGGGCACGACCAGGCCGAAGCGCGGGCGCTCTCGCTCTCGACCTCCGGCCTCGCCGTCAGCTTCTCCGGCCTCGCGGTGATCATCTCCCTGGCCGGGCTGTGGATGGTCGACAACCAGGCGCTGCGCTCGATGGCGCTGGGGGCGATGACCGTCGTCGCGGTCTCGATCCTGACGGCGACGACGCTGCTGCCGGCGCTGATCGCGCTGCTCGGCGACCGCGTCCTGCCGGGCGGGATCGTCGGCAAGGTCGAGCACTTCCTCGGCCGTCGCTTCTACCGGCGCAAGACCGCTGCCCAGGCGACGACGGAGAAAAACCGCTTCTGGCGCGCCTGGACCGAACGGGTGATGGCGCGGCCGTGGACCGCGGTCGTCGCCGTCTCGGCGGTGCTGCTTTTCCTGGCGAGCCCGCTGCTCTCGCTCGAGACCGGGACCGAAGCGATCGCCCAGTTCCCCAAGGACTCCGACGTCCGGGTCGGCAACGAACTCGCCTCCGACGAGCTCGGCGGCGGTACCGACCCCGTCCAGATCGTCGCCAGCTTCGACGGGCCGGTCACGGTCGAGGACAAGGCCGCGGTCGCCGGCTTCGTGCGGGAGCTCGAAGGCGCCGCCGGGGTCCGCGCGGTCGGGTCTCCCGCCTACGCCGGCGACAGCGCCCTGATCCAGGCGACCCCGAGCGCCCCGAGCGAGTCCGACGCGGCGGTGGCGCTGGTCGGCCGCCTGCGTGACACCGTCGTCCCGGCCTCTGCCCTGGCGCAGGTGGCCGAAGTCAACGTCGGCGGCGAGACCGCCCGCGGCGACGACGTCCGCCACCAGGTCAGCGGCTCGATGTGGAAGATCATCCTCTTCGTCCTCGCGCTCAGCTTCCTCGTCCTGATGGTGATGCTGCGCTCGCTGATCCTGCCGCTGAAGGCGGTGCTGATGAACCTGCTCTCGATCGGCGCGGCCTTCGGCGTCCTGGTCGCGATCTTCCAGTGGGGCTGGCTCGACGGCCTCCTCGGCTTCGAAAGCCAGGGCGCTCTGGACACGATCAACATCCCGCTGATCTTCGCCATCGTCTTCGGCCTCTCGATGGACTACGAGGTGTTCCTGATGTCGCGGATCCGCGAGCGCTACATGGTCCACGGCGAAAACGAACGCGCGGTCGCCGAGGGCCTCTCCTCGAGCGCCCGGACGATCTCCTCGGCGGCGCTGATCATGACCTCGGTCTTCGCCGTCTTCGTCCTCACCGGCGTCCCCTCGATCAAGGAGCTGGGCGTCGGCTGCGCGGTGGCGATCGCCCTCGACGCCACCCTCGTCCGGCTGATCCTCGTCCCGGCGGCGATGAAGCTGATGGGCGACTGGAACTGGTGGTTCCCGAGCTGGCTCGACAAGCTGATCCCGGACTTCAGCTTCGAGGGGAGCGGCGAGCCAGAGGCTGCTCCGAGCAAGGCATAGGATCTCCACATGGGTGGAGACGACATTGCCTTCGCCGGGGCCGCCCGGCAGGCGGAGATGGTGCGGGCGGGGGAGGTCTCGCCGAAGGAGCTGGTGCAGCTCTGCCTGGATCGGATTGCTCGGCTCGATCCCGAGCTGAATGCGTTTCGGAAGGTCTTTGCCGAGAAGGCGCTGCTGGAAGCCGAGCAGGCCGAGGCGCGGGTCAAGGCGGGCGAGGATCGGCCGCTCCTGGGCGTGCCGATCGCGATCAAGGACGAAATCGACGTCGCCGGCGAGGTCAACACCCACGGTACCGACGGCTTCACCGAGCCAGCCAAGGCCGACTCGGAGGTGGTTCGGCGCCTGCGCGAGGCGGGCGCGATCGTCATCGGCCTGACCCTGCTGCCGGAGATGGCGATCTGCGGCTTCACCGAGTCCGCCACCTACGGCGTCACCCGCAACCCCTGGAACCCGCAGCGCACCCCCGGCGGCTCGAGCGGCGGCTCGGGCTCGGCGGTGGCCGCGGGCCTCGTCCCGATCGCCTCGGCCGGCGACGGCGCCGGGTCGATCCGGATCCCGGCCGCGTGCAACGGGCTCTTCGGCCTCAAGGTGAGCCGCGGCCGCGTCTCGCTCGCCCCGAATCTCGAAGGCTGGGGAGGGCTGGCGGTCGAAGGCTGCCTCAGCCGCTCGGTTCTCGACACCGCGCTGTGGCTCGACGTCGTCTCCGGCGGCTCGCGCGAGCCCGAGGCGCCGCCGCCTCCCGAGCGCTCGTTCGTCGAGGCGACGAAGACGCCGCCCGGCAAGCTTCGGATCGCCTGGTCGACCAAGCCTCCGCGGGCGGCGGCCCCGCCGACGGTTGACGACGACGCGAAAGGCGCTGTGGCCGACGCCATAACGCTGCTGACCGGCCTCGGGCACGAGGTCGCCCGGTGCGACCCCGACTGGGGCAACGTCGGCAACAACATCACCGCCCGTTTCCTCGGCGGCGTCGCCGACACCGTCAAGGAAGTGCCGCACCCCGAGCGGCTCGAAAGCCGGACGCGCGGCTTCGGCCGGCTCGGCGGGATCCTGCCGCGGAGCCTCTACGAGAAGGCCCGGGGCGAGGGCCGCGCCGCCGACGCCGCGCGGATCAACGCGATCTTCGACGACCACGACGTCCTGGTGATGCCGGTGATGGGCGGCACGGCGCTGCCGATCCGCCGCTGGGAGGGCAAGGGGGCCCTCCAGACCGTGCTGGGGATGAGCCGCTTCTATCCCTACTGCGTCCCCTGGAACCACCTCGGCAACCCGGCGATGGCGGTGCCCGCCGGCTTCTCGGCCGAGGGCATGCCGCTCTCCTTCCAGGTGATCGGCCGCCGCGGTGAGGAGGCGACCCTGCTCTCCCTCGCCGCCCAGATCGAGGCCGAGCGGCCCTGGGCGGACTCCCGCCCGCCGATTTCTTAGCGCCGGCTAGTTGAAGACCTTGCGCATGCGCGCCAGGTCGCGGACCTTGCCGCGGGGGCGGATGCGGCGCTGGAGCATCATCTTCAACTGGTTGGCGTCGGGTTTGCCGGCGGCGATCCAGTCGGCCCAGCTGGTCTCGATCGTGACGTTGGCGCTCGGGGCGAGGCCCGGCTCGGTGCGGGTCGAGCCGTTGTCGAGGACCAGGTGCCAGGGATCGGCGTCGGTGAAGCGCCACTGCACGACGAACGGCGAGCCGTTGGCGGCGGCGGGGTCGGCGACGCGGCCGATCAGGTCGAAGTAGAGGCGCTGGGTCTCGGGATCCGATTTCGGCGGCGGGCCTTCCGGCGAGCCGATCACGCCGGCCATCATCATCTCCACCTGGCGCTTCGCCACCTCGGTCTCGTCGTCCTCGGGCGGGAAGGGGAAGACGCCGGGGGGCATCTCCTCGGTCGGGAAGCCGATCGTCCGCCAGCGCTGGCGGATCAGTTTCATCCCGAAGGCGAAGATCTCCTCGAGCGTGAAGCCGTAGCACTCGGTGTAGGAGCGGTCCATGTTCGGCGGGTTGAAGACGGCCGGCCCGTAGGGCAGTACTTCGCGCAGCAGCTCGACCACCGCGTCGCGGTTCTCCTGCCAGCCGGGGGTCGGCTCGTTGAGCAGCTCGGAGAGCACCTTGACGCCGAAGCCGATGTGGCGCTGCTCGTCGCGGGAGACGTTCTCCATCCCGGCGCTGAACCCCGGCATCGTCTCCTCGGAGGCGAAGAAGTCCTCGATGAAGTGCTGGCCCGGCTGGGCGAGGCTGCCCTCGACGATCAGGTGGTAGAGGGTGATCGCCTGTGCGAACTTGGCGACCGAGCGGTCCTTGCGCAGTTCCTCGGCCATCACGTCGAGGCGGTCGAAGATCCCCCGGTAGCCCCAGTTCAGCTGCGGCAGGGTGGAGGCGAGGGTCTGCTGGACGGAATCGCCGCCGACCCCGATCACCTCCTTGAAGAAGCGGTGGAAGAAGATCGAGTGGCGCACCTCGTCGACCTGCTGGGTGGCGAGGAAGTAGGACATCTCCTCGGTCGGGGCGGCGGTGACGTAGGGGGCGAGGGTGTCGGCGACCCGGTCCTCGCCGTAGTAGAACATCGAGTAGATCCACATCGCAGAGCGCCGCTGGATGTCGCTCAGCGCCTCCCAGCCCGCGCGGTCCTCGGAGAAATCGATGTCGTAGGCGCTCCAGTTGCCCTGCTCCCAGCGGTGATACAGATCCTCGTAGGTGATGTTGTCCATCAAGCGCTGGGAAGCGACGCTCATCGTGTCTCCTTTTAGTGTCGCGGTTGGGCCACGAGGAGACTAGCGCGATCCTGGCCAGCTAGCCAGGATCGCGCCAGGGGGCCTGCTATTTGACGAATTCGCGCACCTGCCCGTAGACGGTCGAGTCGCTCATCAGCGCGCTGTGCGACATGCACGCCGTTTGCGTGTTGGTGGCGCCGCTGAGGGCCACGCTCGAGTCCGGGTTGATGATTTCGTCGCAGGGCGACCACCAGGTGCCGTAGTTGACGACGCCGGGCGTCTCGTCGCCGGCATTCAGTTCGCCGAGGAATTTCGACCCCACCCGCATCTCCACGCAGGAGGTGCTGAAGCAGAAATTGGCGAATTCGGTGCCGTGGTTCGGCCCGCCCAGCGAGACCCAGTCGTCGACGTTCGCTTCACCACCGCTGACGAACTTGATGTACCAGCGGGTGTTGAGGCTGCCCATCGAGTGGGCGATGATGTCCACCTTGGCGGCGCCGGTCGCTTTCTTCAGCGCTTCGACGCGGGATTTGACTTCCGTTTCGGCCAGCGTTTTGTTCGAGGTGCTGGTGTTGTAGCTGTAGGCGCTCAAATACGATTTCGGATAGCCGTCTTTTTCGAAATTTTTGATCATCGTGCTCCAGACCGAGGAGCTCTCGGACCAGCCGTGGACGAACAGGATCGGGTCCTGAGCGCTCGCCGCGGGGGCGAGGGCGGAACCGGTGATGCAGAGCGCGATCGCACAGGCGATCGCCGTCAGACGCTTGCTGACCATTTTCTCTCCTAGTTGTGAGCGCAGGCGCCTCCCGAGCGCGCTGCTGTGACAGACCCGAGCAGACTGGTTAAGTACTCGGGAGCGTCTGAGTAAATCAGCTAGGAGCCGCCAGCGCCAGGCTCCGCGGGTGACGGGACCCGTATCTCGCGCTTGAGGATCTTGCCCGTCGGGCCCTTCGGCAGGTCGTCCATGAACCAGACCTGGCGCGGGTACTTGTAGGCGGCGATCCGCTCCTTGACGTACTCGCTCACCTCCTCCGGCGCCAGCTCCTCGCCCTCGTGGAGGACGACGGCGGCGCCGATCTCCTCGCCCCACTGGTCGTGAGGCACGCCGAGGACGGCGGCTTCGCGGATCTTCGGGTGCTCGTAGAGGATCTCCTCGACCTCGCGCGGGTAGACGTTGTAGCCGCCGCGGATGATCATGTCCTTCTTGCGGTCGACGATGAAGAAGTAGCCGTCCTCGTCGATCGTGGCCATGTCGCCGGTGTGGAACCAGCCGCCGCGCATCGCCTCCTCGGTCGCGTCCGGCCGCTGCCAGTAGCCCTTCATCACGTTGTGGCCGCGGATCACGATCTCGCCGACCTCGCCCTGCGGCACCTCCTCGTCGTTCTCGTCGACGACCTTCATCTCCACCTCGCGCAGCGGGGTGCCGATCGAGCCGGGCTTGCGCGGCCGGCCGGGGTGGTTGGTGCTCGACACCGGCGAGGTCTCCGAGAGCCCGTAGCCCTCGAGCAGTTCGCATTCGAACGCCTGCTCGAAGCCACGCAGCACCTCGACCGGCATCGCCGCGCCGCCGGTGATGCAGATCCGCAGCGCCGAGGTGTCGTGCTGCTCGCGGTCGGGATGGTGGAGCAGCGCCCCGTACATCGTCGGCACGCCGTAGAAGTGGGTGACGCCGTCGCGCCCCATGATCTCCAGCGCGTCGCCGGGGTCGAATTTCGGCAGCAGGGTGAGGGTCGCGCCGACCAGCAGGGAGGCGTTCATGCTCACCGTTTGGCCGAAGGAGTGGAAGAGCGGCAGCGAGCCGAGGACGACGTTGCCCTCCTGGACTTCGCAGGTGGTCTCCGAGGCGATCTGCGCGTTGCGGGTGAGGTTGAAGTGCGTCAGCTCGGCGCCCTTGGGCTTGCCGGTGGTGCCGGAGGTGTAGAGGATCACCGCGGTGTCTCCCTCGCCGGTGCCGGCGAGCTCGGCGTCCGGCTCGCGGGCGCCGAGCAGCTCGGCGAAGGCTTCGGGCTCGACCTCGACCAGCTCGGCGCCGGCCTCGGCGGCGCCCTCCTGCGCCTCCTCGCCGAAGCCGTGCCAGGCGAGCAGCAGCTTCGCGCCCGAGTCTTCGAGGTAGAAGGCGATCTCGCGCCGCTTCAGCAGCACGTTCATCGGCACGACGACGCCGCCGGCGCGGAGCACGCCGTAGTAGGCGATCGGGAACTCGAGGACGTTGGGCAGCATCACCCCGACCCGGTCGCCCTGCTGGAGTCCTTTCTCGCGCAACAGCGCCGCCAGGCGGGCGCTGCGGTCGTCGAGGTCGGCGTAGGACAGCTCCAGCGGGCCGAGGCGCACGGCGACGGCGGCCGGCGTCCGCGCGGCGCTCTCGGTGACGATCGAAGCGAGATTCAGGCCCATCGGTTCCTCCCCCGGTCAGGTTGCTCCCGGCGCCAGTCTAGAGCGGTTGTCGGGTTCGCTAGGGTCGCGCCGATGGACGACCTCGGCCACCCCGTCTCCTATCTCGTCGCCAAGCGCGGGATCCCGGTCTTCTCCCGCGACGGGGAGAAGCTCGGCCGCGTCGTCCGCGTTCTCGCCGCCCCGGAGGCCAACATGTTCGACGGCATCCTCTTCGACGAAAGCTGGGGGCCGGGCGGGCGCCGGTTCGTCGATGCCCCGGAGGTCGGCGCGATCTACGAGCGCGGAGTGGTTCTCGCGATCGACGCCGAGGCGGCGGCGGAGCTGCCGAAACGCCGCCCCTGAGAGTGCGTGCAAATTTGCGCGGCATCTCTTAGTATTCGCCGCCATGCTTCGAAGGGCACTGATTATTGGGGGGCTTCTGGCGATGCTGATCGTGCCCGGCTGCGGCGGCGATTCGAGTTCGTCGGGCACCGTCACCTTCGAGTCCTTCGACCTCGAAGCGCCCAAATCGCCGATTCGCCGTGAAAACGACCTGAAGCCCGCCGCCAACGGACTTGCCGGCGCCGAGCCGAAGCCGATCATCCCCGACCGGCCGCCGCCGGAATTCCTCATCAGCCAGGACCTGATCGACGGGATCGGGCGGCTGGCGCGGACGGGAGACACGGTCACCGTCCAGTACGTCGGCTACGGCTATGACTCGAAGAAGAAGTTCGCCTCCTCCTGGGACGAAGGGAAGCCCTTCACCTTCACGATCGGAAACGGGGAAGTGAGCCAGGGCTGGGACGAAGGCGTCTACGGGATGGAGGTCTCCGACAGCCGTGAGCTGGTGATCCCCGCCGACCTGGCAGCCGGCGGTCCGCCGAAGGACGCGCCCGAAGGCGAACCCCTCGTCTACGTCGTCGAACTGCTGGACGTCGAATACGGTCGGTCGAGCGCGAGCGCGCCCGGCGAAGGTCAGGCCGGCGCGGACGCCTCGCAGAAGTCGAAGCCGAAGGTGACGGTGCCCAGCGGGCCGCCGCCGAAGAAGCTGGTCACGAAGGACCTCGAAGAGGGGACCGGCGCGGCGGCGAAACCGGGGGACCAGGTCTCCGTTCAGTACGTGGGGGTCGACTACGACACCGGCAAGCAGTTCGACGCCTCCTGGGACCGGGGCGAACCGATCACCTTCACGCTCGGCGCCGAAGAAGTCATCCAGGGCTGGGATCAGGGGCTCGAGGGGATGAAGGTCGGCGGTCGCCGCGAGCTGGTCATTCCGCCCGGCCTCGCCTACGGCTCCCAGGGCAGCGGCCCGATCGCCCCGAACTCCACCCTGGTGTTCGTGGTCGACCTGGTCGGCCTCGAATAGCTCTCGCTGCCGTCATCATCCGGTCGTGCTCCGCTCCCCGCTTGCTGAGCGACTTACCTCCCAAGCCCTCGCGGGTCAGCCGCTGCGCTCGCCCGAGGCGGTGGCCGAGCGGCTGTTGGCGGTGCAGGGTCAGGACCCGCGCGGGGCGCGGCTGGCGGTGCGGGCGCGGACCGAGGGGGTGACGGCCGGGGACGTCGACCGGGCGCTGAGCGAGGACCGCTCGCTGCTGATCACCTGGCTCAACCGGGGGACCCTCCACCTGGTGCGCGGCGAGGACTACCCGTGGCTGCACGCGCTGACGGCGCCCACCCACTTCGCCAGCTGCAAGCGGCGGTTGCAGCAGGAAGGGATGTCCGAGCGCGAAGGGGAGCGGGCGATGGAGGCGATCGAGAAGACCCTGGCCGAGGAAGGGCCGCTGAGCGGGAAGGACCTGCGGGCGCGGCTCGAGGAGGCCGGAGTCGAGACCGAGGGTCAGTTGTTCATCCACCTGATGTTCATGGCCGCCGCCCGCGGGATCCTCGTCCGCGGCCCGATGCTCGGCAGGCAGCACGCCTATGTCCTGGTGCGCGACTGGCTCGGCGAGCAGAAGCCGGTCGACCGCGAGCGGGCGGTTGCCGAGCTCGCCCGCCGCTACCTGGTCGGGCACGGGCCCGCCGACGATCGCGACCTCGCACGCTGGGCCGGGCTGCCGCTGCGCGACGCCCGCGCCGGGCTCGAGGCGATCGCCTCCGAGCTGGAGCAGCGCGAGGACGGGCTCGTCGAGCTGAAGGGCCGGCCTGCGGCCGCGCCCCTGCCGCCGCCGCGGCTGCTCGGCGCCTTCGACCCGCTGCTGCTCGGCTGGACCTCGCGCGAGGAAGTCGTCGGGCCGCACGAAGTGCTGGTCACGATCAACGGGATCTTCCGGCCCTTCGCGCTGGTCGACGGGCGCGCGGTGGCGCGCTGGGGGCTGGCCGGCGGCAAGGTGACGATCGAGCACCTCGGCAAGGTGCGGAGGAAGGACGCCGCTGCGCTCGAAGACGAAGCGCAGCGGGTCCTGGAGTACCTCGGGGCCTAGGAGGGGCTGGGGGGCTCCTCGTCGAGGCGCGGCGGCATCGCGTCGGAGGGCGCCGGGGGAGCTTCCTGACCGGGAAGCGGTTCGGCCTCCTGCTCCCAGATGTTGTTCAGCGAGACCTGCAGGTAGGCCCAGAAGCCGGGGGAGAGGAGCAGGTAGAGGATCAGCGCGATCCAGCCGCTGACCGGCTCGCGACCGGCGATTTTCGAAGCCCCTTGGACCCGCTTCGTCCCGCGCCAGTAGCTGACGAGCGCCGGGACGACGATGATCCCGCCCGGGAACAGAGCCAGCACCGAGTTCGTCGGGTTCTGACCGAGGTCGTACCCCTTGGCCTCGCCGTAGGCTTTCAGCTCCTTGTTGATCTTGTACCACCAGACCAGGTGGTAGATGCCGAGCGTGATGATCGGCAACAGGGCCACGGCCCAGGGGCTGCGCACCTTTACCTCATGCTCGGTGCCGCGGATTTTCATCTCGTAAGCCATTGCTCTCCTGTTCGGGGGTCGGGTTGCAGCAGCCTCCCGCTTTGGTTCCAGCGGCGCAAGGAGGGGACTGAAGAGTTTTTCTCTGACCTATAGGTTTTTCCTGTGACAGAGAGGCTTTGGGGACTGCACCACCGGGGCGCCTACGAGCTGGTCAGCGCGGGCTGCATCGCAGTCGGCTGGCCGGATGCGGGTGATCTGACCGAGCTGCCGGATGACCGCGAGGCGTTCAAGGCCTGCCTGCGGGAAACCTTTCCGGAACGCAGCGCTGCGTGGGTCGCGAACGCCGCTGGGCAGTTGCTGCGTTTCCGGCACGTGATGCAGGTGGGCGAGCTGGTCGTCTACTCGCGCAAGGCCGATCGCACGATCAACATCGGCCGGATCGCAGGCGGTTACGTCTACGAGCCCCAGATCTGGGGTCGGTACCCGAACCGCCGCGCTGTCGATTGGCTGCAGACCGAGATCCCCCGCGACAGGTTCAGCAGCGGCTGTCTCTACGAGATCGGCTCCGCGCTCTCGGTCTACACGATCAAGGAGCACGCGGCGGAGGTCCTGGCAGCGCTCGACGGTGGCGCCGGCACCGTGCCGGAGGCGGCTGGCGAGGACTCGTCGGCGCCGGAGTTGGAGCCGGTGTCCGAAGACGAGCCCGACGTCGAAAGGATCGGCGAACTCACCGGAGATTTCGTGCTGAAGGAGTTCAACACGAGCTTGAAGGGACATGACTTCGCGCGGTTCTGCGGCTGGCTATTCGAGGCGCTTGGCTACTCGACCAGAGTCAGCCCGCCGGGTGCCGATGGCGGGGTGGACATCGTCGCGACCCGGGACCCGCTCGGGGTGGAGAGGCCGCTACTGAAGGTCCAGTGCAAGTCCGGCAGCGGCCCGATCGGCTCCAGTGACGTGCAGGCCCTCAACGGCACCCTCGCGGAGGCGGAGTTGGGAGTTTTCATCGCCGTTGGCGGCTACACCTCGCCGGCCCGCAACGCTGCTGCGGGGATGCCGAAGATGCGCCTGATCGGCCCCGATGAGCTGCTCGACCTGATCCTCGCCCACTACCCCCAGCTTCCAGACGAAGCGAAGCAGGCGATTCCGCTGCGCCGCGTCTGGATGCCGGACCGGCCCTCGGCCAGCGATTGACCTACCCCAGCTTCGGGCTGCGCCAGGGCGCTTCCAGGCGCCCGACCAGCTCGTCGCCGAGACCCTCGATCGGGACTCGGACCTGCTCTAGGGAGTCGCGGTCGCGGAGGGTGACGGTGTCGTCGTCCATCGTCTGGTGGTCGACGGTGATGCCCCAGGGGGTGCCGATCTCGTCCTGGCGGCGGTAGCGCTTGCCGATCGAGCCGCCCTCGTCGAACTCGGTGGGAAGGCGGCGGCGGAGGTCCCCGAAGATCTCGCGGGCCTTCTCGGGCATCCCCTCCTTGGAGACGAGGGGGAGGACGGCGACCTTGACCGGGGCCAGGCGCGGGTGGAGGCGCAGGACGGTGCGCTGGCGGCCCTCCACTTCCTCGACCTCGTAGGAGTCGACGAGGAAGGCGAGGGTGGCGCGGTCGGCGCCGGCGGCGGGCTCGATCACGTGGGGGACGTAGCGCTCTTTGGTCTGCTGGTCGAAGTACTCGAGCTTCTCGCCGCTGAACTTCGCGTGCTGGGTGAGGTCGAAGTCGCCGCGGTCGGCGATCCCCTCCAGCTCCGACCAGCCGATCGGGAACAGGTACTCGATGTCGCTGGTCGCCGAGGAGTAGTGGGAGAGCTCGTCCTCGCCGTGGGCGCGGACGCGGAGGTGGTCGGGGCGGATGCCGAGGTCGGTGTACCAGCGCTCGCGCTCGTCCATCCAGTGCTGGTGCCACTTCTGCGCTTCGGCCGGCGGGACGAAGAACTCCATCTCCATCTGCTCGAACTCGCGGGTGCGAAAGATGAAGTTGCCGGGGGTGATCTCGTTGCGGAAGGACTTGCCGACCTGGGCGATCCCGAACGGCGGCTTCTTGCGGGCGAAGCCGAGGACGTTCTTGAAGTTGATGAAGATCCCCTGCGCCGTCTCCGGGCGCAGGTAGACGGTCGAGCCCTCCTCGGCGACGGGGCCGACGTGGGTTTCGAACATCAGGTTGAACTGGCGCGGCTCGGAGAGCTCGCCGCCGCACTCGGGGCAGCGCAGCTCGGCGTTCGGGTCGCCGCCCTCGGCCTCGACCGCCTCGCGCAGATGGTCCTCGCGCCAGCGCTTCTTGCACTTACCGAGGCACTGGACGAGCGGGTCGGTGAAGCCGGCGAGGTGGCCCGAGGCCTCCCACACTTTCGGGTGCTGGAGGATCGCCGAGTCGAGGGCGACGATGTCGTCGCGCTCCTGCAGCATCGCCCGCCACCACTCGGCCTTGACGTTGTTCTTCAGCAGCACGCCGTAGTGGCCGTAGTCGTAGGTCGAGCCGAGGCCGCCGTAGATCTCCGAGGAGGGGAAGACGAAGCCGCGCCGTTTGCACAGCGCGACGATCTCCTCCATCGTCACCTCGGTCGGTCGCGTTCCCTGCTCGGTCGCCATGGCGGGAACGGTAGCGGCTGCGATAATCCCGCAGCCTCATGCCCATCTACGAGTACAGGTGCGAGAACGGCCACGTCTTCGACGTGATCCAGAAGATGACCGACGAGCCGCTGCGCGAGTGCCAGGAGTGCGGCGCCCCCGCCTCGCGGGTGCTGAGCGCCCCGGCGATCCACTTCAAGGGCTCGGGCTTCCACAACACCGACTACGGGACCAAGCGGGGCGGCGGCAACGGTTCCTCGGAGGGCGGTGGCGAGTCGGGCTCCGGATCGGGCTCGTCCGACTCGAAGCCGGACTCCAAGAAGAGCGACTCGAAGCCGGACTCCAAGCCCGCCGCCTCGACCGCGGACTGAGCGCGCCTCGTCCGCCGCGGCTGGAACGCTGCGGGCGTGATCCCGGAGAACCTCGAGCGCGCGCGGCGCCTCTTCTGGCTGGGGCGGTCCCTGCTGGCGCTGAGCGCGATCCTGCTGCCGGTCCTCGCTTACGGGCTGGCGGCGCTGCTGGTCGATGGGCTGGCGGAGAAGGAGTACTACGAAGCGATCTCGCAGATTCTGCCGGTGCTGCTGTTGGCGCTGGCGATCGAGCAGCGCTACTTCACTGGCGGGCAGGCGATGCCGGACCTGCCGCCGGAGCTTCAATTCGGCGAAGCCGAGGTGAAGAGCCTCGCTCGCTGGTACACCCGTGCGGCGCGGGTCTACGCCCTGATGGTCCTCCTCGCTCTCGGCTTCGGCGAGTGGATCGCGGTCGAAGTCCTCGCCGGCGGCTCCTCCTCCACGGCTGACCTGAAGAACACCGCCGGCTCCCTCGCCGCTGGTTTCACCGCCCTCATCGTCACCGCCCTCATCGTCACCGCCCTGCTCGGGACGAAACAGAGTGCCAGCTGACGATTGGTGAATTAACCTCGCTATAGGGGGGTTAATTCACCAATCGTGGCGTGGCTAGCCGTTGAGGAAGCGGTCGACGGCCTTCTGGCGGACCGACTCGGGGACTTCGATCGAGCCTTCCGGCCCTTCGCCGCACTGTTCCCGTTCCTTCTCGCAGAGGACTTCGGCCGGGGCGCTGCCGCCGATCCCGGCGGCGAGGATCAGCTGCGGCATCGTGAAGAAGCCCATGTCGCTGACGAACGCCTTCGGCGCGTCCCAGCCGATGATCGGGCCGTGGATGAAGTTGTAGGGGAGGCGGAGCGGGTCGGTGAGGCGGTCCTTGATCCCGTTGATCACTTCCTGTTGGGCGTGCTCGCGGTCGAGGTCGTCGTAGCCGCCGAGCGAGTAGACGCTCTTGCCGGGACCGGGGCATTCGCTGACGTGGCGGACCCGCGAGTAGGCGAGGGCCTTTTCGCCGTCGAGGGTGTTCTCGCCCTTGTGCAGGCGGATGGAGACTCCACCCTGGCCGCCGCCGGCGCCGCCGGAGATATCGGCGCAGAGCTTGACCGGGACGTCGACCTTCACTCCGCCCACCGCGTCGATCAGGTCTTCGAAGCCGGTGAAGTCGACGATCGCGACGTGGTCGATCTGGATCCCGAGGAACTGCTCGATCGTCTTGATCTGCAGGGCCGCTCCGCCGTAGGCGAAGGCGGCGTTGATCTTCGTCGGCGCGTTGCCGGGGATCTCGGCGTAGGTGTCGCGGGGAATCGAGAGTTTGCGGAAGGTGCCGCCGCCGGCCCGGATCAGCATCAGCGTGTCGGCGCGGAATTCCCCTTCGTAACAGGGCTTGTGCGGCTTCTCGCCCTTCGACTGCTGTTCGAAGCACTCCTCCGAGGTGTTGCCGTCGCCGCTGCCGGGCGGCCGCGCGTCGGTGCCGAGGACGAGGATCGTCTGCGGCTTGAACAGCAGGAACGGATTCCCGTGCAGGGCGTCGCGCGCTTCGCCGGAGAGCTTGAAGGACTGGATCTGGGCCGAGACGCCGAAGGCGACGAGGCTGATCAGGATCCAGGCGAGCGCCGCGAGGCCGATCCATTTGAGGACGCGGCGGACGTCGAACGGCGCCCTGGGCCGCTGCCGGCGCGGCTCCCTCTCCCCCCGCGGCTTGCGTGAAGGCAACCTTGCACGGTCGCGCAGGGAGGACAGATCCGCGCCTTTCAGGCGGGAAAACAGCCCCTTGCGGGAGCGGTAGACCTTGTACTCAGGCTGGTATTCGGGCGGCTCGGGCGGCCGCTGCTCGCCGTCGGGGGTCATGAAAGGCTAGAAATCATGGCGATGTACTCGGTCATCCGCCTCCCAGCCTCCTGCCGCCCGTGAGCGGCGGCGAGACGATCGGGGTCGATCTCGGGGGCACGAAGATGCTCATCGGGGTTCTTTCCGAGGCCGGGACCAAACCCCTCTACGTGCAGCGCGAGGCCTCGACCGGTCAGACCGAGGACGAGCTGGTCGAGCTGCTGGTCCGCGAGGTCGAAGAGGCGCGGGACGCGCGGCCGGATGTGGTCGCCGTCGGCCTCGGCATCCCAGCGACCATCGACCACGACCAGGGCGTGGCCGTCTCCGCCGTCAACCTGCCGCTCGCCGACCTGCCGATCCGCGAGATCGTCAGCGAGCGGGTCGGGCTGCCGGTCTTCGTCGACAACGACGGCAACGTCGCCGCCTACGCCGAGTACCTCTGCGGCGCCGCCCAGGGCAAACCGCACACGGTGATGCTGACCGTCGGCACCGGGATCGGCGGCGGCCTGGTCCTCGGCGGCGAGATCTACCGCGGCTCGACCGGCGCCGGCGCCGAGCTCGGCCACATCGTCATCCAGGCCGACGGGCCGCCCTGCCAGGGCAACTGCCCCAACCACGGCTGCGTCGAGTCGCTCGCCTCCGGGACCGCGCTCGGCCGGGAGGGTCGCGCCATCGCCGAAAGCTCCCCCGACTCCGCCCTGGGGAAGCTGCTCGCAGAGGGCAAAGAGGTCGACGGCCACGCGGTGACCGGAGCCGCGCTCGACGGCGACGAGACCGCGATCGGCGTCTTCGACCTGATCGGCAGCCGCCTCGGGGTCGCCTGCGCCAGCCTCGCCAACATCTTCCAGCCGAACGCGATCGTCGTCGGGGGCGGGGTGATCGCCGCCGGCGACCTGCTGCTCGACCCGGCCCGGCGCGAGGTGCGCGAACGGGCGCTGCGGCCGATGAGCGAGACGCCGATCCTCGAGGCGACGCTCGGCAACGACGCCGGGATGATCGGCGCCGCCGCGATGGCCCGCAACGAGCTCGCCGCGGCCGGCTGATGGCGGGCTGCCTCTACGTCTGCCCGACGCCGATCGGCAACGTCGACGACCTCACCCCGCGGGCCCGCGAGGCGCTGGTCGGCGCCGACTTCATCGCCTGCGAGGACACCCGCCGCACCGGCTCCCTGCTCGAGAAGCTGCGAATCCGGCCGGCGCCGCGGCTGGTCTCGTTTCACGAGGGCAACGAAAGCGCCCGCGCCGTCGAGCTCTCGCAGCGGATCGAACGCGGCGACGTCGTCGCCCTCGTCTCCGACGCCGGGATGCCGGCGATCTCCGATCCCGGCTTCAAGCTGATCCGCCGCTGCATCGACCGCGCGCTCGAGGTCGTCGTCCTGCCCGGCCCGTCGGTGGTCCCGGTGGCGCTCGTCGCCTCCGGCCTGCCGACCGACCGCTGGCGCTTCGAGGGCTTCATGCCGCGCCGGGCGGGGGAGATGGAGCGCGTCCTGCGCTCGGCCGAGACCGTGATCGCCTTCGAGTCGCCGCGCCGGGTCGGCGAGTCCCTGGCGGCGCTCGCCTCGCTCGCGCCCGACCGCGAGGCCGCCGTCTGCCGCGAGCTGACCAAGGTCCACGAGGAGGTCGCCCGCGGCACCCTGGCCGAGCTGGCCCGCCGCTTCCGCAGCGACACCAAAGGCGAGATCGTCCTCGTCATCGGCCCCGCCGCCTCCTCCGAGCACGACAAAGACGTCGGCTTCGCCGTCGACGCCCTGCGGCACCTGGTCCAGTCCGGCGCCCGCCCGCGCGCCGCGGCGAGCGTCGTCGCCGCCCTCACCGGGACGAGGGCGAACGACCTCTACAAGGCGCTGACGGGGCGCGAGGCGCGACGGTGACTTCCTGAACGCAGTGGAACTTTGAATCTGAAGGCACTCGCAACCGAGCTTTTTCTGTTGGTCCTATCGCTGGCGCTGGGACTCACCCTCAATGGCGCGACGGCACAGATCGTTCTTTTTTCCATCGCCGGGATGCTTCTCTTGGTGCTGGTCATCGGTGCATTCTGGAACAGCGACCGATTTTGGAGGCAGGTCGCTAAGAAGGTGGACCCGCACGTCGAGCGAGGCGATCCTAATCATGAGGCAGGGGACAATTCATCTGACCTTCAATTCGCCGCGGCCATCGATGACCTCCTTGACGAGCTCGCCACGATCCATTCCAGGCTTACCGAGGCTCTTGATGCCGGCTTTTACGGCTACAAGTTTTTTCTACCCACGGCTGCCTACGCTGCAAATCGGAACGTCATCAGTGCTCGGTCTAGCGAGGCTCGCGAGGTCTTGAGCGAGGTCTACGTCGCAGCCGATGCTCTCAATCACAAGATGCCGTCGGCGGCTGTTTCAGACGGGATAGCTATCGAGCATGTGCCGACGCCTGACGGGGCGCGACTCCGCGAAGTTGTTTCTCGGGCCCAGGCCACTCTGCGTCAATTGCGACCGTAGCTGCCGCCGTTCAATTTTCTTCGGTTGCGCGCTCCGATAGCTTCAAACTGAGAATGAATCCAAAAACTTTCTACGTCACCACCGCTACGTTGAAATTGTTTTTGGCGCTGTAGAGCGGTTCGGGGGATGGGATTACGCCCTCTCGCAGGGTCGGCTCAAGGACGAAATCGTCCGGGCCTGACCAGGCCAGCTCTGCGGGCACACGCTGGCCTAGGGCGGGGTGGCGAAGGGTGAACCCCTCGAATAGCCGCTGGAGGGCCGCACGTGCCGCGTCAACGCCTTCAGCGTCCTGTACCTCCCCGGCGACGGCGGCGCGGATCGCGGTCAGCTTCTCGACGACCTCGGCTTCCAGGTCACGGGTGGCGCCGCCAGCCTCAACGTCTGCGAGCTGCTGGTCGAAGCGGGCAACCTGCGCTTCGGCCGCTTCGAGACCGCCAGTCAGGTCGCCGCGAATGTCATTCCAGTTCTCGGCGTCGATCCTGCCGTCGATGTAATCGCGCTTGACGCGCTCAAGTCCCTCACGCGCTTTCTGGGCTTCCTGATCGGCCTGCCCGCGCAGCGCCCGGACTTCGCTGACGTGGGCAGTCTGGGCGGTTTCCATCTCGGCGCGGGTCGCTTCCACGTCGACGCCGACGCGCTCAAAGTAGGCGTAGACCTTGGGGTCGACGGCCTCCCGCCGCAACTTCGTCACTGGGCAAGACGCCGGGTCGCAATGGTGGTTGTAACACTCGTAGTACTCGTACATGGCTTCGCTGCCGTCGGCCAAGGTGCGGCGGTCGGTGCGCGTGACCATCGCGCCGCCGCAGATGCAGCGCAGCATCCCTTTCCTGAACAGGTGGTGGCCGGTGGCAGGCGGACGCCCGCGACCCTTGCCCTTTGACTTGCGACGCGAGGACAACAGCGCCGCGACCGCGTCCCAAATCTCGGGGTCGACGATTGGCTCGTGCTTCCCCGGATAGACCTCGCCCTGGTGGCGGACCATCCCTTTGTAGAGGGGGTTCCGCAGAATCTGCGAGATCGTCCCGGCGTGCCAGCGGCCACCCTTCACGGTCTTGACGCCGTCGGCTTCAAGTTCGCGCGCGATCTGGAGACCTGACACCCCTGCCAGCGTGGCGCGGTACATGCGGAGGTCGACGACCTCCGCCTCGTGGGGGACGGGGATCAGCATTCCAGACCTATCGTCGGCCCAGCGGTACCCGAACCGCCGACGACCGCCGACGGCAAGCCCCCTCTCTACCGCCCGACGTTCAATCCCGTCCTTGGTCGCCTGCGACTTGCGGGCGCTGTCCTCGTGGTTCCGCTGGCCCGTCACAACGGCATACAGCAGGTCGGCGAAGGTGTGCGCGTCCTGCTTCGACACGATTTTTACCCCGGACTTGATCGCCCACAGGGCGTACTCGACCAGGTGCGCCGCCTGCACCCCGTCGCCGCGCGCCAGCCGGTCGCTGTGCTGGACGATCAGGGTCACTTCGTGACCTTCACCGACTAGCTGCTCGGCGTGTGCCTTCGCCTTGACCAGTTCGTCGCCACGGTCCCCCGTGAAAGCGGACTTGTTCTCGTCCTTGTATTCGCCTGCGACGCTGAAGCTGTCTGCCTCGGCGAGTTCGCGGCCCTGGCGAAGCTGGGTTGGGATCGAGGCGTTCTTGTCGGCGGTCGATTTCGCCGCGTAGAGGATCGCGTACTTCATGCGCGCGGCCTCCCTGGTTTCCGGGTGGCAGCAGTGCGGTCGCGCCACTGGCGCACTTCGTCGATGTCCCAAAGCCGGACGCCGCCGTGCTTAGTGACTGGTTTGGGGAAGTCATCCCGTTCAATCCAGCCGTAGATCGTCCGGCGCGGCTTCCGCAGCCTGCGCGACAGCTCGCCTCCGCTGGCCAGGTCTCGTCCGTCGTTCATCATGGGCGGAAATGTAGCACAGCCTGTGCGGGATTGCTTCCCAGCCGGTCCGCGCCCCCTACGTCGCGGCCTGCTGTAGCGCCGCCGCGATTACTTCCGTCGGCGTCGACCACGTTGGCAGCTTCAGCTTCGCCCGGACCTTGTCCAGTTCGGCGCCCATCGCGCGGTAAGCGTCCAGCGTCGAGAAGGCCAGGACGACCTCTAGGGCAGCGTCGGCGCCAGTCTTCTCCGGTGCCGGGGCGTCAGTTGTTGCAGTCGTCACAGCGGCGAAGGTACCCACCCGAACTGACGGGATTCTGACAGTCTCGGTGCCCCCGGCTATGTCGCGGGAGACCGCGCTATGCGGGCTCCTCGCGCCCTGAAATGGTTCCCGAGGGTCAACACACCCGAGCGGGGGGACAGGCCGTCAGATATCAGAGGCAACTTGACGTTTCAATGTCAAGCGAAACCGGCCAAATCCCGTCAGTTCGGAGCGGTACGCTCGCGCGGGGACGCGGACCTATGGCTACTCCTAGTACAAGACTGTTGTACTTCTACATTACTGGCTGTTAACAGAGGTCTTGGACTACTGGTTCTATACACGACTGTCTGTGTATAAGACAGCGGGCTAGGTGTTAACTAACTAGGAGAGCAAGAAACTGTCGGAATCCCGTCAGTTCGCACAGCTAGACTTCGATTGTCATTCGTAGATGTACGCCTGAAGCCGCCGAGGCTTCCGCCGACGCCCCCGATGCGGGGCGTTTCTTTTGCCGCGAGCGTTAACGATTTCTGGAGGTTCGATATGTCCAAGGTGCTAGGTGGTCGGTTCCCGACCCATGAGGCCGAGCTGGTCGAGGAGTACGTCGCCGCGCGCGGCATTTCCGTGTCCGATCTGATCCGCGACGCCCTGCGCCGCGAGCTGCGCGCCGCCGTCACCGCTGGCGCCTCGGCTCGCGCCGCCCTCTAACCCGATGTCCACGGTGGAAGCGGTACCGACTGAGGTAATCCGCCACCCGTCGCCGAGGGGCGGCCACAGTGCAGTTTGAGGCGAAGTCCTGCAAGTCACACTGTCGCGGCTGCGGGCGTCACTTCGCGAGCGATGCCGCGTTTTACCGGCACCGTCGCGGCCCGGTGGGCAGCCGCCATTGTGCCGATCCGGCCGCCTTGCTCGAGGGCTTCGCGGGGGATTGCCTAATCGACACGCCCGGCACCCCCTACCGGGGGACCGTCTGGCGCATTCCTGCCTGACCCGACAACGCACACCTAGCGAGCGCCGCAGACGACCAGTCAGCGACCGCGACGCCCGCTAGGTCTGGGTCTAGGGAGTCCTCCAGCGGTAGAAGGCTTGAATCGCCGGCTCGCGCCGAAGGTGCCGCTGGACTTCCCGAACCTGGCGGATCAGCAGCAGCCCCTGGTTCTGAAGCTGCCTGACCCGCTCCTGCTTGATCCCCAGCTCCTCCCCGACCTCCCTCAGCGAGTGTGGCTTTCCGTCGATCATCCCGGTGCGCATTCGCAATATGTGGGCAGTGCGGTCGTCTAGGTCCACTAGCTCGCCTTCACCGAAGGCATCGAGGCCGGGGAACGGCAGCGACCGTGGAGAGCGCGTCGGGGGCGGCGGCAGGCGAATCAGGGAGGGCATCTACTCCTGGGGGGCTAGGCAAAAGAAACGCTCGTTTGCTGCGGCGGTCGGTGGGGCGCTCACTTCTTCCAGCACTTCCGCTTTTAGCAACGTGTCGCAGTGGTAATTCATCTGCGCTTGGGTGACTTCAACCTCGGTAGTCAGGCGCCGCATCTTCGCGGCCGACAAGGGCCGCCGCTCCCGGCGCAAGAGGTTGATGATCGCGATCTTGGTTGGGTTGACGATCCGGGGGACGACGCGCTCCCAATCGAACTCGTCGACCCCCGGTGTCGTCATGGTGCCCCTCGCGTATTCGGCCAACGGCGAGTGACGATCTGGAGGCGTGCCGCCGAGGCGCCGAGGGACTTGGGTGGGGTGGTTGTGGAGGAAGTCATGTTGGGAAATCGAACCGAGGGCGGGGTTCCCTAACGGGATGATGGTGATCCCCCCCGCCCCCGGACTCGGGGAGAACAGCGCCGAGGTGAAGCGCCAAGATCGACGCTGACTGGTACGAAAATATTGGCGCTTAAGGTTCGCGTCAATCAGATTTCGCAGGACGGCTCAGGCTGACCGGGAAAGCGGAACGCGAATCTTCCGCGCCCGCCTGAACGCGGCGAGGTTGACGATCATCGAAGTCGTCTTCTCCTTCGACTTCACCACGCGGGCCAAGGATTCACACTGAATCTCCCGCAGCCGCTCCAGGTACGCGGTGCTGGCGTCCTCTACGTCGTCGCGTCCCCGTTCGTCAAGGTCATATAGGTCCCAGGAGAGAATCGATCGAGGCGTGGCCAGGTGCCCTTTGTGGAGCGCTGCCATCAGCTCGGCGGTCCCCGACTGGACGATCACCCCGGCGATCATCTGCAAGTCAAATTCGCTCAGGGCTTCAGCTTGCTCCTTCGTGTATTCGGGCACTTCGACCGCCCGGTACCAGCGGATCATCGTTCCCTTGATCTGCCGCTGTTTGGCGACCTCAACAGACCCGTCGTCCAGCATCTCCAGCATGTGGTTCGACACTTTCTTGACTTCGATTCCCGTCAGTTCGGAGACCTCGGAAGTCGTGTAGGCCGCTTCGTTCAAGAGGATCAGGATTTCCAGCCGAATCCAGTGGGAGAGGGCGAACTGCACCACTTCCTCGATCCGCTTCCGCTTCTTCCTCGCGGCCTTCTTTTTCTTGCGCTGGTCTCTATGACGCTCGGCTGATTTGGGGACCATCCCACTCTCCTCTTTCGCTAGACGAAACCCGGCTACTCAGCAGCTTTCGGAGCATAAGGGGTGGCGCCGACCTCGGTACGGCTGGGTACTCAGCAAAAACAGGCGGGTCAGAAATCGCAGGATGCTCTAGGCGTCTTTAGCATTCCCTCCTCTCCCTCTGGCGATCCGCGCTGGTGGGCCGACTGGGGAGAGGGGGTGAGGCAGATGAAGATGACCGTAGAGTCGTCCGTGGCACCCGCCGCGATGATCTTCAAGGGCCACTAGGCGCCGCGAGGATCAGGGGGTGGTCAAGCTGCCGGGCTGGGGCGGGGCTGCCCCCTGCACACGCGATCTTCCTGCTGGCGATCCCTCGCACCGCCGAGGTTCACACCGCCGCCAGCAGATCAGCTTCGCCCCACTCGGGGTTGAAGAACGGGAGGCCAGCCATGTGCCTCCTCCTATTGGGTAGGTGCGCCCCGCCCCGATGATGCGGCCCTGGTTAGGTCGCTAGGGGGCGGGGCGGTGGAGCAACCTCGCGAAAGGTAGGCCGCCCGTGACCGCGACCACCGCTGACCTCCTGGCCCGCGTCCATCGTCGCCTCAGCGATCCTGGTCGCTGGCACGGGGACGCTGATACGCGCCGGGGCGACATAGGCCAAGGCGGTGGTCTGGACGAGGATGGCGTGCAGGTGAACGCCTGCGACCCCTCGGCCGTCAGCCACTGCGTGATCGGCGCCATCAAGGTCGAGGCCGGTATCGCCGACCCGACCTGGCCACTGCCCGGCGCTGCTGGCGAAGCCTTCGACGCGATTGTCGAATCCGGAGGGTGGCCGAACGATGAGCTGGGACACGGCGCCGTCATCGCCGCCGTCCAGCGCGCCGTCGACAAGCACCGGCCGCCGACCTCCAAGACGATCATCACGTCTTACGCGGGCGACGCCGCGCCGCTGCGATCTGTCGCTCTGCCGACGGTGGAGCGCTACGCCGCCACCCACGGGTACGACGTGGTCGAGGCCGTCCAGCCCGAAGGTCTTGCACCCCACTGGGCCAAGGTCGACGCCCTGCGCGACGCCCTGCGGACGAACGAGCTCTCCGTCTGGATCGACGGCGACGCTGCCTTCCTTCCCGGTGCCCCCGACCTGGCCGACTGCCTTCCCCCGCACGCCTTCCAGGGCTTCGCCCACCACCCGATGCTGCCCTACGAACTGAACAGTTGGCTGTGGGTCCTACGGGCCAGCGGTCCCGCGCACGACTTCCTCGCAGAGGTCTGGAAACGACGCCGCCGATCCGATGCGCCAGTCGGCCACGACCTGGCGGCGATCCAAGCCACCCTCGGTCGAAGCCCCTGGCTGGGCCAGACCCATGTTCTGAGGAACTGGTCGCAGTCCACCGACGAGACCAGGGGCGTCGAGCGCTACGCCCACCACATCGGGGGCGACCAGGCGTTCGGACTCAGCTACGCCGAGCGCGCCCGTCGCCTTCACGCCGCCATCGCCCCTAGCTAGGGGTGGGGGGCAACCCCCTCCGCTGGGGAACGACGCCGCGAGGGGGGCTGATTTTTCTATGTACGGGATGGGGGGGTGCCCCTCACCCGTTCCTAGCCATCTTCCGGGCCACAGCGCCCCGCATCTTGCCCTGTCGTCCCCGACGAACTGGTCGGCGGCAGGCAAGCACGGCCGCAACCTCCTTGGCGCGATGCCTTGGGACGGCGCGGCCACAACCGTCCGCTTAATCGCGGGGGTCCGAGGGCCTGGTCGACCTCGGACCCCACGCGGACGGCTTCGACCAAATCGACCAATCGACCACGCCGTTCACCCCGACCAGACCGACCAGACCACCCCCCGAGGAGAGCTGATGCAACCCGCAATGACCCCGACCAACTTCCCCATCCTGAAACCTTCGACGCCCGCAGGCAAGCGCGCCGCCGAGCTTCACCAGGCATGGGTCGACCAGTACGCCCGCGTCGAACAGGTGGACGCCGACCATCGCGCCTCCCAGGACGACCTCATCAGCGCCGAAGCGGCCGTGCAGGACACGTTGTCCCGGCGCGAGCTTGGCGACGCCGACGACGCGGACGTTAAGGCAGCCGAGGGCGCCCTCGCTGACGCCACGGCCGCATCCAACGCGCCCCGGCAGGAGCAGGCCATCGCGGCGGGGCAGGCCGCCGAACGGCGCCGCGCTGAATACGAGGCGTTCGTCAACGACAACCTCGACGAACTGGTGACTGAGCTGGACGCTGACGCCAAGGCTGCCGTCGACGCGCTCGTCAAGGGTGCCGAGGCGTTCCTGGCTGGCTTCGACGCTTACCAGAGCTGCCGCGAGTCCGGTCAGGCCCTGATCAGCCCGGCTCAGTTGATCGACGGCCAGTCGATCCCCGTTCTGGAAGGTGCAGTGATCGAAGCCAAAGCGGTGGTCGAACGCTTCCTTGAAGACCGCAAGGGCATGAACGTCCCGGTCCCCGAGGAGCGGTTCCTGCGCTGGCGCCGGTCGCAGCTTGCCGACGCCCCCCAGGGTGGCTAGGCCGCCCCGGACCCTCACTCTGCCGGTCCCCCACTGGCCCGGCCTACACGTTCGCTACCACGCCCCGAGCAGAAGGGCGACGGCCCAGCTACTTGCAGCCGGGTCGAACAGGAGCGCGGTCCACGCCGCCCACAAGGCGATCCTCGCCAGCGCCGTCGATGCGCTGATGGGCGATCCGGGCGACGGGACCGTCACCAGCCTGGCAGCAGACCTCGGCCTCGACGCCGAGCTGCGGTTTGACCAGGCCGCCGCCGACGCCCTCGGTCTGGACGTGCCCGACGGCGCGACCCCGGCCGACTGCATCGCGGCGCTATTCGGAAGCGCCCCGTCGGTGCAGCTCGCCGTGGCCAGCCACGTCGAGGCCATCGACAAGTGGGTGACTCAGGAGGGGGTCGACTTCGTTGACTGACGAGAACGTCGACATTCGCGTTCGCCTCCAGGGCGGGCGCATCGTCGCCGCCGAGGCCAAAGCAGTCGCGGCAGGCGTCGACGACATTGGGGACGCTGCCCAGCGTTCGGGGCGCCACATGGGCGCCTTCGAGCGGGCGGGGAAGCGCGTCACGCCGGTCCTCTACGGGATCGGCCGCGCGACCAAAACGGCCGCCCTCTACGCGGGTGGCTTCGCCGGTGCCGTCGGCGCCTTTGCCACCTACACCGGCCTGAAGTTCAACGCGACGATGGAGCAGAACACCGTCGCCTTTACGGGCTTCCTCGGGTCGACGCGAAAGGCCCGCAAGTACCTGTCCGAACTGTACGCCGTCGCGGCGAAGACGCCGTTCGAGTTTCCCGACCTGGTCAGCGGCGCTCGTCGCTTCCTGGCCTTCGGGTTCGCCGCCAAGGAATCGAAGAAGATTCTTCAGGAGGTCGGCGACACTGCCGCTGGCCTCGGTGGGGGCGCCGCCGAGATTGAACGGATGGTCATGGCCCTCGGCCAGATGAAGGCCAAGGGCCGGATTCAGACCGAGGAGCTGATGCAGCTTCAGGAGCTGGGCATCCCGACCCAGGACTACCTGAAGAAGGGGCTGGGTCTGTCGAACGACCAGCTCCAAGACGAACTGCGCAGGGGCGCCGTCACCTTCGACAAGGGGTTCAAGGCGATCCGCGCCGGGATGCGCCGCGACTTCGGCGGCATGTCGCGGGAACAGGCCAAGACCTTCAACGGCCAGCTTTCGACGCTCAAGGACAACACCGTCCAGATGCTCGGGAAGCTGACCAAGCCTATTTTCAACTGGCTCAGGAGCGACGTGCTGCCCGCCCTGAACGGTGCCCTGCCCGGCATTCAGTCCTGGTTGAAGGGCGCGATGGAGAAGCTGCCCGGCGTCTTCCAGTCGATCAAGTCCGGCGTTCAGGACTTCGTCGCCGCGATCAAGCCCGCGCAGCCGCTGTGGGAGAACGTCCTCTGGCCACTGCTCAAAGGGTTCGGGATGGGGGTCGCCGCGTCGATCATCGGCGCGCTGAAGGTCGCCGTGCCGGTCCTTAAGGGCTTCATGGTCGTCCTCGGCGCCGTCGGCAAGGTCATGGCGCCGTTCAAGACCCTGTTTCAGGGCCTCGGCCTGGTCCTCGGGTTCGTCTTCGGCGGCCCGATCCTGAAGGCCATCAGCGCCTCGAGCAAGCTGGGCGAGGGAATGAACATCGTCAAAGGCGCCGCGTGGCTTCTGGCGGCGCCGATCCGTCTAGTCGGCCGAGGGTTCCTGTTCGTGTCGGGGACGCTGCTGAAGCTGTGGCTTCGCTTCACCCCGATTGGCATCTTGCTCCGCAAGCTGCCCGGTGCGCTGAAGATGGCCGGGGGTGCATTCGGCGAGTTCGCCGGGTCCGCCCTATCTGCGATCAAGGGCGCGGCCGGGAAGATCGTCGGAACGATCACCGGCCTGGCGCCTCGGATGGTCGCGGCAGGCAAGTCGCTGTGGACCTCCCTGGCCCGTGGCTTCGTTGCCGCCGTCGGCTCTGGCCTCGGCTTCGCGTCCGACCTCGGGAAGGCCATCGCCAACTCGGCGATTGGGTTCCTGAACGACGCGATCCCGAATTCGATTCCGGTCCCGCTCGGCCCGGATATCAGCCTGCCGAACGACCCGATCCCGCACCTTGCCAACGGTGGAATCCTCCGCTCGGCTGGCCGCGTCCTGGTCGGCGATGCCGGACCCGAGGTTCTCAGCCTGCCCAAGGGCGCCCGCGTCGACCCGCTTCCCCGCCTGGGTGCTGCCCTGGCCGGGGCTGGCGGCGAAGGGGGCGCCGACATCGTCCTCCACAACTACGTGGAGCTGGACGGCCAGGTCGTCACCCGCACCGTCGAGCGCGTCGCGCGCGGCAGGTCCAACAGGAGGTAGTCAGTGACCCCTACCGATCACATCGAATTGCGGGCGCAAGGCCGCCTCGGTCTGCGCTTCCTCGCCCGCTTGGGTGACGGACCGGCAGTCCCGTCGGGCGGCGTCGGCGGCTGGGAGGTCGTGAGCCGCCCGCGCCGTCGGCCACTGACGGCCTGGCGCGGGACGCCGGAACCGATGCGCCTCTCCATCCCCGTCCTGATCGACGGGTGGCCAAGCCAATCGGTCGAGAGCGACATTCAGGCCCTCATCGTCATGGGGGGCATGACCGGGGACGATAGGAAGCCGCCCCTGCTGACCCTGCTGGGTGACGTGCCCTACAACCTCTCGCGTCGACCCGACTTGCGCTGGGTGATCGAGGGTCTGGAATGGGGCGCCTACACCCGGCGCGACGGCGACGACGCCCGCGTCCGCCAAGCGGTGACGATCAACCTCATGGTTCCCGAGGAGGATGACCGGATCAAGCGGCTGAAGCCTCGCCAGGCGGCCGACCGCGCCCACACGGTGACGGCACCGAAAGGGTCGACCTACGAGAAGGTCGCGGCCAAGTACCTCGGCGCCAAACGTCTAGGCGGGCGGCTGGCGAAGTACAACGGCGCCCGGTCGCCGGACGTGGAGTTCAAGAACCCGCGCACGGTGAAGCTGCCACCCAACTCGGTCGTCGCGGAATGGAATCAGGAACTTGGCGGCGCGGCCATCGGTCAGGCGCGCTTCGCCTGAGCGCCAGCGCCCCTTCAAAGAGAAGCCCCCCAGGTCAACCTACGGCCTGGGGGGCTTTTGTCGTTCTGGGCTAGGGCGTTCCCTGCTGCCCGATGAAGACCGCGACCTCCACGGCCTGATCGACGGTCAGTCCGGCGATGGTGTCGACGCCCAGCTCGCCCAGCTTCGCCTTCAGCACAGGCGAGAAGCTGTAGGCGTCCGCGTCGCTGGCGGGCGGTTGCGCCAGCCCAGCCGCGACGGCCTGGTCGACGATGGCCTTGACGTGGTCCAGGGAGATACGTTGATCGGTAGCCATACGGAGAGTCTCCTCCTGTGGTTAGACCCTCGGTCGGCGTTGCAGCGCCGCCGAGGGTCGCTTGTCTTTTGGTCTGTTGGTGGGGCTGTGGGTAGAAGGTCGGAAAGCGCAGGGGGTCAGCTAGGGTCGTCGCCGAGAGCAATGGCGCCAAACAATTTCTTCATCACCACCCCGATCTTCTATGTCAACGCCGAGCCGCACCTCGGACATGCCTACGCGACGATGGCTGCCGACGTGCTGGCGCGGCACCATCGACAGCGGGGCGATGACGTCTTCTTCCTCACCGGCACCGACGAGCACGGCGAGCCGGTCGAGAACGCGGCGAAGAAGGCGGGGGTGACGCCGCAGGAGCTCGCCGACACGAACTCGGCCAAGTTCGAAGCGATGATGCCGGTGATCGGCGCCAGCAACGACTTCTTCATCCGCACCTCCGACCCGCGGCACACCGAGCGGGTCGCGGAGATCATGCAGCGGGTCCACGACAACGGCTGGGTGACCAAAGGGGTCTACGAAGGCTGGTACTGCCCGCGTTGCGCCGACTTCAAAACCGAACGCGAGCTGGGGCCGGGCAATACCTGCCCGATCCACGAGATCCCGCTGCAGAAGGAACGCGAGGAGAACTACTTCTTCAAGCTCTCCGCCTTCCAGGGCCAGCTCGAAGGCCTGTATGAGGAGCGGCCGGACTTCGTCGTGCCCGAGTTCCGTCGCAACGAGGCGCTCTCCTTCATCAAGGGCGGGCTCGAAGACGTCTCGCTCTCGCGGCCGAACCTGAAGTGGGGGCTGCCGCTGCCCTGGGAC
This sequence comes from Solirubrobacterales bacterium, assembly GCA_036376215.1. Lineage (GTDB taxonomy): Bacteria > Actinomycetota > Thermoleophilia > Solirubrobacterales > 70-9 > VAYN01. The sequence continues at coordinate 50,750 of DASVAT010000012.1, forward strand.
CCCGACCAGCGGATGTACGTCTGGTTCGACGCCCTCCTCAACTACGTCACCGCACTCGGCTTCGCCCGCGAGGGCGAGGACCTGACCGATCGCTTCTGGCCCGCCGACCTGCACACGATGGCCAAGGACATCCTCAAGTTCCACGCGGTGATCTGGCCTGCGCTCTGCCTCGCCGCCGACCTCGAGCCGCCGCGGCGGATGGTGATCTACGGCTACCTGCTGATGGGCGAGAAAAAGATGTCGAAGAGCCTCGGCAACGTCCTCGACCCCTTCGCGGTGATCGAGCGCTTCGGCGCCGACGCGCTGCGCTTCTACCTCTTCCGCGAGGTCAGCTTCGGCCAGGACGGCGCGATCTCCACCGCCGGCTTCGAGCAGCGCTACGAGACCGAGCTCGCAAACGACTACGGCAACCTCGCCAGCCGGGTGCTGGCAATGGTGGAGCGTTACCGCGATGGCACCGTCCCGCTCGGGCAGGTCGACGCCGTCCTCGCCGAGGACTTCGAAGGCGTGCTGGAACGCTTCAGCGAGCTGCTCGACCGGGCCGAGCTGAGCCAGGCGCTGGACGCCGTCTGGGTCCTGGTCCGGCGCCTCAACCGCTACGTCGAGGAGACCCAGCCGTGGGTCCTGGCCAAGGACGAGGCCGACCCCGAGCGCCTCGACGAAGTCCTCTACAACCTGGTCGAGGGCCTGCGGGTCGTGACGCTGCTGCTCGTCCCCTACCTGCCGCAGACGAGCGAGACGCTGCTCGCCGCGCTCGGCGAAGAGGGGCGCATGCTGGCCGAGCTCGGCTCGCGTGAGGGCGGTCAGAAGGTCGAACGGGTGCCGCCGCTCTTCCCGAAGATCGAATAGCGGTGGGAGTTCTGGTCGCTGTGACGACCAGAACTCCCACTGATTACGAGCTCAGTAGCTCCGGCCCGATCTCGTCAAGCCGGGTGAGGCCGCAGAGCGCCATCGTCAGGTCGAGCTCGGCGAGGACCATCTTCAGCACCGTTTCGACGCCCGCCTGGCCGTCGAGGGCCAGGCCCCAGACGTAGGGGCGGCCGAGGCAGACGGCGTCGGCGCCGAGGGCGAGGGCCTTGAGGACGTCGGCGCCGCCGCGGATGCCGCTGTCGAAGAGGATCGCGAGATCCTGATCACCGACCGCCGCGGCGATCGCCGGCAGGGCATCGAGCGAGCCGATCGCGCCGTCGACCTGGCGGCCGCCGTGGTTGGAGACGACGATTCCGTCGATTCCGCGCCGCGCCGCCTCGCGCGCGTCCTCGGGGTGCTGGATCCCCTTGACGAGGATGGGCAGCGAGGTCATCTCGCGCAGCTGCGAGAGGTCGTCCCAGTTGAGCGAGGGGTTGGCCTGGATGCCGAGGAAGTGGCCGGTCGCGGCGCCGACGTCCTCCTCCGGCGGTTTCTCGAGCGCGGCGCGGAAGACCGGGTCCTGGAAGTAGTTGGCGACGCCCATCCCGTTGAGGAACGGCAGCCATGCCTGCTGCAGGTCGCGTGGCTTCCAGCCGGGGACGAAGGTGTCGACGGTGAGGACGATCGCGCCGTAGCCGGCCCGCTCGGCGCGCTCGACCATGCTGCGCGCCAGCGCCGGGTCGTTGGGCCAGTAGAGCTGGAACCAGTGCGGAGCGTCGCCGCCCGCCTCGGCGATCTCCTCCAGCGAGAAGTGGGCGGCCGTCGAGGCGATCATCGGCACCCCGACCGCGGCGGCGGCGCGGGCGGTCGCCAGCTCGCCCTCGTCGTGGACGACCTTCTGGACCCCAATCGGCGCCAGCAGCAGCGGCGCCGGCATCGTCGTGCCGAGCACGGTGGTCGAGAGGTCGCGCTCGCTGACGTCGCGCAGCATCCGCGGCACGATCCGCCGGCGCCGGAAGGCCTCGGCGTTGGCGTCGATCGTGTCCTCGGTCCCGGCTCCGGCCCAGACGTAGTTGGCGGCCCTGGGGTCCATCGCCGCCCGCGCCTGTTGCTCGAGCTCGGCGACGGCGACCGGGATCGCGGGCGTCTCGCCGCCGAGGCCGCGGAGGTAGATCTCGCGGTAGTAGTCGGCGGGATCCGGCATCGGGCGAAGGATAGGCTGACCCGTCCGATGATCGACTCCCACACCCACCTGTTCCTCTGCGACGGCGGCGAGGAGGAGCTGGTCGCAGCGGCCCTCGAGGCGGGGGTGACGAGGATGCTGACGATCGGGATGGGGGTGGAGTCGAACCCGGTCGCGGTGGCGAGCGCCGAGCGGCACGAGGCGGTCTACGCCTCGGTCGGGCGGCATCCCAACGACGCGACCGGCTTCGACGCCGAGGCGGCGGAGGAAATCCGGCGCTTCGGCGCCCACGAGAAGGTGCGGGCGATCGGCGAGACCGGGCTCGACTTCTACCGCGACACCGCCGCGCCGGAGGACCAGCGGCGGGCCTTCGCGGCGCAGATCGAGATCGCCCGGGAACTCGGCCTGCCGATCGTGATCCACGCCCGCGACCCCGAGGGCGAGACCGCCGCGACCGACGAGATCTTCGCCACCCTCGACGAGCGGGCCGGCGAGGCCCCGGTGATCCTCCACTGCTTCTCGGCTCCCCACCGGGTCGGCGACGCCGCCGAGCGCGGCTGGTACTGCTCGTTCGCCGGCAACGCCACCTATCCGAGCGCCAAGGAGCTGCTGTTCGCCGCGGCGAAGGTGCCGGAGGAGAGGATCCTGGTCGAGACCGACGCCCCCTACCTGGCGCCGCAGCCGATGCGCGGCAAGCGCAACCAGCCTGCCTTCGTGGTCGAGACGGCGAAGGAGATCGCGGCGGTTCGCGGCGTCCCCTACGAGGAGCTAGAGCGCACGGTCGAGGCCAACGCCGCGGCGCTGTTCGGCTGGTAGTGAGATGGTCTGATGGTCCGGCTCGGGCAGAACTTCCTCGCCGACCCGAACCTGCTCGACGCGATCGTCCGCGACGCCGAGCTCGGGTCCGGGGACGTGGTGCTCGAGGTCGGGGCGGGGGAAGGGGTGCTGAGCGAGCGCCTGGCCGCCGCCGCGGCCCACCTGCACACGGTTGAGATCGACCGCGGCCTGGAGCGGGCGCTGGCGCGGGTCGCGGCGCTGCCCAACGTCCAGTTGCACTGGGGCGACGCGATGAAGATCGACCTGACCGCACTCGACCCGGCCCCGACCGCGATGGTCGCCAACCTGCCCTACTCGGTGGCGACGCCGCTGATCCTGCGGACGATCGAGGAGCTGCCCTCGCTGCGGCGCTGGACGGTGATGGTGCAGCGGGAGATCGCCGACCGCCTCCGCGCCGGGCCGGGCAGCCGCACCTACGGGTCGCCGAGCGCGGTCGCCCAGCTCGCCTGCGAGGTCGAGCTGCTGCGGGCTGTCGACCCGGCGGTGTTCAAGCCGCGGCCGCGGGTGGACTCGGCGATCCTGCGCCTGCGGCGCACCGGCCCCGGCGCAGACGCCGAGACGCGCAAGCTGATCCGCGCCGCCTTCGCCCACCGCCGCAAGTCCCTGGCCCGCTCGCTCGAGCACGCCGTGCCGGGGAGCCTCGGGCCGGCGCGCGAGGCCCTCGCCGAGCTCGGGTTGCCGGAGGACGCCCGCGCCGAGGCGCTGGCGCCGGAGCAATTCGCCGCCCTCTCCGCGAAGCTGCCTGATTGAAACCTGACTCATGCTGCTCCACGCCCCGGCCAAGCTCAACCTCTGCCTCTATCTGGGGCGCGCCCGCGAGGACGGCCTGCACGAGCTCTGCTCGCTGTTCGAGCCGCTCGCCCTCGCCGACCTGATCGCGGTGACGCCGGCCGAGCGCGACGAGGTCGTCTGCCCCGGGGTCGAGGGCGAGAATCTCGCCGCGAGGGCGCTGGCGGGACTGCGCGAGCGCGGCTGGGAGCGCGAGCCGCTGCGGATCGAGATCGAGAAGCGGGTCCCGGTCGCCGCCGGCCTCGGCGGCGGCAGCGGCGACGCGGCGGCGGTCCTGCGGCTGGCGGCGGGCGAGGTCGCCGAGTTGCCCGAGCTGGCGGCCGAACTCGGCGCCGACGTGCCGTCCCAACTGCGCCCGTCGCTGGCCCTGGTGCGGGGGGTGGGAGAGAGGCTCGAGCCGCTGCCCGAGCCCGCCGAGCACGCCGCGGTCCTGCTCCCGGGCGGCGGCGGTCTCAGCACCGCCGACGTCTTCGCCGAGGCCGACCACCTCGGCCTCGGCCGCAGCGACGAGGAGCTCGACGAGCTGGCGGGCAGGCTGCGCGAGGCGGCCGGTGCCGGTGCCTCGCCGCTCGACTATCCCGACCTGCTCGTCAACGACCTCGAGCCGGCGGCGCTCTCGCTGCGGCCGGACGTCGGCGACGCGCTCGCGGCGCTGCGGGCGGCGGGAGCGCCGAAGGCGATCCTCAGCGGCTCCGGCCCCACCGCCGTCGGCCTCTTTCCCGACCTCGCCGCCGCGGAGGCGGCCGCCGCGCGCCTCGACGCCGCCGAAGCGATCGTCTGCGCCGCCGGACACGCGAAACTGGGGCCATGAAGCTGCCCGGGGAGGGCGGGAGCGGGGGGAACCGCAAACGCCTGAAAATCGCCGCCGCGGCGCTGGCGATCGGCGCCGTCTACTTCTTCATCAGCCGCCAGCTCGGCCACCTCGACCTGCAGGGCCTGCTGGAGGAAATCTCCAACACGCTCGGGGCCTGGACCTACCTGCTGGTCGGGGTCTTCGCCTTCGCCGAGACCGGCGCCTTCGTCGGCCTCGTCGTCCCCGGCGAGACCGTGATGCTGCTCGGCGGCGCGGTCGCCGGCCAGGGCGCGATCGACATCTACCTGCTGATCGCGATCGCCTGGTTCTCGGCCTGGCTCGGCGACACGACGAGCTTCTTCCTCGGCCGCCGGCTCGGCCGCGAGTTCGTGATCAAACACGGCCCGCGGGTCGGGATCAGCCACGAGCGCTTCGAGAAAGTCGAGGACTACTTCGGCCGCCACGGCGGCAAGACGATCTTCATCGGTCGCTGGATCAGCCTCGTCCGCGCCTTCGCGCCGTTCATCGCCGGCAGCTCGGGGATGGGGTACCGCGGCTTCGTCCCCTACAGCATCCTCGGCACCGGGCTCTGGGCCTCGCTGCACATCCTCGTCGGCTACTTCTTCTCGAGCGCGATCGAGAGCGCCGGCCACTACGCGGCGCGCGGTGCGGCCGTGCTCGCGACGCTGATCGTCGTCACCGCCGGCACCGTCTTCCTCGTTCGCAAGCTGCGGGTCGAGGAGAACCGCGAGGCGGTCGTGCGCTGGATGGGGGGCCACCGGGTGACCGCCTGGATGGTCGACCTCGCCCGCCGGCGGGAGCTCCGCTTCCTCTGGGACCGGGTCACCCCCGGCGGCACCTTCGGGCTCGAATTCACCTCGTTGATGGCGACGCTTGCGGTGGCGCTCTTCGTCCTCGTCGCCTACACGGTGATCATCGGCGGCGACCCGGGGCCGACGCCGGGCGACGAAACCGCGTTGGAACTCGTCGGCCACATCCAGACGAGCGCCCTGACCAGCGTCGCCAAGCTCTTCAGCTGGTTCGGGTCGGCGTTCGCCGTCGGCCTGGCGGCGGCGATCTGCGCCGCCCTTCTCGCCTGGCGCCGCCGCTGGGTCGAGTTCTGGGTCCTGGTCGGCGGGATGGCGATCACCCAGACCGGGATCGACGTGCTCGAGGGCGCCGTCGACCGCCCCCGTCCACCCGACCCGCTCGCCGCCGACTCGGGCTCTTCCTTTCCGAGCAGCCACGCCGCCCACTCGGTGTTTTACCTCTGGCTGGCGATCACGATCATCCTGCGGCTGCGGCCGGGGATGGCACGGGCGACCGCGGTCGTCGTCGCCGGCTTCGCGACGACCGCGCTCATCGGCCTCTCCCGCGTCTATCTCGAGGTTCACTACCTCAGCGACGTCAGCGCCGGCTGGGCGCTGGGGGCGGCGGCGTTCTCGCTCAGCGCCGCCGTCGGGCTGGTCGTCTCGCAAGTGCGCCAAAATCCAGAGCAGTGACTCTCTACGCGCTGACCGACCTCGGTCACCAGTACCTGCTCTACGGGATCGCGGGCGCCCTCTGCCTCGTGGTCTTCGTGACCCTGATCCTCAGCCCGGCCCTGAGCGCCTACGGCAGGCTCTGGGAGAAGGCGGCGGCGGGTTTCCTCTCGCTCTTCGTCCTCGCCGCGCTGATCATCGGCGGGGTAGTGATCGGGCTGGCGGTCGTCTACTACTACACGGACATCGTCAACTTCATCAACGGCAGCTGAATTCCGCTCGCCGTCTGGATAATGGCTCGATGCCTGGCTCTGCATCCACCGAGCGAGCGGACCTGCTCGAGGCGCTCTCCGACGCGGTCGAGTCGGGCGCGGGCCTGCCCGCGGTCGCCCGCGCGGCGGCGCGCCTGCTCGACGCCAGCGTCGCCCTGATCGACCGCTCCAGCGCCGTGCTCGCCGTCGCCGGCGCCTCCTCCGACCAGGAGCAGAAGCTGCTCTCCGGCGGCGAGGGGGTGACGACGGTAGAGCTGCGGGTCGCCGACACCGCTGTCGGCGAGCTGCGCTACCGGGCAAAGGCGGCGCCCGACCCGGTGATCGCGCGGATGGTGACGACCCTGCTGGCGCTCGAGCTGGAGCGCTCACGCTCGCCGGAGTGGGAGAGCGAGGAGGCGGCCGGGGCCTTCGTCAAGGCGGTTCTGCGGCGCGAGGTGACCGACCGCCGGGACATCGTCGCCCAGGCCTCCGAGCTCGGTGCCGACCTCGACCGCGGCGCCGGCGTCGTCGTCCTGCGGGCGTCGCCGCGGGCGGCGCAGACGGGCGAGTGGCGAGAGCGCGTCCTGGTCCTGGCCCAGCGCGCGCTGCGCGCCCTGGCGCCCGGGTCGCTGGCGACGAGCGACGGCGGCGAGGCGGCGGAGATCGTCGCGATCGTCCCCGCCGAGGACGACGAGCGGCTGGCCCGGGCGGCGGCCGGCCTCGCGCGCGAGCTCGACGACAGCCTCTCCGGGTTCCACCTGACGACCGGCCGCAGCCGCCGCTGCGCCGACCCGGTCGACCTCTACCGCGCGGGCAGCGAGGCGCACCTCGCGGTCAACGTCGGCGAGGCCGAGGGGCGGGCGACGATCGCCTTCGAGGACACCGGCGCCTACCGCCTGCTGCTGCCGGCGATGAGCGAGGACCCGGCCGAGCTCGAACGCTTCTACGCGGAGACGGTCCAGCCGCTGAACGAGTACGACGAGCAGTACGAGACCGAGCTCGTCGCCACCGTCGAGGCCTACCTCGACAACGACGGCAACGTCGCCGCCACCGCCAAACAGCTCTTCACCCACCGCCACACCATCCGCTACCGCCTCGAGCGCGTCCGCGAGCTCTGCGGCCACGACGTCAGCGCCACCGAGGGCCGCGAGAAGTTGGGACTGGGCCTGAAGGCGATGCGAGTCCTCGGCATCGCCTCCCCCCGCGGCCCGGCGATGGAGCCCGGCGCCAAAGGCGGCAAGGTCGCGCGGGCGACGGAGGAGTAGGGCTCGAACGGTAAGCACTCCGGGGAGAGGATTCGAACCCCTCCTTCCTGGACCAAAACCAGGCGTGCTAAGCCATCTACACCACCCCGGATCGCCTGCGTGGAGACTACTGCTGAGCCTGAGTGCAAGTTTCTGTCCGCAGCAGACGATAGGTTGCAGCCATGCCTCGGTACACGGAATCAGAAGCGCGGAAGGCTGTCGCTGAATCGCGGTCTTATTCAGAAGCCCTGAGACGTCTGGGGATGCGCCCAGCGGGTGGGAATCATGCCGTCCTTCGTAAGTGGGTGGATGGCGTTTGGAATATCCCCACCGGACACTTCGATGGCGGTGAACACCGCCTTCCTGTTTCGGATCCGATTCCGCTGGCTCAGGTCTTGGTGCGTGATTCCACCTACTCCCGCTCGAATCTCAAGAAAAGGCTCTTTTCAGAGGGGCTCAAGAAGCGCACCTGCGAGATGTGCGGACAGGGTGAAAACTGGCGAGGCAGAACCATGTCGCTGATCCTGGATCACATCAACGGCGTCCCCGACGACAACCGCTTGGAGAACCTACGCATCGTCTGCCCTAACTGCGCTGCCACGCTCGACACTCATTGCGGGCGCAAGAACCGCCGAGAGCCGGAGATCCGCAGCTGCAAACGATGCGGGAGAGAGTTTCAGGCGAAATATCGGGATCACCGCTATTGCTCGCACTCATGCGGAACCCGTTGGGACCGCGCGAAGCTACGGGGCCAACCGAAGCCAGGGATCAGGCGCGTCAGCCGCCCGCCCTACGAGCAACTCCTCGCCGAGATTGAGGCGACGAGCTACTGCTGGGTCGGCCGCAAGTACGGCGTCTCCGACAACGCTGTCCGCAAGTGGGTGAGGTTCTACGAGCGGGAACGGGAGGCAGCTGAGGCAGAATCATCTGACGCTGCTTCCGCCTCGCCGCGGCCCGCGGCCTGAGCGGAGGCGCCGAAGCTGAGGAGGCGGCCGCCGAAGGCGATCGCGCAGGCGGCGAACCAGGCCCAGCCGAGGGCGAGGCCGCCGAGGACGTCGGTGAGCCAGTGGACGTCGAGGAAGACGCGGCTGGCCGCGACCGCGACGGCGATGCCGACGGCGGTGCCGGCGAGGGCGGGCCAGGCCCGGCGTCCCCACCAGCGGCCGGCGACAAGGGCGAAGGCGGCCCACGAGGCGGCGGCGGTCGAGGTGTGGCCGCTGGGGAAGGAGGGGCCGAGCGTCGCGGCGACGGCCTCGATTTCCGGGCGAGCGCGATCGACCAGTTGCTTGATCGCCTCCGTCAGCAGCTTGTCCCCGAGGATCACCGCCAGCAGGAACAGCGCCACCCAGCGGTTGCGCGTGCGCGCGATCTCGACGGCCGCGACAACGATCGCGACGAGGACCACGAGCCACGTCTCCCCGAGCTGGGTGACGAGCGTGAGGGCGTCATGCGACCAGGCGCTCGCGTGGCGGTCGCCCCACTCGGCGACGCTGCTGTCGAGGCCGGAGAGCACGTCGGTGCTGCGCACGAAGACGGCCAGCAGGGCCAGTACCATGCCCCCCGCGATTAGCGCCACCAGCGCCAGCGTCAGCGCAAGCCCGGTGGCCTTCTCCGGGTCGAGCCGGGCGGCGCGCGCGGCGCGCTGTCCCACCGCGCCGGTGGCGTGTTGCCCGGCCTCGCGCGCCACCTCGACGACTGCCGGCGCGGTCGAGCTGCCCGGATAGAGGCGGGTCAGGAAAGCGGCCCCGAGACCGGCCAGGACAGAGATCGCCAGGAGGAGAAGAAACGGCATCAGAAGGAGGGATTACCCCGCAAGGGCCGGTGAACACCCCAGAATGGTTCGAGAAACCGATGCATAATATGAGCGCGTCCGGGGGATAGACACCGCGTGGCGGTCGAGGAGAGATCACGCGCGGTTCCGGCGCCTGCGGGGGAGCGGTCCGACGATCGCCACTCCGTCCCGATCTTCGAGGCGCGTCCCGGCGGCCCGGCGGATCGCTTCGCCGGCGCGCTCGATTCCCGCCACCCCGCCCTCGTCTTCTTGCTCGCGCTGCTCGCCGGCTTCCTGCTGCTCGCCGCGGTTTCGATCCTCCTCGCGCTGCTCGTCGTCCACGTGCTGCTTCCCGGCAGCGGCCTCGGGCTGGAAGGCACCGACGAGAGCTTCAACGACACCCTCGCCCAGCACCGCACCGGCACCCTCACCACGGTCGCCGAAATCGGCTCGCAGGTCGGCGGCGCCCCGGTGCTGCCGGTCCTCGTCGGGCTGATCGCCCTCGTCTGTGCCTTCCTGCGCCGCTGGCTGATCGCGGCCTTCGCGGTCTTCGTGCTGGCAATCGAGTCGGCCACCTACCGCGTCACCTCGCTCGCGGTGCCGCGCGACCGCCCGTCGGTCCAGCGGCTGGAAGACCTGCCCGTCGACGCCAGCTACCCCTCGGGCCACACCGCCGCCTCGGTCGCGGTCTACTCCGGCCTGGTCCTGCTCCTCACCACCCGTTTCACCAGCAGCCTGAAGAAGGCGCTGGCCTGGGCCGCCGCGATCCTCCTGACCACCTTCGTCGCGCTCTCGCGCATGTACGAGGGAATGCACCATCCGCTCGACGTCGCCGGCGGCGTCCTGATCGGCATCGGCGCGATCCTCGTGCTGCTGTTCGCCTGCCGCGCCGCCGGCGCAGCCGCGGAGAGGCGCTCGCGCGCATGAAGGTCGCGGTCGTCGCCCATGCCGGGAAAACCTTCGGGGGCGGGCTGCCCGAGTTGCGGCGGACGCTCGCGGAGGCGGGCGTCTCCGAGCCGCTGTGGACCGAGGTGCCGAAGAGCAAGCGGGCGCCCGCCGCGGTCGCGCAGGCGCTGGAGGACGGCGCCGAGCTGATCCTCGCCTGGGGCGGGGACGGGATGGTGCGGCGCTGCGTCAACGCGCTCGAGGACACCCAGGTACCGCTCGCGATCGCCCCGGCGGGGACCTCGAACCTGTTCGCCACCAACCTCGGCATCGAGCGCGACATCGCCAAGGCGGTGCAGATCGCGCTGCACGGCGATCGCCGCAAGCTGGACGTCGGCCGCTTCAACGGCGAGCGCTTCGGGGTGATGGCCGGGGCCGGGTTCGACGCGGCGATGATCAAGGGCGCCGACGACCTCAAGGACCGGCTCGGCCGGGCCGCCTACGTGCTCGGCGGAGCCGCGAAGCTGAACGCCCCGGGCTTCGAAGCGAAGATCGAGATCGACGGCACCCGCTGGTACAAGGGCCCCGCCAGCTGCATCCTCGTCGGCAACCTCGGCGAACTGTTCGGCGGCATCGAGGTGTTCGCCGACGCCCGCCCCGACGACGGCCTGCTCGACGTCGGCGTGCTCACCTCCGAGGGCCCGGTGAAGCTGGTTCGCGCGGCGGCGCGCACCGCCCTCGGCGACGCGCAGAAGTCCCCCTTCGTCCGGATCACCCAGGGCAGCAAGGTGCGGGTCAAGCTCGACCGCAAGGTCCGCTACGAGCTCGACGGGGGCGACCGCAAGAAGGTCAAGTCATTCAAGGTCAAGGTCGAACCCGCGGCGATCACCGTGTGCGTCCCGGGCGCGGCGCAGAAAGGGAGTGCAGCGAGATGAAGACCGACGTGGGGATGGGTTCCAGGGATCTGGGGGACAAGGCGAAGCAGGGGGGACACGAGCTCGCGCACGCGAAGACGCTCGGCTGGCTGGCGCGCGCCGGCCTCGTCGCCCGCGGCGTGGTCTACGGGATCATCGGCATCCTGGCGCTGAAGCTGGCCCTCGGCGACGGCGGCAAGGCGACCAACCAGGAAGGCGCGCTGCAGACGATCGCCCACCAGTCCTTCGGCGAGCTGCTGCTCGTCCTGGTTGCGATCGGCCTCGGCGGCTACGCGCTCTGGAGGCTGATCCGGGCGGCGGTCGGCCACGGCGCCGAACAGGAGGACAGCACCTTCGAGCGCTTCTCGGCTCTGGACAGCGGCATCGCCTACGGGATCCTCTGCATCACCGCCGTCCAGATCCTGACGTCTTCGGGCGGGGGAGGGGGGTCGCCGAAGCAGACGACCGGCGGCGTTCTCGACTGGTCCGGAGGCACCTGGCTGGTCGGCATCGCCGGGGCGATCCTGATCGGCGTCGCCCTCTACCAGGCGTACAAGGGCCTGGCTCGGAAGTTCCTCGATGACGCCAAGACGGGCGAAATGAGCGAGGGGGTCGAGAAGGCCTACACCGCCCTCGGCGTCTTCGGGATCGTCGCCCGGGCGGTCGTGTTCGCCCTGATCGGCTACGGGTTGATCAAAGCCGCGGTCGACTACAACCCGAAGGAGGCGATCGGTCTCGACGGCGCCCTGCGCGAACTCGCGCATGCCTCCTACGGCCCTCTCCTGCTGGGCGCCGTCGCCGCTGGGCTGATCGGGTTCGGGCTCTACTCGATCGTCGACGCTCGCTACCGCAAGGTGTAGCCGGGCCGCCCGAAAAATTCGTCCGCCGGGCGACTTACTGTCTTCGGCATGGAGATCGGAGGAGCGTCGCTGGATCCTGAGGTCCGCGAGGGGCTGAGCCGCAGCTGGAAGGCGCTGATGTTCGTCGGCGTCGCCGCGATCGCGCTCGGCTGCATCGCGATCCTGGTGCCCGCGGTCGCCTCGGTGGGGACGGCGATCTTCATCGGCTGGCTGCTGCTGTTCGTCGGCATCGTGATGGTCGCCGGGGCCTTCTCGGCCCACTCGATCGGGACCCTGGTGCTGCGGATGATCTGGGCGATCCTCACGGTCGTCGTCGGCCTCTGGCTGATCGTCGAACCGCACAACGGCACCCTGACTCTGACCCTGGTGCTGGGCATCTACTTTCTCTTCATGGGCCTGACCCGGACCGTGATCGCCTTCATCGCCCGCGGCGAGCCGAACGCCGGCCTGCTCGGTCTCAGCGGCATCGCCGGCCTCCTGATCGGGATCCTGATCCTCGCCAAGTTCCCCAGCAGCGCCGACTGGGCGATCGGCCTCCTGGTCGGCATCGACCTGATCTTCGCCGGCTGGACGCTGACTTCCGTTGCACTGCTCGGCAAAGACCTCGCGAAGCGCGCCTGAGCACATACGATTCGCGGGTGAGTTCCCCCCTTGTGCTCGTCATGGCGGCGGGCGAGGGAACGCGGATGCGTTCCTCGACGCCGAAGATGCTGCACCCCGTCTGCGGTCGGCCGATGGTCGCCTGGCCGATCGTCGCTGGGCGCGCGGCCGGCGCCGGCCGCGTTGCGGCGATCGTCTCGCCCGGCCGCGACATCTCGCCCGGCCTGCCGGAGGGCGCCGAGACGGTCGAGCAGCCAGTCCCCGACGGGACGGGTGGCGCGATCCGCGCCGCGCTGCCGCTGATCGAGGAGAGCGAGACCGTGCTGGTCCTCTCCGGCGACCATCCGCTGATCTCCGCCGAGATCGTCTCGGAATTCCTCCAGGCCCACCGGGACTCCGGCGCCGCGGCGACGATGCTGACGATCGAGCTCGAGGAGCCGGGCTCCTACGGGAGGATCCTGCGCGACTCCTCCGGTTCATTTTTGCGGGTTGTCGAGGCGAAAGCGGCCGGCGACGCCGACCCCGAGCAGCTCGCGATCCGGGAGATCAACGCCGGCACCTACGCCTTCGAGGCGGGGCCGTTGGCGGCTGCCCTGAGGGAGATCTCCAACGACAACGCCCAAGGGGAGTACTACCTCCCCGACGTCTTCCCCGCCCTGCTCGCCGCGGGGCAGGCGGTCGCCACTCACCTCTCCGACGACCTCGCGGTGACGATGGGGGTCAACAACCGCGTCGACCTCGCCGCGGTCGAGGCCGAGGGCCGCCGTCGCCTGCTCGAGGCGCACATGCTCGCCGGCGTCACCGTCGTCGACCCCGCCTCGACCTGGATCGACGCCGGGGTCGAGATCGGCGCCGACGCCCGGATCGAGCCCGGCACCACGCTCCGCGGCGAGACCCGGATCGCGGGGGGCGCCGTCGTCGGGCCGCTCAGCACCCTGGTCGACTGCACGGTCGGCGAGGGCTCCCAGGTCCTCCACTCCTACCTGGTCGAGTGCGACGTGCGCGCCGGCTGCTCGGTCGGCCCCTTCGCCTACCTGCGCCCCGGCGCCGTGCTCGAGGACGGCGCCAAGGCCGGCACCTTCGTCGAGATCAAGAACTCTCGGGTCGGCGAGGGGACCAAGGTCCCGCACCTGGCCTACGTGGGCGATGCCGACATCGGCCCCGGCAGCAACCTCGGCGCCGGCACGATCACCGCCAACTACGACGGTTTCCGCAAGAACCGGACGGTGATCGGCCGCGACGTCCGCATCGGCGTTGACACGATGCTGATCGCACCGGTAGAAGTCGGCGACTCCGCCTACACTGGCGCTGGCGCAGTGATCAAGGACGACGTGCCCGAGGGGGCTCTCGCCGTCAGCGAGAACGCGCAGAGAAACATCGACGGATACGCCGCTCGCAAGGCGGCCGAGATGCGAGAGGACGACGACGCGTGAGCATGATCGAGGAGCGCCCGCAGGCGGCGACCGGCATCGACCACGACTACACGAAGAAGATGATGGTCTTCGGCGGTCGCTGCTCGATGGACCTGGCGGCCAAGGTGGCCGGCAAGCTCGGCCTCGACCTCGGCCAGGTGACGCTGAAGACCTTCGCCGACGGCGAGGTCTACTGCCGCTACGAGGAATCGATCCGGGGGGCGGACGTGTTCCTCGTGCAGTCGACCTGCGCCAACGAGGCGGAAGGGATGACCCCCAACGACGCGCTGATGGAGCTGCTGACGATGATCGACGCCGCCCAGGGCGCCTCCGCCCACCGGATCATCGCCGTCCTCCCCTGGTACGGGTACGCGCGCCAGGACAAGAAGTCGGCGCCGCGCGAGCCGATCTCCGCCCGGATCGTCGCCAAGTGCCTCGAGGGCGTCGGCGTCGACCGCGTCCTCACCATGGACCTCCACGCCGGCCAGGTCCAGGGCTTCTTCCACGTCCCGGTCGACCACATGACGGCGATGCCGATGCTGACCCAGTGGTTCATCGACCAGGAACTGAACGACGAGCTGGTGATCGTCTCGCCGGATGCCGGCCGGGTGAAGACCGCCCGCAACTTCGCCCGCCGGATCGGCACCCAGTGGGCGGTGATGGAGAAGGAGCGCCCGGCCCAGGCGGTCGCCGAGATCGGCTACGTGGTCGGCGACGTCAAGGGCAAGACCGCGGTCCTGGTCGACGACATGATCGCCACCGCAGGCACCCTCTGCGCCGCCGCCCAGACCGTGATCGACGAGGGCGCCGCGCGGGTGATCGCCTGCGCCACCCACGGCGTCTTCTCCGGACCTGCCTACGAGCGGCTGGAAAACTCGGCGATCGAGCAGATCGTCGTCACCGACACGATGCCGCTACGCCCCGGCGCTCCGGACAACATCACCGTGCTCTCCACCGCCGGCACCTTCGCCGACTCGATCCGTCGCATCTTCACCGACGACTCGGTGAGCGAGATCTTCGCCGGCGAGAACCAGCTCTTCTGAGCGCGCCGCCTCGAGAGGAGCGCAAGCTGCGCCTCGTCGGCCACAAGGGGGCCGACCTGATCGCGCCCGGAAACACCCTCGAGAGCTTCCACGCGGCGGCCGCGGCGGGGGTCGACACGATCGAGATGGACGTCCTCTGGCTTCCGGACGCGCACCTGCCGCTGGAGCAGCGGGCGCCGCTGGTCGTCGCCCATGACTGGGAGGACGCCGAGCGGCGAACGCCGCTGAAGCTGACCGAGGCGCTCGACGCCTTCCTCGAGCCGCCGCTGCGGGAGATCGAGATCGACCTCGACGTCAAGCTGCCCGGCAGGGAGGAGGAGCTGGTCGAGGCGCTCCGCGAGCGCGACCTGATCGGGCGGGCGATGATCTCGACGATGGAGATGCACACGCTGCGCCGGGTCCTCGAACTGGAACCGGCGCTGCGGCGCGGCTGGACCTATCCCAAGGTGACGAAGGACTGGACCCGCAAGCGCTGGGCACGCGGCCCGATGCTGGCGGCGATGGTGGCGATGCGCCACCGCCTGCCCGGCCTGGCGGCCCAGAAGCTGCCCCAGTTCGGGGTCGAGGCGATGTGGGTCTACCACCCGCTGGTCACGCCGCGCCTGGCGCGGATCTGCGACCTCGCCCAGGTCGAGCTGATCGCCTGGACCGTCGACGACCTGCCGCGAATGGAGAAGCTCGTCGCCGCCGGGGTGGACGGTCTCGTCTCAAACGACCCCCGCCTGTTCGCCCAGCTCTGACGTCCTTCGTCTGTTCCTTATCCGTCTATGGCAACGAAAAGGAACAGCTAAACGACGCCGGGGGTCGCGCCTGGGGGCGTTGCCTTGCCGCGGCCGCGGCCTTTGACCTTCACCGCCGACTCCATGTCCTCCTGGGTGAAGCCGCCGACCACCTCGCCTTCGAGCGCGTAGCGGTAGAGGGCGACGCCGAAGATGCCGTTCAGCGCGCGGGAGATCAGCAGCGCGATCGCCAGCACCAGGGCGCCGATCACGACCAGCAGCGCGCCGAGGAAGGCGGCCGAGGACCAGATGACGATCCCGGCGGCGATCAGCAGCCCGGCCGGCAGCACGCCGAGCAGGAAGACCGCGGCGCCGATCGCGATGTTGCCGGTGATCTGCTGGCCCCAGCGCTCGCGGAAGAGCGAGGCCGAGCGCTTGATCGTCTCGAACGGGCCGGTGCCCTCGATCGCGATCACCGGCACCGCGAGGAAGGTGACGAGCGTCCAGGCCATCCCGACCAGGCGGGCGGCGATCGTGCCGAGCGTCCCGCCCTGGTTTTCGAGCAGGCCCATGACCAGGCTGATCGCCGCCGAGACCGCGGCCCAGCCGCTGATCTGGGCGATGCGGCTGCGCGAGACGGCGAGGCCGTCGGAGACGGTCGCCTCCTGGCCGCGGAAGATCATGTCGGCGCATGCGGCGAGGCCGACGCTGAAGTAGAAGCCGACGAAGCTGAGGACGTAGACGCCGATCACGATCACCGGGATCGCGCCCGCGACCTGGTCTTCCTCCCAGAGATACAGGCCGGGGCCGAGGAAGACGATCGCCAGCAGCGTCGTCGCCACACCGCCGTAGAGCGGGAAGCGGACCAGGGACGGGTGTTCTTTGAGTAGGCCCCAGCTTTTCTTGGTCAGGCCCCAACCGCGTTTGATCCTGCGCATCTCTCCTCCTTCGGAATTCGCTCGGCTCAGAGCGTTTCGGCGAGCCCGGGGGCCCGCTTGAGCCCTCTTTCCTCGAAGTACTCCCATTCCTCCCTGCCGAGCTCGGTCTCCGGCGGATCGGAGTAGACCCACTCGCGGAAGATCCGGTGCCAGTTGCGCTTCGCCCGCAGCTGGCCGAGCACAGCGACGACGCCGATTTCCATCCGCCGGCCCATCAGCTCCTCCGCCGGCAGCGACTCGCGGCGCATCAGGTCGTAGAACTCCGAGCGCGGGTCGTGGGTCGATTCGATGATCTTCATCACCCGCCGCGGGGTGATCTCGATCTCGCGGTCCTCGATGTACCAGCCGCCGACCGCGCCCATGTGCTCGAGCAGCCGCTCGGCGTCGAGCTTCGAGGGCTTCTTGATGAAGCCGAGGTCGTGCAGGGCCCGGCGGAAGGCGTCGGGGTCGTCGCGCGAGGCGGCGTCGAAGGCGCGCTGCTCGAGCAGGATCTGCTCGCGGTCGAGCTTCTTCGTCATCCCGAAGTCGAGGAAGGCGACGCGGCCGTCGTCCATGAGGATGTAGTTGCCGGGATGGGGGTCGGCGTTGAAGTGCTGGACGTTGAACATCGAGCCGATGCTGCCGCGGAAGACGATCTCGCCGAAGCGGCTGCGCTCCTCGTGCGGCAACTCCCTGATCTCCTCGAAGCCGCGTCCCCTGACCAGCTCGGTGACGAGGACGCGGCGGCGCGAGAGCCGGGTCACGACTTCGGGGACGTAGATGAAGGGATGGCCGCGGTAGGCGCGCGAGAAGGTGCGCTGGTTCTGGGCCTCGTACTCGTAGTCGAGCTCCTCCATCACCCGCTCGCGGATCTCCTCGGCGATCGCCTTGGCGTCCAGTCCCGGCGCCAGGGCTCGCGCCAGCCGCACCAGGGTGCCGGCGTTGCGGAGGTCGGCGTCGAGCGCCTCGGCGATCCCCGGGTACTGGATCTTCACCGCGACCTCGCGGCCGTCGAGCAGCTCGGCGCGGTGGACCTGGCCGATCGAGGCGGCGGCGAACGCCTCGGTCTCGAACTCGGCGAAGAGCTCGGAGACGGGTTCGCCGTCGTACTCCTCCTCGAGCACCGTCTCGACCTTCTCCCAGGGCATCGCCGGCGCGTCGGTGCGCAGCTTTGCCAGCTGCTCCTGGTAGATCTCGCGGTACTCCTCGGGGATGAACTCGGTGTCGATGAAGGAGGCGAACTGGCCGAGCTTCATCGCCGCGCCCTTCATCTGGCCCAGCGCCCCGACCATCTTCATCGCCGTCTCCAGGTGGCGCTGCTCGAGCCGGTCTTTGCTCTCCTCCTCGGAGCGGGCGACGTTCGTCGCTTTGGTCCCGGCGTAGCGGGCGCCCTGTACGCCGACGATCGAGCCGAGCTTGGCGGAGCGCCGAATCCGGCCCTTGGGGATCTTCGATTCGTCGGGCATCGGCAGCGAAGGTTGCCACAGCCGCCCCGTTGCGGCGGCTTTCTCTATCCTCTCCCGTCCGATGGCCAGCAAACGCTCCACCCTCAAAGCCGCACCCCGCGCCGACTTCGGCTCGCGCGCCTCGCGCCGCATGCGCCGCGACGGCGTCGTTCCCGGCGTCGTCTACTCGGGCGGCTCAGAGGCAAAGCCCTTCCAGGTGGTGGAACGGGACGTGCGCATCGTCCTCAGCGAGGGCGCCGCCCTCTTCGACCTCGAGATCGAGGGCAGCAAAGCCGTCCCGGTCGTGATCAAGGAAGAACAGCACCACCCGGTGCGCGGCAGCATCCAGCACCTCGACCTGATGCAGGTCAAGCTCGACGAGGCGATCCAGGCCGAGGTCGTGATCGAGCTGGAGGGCGTCGACTCGGCCCCCGGCGTCAAGGGCGGCGGCGTGCTCGAGCACGTCACCCGCGAGATCACGATCGAAGCGCTGCCGACCGAGATCCCGGACAACATCGTCGTCGACGTCTCCGCGATGGAGATCAACGACACCCTGCAGCTCTCGACCGTCACCCCGCCCGACGGCGTCAAATTCGTCGCCGACGACCCCGAGGAGATCACCCTCGTCACCCTCTCGCCGCCGCGCGTCGAAGAGGTCGAGCCGGAGGTCGAGGAGGAGACCGAGCTGGTCGGCGAGGGCGAGGCAGAGGGCGAGGCCGCCGAGGGCGAGGGCGGCGACTCGGGCGACTCCGAGGGCGAGTAACCGCTGTCGCTGTTCCGCCGCTCCGGTAGGGAAGGCGGTGAGGGGGGCGACCGCATCCTGATCGTCGGCCTCGGCAACCCCGGGCCGGAGTACGAGCGCACCCGCCACAACGTCGGCTTCGCGGTCGCGAGCGAGCTGGCCCGGCGCTGGGACCTGCCGAAGCCGAAGCAGAAGTTCAACGGGGTGATCTCCGAAGGCCGGATCGGACCGGGGAGACCGCGGGTGGCGCTGCTGCAGCCGCGCACCTACATGAACGAATCCGGCAGCTCGGCCGGGCCAGCGCGCGGGTCGCTGAAGGTGCCGCTCGACCGCGTCGTCGTCGTCCACGACGAGATCGACCTCCCCTTCGGCGAGATCCAACCCCGGCTCGGCGGCGGCCTCGCCGGCCACAACGGCCTCAAGAGCCTCGAGCGCGGTTTCGGCGACGCCGAGTTTTGGCGGGTGCGGGTGGGGGTGGGGCGCCCGGACTCGACCGACCCGGAGATCGTCTCCGGCTACGTGCTCGGGCGCTTCAGCGAGCCCAAGGCCGAGGTCGAAGGGCTCGTCGCCGCGGCGGCCGGGGAGACCGAGCGCCTGGTTGAACGAATAGCGTCCGAGGCATGAGCGCAGAGAACGGCACCGCCGAAAACGAGGTAACCAGCTACTCCGTCGACGAGCAGGGGGTGGCGCTGATCCGGCTGAACCGGCCGCAGGCCCGCAACGCGATCGACACCCAGATGCTGCTCGAGCTGCTCGAGCACCTCGCCGTCGCCCGCGGCGACGAGGCGGTGCGGGTGCTGGTGATCAGCTCCGCCGACCACCTCGGGCTCTCCGCCGGCGCCGACGTTCGCGAGCAGCTCGACGGCGAGGGCAAGGTGCGCCGCATGCAGCTCTTCGCCGACGTCTACGACCAGGTGGTCGCCTTCCCGAAGCCGACGATCGCCGCCTGCCACGGCGATGTCGTCGGCGGCGGCGCCGAGATCGCCGTCGCCTGCGACATGCGCGTCGGCGGCGCCAACCTGCGGATGCGCTTCCCCGGTGCCGCCCTCGGCGTCCCGGTCGGCCCGGCGCGCCTGGTCAGCCTCTGTGGTCTCGCCACCGCCAAGTACCTGCTGCTCAGCTCGCGGACGGTCGGCGCCGACGAGGCGCTGCGGCTCGGCCTCGTCAACCGCGTGGCGCCGGCCGCCGGGACCGAGCAGGCAACCCTCGAGCTCGCCGCCGAGGTCGCCGCCCACCCGCCGGAGGCCGTCGCCCAGCTGAAGCGGATGCTGCACGAGTGGGACGACGTCGTCGGCCGCTCCGCCGCCGAGGGCCGCGGCCAGGTCGAGTGGCAGCGCAGCGGGCCAGGATTGCCCTGATTAAAGCCTCCTGAGAAATAGACGACTATGGAGGAGTGGCGGAGTCGCACGAGCCCAGGAGGGCATGGCAAATACCGAGAAGGGCGTTCCAGAAGGGGCCGAGCGACGGGATAGCGCTCTGCTTGTCAGGGGGCGGCTACCGGGCGATGCTCTTTCATGTCGGCACGCTCTGGCGCCTCAACGAGATCGGCTACCTCAATCAGCTGAGGTGCGTCTGCAGCGTCTCCGGCGGCTCGATCACCGCTGCCGTCCTCGGTCTCCACTGGGACGATCTCCAGTTCGACCGCAAAGGGACCGCCGTCAACTTCGAGGAGGAGATCGTGACTCCGCTCCGTGGGCTGGCGGACCGCACGCTCGACGTGCCGGCTGTTCTCACCGGCATGGTGCCGGGGGTGACGGTCGGCGGCCGCCTAGCCGCTGCCTACCGGCGACACCTGTTCGGCGACGCCACTCTGCGCGACCTGCCCAGGGTAGGTCGCGCGCCGGAGTTCGTGATCAAGGCGACCAACCTCCAGTCCGGGGTCCTCTGGCGTTTCTCGCGGGAGTACGCGGCCGATTACAAAGTCGGAGAAATCCCCCGGCCGGAAATCCCGCTGGCGACTGCGGTCGCCGCATCCTCGGCCTTCCCGCCCCTACTGGGACCTGTGCGGCTGCGGCTCTCCGAAGACGATTACAAGCCGAACAGCGGCAGCGGGCTGCAGGAACCGCCGTTTACCACCCGCCCGACCCTTGCCGACGGCGGCGTCTACGACAACCTGGGCCAGGAGGTGGCCTGGAAGCGGTGCCGGACGGTGCTGCTCAGCGATGGCGGCGGGGCTGCCCAGCCGGACGGCGGCGGGCTCGGCCCGTTTCCCGACTGGCGTTGGCGCGATTGGGGATCGCAGTATGTGCGGGTGCTGAAAACGATCGACAACCAGGTGCGGAGCCTGCGCAAACGCCGGGCGATCGCGGGGTTCAAGGCGACCGCCGGCAGCGACGAACACCGGCACGGAGCCTATTGGGGAATCCGCAGCGACATTCTTCACTACCTGTCCGATTCCGACCTGCCTGCACCATTCGAGGCGACCACCGCTCTGGCGGCGGTGCCGACGCGGCTGAAGCGCCTCGACAGCGGCACCCAGGAGCGCCTGATCAACTGGGGATACGCGATCTGCGACGCGGCGGTGCGAAGGTGGGTCGACGACTCGCTGTCGGCGCCCCGTGGGTTTCCGTACCCGGGCAGCCCGCTCGCCTGAATCTCGCGGCCGCGCAATCGGCGAGCCCGAGCCCCGACCTCGCGACTTCTAGAATCGGCTGCTCGCCTGGACCTCGCGTCCGGGTGCTTCGCATGCCATGAGCCTCAGACCGCTGATCGACATCGCCGCCGAGAACGAGCGCGTGCACGCGCTCGTGTCGCGCGTTCGTGCGGCGGCCGAGGGCGGGGAGGGGACCTCGGTCCGCGCCTCGACGATGCTGCGGCCGCTGCTGCTGGCGGCGCTGCTGGAGGATGATCGCGGCCTGGCCGAGCGGCCGGCGCTGCTGGTCGCCCCCGACGACCGCTCGGCCCGCGACCTCGCCGCGGACCTGCGCGCCTACCTGGCGCCGCGCCGGGTCCGGCTCTACCCCTCGCGGGGTACCGGATACGCCTCGCACGTGACGCCGCCGCCGCACCTCGTCGGCCTGCGGATCGACGCGCTCGACGCGCTCGGCTCCGAGCCCGGCGCGGTCGTCGTCGCCTCGGCGACGGCGCTGGCCGAGGCGGTCCCAGACGCCTCGCTGCGCCCGGCCGGGTTCGCGATCGCGGTGGGGGAGGAGATCGAGCCGGGCGCGGTCGCCTCCGACCTCGTCGCCGCCGGTTACGAACGCGTCGAGCA
Organism: Solirubrobacterales bacterium; assembly: GCA_036376215.1. Lineage (GTDB taxonomy): Bacteria > Actinomycetota > Thermoleophilia > Solirubrobacterales > 70-9 > VAYN01. Next base: position 72,696 of record DASVAT010000012.1, read on the forward strand.
GGTCGAGGAGCGCGGCCAGTTCGCGGTCCGCGGCGGCATCCTCGACGTCTATCCGGCTACCGAGGAGCGGGCGGTGCGGATCGAGCTGTTCGGCGACGAGGTCGAGTCGATGCGCTGGTTCTCGACCTTCACCCAGCGCTCGCTCGGCGACGCCGAGCGGGTCGAGCTGGCGCCGGCGGCCGAGCTCGACGCCGAGCACCGCGAAGTCGCCGAGCTGGCGGCGATGGCCGCCGAGGAGGAGGGGGCCGAGTCCCCGAACCTGGCCGAAGCGCTGCCCCTCGAGCACTTCCAGGCGCCGCTGGGGCTCGTCCCCGAGGCCGCCGCCGTGGTCCTCGTCGGCTCCGAGGAGATCGAGCCGGCGCTGCGCGACCACTGGGAGGACGCGACCACGGCGATGCACGCCGACGACGCCCAGCACCTCTACGTCGATGTCGCCGAGCCGCTCGACGCTCGCGCCGCGCTGTCGCTGACCGGCGCCGGGGAGGATGACGAGGACGCCTTCCGCGCCGCCCGCGCCGAGTCCCCCGCCCGCAGCGTCAAGGAGGCCGAGGGCGAGCTGGAGAAACTGGTCCGTTCCGGCTATCGCACCGTCGTCGCCTTCGAGAGCCGCGGCGAGGCGGAGCGCACCCGCTACGGGCTCGACCGCCTCGACGCCCGCCTGCTCGAAGGTGGCCGCATCTCGCCGGACCCGGGGCTCGCCTTCGCCGAGGCGCGCCTGCGCGAGGGTTTCATCAGCCCGGAGCTGAAACTCGCCGTCTATCCCTTCCGCCGCCTCGTCCACCGCCGCCGCGCGGAGGAGCCGGCGCCGGGCGGCGGCCGCGGTCGCCTCGCCTTCAGCGAACTGCGGGTCGGCGACTACGTCGTCCACGAGGACCACGGCGTCGCCCGCTTCGCCGGCTTCGAGACCCGCGAGGTCGGCGGCGTCACCCGCGACTACCTCTACCTCGAATACAAGGGCGAGGACCGCGTCTACGTCCCCACCGACCAGCTGGCCAAGCTGAGCCGCTACATCGGCGCCGGCGGCGAACCGAGCCTCTCGGCGCTGGGCGGCAAACGCTGGCAGAACCTGAAGGCGCGGGCGCGCAAAGCGGCCGGCGCCCTCGCTGGCGAGCTGCTCAACCTCTACGCCGAGCGCCGCGCCCGCAAGGGCCACGCCTTCCCGCCCGACGGCGAATGGCAGATCGCGATGGAGACCGCCTTCCCCTACCGCGAGACCGCCGACCAGATGGAAGCGATCGAGGCGGTCAAGGCGGACATGGAGTCCGAGCGGCCGATGGACCGGCTGGTCTGCGGCGACGTCGGCTTCGGCAAGACCGAGGTGGCGCTCCGCGCCGCGGTCAAGGCCGCCTCCGACGGCCGCCAGGTGATGGTCCTGGTGCCGACCACGATCCTCGCCCAGCAGCACTACGGCACCTTCCGCGAGCGCCTCGCCGACCTCCCCTTCCGGGTCGAGGGCGTCTCCCGCCTGCGCCCGCCGGCCGAGGTGAAAGCGGTGCTGAAGGACTTCGAGGCCGGCAGGGTCGACGTCCTGATCGGCACCCACCGCCTGCTCTCGCGCGACGTCCGCGCCAAGGACCTCGGCCTCGTCGTGGTCGACGAGGAGCAGCGCTTCGGGGTCAAGCAGAAGGAGCTGCTGCGGCAGCTGAAGCTGAAGGTCGACGTGCTGGCGCTCTCGGCGACGCCGATCCCGCGCACCCTGCAGATGAGCCTCGCCGGCCTGCGCGACATCTCGGTGATCGAGACCCCGCCGGAGGGCCGCCGCCCGGTCCGCACCTACGTCGGCCCCTACGACGAGGACCTCGTCGCCAAGGCGGTCAACCGCGAGATCGAGCGCGAGGGCCAGGCCTTCGTCCTCCACAACCGGATCGACTCGCTGCCGGAGACGACCGAGCGGCTGCGGGCGCTGGTGCCTGGGGCGCGCTGCCTGGAAGCGCACGGGCAGATGGACGAGCGCCAGCTGGAGGAGACGATGCTGACCTTCCTGCGCGGCGAGGCCGACGTGCTGGTGACGACGACGATCATCGAGTCCGGCCTCGACATCCCAACCGCCAACACCCTGATCGTCGAGCGCGCCGACCAGCTCGGGCTCTCCCAGGCCTACCAGATCCGCGGCCGCGTCGGCCGCTCTCGCGAGCGCGCCTTCGCCTATCTGCTCTACCCCTCCGCCGAGGCGCTGACCGAGGAGGCGGCGGCGCGGCTCTCGACCCTCGCCGACCACACCGAGCTCGGCTCCGGCTTCCGGATCGCGATGCGGGACCTCGACATCCGCGGCGCCGGCAACCTGCTCGGCGACGAGCAGTCCGGTCACGTCGCCGCGGTCGGGTTCGAGCTCTACTGCCAGATGATCGACGAGGCAGTTGCCGAAGCCGCCGGCGGGGAAGAGGAGCGGGCGGACGCGCCGGAGCCGGTCCGCCTCGACGTGCCCGTCGACGCCTACCTCTCGGCCGCCTACGTCCCCTTCGAGGCGGCGAAGATCGACATCCACCGCCGCATCGTCGCCGCCCGCGAGCCGGGCCAGCTGCGGGCGATCCGCGACGAGCTCTCGGACCGCTTCGGGCCGCTGCCGGCGCAGGCCGAGAACCTGCTGAAGCTGCAGAAGGCGCGGATCGAACTCGGCCTCGCCGGTGCCCGCAGCGTCGAGTTCCGCGGCGGCCGCCTCAGCGTCACCGGCGTCGAGCTCGACTCCGAGGGGGCCGGGATCCTCGCCGAGCAGGTCGAGGGCGCGGTCTACGAATGGCGCGAGCAGACCGCCGCCCTGCGGGCCGCCGGCGACCCGGAGGAGCGCCTGGCGGCGGTGCTCGCCCTGGCGGAGGGGTTGCGCGAGGCGCGCCGCGCCGTCGAGCCGGCGGCAGCCTGACGAGGCCTAAAGCCTGCTTAACGGCACCGTTTTGACTATGCTGCCGGGCTCGTGGGAGCGAAAGCAGGCCAGAGAGGGAGGTCGGGCCGCGGGCCGGGCCGTGACGATGGGTCGGCCGGCCGGCAGCGCTTGGCGCTGATCCTCTTCGGCAGCCTGCTCGTCGTCCTCTTCCTCGGCTTCGCCGTCGCGCAGGGGCTGAGCGGCCCCAGCGTGCCTTCCGGCGACGTCGTCCACGTCTCGAACGTCCCGAGCAAGTTCGCCAACATCAGCGAGGAGAAGCTGAAGGCCTCGACCATCCGCCAGGCGACCTCCGGCGAAGAAAAAGCGAAAAAACCGCCGAAGCCGGGCAGCGACAAATACGAAGAACTTCAGGAAAAAGCGCTGACGGAATTGATCGAAGGGATCTGGATCCGGGGCCAGGGTGAAGAACTCGGCATCGAGGTGACCGAAAAACAGGTCGCGGACGAACTCGAAACGATCAAAAAACAGAACTTCCCCACCCCTGCCTCGTACAAGAAATTCCTCGCGGAATCGCAGTTCAGCCAAGAGGAAGTCGACGAACTGGTCGAACTGCAGATCATCACCAAAGAAATCCAGGAAGAGATCAACAACCAGGCTCCGAAACCGTCGAGCTCCCAGATCGAGGCGTACTACGACGCCGAAAAGGAAGCTCAGTTCACGACGAAAGAGAGCCGCGACGTCCGCCTGATCCTCAACGAAGACAAGGCCGAAGTCGAAGCGGCGAAGAAGGCGCTCGAAAAAGACAGCTCGCCGGAGAGTTGGAAAAAAGCCGCCAAAAAATACTCCAGCGATCCCACCAGCGCGGCCAAAGGCGGACTGCAGGAAGGGATCACCGAAGAATTCCTCAAAGGGCCGCTCAAAACCGCGATCTTCGACAGCCCCACCGGCGAACTCGTCGGCCCGGTCGCATTCGAAAAAAACTGGGTCCTGATCGAAGTCGTGAAACTCAACCCGGCCAAAGTCCAGACCCTCGCCGAAGCCAAACCCCAGATCGAATCCACCCTGGGGCAGCAGACGCAGCAGGAATACCTCTCGGAATTCGTCGCTGACTTCGAAAGCAAGTGGAGCGACCGGACCGTCTGCGCCGACGGCTTCGAGATCCCCAAATGCGGCAACTTCAAGGGCGACGGACACCCGCAGAACGCTTCGCCCGCCTGCTACGAAGCCGATCCCAAAACCCCGGCGAAAGAATGCCCCGCCCCGGTGACGCCGATCTCACCCGCCCTGCCCGGCACCGTCACCGAGAGCCAACCGAAAGGCGAACAGTTCCAGCAGCGCCCGCTGCCGGAAGCCTCGGGCGGCGAAGAAGGAGCCACGGAACTGCCGCCGGGCGTCGCGCCCGAAGGCGAAGCGCCTCCCGCCGAAACCGGCGAATAGCGCACGGCAAGCCGCCGGTCCCGCTGAATAGACTGGCGCGCCCGTGAGCACGATCTCCTCGATCCACGCGCGCCAGATCCTCGACTCCCGCGGCAACCCCACCGTCGAGGTGGAGGTGGTCCTGGAGTCCGGCGGCCGCGGCCTGGCCGCGGTCCCGTCTGGCGCCTCGACCGGCGAGTTCGAGGCGGTCGAGCTGCGCGACGGCGGCGAGGCCTGGGCCGGCAAGGGCGTCGGCCGGGCGGTCGCGAACGTCAACGGCGAGATCGCCGCGGCCCTGACCGGCGCCCGAGCGGCCGAGCAGGGCGCCCTCGACCGCACGATGATCGAGCTCGACGGCACCCCCAACAAGGGCCGGCACGGCGCCAACGCCCTGCTCGGCGTCTCCCTCGCGGCCGCCAAGGCCGCCGCGGCGGACTCCGAGCAGCCGCTCTACCGGTACCTGGCCGAGCTCTACGGCGGCGGCGAGCCCAACCTGCTGCCGGTGCCGATGATGAACGTCCTCAACGGCGGCGCCCACGCCGACAACTCGGTCGACTTCCAGGAGTTCATGATCGTCCCCGCCGGCGCCGAGAGCTTCTCGGAGTGCCTGCGAGTCGGGGCGGAGGTCTTCCACGCCCTGAAGAAGTCGCTCTCCTCGCAGGGCCTCTCGACCGCGGGCGGCGACGAGGGCGGCTTCGCGCCCGACCTCGACTCCAACGAGGCCGCCCTGCAGGCGGTCCTGGCCGGGGTCGAGGCCGCCGGGTACGAGCCGGGCAAGGACGTCTTCATCGCCCTCGACCCCGCCACCAGCGAGGTCTTCGACGGCGGCTCATACGAGCTCGAGCACGAGGGCCGCGCGCTCTCCTCCGAGGAGATGGCCGCCTATTGGCAGGACGCCTGCGAGCGCTACCCGATCGTCTCGATCGAGGACGGGATGGACGAGGAGGACTGGGACGGCTGGAAGCTCCTCACCGAGCGGCTCGGCGAGCGGGTGCAGCTCGTCGGCGACGACCTCTTTGTGACCAACCCCGAGCGCCTGCGGCGCGGGATCGAGCTCGGCGTCGGCAACTCGATCCTCGTCAAGGTCAACCAGATCGGGACCCTGAGCGAGACGCTGGAGGCGATCCGCACCGCCCGCGAGGCTGGCTACACCGCCGTCATCTCGCACCGCTCGGGCGAGACCGAGGACACGACGATCGCCGACCTGGCGGTGGCGACCGGCGCCGGCCAGATCAAGACCGGCGCCCCCTCGCGCTCGGACCGGGTCGCGAAGTACAACCGGCTGCTGCGGATCGAGGAGGAGCTGGGCGCCGCCGCCGAGTTCCCCGGCCTGCAGGCGTTCACCCAGCAGCGGTCCTAGATGCAGGAATGCGGGGCCCGGCCGCGTAGCTCCGGGTATGGCAACGCGTGCGCAGGCCGGACGCTCTCGATCGGCTACCCGCCGCCGTCCGGCCGCCCGCAAACGCCGTCCCGCCGCTCGCAGCGGCCCCAGCCGCATCAAGTGGGACCGCGTCGGCCGCGTCGCCCTGACCCTGGTCCTGGTCGCGGTGCTCTACTCCTACCTGGGTCCCTCGGTCGACTTCGTCAAGACCTACACGGGGACGACCGCCGCGAAAGCGAAGCGGCTCGAACTGCTGAAACAGAACCGGCGCCTGCACAACCGCATCCAGTCCGCCGACGACCCGCTCGTCGTCGACCACGAGGCGCGCGCCCAGGGGATGATCGCCGAAGGCGAGACGCCAGTCGTCATCCGCGGCAACCTCGGCGGCTGACGAGCGCCCTGGGGGGCCTCCATGGTTGATCTCGGCGGCTACCTCTGGGGGGTCGTCCAGCTGGCCCTGGTCGTGGGTCCGATCGCCTTCAGCGCTTACAGGCTGCGGCGGAAGCTGCTTCCGACCTGGGAGGGAGCCCCAGCTCGACTTGTCGAGGCGGTCGTCGGAATCGCTCTCCTCATCTGGCTGTCAGAGCTGTTGGGCCTCTTCGGTTTCTTCTACGCCAGCACCCTGATCATGGCCTCGCTCCTGCTCGCTGTCGGCATCCGATTCCTGCCGGGGGGTGGCGCGGATTTGGGGGACCATCCCGAGCAGCTACTGCAGCGCAGGGATGGTGGGACCAAATCGGCGACAGGACCCGCCGGCCAAACCGCATGGTCCCTCGTCGTCATGTTGCTGGTGATCGCGGCGACGGTGTTCAGCTATGCGGTCACCACGAAGCACGCCTTGGACCGGGGGGTCTTCAACTTCGATTCGCTCTGGTACCACCTGCCGTTTGCGGTCGACATGGTGCAGACGCACTCCGTGGTGGGGATGCACCACGTGGATACGGTCTTCACCAACTGGTTCTACCCGCAGAATTCGGAGCTGCTCCACGGGGTCGGGATTCTGCTCACGGAGCGGGACACGCTCTCGCTGTTCTTGAACCTCGGCTGGTTGGCTGTCGCCTTCCTGGCGGCGTACTGCGTTGGGCGACCTTACGGACGCGGGGCGGTGACGGCGATTGCCGCGGCGATATTGCTCGAGTGCCACACGCTCGTGGTCAGGGACCCGGGGGCGGCCAAGAACGATCTGATGACGGCCGCGCTCCTCCTGGCCTCGATCGCAATCCTGGTCCAGGCCTGGTCTTCGTCTGTTCCTTTCTCGTCCCAGGCAACGAGAAGGAACAGACGAATGGATCGCTGGGCCTTGGCGGCGGCGGGGCTCGCGGCCGGGTTGGCTGCGGGGACGCGGGTTACGGGGTTGGCGATGGCGGCGGCGTTGACGGTCGCTGTGGTGGTGCTGGCGCCCCGGGGGCGGCGCTGGGCGGCGACGGGGTGGTGGTTCGTGCCGGCGCTGGCGGGCGGGGGGTTCTGGTACCTGCGGAACCTGGTCGTCGCCGGCAACCCGATCCCCGAGGTGCACTCGCTGGGGCCGATCTCGCTGCCCCACCCCGACCGCCTGCAGGAGGGGCGGCCGGACTTCAGCATCGTCCACTACGCGACCGACACCGGTGTCTGGCGCGAGTACTTCGGGCCGGGGCTGCACGAGGCGTTCGGCGCGCTCTGGCCGCTGGTCGTCTTCGGCGCCCTCGCCGCGGCCCTGCTCGCCCTCCTCCACGGCCGTGACAGGCTCCTGCGCTGGATCGGGGCGGTGGCCCTGTTCGGCGCCCTCGCCTACCTCTTCACCCCGCTCAGCGCCGCCGGGGCGGAGGGGGAACCGGTCGGCTTCGGGATCAACATCCGCTACGTGATCCCCGCCCTGCTGGCCGGGATCGTCCTGCTCCCCCTCGACCGCTGGCTCGACGGCCGGCACCGGCAATGGGGCCTGACCGGCGTCCTCGTCCTCGTCTTCCTCGTCACCAACCGGCCCGACGACGCCCTCCACGACGGGGCCCGGGTCTTCGCCTTCCTCCTGGTCGTCTTCGCGGTCCTCCTACCGGCGCTGCTGTTCCACCTGCGCTCGCAGGGAGCCGGGGCCGGGCTGATGGCCGGCTCCGCGACCGCTCTGGTGGTCCTCCTGGTCGCGGCCGGCTACCCGCTGCAGCGCCACTACCTGGAGAACCGCTTCGCCAACGAGGGGAGCGGCGAGGAGCAGATCCCCGGCATGCACCTGAACAGCGCCTACCGCTGGGCGCGCGGCGTCGAGGGCGCCCGCATCGGCCTCGCCGGCACCACCGCCGGCTTCGCCGGCTACGGCTTCTACGGCACCGACCTCAGCAACCGCGTCCTCTACCTCGGCGAAGACGGCCCGCACGGCGGCTTCGACGCGATCCCCACCTGCGCCGCCTTCCGCGCCGCGGTCAACGACGCCGACCTCGATTACCTGGTCACCGCCCCCTTCCTCAACTTCCTCCATCCAAGAGACCCGATCCCCTCGCCGGAGGCCCGCTGGCTGCGGGGGGAGGACGCCGTGCGCCCGATCCTGCGCAGCGGTCCGGTGACCGTCTGGAAGGTCAAGGGGGAGCTGTCGCCCGGCGATTGCGGCCCGGCCAACTCCCCGCTGCGGGAAATTCCGCAGACGCCGGCGGCCTGATCGCCGGCCGATCCACCTGGGTAACCTCGGCGCGTGGCCTATCCCCTCGAGAACGCCCTCTTCCAGTGGGAGGAGGGGCGCCGGGCACTGCAGGCGATCGACGACCCGCGCCAGCGCCGGCTCGCCGACCGGGTGGTCGACGCGCTCCGCGAAGAGCTGCGACGGCGGATCGGGCCGACCTTCAGCGCCGCCGAGCTGGCCGACCTCTACGGCGGGGGCACCGACTGGGCCCAGCAGGTCGCGATAGACGTCGCCCCCTCGCTCGACGGCGATTCCCAGGCCCTCGCCGACGCCGCCTTCTGGCTCTACCTACGCGGGGCTACGGATTTCGCGGGAGGCAGGCAGCTGCCGGTCTAGACGACGGGCAACTACTCGTCTGAGTCGTCGTTGCCGCCATCGCCGTTGTCGCCGGAGCCCTGCGGCTCGCCGGCGCGGCGGATGACGATCTGGTCGGCCTCGATGCGGACGGTGACGTCGCGCTTGCCGGCCCAATGCTCGGTGTAGACGGGGTTGTCCTTGACCGCGGCGTCGAGCCAGAGGCCATAGCCGTCGGTTTCGCCGTGGTCGAAGGTCGCCTCGATCTCTTTGCGGCGACCGCGCCCGCCGCGGCGACCGCGGCGGCGGCGTCGGCGGCGCCCGGCGCCGGAGCCGCCCTCGGCCCGGTCCTCGCGCTCCTCGTCCTCGTCGCCCTCGGACTCGCTCACCTCCTCGGCCCGCTCGGCCTTTTCCGCCTCCTCGGCCTCGGTGGCCGCTTCGATCTCCGCTTCGATCTCGTCGCGCAGGTCGATTTCGCCCGAGCCGGGACCCTCCTCGTCGGGGGCCAGGTCGTACTGCTTGCGGAACTCGCGCAGCTCGGTGGCGCTGATCTCCAGCTGGTGGGCGATCCAGGCGTCGGTCCGGCCCTGTTGCACCCAGGCGCGGATCTGGTTCAGCTGCGGCTTCAGTGAGCGTCGAGCCATCGGCGCGCGAGTCTATTGAAGGAGGGCATTCGTTCGCGGAGAGGCAGGGGGGCCTAGGCCATCAGGAAGGCGAGCGCCTCGAACATCGCCACGACGACGACGACGACGGTGACGGTGAGGCAGACGGCGAGAACGCTGAAACGGACCTTCCCCTCCTGCTCGACGCGGTTGATTTTCCGCGCCCGGGAGCGGTTCGCCGCACGGCGGCGCAGCTGCTCGCGCCGGCGGCGCTCGAGGTAGGTCTCCTGCTCGAACGCCGTCTCGAACTGGGAGATGCTCTGTCGCATTCTCATAAGGAAGGGCCCTGGGGCCAGCGGGCACCGTAGCAAAAGATCTTGCAGCCCTTACAGATCGCTCACAAATCAGCAGGCCCCCCAGAGCCCCCGCCCGGCCCGCGCTGCCGCTATCTCGAGCCGTTTGAGGCGATCTGCGAAGCGATCGTCCGGGGGGATGGTCAGCGTCCGCGCCAAGCCTCGCTGGACCAGTTCGGCGCTGACGAAGCGGTCGCCGAGATAGACGTAGGCGAGCAGCCTGCCATAGACGTCCCGGAGCTCCTCGTCGAACACCAGCCGAACCCGCCGGTGCTCGACCAGCGCGTGGTTGAAGGCGGACGCTTGCGGTCCGAAGCACTCCACCGGCGTGCCCTCCTTCACCGTCTCCGGCGTGTCGACGCCGATGTAGCGAACGTCCTCCTCGCGCCCGTCCAGCAGCACCTCGACCGTGTCCCCGTCGACGACCCGGGTCACGAACGCCGTCGCGCTGGCACGGGGCTCACCACCGAGGTCCAGCTGCTCCCACGGCCGCAGCAGAACCGCGGCGGCGAGGAGGAGCAGCACGAGGCTGCCCCACCTGTTCGAGCTCAACTACGGCGTGCGGCGAACGTTCGCGAGCAGCGTCTCCTTGATCTGGCCGACGATCTCGATCGCCTCGTTCCACTCGCGCTGCCAGACGTTGCGGCCGAAGATGACGCCGGAGCCGCCGGCGGCCATCACGTCGCGGGTGTTGGTCAGGACCGTCTCGTCGTCGGTCTTGGAGCCGCCGGAGAGGACGACCAGCGCCCGGCCGGCCGATTCGACGCACTGGCGGATCGCCTCGGTCTGGTCGACCTCCATCTCGTTGTAGGGCGCCGGGGCGTCCTTGTCCTTCGAGGGGTCGATCTTCGGCATGTTGAGCTTGACCACGTCGGCGCCCATCTCCATCGCCATCCGCGCCGCGTAGTCGATCGCGTAGAAGCTGTTCTGACCGCCCTTGGCCTCGACCGCTTCGCCGCGCGGGTAGGACCAGACGACCAGCGGCATGCCGAAGCGGTCGCATTCCTCGCGGACGCGGCGCAGCTGGGCGAGGTCCTCGTCCTGGCGCGGGGTGCCGACGTAGAGCGTGTAGCCGATCGCGTCGGCGCCGAGGCGGACGCCGTCCTCGACGCCGGCGTTGCAGCTGGAGAACGCCTTGGCGGAGGAGGGGAGGTCGGTCTTGCCGTTGACCTTGAGGATCAGCGGCACCCGGCCGGCGTAGTCGGGGTAGTACTTCTCGGCCATCCCGATCTGGCAGGCCAGGGCCGAGTAACCAGCCTCGGCGGCGAGGCGAAACTGGTAGTCGGGGTCCTTGGAAGCCGGGTTGGGGAAGAAGTCCCGCGGGCCGTGCTCGATCCCCTGGTCGATCGGCAGCAGCATCAGGGTGCCGTTGCCCGGGCCGAACTCAAACAGAAGGCGGTGCAGGCGGGCCCGTTTTCCGGGCGGCAGGACCTCCAGCAGCGATTTCTGCTCGGTCAGACTCTTCAGCTCCACGTCAGTTCCTCCTAGAAGATGGTTGCCCTGGCAGTATCGCATTCCAATTGGGAATCTAGGAGGGCTCGGCAAAACCCCCGCGCACGCCTGGCGGCGGCGGACGCTGCGCGGTGCGGCGTCCTCAGTCGGCCGAATAGCTCAGCTATTCGGCCTCCCTGCGTCCTTGCCCCGCTTGGTCCGGCGCTCGCCAGTCGCACACGCGGGTTTTGCCAATCCCTCCCAGCGGCGGCGGGTATCCTCGAAAGATGAGCGAGACTGAGCTCAGCGTCATCTGCAAGAACTGCGGCTCGGAGGTCAGTCCCTACGTAACCGAGTGCCCCTACTGCGGGGCGCGGTTGCGCAAGCGGGCGCCGAAGCTGGAGCGGCGCGGGGACGCCCTGGAGGCGCAGCAGCCCCGCAAGCGCCGGCGCCGGATCCCGCGGCTCGGGGGCGCCGGCTTCGCGGTCTCCACCGAGCGCCCGTACGCGACGGTCGCCGTGATCCTCGGCTCGGCGATCCTGCTGCTCGTCCAGAAGGCGACCGGGTACGCGCTGGGCAGCTTCGGCGGCCTCGTCATCCCCTTCCAGGAAGAGTGGTGGCGCTACTTCACCGCCCCCTTCGCCTATGTCGACGTCGGCTTTCTCTTCGTCGTCGCCCTGGCGCTGGCGATCTTCTCGACCGGGGTCGAGCGGCGCCTGGGGACGGTGCGGACGGCGATCCTGCTCCTCGCCTGCGGGACCCTCGGCATGGTCGCCGCCGATGCCCTGGCCAGCTCGGCCAAGGTGACGGTCATCGCCGGGGGCAACGGGATGGCCCTCGGGGCGATCGCCGCCTGGTTCGTGATCCGCCGCGCCGAGATGCGGGGCGAGATCGGCGAAGACCTCGACTTCGTCGGCGTCGCCGTCGCCGCGGTCGTCGTCCTCCTCCTGCCGCTCTTCGCCCCCACCGCCGACTGGGCGGCCGGCCTCGCCGGCGGGGTCGTCGGCGCCCTCTGCGGGCTCGCCGCCACGGCTTTCCAGCGCGGCGAATAGGAATTGGTCACTGTCTCGAGGCGCGGGCCGGGCTAGGCTCTCGAGCGTGCCCGACGAGAAGGAGCTCGAAGCCGCGATCGAGCGGCTGCTCGACCCGGAGCGTTTCTCCGCGGCCGAGCGAATCGTCGCCAGGGCGGCGCCGCAGCTGCAGAAGGTCCTGGCGACGGCGCTGGCGGAGGGCGGCTGGTTCGGCGAGCCGCACGAGAACGAGACGCTGAAAGCCGCGACGGCCCCGGACCCCGAGGAGCGGGTCGCCGCCGTCCGCGCCCTGCTCGCGGAGGAGGCGCGGATGGGGATGATGGTTGGCGTCGCCGTCGGCTGGGCACTGAAGGAAGAGCTGGACACGAACAACGGAACCACGACCGGCGAGCCGGGAGGAGAGAGCTGATGGAGATCAAGTACCACGGGCATTCCTGCTTCGAGCTGAGCGAGGGGGAGACGACCGTCCTCGTCGACCCGTTCCTGAAGCCGAACAACCCGGCGGCGGTCCACACCGCCGAGGAAGTGGAGCCGACCCACATCGCGATCACCCACGGCCACGCCGACCACATGGCCGATGCGGTCCCGGTCGCCAAGCGCACCGGCGCCCACTGCGTCGCGATCGTCGAGCTGGCGGAATGGCTGAAAGCGAGGGGGATCGAAGCCCTCAGCGACCCCAACCTCGGCGGCACGGTCTCCTTCGACTGGGGCTGGATCAAGCTCGTCCCCGCCTGGCACACCAGCACCCTGCCCGGACACGAAGAGGCTCTGTTCAGCGCCGAGCACGGGACCGCGATCGGGACCGCGGCGGGCCTGCTGATCAACATCGGGGGCAAGACCGTCTACCACGCCGGCGACACCTGTCTGTTCAGCGACATGAAGCTGATCGCCGAACGCAACCCGGTCGACGTCGCCCTGCTGCCGATCGGGGGCCACTACACGATGGACCGCCACGACGGCGTGGTCGCCTGCGAGTTCGTCGGCGCCGAGACCGTGATCCCGATCCACTTCGACACCTTCCCCGCGATCGAGACCGACACCGACGCCTTCAAGTCCGAGGTCGAGACGAAGACCTCGTCCCAGGTCGTCGTCCTCGCCGCGGGCCAGACGCACAGCGCCTGATCCGAAAACTGGCCGGCTGGCCAGGCCGGTGTTAGGCTCGATCGATGGCTACCCAGTCGCGGACCGAGCGCTCTGATTTCCAGGCGACGGCAGACCCGGCGCTGAACGAGGCCGCCGACCGCACCTCGGAGATCAAGCTGCTCAGCTACGCCGAGCTCTACGACCTCTGGGAGCGGCAGCAGTGGCAGACGCAGGAGCTCGACTTCAGCCGCGACCGCGAGGACTGGCACGAGCGGATCAGCGCCGAGGAGCGCTTCCAGCGGATGTATGGGCTCTCCTCGTTCTTCATCGGCGAGCAGAAAGTGGCCGAGGAGCTGGGGCCGATCATGCGGGCGGCGCCGAGCGAGGACCAGAAAGTCTTCCTCTGCACCCAGATCGCCGACGAGGCCCGCCACGTCCGCTTCTTCGAGCGCTTCTACCGGGAAGTCGGGGTGTTGGAGTCAGACCAGCTGAGCGAGATGCTGGCCGAGACCTCAACGCACCTCAACGACAACTTCGGCCGCCTCTTCGACGGGATGCTGAAAGAGCGGACCGACCGCCTTTCCGCCGAGCCGGAGGACACCGAGGCCCTGGTCGAGGCGGTGACGCTCTACCACATGGTGATCGAGGGAATGCTGGCCCTGACGGGGCAGCACTTCATCATGGACTTCAACGAACGCGAAGACACGCTGCCGGCCTTCGTCGAGGGCTTCTCCAACGTCGCCCGCGACGAGCACCGCCACGTCGCCTTCGGCTCGGTCTTCCTGCGCGAGAAGGCGCGCGAGGACGATCGCTACAAGCAGGCGATCCAGCGGACCCTGGAGGAAGCGCTGCCGGTCGCCGACGGCGTCCTGCAGCCGCCCTGGGCGGAGAACGCCGGCGACGACTTCGAGCTGTTCGGCTACTCGCTCGAGGAGACGCGCCAGTTCGCCGGCACCTGCCTGATGCGCCGGCTCAAAGTGATCGGCCTGGGCTAGGCCGCAGGCTTATTCGACTGCCGGGGGCGATTCGACCACCGGCGGCGTCACTTCGACCAGCGGCGGCGCCGATTCGCTCGGCGGCGGCGGGCTGGATTCGCTCGGCGGCGGCGACGATTCGGCGGGCGGAGGAGGCGGCGGGGTGACCGTGACGACGACGGTGCCGGTGCCGCCATGGGCGCCGGCGACTTCTTCGGAGGGTTTGGCGGCGGTGAGGCCTCCGGTCTCGGAGTCCCCGACCGTCACCTCTTCGCCGGCGGCGGACTCGCCCGCGGCTTCGCCTTCCTCGGCGACGGGCGGCGGGGTCGGGGCCGGTTCTTCGGCGGGAGCCGGGACCGGCGGGGCTTCGACCGCTTCGACGGGCTCGACCACGGCCGGCTTCGTGTGGGCGACCGGGGCGGTCTGGGCACTGGAGAGGTAGCTGGTCGGCTGTTTCTTCGCAACCACCGCCGGCGCAGAGGCCTGGGGGCCGACCGGCGCGGTGTTGACGTTCTGCTTCACCTCGACGGCACCTGCGGTGAGGACGGCGGCGGTGACGACGCCGGCGACGGCCTTGGTCCCGATCGCGCCGCCGATAGCGCCCAGCCCGCCGGCGGCGGAGCCGCCGCCGATCGCGGCCGCGGCGCCGACGCCGCCCATCGCGCCCGCGCCCGCGCCCGCTGCGCCGGCGCCGCCCGCGGAGGCACCGGCACCGCCGGCTCCACCGAGGCCGAGCTTGGAGAGGATGAAGCCCTTGAAGGCGATCAGCGGGGCAACCGGGAAGAGCGCGGCCAGGGCCTTCTCGTTGGAGCGGAGCTGGGAGCGGAAGTCGGCGCACTCGTCGCACTCGCGGACGTGGCGGCGGACCGGCGCCGAGGCCTTGCGCAGCCCCTCGGCCGCTTCGGAGAGCTCTATCCGGACCTCGCCGCAGGTCAGCAGGCGGGCCTGACTCGCCTCGGTCAGTGAGATCCGCGCCCGCACGAGAAGCGACTTCACCGACGGCACCGTGGTGTCCATCGCGGCGGCGATTTCCTCGTAGCTGAGGGCGTCCATCTCGCGCAGCAGCAGAGCGGAGCGCTGGGTCTCGGGAAGCTTGTTGACGTCGCTGAGGATCTGGCGGAACTCCTCGCGGTTGTGGACCTTCTCCGCGGTCGAGGCGGCGTCGACCTCGGGGACCAGGTCCATCGTTTCCTGCGCTTCGGCCTTGGGCTTGCGCAGGTAGTTGAGGCAGCGGTTGCGGGCGATCCGGTAGAGCCAGGGGCGGAGGTTGATCTCACGCTCGTCAGCGAGCATCGCCCGGTAGGCGTTGACGAAGACCTCCTGCAGGACGTCTTCGGCGTCCTCGGTCGAGCTCAGCATCTGGCGGCAGAAGCCGAGCAGGCGGCCCTGGTAGCGGTCGACGATCGTCTCGAAGGCGCCGGGGTTGCCGCTGCGCGCCATCGCGATCAGCTTCTCGTCGCCCTGCAGCTTCAGCAGCGGCGAACGACGGGCGAGAAGCCCGCGACGACTGGCATGAGTTAGAGCTGAAGCCTCCAAAGCGCGCTCCCTGTGGAAGGACGGTTCCAGGGAATAAGGACACGGTAACAGGGCCGAAGTTGCGCCCCTGCAAAGTTTTTATTGCCCGTTTAGGTAGCGGAGAAAACCGGAAAATGCAGGGAAAGCGGATTGGGGCTGTGAGAAATGCCCGGGGCGGGACTCGAACCCGCAAGCCCCCGAGGGGGCGGCGGCTTTTAAGGCCGCTGCTTTTGCCAGTTTCGCCACCCGGGCCAGGCGATGGTACCCCGAGATCGGCGACCGACCAATAGGCTGCGGCCATGGCGGAGCACGGCGGCAGGCTGGTCGCGAAGGCTTTGAAATCGCGGGGGGTGGAGCAGCTCTTCACGCTCTCGGGCGGGCACCTGTTCTCGATCTACGACGGCTGCAAAGAGGAGGGGATCTCGCTCGTCGATGTGCGCCACGAGCAGACCGCCGCGTTTGCCGCCGAGGGGATCGCCAAGGCGACCCGCGGGGTCGGGGTCGCGGCGCTGACCGCCGGCCCGGGCGTGACCAACGGGATGAGCGCGATCGCCGGCGCCCAAGCCAACAACTCGCCGATCTGCGTCCTCGGCGGCCGTGCGCCGGAGCTGCGCTGGGGCTCGGGCTCGCTGCAGGAGATAGACCACCTGCCGTTCGTCTCGCCGCTGGTCAAGTCGGCCGAGACGGTCAAGGACCCGGCCCGGATCGCGGCGGTCACGGCGGCCGCGCTCGACCGCGCCGCGGCGGCGCCGAGCGGGCCGACCTTCGTCGACTATCCGCTGGACGTCGTCTTCACCGAGGCCGAGGTCGACGTCCCGGCGTTGCCCGGGGCTGAGGCCGGGGAGCCGGCGGCGGGCATCGAGGAGGCGGCGGCGCTCCTGGCCGCGGCCGAGCGCCCGGCGATCATGGCCGGGAGCGGTCTCTACTGGGGCCACGGCGAGGGGGAGCTGCGGGCGCTGGCCGAGGCACTCGGCATCCCGGTCTTCCTCAACGGCCTCGGCCGCGGCTGCCTGCCCGCCGACCACGAGCTCGCCTTCAGCCGCGCCCGCGGGACGGCGCTGCAGGGCGCCGACGTGGCGCTGGTCGTGGGGGTGCCGATGGACTTCAGGCTCGGCTTCGGCGGCAGCTTCGGCGAGGAGACGAAGATCGTGCGCCTCGATGTCGCCCCCAACGCGCTGGTCGCCAACCGGGCACCGGAGGTGGACCTGGTCGGCGACGTCCGCGCGACGCTGGCGGCGCTGCGCGAGGCGGCAGGAGAGGAGCCGCGGACGAAGCCCTGGCTCGAGCAGCTGCGGAACGTCGAGGCCGAGAAGCGGGCGGCCGAGCAGGAGGAGCTGGACGATGCCCGCTCGCCGCTGCACCCGGTGCGCATCTACAAGGAGCTGGGCGAAGTCCTCGACCGCGACGCGATCGTCGTCGGCGACGGCGGCGACTTCGTCTCCTACGCCGGCCGCTTCGTCGAGACCTACGAACCGGGCTGCTGGATGGACCCCGGTCCCTTCGGTTGCCTCGGCGCCGGGCCGGGGCAGGCGATCGGCGCCAAGGTTGCTCATCCCGACCGCCAGGTCTGCCTCCTGCTGGGCGACGGCGCCTTCGGCTTCGCGGGTATGGAGTTTGACACCATGTCGCGTCATGGTTTGGGCGTCGTCGGGGTGATGGGCAACAACGGCATCTGGGCGCTCGAGCATCACCCGATGAAGTTCCTCTACGGCTACTCGGTGGCCGCCGAGCTGCGGCCGGAGACCCGCTACGACCAGCTGGTCGAGTCGCTCGGCTGCGACGGGATCCTGGTCCGCGAGCCGGGTGAGTTGAAGGCGGCGCTGGAGCGCGCCTTCGCCTCGGGCCGGCCGACCTTGGTCAACGTCCTCACGGACCCCGAGGTCGTCTACCCGCGCAAATCGAACCTGGCTTGAAACGGCGCCAGAACGCGAATCGGCCGTCATTTCTGACGGCCGATTCAACTGGCCCCTCAGGACGGGCAGGGGTACGTCTTCAGGGACCTTTATTCAGTGGGCCCAGACGGCGGGAGGCGCCATGATGCGGCAGTCGCCTAAGCCCTATATCCCGAGGCGCAAAGTAGAGCAAGCTCCACCTCGTCCCCGGTTCTTCCAGTATGTACCCGGACGTTCCCGGGGTCTACCCAGACTGGACGAAATTACCAAGAAGCAGGTAGCAAAAGCCTACCTACTTCTTGTTCTTCCGAAGGATGACTGACCAGTCTGTCCTTTCTGGACAAGACAGACTGTCCAGTTAGTACGTAGAGGGGTTTTGAGCGGCTGCCAGCGCCGTCCCGTAGAGGATGTCGTGCTCGGAGACGACGATCTCCTCCAGGCCGAAGGCACGCATCGCCTCGACCAGGATCACGACGCCGGCGACGATCGTCGGCGCCCGGTCGGGGTGCAGGCCGGTGACCTCCACCCGCTCGCCCAGGGGCAGCGAGGCGAGCTGCGAGAGCATCCGCTGGATCGAGGGGAGGGCGAGAACGTGGCCGTGGACGCGTGCCGGGTCGTAGGGCTCGAGGCCCATCTCGACCGAGGCCAGCGAGGTCGGCGTGCCGGCGACGGCGATGCCGGTGCTCGCCTCGATACCGGCGCCGACCGCGTCCTCGATCAGGCCGCGGACGTCGGCGGCGAGCGCTTCCAGCTCTTCGGCGGTGGGGGGGTCGCTGGAGATGCAGCGCTCGCTGTGGCGGACGACGCCGGCCTGCAGCGAGTCGTGGAAGGAGATGTCGGCGCCGGTGCCGACGATCAGCTCGGTCGAGCCGCCGCCGATGTCGACCACCAGCGTCGGCTCGCTCGGCGGCGCCTCCGAGGTGGCGCCGAGGTAGGTGAGCCGCGCCTCCTCCTCGCCGTCGAGGACCCGGGCCGAGAGCGCGAACCGCTCCCGCAGCTCGGCGATGAAGGCGCTGCCGTTGTCGGCGTCGCGGACCGCGCTGGTCGCGATCGCGTCCACCATCTCGGCCCCGAGCTCCTCGAGGATCCCGATGTAGCCATCGATCGCCCCGCAGACGTCCTCGATCGCCTCGCCCGCCAGGTGGCCGGAGAGGTCGACGCCCCGGCCCAAACGCGTGACCGTGCTGCGCCGCTCCAGCGGCGACACGCGCCCGTCCACCACATCGGCGACCAGCAACCGCGTCGAGTTCGTCCCGACATCGATCACCGCGACCCGCTTGCCCCGATCAGTCACCCGGCCACTCTAGAGGCCGACGACGTCCAGACGAACCTCTGCGCCATCGCCCCACCAGCCGCCGCACAGCCCCCGGCTGCATCGCCACATTGCTACCATCGACAGTCCGCCGCGGGGTGGAGCAGCCAGGTAGCTCGTCGGGCTCATAACCCGAAGGTCGCAGGTTCGAATCCTGCCCCCGCTATAGGAAACGCGGTCCTCCTCGGGATCTAGCGCGGCGATTCGTCGCTTGAGCGCGCAGTCGAACTGGTGCTTCCTCGCGGCTCTGGCGGCTGCCATGTCTAATGGCATCACTTCGGATGACCGGGCTCGCGCTCAAAGGCGGCGGCTGCGCCGGACCATCCACCAGCCGACCAGCGGCACGGCGGGAAAGCCCGAGCGCGGTATGAAGGTGGAGCTGACGGCGCCGAGCACGATCACGGCCCGGCCGCTTCGTCGCAGCGCTCGGGCGTCCCCGCGCTTCTCCGCGGCCTCGATCAGATGGCCGACCAAGCCCATCATCGGCGCCGCGAAGAGGAACCAGAACGCCGCCGCGCGACCGTCCTGGGAATGGGCTCGCTGAAAGATGCCGTCTCCTACCGAGTCGGCGATTCCCTCCCTGGCAAGCTCTGCAAGCGGCTTTCGATAGGCGAAGAGTCCCCAGGCCACGTGCCCGCAGCCCATTGCCATGATCGCCCGCCCCGGAGAGTCGATTCCGCGTGCCACGGTGGCTAGGCTAACATACATACGTGCATGTAAGTCAAGACGAGCGCCGAGCTCGCAGCTCTGCCGCTTTGCTCGAATCCGCCGCTCGCGGGATCTCTCGCTATGGCTACGGCAACCTCGTGCTCGAGCGCGTTGCCGCTGAGGCCGGCTACTCCCGTGGCGCCATCTACCACCAGTTCGCCGGCAAGGAGGAGCTTGCCCTGGCCGTGGTCAAGTGGGTCTCGGAGGGCTGGCTGGCGGAGGTGGCCGGCCCCGCCCAGGCGCTGGCGGACCCGCTACAGGCGCTGCTCGCTCTCGCCCGCGGCCACGCCGTCTACTGCCGTCGCGACATCGCCCGGGTGCTCGTCTCCCTGCGCGTCGAGTTCGGCGGTCGCGATCATCCCGTCGGCGCCGCCGTCGAGGCCGCCTACGAGAGGCTCCTCGTCCTCTGCGGCGACCTGATCGCTGCCGCCCGCCATGGCGGCACGATCCCCGGCGGACCGCCGCCGCGCACGATGGCGCTGGCCTTCGTCGGAACGGTCGAAGGGCTGGTCATGCAGCTCTATGGCCACGAGCCCGATGACGAGCTGTTGGCCGAGCGAGCCGTGCTGGGCCTTCTCGCCGTGAATCCGCCGCCCTCTGCCTGAGCTGCGTCGCGCACGCAGCTCTTTTATTTAGATACTGAATCCTCTACACTGGTTTCGTCTGCCGGGTCGGACCCCCCTGTCCCCCCGGTGGATCCCCGACCCCACGGCGTCGATCGCGCCAGGGGCACCCGGCGCCGCCCTTCCCTGAACGCGGCGCTCCGTGTGCAAGCGGCTCGGGCAGCGGCGTCCCCGCGGCCCGGGCCCTTGTGCCGGGCCAGATCCGGTAATTAAAGACTGAACAACTTGTATTTGGAAACGCGATCTTCTAGGCTGAATGGATCTGGGGAAGAGGAGAGCCGTGACTACCGCCACCGCACGTTCCGAGGGGCTCGCCGATCGGATCGAGGCCGGCACCGCCGAGCTGATGGCTCGCGCCGCCCGGGCCTACGCCGCCGAGGACGCCTGGTGCGACGGTATCCGCGCCGTTGCCTACGAGCTCCGCCGCTTCCTGCTCGAGGACTGCGTTCGGGCTCGCGAGATGGTCCTCGACGCACCGTTCGCCGACGCTCGTGCTCGCGCGGTCCGTGAGCAGGGGATCGCCGGCTTGTCGGCGCTGATCGACCTCGGGCGCGCCGAGCTCTCCGACCCCGACTCGCTTCCCCCCGTCGTCGCCGAGATCACCGCCGGCTCCGTCTACAACCGCATGCACGAAGCGGTTCTGGCCGGCCCCGCGGCGCTCAACGTCGAGATGGTCCGGGAACTGATGTACGCGGTGGTGCTTCCCTACCGCGGCCTCGAGGCGGCGATGCAGGAGCTGCTCATCGCACCTCCGACCGAATAGCGCTCTCGCTCTCCTCGGCGCCGCTCACGGCCGCCGTCCAAGCGGCCTCGGCACCGAGGAAGGGTACGACCGCCACGTAGGTCAGCAGCGGCGCCAGGCCCGGCAGCTCAACCGCCCCGCCGCTGCGCATCCGTTCATACATCAGCGCGTGCACGGCGCCCATCGTCGCCTCCACAGCGATCTCGTCCAGCTCGGCCGGATCGCCACCCCCCAGCGCCGTCACGGTCGCGAACAGGTCTGCGTCGAGGCGGTCCCGTTCCATCGCCGCGGCGGGCCCCGCCCCAACCACCTCGACGATCCACAGCTTCGCCAGGTCGGGCTCGGAGGCGAACAGGTCCATCGCCGCCCGGAAGCCGGCCGCGACCGTCGCGCCCAACCCCTCCGCCGCTCGCGCCGCGGGCAGGGTCGCGGTCAGCAGCTCCGTCTCGACCAGGGCCAGCGCCGCCGCCAGTGCGTCGCCCTTGCCGTCGAAGTGCTCATAGAAGGTCGACAGCGACACCTTGCCGTGACTGGCGATCGTCGAGAGCGTGGCGTCGGCATAGCCGTGCTTGGCGACCGCCGCGGCGAACCCCCGCAGCACTCGCTCCGTCGGCACCCGCGCCGCAAACGGGATCCGCACGGCCGGTCGCGCCGCCCTGGTCCGCTCGCCGGGCAGCCGCTTGGGGGGCGGCTCCAGGCTCGACGCCCAGCGCCACAGCGGCCCCGCCAGCTCGGGCAGCTCCCCCTCGCGGCGTTCGTGCAGCATCCGGTAGCTGACGGCGCTGATCCCGCCGAGCATCGCCCGCGCCAGGTCTCGCGACACCGGACCCGCGCCCTGGGCCTCGCCCAGCAGCCCCGCCGCCAGCCACTCCAGCTGGGTCACGGTCCACTCCAGCTTCGCTCTCGCCCCGGGCCCCGCCGCGAATGCCTCGATCACGCAGACTCGCGCCGCCGCCGGCTGCGCCGCCGCGGCGCTCAGCAGCGCCGCCAGGCCCTTTTCGCCGCCGGGCAGGCCCCCGGCATCCTGGCTCAGCCGCTCCATGATCTCCATGGTGGCGTCCAGCATCGCCGAGACGGCCTCGTCGAAGCACTGCTCCTTGTCAGCGAAATGGCGGTAAAAAGCCTTGCGGGAGACTCCGGCGAGTGCCAGCACGTCGGCCACGCGCGTCGCCTCGTATCCCCTCTCCGCGACCGTCGCCACCATCGCTGCGAATAGGCGCTCGCGCTGGTTGCGCTCCACCTCCTCGCGCGGGGTGCCGCGACCGGGCGTGAGTCGGCGCTCACGCAATTCGGCGGCGTCCCCCCACGGCGTCCTCGACATCGCCGGGTGACGATATCGCCGGATCCCCTCTCGGTTGCCCGACCTGCTCTCCCTGAGCAGTCCAGTAGCACTACGTTTCCATTTTTTTGCGACCGGATCCCGAAGTTTTCTAGCCACAATAAAGCCCATGATAAAGCCAAAAAACGCTATTTCAACCCACCTCTGAGCAGCTCGGCCTTGACAATTATCGTAATTATGTGTTTCCATTGCGCCGCAAGCGCGAATCGCCCAGGGGCATGGGAAGGGCGGCCGCGAAGCAGGAGCACCGGCTTGTCCGGTGCGCCAGGGAAAGCAAGGAGAGAACGCCAGATGAACGACGGACGCAGGGCGCGTCAGCGCAGCCAGGCCGCATCGGCCACGGCGCCGAGCGCTCGCAAGCTTCACCCCCAACGGCTGCCGTCGCACTCCCTGGCATTCGGCAGCATAAGCCAGGGCAGTAGCCTCGGCCGCATCGTCCGCGGAGCCTCCGCCTTCCGTGCTGCCTCCGGCGATGTCAAAGGGGATGGTGCGCCTCAGGCCTGGCTTGTGCTCGCTGTCGTCATGACGCTCGCCGCCCTCGCCTTCCCGGCAGCGGCGATGGCCGCGGCGACCCTCACCGTCGATCCGGTCACCACCCACGGCATCACCGCCGCCCACGTGGAAGGCGAAGTCTCGGTTCCCGCCGACGACGGGGAAACCTACTGGGGCTTCCAGTACTCCACCGACGGCGTCGTCTGGAACGGCTCTCCCTTCGACGGCG
Source organism: Solirubrobacterales bacterium (assembly GCA_036376215.1). GTDB lineage: Bacteria > Actinomycetota > Thermoleophilia > Solirubrobacterales > 70-9 > VAYN01. The sequence goes on from DASVAT010000012.1 coordinate 95,578, forward strand.
GGTCCCTCCAGCCAGGCGAATCTGCACCCGTCGCCCAGGACCTCAGCGGTCTCGGGGCCGAAACGTCTTATCAAGTCCGCCTTGCTGCCTTCAACACCGCCGTGGGCGCCGAAGAATTCTCCTCCCCCGTCTCCTTCGAAACCGACCCCGCCCCGATCGAGCCCACTGCCACCGTCGACCCCGCCGGCTCAGTCGCCTACACCACCGCCCAGATCCAAGGCGCCGTTGACCCGGAAGGCGGAAACGAAGAATCCGGCGGCGCCTACGTCCCGATCCACTGGGTCCTCCAGTTCTCGCCATCCGCTGACCCCGGCACCTTCAGCGATGCTGCGTCCGGCGATCTCACCGGTGCCGAAGCCGAATCGGAAGATCCGATCGACGTACCCGCCTCGCCTGCTCAGCTCAGTGGCCTCATCCCTGGCCATACCTATACCTACAGGCTCCTGGTTACCTACGCCGGCAAGACCGCCGAACCCGTTCCCAGTGGCGAATTCACCACCCTCGCTGTGACCAAACCCGGCGTCGAGAACCTCGAAGTCACCAACGTCACCGCTATTTCGGCGCACTTCGAGGCCGACCTCAAAACCAACGCGCCCGGCGGTCCTCTCGATTCCGCCGCCGAAGAGGCCTACGCGGCTCACTGGAGCTTCAGTCCCGGTGGCTCCTCCGGCACCACCCCTGCCGTCGAAGCCGAAGAAACCGTTTCCGGCGACGCCACCGGCCTCGAGCCGCACCGCGAATACACCGCGACCTTCACGGCTTCCAACGCCGGCGGCAGCGAAGAGATCAGCGTTCCCTTCGAAACCGAGGCGATCGGGCCTGACGTCTCGCCCGCCACCCTCTGGAACCTGACGCCGACCTCGATCCAGCTCAACGCCAACGTCAACGCCCATAACTCCGTTCTCACCGATTGTCATTTCGAGTACGGCGCCGGTGGTTCGCTCAACCAGACCGCCCCCTGCGATGCCCCATTCGTGGGGGGCACCTACTCGGCTCCCGCCGGAGAGGGTGACGCCATGGTCTCCGCTCGTATCTCCGGTCTGGCTCCCGGAACCGACTACGACTTCAGGCTGATCGCCACGAACGGTGCGGGGAATGCGGAAGGGGCAGCGCAAACCTTCCACACCCCCGGAGGGCCGGTAGCCGAAACGTGTCCCAACCAACCTCGCCGGGTCGAACAGCATGCAACTGATCTCCCTGGTTGCCGCGCCTTCGAGATGGTCTCCCCTCTGGACAAGAACGGGGGGGACGTTGTGGCCGATGAAGGCTTTGTCACCATTGCCGCCGGCGACGGGAACGGCCTCGCATTCAGCTCGAAAAGTGCTTTTGGCGACAACGTTGGCGCCGGTGTGGCGGGCGAATCGCAGTACATCGCCCGCCGTGCCTCCAATGGCTGGACGACTCACTCGATCCTTCCCACGCCCAATCCCCAAACCCACCAGACGATCAGCGCGCTCAGCAACAAGATCCCACTCTTCTCCGAGGATCTGAGCACCGGTTTGCTCTGGGCCTACGACCTCCCCGGGACGCTGGACGATACGCCGAATCGGAAAGGCATCTACATCGAGAATACCGCCACCCGAGCGGTCACGCCGATCACCAGGTCCTTTTTCGACCCCATCCCTCCGCTTGCCTTCGCAGACGAGTTTTCCCCGAACGCAACGAGCTTTTACTCCGGCCTCTCGGCCGACGCCCAGCACGTGCTGCTGAGCGTTGCTCCCCGCCTTTTGGAGAAAACGCCGACCGGCGAAAACGTACCGACGAATAGCGTCTACGAGTGGAGCGACGGGGCGCTGCACGTCGTCAGCATCCTCCCGGACGGCACCGTTGCTCCCAGCGCTACCGTCAAGCCGGCGTCCTACCGCGGCGCCCTCTCCCGGGACGGCTCGCGCGCGATCTTCCTCTCTCCCAGGGAAGGCAACCGACAGCTTTACCTTCGAATCGACGGCAGCCGCACCGCCTGGGTATCCGAACCAGAGCGCCCCGGTGCCCCAGAACCAGAAGGCGTCAGCTTCCAGTCGATGACGCCGGACGGCAAACACGTCTTTTTCGTCAGCAGCACCCAGCTCGTTGAGGAAGACCACAACTCAGGACCGGACCTGTACCGCTACACCGACGGCGAAGATCCCGAAGACGAAACCGACAACCTCACAATGATTACCCACACTGGTGCTGTGGAGCCAGAATTTCTCAGCTCTGGCATCGGCTCAGGTGACGCGACCGCCGTGATTGGCACCAGCGATGATGGTAACCGTGTCTACTACCTGGAAACCGAAAAGCTCTTCTTCTGGGAAGAGGGCGAAACCCGCGTTGTCAGCTCCCGGATCGAGCGGAACCCTGGTGTCTCTCGGCACATGAACGCCACCGCCTACGGACCTGGAAGCGCTCGGGTCAGTCCGGATGGAATGTGGTTGTCGTTTTTAACGAACAGGTCGTTTGCCTCGGGCTTAGATACGGCGGGCCCCAGCCTGACGGGCCAACCAGTCGAACCGGTGGTTCAAACTGGGCATGAGACGGGAGACCAGCCACATTACAATTCGATCCAGGCCTACCTATATGGAGCCGAGAACAACACCCTGAATTGTGTTTCCTGTGTTCCCGACGGCGTTAGCAGGTATGGCGCGACGGTCAGGACGAAGGTGACGAACGGGCTTCCCATCGGCATGCTCTTAGGCAATCGCCCGCGCTACCTGGCGGACGATGGAACTATGTTCTTCTCCTCCAATCGAGACAGTCTCGTCGCATCCGATACCAACGGTGTCGCCGATACGTACGAATTCGATCCCGCTGTCGGTGTCCCGAGACTCCTGTCGACCGGCACCGCATCTCAGCCGGCGATGTTCGCCGATGCAAGTGCGGGTGGTGATGACGTCTTCATCGCCACCCGAGCGCCTCTGGTTCGGCGCGACACGGACGACTTGGTCGACTTCTATGACGTTCGAGTCGGTGGAGGCTTCTTTGAACCGGGGATGAATCAGCCCGCCGATTGTGTCGGGGAAGGATGCCGAGGGGGGAATCCAGCGCCTGCCCCGGCAGCTCCAGCCATCTCTTCACAGGCTCCGAGCAAGGGGAACTCAGCGGGCCGACCGTCAATCAAAAAATGCAGCAAGCAGCGGAAGAAGCAATCCAAGCACTGCAAAAAAAGGAATAAACACAAAAAGCACCATCGCCATTCGGCGAACAAGGGGAGGAACTCCAAGTGAACGGTCGTCAGGTGAAACTCACTCAGGCGACGAATCGACAAGGGGGGATCGGTGTTGAGATCGCACGGCTCGCGCTCGCGGCCTTGGCAGCACTATTCCTCCTGTTCTCGTTGGCCCCGCTCGCGAGGGCGGCGGAGCCGGAGCTCGCAGTGGGTTCGGACATCCCCGACGTCATAACCCCGGGGACCGGCTTCACCTCATTTTTCAAAGCGAAGGTCTCTGCGCGAAACATCGCGCCCACTCCGGTCACCGGCGACCTCATCTTCACCTATGAATCGCCGGCTGCTCTTCAATTGAGAAGAGCGCTTGAGGCTGGATTAGACCACGAGGGCGACTACAGCTACACCGGCCCCTCCTGCGAACCCGTCTCCGGAGGGTACAAATGCGTCTTCAAAGTAGAGAACTTCCCACGGCAGCACGTGATCACCATGATGCCCGAATTCACGGTCGCCTCGCTTCCCGCGCCGGCTCCGCTTACCGTGAAGGTCGAAGGATTTGGCAGCGACGAGCCGATCGTCCTCACGAAGACGCTTTCACCCGGACCGATCGGCCCCTTTGAGATAGAGCGCTTTGAGATGGCGAGCAGACCGCAGGACTCATTGCTGGCGACCCAGGCCGCCGCTGCCCCGGCCGAGCTGGCGAATTTGCTGGAATTTCCGAGCGAAGCTCAAGCGCCCTTCGATCTCTTCGTTTTCACGGGTAATGCTCCTACTGAGCAACTCCGGGATGTCGTCGCTCACACGCCGCCGGGTTTGGTCGGCAATCCGACCGCGGTCGAAACCTGCACCATGGCCGAGCTCGGAACCCTCGTGGAAAGCCCGGTCACCTCTTACAAGTCCCCCGCCTGCCCCCCCGGCAGCCAGGTTGGATGGATCCAGCTGTTTGACGATGTCATTGTCCCTCTCTACAACTTGGTCCCGCCGCCGGGGGTCCCCGCTGCCTTTGGCTTTTCCTATGCGAACGTGAACACTGTGTTACAGGCCAAGCTTCGCCCCGGCGACAACGGGATCGACATCGTTTCACCGCAGATCCCCGCCGTTTTACCGCTTTCCACCGTGCGGGTCGTTTTCTGGGGTGTGCCCGCTGCTGCAGAAAACAACCCTCTGCGTGCCGAATGCCTTTCTGCCGCGGAACGGGGCAGCGGCAGCGCGGCATGCGTCCCGAGTGGCCCGCCCGTGCCCTTCCTGCGAATGCCCACCAGCTGCGACGGCCCGCTGCCGTGGAGCGTGGACATCGATACCTATCAGAACCCCGGCGTCTTCCTACATGACGAGACCACCATGCCGGGGATGACGGGATGCGACGCCGTGCCCTTCGATCCGGAGCTGTCCTTGAACATCACCCCTCCGATGGCCCACGCGCCTTCCGGCGTCGACGTGAACCTATCGATGCCGCAGTACGACGATCCGCAGGGACTCGCCGAGGCTGACCTGCGCTCGGTGCGCATGATCCTGCCGGAGGGGATGTCGGTCAACCCGGCGGCCGCTGACGGCATCCAGGCCTGCGGCGATCAGCAGCTGCGGCTCGGGCTCGAAGGCCCGTCGAGCTGCCCCGACTCCTCCAAGCTGGGCTCGGTCATCCTCACCACGCCCTTGCTCGATCACTCGATCGGCGGCTCGGTGTTCCTCCGCACCCAGGCATCGAACGATCCGGCCTCCGGCGACCTCTATCGCCTTGCGATCGAATTGCGGTCCGACCGTGACGGTGTGGCAATTCGGCTCCCAGGTTCGCTCGAGGCGGATGCGCAGACCGGCCAGCTCGCTGCCAGGTTCGAGAACCTGCCGCAGCTGCCGTTCGATTCGGTGCAACTGCATATCGACAGCGGCCCGCGCGCTCCCCTCACTACTCCCCGCAGCTGTGGCACCTACGCCGCCCACGCCGAGCTCGCCAGCTGGGCTCGGCCTGACCAGCCACGGACGATCGACCCCAAATTCACGATCGACCAGAACTGCACCGATGCCCCCTTCGCCCCCGGCTTCCAAGCCGGAGCGATTGACCCGACCGCGGGCGCCTACTCGGCCACGACCTTTCAGGTGACGCGTGGCTCGGGCGAGCCCAACATCTCGCGGCTCGAGTTCACCCTGCCTCCCGGCCAGCTGGCCAGGCTCGGCGGCGTCCCCCGCTGTTCAGAGGACGGGATGGCCAGCGGCAATTGCCCCGCCACCACTCGTATCGGTGCGGTCACTGCTGGGATTGGCGAGGGCTCCAACCCGTTGTATCTGCCCCAGCCCGGCAAGGCTGCCGCCCCGATCTACATCGGCGGCGCCTACAGGGGCGCGCCCTATAGCGTCCTGGCCGCCGTGCCGGCCCAGGCCGGGCCCTTCGACCTCGGCACGGTCCTCGTGCGCTCGGCGGTCTACGTCGATCCGGAGACCGCACAGGTCCGGGTTGTCTCCGACCCCCTGCAGCAGGTCTACGGCGGGATCCCGGTCGCCTACCGCGATGTTCGCGTCAACGTCGACCGGCCGGAATTCGCCATCAATCCGACCAACTGCGCACCGCTTGCGACCACCGGCACGATCTCCTCGAACCTCGGTCAGCAGGTGGCCGTCTCCGATCGTTTCCAGGTTGGCGATTGCGGGCTGCTCTCCTTCAAGCCCAAGCTCGCCCTGGCGCTGAAGGGTGGCACCGCCCGCGGCAGGTTCCCGGCCCTGCGCGCGACGCTGACGATGCCCAGGGGCGGCGCCAACATCGCCCGCGCCTCGGTGGCGCTGCCGCACTCGGAGTTCCTCGCCCAATCCCACCTCCGCACCATCTGCACCCGGGTCCAGTTCGCCGCCGGGAGTGGGGGAGGGGCGCAGTGCCCACCCGGCTCCGTCTACGGACGCGCCATCGCGATCAGCCCGCTGCTCGACCGCCCGCTCAGCGGCCCGGTTTACCTGCGCTCCTCCAGCAACCCGCTGCCGGACCTGGTGGCCGCCCTCGACGGGCAGATCCACGTCGACCTGGTCGGGCGCATCGACTCCAAGAACGGTGGCATCAGGACCACCTTCGGTGCGGTCCCCGACGCCCCGGTCACCAAGTTCGTGCTCAAAATGCAGGGCGGCAAGAAGGGCCTGCTGGAAAACAGCACCGACCTCTGCGGCTCGACCAAGAGGGCCACCGCCAAGTTCGACGCCCAGAACGGCAAGGTCCACGACGTCGCGCCGGCCCTCAAAGCCAGCCGGTGCTATCGAGAGCCGAGGCGGTCGTCGAAGTAGGCCGTGCCGACGAGCTGCTCCAGTTCCGGGATCGCCCGCTCGAACAGCTCGGGTTCGTCTCTTGCCAGCGCCCGGACCACGGTCGACTCGATTGCCCCTACCATGAAGGGCGCAGTCAACGGAGGTGGAGAGTGGCGAGACTCGGTCTCGCGGCGCGCGCTGTCGATGGCGCGCGAGAGGCGCTCCAACACTTCTCGGCGCCGCGCGAGCGCCGGTATGCCCGCCGAGTGGACCTCGCTCAGGAGTCCGAGCCCCAAATGCGGCTGCTGACGCGCGAAGCGCGCCAGCTCCTCCAGCGCGGCTCGCAGCCCGGTGCGCCAGTCGGGCGCCTTGGCGCCGGCGCTGAGCAGCCGCTCGGCCAGGAGCCCGGAGTGCAGCTCGTATGCCGCGGCGTAGCACTCGTCGACGTTGCCGAACAGCCGGTAGAACTGCATCCGGTAGCCGCCGTAGCGCTTCAGCACCGCGGCGACGGTCAGCTTGCGGTACCCGAGCTCGCCGCAGGAAAGGAGGACCGCCTCCATCGCCCGCTCGCGCAGCTCGGCGTGCTCGCCGGCCTCGTCCGCGCGCAGCTGGCCCAGCGCGTTGCCGGGGCTGGCGCTGCTTCGCCGCACCTCGGCGGCGCCGTCGCTTGCGTCGAGCCGGTTCGCTTGCATCGATTCCCCGCCGGCGGGCGCCGCCCGGGCACTCCCCAGGCTCGGCCCGCCAAGCTATGCAAACGATCATACTCAGAATTAGAAACGATGCCCTCTAGAGGGAGACGACGCGCTTCTCGGTTACCATCGAGCGATGGCGCCGCTGCCCGATCACCTGATGCCGGCTCCCAGCGAGCGTCCGCCGCTGCCGCGCGAGGTCAGGATCGAACACCAGCGTCGCAGTGTGCTCGACGCCGCCACCGAGGTCTTCGCCAAGCGCGGCTACCCCGGCACCACCGTCGACCACATCGTCAACGGCGCCCGGGTCGGCTTCGCCAGCTTCTACGACCTCTTCGACGGCAAGGAGGACTGCTTCCTGCGGGCCTACGAGCGGATCGTCGAGGACGCCTGGGAGCAGATCGCCGCCGCGGTCCCCGCCGAGGCGTCCTGGACCGAGCAGGTCTGCGCCACCCTGCGCGCCGTCCTGGCGGCGATCGCCGCCGCGCCGCTGGAGGCACGGCTCGCGCTGGTCGAGGTGCAGACCGCCGGCCCGCGCGCCCTCGCCCGCTACGAGCAGACGCACGACGCGGTGGTGCCGCTGCTGCGGCGCGGCCGCGAGCTCAGCCCGCGGGCCGCCGCGCTGCCGGCGACGCTCGAGGAAGCGACCCTCGGCGGCGTCGCCTGGCTCCTGCACCAGCGCCTGGTGATGGGCGAAGTGGAGGAGATCGAGACGCTCTACCCGGAGCTGGTGGAGATCGTGATCGGGCCCTATCTCGGCGAGGAGCGGACCGCCGAGCTGATCGCCGCCCCGGCTCCCCCCGCCTAGGCCCGCCGCCGCCGCGACGCCGCGCATCGGAGGCGGCCGGTGGCTGAGGAGCGCGACCGCATCGCGGCGGCGATCGTCGCCCTGGTCGGATCCCGCGGCTACCGCCAGACCCGCCTCGAGGACGTCCTCGAGGCCGCCGCGGTCGGCGAGGAGGAGTTCGCCCGCCACTTCGCCTCCAAGCAGGAGTGCTTCGTTGCCGTCTGGGACGAGCTGACCGCCGCCCACGGCGTCCTCGCCGCCCGCGCCTTCGCCTCCGCGGGCCCCTGGCGCGAACGCATGCGCGCCGCAGCCTGGGTCACCCTGGACTACCTGCAGCAGGACGCCGATCGCACCCGCTTCCTCGTGCTCGAGGTGCTGAACGCCGGGGAGATCGCCCAGGCCCACCGCGATCTCGCGATCGCCACTCAGGTCGAGTGGATCGACGCCGGCCGCCGGGAGCCGGCCGCCGCCGGCTCCCTCTCCCGCGCCACAGCCGAGCACCTGGCCGGCGCGATCAACGAGATGCTGATCCGCAAGACCCGCAGCGGCGAGATCATGCACGGCGCCGGGGTCCTGCGCGAGCTGATGTACATGGCGGTGCGGCCCTACCTGGGCGAGGAGGCCGCACGGGAGGAGCTCGCGATGCCGCCGCCGCAGGGGATCCCCCGATGATCGAGCCCACCCACCGTTGCGGCCCGTTCTCGCCGCGTGTCTCCCCC
>DASVAT010000027.1:0-26454 GCA_036376215.1 Solirubrobacterales bacterium
CGCCGGACCCTCCCCGCTGTTGTCCGCCGAGACTCCCCCGGCCCGCCCCTCAACCACCAAACGCGGTGTCCCTGTGCTTGACCCTGACGATGACGTCATCGCGGGCAGCCAGGTCGCGCCGGATCCGGTCGGCGACGGTGATCGAGCGGTGGCGGCCCCCGGTGCAGCCGACGGCGATCGTCAGGTGGCTCTTGCCCTCGGCCACGTAGGCGGGGACGAGGAACTCGAGCAGCGGCAGCAGGCGGCCATAGAACTCGCCCGCCTGGGTCCCCTGCTCGACGTAGGCGCGGACCTCCTCGTCCATCCCGGTCATCGGCCGCAGGCGCTCGTCGTAGTGGGGGTTGGGGAGGAAGCGGACGTCGAGGGTGAGGTCGGCGTCGCGCGGCGGCCCGTTCTTGAACCCGAAGGTGAGCAGGGTGAGAGCGAGCTTGCCGGTCTCCTCCTGGCCGAGCAGCTCTTCGGCGATCTGGCGGCGCAGCTCGGCTCCGGTCAGGTCGCTGGTGTCGATCACCTTGTCGGCGCGCTCGCGCAGCGGCGCCAGCAGCTCGCGCTCGGCTCGGATCCCCTCGACGATCCGCCCTTCCGGCGCCAGCGGATGGCGACGGCGGGTCTCCTTGTAGCGGTCGAGCAGGGTCTCCTCGTCGGCCTCGAGGAAGAGGACCATCGGCCGCAGTCCTTCGGCCTCGAGGTCGTCGAGCACCTGCAGCAGGTCGGCGAAGTACTCGCCGCCGCGCACGTCGGAGACGACCGCTGCCCGCTCGACGCCGCTGCCTTCGTGGCGGAACAGCTCGCCGAGCCCGGCGATCATCCGCGGCGGCAGGTTGTCTACGCAGAAGTAGCCGCCGTCCTCGAAAGCGGCGATCGCCTCCGACTTCCCGGCCCCGGAGTGGCCGGTGATGACGACCAGCGTCACCTGCTTCGCCATCGCCACCTCAGTTGGTTCGGTTGAGCTGCTCATGAATCTCGCGGCCTACTTTGCCAGGCAGGCCGGGCACCGCCTCGAGCTCCTCGCGGGTGGCGGCGAGGAACCGCTCCGGCGTGCCGAAGTGTTGCAGCAGGGCGCGCTTGCGCGCCGGGCCGATTCCGGGCAGCTCGTCGAGCACCGAGCCTTCGAGCATGCCCCGGTCACGGCGGCCGCGGTGGTGGTCGATCGCGAACCGGTGCGCCTCGTCGCGGACCCGCTGGAGGAGGCGCGAGGCCTCCGAGTCGGCGGCGAGGTCGAGCGGTTGCGAGCGGCCGGGGACGTAGATCTCCTCCAGCCGCTTGGCGAGGCTGACGACGGTGACGCCGCGCTCGGTGAACGGGCGCAGCGACCGCACCCCGGCGGCGAGCTGGCCCTTGCCGCCGTCGATCAGGATCAGCGAAGGCAGCGAGGCGAAGCTGGCGTCGCGCTTGCGGTCGTGCGGCGAGAGGTCGGCCTGTTCGAGGTAGCGCGCCATCCGCCGGGCCAGCACCTCCTCCATCGAGGCGAAGTCGTCGGGGCCGCCGTTGCCGGTGCCGCCCTCGCGCAGGTCGCCACGGACTTTGAAGCGCCGGTAGTCGGACTTCTTCGTCGCCCCGCCCTCGAAGACGACCATCGAGGCGACGGTGTGCTCGCCGCCGATCGTCGAGATGTCGAAGCCCTCGATCCGCACCGGCAGCTCCTCCATCCCCAGCGCCTCGGCCAGCGCCGCCAGCGACTCCACGCGCCGGGTGCGCCGGTGCTCGCGCCGCAGCCGGTCCTGGTCGAGGGCCAGCTGGGCGTTGCGTTCGGCCAGCTCGCGCAGGCGGCGTTTGTCGCCGCGCTCGGCGGCGCGCACCTCGACCGGGGCGCCGCGGCGCTCGCTCAGCGCCTCGGCCAGCACCTCGGCCCGGTCTCGCAGATAGGGGCCGACGACGATCGTCCGCGGCATCGCCGGCGAGGCCGAGTAGTACTGCGAGATGAACTCCTCGGCAACCTCGGCGGGCTCGCGTTCGCCCTGGTTCTCGAGGTAGAAGCTCTGGCGCTCGGCGAGGATCCCGTCGCGGACCTGGAAGACCTGGGCGTTGGCGTCCTGTCCCTCGACCGCGACCCCGATCAGGTCGGCGGTCCCCATCGTCGCCCCCGCCACCCGCTGACGCTCGAACAGCGAGCGAATCGCCTTCAGCCGGTCCCGGTGCAGCGCGGCGCGCTCGAACTCCTGCGCCTCGGCGGCGGCCTGCATCTTTACCTCCTCCTCGCGCTCGACCTGGCGGTACCGCCCGGAGAGGAAGTCGACGATCGCCTCGATGTTGCGGCGGTACTCCTCCCTGCTGATGTAGTCGACGCAGGGCGCCCCGCAGCGCTTGATGTAGTAGTCGAGGCAGGGGCTGCCGGAGCGGCGGCCAGGCTCCTTGCCCTCGCAGGTGCGGAACTGGAAGAGCTTGCCGAGCAGGTCCAGCGTCTCCCGCACCCGCTTGGCGCTGGAGAAGGGGCCGAAGTAGGCGCGGCCGGAGCGGTGCTTCTCGCGGGTGAAGTAGACGCGCGGGTAATCCTCGTCGAGGCTGACGGCGACGTAGGGGTAGGACTTGTCGTCGCGGAGGCGGATGTTGAAGCGCGGCCGGTGGCGCTTGATGAAGCTCTGCTCGGTCAGCAGCGCCTCGGCCTCGTTGGCGGTGACGAGGCTCTCGATGCGGTCGATGCGCGAGGTCAGCCGCGTGTCGCCGCCGGAGAAGTGGGAGGCGATCCGCTTGCGGATCGAGCGCGCCTTGCCGACGTAGAGCAGCTCGCCGGCGCGGTCGTGGAAGAGATAGACGCCCGGCTGGTCGGGCAGCGACTTGCGCTGCTGGGCGATCCGCTCGGCGCGCGAGAGGGCGCCGCTGTCCTTGCCTTCGGCCATCGCACTAAGGGTAGGCTGCTGGCCACTCGGCCAAATTCGACGCCAAGAGGGAGAGAGATGACCAGCGAGACCGCCAGCCCGCCACAGCTGAACACGATGCGGATCGAGATCGACGGGGAGATCGGCACCCTCACCCTCGACCGGCCCGACGCGTTCAACGCGATGAGCCCGGAGATGATCGGCGAGATGATCGTCGCCTTCGGCTGGCTTGCGGACCAGGCGCCGCTGCGGGGGCTGATCGTCACCGGAGCGGGCAAGGCGTTCTGCGCCGGGGGCGACGTCACCTGGTTCCGCAAAGGGGTGGAGTCCGACGAGATCGACCTACCCTCGGACGTGCGCCGCGGGGCCGAGGCGCTGCACCAGGCGATCATCGACCTGCGGCGGATCCCGTATCCGGTGGTCGCGGCGATCAACGGGCCGGCGGCCGGGGCCGGGTTCTCGCTGGCGCTCGCCTGCGACATGCGGATCTCCTCCAGCGCCGCCTTCTTCGCCCCCGCCTACGGGCGGATCGGCGCCTCCCCCGATGGCGGCATGACCTACTTCCTGCCGCGCGTGGTCGGGCCGAGCAAGGCGCTGGAGATCCTGCTCGAGGACCCGAACATGAGCGCCGAGGAGGCCAAGGAGCTGGGCCTGGTGCGAGAGGTCGTCGAGCCCGACGAGCTGATGGCGAGCGCCCAGGCGCTCGCCGGCGAGCTGGCGAAGAAGGCCCCGCACTACGTGCGGATGGCGAAGCTCCTCTGCGGGGTCAGCATCGAGAACTCGATCAACGACCACCTGCAGCTCGAGCGCCACGGGATCGCCGACTCGATGGCCACCGAGGACCTGCGCAACGGGGTCGAGACCTTCTTCAGCGGCGGCACCCCAGAGTTCCACGGCCGCTGAACCGGGTAGCGGCACCGTACGTATCGCGGCTAGATTCCCCCTGACCAGTTCCCCGCGGGAAAGGAACGAAATGAAGAAGCTCGTACCGCTGTTTGCCCTTCTCCTCGCCGCCCTGGCGCTTGCCGCCTGCGGTGGTGGCGACGACACCACCAGCGACGAAACCGCCCCGGCCCCGGAAACGACTCAGGAAGCCGAAGGCGAAAAAGAAGCCGAAGGCGGCACCTCCGGCTCCGCGGCTGCGGTCGACATCGAAGCCGACCCGAGCGGCAACCTGGCCTTCACCACCGACGAAGCCACCGCCAAGGCCGGCAAGGTGACGGTCAACTTCACCAACTCCTCGCCCGTCCCCCACGACGTGCGGATCGAAAGCTCCGACGGCGAAGAGGTCGGCGGCACCGAAGTCATCAGCGAAGGCAACGAATCCGCCGCCGTCGAACTGAAACCAGGCGAATACACCTACTTCTGCTCCGTCCCGGGCCACCGCCAGGCGGGCATGGAAGGGACGCTGACCGTCAAATAGCGCCGTTTCTCACAGCGGTGGGAGTTTTCATCGCTATAGCGATGAAAACTCCCACCGCTGTTGCCCTACCCTCTGAAAACCATGCTGCTCGGAATCGCCTTCATCGTCGCCCTGGTCCTCGTCTCGATCGCCGAGTGGTACGCCTATACCGGCGACCACTGGTGGCACGAGGAGAAGGGCGATCCGCGGAACTTCCCAACGCGGTAGCGGCGCCCTCCATCAGCGGCCCTCACTGTCCTCGCCGACAGCGGTAGCTTTAAGGAAGAACATCGGGCCAGACCGCTCGGTCCGGCCCAGCTCGAATCCCCCCGCCTAGCCAGGCGAGGATTTCCCCTTCGGTCGCGACGCGGCCGAAGTCGCCGGAGTTGGCGCGATCAAGGCTTTTTGGCGGCGGCTGTCCTCGCGCTTCAGAAAGGTGGCGCCGACCAGGCTGCCCCCAGGCTCGAGCACACGGGACGCCTCGGCGATCGCCGCCATGCTCTCGTAATAAGGGCGGCTGTCGCCGCCCCAGACGAACCGGCCGATCGCCCGACTCAGCCACGGACGCTCCATATAAGCGCTGTAGGTACGGCCAAAGACCGAGGCGTAGTAATTATCCGGCGCCATCCCCGAAGCGGAGTCTATGTAGCCATAGACTCCCTATAAGAACGAGACGAGAGGGAGGCTCCGATGAGCGATCGAGACTTAGACCAGCCCGCGCACGAGCACCGCATCGCCTTCGTGCAGTCGTGCTGGCACAAGGACCTCGTCGACCAGATCAAGAAGGGGTTCTCGGCCGAGATCGCCGAACTCGGCACGCCGGAGGCGAACCTCGACTTCTTCGAGGTGACGGGAGCCTTCGAGATTCCCCTCAACGCTCGACGCCTCGCCGAATCCGGCTCATACGACGCGATCGTCGCCGCCGGCCTGGTAGTGGACGGCGGTATATACCGCCACGAGTTCGTCGCCGAAGCCGTGATCGGCGGCCTGATGCAAGTGCAACTCGAAACCGGCGTCCCGATCATCTCGGCGGTCCTCACCCCCCATCACTTCCACGAGCACGAGACCCATCGCAGCTTCTTCTTCGATCACCTCGAGACGAAGGGAACCGAGGCGGCGCGGGCCTGCGCCCACACCGTCGAGGCGCTCGACCGGCTGCCGTCAGTCGGCTGAGGCCATCACCCGCGTCACCGAGTCGCCGACGAAGCATGGCTTCTCGCCGCCCTCGACCTCGAGGGTGAAGCGGGTGATCACCTCGTACCAGCCGCCGCCCTTGTCTTCGACTGAGACGACCTCGGCTCTGGCGCGGATCCTGGAGTCGACGGGGACCGGGGCCGGGAAGCGGATCTTGTTCCAGCCGTAGTTGACGCCGAGGGCGAAGCCGGTGGAGGAGATCAGCTCGGTGCGGAAGCCGTCGACGGTGGCGAGGGTGAGGTTGCCGTGGGCGATGGTGGTGCCGTAGGGGCTCTCGGTCTTCGCCCGCTCGGGATCGACGTGGATCCACTGGTGGTCGCCGGAGAGCTCGGCGAAGGCGTCGATGTCGGCCTGGGCAATCGTCCGCCACTCGCTCGGCCCGACCTCCTGGCCGACCAAGCCCTTCATCCCCTCGACCCCTCGAACCTCGGCAGCAGGCATCAAGCGGCCAGTCTATTCGCGAGACCGCAAAAAGGCCCCTCGAGGTGCCTTTTTGCGATCTCGGCGTTCAGTCGGTCCAGAAGTCGGGGTCGAGGGAGCCGTCGCCGTCGCGGCGGGGGCCGAAGACGAGCACCTCGAGGCCGTCGTCGCCGGCTTCGAAGGCGCGAGTCACCTCGGGGGAGACCCGGACCGCGTCGAGAGTCTCGACCTCGATGATCTCGTCGTCGAGTTTGAACAGGCCGGCACCGCGAACGACCACGTAGACCTCCTCGGCGTCCTCGTGGTTGTGACCGAAGGGCTGGCGCTTGTTCGGCTTCAGGCGGTGGAAGCTGAAGCCGGTCTCCTCGGTCTCCAGATCGCCCTTGGCAAACCGGGCCTCCATTTTGTCGCTGTGGCCGAAATCCTCGGCCGAGTCCTTGACCTCTTCCAGCTTCTTGTGGGTGAAGGGGTTGCGCATGGGGGTCCTTTCGGTCGCTGACGTCAGGGGCAACCTACCCCGGATGGGTAGCCTTGACGCGTGGCCGGTCCGGTGAGTCGCGTTCTCTCCAGCACCCAGTTGGCGACGCTGGCCGCCCACGGCGAGGAACGCACCGCCGAGGTCGGCGAGAAGCTGTTCGAGATCGGCGACGCGACCTATCCCTTCATCGCCATTCTCGAGGGCGAAGCCGCGGTGCTCGACGGGGCCGGCAACGAGATCGTCCGCCACGGCGCCTCCGGCTTCCTCGGCGAGATGAACCTGCTCTCCGGGCAGACGGTCTTCCTCACCGCCGAGGCGACCGAGCCGATGCGCTACATCGCCGTCGAGCGCGAAGAGCTGCGCAAGCTGCTGCGCGAGGACGGGCCCCTCTCCGACGTCCTCCTCTCGGCTTTCGTGCAGCGGCGGGAGCTCCTGCAGCAGCGGCAGGGGATCGGGGTCGAGATCGTCGGCTCCCGCGACTCGGCGCCGACCCGCCAACTGGTCGACTTCGCCAAACGCCAGCGGCTGCCGTTCACCTGGACCGAGCCGGGAGAGGACGAGGAGGCGGCGCGGGCGCTGGAGGGGCTGGAGCCGTCGGAGATCCCACTGGTGCGGCTGCCGGGCGGCGCCGAGCTGCGGGCGCCGAGCGACGGCGAGCTTTCCCGAGCGCTCGGGATCGGGCTCGAGCTGGCTCCGCGCGAGGAAGTCGACCTGCTGGTGATCGGCGGCGGCCCGGCCGGTCTCGGCGCCGCCGTCTACGGCGCCTCGGAGGGCCTCGACACCCTGGTCGTCGAGAGCACGGTGCTGGGTGGCCAGGCGGGGACCTCGCGGCGGATCGAGAACTACCTCGGCTTTCCGGCGGGGATCAGCGGCAGCGAACTGACCAGCCGCGCGGTGACCCAGGCGCGCAAGTTCAACGCCCGCACCGCCACCCCCTACCGAGCGGGATCCCTGGAGCCCGGCGCCGACCGCCACCTCGTCCGGCTCGAGGAGGGCAACGAGATCGCCGCCCGTGCGATCGTGCTCGCGACCGGCGCCGAATACCGCAAGCTCCCCGTCGCCGGGCTCGAGGAGTACGAGGGGCTGAGCGTCTTCTACGCCGCCGGCCCACCCGAGGCCCAGATCTGCGGCGGCCAGCGTGTCGCCGTCGTCGGCGGCGGCAACTCGGCCGGGCAGGCCGCCGTCTGGCTGGCGCGCGGCGGCGCCCTCGTCACCCTCCTGCACCGGCGCGCCGACCTCGCCGAGACGATGTCGAGCTACCTGCTCGACGAGCTCGACCGCTTCGGGGTCCACGTCCGCGACCGCAGCGAAATCGCCGAGCTGCACGGGGCCGAAGGCAAGCTCGAGGCGGTCACCCTGAGCGACGGGACCCGTCTCCCCTACTCGTTCCTGTTCCTCTTCCTCGGCGCCTCGCCCTGCACCGAGTGGCTCGGCGAGGCGGTCGAGCGCGACGAGAAGGGGTTCGTCCGCACCGGCACCGAAGTCGGCGCCGAGGGCCTGCTCGAGACCAGCGTGCCCCGGGTCTACGCCGCCGGCGACGTCCGCGCCGGCTCGATCAAGCGCTGCGCGATCGCTGTCGGCGAGGGCGCCGCGGTGGTGCGCTTCGTGCACGAGCACCTGGAGCCGAGCGCGGTCAAGGGCTGAACGGGACCGACTCCGCCTGCGAGTAGAGCTCGCCGTCGCGCAGGGCGTGGATCGCGAAGCCGGGGGTGTCGAGCACCTGGTACTCGTCCTCCTTCTCGTAGTCGGGGCGGACCTGCCAGTAGGTGCTGGGAGCGGCGAGGACCGGGCGGCCGGCCAGGGACGAGGCGGCGACCCGGTGCAGGTGGCCGCCGGCGATCCCGAGCACCTGGGAGTGGCGAGCCACGACCTCGGCAAGCGCCTCGCGCTGCGGCGACAGGAGGTTGATCGCGTCCCACTCGGAGATGCCGGTCGCGAGCGGCGGATGGTGCAGCGCCAGCAGCGTCGGCGCCTCCGGCTCGGCCGCCAGCTCCCCGTCGAGCCAGCGCAGCTGCCTGGGTGGAAAGTCGCCGGGGTCCTGGCCGGGGACGATCGAGTCGAAGGCGACGAGCCGCAGCTCACCCACCCGCGTCGAGTAGTTGACGGGCTCGTCTCCCGTCCCGGGCAGGCCGAAGGCCTCGCGCAACCGCGCCCGGTCGTCGTGGTTCCCGGGGATGACGTGGAGCGGCAGCTCGAGCGGGGCGAGCACCTCGCGGGCGATCCGGTAGCCCTCCTCCGCGCCGTCGTCGGTCAGATCGCCGGAGATCAGGGCCGCGTCAGGCCGGTTCGGCAGCGAGCCCACCGCCTCGATCACCGCCGCGAGCCGCGGGATCGGGTCCATCCCGTTCTCGTTGCCGCCGATGTGGAGGTCGCTGAGCTGGACGAGCAGGGTCGGCCGTGCCATGGCGGCAACTATCGCCGAAGTCGCGGCCTGCCAGGCTCTCGGGCGAGCGCCGGTGGAGGAAGGCACCCCGCTCTCTTGCGGGGTGCCTTTCCGTGGACGTCAGCCGAACTGGATCACGACCGCGCGCAGCGACGCGGCGGTGGCGCTGCTGCAGCCGGTGCTTCCGAGCGTGATCGCGGACAGGGTCTGGGGCTGTCCCGCTGCCTGCAACGCGATCGCGGCGGAGCTGGTGCCGATCGGTTCGTTGTTGAACGGCGGCGTGCCTGACGCGTTGTTCCAGATCCCAGCGCCGTTCACCGGCGCCCCGTTGACCAGGAGGTCGACGAACGGGGCGCAGACGTTTTCGCCGGGGCCGTCGGCGTCGAGCGGGTTGCCCCTCAGTTCGACAAGCAGCTCGTAGGATTTCCCAGCCACGGGCGTGAAGGTGGCGGTGCCCGTCAGGGGAATCGGCGTGCCGCCGGTCTGCTGCACGTTCAGCCCCGGCACCGAAGCCGCTGACACTTCCGCCACCTGCAGCCCCGCCAAGGTGTTGGCGGCGAGGTCGGAGCGCCCCAGGGTCCCTTTCTTGACCTTGGCCGAGGTGACCGCGTCCTTCTTGATCTTGCCCGTGGTCACCGAGTTCTTCGCCAGGTTCCGCGCCTTGACCGCGTTCGCCGCGATGTTTCCGCTCTTCACGGAGTTCTTGCCGAGGGTCGATGCCGCATAGACGACACCTCCCCCGAGGGCGAGAAACAGAGCAATCGTGGCGACGACGTTCGAGTACGAGAATGCCTTGCCGATTCGCTTCATCAATGGATCCTTTCGACTGAGGAGTGCCCCGCGCCAGGCGGAGGCACGCTGAACGGGCCGGCACGCTATTGCAGACAAACGCTGAAAATTTGACAAATACCCTGGTACTCAGAACATCTACTCAGTTGTGGTATCGCTTGCTACCTCAGATTCGGTTTGCATTTCACGCCACCAGTCGCACTTCGAAGCTCGGCATCGCGATCGCGCCGACGCCGCCGATCAGGGCGAGGATGCGGGTCACGTAGGCCTGGGTCTCGGGGTAGGGCGGGATGCAGCTGCAGGCTTCGACCGGGGCGGGACCGGCGTTGTAGGCGGCAAGGGCGAGCTCAGGCGAGCCGAACTGGCGCAGTAGGTCCGCCATCAGGTGGGCCTCGGCATCGATCGCGGCGATCGGGTCGTAGGGGTCGGTGAGGCCGTAGGCGGCGGCCGTGGACGGCATGAACTGCGCGATGCCCTGCGCGCCCGCCGGCGAGCCCGCCGTGGGATCGAAGCCCGACTCGGCCATCAGCTGCCCGGCCATCAGCGCCGGTGGCACGCCCCAGCGCGCCGCCGAGCGGAGGATCGGGTCGCGGTAGCGATCCGGCACGAAGGACGGCAGGGCGGTCGAGGCGATCGCGCCAGCCCCGCCCCCGCCCGCCGCGACGGCTTCACCCGCCGGCGAGCACGGCGCCGGGCCGGCCTCGAACCCGTAGTGCCAGCTCTCCCAGCTGTACCGCTGGACGAAGCCGAAGCGGCTGGCGTTGGCGGCGAGCCACCCGTAGGCCGCGGACGGTCCGAGGTCGAGCTCGGTCGCGCAGCGGTGGAGCGACTGCCCCGGCGGCGCAACCCAGGTCGGGTCGGGATGGGCGGCGAACAGTTCCGCCTGCTCGGCGTCGGAGCGAAAGCCGGAGACCACCATGAGAGCGATCCCGTCGCTTCCGGCCGCGGCCACCATCTGGTCGTAGGCGGCGGCGACGTCGGGGCGCATCCCCTCCCCGTCGCGCATCGCCAGTGGGCCGCCGTAGCCGCCCCCGGACGCCATCGCGGTGGCCCCGCCGGTGCCCGACCCGTAGGCCGCGCCTGCTTCGGCGACCGCCGAAGCTTCCACGCGGTGCCCGCCGCTGTCCCGCAGCGCGGCGACGACCGTCGCCTCGGCGCGCACCGGGGCGAAGGAGCCCGCGTCCGGGAAGCGGATGCGGGCGCGATCCGGGGCGACCCCGTTCGCGCGCGCAGCCAGCAGACCCGCGGTGCGGGCACGGTCCAGGTACTGCGCCTTGGTCAGCCGCTCGGGGTTCGGCGTCCCGTCCGCCCGTCGCGGCGGCGCCAGCAGCCGCGGCAGGTCGTCCCGCATCGAGCGAACCGCCGAGATCGCAATCAGATCCGCGGCGCGCTGGGCCCTGCCCTTGCCCGTCACCGCCCCGGCGATGGCGACCAGCGCCAGCGCGGCGGCGACCAGCGCCAGCGCCCCGCCGAGGGCGAGGATCAGCGCCTGCCCGGCCTCGTCCCGAATCCTCACCGCGGCACCGTCGTCAGCCGCCGCACCAGCCGCTCTGGCAGACCCCCCGCTGCGCCCGGCGGCAGCACGCCGAACAGCGCCCGCCGCTCGGCCACCCAGGTGAGCCGGCGCTTGAGGACCGCCGTCGGCAGGCCCCTTTCGAGCAGGTCGCGAATGACCAGCCCGGCCAGGGCACGGTCCCCGCCGAGGTCGGCTCGCAGCAGCACGCCCGAAGGGCGCCAACCGCTGGCGAGGAGGACCTCGTGAAGCAGCTCCGGCGGCAGGTGGACGACCGCACCGGCCTCGCGCCCGACCGTCGCCGCTGCCGAGGCGAGGCCGAGGCCCTCTGGCTCCGCCGTGACCGAGAGGTGGCAGACCTGGCCGCGGGCGGCGACCCGCGCCTCGGGCAGGTGCGTCCGCACGCGCTCCTCCATCTGCCGCGCCGCGGCCGTCGCGATCAGGGTCGGCCGCGGCGACCGGCCGCCGACGTCGACGAGCAGCGCCGCCAGGTCGGCCCCCGACCCCGCGCAGGCGAGCGCCGCCGCCGCTCCCCGCGCACCCTCGGCCGCGCCGACGCCGGTCACGAGGACCGTGGGAGCGACCTTCAGCGGGTTGAGCAGAACGGTCACCGAGCGGGCCTCGCCGCGGCGCTGCTCGTCACCGTGAGCCGCTGCGCGACCGCCCGGAACGGCGAGGGCGGCCGCAGCCGCACCGAGACCTCGCCGCCCTCGACGGAGACCGAGACGTCGTCTTCGGCCCAGCCGGGGAGCGCGGTCCGTGCCGCCTCGCCCGCCGAACCACCGGAGGCCAGGGCCAGCGCCCCGGCCTCGGCCGCGCCGTCGGCGAGCGTCAGCGCGTACCCGGCGGCCAGCAGTTGCAGCGCCACCAGGGCGGCCAGCAGCAGCGCCGGCAGCGCCGCGACCAGCTCGACCGTCGCCTGGCCGCGCTCAGCCACCGCCGGCCTCCAGTCCGCTCCGCGCCCCCACCTTCAGCTCCGGCAGCGCCGGAAACAGCCGCGGCACCTCGACCCGCACCCCGACCCCGTCCCCCTCCTCGACCCGCGCCCCCTCCCTCAGCGCGGGCGGCAGGGCCGAGCGGGCCGCGGTGGGGGCGTCCCCGCCGACCGCGGCCGCGCGCGCCCCAGCCCGCGCCGCCACGCTCGCCGACCAGAGCGCCTGGCCGGCGAGCGCGATCTGCGCGGCCGCCAGGACGGCGAGCAGCAGGAAGGGGACCACGGCGACCAGCTCGACCGAAGCGGTCCCCTCCTCCCCGTGCGCTGCATTCGCGGCTCCTGGCGGCATGCCGCAAACCTGCCGAGCAAGGCCGCACCCGTGGTGCGCAAGACGCAAATTCTTCGTAGCGGCTCACCGGCGCCTTCGTAAACTGAGGGCATGCGAGCCGCTCGCAACGTCGCGATCATCATGCTGCTGGCCCTGCCCGTCGCCTTCCTCCCGAACGGCGAAAACGTCGCCGAAGCGCTGCTGACGGCCCTGACGATGGGACTGCTGGCGGGGCTCGCCTGGATGCTCTACACCCTCAGCCGCCAGAACCAGCTGACCCTGGCGACGCTCAGCGACGGGCGGCGGGCGATCCTCTACGGCGCCTTCGGCCTGATCGCGCTGCTGATCGCCGGCGCCGACAAGATGTTCGCGACCGGCGGCGGCTCGGTCCTCTGGATCCTCCTCTTCGCCGCCTCCGCGGCCGCGATCTGGCGGGTCTGGATGGAGGCCAACAGCCTCGGCTGAAGCCTCTACTTGTGCGTCATCACGACGATGCCGGTGATCACCGAGCCGGCGACGCACAGAAGCGCAACCGTCCCGACGATCGCCGCCGCCGTCGCCGCCACCGGCCGTTCGCTGCGGCTCAGCTCGGTGAACTGGCTGGCGCCCCAGATCCCGACCGAGAAGAGGAAGGTGACGCCGATCCCGGCGATCACAGAAGCGGCGATGGTCTGCAGAAGTTCGTCGGTGTGGACGATGGTCGCGATCACGTGCCGGTCGCCTCCACCGGAGCTCCCCCTCGCGCCCGCCGGGCGAAGGCGACGGCGATCAGCGACAGCGCCATCAGCGTGACGAGGATCGGGCCCAGCGCCCCGGTGCCGAAGATCCGCGTGAACCCGTAGGTCAGGCCGCCGATCCCCGCCGCGGCCGGCAGCGTCAGGAGCCAGGCGACGAAGATGTTGCCGGCCACGCCCCAGCGCACCGCCGAGAGCCGTTTGGCCGCCCCCGAGCCCATCACGCCGCCGTTGATCACGTGCGTGGTCGAGAGCGGAAAGCCGAAGTGGGTCGAGGCGAGGATCACCGCGGCGCCCGCGCCCTGGGCGGAGAAGCCCTGGGCGGCGTCCATCTTGATGATCCGGGTGCCGGTCGTCTTGATGATCCGCCAGCCGCCGCTGTAGGTGCCGAGGGCGATCGCCGTCGCCGAAGCGGCGATCACCCAGAAGGGCGGGTCGGCTTCGGCGCCGAGGGTGCCGTTGGCGATCAGGGCGAGGGTGATGATCCCCATCGTCTTCTGCGCGTCGTTGGTGCCGTGCGCCAGCGCCAGGAGGCCACCGGAGACGATCTGCCCGTACCGGTAGCCGCGGCTGACGATCCCGGGTCTCTGCCTTCCCACCACCCGGTAGGAGAGCCCGATCGCGAAGCCGGCGACGAGGAAGGCGAGGATCGGGGCGACGACGGCCGGGATCAGGACTTTGCCGATCACCCCTTCGGCGATCACCGCGTCGAAGCCGACCGCCGCGACGGCCGAGCCGACGACGCCGCCGATCAGCGCGTGCGAGGAGCTAGAGGGCAGGCCGAAGTACCAGGTGATCAGGTTCCAGGCGATTGCCCCGATCAGCCCAGCGAAGACGATCGTCGGCGTGATCACTTCGGCGTCGACGACGTCTTTGGCGACGGTCGCGGCGACGCTGATCGAGATGAAGGCGCCGACGAAGTTGAGCAGCGCCGCGAAGCCGATCGCCACCTGCGGCCGCGCCGCCCCGGTGGAGATCGAGGTGGCGACGACGTTGGCGGTGTCGTGGAAACCGTTGGTGAAGTCGAAGGCCAGCGCCGTGGCGATGACGATGACGAGGATTACGTCCGAGCTCATCGAGACGTGACGCGCTCCAGGCGTTGCCAGACAAGGACGCAGGGAGCGTGGCGTGCTCCGCACGCGAGCGACCGAGGACGCCGTATGGCAGCGCCTGGAGCCGTCACGAGTTCTTGATGACGATGCCCTCGAGTATCTGGGCCGCGGTCTCGGTCGCGTCGATCGCCTCCTCGAGCACCGCGAACATGTCCTTCCAGCGGATCACGATCATCGGGTCGATCCCGTTGGAGAAGAGCGAGGCGACGGCATCGCGGGAGATCCGGTCGCCGTCGTTCTCGAGCCGGTGGATCTCGATCAGATGGCTGTCGAGGTCCTTGAAGCCACGGAGGCCGTCGAGCGCCGTCGACAGCTCGCCGCAGCAGCCGACGAGGACGTCGGCGAGCGCGATCGCCTGCTGCATCGGCGCCTCGATCTGGTAGAGGCCGAGGAAGTCGCCGGCCTCCTCGATGTAGTCGACGACGTCGTCGACCTTGGTCGCGAGGCCGTAGATGTCCTCGCGGTCGAACGGGGTCACGAACGTCGAGTTGAGGCGGCGGATGATGTCGTGGGTGATCCGGTCGCCCTCCTGCTCGGCCTTGAGGATCTCCCGGTTCAGGCCCTCGGCGCCGTCGGGCCAGGTCTTGATCATCTCCTGGAGCAGATCGGCGGCACGGACGGCGTTGCGGCCGGACTCCGAGAGGAGGTCGAAGAAGACACGGTCCTTGGGCGCGAAGCTGAGGCTGACCACGAATCGCAATATCGCAGCTTCCGGGGCGCCGTCGCGACGCCGGACGGCGGAAACGCCGCAAACGGCGGATTCGCCGCCGAGCTCAGCCCCCGTGGCGGTCGGCGACGACGCGAGCGAGCCGCTCGGCCGCGTGACCATCCCAGAGCGGCGGCGGCTCCTCCGGCCGCGCCGGCGCCGCGGCGACGAGCTCCGGCACGTCGACGATCCGCTCCGGCTCGAGCCCGAGCAGGTGGTTGGTGCCGTGCTCGATCGTGATCGGCCGCTCGGTGTTCGCGCGTAGCGTGAAGCAGGGGACGCCGAGGTAGGTCGTCTCCTCCTGAATCCCGCCGGAGTCCGTGAGGACGGCACCGGCATCCGCTTCCAGCGAGAGGAAGTCGAGGTAGCCGATCGGGTCGATCAGCCGCAGGCCGGGCGGCAACCCGCCGACTCCCTCACCGAGCGCCGCCCGCGTCCGCGGATGGACCGGGAAGAGGACCGGCATCGACTCCGACACCGACGCCAGCGCCGCGATCGCCGTGTCGAGCAGCGGCCCGTCGACGAGCGCCGGGCGGTGCAGCGTCACCAGCAGATAGGTCCCCGGCTCGAGGCCGTGCCGGTCGCAGGCGCGGCGCTCGCGGAACCGGCCTTCGAGAGCGACCAGCGAGTCGATCATCGTGTTGCCGACGAGGTGGACGCGGTCGCCGGCAATCCCTTCGGCGGCGAGGTTCGCGGCCGCATCGGGCGAGTGCGTGAAGAGCAGCTCGGCGACCTGGTCGGTGAGGACGCGGTTGACCTCCTCGGGCATCGTCCGGTCGCGGCTGCGCAGACCCGACTCGACGTGGGCGACCGGGATCTGCAGGTGGGCGCAGGCGAGCGCCGCCGCGAGCGTCGAGTTGACGTCGCCGGGGACGATCACCAGGTCGGGCTCCTCGGCGGTCAGGATCGGCGCGATCGCCTCGAGGACGCCCCCGATCTGGACCGCGTGCGACCCCGATCCGACGCCGAGCATGTGGTCGGGCTCGGGCACCCCGAGCTCCTCGAGGAAAACGTCCGACATCATCCGGTCGTAGTGCTGGCCCGTGTGGACGAGCACGTGCCGGCCGCCGGGGTCGATCGCGCGCAGGGCGGCGATGACCGGCGCCATCTTCACGAAGTTCGGGCGCGTCCCGACGACGTGGAGGAGCCTCATCGACCCATGCCGGTCAGGCGAGTGCGTCGATCCGGGCGGCGAGCTCGAAATCGGCGGCGGTCAGTCCGCCCTCCGAGTGGGTCGAGATCCGGACCGTGACGGTCGCCCAGGAGATCTCGAGGTCGGGGTGATGACCGAGCTCCTCGGCGGGTTCGACGAGCGCCTCCGCGAACCGCACCGAGCCGACGAAGTCGCCGCGCTCGAACTCGCGGACGATCGCGTCGCCGTCGCGGCTCCAGCCCTCGACGGCTCCGAGACGGGCTTCGATCTCCTCGTCGCTGAGCAGCATTCGTCGATCCTATAGTCAGCGGCGATGCGGATCGCAAGCCTCGTCCCCTCGGCCACCGAGATGTGCTTCGCGCTCGGCCTCGGCGACGACGTCGTCGCGGTCACCCACGAGTGCGATCATCCGGCCGCGACCGCCGCGCTGCCGCGGCTGACGCGGAGCCTCATCCCGGCCGGCCTCGACGCCGCCGCGATCGACGCGGCCGTTCGCGAGCGCATCGATGCGGGTGAGTCGCTCTACGTGCTCGATGCCTCCGCGCTCGCCGATCTCGAGCCGGACCTGATCGTCACCCAGCAGGTCTGCGCCGTCTGTGCCGTCTCCTGCGACGACGTCCGCGCGGTCGCCGCCGGGCTGCCGTCGCGGCCCGCCGTCCTCTCGCTCGACCCCGCTCGGCTCGGCAACGTCCTCGACGATGCCGAGACGCTCGCCGCGGCTGCCGGCGAGCCGGGTGCCGGGACCTCGCTCCGGGCTGAGCTCGAGGTCCGGATCGGCGCGGTCCGCTCGGCCGTCGCCGCCGCGCCGCGACCGCGCGTCGCTGCGATCGAATGGCTCGACCCGCCCTATCGCGCCGGCCACTGGCTGCCGGAGATGATCGCGGCGGCCGGCGGCAGCGACGCCCTCGCCGCTCCCGGCGAGCGCTCGCAGGAGATCGGCTGGGGCGAGGTCGCCGCCGCCCGCCCCGATGTCGTGGTGGTCATGCCCTGCGGCCTCGACGCCGACGCCGCCGAGGCCGAGGCGCGGCGGCACGCGGCGGCGCTCGCCGAGCTCGGGGCGGAGGCGTTCGCCGTCGATGCGGCTGCATCGTTCTCGCGGCCGGGGCCGCGGCTCGCCGACGGCGTCGAGTTGCTCGGGCATCTCCTCCACCCGACGCTCGTTCCCGCCCCGCCCGGCCTCGAGGCGCGGCAGCTCGGCTGAAGCGGCGATCCGGCTAGAGCGTGAAGTTGACGCCCTGCTGGGCGACGATGATCGCGGCCGCGAAGAAGACGACCGCGAGACCGGCCATCGCCATCAGCTCGCCGGGAAGGGTCTCGCGGCGGGCGAGGCTGCGCTCGGCCGCGACGACGATCAGACCGCCGATCAGACCGCCGACGATCCCGCCGAGATGGCCGCCGACGCTGATGTTCGAGGCGGCGAACGTGAAGACGAGGTTGATGACGAGCCAGAACGCGAGCTGCTGGACGACCTCCATGTGGCCGCGCTGGCGGGCGATCAGGATCGTCGCCACGAACAGGCCGTAGATGGCTCCGGAGGCCCCGACCGTGAACGTGACCGGGTCGGACATGATCAGCGCCCCGACCGCTCCGGCGATCAGCGAGACGAGGTAGACGGCGACGAAGCGGACCGTGCCGATCGCCGGCTCGAGCACCTGACCGAGGATGTAGAGGACGAACATGTTCAGGCCGAGGTGGATCAGTCCGCCGTGGAGGAAGCCGGAGCTGATGATCCGCCACCACTCGCCGCCGTCGGACTGGATCACCTGCCCGCCTCCCCCGCAGATGCCACCGTCGCCGACCGCGTTCCCGCAGAGGGCGCCGTGGGCGAACAGCGACCCGTCGGTCCCCGACGGTCCGCCGCCGAGCAGCTGCAGCACGAACACGAAGACGTTGATCCCGATCAGCGCGTAGGTCGCCTGCATCCGGCCCGACCGCATCGACCGTGCCGTCCGCACCTCGGTCCGGTCGCCGGCGCACTCGGGACAGCGCATCCCGACCGAAGTCGGCGTCATGCATTCCGGGCAGATCGGCCGGCCGCAGCGAGAGCAGGCAACGCCGGTCTCGCGGTCGGGGTGGCGGTAACAGGTGGCGATGGGGCCGGGAAGGGTAATCGACGGCCGTCGCCCGCTCGCTCGAACCGGCCCGAATCAACATACGCTGTGGAATCGATGCCCGACAGAACGGATCAGCGGCCGCCCCGGGCGACCGACGAGGCGGGGCCGGCGCGGCTCTACGCGCTCGCCGCCGGCGTCTTCTTGTCGCTCCTCGGCGTGCTCGGCTTCTTCTACGACGCCGGCTTCGACACCGGCACGAAGCTCGCCGCCGACGACATCGCCGGGATCATCGTCGTCAACGGCTGGCGAAACGTGATCTACCTCGCCAGCGGCCTCCTCGCCCTCGCCTTCGCACCCCGGCACGCGCGCCGGACCGCGGCGGCGCTCGCCGGCTTCTACCTCATCTACGGGATCTGGGGCCTGATCGGCACCGATCACGACATCGGCAACATTCTCGAGGTCCTGCCGCTGACCGACGAGGACAACGTCCTTCACCTCGTGATCGGCGGCCTCGGCGCGATCGCGGCGCTCGCCGACCGGCCGCTTCCGAGCCTGCCGCGGCGGAAGCCGAAGCCGAAGCGGAGGCGCGCGTCTAGCCGATCGCGCGCCTGATCCCGTCGGCGAAGCCGCGCAGCCCCTCACCGCGGCGACGGCGCCGGACCTCGATCAGGACGAGCGCGGTGCCGGCGACGCCGCCGACCGCGGCGGCGGCCACCGGCCGGACCCAGTTGCGGGGGTCGCGGAGGGCCTGAAGCTCGGTCTCGGAGAGCTCGTCGGCCCACCAGGAGAGCTCGTTGGCGGCGGCCCCGGTCAGCTTCGACAGCGTCGACTCGACGCGGCTGCCGAGCCGCTCCGGCGGCTCGATCGGGCGCAGCGCCTCGGCGAGCATCCGCTCGAGGTCCTCGGATTCGAACCGGGGCTCATTCATCGCTCGCCCCCGCTGCCTGGAGCTCTTCCTCGAGCTGCTTGATCGCGCGGTGGATCAGCACCTTCGTCGCGCCGTCGCTGCGGCCGAGTGCACGGGCGATCTCGCGGTTCGACATGCCCAGCGAGAAGCGCATGATCAGCGCCTCGCGGCGATCGTCGGGGAGCCGGTCGAGCCCGGACATGATCTCGCGCATCCGCTCCCGGCCCTCGACGATGCGCTCGGTCCCGTGCGGGTGCTCGACCGGCTCGACGTTGTCGAGCGCCGCGGTCGGCCGCCGCGAGCGGTCGCGGTGATAGTTGGCGGCGAGGTTGTGGGCGATCCTGATCAGCCAGGGCCGCAGCGGCCGGCCGTCGGACTCGCGCCGCGCCCGCTCGAAGTGGCGATAGGCCTGAAGGAACGTCTGCTCGGTCAGATCCTCGGCGTCGTGGTGGTTGCCGATCCGGTAGTAGCAGTAGGAATAGACGTCCCGCAGGTGCTCGCGGTAGAGCGCCTCGAAGGCACGATCGAGGTCCCGCTTGCCGGCCGGGGCGCCGTTGCCGCTCGCGGTCGCGGCCGGGTCGGTGCTGGAGCTCTCCGCCACCCGGCAAGCCTAGTTGGTGCCGTCCGGCGGGCCCGCTCATGCCGCGGTCCTCGCCCGCTCGGCCCGGCGCAGGCCCTCGACCCACTCGATCGCCGTCAGCTCGCCGTCGATCAGCGCCGTCAGTCCGCTCAGGCCGCCCGCCTCGACACCGGCGCCCTCGACGGCCGCCGCGATCAGCGGCACCGAGTCGAGCGCCTCCGACGCCTGGCCGATCCGATCGGGGATCTGCTCGGACGGGACGCCGCTGCCGAGCAGCTCGCCGGCGCGGCGGTTGCGACTTCCCGGCGCGAGGATCGTCGCGGTCAGGTCGCCGATCCCGGCGAGACCCGCGAACGTCTCCGGCGATCCGCCGCGCAGGGTCGCGTAGGCGATGCACTCGCGCCAGATCTCGGCCGCGGCGATGCCGGCGGCGTTGAGGCCGTGCGGCGCGGCCGCGGCGGCGGCGAGCGAGGCGGCGTTCTTCGCGGCGCCGGCCATCTCGACGCCGATGACGTCGGCGGTCCGCTCGCAGATCAGCCCGGCGCGGTCGAAGACGTCGCCGAGCTGGGCGCGGAGGTCCTCGTCGCGGCTCGCGAGCGCCAGCGCCGCGGTCCCCGACGCCGCTTCCTTGGCGTGGGCGGGGCCGCCGAGCGCGGCGACGGCGCGCGAGCGGATCCGCTCGTCCACGTACTCACTCGGCAGCGTCCCAAGCGGCGGGACGAGGCCCTTGCTGAGCAGCAGCACCGCGGTCCGCGACCCGATCCGGTCCGAGAGCGCGCCGACGGCTGCGGGAACCGACGCCGAGGGGACCGCCAGGCAGACCAGGTCCAGGCCCGCGACCTCGATGTCGGCGGCCCGCTTGACCGTGATCGAGTCGGCCAGCGTGATCCCGGGCAGGTACGAGTTCTCGCGATCGGCGGCGAGCCGCGCGGCCTGCTCGGCGGTCCGGCAACCGAGCTGGACCTCGACCCCGCCGCGGGCGAGCAGCACCGCGACCGCAGTCCCCCAGCTCCCGGCACCGATCACAGCCGCCTTCCGCATCGGCGGCAGGCCGCCCAGCCATTCCCACTGCAGCTCGATGTTCGGCCAGATCCGCGCCGTCACGGTCGCCGCCAGCGACGGCGAGGGGTTCTCGGTCTGCGGGAACGTCATCGGCCGGCCGGCCCGGAGCCGGACCTTGCGGGGACGGATCTTCCAGCCGTCGCGGACGTGCTCGGAGCCGTGGACGGCAACCGGGAGGACCGCCGCACCCGACTCGAGCGCGAGCCGGCCGACGCCGCGGTGCGGCGCCGCCAGCGAGCCGCGGCGGATCCGCGTCCCCTCCGGGAAGATGCAGAGCGCCCCGCCGCGCTCGAGGATCCGCCGCGAGGTCTCGAGCGTCTCGGCGTCGGCCTCGCCGCGGCGAACCGGATAGGCGCCGAGCCGGCTCAGGATCCAGCCCTGCCAGGCCGGCTCGAAGAGCTCGACCTTGGCGACGTAGTGCATCGGTCGCCGCCACGGCAGCGTCGTCCCGAGCACGAAGGGGTCGAGGAAGCTGCGGTGGTTGGAGGCGACGATCAGGCCGCCCTCGACCCGGGCGTGCTCGCGCCCGAGTCGCTCGAGCCGGAACCAGATCAGGAAGGCCGGCACGAAGATCGCACGCAGGACCAGATAGAGCGGCCAGTTGACGCCCTTCGTCCGGGTGTACTCGTGGTAGCGGCTGATCCGGTCGGCGCCGATCCGCTCCGACGCGCCGGTCTTCGGCGCCTTCCGGGGCTGCTCGCGTGAGCCCTCCCCGGCCCCCTCGTTTGGGTCTCCCTTGTCGGCCACCGCGAAGCGGTACACGCCGCGCTGCGCCCAGTTACAGCCTCGCCGGCGTCCGCGCAGCGCCTCCGCCGCGCCTATCCTGAGACCGGCCCGCCGGAGTAGCTCAGCTGGCAGAGCGCGTGATTTGTAATCACGAGGCCACGGGTTCGATCCCCGTCTCCGGCTCTGGCGCTGTTCTCAGCGCGAGCTGACCCGTTGGCCCGGCGGCACCCACGGGACCGCGGCCTGCGACGTCTCGTCGTCGCCGGCGACGTGATGGACCGGGACGTCGACGGTGGCGCGGATCTGCTCGACGGCGCCGCGCTCGAGCCAGCGGGAGCGCTCGGGGGCGTGGGTGGAGACGATCACCTCGTCGGCACCGAAGACGGCGAGCGCATCGGTCGCGGCCGCGACCGGGTCCTCGTCGCCGACGACTCCGGTGGCGTTGACGCCGCGACTCCGAAGGGCGACCAGGGAGCGTTCGAGGCGTCGCCCGGCTTCGCCGCGGGCCCCGTCGATGTCGGAGGCGAGGTGCTGGAGACGTGTCTCCGCCAGCGCCGGGCAGACGAGCAGGATCTCGCTGCGGGAGCGCTTCTCGGCGCGGCCCGCGACCTCGTCGAGCAGCGCCCGCCGCTCGATCGTCTCGTTGGCGACGACGAGGATGCGGTGAGTGCCGCGACCGGTCGGAGCGCGATCGATGTCGCCGGGGAGCGAGCCTCGCGCCTCGCGGAGCAGGAGGACGAGACCGATGGCGGCAAGGATGGCGGCGACGATGATGCCGGCGACGACGCTGATCAGCGCGCCGACGACGATCGCGACGACGATCGCCAGCCCGATGATCACGGCACCACGGAAGACGTCGTTCTCGGAGCGAACCGGGCTGTGCACGAGACCCCTCCAGTCGTCGACTTAGTGGCAATGGAAACTTACCACTCCGAGCAGGCGGCGAGCAGCCTTCCGGCCCTCCGAACGCTGCTTGCTGCAAGGCGCGCGCAGCGCGCCGAGCTGCTCGCTAGTGAAGGACCTCGCGCGAGGCGAGGTGGGTCGAGACCTTCCGCTTGACGCGCTGCAACGCGTTGTCCACCGTCTTCGTGTCGCAGGCGAGGCGCTCGGCGATCTCCTCGTAGGAGCGACCGTCGAGGTAGCAGGTGAGGACCTCGCTCTCGAGCTCGGACAGCACCGACTTGAGGCACTCGACGAGGCTGCCCAGCTCCTCGGTCGAGATCACCTTCGTGGCCGGGTCCTCGACGCGCGAGCCCGGGAGGATCTCCTCCAGGGTCGACTCGCCTTCGCCGCCGGCGGTCGGCGAGGTCGCGAAGCTGATCGACTGGTTCAGCGGCGCATGCTTGTTGCGGCTCGCGGTCTTGACCGCCGTGATCATCTGCCGGGTGATGCAGAGCTCCGCGAAGTTGCGGAAGCTCGACTCGCGGTCGGTCCGGAAGTCGCGGATCGCCTTGTAGAGGCCGACCAGCCCTTCCTGGATGAGGTCGTCCGACTCCCCGCCGAGCAGGAAGTACGACGATGCCTTGAGGCGGACGAAACCTCGATAGCGCCTGACGATCCGGTCATAGGCGACGCTGTCCCCCCGCTTCGCCTGGGCGACGAGGTAGGCGTCGTTGAGCTCCCCGGCTGCCTCTCCGCCGCGCGCCTGCTTCGACGACGCGGAGATCCGCGGGAACTCCTGGGTCATTGCTGCCACGTGCTCTCCTCCAACTGGGGTGCCGTGGCGCCTTACCTCCCCAGGCGCCTGAATCTTCAAATGACAAGCGGGGCCTTCGAACCGTGAACCTTTAGTTCAGCCTTACTTGCTGCCCGCCACTCTAACCGGCAGCGGAGTTCTGTCAACCCGAACTTGGTGATTTCTGCAATTTCGCTTGCAGAAGCGCTGATCCGTCCGACTGGGGCGCTAAGACGATGGGGCTCCGCAAACCGCTCAGGAATGGGCCTCGGCGACCGCGAACAGGAGCACCGCGGCGGCGGCCGACACGTTCAGCGAGCCGACCCGACCGACCGTCGGAATCGCCACCAGCTCGTCGCAGGCGCCGGCGACCCGAGGGCGAAGGCCGGCCTCCTCGCCGCCGAGGACGACCACCACCCTCCCGCTGTAGTCGAGGGTTCGGAAGCTCGTCGGCGCGTCGCCGTCGGCACCGTAGGCCCATGCGCCGGCCTCCTTCGCGCTCGCCAGCCAGTCGGTCAGGTTGCGGACCCGCGCCACCGGCAGATGCTCGACGGCGCCGGCCGACGCCTTGCAGGCGGCGGCTGTGACCGCCGCCGCCCGGCGCTCGGGGATGACGACCCCGGCCGCTCCGGCGGCCTCGGCGCTGCGGCAGACGGCGCCGAGGTTGCGCGGGTCCTGGACCTGATCGAGCGCGACGACGAACGCGTCGTCGGCCGCGAGCAGCGCCGCGGGGTCCGCGTACGGGTAAGGATCGACCTCGGCGACGATCCCCTGGTGATCGGGTGAGCCCGCCAGCGCAGTCAACTCGTCGGCCGTTGTGTCGTCGCTCGTCCAGACCCGGTGGACCCGGCGGCGGCCACGCTCGGCCTCGCGGACCGGGTTGCGGCCGTAGATCCGCTCCCGGGCAGCCATCGCCTTAGGACCCGCGGCGGACCAGCTTTGCGCCGGCCGCCGTGTCGCGGACCTCCCAGCCCGCCGCGGCGAGGCGGTCGCGGATCTCGTCGGCGCGGTCGAAGTCGCGCTCGGCGCGGGCCTGCTCGCGCTCGGCGAGCAGGCGCTCGGCCTCGGCGTCGCCTCCCCCCTCCGCCCCGCCGGCCGCCAGGGTCTCGAGGCCGAGCAGGCCGAGCATCTCGACGGCGGCCGCGCGAGCACCGGCCAGCGGCTCACGGCGGGCATCGGCGAGCAGCCCGAACAGCTCGGCCAGCGCGCGCGGGGTGTTGAAGTCGTCGGCGAGGGCGTCGAGGAACGCGTCGCGGCGCGCCTCGACCGTCGGGGCCGGCTCCCCGGCGGGATCGTCGCCCTCGCGGAAGAACTCGCGGATCCGCTGGTTGCGGGCCGCGGCCTCTTCGAGCGCTCCCTCGCCGAAGGCGATCGGCTGGCGGTAGTGGCCGGAGACGAGGAAGCCGACGACCGCCTCGGGGCCGTGGGCCGCGATCGCCTCGCCGAGCAGGAAGACGTTGCCGACCGACTTCGCCATCTTGTCGGCGTCGCCGCCCTCGCGCCGAGACTCGACCATCCCGTTGTGCATCCAGATCTTCGCCAGCGGCCGCTCCCGTGCCGCCTCGGTCTGGGCGAGCTCGTTCTCGTGGTGTGGGAAGACGAGGTCGGAGCCGCCGCCATGGATCGCGAACTCGAGGCCGAGCAGCTCCTCGGCCATCGCCGAGCACTCGATGTGCCAGCCCGGCCGACCGTCCCCCCACGGGCTCGGCCAGGCGGTGTCCTCGCCGGACTTGCGGGCCTTCCAGAGCGCGAAGTCGAGCCGGTCCTCCTTGAGCTCGACGCTGCCGGCCTCCTCTCCCTGGTCCATCGCCTCCGGGTCGCGGTTCGAGAGCTGCCCGTAGGGCGGGAAGCTGCGGACCCGGAAGTAGACGTCGCCGCCCGACTCGTAGGCATGGCCGCCGGCGATCAGGTCCTCGATCAGAGCCACGATCGGGCCGATCGTCTCGGTCGCCTTCGGCTCGTGGTCGGGCCGGCCGATCCCGAGCGCGTCGGTGTCGGCAACGTAGCCGGCGATCATCCGCTCGGCGTGCTCGGCCGACGGAATCCCGGCCTCGCGGGCGGCGTCGTAGATCTTGTCGTTGACGTCGGTGAGGTTGATGACCAGCGTCGGCGCATAGCCCTCGTGGGCGAGGAAGCGCCGGAGCAGCGAGAAGACGACGAACGGACGAGCGTTGCCGATGTGGATCGGGCCGTATGTCGTCGGCCCGCAGGCATAGATCCCGACCTCCCCGCCCGGACCCGACTCGAGCGTCCGCGGCTCGCCGCTCAGCGTGTCCCTGATCGTGATCTCGCGCATCGCGACGACTCTATGCTCCGCGCCATCAACAGGCGGCGCAGCGCATCCGGCAGCCCGCCAGGGCTGCCGTGATCTGAGCGCCGCCGCGGCTCCGCCACCGAGCCGGTGGAAGCGGACGCGAAGCGGAGCATTCCGCCGGAGTTACTCGAGTTCCCGCTTCAGCACCTTGCCGGTCGGGTTCCGCGGCAGCTCCTCGAGGAACACGACCTCCCGCGGCACCTTGTAGCGGGCGAGGTTCTCCTTGACGTAGTCCTTGACCGCGACCTCGTCGATCTCGGCGCCGGCACTGACGACGACGAACGCCTTCAGCCGCTGGCCGAACTTCTCGTCCTCGACGCCGATCACCGCCGCCTCGTCGATCGAGCCGTGGTTGGCGAGCAGATCCTCGACCTCGCGCGGGAAGACGTTCTCACCGCCGGAGACGATCATCTCGTCGTCGCGGCCGTCGATGAACAGGCGCCCGCCCTCGTCGAAGTGGCCGACGTCTCCGGAGGCGAGCATCCCGTCGACGACGTCCTTGCCGCCGCCGCCGGTGTAGCCCTCGAACGACATCTCGTTGCCGACGAAGATCCGCCCGGAGGCGCCGCGGGGGAGCTCGCTGCCGCCCTCGTCGAGGATCTTCACCTCGGTGCCGTGCGGGACCCGGCCGGCCGTCCCGGGGGCCTTGCGCATGTCGTCGGGCGTCGCGATCGTCGCCCAGCCGACCTCGGTCGAACCGTAGAAGTTGTAGAGGTTGTCGCCGAAGCTGTCCATCCAGCGCGTCGCCATGTCGCCGGGGAGCGCCGAGCCGCTCGCCGCCGTGATCCGCAGGCTCGGCAGGTCGTAGCGGTCGATCACCGACTGGTCGAGGTCGAGGATCCGCTGCAGCATCACCGGCACGACGACGAGCGCGTCGGCGTCGTTGTCGGCGACCATCTTCAGGGTCGCCTCGGGGTCGAACCGGCGCCGCAGCACGAAGGTCGAGCCGAGCGCCAGGCCGAAGGCGAAGTTGAGAAAACCCCAGGAGTGGAACAGCGGAGCGGCGATCACCGACTTGCGCTCGGAGCGCAGCGGGATCTTCGAGAGCAGGATCGCGAGCGGCGCCAGCGAGTCCGGCGAGTTGCGCTGGGCGCCCTTCGGCGTCCCGGTCGTGCCGGACGTGAGGATCACGAACCGGCTCGGCTCGTCGGGTGGATCGAGCGGCGCCTCGGAG
>DASVAT010000023.1:0-23573 GCA_036376215.1 Solirubrobacterales bacterium
ATTCGGACGTAGCGAAATCCCATCGCCGCATCCCAGCCCGTCCGCCAGCGGGCGCGGAGCGCGTCCGCATCGTGGGTGCCCTCGTCGTCCATCGTTCAGAGCCCGTAGGCCTGCTTCAGCTCGGGATCCTTCCGCGAGAGCATGTCCGCCAGGCTCACCATCACCTTGCACTGCTTCCACGTGGCGTCGTCCTGCATCTTGCCGTCGATCATGTGGACGCCGCGTCCGTCGGGGATCGCCTCGATCACCTTCTTGGCGAACTTCACCTCGTCCGGCGGCGGGCTGAAGACCTTCTTCGCGATCCCGATCTGGACCGGGTGCAGCGACCAGGCGCCGACGCAGCCCATCAGGAAGGCGGCGCGGAACTGGGTCTCGCAGCCTGCCGTGTCCTTGATGTCGCCGAAGGGCCCGTAGAAGGGGAGGATGCCGGCGGAGGTGCAGGCGTCGACCATGCGGGCGATCGAGTAGTGCCAGAGGTCCTGCTGGGCCGAGACGCGGTCGGCCTCGGGGTTCTCCGGGTCGACCGGGTCTTCCATCACCCGGTAGCCGGGGTGGCCGCCACCGACGCGGGTCGTCTTCATCCGCCGTGCCGCGGCGAGGTCGGCGGGGCCGAAGCTCATCCCCTGCATGCGGGGGCTGGCGTTGGCGATCTCCTCCAGGTTGACCACGCCCTGGGGGGTCTCGAGGATCGCGTGGACGAGGATCGGCCGCGGGAGCCCGGCCTTCGCCTCCAGCTGCGCCAGCAGGCGGTCCACGTAGTGGATGTCGTGGGCGCCCTCGACCTTGGGGACCATGATCGTCTCCAGCTGGTCGCCGATCTCGGTCACCAGCTCGGTCAGGTCGTCGAGCACCCAGGGGCTCTCCAGCGCGTTGACGCGGGTCCAGAGCGAAGTCTGGCCAAAGTCGTTCTCCTTGGCGGCGCGGATCAGGCCGGCGCGAGCGGCCTCCTTGCGGTCGACCGGGACCGCGTCCTCGAGGTTGCCGAGCAGGATGTCGGTCTGTTCGGCGATGGCGCCGGCCTTGGCGACCATCTTGTCGTTCGAGAAGTCGAGGAAGTGGATCATCCGCGAGGGCTTGACGGGGATCTCGCGGAGGGGCTCCGGGGCGCCGATCGCCTGCGGCAGGAAGAACTCTCTGGGGTGTCTCAACGTGCTCCTCGGGGTCGTTCGAAGTTCGGGGGCGGCTAAATCTAATGAGAGCGTCGGTTTGCCGCCTCCACCAGCCCTAAATTCCCCGCTATCGAGGGGTCCGAACGGGACAGCACGCAGGACTGGGTCGTGCCGCGCCGCGCGGTGCCGACGGTGGGCGAGCTCGAAGCGCGGATCGACGAGGCCGTGGTGATCGCCCGCGCCTCCGAGGAGGGGGTGCGCGAGGTGGGGGAGATGGCGATCGATGCGGCGAAGCAGGCGCGCAGGGCTGCGGAGGCGGCTGAGCAGAGCGCGCTGGCGGCGGCTGCCGCCAGGGTTGTTGGGCCGGCGGGTCCTGTCACGGCAGGGGACCCACCCCCTCCTGCGCGGCAGGAGGGGGTCCCCCCTACCGCGCCACCCCCCGGCAGAGGCGGGGATGGGCAGCCGCCGGTTGAGGTTCAGGAGGAGTCATCTCTCGCTGAGGAGCAGCAGCGGCAGGCGAAGGAGAGGGAGATCCCTCAGCCCAGGTTCGAGGAGCGGTTTCGGCGTTTCAGCGAGAGGGCTGACCGAGTTGCGGCTCGGCTGCGGGCGCTGGAGGATCACCCGATGCATCGGTCAGCCCCCAGCGTCGCCGCAGTGCGGCGGCGAGGCGACGGCTGATCGGGCCACTGCCCGGCAGCGGCGCGCCGTCGAGCTCGGTGGCGGGCTCGATGCCGCGGACGGAGTTGGTGAGGAAGGTCTCATCGGCGCCCGGGAGTTCGCGGGCACACAGCGGCTGCTCGCGGGTTTCGATCCCATCCTCGGCGGCGATCTCCAAAACGGCGGCACGGGCGGTGCCGGCGAGGATGCGGCCGTCGAGCGGGGGTGTCCAGAGGGTCCCTTCGCGGACGGCGAAGAGGTTCGCCCAGCCGGCCTCGAGAAGTTCTTCGCCGTCGCAGATCAGCTGGCCTGGGCCAGCATCAGGATGCTCCATCCCTCGCCGGTCGACCCACTTGTGGTGGCCTCGGCCGCCGCGGACATGGTGAAGGCGCAGATCCGCACCCCGCTCGGGGAAGACGGCCTCCGGCACGACCCCACCTGCAAGTAGGTCGTGCCGGAGGCCGTCTTCCCCGGGGGTGACGGTGAGGCGAAGGCGGCCGAGGGCGATCCCGGTTGCGGTGGCGATCAATTCTTCTCGGGCCTCCGGGGGCACGTCTACGTCATAGACCTCGCCCAGGCTGCGCCGCAAGCGTGCCAGGTGCCCGTCGAGCTCGACGGGCTCGCCGGCGACCACCAACAGCGTCTCGAAGATGCCTTTGCCCGGGTCCGGCCGCCAGCCGTTCGTCTCCACAGGGGTATCTTGCCTGCGCGGCCCGGTCGATGCTGACGCTGCTGATCGACAACTACGACTCCTTCACCTACAACCTCTTCCAGTTGCTGGCGGAGGTGAACGGCCGCGAGCCGCTCGTCGTCCGCAACGACGAGGCGAGCTGGGAGGAGCTGGAGCGGCTGGAGTTCGACAACGTCGTCGTCTCGCCGGGGCCGGGGCGGCCGGAGCGGGCGGCCGACTTCGGCGTCTGCGCCGAGGCGATCCGGCGCTGCGAGCGCCCGCTGCTCGGCGTCTGCCTCGGGATGCAGGGCCTGGGCTGGGTGGAGGGGGGAACGGTCGAGCGAGCGCCGCGCCCGCTCCACGGCCGCGTCGTCTCCGTCGAGCACGACGGCTCCCGTCTCTTCGCCGGCATCCCCAGCCCCTTCGAGGCCGTCCGCTACCACTCCCTCGCCCTGGCCCATCCCCTGCCCCCGTCCCTGCGCGAGGTCGCCACCTGCGACGGCGTGCCGATGGCGGTCGAACACCGCGAGCGCCCGCAATGGGGCGTCCAGTTCCACCCCGAGTCGATCGCCACCGAGCACGGCGCCCGCCTCCTAACCAACTTCCGCGACCTCACCACTCCCAGCCTGCCTCTCGCCTGTTCCTTTTCGGGCTCGAGGAACAAAAAGGAACAGGCGAATGAGCGCCTGCGGTTGGGGGTGCGACGCTTGGAGTGTGCGCCCGAGAGCGAGACCGCCTTTGTCTCTCTCTACGGGGGCAGTGAGCACGCCTTCTGGCTCGACAGCTCGCGCCCCGGCGAGCGAGGGCGCTTCTCTTTCATGGGCGACGGGAGCGGTCCGCTGGCGGAGGTGATCGAGCACAGGGCGGGGGAGGGGGAGCCGCTCCTCGACCGCCTCCAGCGCCGCCTCGACGCCCTACGCCCCACCGAGCTTCCTGACCTCCCCTTCGAGTTCGAGTGCGGCTTCGTCGGCTACCTCGGCTACGAGCTGAAGTCCGAGTGCGGCCACGGGTCTCCTCACAGCTCTGACCACCCCGACGCGGCCCTGATCTTCAGCGACCGCCTCGTCGTCCTCGACCACGTTGAGGGGCGCGCCTATCTCCTCTGCCTCCACGAGCTGGGTGGGGAGGAGGCGGCCGAGGCTTGGCTCGAAGCCACGGCCGCCCGTCTCTCGGATCTGAGCGCGGCCTCGGTTGGCGCGCCGGGGGAGTCTCGCCGGACCCTCCCCGCAGTTGTTCGCCGAGACTCCCCCGGCGCGCCCCTCGACGCCCTGCACCTCGCCCGCGCCCGCGCCCGATACCTGGGGGACATCGAAGCTTCGATCGACCACCTGCTCGCCGGCGACAGCTATGAGATCTGCTTGACGAATCAGGTCGCGATGGATCTCGATGTGGATCCGTTGGCCTTGTACCGCCGCCTCCGCCGCGCCAACCCCGCCCCGTTTTCCGCCTACCTCCGCCTCGGCGACCTCGCCGTCCTCAGCTCCTCCCCCGAGCGCTTCCTGCGCGTCGGCCGCGACGGCGAAGCCGAAGCGCGACCGATCAAGGGCACCAGCCGCCGGGGTGCCACCCCCGCGGAGGACGCCGCGCTCGCGACGGCCCTCGCCGCCGACGAGAAGAACCGGGCGGAGAACCTGATGATCGTCGACCTCCTGCGCAACGACCTCGGCGCCGTCTGCGAGGTCGGCAGCGTCGAGGTGCCGAAGATGATGGCGGTCGAGACCTACGAGACCGTCCACCAGCTCGTCTCCTCGGTCCGCGGCCGCCTGCGCCCCGGCGCCGCCACGACCGACGCGATCCGCTCCTGCTTCCCGCCCGGTTCGATGACAGGGGCGCCGAAGCGGCGCACGACCGAGATTCTCGACGAGCTCGAGGGAGCCCCCCGGGGCGTCTACTCCGGCGCGATCGGCTGGCTCGGGCTGGGCGGCGGCGCCGACCTCTCGGTCGCGATCCGCACCATCGTCCTCGCCGACGGCCGCGCCACGGTCGGCGCCGGCGGCGCGATCGTCCTCGACTCCGATCCCGAGCGCGAGTACGAGGAGATGCTGCTGAAGGCCGCCGCGCCGATGCGGGCGGTCGATCCCGAGATCGACCCCGCCTCTATATCCTTGGCTCTCCAGAGCGCCGCCGCAGCCGCGTTGCCGCGCTGATCCGAACTTCCATCCCGACCGAAGCAGGAGCAATGGCCGTAGACACCGCCGCTTACCGCGAAATGACCGACGAGCAGCAGGCGATCATCGAAATGGTCCGCCAGTTCGCCGACGAGCAGATCATCCCCAACGCCGAGCACTACGACCACGAGGACTCCTTCCCGGAGCCGATCGTCGAGCAGATGAAGGAGCTCGGCCTCTTCGGGGTGACGATTCCCGAGGAGTACGGCGGCATGGGGCTCGACCTGACGACCTACGCGATGATCGTCGAGGAGCTCTCGCGCGGCTGGATCTCGATCTCCGGCGTCGTCAACACCCACTTCATCGGCTCCTACCTGCTGATGAAGTTCGGCACCGACGAGCAGAAGGAGTACTTCCTGCCGAAGATGGCGACCGGCGAGATCCGCGCCGCCTTCTCGCTCTCCGAGCCCGAGGTCGGCTCTGACGTCCAGGGCATCAAGGCCACCGCCAAGAAAGACGGCGACGGCAACTGGGAGCTGAACGGGCAGAAGATGTGGGTCACCAACGGCCTCGGCTCGAGCGTCGTCTTCGTGCTGATGAAGAACGACACCCAGGCCGACCCGCCCTACAAGGGGATGACCTGCTTCATCACCGAGAAGGAGCCCTGGAAGGAAACCAACGAGGGCGACTTCAAGGGGCTGAACGTGCCGCCCAAGATCAAGAAGATGGGCTACAAGGGCGTCGAGTCGACCGAGCTCGTCTACGACGGCTACAAGTGCCCGCCGGAGCGGATCCTCGGCGGCGAGGAGGCCGGGCTCGGCCAGGGCTTCGTGCAGATGATGGACGCGCTCGAGGTCGGCCGCGTCAACGTCGCCGCCCGCGGCGTCGGAATCGCCCAGCGCGCGCTGGAGCTGGCCCTCCGCTACAGCCAGGAACGGAAGACCTTCGGCAAGACGATCTCCAACCACCAGGCGATCCAGTTCAAGCTCGCCGACATGGCGACCCAGCTCGAGGCCGCCCGCCTCGTCACCCGCAAAGCGGCGCGGATGAAGGACGCCGGCGAGCGCTCCGACCTCGAGGCCGGGATGGCCAAGCTCCTCGCCTCGGAGTGCGGCAAGTACTGCGTCGAAGAAAGCTTCCGCATCCACGGCGGCTACGGCTACTCGAAGGAGTACGAGATCGAGCGCCTCTACCGCGACGCGCCGCTGCTGCTGATCGGCGAGGGAACCTCGGAGATCCAGCGCATGGTGATCGGCAAGAAGCTGCTCCAGAGGCACAAGATCTGATGGGGCGCGGCTAGCCAGATGGCATCGACCTCGGACCTGATCCGCACCGCCGTCGAGCGGTTCCAGGCCGAAGTCCCGGCGCTGGCGAACCTGAAGCTGGTCTTCGGCCTCGAGCTGAAAGCCAAACACGACATCCAGCTCTACCGGGTCGAGCTGCCCGGTCCACAGATCAAGAAGGACCTCTCCCAGGACGAGCGGATCCTGGTCGAGATCGACCGCCCGCAGTTCAACGAGCTGGCCGAGAAGGGGACGCTGAAGAGCTACCGGCGCGCGGCCGAGACCGGCCACATCAAGGCCAACGGCGACTCAAACGTCGTCAAGCTGATCACCCAGGTCGTCGAGAAGCAAGAGGAACGGAACCGGCTGCGCAAAGTGCACTAGAGGCGGAGGAGGTTCTCCGCTTCGATCCCCTTGGTGACGCCGCGGAAGTCGATCGCCAGCCGCGCGGCGGCGACGACTCGCTCGTAGTCGACGTCGGGGTGGGCGGTGACGATCGCGGCGATGTCGCACTCGCCGAGCGCCGCCTCGAGCTCGACCGAGGCGAGGCCGTGACCGGGCAGCTCGGGGACGAATGAGTCGTGGTAGGAGACCTCGGCGCCGAGGTCCTGGAGGCGGCCGATGATCTTCAGCGCCGGCGATTCCCGGATGTCGCCGACGCCGCCCTTGTAGCTGACCCCGAGGACGAGGACGCGGGAGCCGTTGACCGGCTTGCGAACGCCGTTCAGCGCCCGCTCGATCCGTTCCACGCAGAAGCTCGGCTGCGCCTGGTTGACTTTTCCGGCGAGCTCGATGAACTCCGGGTAGAAGTCGAGCTGGCGCGCCCGGAAGGCGAGGTAAAAGGGATCGACGGGCAGGCAGTGCCCGCCCATCCCCGGCCCCGGGTCGAAGCGCATGAACCCGAACGGCTTGGTCGAGGCGGCGTCGATCACCTCCCAGACGTCGATCCCGAGCCGGTCGCAGAGCTGGGCCAGCTCGTTCACCAGGGCGATGTTGACCGAGCGGAAGATGTTCTCCAGGAGCTTCGAGAGCTCGGCCGCCTCGGGGCTGGAGAGGACGACGACGGTGTCGCAGATCTCCGCGTAGAGCTCGCGGGCGCGCTCGGTCGAGGCCTCGGTGACGCCGCCGACCAGCTTCGGGGTCGTCTTCACGGTGAAGTCGGTGCGGCCGGGGTCGATCCGCTCCGGCGAGAAGGCGAGGT
This sequence comes from Solirubrobacterales bacterium, assembly GCA_036376215.1. GTDB lineage: Bacteria > Actinomycetota > Thermoleophilia > Solirubrobacterales > 70-9 > VAYN01. Next base: position 7,029 of record DASVAT010000023.1, read on the forward strand.
GGAAGTCGCTGCCCGCGGTGAGCCCGGAGGTCTCGAGGATCGGCAGCAGCCGGTCGCGGGTGGTCCCCGGGTAGGTGGTCGACTCGAGCACCACGAGCTGGCCGGAGCGCAGCACCCCCGCCAGCGCCGTCGCCGAGGAGACCAGGTAGGTGAGGTCGGGCTCGCGCGAGTCGCTGAGCGGGGTGGGGACGCAGAGGATCACCGCGTCGCAGCCCGCCAGCTCGGCGTAGTCGCCCGTCGCCCGCAGCTTCCCGCCGAGCGGCTCCAGGGCCGAGCTCGGCACGTCCTCGATGTAGCTGCGGCCGGCGTTCAGCGCCTCCACCTTGCTCGCGTCGACGTCGAGGCCGGCCACCTCGCAGCCCGCCTCGGCGAAGGCGACGGCGAGCGGCAGGCCCACGTAGCCGAGGCCGATGATCCCGATCTGCATCGCGCGCAGTCTAGATAGGATGCCCGCCGCTAAAACTTCGAAGGAGACGAAACCCCTGATGACTGACCAGACGTACGAGCTGACCACCGACCAGGCCGAGCGCGAGGCGAGCGGGGCCCACAGCTACGGCCGCTACCTCGAGGAGTTCGAGGTCGGTGCCGTCTACAAGCACTGGCCGGCGAAGACCGTGACCGAGGCCGACGACCACCTCTTCTGCCTGATCACGATGAACCACCACCCGCTGCACATCAACGACGTCTACGCGAGCGGCTCGCAGCAGGGCCGCAACGTCGTCGTCGGGCCGCTGGTCTACTCGCTGGCCCTGGGCATGTCGGTCTCCGACGTCTCCGGCAAGGCGATCGCCAACTTGGCGACCGAAGAACTCAGCCACCCGAACCCGGTTTTCCACGGCGACACCCTCTTCTGCGAGACCGAGGTGCTCGACGTCACGCCCTCGAAATCGAAGCCCGACCGCGGCATCGTCAAGGTCCACACCCGGGTCCTCAACCAGGACGGCATCCTGGTAGCCGAGTTCAAGCGCCTGGTCTTGGTCCCGAAGAAGAATCCCGGCGAGTCCCCGGAACCCGCCGCCGACAACGTCGAGTAGCGAGCGAGACGCGGCCAAACGCGCGAATCCGGTCACAGAGCTGACCCAAACTGCGCACCAAAAGCGCGCCCCGGCCCGCCAGGGTTCCAGCCATGCCCGGAACCCAGAGCGCCGAATCCGAACTGCATCAACTTGTCTATCCGCTGGGTGGACAAGTTGATGCAGTTCGGGTGGGTCGGGGATCTGATTGAAGGACCGACGGGCGACTGCTGGTGTGCGGAGTCTGGCCGAACGCCAGCACGGGGTGCTGGCGCACTGGCAGTTGCTCCAGCTTGGGACGAGCAAAGGCTTTCCCTTCGGTCGTAAGGAGGGAGGGGTTCTGATCCCGGTGCACCGGGGCGTCTACGCGCTTGGCCACCAGCGGTTGACGCGGGAGGCCAGATGGATGGCGGCCGTATTGGCGTGTGGTCCGGGTGCTGTTCTCTCTCACTTCAACGCCGGGCATCACTGGCACATGTGCGGTTCCCGCGGGCCGATCGAGGTGCTGCGGCAGTCCGGTGGATTCAGGGCCGAAGGGCACTGGGGAGTGCGGCTGCACCAGACGCGGCGACTCTTCGAGTACGAAGTCACTCTCAAGCGGGGAATCCCGGTGGTTGTCCGGGAGCGGGCGCTGCTCGACCTTGCGGCTCGTACGGATGCGAAACGGCTGGAGCGGATCGTCGTCCAGGCCTACAAGAGTGGTCATTTGGACTGGCGGCGATTGGGCCGGATTACCGATCGCAGGCGGGGCTGTAAGGGCGTCGGTCGCCTGAGGCAGATCGCGTCGGAAGTCGACGCCGAGGCTTTGGAGACCAAATCGGTCTCCGAGGTCGACTTTCTCGCGCTCTGGCGTGAGATGAATATGCAGATTCCGGCCTGCAACGTTCTGGTCGAGGGCCATCTCGTCGATTTCCTCTGGCCTGCACAGAAGGTGATCGTCGAAACCGACAGCTGGAGCCATCACGGTGACCGTCCCACCTTCGAGAGCGATCATCAGCGAGACGTCGACCTGGTCGCAGCCGGCTACGACGTCCATCGCACCACCTACAAGATGCTCGACCGCAACCCGGACCCCTTCCTCCGAAACGTCCGCCGAGCCCTCCTCACCCGAACTGCATCAACTTGTCCACCCAGCGGATAGACAAGTTGATGCAGTTCGGAATCCGGGCGCTGATTGACTAGTGGGCCTCGCCGGAGGCGTGCGCCGGCGGGCGTGACTCCTCGGCCAGGGAGGTGATCTCCAGTTGGCCCTGGGCGGCGGCTTCGAGGACGTCGGTTGCCTCCTGGGCGCTGCGGGCGTAGAGCTCGACCAGGAGGTGGACGACGATCTGCTCCTCGTCGTGCTTGTGGAAGCGGACGTGGGTGAAGAACTCGCGCACGCCGGCGTCGCCGAAGGCACCGTAGGTGAGGAACTCGATCGCCTCCGGGCCCGAGCAGCTCTCGACCCGGTCCTGGTCGACGGTGACCGTGCAGGAGGCGACCCAGGGAGTGCCGGCGACCATCCGCTCCCAGCGGTCGCCGATCGGCACCACGTGATCGCCTTCGAAGGTGAGGTGCGGCTGGTCGTGCATGCAGTCGAGGCACTGGACGACCGATTCCTGCACCTCGTCGACGCCTTCGGCGAGCGCCCCGGACTCGGGGTCGACGCGGCGGATCGCGTCGTAGTGGATCTGGATCTCGAGGTTCTGGGACCAGCAGCGGTAGCACCGCAGCCAGGCCGACCGGTCGCCGTTCAGCTCGCTCATGGCTTCATTGTTAGCGAGGGCGGCGGCCGAGCGCCAGGCCGCCCCGCTGGGGCGGCGCCGTTACGCGGCCGCGCCGGCGCCGGCGCGCTGGCCCACCAGCTCGACGATGTCGCCCATGATCCGGTTGACGTCGAAGTCCTTCGGCGTGTAGACCCCGGCGACGCCGGTCTCGCGCAGGCGCTCGGCATCGGCGACGGGAATGATCCCGCCGACAACCACCGGCACCTCGACGCCCTCCTCCCGCAGCAGCCGCACCACCTCGGGGATCAGCTCCAGGTGGGAGCCGGAGAGGATCGAGAGGCCGACGACGTCGACGTCCTCCTGCAGGGCGGACTCGGCGATCTCCTCTGGGGTCAGGCGGATCCCCTGGTAGATGACCTCCATGCCGACGTCGCGCGCCCGCAGCGCCACCTGCTCGGCGCCGTTGGAGTGGCCGTCGAGGCCTGGCTTGCCGACCAGGATCTTGATCCGGTGGCCGATCTTCTCCGAGGTCGCGTCGACCTTGCGGCGGATCTCCTCCATCTGCTCGCGCTCGCCGGGCGCCGAGGCGCCGTCGACGCCGGTGGGCGCCCGGTAGGGGCCGAAGACGTCGCGCATCGTCTGCGCCCACTCGCCGGTGGTCGCGCCCGCCTTGGCGGCGGCGATCGTCGCCGGCATGATGTTGACGCCGTCGTCCGCGGCGGCCTTCGCCAGGTCCTCCAGCGCGGCCTGCACCGCGTCGGAGTCGCGCTCGGCCTTCCATTGCGCCAGCGCCTCGACCCGTTCGCGCTCGACCTCCGGATCGGGGGTGAGGATGCCGCCGTCGGCGCCCGCCGTCAGCGGCGAGTCCTCGGTCTCGGTGAAGCTGTTCTGGCCGATCACCTTCTGCTCGCCGGCCTCGATCCGCGCCACCCGCTCGCGGTGGCTCTCCACCAGGCGGGCCTTCATGTACGGGACCGCGTTGACGGCGCCGCCGTGCTCCTCGACCACGGCCATCTCCGCCCGCGCTCCCTCGGTCAGCTCGGCGACCAGCCCGTCCATCACCACCGAGCCCTCGAACAGGTCGGGGTACTCGAGCAGGTCGGTCTCGTTCGCCAGCACCTGCTGGATCCGCAGGCTCCACTGCTGGTCCCAGGGGCGGGGGAGACCCATTGCCTCGTTCCAGGCGGGCAGCTGGATCGCCCGCGCCCGCGCGTCGCGGCTGAGCGTCACCGCCAGCGCCTCGAGCACGATCCGCTGGATGTTGTTCTCCGGCTGGGCCTCGGTCAGGCCGAGCGAGTTGACCTGCACCCCATAGCGGAAGCGCAGCATCTTCTCGTCGGTGACCCCGTAGCGCTCGCGCCCGATCTGCTGCCAGAGCGCGCTCATCGCTCGCAGCTTGGCGATCTCCTCGACCAGCCTGATGCCGGCGTTGACGAAGAAGGAGATGCGGCCGAAGACCTTCGGGAAGTCGGAGTCGGCGACCTGGCCGCGGGCTTTGACCTCGTCGAGGACGGCGATCCCGGTCGAGAGCGCGTAGGCGATCTCCTGCACCGGCGTCGCCCCCGCCTCCTGCAGGTGGTAGCTGCAGATGTTGGTCGGGTTCCAGCTCGGCACCTCGTTGACGCTGAAGGCGACCATGTCGGCGATCAGCCGCATCGAGGGCTCCGGCGGGAAGGCGTAGGTCCCGCGCGAGAGGTACTCCTTGATGATGTCGTTCTGCGTCGTCCCCTTCAGCTGCGAGCGGTCGACCCCGTTCTCCTCGGCGACGGTGACGTAGAGCCCGAGCAGCCAGGCGGCGGTCGCGTTGATCGTCATCGAGGTGTTCATCTCGTCGAGCGGGATGCCGTCGAGCAGCTGGTGCATGTCGCCCTTGTGGGCGATCGAGACGCCGACCTTGCCGACCTCGCCGCGGGCGAGGACGTGGTCGGGGTCGTAGCCGGTCTGGGTGGGCAGGTCGAAGGCGACCGAGAGCCCCGTCTGGCCCTTGGCCAGGTTCTTGCGGTAGAGCTCGTTGGAGCGGCGGGCGTCGGAGTGGCCGGCGTAGGTGCGCATCACCCAAGGCCGGTCGGGCTGGGGAAGTCGGTGGTCGCTCATGCCGGGAATGATATTCGGCGTTCGTCCTTAGTAGCCCAGGAGGCGAACAAAGGACGAACGCCGCGTTTCAGGGGGCCCGCGGCCGCATCTTTCGGCCTCGCCTGTGTTTAGGCTGGCGACTCGATGAAGGGCAGATTTCCAGCCGTTCTCCTCGCCGTGCTCGCCGCCGGCCTGCTCGTCTGCGCCGTCGCCGGCGCGGCGATGGTCGGCATCTACCGCAACAGCATGGAGACGCTCGCCCAGCGCAGCGAACTCGTCAAGCTCGCCGGCGCCAACTGCGAGCGGGCCGGTGCCAACGGCGCGATGCGGATCACGCTCGGCAAAAAAACCGCCGCCTGCTCGTTCCGCACCCCGGTGCTCGGCCGCGATCTCGAGATAGCGGCCACCGAGCGCCTGCTCAGCGGCACCCCCGAGAACCTCCAGCGCAAGGCCTTCCTCGGCCTCGAGCTGCGGGCGGGAGGCGGCTTCAAGTACCAGCTGCTCGTCTTCCCGCGCCAGAAAAAGGCGCAGCTGGTCAGGGTCACCGCCGAAGGCAGCAAGTACCTGGCGATCGCCAAGAACGAGAAAGCCGTGATGGGGATCAACGAGGCCAACGCCCTGCGACTGCGCGCCGTCAACGTCTCCAGCGGCCCCGAAAAGGGCCAGGCGCGACTCTTCGCCTACATCGGCAACACCTTGGTCGGGGAAGCCGTCGACGACGGCGCCGGCGACCTCACCGGCCGCGCCTCCTCGGTCATCGTCGGCACGATCAAGAACGGCAACGGCGTCGTAGCCAGCGTCGACGACGTGGTCGTCCGCGTCCCCAGCCCGTTTTGAGCGGCGTAACCTGCCGACCATGTCGATCGGCACGATCGAGCGGCCCCGGACGGCGGGACCGGGCTCCGGCCTGGGGGGCAACTGGCGCGTGATCGTGCGCAACGACAACCACAACACCTTCGACCACGTCGCGCAGACCCTGGCGCGGGTCATCCCCGGCGTCTCGCTCGACCAGGGCTACCGGATAGCCGACGCGATCCACTCCGGCGGCCAGGCGATCGTCTGGTCGGGCCCGCGCGAGCCCGCCGAGCACTACTGGGAGCAGCTGGATGGCGCCGGGCTGACGATGGCGCCCTTGGAGCGCGGATGAGGCGGCTGCTCGCGATCGCGAGCGGCCTGGCGGCGGTGGTCGCCCTCGCCGTCCCGGTCCAGGCCGCCGCCGAACCGGCGCTGCTCCCCGGCTTCCAGGACGAAGTCGTCTTCGAGGGCCTCGAGCAGCCGACCAACTTCGTCTTTGCTCCCGACGGGCGCGTCTTCGTCGCCGAGAAGCCGGGCCGGATCAAAGTCTTCGACAGCATCGGCGACACCGAACCGCCCGAGGTCTTCGCCGATCTGCGGGGGGACGTCTACGACAACGGCGACCGCGGCCTGCTCGGGCTGGCGCTCGACCCGAACTTCGCCAGCAACGGTCGCGTCTACGCGCTCTACACCTGGGACCACGTGCTCGGCGAACCCTGGGACAACCTCAGCCCCACGCCGAAATACGGGAAACCGAAAGTCAGCGGCGACCCGAATTGCCCGACGCAGAACAGCAGCTCCTCCTGCCTGGTCAGCGGTCGGCTGGTGATGCTCGAAGAGAACCCCGGCGACAAAAGCCACGCGCTCGAGGAGGGCGGCCTGCCGAAAGAGAAGCAGCTGCTCGAAGGCTGGTGCCAGCAGTTCTCCTCGCACTCGGTCGGCGAGCTGCAGTTCGGGCCCGAAGGGGCGCTCTACGTCAGCGGCGGCGACGGTGCGGCCTACGAATCGATCGCCGACTGGGGTCAGCTGCCGGTGAGCGGCGGCAGCGGTCCCAACCCATGCGGCGATCCGAACAAACCGGCGGGCACGACGCCGAGTCCGATCTCCGAATCGCAGGGTGGGGCGCTGCGCTCGCAGAACCTGAAACTCCTGAACGGGGCGATTCTCCGCATCGACCCCGACACCGCGGAGCCGTTCACCGGCAACCCGCTGATCGGCAACGGCGACGAAAACGCCGAACGGACGGTGGCCAAGGGGTTCCGCAACCCCTTCCGCTTCACCTTCGACCCGCAGACCGGCGAGATCTACTCCGGCAACGTCGGCTCCTCGGAGATCGAGGAGATCGACCGCTTCGGGGCCCCGCCGAGCACCCTCTACAACTCCGGCTGGCCCTGCTACGAGGGGACCGAACGGCAGTACCAGTTCAAGCTGCTCGGGCTCAACGTCTGCAACGCGCTCTACAAAGCCCAGGACGAAGGCAAACCGGAGAACTCGGAACCCTTCTTCACCTACAGCCACAGCCAGACCGTGGTACCCGGCGACGAATGCGCCTTCGAATCCGGCTCGGCGATCAGCGGCCTCTCGTTCTACAAAGGGTCGCAGTTCGCCCAGGAAGACAAGTACAAAGGGGCGCTCTTCTTCGCCGACGCGGTGCGAGGCTGCGTCTGGGTGATGTTGGCCGGCTCGGACGGCAAGCCGGACCCGTCGACGACGCAGCGGTTCATGCGCGAGGGCAGCGTCTACCCCGGGGTGAAGATCGCCGAAGGTCCCGACGGGTTCCTCTACTACGCCAGCCTCTTCAGCGAAGAAGGCAAAGGGGAAGGCGAGATCCACCGGATCGCCTACAAACCGAACTCGCCGATCGCGAGGCTGGAAGCGAAACCGCCCTTCGGGACCTACGACGGCAGCGACAAATTCGAAACGACCGTAGACGCGAGCAAATCCACGGACCCCAACGGGGATCCTCTCACCTACGAATGGGACCTGAACGAAGACGGGGTCTACGAGATCAGCGGCAGCGCCAAAACGCAGCCCCTGACCTACACCAAGGCCGAACAGCTGACTCGGGAAGGCGAAGAAAGAAGCCCGAACCGAGTCGTCGCCGTGCGGGTCGAAGACGACGAAAACCTCAGCAGCGTCGCCCGGATCACGATCTACCCGGGCGACAAACCGCCCACGGTGACCATCACCAAACCGACTGCCCTGGAAGAGTGGAAGGTCGGCGACCTGATCAAGGTCGACGGCAAAGGCATCGACGGGATCACCGCCAGCGAAATTGGCTCTCCACGCTTCTACTACTGGGAGACCCGGATGGCGCACTGCCCCGACCCCGCGCATCCGGAAGCCTGCCACGAGCACCCGCTGCAGGCCTTCTCCGGGATCCGGCGCCCCGAATTCGTCGCGCCTCAGCACGACTACCCCTCCTACATCAAGATCCTCCTGCGGGTTGCCGACGAGCGCGGCCTGCAGGGAACGGCGACGCTGAACTTCCAGCCCCAGACCGTCGAGCTCTCGCTGGTCTCCGATCCTCCGGGAATCGAGCTGCTCGCGGCGAACACCAAAGCGGCCTCGCCGTTCGCGGTGCCGGCGATCCTCGGCTCCGAAATCCAGCTCTCGGCGCCGCAGACGGCGGTGATCGGCGGCAGGACCTACACCTTCGCGAGCTGGTCCGACGGCGGTCCCCGCGAACACCCGATCCTCGTCAGCGCCGGGCAGCTCGGCTACACCGCCACCTACACGGGCGGCCCCGTAAATCCACCGCCGCCCGACGAAAAAGAAGACGAAGGGCCGAAACCGGCGCCGCAGACCAAGCTGGGCCGGCACCCGACCGCGAAGACCGCGAAGGCGAAAGCCAACTTCACTTTCACCGCCAGCATCGCCGGCTCCAGGTTCAGCTGCAAGCTCGACGGCAAGCCGAAAGCGGCCTGTAGGTCACCGAAGACCTACGTTGGGCTGAAACCCGGGAAGCACCTCTTCAAGGTCTGGGCGAGCGCGAACGGGAAGGCCGACCCGACGCCGGCAAAGTTCAGCTGGAAGGTTCTGCCGCCGAAGCGGTAGGCGTCGCTGCGGCTACTCGGCCGCGACGAGGGTGTGCCAGGCGGGCAGCAGGGGGATGTCGTAGAGGTCGATGATCGCCGCCCGCGCCTCGCCGATCTCCTCCGAGTACCAGTAGCGTTCGAAGTCGGCCCGGCTCTCCCAGACCATCGTCTGGCGGAACGCGAGCGGGTCGTCGGTCGAGCGGGTCAGCGACCAGCTCTTGGCGCCGTAGGCGGGGGCCTTGGCGGCCATCGGTTCCCAGAGGTCGAGGAAACGGTCGGCCCGGAAGGGGTTGATGTGCCAGTCGAGGGTGCAGACCTCTGCCATCAGATTCGCCTTTCGAGTCGGGTGCCGTGGGCGCTCATGCGCCGACCTCGGCCCGGATTGCGCCGGGGCCGTCCTCGTGCTTGCCCTCCTCCTCGGACTCGGCGCCGACGAGGATCGAGATCTTGCCGAGGTGCTTGTTTTCGTGCATCAGCTGGTGGGCGTGGGGGACGCCGTCGAAGCCCATCGTCTCGGAGAGGACCGGCCGCACCTTGCCCTCGGCCATCAGCTGGTTGGCCTTCATGCACTCGTAGGCGTTGGCGAAGTGCGAGCCGATGATCTGCTTCTGCTTCATCCACAGGTAGCGGACGTCGAAGTCGAGCTGGTAGCCCGAGGTGGCGCCGCAGATGACGACCTTGCCGAACGGTTTGACGGTGAAGACCGAGGTCGGGAAGGTGGCCCGGCCGACGTGCTCGAAGACGATGTCGGGGGCGTCGCCGAGGATCTCTTTGACCCGCTTGGCGAAGGCCCGCGAGGCCTTGAAGCGCTCCTTGTCGGCGGCGGGGTCGGCGAGGTTCGCGTCGGTCCGCATCATCTCGCCGAACTCGTTGCGGTTGACGTAGTCGACGGCGCCGAGCTTCTCGAGCAGCTCGCCCTTCTCGTCGGAGGAGACGACGCCGACCGCGTTGGCGCCGGCCGCCTTGCAGAGCTGGACGGCGAAGACGCCGAGGCCGCCGGCGGCCCCCCAGATGAGGACGTTGTGGCCGGCCTGCAGCTTGCACTGGTCCATCAGCATCCGGTAGGCGGTGAAGTAGGTGAGGCCGTAGGAGGAGGAGTCGACCCAGGAGAGGTTGCGCGGCTTCGGCAGCAGCTGCTGCGCCTGGACTTTGGTGAACTGGGCGAAGGAGCCCCAGGTCGTCTCGTAGCCCCAGATCCGCTGGCTGGGAGCGGCCATCGGGTCGAGCCCGTGGACCTCGACGTCCTCGTAGGAAGCCTGGTTGCAGTGGATCACGACCTCGTCGCCGACCTTCCAGCGGGTGACGCCCTCGCCGACCTTCCAGACGATCCCGGATGCGTCGGAGCCGCCGATGTGGTGGCCGTACTCGGGGTGGTCGCCGTAGCCGAAGACCGAGACGGGCTCGCCGAGCGAGGCCCAGACGTTGTTGAAGTTGACGCCGGCCGCCATCACCCGCACGATCACCTCGAAGGCGCCGGGCTCGGGGACCTCGATCTGCTCCAGCTGGAAGGCGTCCTTCGGTTCGCCCTCGCGCTCCTGGCGGATAACCCACGCCGCCATCGTCTCCGGCAGCGTTCCGGGCTCCACGTCCAACTTCGCAACTGAACTCGTGTCAACGGCCAAGACTCGGCTCCTCCGCGGGTCGTCCTTTCAGGGGGGCGAATCCTAGTAGAGCCTCAATCCGCGGCGTGGCCGGGTCCCGCGCCTCTGGAAGAGTCGAGTTCGCAGAAAAGCGCCCTGTATACGCTTTTTCGCGGACTCGCGATGCTGAATCAGGCGGCTCTCGATTCAGACAGTTCGCTGGGCGGATCCTCGGACGCGGTCGCACTTTCCAGCTCTGCCAGCTCCTCGGCGACCACGGGCTTGACGTTCTGCTCGATCCTCTTCGGAACCTCGACCTCCTCGCCCCTTGCCGCCCCCAGCTCCTGGATGCGCCGCAGCTGCGGGAGGACGCGACTCTCGGCGGAGCCGATCGCGTCGTTGTAGGCGTTGACTGCGGAGTTGAGCTGGCGCCCTGCTTTCGAGAGATGCCTGAGAAACACGCCGGTGCGGCCGTAGAGGTCATTGGCAGCGGTCGCGATCTGCTGCGCCTCGGCTGCGATCCGCTCTTGGCGCCACCCGAGCTCGATGGTGCGGAGCAGGCCGATCAGCGTCGTCGGCGTCGCAATCAGGATCTTCTGTTCCAGGGCGTAGTCGTAGAGAGCAGGCTCTGCCTCGAAGGCCGCGTGCAGGGCTGCCTCCGAAGGCATGAAGCAGACAACGAAGTCAGGGGAATCCCCACTCTCGAACTGGTCCTGGTAGCGCTTCGAGGAGAGCTTGGTGATGTGGTCGCGAACCTGGCGGGCGTGTCGCACGAGCTCACCCCTGCGGGCACTTTCGTCCTCTGCTTCCAGGACCTCCAGGTAGGCGTCCAGAGGCACCTTCGAATCGATGACTACCTTGCGCCGGCCAGGCAGCGTCACGATCGCGTCAGGTCGCAGCAGCCCGTCTTCGCCGTGCAGCGTTTTCTGCACTTCGAAGTCGACGTGCTCGGTCATGTTGGCGATCTCGACGCAGCGCTTGAGCTGGACCTCGCCCCATTCGCCTCGCGTCTTCGGTTGCCGCAGCGCCTTGACCAGCGTCCCGGTCTGCGCACCAAGGTCGCCGAGGCCGACTTTCATCTCGTCCAGGAGCGAGCGCATGGCGCCGTCGGCCGCCCTGCGGTCGCGGCCCAGGGTTGCGACCTCGCGCTCGATCCGCTTCAGGTTTTCCCCGATCGGCTCTGCCAGGCGGCGAAACTCCGCTTCGCGCTGGCTCAGCGCCGCCTCGGCGCTCTTCGCATCTACCTTCCGCGACTCCTCGTTCACCCGCAGCAGGTCTGCGACTACCTGAGAGGCGACCTGGGAGGTGGCCTCCTGGATTGCGGGGGTGAGGTCCGGCTGCTCGGCCGGCTCGGGCTGGCGGGAGATCAGGACGTAGACGAGGCCGGCGGCGAGGACGACGACGGCGATGGCGAGGAAGACGGTCATGGCAGCGATGCTGACAACCCCTCCAGACGCCACACGGATTCTGAAACGCCGCTTGCAGCGGCTTCTCTCGGCGTTTCTCCCCACTTCGGGGTACTGCTTTGTTTTTGCTTAAGAATCCTTTACCAATAGGCGGTCCGCCCAATAGGGGGCGACAGAACGGAAGGAGAGTCAGATGACTCGCATCCTCAAAACCCTCGGGTTGGCTCTCGGGGCAATGGCAACCATGGTCGCGATCGCGGCGCCCGGCGCGTCGGCCGCGACAGGGCAGCTGACAGCCGGGGCGGCTCCGGCGATCGTCACAGGCAACCAGGTCGCCGGGCCGACGTTCGACATCGGGATGGGACCGCTGAAAGTGGTGGGTTGCGGAACAGCGGACCTCAACGGCACACTCGCGGGCCCGGCCGACCCGGTCACACTGATTCCGATCTACGCCGGCTGCGTCTCCGAACCGGGGGCGATGCCGGTGACAGTCACACCGAACGGCTGCGACTACAGCTTCGGCGTCAGCCAGCCCGGCACCACAGAACAGCCGGCGGGCACAGGGAAACTCGAGGCCTGGATCATCTGCCCGGCCGGGCAGATGATCCAGATCCACGTCTACGAAAACGCGTTCACCCACGCGGCGAACATGCCGCTCTGCACCTACGACATCGCCGGGCAGGGGCCGGTCCCGGCCGGCGTCTACCACAACGTCGCCGGAGCCCCGGGCGACGTCTTGGCGACAGTCAAAGCGCAGTTCACAGCCAAACGCACAGGGCCGGAAATGATGTGCGGCGGCGGCGGGATGCTGAACCACCTGCCGATCACGCTCACAGGCAACTACACACTGAGGGCCTACCAGGAGGCCGGCGGCGGCGAGGGAGCGCCGGTCGGGCTCCACGTCGGACCGCTCAACTAGGGCAGCAGAACGTCGTTCTGCGAGGAGGCGCGGAAGCGGCCGACCGTCAGGTGGGCCGGCCGCGCCTCCGGCATGCCGGCGACCGAGACCGTGTAGGAGCCGGCGGGGAGGCTGACCTGGAAGATGCCGGGGCTGCGGGCGAAGACGGTTTCCGATTCCGCCTCCTTGGTGCCGCGGATCTTCAGCTTGGTGTCGGTCGCGGTCTGGTTGGCGGCGACGAAGACGACGTCGAGCGGCGCCTTCGTCTTTATCGGCGGCTCGGCGTGGTCCTGGTTCTGCGGGATCTCCTGGAATTTTTCCGCTTCGATCCCGATCTTCGTCGGCTGGACCAGGACCTCGCCGCGGTTGATCGTGACGCTGACCCGGGTCGAGACGTTGGGGCGCTGCTCGTTGGCGTGGCGCGATTCGCCGCAGCCGGCCGCCAGCAGCAGGACGGCGCCGGTCAGGCACGCAGTCGCGGCGGCTCTCGCTCTCCCGGGGCCCATCGGGGCTGAATTTAACCGAAGGGGAGGGCGACTACTTCAGCCGTAACGCCATCTTCACCTACGGCGACGGTCGCGCCCGGCTCCGCCTCGCGGCGCAGGATCGCCAGCCCGACCGGTCCGAGGGCGGGGGAGACGGCGGCGCTGCCGATCGTCCCCACCTCCTTCACTCCCAGCCGCAGGGTCTCGCCCGGCGCGGCCGGGGCGCTGAGGCGCAGCCCGCGCAGGTGGCGGTTCGGCTTGCCCTTGTAGTGGAGGCGGGCGACCGTCTCCTGGCCGATGTAGCAGCCCTTGGTGAAGCTCACCGCCCGCTCGACGATGCCGGCCTCGGCGGGCATCGTCTCGGTTCCCATCTCGGCCCCGAAGCGGGGCCGGCCGGCCTCGATGCGGAGGATCTCCGCCGCCTCGGCCGAGACCTCGACCGCGCCGGCGGCGAGCAGGGCGTCGCGGGCCCGCTCGCGCTCGGCGGCGGGGAGGAAGAGGTCGACTCCCTCGGCGGTGCGCAGTGAGACGGCCTCGACCGCCCGCGCGATCTCGGTCGCGCGCGGGCCGATCAGGGAGATCAGGGTGTACTCCCCGCTCGCGTCCCTGACCTCGACCTCGCGGCCGATCTTGTACATCTGCAGGTGGCGGCTGGTCGCCGCCAGCCCCTCCGGCTCGAGGTCGAGCCACAGCTCCGGCCCCTCTCCCGGGCGCAGGACCCGCATGTCGGCCTGCATGTGGCCCTTGCGGTCGAGCAGCGCGGCGTAGGCGCTCCCGCCGGGCTCGATCGCCTCGACGTCGTTGGTCAGCTGGCCCTGCAGGTAGTCGGCCGCCTCGGCGCCGCCGACGACCAGCAGCCCGCGACCCTCGCGCTCGAGCAACCCGCATTCCTCGCGCAGCTGGCGGTACTGGGCGTCGAGCTCGACGGCGACGGTCATGCCCCGATTCTAGGAAGGCGAGATTTAGACGGGTCGAAATCCGATTTTAGATGTGTCAAAATCTCCTGCCGTGAAGCCGGGAGAGGACAAGGGCATCAGCCGCAGGAAGCTGCTCGGGGGCGCTGCCCTGGCGGCTCCGGCGGTGGCCGGGCTCGCCCTCGCCCGCGGCGGCGAGAGCGCCGTCGCCGAGCCAGTGGCGAGCAGCGGAGCCCACGCCGCCCACGCCGACTTCCCGCACGCGACCTTCGCCGCCGGCCGGCGGGTCGACCACGATCGCAACGGGTTCCACCCGACCGAGCTGCTGCGCGACTTCGACTACGGCCGCACCCGCCGGCTCGCCGGCGGCCGGGTCCTGCGCGAGTGGGAGATCGTCGCCCAGGACCGGTCGATCGAAGTCGCCCCGGGGGTGAAGTACGAGGCCTGGACCTACAACGGCCGGGTTCCCGGCCCGACGCTGCGCGCCCGCGAGGGCGAGCTGCTGCGGATCCACTTCGTCAACGGCTCCGAACACCCCCACACCATGCACTTTCACGGCCTCCACTCGGCGCTGATGGACGGGATGCCGGGGATCGGCGAGAACCGCGGCGGCGGCCAGGTCGAGCCGGGGGAGGGGTTCACCTACGAGTTCGACGCCTCGCCGTTCGGCCTCCACCTCTACCACTGCCACGTCGCCCCGCTCGCCGCCCACATCGCCCGCGGCCTCTACGGCGCCTTCGTCATCGACCCGAAGGACGGGCGCTCCGAAGCCGACGAGCTGGTGATGGTGATGAACGGGTTCGACACCAACTTCGACCGCGCCAACGAGGTCTACGCGGTCAACAGCGTCGGCTTCCATTACGTCGACGAGCCGATCGCCGTGCCCCGCGACGAGCCGGTGCGGATCTACCTCGTCAACGCGCTCGAGTACGACCCGCTCAACTCCTTCCACGTCCACGGCAACTTCTTCCACTACTTCCCGACCGGGACCTCGCTCGAGCCGAGCGAGTTCACCGACACCGTGATCCAGGGCCAGGGGCAGCGGGGGATCCTCGAGATGCGCTTCCAATACGACGGCGACTACATGTTCCACGCCCACGTCAGCGAGTTCGCCGAGCTCGGCTGGTCGGGCTTTTTCCGGGTCGGCGACCCCGGCGAGGTCTCCGCCGCGACCGCGGCCTCGATGTACTGCGACCTGCCCTGGGGCAAGGGGAGCCCGGCCTGATGGAGGCGGGCGCCCGCGCCGAGCGCAGCCTGGGCGGCGGCCTGCCCGCCTGGGCGCTCGGCCTGATCCCGCTGGCGCTGATCGCCGCCGTGATCGGCGCCTTTGCCCTGCTCGGCGGCCCCGGCCTCGGCGAGCGCACCGGCCCGCCGGTCGAGGAGGTCTCGGTCGAGCGCACGGTCCTGCGGCCGGGGGAGATCGAGCTGACCCTGCGCAACGACGGGCCCGACCCGGTCGAGGTCGCGCAGGTCGCCGTCAACGACGCCTACGCGCCGTTCGCCGCCGAGGGCGACCGCGAGATCGGCCGGCTGGACTCGACCACGCTGCGGATCTCCTACCCCTGGATCGAAGGGGAGGCCTACGAGATCTTCGTCCTCACCTCCGCCGGGGGCACGGTCGAAGCCTCGATTCCGGTCGCGGCGGAAACGCCCGAGAACGACCTCGGCTTCTTCGGCCTGATGGCCCTGCTGGGGATCTACGTCGGCGTCATCCCGGTCAGCCTCGGGATGCTCTGGCTGCCGTTCCTGCGCCGGCTCGGCTCGCGGTGGATGGGGGCGCTGATCGCCTTCACCGTGGGACTTCTCGCCTTCCTGGGGATCGACGCCGGGCTCGAGGGCCTGGAGATCGCGGCCGAAGCGCCGACGGCCTTCGGCGGCACCTCGCTGGTCCTGGTCGGCGGCCTCGTCGCCTACCTCCTCCTGGCGGGGGTCGACAGCTATCTCTCGCAGCGCTCGCGCTCGGCCCGGGGGACCGGTGCGGCCGCCGGCTACCTGGCGCTCCTGGTAGCGGTCGGGATCGGCCTCCACAACCTCGGCGAGGGGCTGGCGATCGGCTCGGCCTACGCCAGCGGCGCCCTCGCCCTCGGCGCCTTCCTCGTCGTCGGCTTCGCGATCCACAACACGACCGAGGGCCTCGCGATCGTGGCGCCGCTTGCCGGCGTCCGTGTCTCGATCGGACGACTCGCTGCCCTCGGGCTGATCGCCGGCGCGCCCGCCGTGCTCGGCGCCTGGATCGGCGCGGCGCTGTTCAACCCGAGCCTCGTCAGCCTCCTCTTCGGAGCCGGGATCGGCGCGATCGCCCAGGTCGTCGTCCAGATCTGGCCGGGCCTTCGCCCCGGCGCCGGCTCGCGTCTCGACGGGACGGCGTTCGCCGGGCTCCTCGGCGGCGCCGCTGTCATGTACGCGACCGGGCTTCTGATCGGTGCCTGAGCGGGTCGGCACGCCGGGCAGCCACGGCCGCGATCGCCGCGCGAGCGGGACCGAGGCCGTCGAGGACTATGCAAAGGCCATCCACGCGCTCGCCGACCGCGAGCCGGGGCCGGTCGGTACCAGCGCGCTCGCCGAGCGGCTCGGCGTTTCGCCGGGAACGGTGACGGCGATGGTCAAGCGGATGGCCGAGCTCGGGCTGGTCAGCTA
>DASVAT010000036.1:0-85983 GCA_036376215.1 Solirubrobacterales bacterium
GCCCTGCTGCTGGATCGCGTCCAGGATCTCCCCCGCGAGGCGGTCGGCCATCGAGTACTCGCGCCGGCCTCTGGCGTAGTCGACGAGCCAGCGCACGGCCAACGTGCGGGCGCGGCGGGCCGGCACCTCCACGGGCACCTGGTACGTGGCGCCGCCGACACGGCGCGAGCGGACCTCGAGCACCGGAGTCAGCTGTTTGACCGCCGCCTCCAGAGTCTCGACCGGGTCCTCCCCGCTGCGCTCTCCGACGATCGCCAGCGCGTCGTAGACGATCCGCTCGGCCAGGGACTTCTTGCCGTCGCGCATCACCTTGTTGATGGTCTGCTGGACCAGGCGGCTGCGGTGGCGGGCGTCGGCCTCCACCGGGCGAATCTGGGCTGCGGAGCGGCGGGGCACTAGATCACGACGCCTTCACGCCGTAGCGCGAGCGGGCCTGCTTGCGGTCGGAGACTCCGGCGGCGTCGAGCGTGCCGCGGACGACCTTGTAGCGGACGCCCGGCAGATCCTTGACCCGGCCGCCGCGGACGAGCACCACCGAGTGCTCCTGCAGGTTGTGGCCCTCGCCCGGGATGTAGGTCGTGACCTCCATCCCGTTGGTCAACCGCACACGGGCGATCTTGCGCAGAGCCGAGTTCGGCTTCTTCGGCGTCACCGTGGCGACACGGGTGCAGACGCCGCGCCGCTGCGGGGCGGCTACGCGCTTCTTGCGACCTTGGCCCGACTTGAGGCCCGGCGTCGTGGTCTTCTTCTTCGGGCGCTTGCGGCCCTTCCTGACAAGCTGATTCGTATTCGGCACGGCCGCGCATAGTAGAGGAGTCCGGCCAAGACCATCGCCCCGGCTGCGGCGAGCTCGGCGTAGAAGCCGTCCTCGAGCACCGCCGAGGTGCCGGCGAAGCGGGAGGTCTGGCTGCCCTCGTCGAGGCCGGCGGGGAGGTCGACGAGGAGGATCACGGCCACCGCGACGATCCCCAGGGCGGCCACCAGGAGCCCGAGCCGGCGCGCTTCGCGGCGCAGCGCGAGCACGCCGAGGACCATCGCCGCCAGGCCCAGCGGCACCAGCAGGTAGGCATGCGCCTCGCCCGCGGTCTTGACGTCGACCGTCGGAGCTTTGGCCGCGTCGGGCACGCCGGCGTATCCCGGCTGGCCGATCTCGACCCCGCGGTAGTCGACGAACTGCGAGGCGACGAGCAGCGCTCCGGCGGCGATCAGGACCCCGGCGGCGGCGCGGCCCGGCGTCACCACCCGGCTGGCGGCGGTCGCCGCCCGCACCAGCTGCGACCAGACGCCTCGCACCAGCCGCTCGCCTGCGGCCAGCGCGTGGAAGAGGAAGGCGAGCAGCGGCCGCAGCCGCGGCCAGAGCCAGGCCCAGCCCCGGCGCGCCGTCTCGGCGGTGCGGTGGCAGAGGAGGAGCAGCGGCGGATAGGCGCGCTCGAGCCCCCGGTTGGCCGCTCGATCGACCTGCCGGGACCTGCGGCGAAGCGCTGCTATCATCGCCGGTCGCTCAGGCAGTTTTCGCAGTTTTTTCTTCGCAGGACGCTTCGCCGGGCCCCCTGGGGCCTTTTTTTGCGGCTTATCACGACTACCGAACTTAGGGACCATGGCACGCAGCTTTCCACTCGAGAAAACCCGGAACATCGGCATCATGGCGCACATCGACGCCGGCAAGACGACGACGACCGAGCGCATCCTCTACTACACCGGCCGCACCCACAAAATGGGCGAGGTCCACGAGGGCGCCGCGGTCATGGACTGGATGGAACAGGAGCAGGAGCGCGGCATCACGATCACCTCGGCCGCGACCGCCTGTGAGTGGAAGGGCCACCGGATCAACATCATCGACACGCCGGGCCACGTCGACTTCACCGTCGAGGTCGAGCGCAGCCTCCGCGTCCTCGACGGCGCGATCGCCGTCTTCGACGCCGTCGCCGGCGTCGAGCCCCAGTCCGAGACCGTCTGGCGCCAGGCCGACAAGTACGGGGTCCCGCGCTTCGCCTACATCAACAAGATGGACCGCACCGGCGCCGACTTCTTCAACTCGGTGCAGACGATGACCGACCGGCTCGGCGCCAACCCGCTGCCGATCCAGCTGCCGATCGGCGCCGAGGACAACTTCAAAGGCGTCGTCGACCTGGTGAAGATGAAAGGCCTCGTCTGGACCGACGAGCTGGGCGCCGCCTACGAGGAAATCGAGATCCCCGAGGATCTCGTCGACCAGGCCGAGGAATACCGCACCCAGCTGATCGAAGCCTGCGCCGACTACGACGAAGAGCTGATGGAAGCCTTCCTCGGCGAGGAAGAGATTCCCCAGGCGAAGCTGATCGCCTCGCTGCACGCGGCAACCCTCTCGACCAAGCTGACCCCGGTCCTCTGCGGCACCTCGTTCAAGAACAAGGGCGTGCAGCCGCTGCTCGACTCGATCGTCGAACTGCTGCCCTCGCCGCTCGAGGTGCCGCCGGTGACCGGCGTCGTCCCCGCCGGCAAGGGCCAGCCGGAGGACGTCGAGGCCGAGCGCGAGGCGAGCGACAGCGCTCCCTTCTCGGCCCTCGCCTTCAAGGTCATGTCCGACCCCTACGTCGGCAAGCTCACCTACTTCCGCGTCTACTCGGGCAAGCTCGAGAAAGGCGGCCGCGTCCTCAACGTGAAAACCGGCAAGACCGAGCGCATCGGCCGGCTGCTGATGATGCACGCCAACAGCCGCGAGGAGATCGACGAGACCTACGCCGGCGACATCTGCGCCGGCGTCGGCCTCAAGGACACCGGCACCGGCGACACCCTCGCCGCTCCGGACGCGCCGATCGCGCTGGAGAGCATCGAATTCCCCGAGACCGTGATCGCGGTCGCGATCGAGCCGAAAACCAAGGCCGACCAGGAGAAGATGGGCAACGCCCTGGCCCGGCTCGGCGAGGAGGACCCGACCTTCCGGATCGAATCCGACGAGGAAACCGGCCAGACCCTGATCCACGGGATGGGCGAGCTCCACCTCGAGGTGATCGTCGACCGGATGCTGCGCGAGTTCAAAGTCGAGGCCAACGTCGGCAAGCCCCAGGTCGCATACCGCGAGACGATCCGCAAGCGGGTCGAGAAGGTCGAGGCGCGGTTCGTGCGCCAGACCGGCGGTCGCGGCCAGTTCGGCCACGTCGTCATCAACCTCGAGCCGTCGCCCGGCGAGGGCTTCGAGTTCGAGAACAAAATCAAGGGCGGCGTCATCCCCGGCGAATTCATCGGCCCGGCCGAGCAGGGGATGCGCGAGGCACTCGAAAACGGCGTCAAGGCCGGCTACCCGATGGTCGACGTCAAAGTCGAACTCGTCGACGGCTCCTTCCACGACGTCGACTCCTCGGAGATGGCCTTCAAGATCGCCGGTTCGATGGCGATCCAGGAGGGCGCGCGCAAGGCCAACCCGGTCCTGCTCGAGCCCGTGATGGCGGTCGAGGTGGTCACCCCCGAGGACTTCCTCGGCGACGTGATCGGCGACCTCTCCCGGCGCCGCGGCAAGGTCCAGGGCCAGGAGCAGCGCGGCAACGCCCTCGCGGTCCAGGCTTACGTTCCGCTCGGCGAGATGTTCGGCTACGCGACCGAACTGCGGTCGATGACCCAGGGCCGGGCGACCTACACGATGCAGTTCGAGCGCTACGAGGAGGTCCCCGGCAACATCGCCGAGGAGATCGTCGAACACCGCTCTGGAGACCCGGTTGGTGCAGCCTCATGAGGCCAACCGCGGACGGGCGCTGAACCTGGCTATATTTCCCAGGTTGCCCGCAGGCAGGTAGGACCGTCTGCGGAAAGTCCGCCCACGAGACTCAAGCACTCAGATCAGACAGAACACGATTTCGAAAGGCGAAACGGAGAGAGATGTCCAAGGAGAAATTCGAGCGCGACAAGCCGCATGTGAACGTCGGCACCATCGGTCACATCGACCACGGCAAGACGACCCTGACGGCCGCGATCACCAAAACCCTCTCCACCGTGGGCGGTGCTGAGGCACAGAGCTTCGAGGAGATCGACAACGCTCCCGAGGAGAAGGAACGCGGCATCACGATCGCGACCTCCCACGTCGAGTACGAGACCGACAACCGGCACTACGCCCACGTCGACTGCCCGGGCCACGCCGACTACGTCAAGAACATGATCACCGGCGCCGCGCAGATGGACGGCGCGATCCTGGTCGTCTCCGCCGCCGACGGCGTCATGCCCCAGACCCGCGAGCACATCCTGCTCGCCCGTCAGGTCAACGTCCCGCACGTGGTCGTCTTCCTCAACAAGATCGACCAGGTCGACGACGACGAACTGGTGGAGTTGGTCGAGGAGGAGGTCAAGGAACTCCTCGACGAGTACGACTTCCCGGGCGACGAGACCCCGATCATCAAGGGCTCGGCGCTGAAGGCGCTGGAAGGCGACGAGGAAGCCCAGAAAGCGGTCTTCGAGCTGGCTGCGGCACTCGACTCCTACATCCCGGAGCCGACCCGCGAGCTCGACAAGCCCTTCCTGATGCCGATCGAGGACATCTTTTCGATCACCGGCCGCGGCACCGTCGCCACCGGCCGCGTCGAGCAGGGGATCGTCAACACCGGCGACGAGGTCGAGATCGTGGGCATCAAGGACACGACCAAAACCACCGTCACCGGCGTCGAGATGTTCCGCAAGATCCTCGACGAGGGTCAGGCGGGCGACAACATCGGCGCCCTCCTGCGCGGCACCAAGCGCGAGGAGATCGAGCGCGGCCAGGTGCTCTGCAAGCCCGGCTCGATCACGCCTCACACCAAGTTCAAAGCCGAGGTCTACTGCCTGAAGAAGGAGGAGGGCGGTCGTCACACCCCGTTCTTCTCCGGCTACCGGCCTCAGTTCTACTTCCGGACCACCGACGTGACCGGGATCGCCAACCTCCCCGAGGGGACCGAGATGGTGATGCCGGGCGACAACGTCGAGATGACGATCGAGCTGATCCAGCCGATCGCCATGGATCCGGGTCTGCGGTTCGCCATCCGCGAGGGTGGCCGCACCGTCGGCTCGGGGGTCGTCGCCGAGGTCATCGAGTAGCGACCCCCGGGGGCGGGCCTCCACCCGCCCCAACTCCGCCCTCGGGCGGAGAGACAACTGCAAGGACATACGACCGGGGCGGCGCCCCAAAGCAAAAGGGGCCCCGCCCTCTTTGCGCGGTAAAGACGACAAGAGAGAAGAAGAGACGGCAGAGAAGTGGCAACCATCGCGGCACAGAAAATTCGGATCCGACTCAAGGCGTACGACCACGACGCCATAGATCGGGCTGCCAAGGAGATCGTCGAGACGGCGGAGCGCACCGGCGCCACCGTTTCGGGCCCGGTCCCGCTGCCGACCGAGAAAAACGTCTACTGCGTGATCCGCTCGCCGTTCAAGGACAAGGACTCGCGCGAGCACTTCGAGATCCGCACCCACAAGCGGCTGATCGACATCCTCCAGCCGTCGCCGAAAACCGTCGACTCGCTGCAGCGGCTGGACTCGCTGCCGGCGGGCGTCGACATCGAGATCAAGCTGTAACCGGAACGATGGCTGCGATCCTCGGCAAGAAGCTCGGCATGACGCAGATCTTCCGCGAGGACGGCAGCGTTATCCCGGTGACCGTGGTCGAAGCCGGTCCCTGCAAGGTGACCGCGGTTCGCGACTCCGATCGCGACGGCTACGCGGCCGTCCAGCTCGCCTTCGGCGAGGTCAAGCAGGGCAAGCTCTCGCGGGCCGAGGAAGGCCACCTGAAGAAGGCCGGAGCGGCGCCGATGCGCCACCTGGTCGAGTTCCGCGACGAGGACCTCGGCGCCGAGGAGGGCCCCAAGGTCGGCGACGACGTCACCGTCGAGGGCTTCGAGGCCGGCCAGAAGGTCAAGGTCGCCGGGATCTCGGTCGGCAAGGGCTTCCAGGGCGGGATCAAGCGCCACAACTTCAGCCGCGGCCCAGTCAGCCACGGTTCCCACAACGTCCGCGCCCCCGGTTCGATCGGCGCCAGCACCTTCCCCGCCCGCGTCTTCAAAGGGATGCGGATGCCGGGTCAGATGGGCAACGAGCGCGTCACCCAGAAGGGGCTCGAGATCGCCGACATCGACGCCGAGCGCAACCTGCTGCTGATCAAGGGCTCGGTGCCCGGCGCCCGCAACGGGATCGTCGAGGTGAGGACCGATGGCTAGCGCCAAAGCCGCCGTGCTCGGCAAGACCACCAAAGCCGACCTCCCGAAAGAGGTCTTCGGCGAGCCCTTCCACCAGTCGCTGGTGCACGAGGCCGCCCGCGCCGACCTCAACGCGCGCCGCCGCGGCACCGCCTCGACCCTGACCCGCGGCGAGGTCTCCTTCACGACCGCCAAGGCCTGGCGGCAGAAGGGAACCGGCCGCGCCCGCGTCGGCACCCTCGGCGTCCCCAACCGCTTCGGCGGCGGCGTCGCCTTCGGCCCGAAGCCGCGCCGTTACACGGTCAAGGTCAACCGCAAAGCCCGCCGCCGGGCGATGCGCTCCGCGCTCTCCGTCCACGCCGAGCGCGGTTCGGTCGCCGTCCTCGACGCCACCTCCTTCGAGACCCCCTCGACCAAGACCGCCGCCCAGGCGCTGGCCAAATGGGGTGCCAAGAACCCGATCCTCGTGCTCGTCACCGCCGAGGAGATCGGGGCGATGAAGAGCTTCCGAAACCTGCCCCGCACCCAGGTGCTAGAGGTAGGGGCCGCCGGCGTCGCCGACGTGATCGGCGCCGCCGCCGTCGTCATCTCCGAAACCGCTCTCGAGACGCTGAAGGAGAGGCTCGGCTGATGGACGCCCGGACGATTCTCATCCGCCCGGTGATCTCGGAGAAGAGCTATGCGCTGATCGCCGAGGGCAAGTACACCTTCCGGGTCGACGACCGCGCCCACAAGACCCAGATCGCGCAGGCGGTCGAAGAGGTCTTCGGCGTCGACGTCGCCGGGGTGCGGACCGCGAAGGTGCGCGCGAAGCCGAAGCGCCGCGGCTTGACCAAAGGTCGCACCCGGGCCTGGAAGAAGGCGATCGTCCAGCTCGCGCCGGGCGAGCGAATTGAGCTGTTCGAGGGCGCCGAGACCGCCTAGGGAGTCCAACTATGCCGAACCGAAAGACCAAACCGACCAGCCCCGGGCGCCGCTTCGCGACCTACCCGCTGCGCGAGCAGCTGACCGCCTCCGAGCCGGAGCGCAAGCTGACCGAGGGCCTGAAGAAGTCCGGCGGCCGCAACGTCAACGGCCGCGTCACCGCCCGCCACCGCGGCGGCGGCGCCAAGCGGCGCTACCGCAAGATCGACTTCAAGCGCCTCAAGGACGGTGTGCCCGCGAAGGTCGCCTCGATCGAGTACGACCCCAACCGCACTTGCTACATCGCCCTCCTGCACTACGCCGACGGGTTCAAGGACTACATCCTCGCCCCGTCGCAGCTGGCGGTCGGCGACGTCGTCAAATCGGGTCCCGAGGCCGACATCAAACCCGGCCACGCGATGGAGCTCGGCCAGATGCCGACCGGCACCATCGTCCACAACGTCGAGCTGATCCCCGGCCAGGGCGGCAAGCTCGGCCGCTCCGCGGGCACCTCGATCCAGCTCGTCGCCAAGGAGGGGGAGATGGTCACCCTGCGCCTGCCCTCTTCGGAGATGCGGTTGGTCCGCGCCAACTGCCGCGCGACCGTCGGCACCCTCTCCAACGCCGAGCACCAGAACCTGAAGGTGGGGAAGGCCGGCCGCAGCCGTCACAAGGGCAAGCGCCCGCAGAGCCGCGGCGTCGCGATGAACCCCGTCGACCACCCGCACGGCGGCGGCGAGGCCCACCACACGCCCGGTGGCCACCCGGTCACCCCGTGGGGCAAGCCGACCCTCGGCTACCGCACCCGCAAGAAGGGCAAGCAGTCCGACCGCTACATCGTCCGCGGCCGCCGTCGCGGCAAGAAGAAGGGCCGTTAGTCATGGGTAGATCGACGAAAAAGGGCCCGTGGGTCGAGGAGCGCCTGATGGGGCGGATCACGACGATGAACGAGGCCGGCAAAAAACAGATGGTGAAAACCTGGTCGCGGACCTCGACGATCTTCCCGGAGATGGTCGGGCACACGATCGCCGTCCACGACGGCAAAAAACACGTCCCCGTCTTCATCTCGGAGTCGATGGTCGGCCACAAGCTCGGCGAGTTCGCCCCGACCCGCACCTTCCGCTCGCACGGTGGCAAGGAATAGCGATGGCTGACGAGAAAAAAGACAAAAAAGCCCCGGCTAAAAAAGCCGCCAAAGCCGCCAAAAAACCGGCTGCGAAAAAAGAGTCGAAAGCCAAGAAAGCCCCGGCAAAAAAAGCCGAGACGAAAAAAGCTGCCGACAAAAAAGCGGCGAAAAAACCGGCTGCCAAAAAAGAGACTTCGAAAAAATCCGCGAAAGCGAAAAAAGAGCCGGCGAAAAAAGGAAAAGCGCCTTCGGCAAAAGCGCCGGCGGCCCCCCCGGTTGTCAAGGCCAAAGCCCGCTACGTGCGGATCGCCCCGCGCAAGGTGCGGCTGATCGCCGACCAGGTGCGTGGCATGCACATCGAAAAGGCCCGGGCGCTGCTGCAGTTCTCGCCCCGCGGCGCCGCCGAGCCGATCCAGAAGCTGATCAACTCGGCCGCCGCCAACGCGGAAAACAACCACGACCTCGTCGGTGACGAGATGCGCGTGGCGTCGATCACCGTCGACGAAGGGCCGACCCTGCGCCGCTTCCGCCCCCGGGCGATGGGCCGCGCCACCCCGATCAACAAGCGAACCAGCCACATCGCCGTGGCTCTGACCCCGGTGGAGGACTAGGCATGGGACAGAAGATCCACCCCGAGGGTTTCCGCGTCGGCTACATCCACGACTGGAAGTCGAACTGGTACGAGGACAAAAACTTCGCCGACGTCCTCCAGGAAGACCTGCAGATTCGCGATCACATCGTCAACAAGCTCTCGCACGCGGGGCTCTCGAACATCACGATCGAGCGCCGCGGCGAGGTCGCCGTCGACATCCACACCGCCCGCCCGGGCATCGTCATCGGCAAGTCCGGCAGCGAAGTCGACGCCCTGCGCAAGGAGCTCCACAAGCTGACCGGCAGCCCGGTGAAAGTGAACATCCGCGAGGTCAAGCGGCCCGAGCTCGACGCCAAGCTTGTCGCCCAGTCGATCGCCGAGCAGCTGCAGAACCGGGTCGCCTTCCGGCGGGCGATGAAACGCGCCCTGACCTCGGCGATGCGCTCCGGCGCCAAGGGCGTCAAGGTCCAGGTCTCCGGCCGTCTCGGCGGTGCCGAGATGGCGCGGACCGAACAGTATTCCGATGGCCGGGTGCCGCTGCACACGCTGCGCGCCGACATCGACTACGGCTTCTTCGAGGCCCGCACCACGACCGGCCGGATCGGCGTCAAATGCTGGATCAACAAGGGCGAGGTGATGCCCGAGGGCTTCCGCTCCGACCTCGTCTCCGGCGACAGCGAGCCGCAGGGCCAGTCAGGCCGCGGGCGCCGCGACGATCGTGGCGGCGGCGGGCGCGGGCGCGGACCCGGCGGTGACCGTGGCGGTCGCGGCCCGGGTGGAGATCGCGGCGGGCGCGGCGGCGGCGGGCGAGGGCCCGGCGGCGGCGGTCGCGGCGGACAGCGTGGAGGTGGTCGCTGATGCTGATGCCGAAACGGGTCAAGCACCGCAAACAGTTCCGCGGCCGCATGCGCGGCAACACCAAGGGCGGCAGCACCGTGGCCTTCGGCGAGTACGGGATCAAGGCGCTCGAGCGCGGCTGGATCACCAACCGCCAGATCGAGGCCGCCCGTGTGGCGATGACCCGCAAGATCAAACGCGGCGGCAAGGTCTGGATCAACGTCTTCCCCGACAAGCCCTACACGAAGAAGCCGGCCGAGACCCGGATGGGTTCCGGCAAGGGCAACCCGGAGGGTTGGGTCGCCGTGGTCAAGCCCGGCAAGGTCATGTTCGAGCTGGCGGGCGTCCCCGAGGAGCTGGCGCGCGAAGCGCTGCGCCTCGCCGGTCACAAGCTTCCCGTCAAAACCAAATTCGTCATGCGTGAGGGGGCCGGCGACTGATGAAGGCGGCCGAGGTGCACAACCTCAAAGACGACGAGCTGGTGGCGAAGCTGATCGACGCCAAGCAGGAGGCCTTCAACCTCCGCTTCCGGCACGCGACCGGCGAGCTCGAGAACACCGCCCGGCTCGGTCAGGCGAAAAAGGACATCGCCAAGCTGCTGACGGTGGCCAAGGCCCGGGGCATCGATGTGGAGAAAGAGACGCGACGGATATGAGCGACGACGAGACGAAAAAAGACGAGATTCAGGACGACACTCCCCAGGACGCGGCCGCTGAGGCCGCGGGTCCTGTCGACGCAGGGGACCCACCGTCTCCTGCAGAGCAGGAGACGGTCCCCCCTGCGACGCCACCCGCGGCAGACGCCGCTCCGAAAGAGGAGGGTGAGCCGTCCGAGGAGGTTGCTGAGGAGGCTCCGGCGGCGGAGGAGACCCCTGCCGCTGAGGAGGCTCCCGCCGAGCCGAACCCCGAGGACGACCTTCCCTGGAAGGAGCGGCGCCGGCTGCAGAAATCGCGCCGCGCGAGTAAGCCCGGCCCCCAGCTCAGCACGGAGGACCGCGTCGCCAAGCGGGCCGAGGATCGGCGCGTGCGGGCGAACCTGCGCCGCAAGCAGCGCGAGGCCGCGAAGGCCGAACGCAGCCCCGGCACCGGCACCCCGGCGGCCGAGAAGGAGTCCAACGCGGCCAAGGTGCGGCAGGGGATCGTCGTCTCCAGCAAGGGCGACAAGTCGATCACCGTCCGCATCGACATCGCCCGCCGTCACCGCACCTACGAGAAGATCGTCCGCAGCTCGACCAAGCTGCATGCGCACGACGAGCGCAACGAGGCCGGCGAGGGCGACGTGGTCCGCGTGATCGAGACCCGCCCGCTCTCGAAGACCAAGCGCTGGCGCCTGGTCGACGTGGTGGAGAAGGCGAGGTAGGGCGATGATCCAGCAGGAGTCCAGGCTCAAGGTCGCCGACAACTCGGGCGCGCGCGAGATCCTCTGCATCCGCGTCAAGGGCGGATCCCACCGTCGCTACGCCAGCGTCGGCGACGTCATCACCGCGACCGTCAAATCGGCCAGCCCGCAGGGCGGCGTCCGCAAGGGCGAGGTCGTGCAGGCGGTCGTCGTCCGCACCCGCAAGCCGCTCAGCCGCCCCGACGGCACCTACATCTCCTTCGACGAGAACGCCGCCGTCCTGATCGACCCGGCCAGCAACAACCCGCGCGGGACCCGCATCTTCGGCCCGGTCGCGCGCGAACTGCGCGACCGCAACTTCATGAAAATCATCTCGCTCGCTCCGGAGGTGCTCTAGCGATGGCCAAGTCGATGCGCATCCGCACCGACGACACGGTCGTGCTGATCGGCGGCAAGGACGCCGGCAAGAAAGGCCGCGTCGTCCGCACCGATCCGAAGAAGCGCCGCGTCTATGTCGAGGGCCTGAACATGATCAAGCGCCACGAACGGCCGCGCTCCCAGGGCGACCTGAAAAACGCGCAGGCCGGCGGCATCGTCGAGAAGGAGGGCCCGATCGACGTCTCCAACGTGATGCTGCTCGATCCCAAAGACAACAAACCCAGCCGTGTCGGCGTCCGCGTCGACAAAGGCGGCAAGCGCGTCCGCTACGCGAAGCGGACCGGAAACGAGATCGGCTGATGGAGGCGACCGTGGCACCCACCTCCCAGGCCGCTCCGCCGCCGCGACTGCGCGAGCGCTACGAGAACGACGTGCTGCCGGCGCTGACGGGCAAATTCGGCTACTCGACGCCGATGGAGGCCCCGCGCCTGGAGAAGATCACCCTGAACATGGGCCTCGGCGCCGAGAAACAGGACAAACGGTCCTTCGAACTGGCCCAGGAACAGCTGGCGACGATCGCCGGCCAGCACCCGAACGTGCGCCGCGCCCGCAAGTCGGTCGCCTCCTTCAAGCTGCGCGAGGGGATGCCGGTCGGCGTCTCGGTGACGCTGCGCCGCGCCCGCATGTGGGAGTTCCTCGACCGCCTGGTCTCGATCGCGGTGCCGCGGATTCGCGATTTCCGCGGTCTCAACCCGCGCTCCTTCGACGGCCGCGGCAACTACTCGATGGGCGTCAAAGAGCAGCTGATCTTCCCCGAAATCGACTACGACTCGATCGACGTCGTCCGGGGGCTGGACATCACGATCACGACTTCCGCTAAAACTGACCTCGAGGCTTTCGAGCTTCTGCTCGGGCTGGGGATGCCGTTCGCCCAGGAGGGCCGCCCCGGTCAGGCCGAGCGGGAAGCGAAAGAAAAGGAAGCCGAAGAAGAGCAGCTCAAAGAGGAAGCCCGCCAGAAGGCCGAAGTCGAGCAGGCGGCACTCGAACAGCTGAAAGAGGAGAACCCCGAGGCCTACGCCAAGCCGGAAGGCGAGGACGAGGGCGCCGCCGAGGGCGGAGACGACGAAGAGGCCGGAGAGACGGCCGAGGAGAGTTCCAACGATGGCTAAGACTTCGATGAAGGTGAAGCAGGCGCGCGACCCGAAGTTCAAATCGCGCGGCTACAACCGCTGCCGCCGCTGCGGGCGCCCGCGCGCCTACTTCCGCAAATTCGGCCTCTGCCGGATCTGTCTGCGCGAGGCCGCCCACGAGGGGTACATCCCCGGAATGACCAAGTCGAGCTGGTAGGGCGAGAAGCATGCACACCGACCCGATCGCCGATTACCTGACCAGGATTCGCAACGCAATCCGCGCCGGCCACGACGAGGTGGAGATCCCCCTCAACGGTCTCAAGCTGGAGATGTCCCGGATCCTGAAGGAGCAGGGCTACATCAAGGACTTCAGCCGCAGGCCGGCCGCCGTGGGCGAGGCGATCAACGTCGAGCTCAAGTACACCGAGGACCGCCAGCCGGTGATCCTCGGGATCGAACGGGTCTCTCGCCCGGGCCGACGCCGCTACGTCGACCACAAGAGCGTCCCGCGCGTCGACGGCGGGACCGGAACCGCGATCGTCAGCACCTCCGCCGGCGTGATGACCGGCCACGAAGCCCGCGCCAAGGGCGTCGGCGGCGAGGTCGTCGCCTACGTCTGGTGAGCAGATGAGCCGCATCGGAAGAAAGCCCGTTCCCGTCCCCGACGCCGTCACGGTGGAGATCGCCCCTGGCAATATCGCCGTCAAGGGCCCGAAGGGGGAGCTGCAGCAGACCCTCTCGCCGGACATGACCGTCGAGCAGGGGGATGGCGCCGTCACCGTCGCCCGCCCCACCGACCGCGGCGAGCACCGCGCTCTGCACGGCCTCACCCGCAGCCTGATCGCGAACATGGTCGAGGGCGTCACCGACGGCTTCGAGAAGCGGCTCGAGATCCAGGGCGTCGGTTACCGCGCCGCCCTGAAGGGCAAGAAACTGGAGCTGGCGCTGGGCTACTCCCACCCGGTGGCGATCGACGCCCCGGACGGGATCGAGTTCGAAGTCCCGCAGCCGACCGAGGTCATCGTCAAGGGCATCGACAAGCAGCTCGTCGGCCAGGTCGCGGCGGACATCCGCAAGCGCCGGCCGCCGGAGCCCTACAAGGGCAAGGGCATCCGCTACAAAGACGAGCAGGTTCTGCGGAAGGTGGGCAAGCGCGCATGACCGTCCTCACCAAGCGCCAGCGCCGGCTCAAACGGCGGCGCCGGGTCCGGGCCCGCGTCCGGGGCACGGCCGAGCGGCCGCGGCTCTCGGTCTACCGCTCCAACAAGGGCGTCTTCGCCCAGCTCGTCGACGACACCAAGGGTCACACCGTGGCCGCGGTCAACTGGATCGAGCCCGACCTGCGCAAGCTCAGCGCCTCCGAGCAGGCCAAGAAGGCCGGCGAACTGCTGGCCGAGCGCGCCAAGGGCGCCGGGGTCGAGACCTGCGTCTTCGATCGCGGCGGCTACCAGTACCACGGTCGCGTCAAGGCGCTGGCCGAGGGAGCACGCGAGGGGGGTCTGGCTTTCTGAAACCGTAGTTTCGCTACGGTGGGCCGCTGCCTATGAAGGGAATGGACGTCAAGAACGTGGAGAACGTGAGCCCCCGCGGGCTGGACCTGCAGGAGCGCGTGATCGAGATCAACCGCGTCGCCAAGGTGGTCAAGGGCGGCCGTCGCTTCTCCTTCACCGCGCTGGTCGCCGTCGGCGACGAGGAGGGCGTGGTCGGAATCGGCTACGGCAAGGCCCGCGAGGTCCCGCTGGCGATCCAGAAGGGCGTCGAGGACGCTCGCAAGAACTTGATCCGGGTGCCCAAATACGGGAACACCATCACCCACCGCATCATCGGCCGCTTCGGCGCCGGCCACGTGGTCCTGCGCCCGGCCAGCCCGGGTACCGGCGTCATCGCCGGCGGCGGGGTGCGCGCCGTGCTGGAGCTCGGTGGCGTCCGCGACGTCCTCACCAAGAGCATCGGCACGCAGAACCCGATCAACCTCGTCAAGGCGACGATGGACGGCTTGGTCCGGTTGCGTCGGCCCGAGGAGGTTGCCGAGCTGCGTGGGTTGACGATTTCCCAGGTCTTGGGGTTGGACGGCAACGGGAACGGAGCCGCTGTGTCCGTATCTGATGAGGGACAAAGCGCTGAGGCCGCGGGTCCTGTCGCGGCAGGGGACCCACCCCCAGCTGCAGAGCAGCAGGGGGTCCCCCCTACCACGCCACCCACGGCAGAGTCCGCTCCCAAAGAGGAGGGTGAGCCGTCCGAGGAGGCGCAGAGCCCCGCTGACGAGACCGTTGCTGAGCCTGAGAAAGCTGGTGAGGGTTCGTGAGCAAAGTGAAGGTTTCGCAGATTCGGTCGGCTAATGGGACCAATCCCAATCAGAAAGCGACTCTGAAGGCGCTGAAGCTGGGGCGGATCGGGAAAACCGCCGAGCTGAAGGACTCCGAGCAGCTGCAGGGTCAGCTGCGGGTCGTCGGTCACCTGGTGGAGGTCGACGGTGGCTGAGAAAGCCGAGAAGGACGCCTCGCGCGCCGAGGAGATCGGGCTGCACAACCTGAAGCCGAAGCCAGGCTCGAAAAAGCCGCGCAAGCGAATCGGCCGCGGCGAGGGCAGCGGGTTGGGCAAGACCTCGGGCCGCGGTCACAAGGGCGCCGGCTCGCGTTCGGGCCGCAAGCGCAAGGCCGGCTACGAGGGCGGTCAGAACCCGATCCACATGCGGATGCGAAAGCTCCGCGGCCCGCACAAAAAGCAGTCGATGCCGTTCGAGAACTTCCGCACCAAGACCCAGCCGGTAAACCTCTCCGACCTCGAGGAGCGCTTCGACAGCGGCGCCGAAGTGACGCCGCAGAGCCTCCGGGAGAAGGGCCTGGCGAAGCGCAAGGACCCCGTCAAGGTGCTCGCCCGCGGTGAGATCAAGAAGAAGCTGGAGGTTCATGCACATGCCTTCAGCGCGGCCGCCAAGGAGCAGATAGAAGCGGCCGGCGGTTCCTGTCACACTCTGGAGCCGTAATGCTCAGAACTATTCTCAACGCGTTCAGCGTTGCCGAGATTCGCAAGAAGCTCGCGTTCACGGCGGCGATGCTGGCGCTGTACCGCCTCGGCTCCTACATCCCGGCTCCGGGAGTCGACACCGACGCGGTCAAGGAAATCTCCGAAAACTTCGGCGGCTCCGGCGTCCTCGGCTTCCTCAACCTCTTCTCCGGAGGCAGTCTCTCGCGGCTCAGCCTCTTCGCGCTGGGGATCATGCCCTACATCACGGCCTCGATCATCCTCCAGCTCCTGACGGTCGTCGTGCCGTCGCTGGAGCGGTTGCAGAAAGAGGGCGAAGTCGGGCAGCAGAAAATCACCCAGTACACGCGCTATCTGACCGTCGGCCTCGCCTTCGGCCAGTCGATCGGCTACGTCTTCCTCTTCCGCTCCTTCGGCAACGAATCAGGCGCCGACGTGGTCGGCCAGCTCACCTTCCCGCGCCTGTTCCTGATCGTGATCTGCCTGACCGCCGGCTGCACCCTCCTAATGTGGCTGGGCGAGCTGATCACCCAGCGGGGGATCGGCAACGGCATCTCGCTGATGATCTTCGCTTCGATCGCCTCCAGCATCGTTCCCGGCCTCTCCAAGTGGTGGGACAACCCGGACCAGGTCTTCGTCGTGATGATGCCGTTCATCGCCCTGGCGGTGATCGTCGCGATCGTCTTCGTCCAGGAGGGTCAACGCCGGATCCCGGTCCAGTACGCGAAACGCGTCGTCGGGCGCAAAATGACCTCCGGAGGCTCGACCTACCTGCCGCTGCGGGTCAACATGGCCGGCGTCATCCCGGTCATCTTCGCCGCCTCGATCATGGCCTTCCCGCCGACGATCGGGCAGCTGATCAACACCCCCGCCGCGCTCGACTTCGCCGCCTTCTTCGAACCGAACGGCTGGGCCTACGTGATCGGCGAGGTCTTCTTCATCATCATCTTCACCTACTTCTACACGGCGGTCACCTTCAACCCGGTCGACCAGGCCGACAACCTGAAGAAATACGGCGGCTTCATCCCCGGCGTGCGCCCGGGCCGGCCGACCGCCGAGTACCTGGACAAAATCCTCTCCCGCCTGACCTTCCCCGGCGCCCTCTACCTCGGCGCGGTGGCGGCCCTGCCGACGATCCTGATCAGCCAGACGGCGGCCAACTTCTACTTCGGCGGCACCTCCATCCTGATCGTCATCGGCGTCGCCCTGGACACGGTCAAGCAGCTGGAGGCTCAACTCATGATGCGCAACTACGAGGGCTTCTTGAAATAGGCTCCCTCGATGGCTGAGCTAAATCTCGTCCTCTTGGGCCCGCCCGGGTCCGGCAAGGGGACCCAGGGGGAGCGGCTGAACGAAGACCTCCGCTTGCCCTACTACGCGACTGGGGACATCCTGCGCGGCGCCGTGCGGGACGAAACGGAGCTGGGGCGCGAAGCGAAGGAGTACATGGACCGCGGCGACCTCGTGCCCGACGAGGTGATCGTCGGCGTGATCGCCGAGCGGATCGACTCCAGCGAGGCGCGCGACGGGTTCATCCTCGACGGCTTCCCGCGCACCACGCCGCAGGCCGAGGCGCTCGACGCGAAGCTCTCGGAGCTGGGCCGTGGCGTGACCGGGGTGCTGCTGATCGACGTCTCCGACGACGAGGTCGTCCGCCGGCTCGGCGGCCGCCGCACCTGCGAGGCCAACGGGCACGTCTTCCACGTCGAGTTCGAACCGCCGAAGGAGGAGGGGGTCTGCGACATCGACGGCTCGCCGCTGATCGTCCGCGACGACGACGAGCCCGACGTGATCCGCAAGCGGCTCGAGACCTACCACGAGAAGACCGAGCCGCTCGTCTCCTATTACGACAGCCGCAGCGCCCTGCGGCGGATCGAGGGCGAGGCGGCGCCGGACGAGGTGGCGGAGCAGGTCCGCCGCACCCTCGCGACCCTGCGGATGGAGCAGGACGAGACCGTCTAGCCCGCCGCCGGTTGCTACTAGCGTGTATCGCATGATCATCAAGAAGACCCCGGAGCAGGTCGACCAGATGGCCGCCTCGGGCGAGGTTCTCGTCCGCTGCCTGAAGATGCTCGCCGCCAAGGCCCGGCCCGGGATCACCACCGAGGAACTCGACGCGGCGGCCGAGAAGTTCATCCGCTCGCAGGGGGCGACCCCTGCCTTCAAGGGCTACCGCGGCTTCCCGGGGTCGATCTGCGCTTCGCCCAACTCGATGGTCGTCCACGGCATCCCCGGGGAATACGAGCTGAAGCGCGGTGACGTGATCTCGATCGACGTCGGCGTCGTCAGGGACGGCTGGGTCTCCGACGCGGCGATGACGCTGCCGATCGGCCCGGTCAGCCCCGAGGCCCAGAAGCTGCTCGACGTGACCAAGGCCTCGCTCTTCGCCGGCGTCGAGCAGATGCGACCCGGCAACCATCTCGGCGACGTCTCGGCGGCGATCCAGCGCGCGGTCGAGATCGAGGGGCTCTCGATCATCCGCACCCTCGTCGGTCACGGCATCGGCCGCGACATGCACGAGGAACCGCAGGTCCCGAACTTCGGCGAGCCCGGCAAGGGCCCGGAGCTGGAGGAGGGGATGGTCCTGGCGATCGAGCCGATGGTCAACGCCGGCGGCCCGCTGGTGCGGATGGGGGAGGACGGCTGGTCTGTCTACTCCGAAGACGGCTCGCTCGCCGCCCACTTCGAGTTCACCGTCGCGGTCACCCCGGACGGGCCGCGGATCCTCACCCCCTGGCACGAGTCCGAGTAGCGAGGCGGGCGGCCGGGTAGTCTTTCCCTTGCGGTGGGGCGCCGCAACGGGAAGGAGAAGTTTTTTGCGTCCTCCAAGCTGCTCTCGCCGTGCGCTCGCCCTGGCGATCGCCCTGGTCGCTCTCGCCGCCGCCGCGCCACCGGCGCTCGCCGCCCCGGCGCCGTACGGGACCAACGACGCCGGCGGCTTCCGCAACGTCCTGCCTCCGGGCGAGAACGGCACCGCCAGCTTCAACCAGATCCTCGCCTTCCGCGGGCCCGGCCTGCTGCCACCGCATTTCGCCGACCAGCAGCCGCTCTACGAAAACCTGCTCTACGCCAGCTCGGGGTTGACCGAGGACCAGATCCCAAACTACTTCAAGGACGCGACGTTCGGAGTCCCGGCCGGCGAGGTTGAATCCGAAGTCGAGCCGCGGCCCGGGGTGACGATCGTCCGCGACAAAGCCTTCGGCGTCCCCCATGTCTACGGGGTGACCCGCGCCGACACGATGTTCGGGGCGGGGTTCGCCGGCGCCGCCGACCGCCTCTTCCTGATGGACGTGCTGCGGCACACCGGCCGCGCCGAGCTCGCCTCCTTCCTCGGCGGCGCCAATGCCGGGGCCGACGCCAGCCAGTGGCAGTTCGCCCCCTACACCGAAGCCGACCTCGAAAGGCAGCTGGCGCAGGCGCCGCAGCTCTACGGCGCCGCCGGCCAGCAGGCGGTCGACGACGTCAGCGCCTACGTCGAAGGGATCAACGCCTACGTCGCCGCCGCCAGCCTCGACCCGAAACTGAAGCCGGGCGAGTACACGCTGCTGAACAAGCCGATGGAACCGTGGAAGCCGACCGACGTGATCGCGATCGCCTCGCTGGTCGGTGGCATCTTCGGCCAGGGCGGCGGCAACGAGCTGAACTCGGCGCTGACGATGCAGGCCTTCGTCAAGCGGATGGGCAAGGCGGCCGGCCGCAAGGCCTGGCAGGACTTCCGCTCCAAGAACGACCCCGAGGCGCCGACCACGATCTCCGAGCGCTTCCCCTACGAGACCCGCAGCGCCTTCGCCAAGCGTGGTCTCGCCCTGCCGGATCCCGGCAGCGTCCGCTTCACCAGCACCGCCAGTGCATCCACGGCGCCGGGGCAGACGACCGCCACCGTCGGTCAGCGGTTGCAGGAGGCGATCGAAGCCGCTGGCCACGCCTCCAACTGGGAGCTCGTCTCCGCCGCGGAGTCGGCGACCGGGCACCCGATCGCGGTGATGGGCCCGCAGGTCGGCTACTTCGTGCCGCAGATCCTCCAGGAGGTGGACCTGCACGGGCCCGGGATCGACGCGCGCGGCGCCGCGTTCCCCGGGGTCAGCCTCTACGTTCAGCTCGGCCACGGGCGGGACTACGCCTGGAGCGCGACGACCGCGACCTCCGACAACGTCGACACCTTCGCCGAGGTCCTTTGCAAGGACGGGTTCCACTACAGCTACCGCGGCAAGTGTCTGGCGATGGAAAAGCTGGAAAAGAGCGAGAGCTGGACGCCGAACGCGGCGGATTCGACGCCGCCCGGCTCCCAGACGCTGACCGCCTACCGCACGGTTCACGGGATCGTCTACGCGCGCGGCAAGGTGGGCGGAAAGAGAGTCGCCTTCGTGCGCCAGCGCAGCACGTACTTCCACGAGGCCGACTCGGTGGTCGGCTTCGCGCAGCTGAACGAACCGGGGGTGATGACCGGCCCTGACGGCTTCGAGCAGGCCGTCTCCAACATCAACTTCCTCTTCAACTGGTCCTACGTCGACTCCGAACACATCGCCTACGCGCTCTCGGGCTGGATGCCGCAGCGCTCGAAGGGCACCTCGCCGGACTTCCCGATCCTCGGCACCGGCAAGTTCGACTGGATGGGCTACGAGCCGAGCGGCCGCACCGCCGAGTGGCTGCCCTTCGCCAAGCATCCGCAGGCGGTCGACCCGGCCTTCCTCGTCTCCTGGAACAACAAGCAGGCGCCGGGCTGGGCCGCGGCCGACGACAAGTACAGCTACGGGCCGCTGTTCCGCTCGCAGATGATCGCCGACAAGGTCAGGGCGGCGACCAAGGGCAAGAAGAAGATGACGATCACCCAGCTGATCCAGGCGATGGAGGAACCGGCGACCCAGGACCTGCGCGGCTACCGGCTGTTGCCGACGCTCTTCAGGGCGATCGGCGAACCGAAATCAAAGCCGCTGCGGCGGGCGTTCGTGACCCTGCGCACCTGGCACGAACACGGCGCCCACCGCCGCGACCTCGACCGCGACGGCGTCTACGAGGAAAACGACGCGGTCGAACTGATGGACGCCTGGTGGCCGAAGCTGCTCCGGGGCGAGTTCAAGCCCGTTCTCGGCGCCAAGGCCTACGCGGCGCTGGAAGGGATGGTGCGGACCGGCAGCTACACCGGCGGCTCGCCGACCGAACCGGACTTCTCGGATGGCTGGTGGAGCTACGTCTCCAAGGACCTGCGCGACCTCTACGGGCCGAAGCCGAAGGGCGCCTGGAGCCGGGTCTACTGCGGCGGCGGCTCGAAGGCCAAGTGCCGGAAGATGCTCCAGCGCACGCTCGCCGCGGCGCTGAAGGTGACGCCGCAGCAGATGTACGGCGGCGGCGACGGCGAGTGCGCGGCGAACCCGCAGCCCTCCTGCTTCGACCAGAACCGGCCGGCGGTGACCGGCGGCGTCTCCCTGCCCCCGTTCCCCTTCCAGAACCGGCCGACCTTCCAGCAGGTGGTGACGCCGACCCAGAGGCTGCTGAGGTGAGGGGCGTCGTCACTGTTCTGTATGGAAGTCGATACAGAACATTTTGTCTGAGGTGTAGTTTTGTGTGCCATGGACTGGCACGCTCTCGACATGGAGATCGAGGAAGGGAACCGCGATTTCGAACGGCGCATGGAAGAAGCCGGCAACGAGATCCAGGAGCACCTCGAACGGGCTTATCAACGTTGCAAGGAGTTCGAGGAGGCCCGTCGTCGCGACTGGGAAGAGCTCCGGGGCCAGTTGATGACTGCGGAGGAGAGGCATCAGCTCGAGATGGACGGCATCCGGCGCCTGTTGGCCAACATGACGGAGGAGTACGTGCGGGTAATCAGTTCCGCCCGAGAAGACATCGAACGAAAATCGGCCGAGGGCCGTGCGGAGGCCAGGGCGGCGTTCGCCGAGTTGCTTGCCGAATCTCGGGCCCAGCGCCAAGCCACTCTGAGGATGCTGGACCGGCTGCCGCCATCTGAAGAGGAGCAAGACTGATGGATCAGGACGTCTTCTCTGCCGTGGACACGTTCGTGTGCGAGACGATCGTCAGCGAGGACAAGGAGCTGCGAAGGGCAGTTGAGGCTGCCGAGGCCGCGGGGTTGCCCGCGATCCAGGTTTCGCCGCCGCAGGGGAAGCTGTTGCAGCTGCTGGTGCGGTTGGTCGGGGCAAGAAAGATCCTCGAGTTCGGGACCCTGGGTGGCTACAGCGCGATCCTGATGGCGCGGGCGCTGCCGGAGGACGGGCGGCTCGTCAGCCTCGAGGCGAACCCCGCCTACGCCGAGGTCGCCCGGCGGAGCGTCGAGGCGGCGGGCGTGGGGGAGAAGGTCGAAATCCGCGTCGGGCCCGCGCTCGAGGCGCTGCCGGTGCTGGAGGAGGAGGGGGCCGGGCCGTTCGACCTGGTCTTCATCGACGCCGACAAGGTCAACACGCCCAACTACTTCGCCTGGGCGCTCGAGCGCACCCGGCCCGGGGGCCTGATCGTCGCCGACAACGTCGTCCGCGACGGCTCCCTCGCCGACCCCACCGACGCCGACGAGGCCACCAGGGCCCAGCGCCGGCTTCACGAGGCCCTGCGCGACGAGCCGCGGGTCAGCGCCACCACCGTCCAGACCGTCGGCGTCAAGGGCTACGATGGCTTCCTCGTCGCCCTCGTCGAGCCTGCCTGACCGCGAGGCCCCGAGGCCCGGCCCCTGCTATCTTTCTCCGTCGGCCTTGTTGGCCGGTTGGTTCGTCCTGCCGTCCGATTCATGGGGCGTGCGGGGGTCCTGTTGTCGATACGAGATCCGGAGCGATGAAGGTTCGAGCTTCCGTCAAGCCGATGTGCGAGAAGTGCAAGGTAATCCGCCGAAACGGGGCGGTCTTGGTGATCTGCCAGAACCCGCGCCATAAGCAGAGGCAGGGCTAGCGCATGGCTCGTATCGCGGGGATCAACATCCCGGTCAACAAACGGGTCGAGGTCGGGCTCACCTACATCTTCGGCATCGGCCACTCGACGGCGAAGCAGATCGTCACCGAGACCGGGGTCGACCCGAACACCCAGGTCAAGGACCTGACCGAGGACGAGGTGATGAAACTTCGCGAGGCGGTCGAGAACCGCGAGGTCGAGGGCGACCTCCGGCGTGAGCGCTCGCAGAACGTCAAACGGCTGATGGAGATCGGCTCCTATCGCGGCCTCCGCCACCGCCGAGGCCTCCCGGTCCGCGGCCAGCGGACGAAGACCAACGCCCGCGGTCGCAAGGGCCCGCGCCGTCTCAGCGTCGCCGGTAAGCGCAAGGTATAGGCAGAGAGATGGCCGAGAAAAAACCCGCCAAAGGGCGCACGCGCCGCCGTGTCAAAAAGAACGTCACCTACGGGCAGGCGCACATCAAGACTTCCTTCAACAACACGATCGTCACCCTCACCGACACCGACGGCAACGTGATCGCCTGGGAGTCGGCCGGTTCGGCCGGGTTCAAAGGCTCCCGCAAGTCGACCCCGTTCGCCGCGCAGGTGACTGCCGACGCCGCCGCCAAAAAGGGCATGGAACACGGCTTGGAGCGCGTCGAGGTCTTCGCCAAGGGCGCCGGCTCGGGCCGCGAGACGGCGATCCGCTCGCTGCAGGCCGCCGGCCTCGACGTCACCACCGTCAAGGACGTCTCGCCGCAGGCCCACAACGGCTGCCGGCCGAAGAAGCGGAGGCGCGTCTAATGGCTCGGGACACTTCGCCGCAGTGCAAGCAGTGCCGTCGCGAGGGGCAGAAACTGTTCCTCAAGGGCGAGCGCTGCTTCACCGACAAGTGCGGCGTCGAGCGCCGCTCCTACCCGCCCGGCGATCACGGCCGCGGCCGCCTGCGCCAGTCCGAGTACCGCGTCCAGCTGCGCGAGAAGCAGAAGACGCGCCGCTACTACCAGGTGCTGGAGAAACAGTTCCGCGCCTACTACGACAAGGCCTCGCGCCAGGACGGCGTCACCGGCGAGAACCTCCTTCGCCTGCTCGAGTCCCGCTTCGACAACGTCCTCGTCCGCCTCGGTTTCGCCGCCTCCCGGCGCCAGGCGCGGCAGCTGATCACCCACGGCCACTGGCAGATCAACGGCCGCCGGGTGAACATCCCCTCGTACCAGGTGCGGCCCGAAGACATCATCTCGATCCGGGCCGGATCGTCAGCCACCGACACGATCCAGCGGGCGACGGAACTGGTTTCCACGGTTCCCGCCTGGCTGCAGGCTGATCACGACGCCCTCACCGCCAAGGTCCTGCGCTACCCCGAGCGCTCCGAGATCTCGGCGCCGGTCCAGGAGCAGCTGATCGTCGAGCTGTACTCCAAGTAGTCCGGACACGATTTCTGAAACACCCCAGAGCAAGGAACTCATGACCACCGATTTCCAGGTCCCCCGCATCACCTCCGAGAAAGTCGACGACCGTCGCGGCACGTTCACGATCGAGCCGCTCGACAAGGGCTTCGGCTACACGTTCGGCAACAGCCTCCGCCGCGTGCTCCTCTCCTCGCTGGGTGGCGCTGCCATCACCAGCGTCCGCATCGAGGGCGTCGCGCACGAGTTCTCGACCGTCCCCGGCGTCAAAGAGGACGTCACCGACATCATCCTCAACCTCAAGGACCTGGTCGTGCGCATGCACACCGACGCCGACGAGGTCGAGGCGCCGCTGGTCGCCACCGGCCCCGGCGAGGTCAAGGCCAAGGACATCGACCTGCCCTCCGGCGTCGAGATCCTCAACCCCGACGCGCCGATCGCGACGCTCGAGAAAAAAACCAAACTCGAGGTCTACCTGACGATCGGCCGCGGCCGCGGTTACTCGCCGGCCGAAGAGAACAAGTCCGACGAGCAGCCGATCGGCGTGATCCCGATCGACTCGATCTTCTCGCCGATCCGGCGCGCCTCCTACGCGGTCGCCGCCGCCCGCGTCGGCCAGCGGACGGACTTCGACAAGCTCACCCTCGACCTCGAGACCGACGGCTCGATCGAGCCCGGGGCCGCGCTGCGCGAGGCCTCCGAGATCCTGATCAAGAGCCTGGCGATCTTCACCGACGCCGACCGCGTCGAGGAGCTGACCGCGCGTGAACCGGCGCCGCCGGTCGCGAGCGACGGCTTCTCCTCCTCGGGCGACGGGGGCGGCGCCGCCGCCAACGGCCTCGACGAGATCCTGATCGAGGAGCTCGAACTGGGCGTCCGCTCCTACAACTGCCTGAAGCGGGCCGGGGTCCAGACCGTCGGCGACCTGGTGCGCAAGTCGCGCGCGGAACTGAACGCGATCCCGAACTTCGGCCAGAAGTCGATCGAGGAAGTCATCGAGACCCTGCACTCCCGCGGCCTGGACCTCCAGGCGGACTAAGGCCACGAGCCAGAGCGGAGCGGAGGATCTGATGCGGCACAAAAAGAAGCGGAACAAGCTCAGCCGTGACTCCTCCCACCGCGAGGCCCTGCTCTCGAACCTCTCGAAACAGCTGATCGAGCACGAGCGGATCCAGACCAGCCAGGCGAAGGCCAAGGCGGTCAAGCCCGAGGTCGAGAAACTGATCACCCTCGCCAAACGCGGCGATCTCCACGCTCGCCGTCAGGCGCTGGCAACGCTCCACAACGACAAGTTCATCGTCCACAAGCTGTTCGACGAGGTCGCCCCGCGCTACGCGGAGCGTCCCGGCGGGTACACCCGCATCGTCAAGCTCGGCCCGAGGAAGTCCGACTCGACCGAGATGGTCTACCTCGAGCTCGTCTAGTAGCTGACCGACTCGAGGTAGAGCCCGTGGGGTGGGGCGGTGTCGCCAGCGGCGGTTCGAGGCGCCCCTTCGAGCAGGGCGGCGAAGCTCTCGACGCTGCGGCGGCCGCTCGCCACTTCGAGCTGGGTACCGACGAGGACGCGGACCATGTTGCGCATGAAGGCGTCGGCGGTAATGCGGAAGTTGAGGAGGTCGCCGTCCTGCTCCCAGGAGGCGGCGAAGATGTCGCGCTCGAAGCGGACGTGGTCGGTCTGGGTCGGGGTGAAGGCAGTGAAGTCGTGCGTGCCGGGGAGGGCGGCGGCGCAGGCGTCTAGCGCCTCGCGGTCGGTGCGGTGGGGCCACCAGAGCGCCTTGCCGCGCTCGAACGGGCTGGGCGCGGAGCGGGCGAGGACGCGGTAGCGGTAGCTGCGCGCCCGGGCGTCGCGGCGGGCGTCGAAGCCCTCGGCGGCGACGGTGGCGCCGGTCACCGCGACATCGTCAGGCCCGAGCCCGTTGAGGCGCCGCGCCAGGTCCCCGGGGACCTCGGCCGCGGTCTCGAAGCTCGCCACCTGGCCGAACGCGTGGACGCCGGTGTCGGTGCGGCCGGCGACGGTCAGCTCGACCGGCTCGCGCAGGACCGTCGCCAGCGCCGTCTCCAGTTCCCCCTGCACCGTCCGCTGGCCCGGCTGGCGGGCCCAGCCGCGGAACCCGGCCCCGTCATACTCGATCTCCAGTCGTACCGTGGGCACGGCGGCAGTATCCCGGCTTGGTATTGAGCGGGAAGGCCGATCGCGCTACGCTGTGACGGCAGATCAGAGGTTTGACGGCAGAAAGGTACCTTGATGCCCGAGGAAACGACCAAGTTCACGTTGAGATTCCACAACTCACGCACCCACGAGCTGCTCGGCGTCGTGGCTGAGCAATGGGGGGTGTCGAAAAACCGCCTCGCCGAGGAGATGCTCGAGCGGGAGCTCAACGCGGCCGCTCTCCTGGTCGCCAAAGATCTCGACGACACGATTCGCCGGTTGCACGCCTATCGGGTCGAGGAGCATCTCGAGGAGGACATCCAGGCCTTCGCCGAGGGGGAGGCTTATGGCGACGATCCCCTGCGGGCCCGAATGGTCCCGGTCTCCACCGAGCCAGTCAATCGGAGCGACCCCTACGGGGTCCTGGAGGCGTTCGAGACCTCCTGATGCCGACGCCCTGGAACGCGGACCCCCAGGGCTCCGAGCAGCAGATACTCGTCAACGCGGCGGGGGTGTTGCGCCAGATCGCCGCCGCTGCGGGTGTACGCCAGGAGCCGAGCGTGGCGGCGGCTCAGGATTGGCATCGCCAGATCTACGCCGGCGTGGCCCTGCCCGTCCCCTATTACGCTGGGGAGCCGCGCGATTCTGACCCCGCCTTTCCCGAGCTGCAGGGATACGAGGTGGCTGTCGGCAGCTCGCCTGGAACGCTTTCGGCCGAGGTTCCCGACGCGCTTACCTCCTTCGAGGAAGGCGCGCGACGAGCGG
Organism: Solirubrobacterales bacterium; assembly: GCA_036376215.1. GTDB lineage: Bacteria > Actinomycetota > Thermoleophilia > Solirubrobacterales > 70-9 > VAYN01. The sequence goes on from DASVAT010000036.1 coordinate 26,610, forward strand.
TGGTACCGCTCGATCAGGCGATACCGATGGGGAGGAAGCCTGCGCAGGGCCCGGAGCTCAGCGCCGTCATCAGCCTCTGCGCCGTCCTCCATGGCGAATGGGTGCGGATTCATCCGTTCGCGAACGGGAACGGACGCACTGCTCGCCTCTGGGGTAACTGGGCGGCGCTGCGATACCGGTTGCCGCCGTTCGTGGCCGTCAAGCCCCGTCCCGGCCTCCCTTACGCGGTCGCCGCGATGGCATCGATGAGCGGCGACCATCGGGTCGCGATCGCCGTCTTCCGTCAGATGCTCGACGCTCACGTCGACAGGTCCTAGGTGCGGTCGTGCCGCTTCGGCGGCCGCCTAGAATCGGGTCCCGTGCGCATCCTCCTCACCAACGACGACGGCATCTCCGCACCCGGGCTGCAGGCGGCCCGGCGGGCTCTGGTCGAGCTCGAGGGGGTCGAGGTCGACGTCGTCGCCCCCGACTCGAACCGCAGCGCGACCGCCCGCAGCATCACCACCCGCTCGCCGCTCAGCGTCGAGGAGGTCACCTTCGAGGACGGCCGCGTCGGCTACGCGACCGACGGCACCCCGGTCGACTGCGTCCGCTTCGCCGAGCTCGGCCTGGTCGGCGGCCGGCCCGACCTGATTGTCTCCGGCATCAACCACGGCGCCAACCTCGGCGACGACATCACCTATTCCGGCACGGTTGCCGCGGCCCTGGAGGGAATCGTCCTCGGGATCCCGGCGATCGCCCTCTCGCAGCAGTCGTCGGCCGGCGGCCTCGGCTACGTCAGCGGCAAGTTCGACTTCGGCGTCGCCGCCCCATTCACCGCCCAGCTCGTCTCCCGCCTGCGGGAGGAGTCGATGCCCGAGGCGACGCTGATCAACGTCAACTGCCCCAACCGCGAGCCGACCGGGATCGAGGTGACGAAGCTCGGCAAGCGGATCTACAACGACGAGCTGAAGCTGGTCAGGGAGAGCGACGGGCGCCGCCATTACGAGATCTACGGCTGGCAGCCGGGCTACGAGGAGATCGAGGGGACCGACCTCTACGCGGTCGCGCAGGGCCGCATCTCCGTCACGCCGATCCACTTCGACCTCACCGACCACGGCGGCCTCGAGCGCCTCGGCGGCTGGGGGTTCGAGGAGATGCTGGCGGCGAGCGCAGCGACGGCGTGAGCGCCACCCCTGCGCAGGAAGCCGCGGAGCTGCGGCAGAAGCTGGAGCACCACAACCGGCTCTACTACCTCCACGACGAACCGGAGATCGGCGACGACGAATACGACGCGCTCCTGGACGAGCTGCGGTCGCTGGAGGCCGACCACCCCGAGCTGCGCACGCCCGACTCGCCGACGCAGCGGGTGGGGGCGCCGCCGCTCGACCGCTTCGAGCAGGTCGAGCACACCGAGCAGATGCTCTCGCTCGGCAACGCCCGCAACGAGGAGGAGCTGCGCGGCTGGGAGACCCGGATCGCCAACCACCTCAAGCGGCTCGATATAACCGCCTCGGAGTTCAGCTACACGACCGAGCCGAAGATCGACGGCCTGGCGATCACCCTCACCTACGAGGACAGGGTGCTGGTCCGCGGCGCCACCCGCGGCGACGGGCGGATCGGCGAGGACGTGACCCAGAACCTGCGGACGATCGGCTCGGTGCCGTTGCGGATCGCCGGCCGGGCGCCGGAGCTGGTCGAAGTCCGCGGCGAGGTCTACCTGCCGATCGCCGCCTTCAAAGCGCTGAACGAGCGCCGCGCCGAGGCGGGGGAGCCGACCTTCGCCAACCCGCGTAACAGCGCCGCCGGCTCGATCCGCCAGCTCGATCCCTCGCTGGCGGCCGAACGGCCGCTCTCGACCTGGATGTACGGGATCGGCGCCATCCGCGGCCTCGACCTGCCGACCCACATGGCCGAGGTCGAGTGGCTGCGGGAAGCGGGCTTCAAGGTCAACCCCGACACCGCCCACCACGCGGGCGTCGAGGGGGTCGTGAAACGCTGCCACTGGTGGGAGGAGCGGCGCGATGAGCTCGACTACGAGATCGACGGCGTCGTCGTCAAGGTCGACGAGAAGGCGCTCTGGCGCGAGCTCGGGGTCGTCGGCCGCGAGCCGCGCTGGGCGATCGCCTGGAAGTTCCCGCCGACGACGGCGACGACGACGCTGAAGCAGGTCGTCTGGAACGTCGGCCGCACCGGCCACCTGGTTCCCTTCGCGATGCTGGAGCCGGTCCACGTCGGCGGCGTCACCGTCACCACCGCGACCCTGCACAACGAGGAGGACCTGGCCCGCAAGGACGTGCGCAAGGGCGACGAGGTGGTGGTGATGCGGGCCGGCGACGTGATCCCGCAGGTCGTCTCGCCGAAGCTGCCGCGCAAGCACAAGGCAGCCCGCAAGGAGAAGCCGCCGGCCCGCTGCCCGGCCTGCGATACGCCGACGGTCAAGCCGGAGGACTCGGTCTTCACCATCTGCCCCAACCGCTCCGGCTGCCCCGGGCAGTCCTTCCAGCACGTCAAGCACTTCGTCAGCAAAGGGGCGATGGACATCGAGGGACTGGGCGAGAAACAGGCGCAGACCTTCCTCGAAGGGGGCGTCATCTCAGACGTCGCCGACATCTACGACCTCACCGCCGAGCGGCTGGTCGAGCTCGATCGTTTCGCCGACACCTCGGCGCAGAACCTGGTCGCCGCGATCGAGGCCTCGAAGCAGCGGCCCTTCAAACGCGTGCTCTACGCGCTGGGGCTGCCGGGCGTCGGCTTCGTCACGGCGGAGGCGCTGGCCGACCACTTCGGCTCGATCGACGCCCTGCACGAGGCCGACCCGGAGGCGATCGAGGAGGTCGAGGGGGTGGGGCCGATCATGGCGGTGCAGATCGCCGAGTCGCTCGCCGACGACGCGACCTGGGCGCTGGTCGAGAAGCTGCGCACCAAGGGCCTGCAGCTCGAAGCCGACGAGTCGGAACGGCGCCGGGCGGGCGGGCCGCTGGAGGGCAAGACCGTCGTCCTCACCGGCACCCTGCCGGAGCTGACCCGCGAGGAGGCGGCGGCCCTGGTCAAGTCGGCCGGCGGCAAGGTGACCAGCTCGGTCTCGAAGAAAACCGACTACGTCGTGGCCGGGGACAACCCCGGCTCGAAGCTCGCCAAAGCGGAGAAATTCGGCACCGAGATCCTCGACGAGGCGGGGCTCCGGGAGCTGGTCAGCGGATCTTCCTAGCGTTGGCGGTAGTGGGGGGTGCCGGTGGGGATCGCCCGGCACATCTCGCTATGGCTCGATGTTGAGTGCCGGGAGACCCCCACCGGCACCCATCCCAACAGAGCTCCGCAGACGCTGGACTGCGAAAACGGCTGTGGCTACTCGGCCGTCCGCGAACTGCGTGTGGCGAGGGGGTCGTGTGTACCTCCCCAGACACTCAACATCGAGCCATAGGCGAGATGTGTCTGGGGAGGTACACACGACCCCCTACCGACCAACCACCTAGTAGCCGGCGACGGCGCCGGCGATCCGGTCCTGGTCGAGGTGGGCGAGGCTGAGGTTGCCGACGCCCGCCATCAGGATCGAGAAGGCGATCACCCGGCCGCTGCGGTTGAAGCAGTAGCCGGAGAGGTTGCTGACGCCGCTGATCGTGCCGGTCTTGGTGCGGCAGCGCCCGTAGGCGGCCGTCCCCTCCATGCGGCTGGCGACGGTCCCCTCCTGCCCGGCCAGGGCCAGGTCCTGGATGAACACCTCGCCGGCTTCGTCCTCCTGCATCCCCAGCAACAGGTCGACGATCTCACGCGGGCTCGAGCGGTTGGAGCGGGTCAGGCCGGAGCCGTCGGTCGCCTGCACGGTGGAGCCGAGGCCGCGGGCGAAGGACTCGACCACGCCGGCGCCCGCGGGGGTCGTCCCGGCGCCGCCGAATTCGGCGCCGAGCAGCTTGATCAGGGTCTCGGCGAAGAAGTTGTCCGAGTAGACGTCGGTGAGGTTGACGATCCGGTCCAGGGTGGGGGAGCGCAGGAGCCCGACCCGTTCGGCGTTGGGTGGCGTCGGGCGCAGGGCGACCTGCGCCGGGACGCCGATGCCGGCGCTGCGCAGCGAGCCCGCCAGCTTCTTCGCCGCCAGCTTGGCCGGGTCGGAGGAGAAACCGCTGGCGCTGGTCGAGCCGCTGAACCCCGAGTTGAAGGCGAGGCCGGAGAGCGGGCCGATGTAGGAGCTGGTCGCGTAGCCGGAGTCGGCGACGCCGCGGCGGCGATCGAAGATCGTGTCGTCGGCGTAGAGGCGGCCCGTGATCGACTCGATCCCGGCGGCCTCGAGCTGCGGCGTCAGCGCGAAGAGGTTGGTGCCCAGGCCGGCCAGGTAGCCGTTGTAGAAGGACGGGGTGCCCAGCGCCGGGTCGCCTCCCCCCTGCAGGTAGAGGCTGCCGTGGAGGACTCCGTCGGCGTCGACCTTGCCGTCGCGGAACAGCTTGGTCGAGATCCGGTGCTCGGGGCCGAACTTGGACAGCGCCGCGGCGGTCGTGAACAGCTTCATGTTCGAGGCCAGGGGTCGCGAGCGATTGGGCGCGCTGGCGCAGAGGACCTGCGCGGATTCGGCGTCGACGACCAACAGGCCGCTCGCCGCGCCGCCGCCCTGGTGCAGCCAGGCGCGCATCCGGTCACACGTGCCGCTGGCCTGGGCCCCGCCCGCGAGGAGCAGAAAAAGGCCTGCTGAGAGGACCACAAGAAGGGTGGCGCCGCGTTTCATCGGGTTATCGAACACCTGGGAGCTGCAAGGTAGCGGCCGAGGATGACCTCCCGCCCTGGAATACTGCACGTATGGGTGAAGTCGTAGACATCGAGTCCAAGCCGCGGAAACGCCCGAGCCGGCGGAAAAAGCCGTCGAAGACCGCCCTGGTCCTTGGCGGAGGCGGCTTCACGGGCGGGGTGTACGAGATCGGAGCGCTCCGCGCGCTCGACCTGCTGGCGGTGAACAGCACGGTCAACAACTTCGACGTCTACGTCGGCACCAGCGCCGGTTCGTTCGTCGCCTCGATGCTGGCCAACGGGATCACGCCCGACGAGATGATGCAGGTGATCAACGAGCGCGAGGCCTCGGAGCTGGAGGACCTCGACCTCGGCAAGGCCCTGCAGCCGAACTACCTCGGCTTCCTCAGCAAAGCGGCGGCGCTGCCGTTGCGCACGGTCGAGCTGCTGCGCTCGCTGGCGCGGATCGGCGAGCTCTCGGCGATCGACATCGGCGTCGGCCTGGCGGAGGCGCTCCCGACCGGTCTCTACTCGGGCTCCGGCCTCTCCGAGTACGTTGAGCAAGCTCTCGCCGACGGCGGTCGCGTCAACGACTTCCGCCTCCTCGACACCGAGCTCTACCTGACCGCGACCGACCTCGACACCTGCGAACGGATCGTCTTCGGCGAAGAGGGCTGGAGCGACGTGCCGATCTCCAAAGCGGTCGAGTGCTCGACCTGCCTGCCGATCGTCTACAAGCCCGTGGACCTGAAAGGCCGCCAGTTCGTCGACGGCGGCATCCGCTCGACCACCAACGTCGACATCGCGGTCGAGAAGGGCGCCAAGTTCATCGTCGTCGTCAACCCGCTCGTCCCCTACGTCAACGACTTCGAGAAGACGATCCCGACCGTCTTCGGCCGCCGCGTCCGCCGCGTCTCCGACATGGGGCTGCCGGCAATCGCCAACCAGACCTTCCGCCTGATCGCCCACCAGCGACTCCATCAGGCCGTCGAACAGTGGCAGGAGAAGTACCCCGGGGTCGACATCATCCTGCTGGAGCCCCAGCCCAACGACGAGCTGATGTTCGGCACGCCGATCATGGACTACTCGCGCCGCCTGAAGATCGCCCGCCACGGCTTCGAATCCGTCACCGCCACCCTCGCCCAGGACTACGACCGCTACCAGGAGATCGCCGAACGCCACGGCCTGGAAATCTCCGAGCGCCGCGTCCGCCGCGTCGTCGAGAAAGCCTCCGAAGAGGAGCCCGAGCAGACCTCGGCCTGGCGCCGTGTGCTCGAGCAGACCACGTCTGTTCTGCTGCGGCAGAGCGGCGAGGCTTCTTAGTCGGCTGATCAGCGGGGCGCGGGTCCGGTGGGGGTGCCTGGGAGCACCTCCGCCGGCTGAAGCGGGAATGGGCTGGCGCCTCAGGCCAACCTGGGCCGGCTCCATGCTGAGTACCCACCCCCCACCGGACCCGCGCCGATCTGCATTGAGCCGAGAGCAGCCGCGCTGGACGACCGCGGCAGAGGTTAGGGACCCCATAGGGGCCAAAAGCTCTGCCGCGCTCCGGAGTAAGACGTCAGCTTCGGCGAAAATGAACCTTGGTCGAGCCAGCAACCTTCGGGCGCCAGCCAATCCAGCGATTCACTCGGCGGAGGTGCTCCCAGCAGGGATACCCACAGCTCCCTTCGCCAGAGGTTTCTTCTACGCCGCGTAGAGCTGCTCTATCGCGCCCTCGTGCTTCTGGGCGACGACGGCGCGCTTGACCTTCAGGGTCGGCGTCAGCTCGCCTGACTCCTGGGAGAGGTCGTGGGGGAGGATGGCGATCTTCTTGACCTGCTCGACCCGGGCGAAGTTCTGGTTGATCTTGTCGACGTGGGCTTCGATCGCGGCCTTGACGTCGGGGTTCTGGGCGAGCTGGGCGGGGTCCTCGGCGAGGTCGCGCTCCTGGGCGTATTTGACCGCCTCTTCGGGGTCGAGGGTGACCAGCGCCACCAGGTAGGGGCGGCGGTCGCCGACGACGACGCACTGGGAGACCAGCGGGTGCTGCTTGATTTCCGCCTCCAGGTTGGCCGGGGTGATGTTCTTGCCGCCCGCGGTGATGATGATGTCCTTCTTGCGGCCGGTGATCTTGATGAAGCCGTCGGAGTCGACCTCGCCGATGTCGCCGGTGTGGAGCCAGCCGTCGACGATCGTCTCGGCCGTCGCCTCCGGGTTCTTGTGGTAGCCCTGGAAGACGTTCGGGCCCTTGACGAGGATCTCGCCGTCCTCGGCGATCTTCACCTCGCAGCCGGGGAACGGTTTGCCGATCGTCCCGACCTTGAAGTCCTCGGGCGAGGAGATCGTCGCCGCGGTCGAGGTCTCGGTCATCCCCCAGCCCTCGAGGACGAGGACGCCGGCGGCGTCGAAGAAGCGGAGGATCTCCGGGTTGATCGGCGCGGCGCCGGAGACGGCGAGCCGGATGTTGCCGCCGAACAGGCCGCGGATTTTCGACAGGACTTTCTTGTCGGCGAAGGCGTACTGGCGCTGCAGGAGAAAACCGGGCTTACGGCCCGCCCGTTCGGTCTCCCGCATCTTCGCGCCGACCCCGAGCGCCCATCCGAAGATCGCCTTTTTGAGGCCGCCCTCTTTCTCCATCGCGCTGGTCGCGGCGGTGTAGATCTTCTCGAAGATGCGCGGCACCGACGGGAAGTAGCTCGGTTTCAGTTCGGCCAGGTTGGGCAGGATCTTCAGCGGGTCCCGCTCCCAGTAGGCGATCGCCGTTCCGAGGTCGTAGCTGCCGAGCTGGATCAGCAGGGCGAAGGAGTGGGCGAGGGGGAGGTAGAGGTAGGTGAGGTCGCCCTCCTCGATCACGCTCGTCTCCCGGACCATGTCGAGCATCGCCCGGTAGTTGCCGTGGCTGATGATGCAGCCCTTCGGCGGGCCGGTCGTGCCGGAGGTGTAGATGAAGGTGCAGATGTCCTGTGGGGTGACGGCTTCGTACAGCGTTGCCCAGGTGGCGTCGTCCCCGCCGCCGCCCTTGGCCGCCAGGTCCTCCATCGAGATCGCGTCCTCGGTGCCGGCGCCGGTCATCAGCACGACGTGCTCGAGCTGCGGCAGCTGGTCGCGCACCTCACGCACCTTCTCCAGCTGTTCGGCGTCCTCGACGACGACGACCTTCGAGTCGGAGTTCTCGAGGACGTAGCGGCACTCCTCGGGCGAGTTCGTCTGGTAGATCGGGACGACGGTGGCGCCGATCGAGAGCGCGGCGAAGTCGAAGTAGGTCCACTCCGGCCGGGTGTTGCCGAGGATCGAGACGCGGTCGCCCTTCTCGATCCCGAGGGTGACGAGGCCGAAGGCGAGTGGCCGGACGATCTCCAGGACCTCGGCGAAGGTCTTGCCCACCCAGGCGTCGCCCTCCTTGTAGCGGACGGCGACGTTGGGTCCGTACAGGGCCGCGGCCTTCGGCAGAAGGTCGGCGATCGTCTTCGAATTGGTACCTCTCCCCGACATCTGCCGGGGGAGTCTAGTTCAGCGCCGAGCCGTGCGGTGCGACTGGCGTGACTGGCCCGAGCCGAGGCTGCGCAGCGAGGTTTCGAACAACGTCCTGTCGATCCGGCCGTGGTAGATCGGGACCCCCATCTGCACGCATTTCCCGATCACCTCCTGTCGCTCCATCTGCAGCTGGTCGGCGAGCTCGGCGGGCGTCAGGTGATGGGCCATCGATGACCTCCAGGGTCGTTGAAAATGGGTAGCACCATGTGTATCGCCACGGCCGGATGCCGTCAACTGGGAAAATGTCGCTGTGTCCTCTGAAGTCGCCGTCAAGCCGCTGCCCCAGCGGGGCAGGCTGTGGGTCATCGCCCTGCTCGCGCTCGGCCTGCTCGCGCTCGGCTACACGATCGTCGAGATGGCGACCCAGGAGCCGGGCGACCCGGTCGTCCACCTCGCCGGCATCGAAGAGGCCCAGCGGACCTTCAGCGGCATGCCCCAGGAAGGCGACCGGCTCGGCTCCGACAACGCCCCGGTGACGATCCAGGTCTTCAACGACATCCAGTGCGACGACTGCCGGGACGACTTCATGGAGACGATCCCCGCTCTGGCCGAGCGCTACGCGCGGCCGGGCGAGGTCAAGCTCCTCTTCCGCCACTACTCGAACAGCGTCAATCCCGAGCAGCTCGGGTTCTACGGCGCCGAGGCGGCGGCCGACCAAGGCTACGCCTGGCAGTACGTCTACCTCTTCTTCCGCAACCAGGAGGAAGCCGAACGCTTCGGGATCGACCAGGAGTACCTGGCCTCGGTCGCCGGCGGGGTGGAGGAGCTCGACGTCGAAGAATGGGACGCCGACCTCGCGAAGAACGGCCAGCAAGGTGGCCCGATCGAGCAGCGGATCGAAGCCTACGAGGAGCTCGGCCGCAACCTGGAGATCCGCACCGGCCAGGGGATGGTCGTCACCGGTCCCGGCGGCACCGTGACGCTGCAGGAAGGCCCCTCGCTGACCGAGGTCGAAGCGGCGATCGCCGAAGTCGAATAGCAGTAGAGGTATTGATCGCTCATAGACTCATCAGGTAGGTTCGGCTGACTGGATACCCCGCGCGTTCCCAAATAGGGGACGAAAGGAGCCGTCGTGCCCCCGGATCTGAACCTGCTGAAGTCAGTCCTGCAGAAGAAAGTTCCCTCCGAACCGCTGCGCAACGCCCTCTTGGAGTTGTTCAGCGCACCCGGGTTCAAGGGCGTGCTCAGCGAAGAGGAAACTCGACAGCTCGCGGCCACGGGGAGGCTGAGCGGCGAACAGATGCTGCTCGTGCTGGCGGAAGTCGCGCAGGTCTACGCCATCCCCTCCATCTCCAACTTCCACGTGGGGGCGATCGCCCAGGGCGCGAGCAGCGGCAATTTCTACATGGGGGCGAACATGGAGTTCAAGGGTCAGGCCCTCAGCTTCACCCTGCATGCCGAGCAGGCCGCGACGACCAACGCCTGGAACAACGAAGAGGAGGGTCTCGCCCTGCTCGCGGTCAACGCCGCCCCCTGCGGCTACTGCAGGCAGTTCCTCAACGAGCTGATGACGGCGAAGAAGCTGATGGTCCTCCTGGAAGGCTCGCCAGCCGAACCGCTGGCGAAGCTGCTGCCGAAGGCCTTCGGCCCCGAAGAGCTCGGGGTGAAAGAAGCGGAAGCGATGATGAGCCCTCAGGACCACAACCTGGAACTGGTCGACGAAACCACCGACCTGCTGGTGCTCGCCGCTCTGGAGGCGGCGAACCAGAGCTACGCGCCGATGTCCTACGCCGAACCGCCCTTCCCGTGCTATGCCGGCGTGGCGCTCGAAACGTCGGGCCAGATCTTCGTCGGCAGGCTGGGTGAGAACGTCGCCTACAACCCGAGCATCTCGCCCCTGGAGGCGGCGATGACGATGTGGACCCTCGGCGCCGCCGCCGGCGAACCGGTCGAGCGCGTGGTGTTGGTCCAGTCCGAGGGCACGGTCGCCGATCAAACCGCGGCGACGGAAGCGGTCCTGCAGACGCTGCCCGGACCGCCGACCTTCGAGCGGTACCTGGCCGTCCCGGCGAGCTGATCGCCTAGGCGACGCGGCGCAGGCGGGCCCGCGGAGCGATCACTTCCCGCCACTCGGAGTCGACGATATGGGCGGGGGAGGTGGTGGCGAGGAAGTCGGCGAGCACGTCGGCGAGGCCATCGGGGTCTTCGAGGTTGGGGAAGTGGGCGGCGCGGGGCAGCGTCTCGAAGCGGCAGTTGGGGATCGCCCCGTGTGCGGCGCGGCCGTGGGAGAGGGGGATGGTGCGGTCGCGCTCGCCCCAGACGATCAGCGTCGGCATCTCCTTCAGCAGGTAGAGGCGGTCGCTGGCGCTCACCTTCTGCCCCTGGACGTCGATCACCGAGCGCAGGGTCTGCAGGAAGGCGCGGCGGGAGCCGGGCTCCTGCAGCGGCCCCAGCGCCCGCGCCACCGCCTGCAGGTAGACGCCGGTGGATATGCCGCGCCGTCGCAGCTCGCCGCCGCCCGCGGCCAGGGCGCCGACCAGGCGGGGCCGGGTCGCAAGGCGCAGCAGCGCCGCCGAGCCGGGAAGCGCCGCGCCGCGCAGCAGCGGGCTGACCTCCTGGCCGAGGCCGCCGCTCGAGACCAGTACCAGCCGCTCGGTGCGCTGGGGGAACTGGTAGAAGAACTGCATCGCGACGCCGCCGCCGAGCGAGTGGCCGAGGATCGTCGCCCGCTCCACCCCGATCGTCGTCAGCAGGTCGCGGATGCTCGCCGCGTGGGCGCCCAGCGAGTAGTCGCCGCGCGGGGTCGCCGCGTCGCCGTGGCCGATCAGGTCCGGCGCGATCACCCGGTAGGAGCCGGCGAGCCGCTGGGCGACCGTCTCCCAGTGCCGCGAGGAGTTGATCATCCCGTGGATCAGGACCAGGCTGGGACCGCTGCCAATCGTCCGGTAGACGGCCCGGTGACCGTGCAGATTCGCCTCGTGGACCTCGAAGGCCGGCCCGGGTGACATGTGCAGACACTAGCGGGGTGGCGGACGGCGAAAACTAAAGGCCGGCTGCGGTGCATCCGATTGCTTGTGCATGGGCTCGCTCCGGACCCGACTGCTCCCACCTGCGCTCGTCCTGCTCCTCGCCGCCCTCCTGGCAACGAGCGGCGCCGCCGCGGCCGCGGCCAAGGGCGGCAAGCTCAGCGGCCACGTCGCCCTGCAGCGCAGCCTCGGCAAGGCCGAGAATCGCACCGCCGCCCGGCCGATTCTCTGGGGAGCGCTGGTCAGCGACCAGCTGACGGGCCACCAGGCTCCCTGGGACATGGGCGGGCCGCAGATGCTGGAGTCGATGCTCGGCAAGCGGATGTCGCTGATCCACTTCATGGCGCCGTTCTCCCACTGCTCGGACTCGGGTTGCGGCTACTACGAGTTCCCGGCCGAGGAGATGCAGACGATCCGCAGGCACGGCGCCACTCCCTTCTTCAGCTGGAGCTCGCAGTCGATCCCCTCCAGCGAGGTTCAGCCCGACTACCAGCTCTCAGACGTGATCTCCGGTCGCTACGACGGGTTCATCCGCGGCTGGGCGAAGGACGCGGCGCGCTGGGGACAGCGCTTCTTCCTCCGCTTCGACTGGGAGATGAACGGCGACTGGTTCCCCTGGGCAGAGCGGGCCAACGGCAACCGTCCCGGCGAGTACGTCCGCGCCTGGCGGCACGTCCACGACGTCTTCGCCGAGGTCGGCGCCACCAACCCGATCTGGGTCTGGTGTCCCAACGTCGACTTCGAGGGCAGCCTCCAGGACCTTCGCGCCGTCTACCCGGGGGACGACTACGTCGAGTGGACCTGCCTCGACGGCTACAACTCGGGCGCCAACCCCGCCAAACCCGACCGCTGGCGCAGCTTCGACCAGCTCTACCGCCGCACCTACGACGAGATCGCCGAGCGGATCGCCCCCGGCAAGCCGATGGTCCTCGGCGAGATCGCGTCCACCGAGCAGGGCGGCTCCAAGGCGCAGTGGATCGCCGACATGTTCGACGTCCTCCCCGAGTACCCCAGGGTCCGCGGCCTCGTCTGGTTCGACAAGTTCGAAAACGGGATGGACTGGCCGATCGAGACCTCACCGGCTGCGATCGAGGCTTTCGCGGCGGGAATCGGCGCCCCGGCCTTCGTTGGCGGGCGCCGCTAACCGCCTCCGCCTTCAGGGATTGATTACGCCAACCACCACCTCCCAATTGACGATCGTCGTCTGCCCGTTGTTCTTGACGCTGCACCCTGCGTGATAGCTGGTGTAGGTGATGTCGCCTTTGTTTTCCTCCTTCTCGGTGACGTTGACGTTGTCGACCCTCATCACGTGTTGGATCCCACCGGTCCCATGGTGGGGGATCGCCGTTACGGCAATAGCGCCCTCCCTGAACTCGTCGGATTCACCGAGCTGGACCCACTTTTCCTCTCCTGGTTTCAACACACCGGAGCCCTGGGTCTTTCTGTGAGTAACTTTTGCCAAGTTCCTCTCCTTCCATACGGTGACTGGGAGGGAGAAAGGGTAGGGACCTTTTAATACTCAGCTGTATAGCGCTAGGGCGAAGCGGGTTAGCAGGGGCGCCCGCGCCATCTAACTGCAATCCCCGACGATCTTGTTGATCTGGCGCTGCGCCTCGTCATGGGTGATATATCCACCCTGCTCGAAGAGGCGGACGGCCCTGCTCATCGGGGCGCCCGGATTTGAACCGGGGACCTCACCGACCCGAACGGTGCGCGCTACCAGGCTGCGCCACGCCCCGAGAGGGGTGATTATCTCAGAGCGCCGGGTGGGGCGCGGGGAGGGGCCGGCGCCGCTACTTTGGGCAGGAAGGCGGTTCCATTCGATGATGACGACGCGCAGGCTGATACCGATCCTCGTGGTTGTGCTGCTGGCGGCGCTGCCGGCGGCTGCCGAGGCGTACCTGCCGGCGGGTTTCGTCGGGATCTCGCCGCAGACCACCGGCACCGCCAAGGACTACCTGCTGATGCGGGAAGCGGGGATCAAGAGCGTCCGTCAGCCGCTCGTCTGGGCGGCGGTCGAGCCGCAGAACCCCGCCTTCTCGGAGCGGGAGTGGGGCTACATGGACCACGAGGTCAAGCTGGCCGCCGAGGCGGGGATGGAGATCTTCCCCTTCATCGTCAACTCGCCCCGGTGGGTGGCTGCCGAAGGCATCGACCTGCCGGTCGCCAATGCCTGGCAGCGCCGTGCCTGGGCCTCCTTCGTGCGCGCAGTCGTCGACCGCTACGGGGTCGGCGGCTCCTACTGGCGCGAAGAGGAGGACGTTCCCTACGTGCCGATGCGCCGTTTCGAGATCTGGAACGAGGAGAACATCGTCACCTTCGCGGCCGATCCCGAACCGAAGCGCTTCGCGGTGCTGATCCGGATCGCCGGACGGGTGATCCACCGCGAGCAGCCGGGCGCGAAGGTGATCGTCGGCGGGCTCTTCGGCCGACCGCTGCAGATTCCGCCGAACATCGCCTCCGGCGACTTTCTCAACCGGCTCTACCGGGCCGGGAGGGTGAAGCGGTACTTCGACGGCGTCGCCCTGCACCCCTACGTCGCCGACGCGACGGCGATGGCGGCCCAGCTGCGCAACCTGCGCCGGATCATGCGGGCTCACGACGACGGGGATGCGACGCTCTACGTGACCGAGCTGGGCTGGGGCTCCGAGAGCGGCCCGACCCGCTGGCAGCGCGGTCTCTACGGGCAGGCCGAACAGCTCGGCAAGGCCCTCTCGATCATCTCCGCCAACCGCGTCCGCTGGCGGATCCGCGGCGCCTGGTGGTTCACCTGGAGCGACGAAGGCGGCAGCTGCGTCTTCTGCCACTCGGCGGGCCTGCTGACCGAAAAGCGGGAAGGGAAGCCCGCCTGGTACCGGTTCAACGAATGGACCGCGGGAGACGCCGGAGCGGTGCCCAAGGCGGATTTCGACAAGCTCGAGGAAAGCGAAGAAGTCGCGCCGGAATAGCTAGGCTCCGCTCGGACTTCCAAACGAGCAAAGGAGCAATTTCGATGGCTTTCTCCGTTCCCGACCTGCCGTACGCATACGACGCGCTCGAGCCTCACATTGACGAGGAAACGATGCGCATCCACCACGACAAGCACCACCAGGCGTACGTCGACAAAGCCAACGCCGCCCTGGAGGGCACGGAGTGGGCCGACCGCGACGTCGAGGACGTGCTCCGCAACCTCTCCGCCCTGCCGGGCGACAAGCAGGCCGCGGTCCGCAACAACGCCGGCGGCCACTACAACCACAGCCTCTTCTGGCAGATGATGGGCCCCGACGGCGGCGGCGAGCCGGGCGGCGACCTGGGCTCCGCGATCGGCGAGACCTTCGGCTCCTTCGACTCCTTCAAGGAGGAGTTCAAAAACGCCGGCATCGCCCGCTTCGGCTCCGGCTGGGCCTGGCTGGTCAAGGACTCCTCAGGCCTCGCGGTGGTCTCGACCCCGAACCAGGACTCGCCGATCTCCGACGGCACCACGCCGCTGCTCGGAGTCGACGTCTGGGAGCACGCCTACTACCTGAAGTACCAGAACAAGCGCCCGGAATATCTCGACGCCTTCTGGAACGTCGTCAACTGGGACTACGTCGCGGAGAGGTTCGCCTCGTAGGACCGCTGCTCTGAGGCGGGGGGAACCTCGCTCATCGCGTGCTCGGCTAGTGCGGTGATCGTCAGGCTGGGGTTGACGCCGACGTTCGCCGGCACCGCCGAGCCGTCGCAGACGAGCAGGTTCTCGTAGCCGAAGACCCGCTGGCGGGCGTCGACGACGCCGTCCTCGGGCCCGTGCCCGATCACCGCCCCACCGAGGATGTGGGCGGTGGTCGGCACGTTCAGCAGCGCCTCGGTCATCGAGCTCTGGGCGATGCCGCCGGTGCGCTTGGCGAGCCATTCCGCCGCCTCGTTGGCGACCGGGATGAAGGTCGGGTTCGGTTTCTCGGGGTCCTGTTCGGTCTGCAGCCAGACGTTGCCCGAGCGTTTCAGCGAGGGGCGCAGGGCGATCGCGTTGTCGAGCGTCTGCATCACGAGAAGGATGATCGTGCGGCGCGACCAGTTCTTTGGGTAGAGCACCTTGGCGAAGCGGACCGGGTGGCGCACGATCTGCCCCAGCAGCTTCAGGGGCCGGGTGACGCGGGTCCCGTCGCCGACCAGCAGGGTGTAGAGAAGGCTCATCGAGTCGCCCGCCTTGCCGTAGCTGACGGTCTCGATGTGGGTGTCGGCGTCGGGGTAGATGCTGCCGCTGATCGCGACCCGCTTGGTCAGGTCGTCGGGGTAGTCCTCGGGGACGGTGACGGCGAGGATCATCTCGCTGTTGGTCCGCACCAGCTCGCCGAGCCGCTCGGAGATCTTCGGCAGGGCGCCGCCGAGGCGGCAGCGCTGCAGCAGCTTGTTGGTGCCGAGGGCGCCGGCGGCGACGACGACTCCGCGCGCCTTCAGGGTGCGCTTGGCGCGGCCGGGGAGGATCCCGGAGCGCTCGCTGGAGACGCTGTAGCCGTCGCTGCCGTCGGCGGCGCCGAGCGGGCGGATCTCGGTCACGGTGCGGTCGGGGATCACCTCGACCCCGCGCTGTTCGGCGAGGTAGAGGTAGTTCTTGACCAGGGTGTTCTTGGCGCCCACGGGGCAGCCGACCATGCAGCGACCGCAGAGGGTGCAGCCGGTGCGGTCGGGCCCCTCGCCGCCGAAGAAGGGGTCGGAGACGGTCTTGCCGCGCTCGCCGAAGTAGATCCCCACCGGGGTCTTCTGGTAGGTGTCGCCGACGCCGATCTGCTCGCCGTACTCGCGGAGGAGGTCGTCGGCGGCGTCGTCGGTCTCGACGTCGACGACGCCGAGCATCCGCTGCGCCTCGGCGTAGTGCGGAGCCAGCTCGCTTTCCCAGTCGGCGAGGTCGCCCCACTGCGGGTCCCTGAAGAACTTCGAGGGCGGGACGTAGAGCGTGTTGGCGTAGCCGAGGCTGCCGCCGCCGACGCCGGAGCCGCTGACGACGGAGACGTCCTTGAAGGTGGAGAGCCGGAAGATGCCGCGCAGCCCAAGGCGCGGCGCCCAGAAGTAGCGGCGCACGTCCCAGGTCGACTTCGGGAAGTCCTTGTCGGTGAAGCGCTTGCCGCACTCCAGAACGGCGACCTTGTAGCCCTTTTCAGCCAGGCGCAGGGCGGAGACCGACCCCCCGAAACCGGAGCCGACAACGATCCAGTCGTAGTCGTACTGGCTCATCAGCCAGCCCAGCCTACCGGGCGCCTCCTGGGAGGCCTAGGCCTCGCCGGGCTCGAGCGGCCGGAAGTCGGTCGTGCGGGCGCCGCAGACCGGGCAGAACCAGTCCTTGGGGATGTCCTCAAATGCGGTTCCGGCCGGGATGCCGCCGTCCGGATCGCCGATCGCCGGGTCGTAGATGAAACCGCAGCTGTCGCAGATCCAGAGGGTTGCGTCTTTGGTCTCGGTGGTGCTCATGTCCTAGATGTTGGCAGACCGGGTGACCGGTTATTTGCCGAAGCTGACCTGCGGCGCGTTGCGCTCGGAGGCGTCCTCGATCTCGAAGTACTCGCGCGCGGTGAAGCCGCCCTGGTTGGCGATGATCGAGCCCGGGAACTGTTCGATGTCCGTGTTGTAGGACTGGACGTTGGAGTTGTAGATCCGGCGCGAGGCCTGGATCTCGTCCTCGAGCTCGGAGAGGTTGCGGCTCAGCTGCTGGAAGTTCTCGGTCGCCCGCAGGGTCGGGTAGTTCTCGGCCACCGCTTTGACGTCGGCCAGCGCCTGGGTCAGCTGCTGCTCGGCTTTGGCGGTCTCCGCGACCCCCTGCGCCTGCATCGCCGCGGCCCGCGCCTGGGTCGTTTTCTCGAAGGTCGCGCTCTCGTGCTCGGCGTAGCCCTTGACCGTCTCGACCAGGTTGGGGACGAGGTCGTGGCGCCGTTTCAGCTGCACGTCGATCCCGCTCCAGGACTCGTCGACCCGGTTGCGCGCGGCGATGATCGAGTTGCGCTTCGCGATGTAGTAGAGGACCGCGAGGACGATGATCGCGACGACGACGATGATGGCGATGGTCATTTGGGGCTCCTGTGGTCGAACCGGGCTTGCGCGCATCCTAACCGTCGCCGGCTCTTTCGCCTCCGAACTGCATCAACTTCTCCACCCACTAGATGGACAAGTTGATGCAGTTCGCTCGTGGTGCGTAGGATCGCGGCGTGAGCGCGAAGGCGGATGCGCAGGAGTGGGCCGAGGTCGTGCGCCGCTACGGCGAGCGCAACGGGCTCACCTACGAGCCGGTCGGCGGGATCAACCCCAAGGACGGGCCGGTCGCCCTCTGCGTCGGCGGCGTCAACCGCCTCACCGGGCAGCTCAGCGAGGGATTCTGGGGTGCCTCCTGCGACGCCGACGAAAAGGAGGTCGGCGGCTTCTTCGGCAAGGCGGTGGTGCCGACCGCGCTCCTCGCCAAGGCCCACATGCCGGACCTTGCGAAAGTGGTGCCCGCCTTCAACGTCGAGTCGATCGAGCGGCACGAGGTCGTCACCCAGCGCTTCCAGCGCAAGGTCGAGTTCGAGTCGATCGACTTCAACAGGCGCTTCCTGGCGACGGTGCCGAGCGAGTACGACCCGGTGGCGCTGCGGGAGCTGTTCAGCCCCGGCTTCCTCGGCTGGGTGACGACGATCCGGGGCGAGATCGACTTCGGCGTCAACGACCGCCAGCTCTGGTTCCTCTGGCGGCTGGGTGAGCGCAGCGAGGAGGAACTGAAGGCGGCGCTGGAGAACGCCGGCCGGCTCTTCCGCCGCCTGCAGTCGGAGATGGACGAGAGCGGCATCCACACCTACCCGCCCGGCCCCTGGCACGCCGGGCTAGAGCCCTTCCCTTCCTGAACTGCATCAACTTGGCTATCTACTGGATGGTCAAGTTGATGCAGTTCGATTACGCGGGGTAGTCGGGGTCGCCGGGGAGGACGACGCGAGGTTCGGCGCCGTCTTCGGCGATCACCACCGGCAGGATCGGCTCGAGGGTGCGTTCGCGGTAGGCGGCGATCGCCTCGTCGGAGGTGCGGAACTCGGTCAGCCAGCGGAGCTGGGTCTGGGTCGGGAAGGAGAGGACGACCTCGCCGGCAGCGTGCGCCTCGAGGGCGGCGGCGGGCTGGAACCAGCGCGCCTCGGTGGTCTCGACCCCGTCGGGCCGCGGCGGGGTGTGGGCGGGAGCGAGGGCGAGGAAGAACCAGGCGTCGAAGCGGGTGGCGACAACCTCCGGGGTGATCCAGCGGGTGAAGGGCACCAGCTCCTCCTCGGCCGGCAGCTCGATCCCGGCCTCCTCGGACAGCTCGCGGACCGCGCAGGCGCGCAGGCCGGCTTCCTCGGCGCCGTCGGCTTCGTCGAGCGAGCCGCCGGGGAAGACCCAGACGCCCGGCATGAACTTCGCCTCCTCGCTGCGTCGCAGCATCAGCACCTCGAGGGCGCGCTGGGCGTGCCTGCCGCCGCGCCGCAGGAGGACGATCGAGGCCGCCGGCCGGGGCGTCGACGGCGGCCCGAAGTTGGGCATCTCCGCCGGTCCCCGTCGCCGCTCCTCCATCGGAGCAGGGTAACCCTCAGCCGAGGACGCGGCGGCGCTCGCGGCGGACCCAGGCCCGGTGGGTGAGCCAGGCGAGCAGCGCGATCAGGGCGATCGGGCCGAGGATCGCGAGGGCGACGACGGTGACCGCGGCGGCGACGGCGAGGATCTGGCCGGCGTCGTCGAGCGCGTCGCCGACGCCCCAGGCGCCGCCGCCGGATTCCTCGGCGGCGCCGGTCTCGATCCGGACCAGGACGCGGGAGAAGTCGGCGCGGCGCTCGAGCTGCTGGAGCTGGGCGCGCAGGCGGGCCCGGTGGCGGCGCTCCTGGGCCAGCTCGCCTTCGACCGCTTCGCGCTCGGATTCGGTTTCCGCCGCTTCGAGCTGGGCGAGGAGGCTGTCGATCCGGGCCTTCGAGTCCTGCAGCAGCTCGCCGGTGGCGACGGTCGGCGCGGTGATGTCGTCGGTTGCCTCGTGGCGCGAGCGAACCTCGTCGATCCCCGAGAGCGCGGCGAGCGCGTCGCCGAGCTTGGCGCTCGGGATCAGCAGCTCGAAGCGGGCGCTGGCGACCCCGGCCTCGCCCTCTCTGGTGGAGGAGCCCAGGACGATGCCGTCATGGGCGTGGACGGCTTCGAAGACCGCGGAGGAGTCCTCGGCGACGTCGCCGGGAGCGGCGCCGAGGACGAGCTCGGCGGAGCGTTCGACAGCGCGATTTTGAAGCCGGGTGCTGCCTTCGGCGTAGTCGCTGCCGTCGAAGCTCTTGGCCATCGGGGCGCTCGCGGCGGCACCGGCTGAGGAGGCGGAGCTCCCTTCGACCTCTTCGACCGTCCCTTCGTACTGCGTCGAGGGCTTTGCGGCGTTGGGCGCGACCGGCTTCGCGATCTCGGGCCCCGGCGCCGGGGCCGGGTTGCTCTCGCGGAAGAGCGTGTGCGGCCGCTCGGAGGCCGGCCCGTCGCCGCCTTCGTCGATCGCGACGACGGTCGTCGCCAGCGCGATCGCGACCAGGGCGATGCCGCCCGCCGGGATCAGCAGCTTCCGCGGCTGAATCGTCCGCAGCCGATCGAACGGGGTCCACCTCCAGTGCGTGCGCCGCGGGAAGCCCGCGGCGGCGCGCTGGTCGAGCTCGGCGACGAACTCGGGCCGCGGCGTCGGCCGCAGCGCCCGCAGCTCAGCGGCCAGCCGGTCGTCCCTAGGCGTGTCCATCGCAGGCCTCCCTCAGCTTGGTCATTGCTCGGTGCAGCTTGGTGCCGGCGTTCGACTCGCTGGTGCCGAGGACCTGGGCGATCTCGGCGTTGGCGAGGCCGGCGAAGAACTTCAGCGCGACCAGCTCTCGCTCGCCGGGCTGGAGGCGCTCCAGCGCGGCGGAGACGGCGAGGCGGCGCTCGTGGTGCTCGGCGCTCTCGGCCGACCCGAAGCTCTCCAGGTCGACGGGCTCGGCGATCAGCTCCGCCTGGCGCCCGCGCCGGCGCAGCTCGTCCAGCGCCGCGTTGCGGGCGATCCCGAACAACCAGGCCCGCGGCTCGCCGCGCTCGGGGTCGAAGCGGTTGCGCTTGCGGTAGGCGCGCTCGAAGGCGGCGGCGGTGACTTCCTCGGCCGCCGGCGCGTCGCGCAGCAGGCTGGCGACGTAGGCGTAGACGTCGTCGCGGCTGGAGCGGTAGAGCCGCTCGAAGGCGAGGTCACCCGTCCGCGGCGCGTCCTGTGCCTCTGCCACGAGTGCCTGCTCCATGCCCCTACTACGGGGGACCTCTGGATCCGTCACACGGGGAGTATCGACTCCGAAACCGCGGCGCGGATCGACTCGGTTGCGATCGCGACCAGCTCTCGCAGCTCCTCTTCGGAGATCGAGAGCGGGGGCATCAGCACGACCGTGTTGCCGAGCGGGCGGATGAAGGCGCCGCGGCGGCGGGCCTCGACCGTTACCCGGTGGCCCATCCGCAGCGCGTCGTCGTGCTCGCCGAGGTCGATGCCGACCATCACGCCCTTCTGGCGCACCTCGGCCACCTCCGGCATCGCCGCGACCGCCGCCAGCAGCTCTTCGAAGAGGGCGATCTTCGGTCCCAGCCGCTCCAGCGTCCGCTCCCGTGCGAAGACGTCGAGGTTGGCGAGCGCCGCCGCGCAGGCGAGCGGGTTGCCGGTGTAGGTGTGGCCGTGGAAGAAGGTCCTGAACTCCTCGTAGCTGCCGAGGAAACCCTCGTAGATCTCCTCCGTGGTCAGCGTCGCCGCCAGCGGCAGGTAGCCGCCGGTGATCCCCTTCGCCAGGCACATCAGGTCCGGCGACACGCCCTCCTGCTCGCAGGCGAACATCGTGCCGGTGCGGCCGAACCCGGTCGCCACCTCGTCGCAGACGAGCAGCGCCCCGAAGCGGTCGCAGAGCTCGCGCGCCGCGCGCAGGTAGCCGGGCGGCTGGACCAGGATCCCAGCCGCGCCCTGGATAAGCGGCTCGACGACGACGGCGGCCACCTCGTCCCCGTGCGCGGTCAGCACCCGCTCGAGGTCGGCGGCGTCGCCGGGCTCCGCCACGTGGGTCTCGAACAGCAGCGGCCGGTAGGTCGAGTGGAAGAGGTCGATGCCCCCGACCGAGACCGACCCGATCGTGTCGCCGTGGTAGGCCTCGCGCAGGCGGACGAACTTGGTCCGCCGCGCGTGCGCGCCGCCGCGCTGCTGCTGGTACTGGAAGGCGATCTTCAGGGCGATCTCCGCCGCGGTCGAGCCCGAGTCCGAGTAGAAGACACGGGAGAGCCCCTCTGGGGCGATCTCCACCAACCGCGCCGCCAGCTCGGTCGCGCCGGGGTGCGTCAGCCCCAGCATCGTCGTGTGGGCGACACGGTCGAGCTGCTCGCGCACCGCCCCGTCGATCACCGGGTGCCGGTGGCCGTGGACGTTGCACCAGAGCGCCGCCGTTCCGTCCAGGTAGCGGCGGCCCTCGCTGTCGAACAGGTATGAGCCCTCGCCGCGCTCGATCACCAGCGGCTCTTCTTCGCTCCAGCCCTGCTGCTGGGTGAAGGGATGCCAGACGTAATCGCGGTCGAGCTGCGCGTGGTCCACCGGCATGGGCTGACGTTAGCCCCGGCGGCGGCGGCAGCCGGGCGTGATATCGATCACACGAACAAATATTGCCCTTTTGAAAAGGTTGCGTTCGTGCAACTATTGTCGTGATGAACACGACGATAGAGGCAACTGACACCGCCGCCCGCATAGCCGCGCTCCTGCACCACGTCTTCCTCTACGACCGTGGCAACCAGCTGCGGGTGATCGAGGAGAGCGGACTCTCGATGACCCAGTGCAAGGCAGTGCTCGAGCTCGGCGGCCTCGGCGGCGACGCCCGGGCCTGGCAGGTGAGCGACCTTGCCGAGCGGTTCGGCGTCTCGGTTCCCTCGATGAGCCGGGCCGTCGACGCGCTGGTCAAGGCGAAGCTGGCGACCCGGGTCGAGGACCCGGACGACCGCCGGGTGCGCCGGGTGAAGATCACCGCCAAGGGCAAGGACCTGGTCGCCCGCCTGGTCACCGTCCGGATGACCGGGATCGAGGCCTTCGTGACCACCCTCACCGCGGCGCAGCGACGCAAGCTCGACGCCGCGGTCGAGGCGCTGATGGAGCGCGAGGACCTCGCCCAGACCTACGAGGCTCTGAAGGGAAGTGAGCGCGCTTGACCCGTTGCCGCCACCTGATCACCGACGACAACCGCAAGTGGTGGACGCTCGGAGCGATGTGCTTCGCGCTGTTCATGATCATGCTCGACAACACGGTCGTGAACGTCGCCCTGCCCTCGATCCAGAAGGACCTGGGGGCGACGATCAGCGGCTTGGAGTGGACGATCAACGGCTACACGCTCTCCTTCGCGGTGCTGCTGGCGACCGGTGGCCGGCTCGGCGACATCTTCGGCCGCCGCCTGATGTTCCTGATCGGCGTCGTCATCTTCGCCCTCTCCTCGGCGACCGCCGGCTTCGCCCCCGACGAGACCGCGCTGGTCCTCAGCCGCGTGGTCCAGGGCGTCGGCGCGGCGCTGATGATGCCGGGCACGCTCTCGATCATCACCGACGCCTTCCCCGCCCACGAGCGCGGCAAGGCGATGGGCACCTGGGCCGGCGTCTCCGCCCTGGCGCTCGCGGTCGGGCCGGTGCTCGGCGGCTTCCTCACCGAGCACGTCAGCTGGCGGGCAATCTTCTACATCAACATCCCGGTCGCGATCGGGGCGGTCGCGGCGACGCTGTTCGCGGTGCGCGAGTCGCGCGACACCTCGGTCGGCCGCGAGGTCGACTACGCCGGCGTCGCGGTCCTGACCGTCGGCCTGACGGCGCTCGTCCTCGCCCTCGTCGAGGGCAACGCCTGGGGCTGGGGATCGACCGAGATCGTCGCCCTGCTGGCCCTGGCGGCAGCGGCGCTGCCCGCCTTCGTCTTCGTCGAGAACCGGGTGAAGGCGCCGATGGTCCAGTTCGACCTGCTCAGCGACCGCAACTTCCTCGCCGCGGTCGTGGTGGCGATGATCATCAGCTTCGCGATGCTGGGCGTCTTCTTCTTCCTCGCCCTCTACATGCAGGACATCCTCGGCTACTCGCCGCTGGAGGCTGGGGTGCGGTTCCTCCCCTCGACGCTGATGATCGTCGGCGTGGCGCCGGTCGCGGGCCGGCTCTCCGACCGCTTCGGGCCGCGCTGGCTGATCGCCGGCGGCCTGGTCGTCGTTGCGGCCTCGCTGTTCAGCTTCAGCCGTATCGCGGTCGACTCGACCTACCTCGACCTGCTGCCCGGGTTCATGCTGCTCGGCATCGGCATCGCGCTGACGATGTCGCCGATGACCAGCGCGGCGATGAACGCGGTGCCGGTCCAAAAAGCCGGGATCGCCTCCGGGGTGCTCTCGATGTTCCGGATGGTCGGCGGCAGCCTCGGCGTCGCCGTCACCGGCGCGATCTTCCAGGGCCTGGTCAGCTCGCGGTTGGACACGTTGCTGAGCGGGACCGGGATCAGCGCGGCGCAGCGGCAGTCGATCTCCGACCAGCTCGGCGGCGGGACCGTGCCGAAGGTGCCGGGGCTCGACACGGCGCAGGTGAACGAGGTCGCCGCGGCGGGCAACGAAGCGTTCGTCTACGCGCTGAGCCATGCCATGACGGTTTCCGGGTTCGTCGCGCTGGCCGGGGCGTTGATTGGGGCAACGGCTATTCGGGCCAAGGCGAAGGACGCGGTGGAGGAGAGGGCGCCGGTGGGGATCCCTGGGAGCACCTCCGCCGAGGGGGTCGGTATCGGCTGACGCCCGGCGCCGTTTCGGCTCGGCTCCATGCTGAGTACCCAGGGATCCCCACCGGCGCCCTCTGCGATCGAGCATTAGGGTGCCGGCCGATGTTGATCTTGCTGCCGCCCTCGGAAGGGAAGGCTCGGCCCGAGACTGGGGAGCCTTTGGAACTGGATTCGCTCGTCTATGCGGACGAGCTGGGGGAGCGACGGACTGCGTTGCTCGATGCGTTCGATCCGGGGCTGCGGGAGGAGCCGGCGGCGCCGGCGGCCTCTGTCTACACCGGTGTCCTCTACGGGCGGTTGGGGCTGGCGGACCTATCGGCGATGGCGCAGGGGAAGGTGTTGATCGCCAGTGCGCTTTGGGGGGTTGTGCGGCCTGACGACCGCGTCCCGTATTACAAGTTCCCGCCGAAGACGCGGTTGGAGGGGTTCGAGGCGCCGAACGCTTATTGGCGTCCGGCGCTGGCCGAGGCGCTTCCCGACGAGGCGGGCGACCTGGTGGTCGATATGAGGTCGGGCGCCTACGTCCCCGCTTGGAAGCCGGAGCGGGCCACGCTGCTGGCGGTGCGGGCATTCACCGAGGAGAACGGCGAGCGCAAGGCCGTCTCGCACATGGCGAAGGCCGTCCGCGGCGACGTCGCGCGGGCGCTGCTCGAGGCGAAGAAGGCGCCGACGGACCCCGAGTCCGCCGCCGCGATCGCCGAGGCGGCCGGCTTCGGCGTCGAGCTATCCGGCGGCAGCCTCGACGTGATCGTCTAGATCCGCAGCTCCGGCCAGGTGGTGGGGTCGGCCAGGTCGATGGGGGGGAGGGTGAGGACCGGGACGGCGCCGAGGGTGGCGATCGTCTCGCGGTTGGAGGCCTCGATCTCCGACGGCTCCGCCGGCCAGGGGGAGAGGACGACGGCGACGACTTCGAGCCCGGCGGCGCGGGCGGACTCGAGCGTCAGCAGGGTGTGGTTGATCGTTCCCAGGCCTGGGCTGGCGACGACGACGAGCGGGTAGCCGAGGTCGGCGGCGAGGTCCCGCACCAGGTAGCCGGGGGAGAGCGGGACGAGGAGGCCGCCGACCCCCTCGCAGACGATCGCGTCGGCGCCCTCCGCGGCCTCGGCGGCGGCTCGACGCAGGCGCTCGGGGTCGATCTCCTCGCCGGCGAGCGCCGCGGCGAGGTGCGGCGATGCCGGCGGCCCGTAGCGGTAGGGCGCGATCTCCTCGTCGCTCTGGCCCGAGCCGGAGGCGCGGCGCAGCAGGGCGTGGTCGGTCTCGACCCCTTCCTCCAGGCCGGTGACCGCCGGCTTGAAGACCGCGACGCGCTTTCCCGCGGCGGCGAGGGTGCGGGCGATCGTCGCGGCGACCACGGTCTTGCCGACCTCGGTGCCGGTGCCGGTGACGAAGACGCCGTCGGCCACGGCTTCAGGCGGCCACGGACTCCGGCGCGACCAGGCCCAGCTCGCGCGCGGCCTCGGCGACCAGGCGGGCTGCTCCGACCAACTCCTCGGGCCGGTGGGTCGCCATCGCCGTGAAGCGCAGCCGGCAGGAGCCCGGCGGGACCGTCGGGGGCCGGATTCCCTGGGCGAAGACGCCGCGCTGCAGCGCCCGCTCGCAGAGCTCCATCGTCGTCTCCGCCGCCCCGACCTCGACCGGGACGACCTGGGTAGCGGAGGTGCCGACGTTCAGCCCCTCGGCGCCCAGGGCGCCGCGGAGCGTCTCGGCGTTCGCCTGCACTCGCTCGACCAGCTCGGGCTCGGCTTCGAGGATCGAGAGCGCTGCCAGTGCCGCGCCGGCAGCCGCCGGCGGCGGCGCGGTCGAGAAGATGAAGGGCCGGGCGGTGTTGACGAGGAGCTCGATCGTCTCGCTGTCGGCGCACGCATAGGCGCCGTAGGAGCCGAGCGCCTTGCCGAGGGTGCCGACGACCACGTCGACCTCGCCGCTGAGGCCGGCGGCGGAGACCGAGCCGCGGCCGCCGGGCCCGACCGCGCCGGTGGCGTGGGCCTCGTCGACCATCAGCCGCGCCCCGTGGCGCCGCGCCAGCTCCAGCAGCTCAGGCAGCGGGGCGACGTCGCCGTCCATCGAGAAGACGCCGTCGCTGACGATCAGCGACGACCGCCCGCCGGCCTGCTCGAGCCCCCAGGCAAGGTGCTCGGTGTCGCCGTGGCGGTAGACGAAGGTCTCGGCCCGCGAGAGCCGGCAGCCGTCGACGATGCTGGCGTGGTTCAGCTCGTCGGAGAAGACGACCTCGCCGCGGCCCGCCAGCGCGGCGATCACGCCGCTGTTGGCGAGGTATCCCGATCCGAACAGGAGCGAGGACTCGTACCCCTTGAAGGCCGCGAGCCGGCGCTCCAGCTCCCGGTGGGGCTCCATGTTGCCCGAGATCAGGCGCGAGGCCCCCGAGCCGGCGCCCCAGCGCAGCGCCGCGGCGGCCGCGGCCTCGCGCACCTCGGCGCGGTCGGCGAGGCCGAGGTAGTTGTTCGAGCAGAGGAGCAGGACCGGCCGGCCGTCGAGCGTCACGCTCGGGCCCTGGGGTCCCTCGATCAGGCGCAGCCGCCGGTAGAGCCCCCGCTCGCGGAGCTCGTCGAGCCGCTCGGCGACGTCGGTCACGCCGCCGTCGGGTAGGAAGGCGGCTTCTTCGCCTTCTTGACGACGCGCAGCTGCGTCGAGGGGTCCCAGAAGTTCGCCTCGCCCTGACTGTCGATCAGCTCGTCGATCGGGGTCTCCGGCGAGGAGCCCTCGAGCCAGCCCGAGCGGTTGTCGGGCCGCGGGTTGGCGCCGTTGTCGGGCTGGCGGGCGACGTTGAGGCCGAGCTCTTCGAACATCGCCCGGTCCTCGGCCGGCTCGGCCCCCAGGGTGGTGAGGAAGTTGCCCATCATCACCCCGTTGAGGCCGGCCTTGACCGCCAGCTTGTGCAGCTCGCCGAGGTTCTCGACCCGGCCGCCGCAGAGGCGGAAGAGCGCCCCGGGGATGATCAGCCGGAAGATCGCGATCCACTTCACGACCTCCCAGGGGTCCATCACCTCGCGGTCGCCGAATTTCGTCCCGTCCTTGGGGATCAGGAGGTTGATCGGCACCGAGGTGGGGTTGATCTCGGAGAGCTCGAAGGCCATCTCGACCCGTTGCTCCTCGGTCTCGCCGAGGTTGAGGATGCCGCCGACGCAGGTCTCCAGCCCGGCCTCCTTGACCGCCTGGATCGTCCGCAGCCGGCCCTCGTAGCGGACCGTGGTCGAGACCTCGGGGTAGTAGGAGCGGGCCGACTCGACGTTGTGGTGGACCCGTTGGACGCCGGCCTCCTTCAACGCCTTCGCCCGCTCGGCCGACATGTGGCCGATCGAGGCGCAGCGCTTGAGGTTGGTCTGCTCGGCGACGAGCCGCGTCCCCTCGAGGATCTTCTGGAAGTCCCGCTTGGAGAGGCCCTGGCCCTGGGTGACCATGCAGAAGCGGTGGGCGCCGGCGGCCTCGGCCGCTTCGGCGTGCTCGAGGATCTGCTCGGGCTCCATCATCGCGTGCATCGGCGTGTCCGCCTCGGCGTAGCGCGACTGGGCGCAGAAGCCGCAGTCCTCGGCGCAGCCGCCGGACTTGGCGTTGACCAGCGAGCACATGTCGGTCGAGTCGCCGAAGTTCTCGACCCGCACCTCCCAGGCGCGTTCGACCAGGGCTTCGATCTCCGCGTGGTCGGTGAGGGCGCCGTAGGCGCGGGCCTCGTCGACGGTGATCAGGGGGGGCATCGGGACGCACCCTAGGAATCGCCCCGGACGCCTGCGGTCGCTTCCCGGGGTGGCGAGGAGCCCGGTTCTGCCACCCCGCTACCAGCGGGCGTCGTGCTCCTCCATCACGCCGAGGCCGGAGGCCAGCTCGACGCCGCCGAGGGCGCCGCCGAAGCTGCCGAACCGGTGCCGGTAGCGGGAGCGGATCAGCAGGTAGTTGTCGTCGTGGGTGTGTTCGGACTCGCCCGCGAAGCGCAGGGTCCCGCCGTCGTCCATGGCGATCTCGTCGCCGAGGAATCGCACCGGAGGCACCTCGGCGGGGGCGTCGCCGATCCAGATCGCGCGCTCGCTGCCGCTCGGCGGGTCGTTGATCCCTTCGACCAGGTTCCAGGCGACGGGGCGGCCGTCGGCGGCGGTGCCGACGCCGGCCGACCAGCGCCAGCTCGTCTCGCGGGCGTGGTGGCCGGCGGACTCGTCGTCGACGCCGCGGCCGGAGGCCTGCCAGCGCCGTCCCGGCACCTCGACCGTCCCCTCGACCGGCATCCCGACCCGCTTGCGGGTCCAGGCCAGCGAGCGGTCGCTGGGGCAGGTGGCCTCGGTCGCCTCGCACTCGCCGATCCGCAGGCTGGCGCGGAGACCCGGCCCGTCGATCTCCAGCCGCGGCCCGTCCAGCGTCACCTCCCTGCTGCCGGGGAGCAGCGCGGTGTGGTTCCACTGCTGTCCCGACCCACGGTCGAGCAGGACCCAGAACGACTGCGTCAGCGGCCCGACCTCGGCCCGCGCCGCGCAGAGCATCACCTCCTCGGCGAAGAGCCCGACGTAGCGCCAGCGCTTGCGCAGCTGGCGATGGTCGAAGAGGGGGAGGGAGGCGGGATCCACGGGGGGAGTGTGGCGCTTTTGTCTCCCGCCAGGGGACAAAAGCGCCACCCACTAGGCTCGGCGCGTGGGCCAGGTGATTCAGATCGTCGGCGCGCTGCTGATCCTCGCCGCCTTCGCTGCGGTCCAGTTCGACCGCATGCGCCCCGACTCGCGCCTCTACCTGGCGCTCAACCTCGCCGGCTCGGCGATCCTCGCCGTCCTGGCGGTCGCCGCCGCGCAGTGGGGGTTCGTCCTGCTCGAGGGCGTCTGGGCGATCGTCAGCGCCTGGGGGCTACTCCGCGTTCGCTTCTAGCCGCTCGGCGAGGCGTTTCATCCCGTGCTCGCGCGCCGCTTCGGCGGCGCCGTGCCAGTCGGTCGGCCGGTCCGGCGGCCGCTCGACCCCGGCGTCGCGCAGGGTCGCGATGTCCTTGAAGACGAGCAGATCCTCCTTGCCCTCGATCAGCGCCCCGCGCAGGGCCGGGCGCCGCTCGCGGATCGCGTTCTCCAGGATCGCCTCCAGCGAGCCGTGGGTCTTCAGCAGCTCGGCCGCCGTCTTCGGCCCGACGCCCTTGGCCCCCGGGAGGCCGTCGGAGGGATCGCCGCGCAGGGCGATGAAGTCCGGCACCAGCTCGGGGTCGATCCCGTAGCGCTCGCGCACCTCCTCCGGCCCGACCTCTTCGGCGCCTTTGCCGCCGCCGGTGCGGACGTAGAGGACGGTCACGTTCTCGGCCGCGCACTGGTACATGTCGCGATCGCCGGTTAGCAGCAGCGCCCGGCCGCCGGCCTCGGCCTCGAGCTTCGCGAAGCTGCCGAGCAGGTCGTCGGCCTCGAGGTCGTCGCCCACCGCGACGGTCCAGCCGAAGGCCTCGAAGAACTCGCGGGAGGCGGCGAACTGGTGCGGCAGCTCGTCGGGCATCGCCTCCTCGCGCTCGGCGTGGTAGGCGGGATAGAGCTCGGTCCGGTAGGCGGCGGCGTCGGGGCCGAAGCAGAGGACCACCGCTCGCGGCTGGTGCACTTCGACCTCGCGCAGGATCAGGTTCGCCGTCCCCAGCAGCGCGTTGACCGGCCGCCCGTCCGGCCCGACGATCTTGCCCGGCAGCGCGTAGAAGGCGCGGAACAGCATCGAGGGGGCGTCGACGGCGAGCAGCGGCGCGGGCACCGGTCACTTATAGCGGCCGGCGTTCGTCCTTTGTCGCCCATGGGGCTACAAAGGACGAACGCCGCGGGTGGCTAGAGTCGTGCGCGGCATGAAGGCTCTCGACATCACCGACCTGGAGAAGCGCTACCCGACCGGGGTGGAGGCGCTGCGGGGCGTCTCGCTCGAGGTCGCAGAGGGCGAGCTGTTCGGCCTCCTCGGCCCCAACGGCGCCGGCAAGTCGACGCTGATCCACTGCACGACCGGGCTCGCGCAGCCGACCGGCGGCTCGATCGAGATCTTCGGCAACGACGCGATCGACAACTACGCCGAGGCGCGGCAGGCGGTCGGCCTCGCCCCGCAGGAGGCGAACATCGACTGGTTCCTGACCGTCGAGGAGACGCTCGACTACCACGCCGGCTACTTCGGGATGCCGCGCCGCGAACGCCGCGAGCGGACCAAGGAGCTGCTCGAGACCTTCTCGCTGACCGAGAAGCGCGACGAACGCACCCGCACCCTCTCGGGCGGGATGAAACGGCGGCTGATCCTGGCCCGGGCGATGATGCACCGCCCCCGTCTGCTGATTCTCGACGAGCCGACCGCCGGCGTCGACGTCGAGCTGCGGCTCGAGCTCTGGCACGACGTCCAGAAAATCAACCAGGAGGGGACGACGATCCTGCTCACCACGCACTACCTGGAGGAGGCTGAGCAGCTCTGCGACCGGATCGCCTTCATCGCCGAAGGCCAGATCGTCGCCGAGGGGACCAGTGAGACCCTCGCCGAGCGCTTCGACGTGCCCAACCTCGAGGACGCCTACCTGGCGCTGGTCGGCCGCAAAGAGCTCTCCCGCTCGCACATCGAGCTCGACCCCGAGGTCGCCTCGTGAGCGCCGCGCAGATCCGCTTCGCGACCCTCTGGCGGCGCGAGGTCAACCGCTTCATGAAGATCAAGAAGCAGACGCTCGGCGCGCCGCTGCTGGAAACCTTCCTCTACATCTCGATCTTCGGCGCCGCCCTCGGCTCACGGATCGACAAGCTGCACGGGATCGACTACGTCGTCTTCGTGATCCCCGGCCTGATCATGATGGCCTGGTCGACCAACGCCTTCTCCAACAACTCCTCCTCGATCCTCCAGCAGAAGTTCCAGGGCGCGATCCAGGACCAGCTCTCCTCGCCCGCCTCGCCGGCCGAGCTGCTGCTCGCCTTCTCGCTCGGCGGCTTCATGCGCGGCCTGATCGTCGCGGTCCTGACCTTCGTCGCCTCGGCGTTGCTGGTCGACCTGCCGGTCGACCACGTCCTGGTCCTGATCCCGTCGCTCTTCCTGGTCGGGTTCTTCTTCAGTCAGCTCGGCGTCCTGATCGGTGTCCGCGCCGAACAGTTCGACGACGTCGCCTTCGCCCAGACCTTCGTGCTGACGCCGCTGATCTTCCTCGGCGGGGTCTTCTACTCGGCGGCGTTGCTGCCCCAGCCCTACGAGACCCTGACCCACTTCAACCCGATCTACTACATGATCAACCTCGTCCGCTACGGCTTCGTCGGCTACACCGAAGTCAGCATCCCGCTCTCACTTCTAGCTCTAACCGCAGCCACCGCCGCGATCTTCCTGGTGAACCTCCGCCTCTTCTCCAAGGGCTACAGGCTTAGGGCGTAGAGGGGGCCGGGGGTACCTCCCCCAGACACATCTCGCCAATGGCTCGATGTTGAGTGTCTGGAGGAGGTACCCCCGGCCCCCAAGCTGGCTCAGCCGGGGTCGGCGACTGGCACCGCGACCTTCTCGTGGTCATCAGGTAAGAGCAAGATTGCTCCCTCCCCAGTTATGTAGGCCTCCTCGCCGTGCTGGACGACATCCATGCCCATGGCCTCCTCGCGGTCCGTTGCTCGTAGCGGCATGACCGCGCCGATCGCCTTCAGGAGGATGAAGGTGGCTACGAAGGCGTAGACCGGGGCTGCCAACGCGGCCAGTGCCTGGTCGCCCAGTTGGGCCGCGTTGCCGTAGAAGAGGCCGTCGGAGACCCCGTTCCAGGCCTCCTGGGCGAAGAAGCCGATGAAGAGGATCCCGAAGAAGCCCGCGGTGCCGTGGGCGGCGAGCACGTCGAGCGTCTCGTCGACCCGGGTCCGCGTGCGCCAGACGATGATCCCGTAGCTGGGGATCGCCCCCAGCGCGCCGAGCAGCATCGCCCAGCCGGGGCTGACGTAGCCGCCCGCCGGGGTGATCAGGACGCAGCCGACGATGATCGCGGTGGCGGCGCCGATCGCGGTCACCTTGCGGCCCCGCATCAGGTCGAGGCCGAACCAGACGACCAGCGTCGCCGCTGGGCAGAGCAGCGTGTTGGTGAAGGCGAGGACGCTGCCCTGGCCGGTCGAGAAGCCGCTGCCGCCGTTGAACCCGAACCAGCCGAACCACAGCAGGCCGGCCCCGAGCAGCACGTAGACCGCGTTGTGCGGGAGGAGCGCCTGGCGGCCGTAGTCCTTCCGCGCGCCGACCACCAGGGCCGCCGCCAGGGCAGAGAAGCCGGAGGCCATCTCGACCGGGACGCCGCCGGCGAAGTCGAGCGTGCCGCGCCCGATCAGCCAGCCGCCGCCGAAGGCCCAGTGCGCCATTACCGCGTAGACCAGCACCGACCACAGCGCCGCGAAGACGAGGAACGGCCCGAACCGCATCCGCTCGACGACCGCGCCGGAGATCAGCGCCGTGGTGATGATGCAGAAGGTCGCCTGGAAGGCGAAGAAGACGAGCTCCGGGATCGTCGTCCCTTCCCGCGGGGCGAAGTCGACGCCCTGCATGAAGGCGTTGCCGAGCCCGCCGATCAGCGCGCCGTCGCCGTCGAAGGCGAGCGAGTAGCCGACCGTCGCCCAGGTAACGGTCGCGACCGCGATCGCGGCGATGCTCATCATGAAGGTGTTGAGGGTGTTCTTCGAGCGCACCAGCCCGGCGTAGAAGAGCCCCAGCGCCGGCGTCATCAGCAGCACCAGCGCGGTGGCGATCAGCATCCAGGCGGTATCCCCGGTGTCGATGCCGCCGCTCATTTGCTCACCGGCGTCACGGCGCCCTCGTCGCTGTCCCCGGTGCGGATCCGCACCGCGTGGTCGAGCGGCACGACGAAGATCTTGCCGTCGCCGACCTCGCCGGTCCGGCCGCCTTCGCAGAGCGCTCCCACGGTCTTGTCGACGAAGTCGTCGGAGACGGCGACCTCGAACCTCATCTTCTCCGAGAGGCCCATCTGCACGGTCGTGCCGCGGTAGGTCTCGACCCGGTCCATCTCGCCGCCGTGCCCTTGGACGCGACTCATCGAGAAGCCTCGGACCTCGGCCCGGTGCAGCGCCTCGAGGACATGGTTCGCCTGCTCGGGGCGAACGATCCCGATTACCAGTTTCACTTTTCCTCCCTCGTACCCCTTGACAGAGCCTGCGGCGGCGAGCCTATCGGGACGGCAAGCGGGATTGCGAGCCCCCGGCCAGCCGGGGGGCCGAGCGCCGACCCTCCCTACAATCAGCGGCGAATGGCCACGCGGGTCCGCAGGCGGCGTCGCAAGCCGCACCATCCCATCTGGCACAAGGTCGCGATCCCGCTGGGAATCCTCGCCGCGCTTGTGACGATCGCCGGTGGAATCGCGGCGGCCTGGGCGATCAACATCTACAACTCGGCGCCGCCGCTCTCCAGCCTGAAGCCGGTCCAGAAGGGCCGCTCCTCGGCGATCTACGCGGCGGACGGCAGCCTGATCGGGTTCATCCGCTCCGAAAACGTGCGCCAGCCGCTGCCGGAAAAGTCCCAGCCACAGGTCCTCCGCGACGCGACGATCGCGATCGAGGACAAGAACTTCTACGAGCACGGCGCCCTCGACTACGAAGGCATCGCCCGCGCCGCCTGGAAGGACCTGCAGGCCGGCGCCGCCGTGCAGGGCGCCTCGACGATCACCCAGCAGCTGGTCCGCAACCTCTACATCCACAACCCGGAAAACACGCTGAAGCGAAAGCTGATCGAAGCCTCGCTCGCGGTCGAGCTCGAGGAAGCCCACGACAAGAACTGGATCCTGACCCAGTACCTCAACAGCGCCCCTTACGGGACGGTCGAAGGGCAGACCGCTGTCGGCGCCGAGGCCGCCTCGCAGACCTACTTCTCCAAGCCGGCGAAGAACCTCGACCTGACCGAGGCGGCTCTGCTCGCCGGCCTGCCGCAGGCGCCCTCCGAATACAACCCCTTCCTCGACCCGAAAGCGGCGCTGAAGCGACGCAACGAGGTGCTGCTGGTGATGAACGAGCAGGGCTACATCACCGGCGACGAGTACCGCGAGGCACGAACTCGTGGCCTGGGCCTCGACCCCGGCGACAAGTACCAGGTGATCAAGGACCCGTTCCTCTTCGACCTGGTGCAGAACGAACTGATCGAGGAGTACGGGATCAACACCGTCCGCAAAGGCGGGCTGAAGGCGTACACGACGATCGACCCCGACCTGCAGTCGAAGGCCGAATACGCGGTCGAAAACTACTGCTACGTCTGTTACCCCGAAGGCGGCCCCGTGGCCGGCCTCGCCTCGGTCAACCCGAAGAACGGCGCGATCGTCGCCCTCGCCTCGACCGAAGGCTACGCCGACGAAAGCCAGTTCAACTACGCCTGGCAGGCACGCCGGCAGCCCGGATCGTCGTTCAAGACTATCGTCCTCACCACCGCGGTGAAGGAGGGGATCGATCCCGGCTCCACCTACTACGACGGCACCTCGCCGAAGACCCTCGAGATCCCCGGCGGCGGCACCTGGACGGTCAACAACTCCGAGGGCGAGGGGGGCGGGACCTACGACCTCGAAAGCGCGACCTGGCACTCGGTCAACGTCGTCTACGCCCAGCTCGACCTCGACGTCGGCCCCGAAAACGTGACCCAGATGGCGCAGGAAATGGGGATCGAATCGCCGCTGCAGTCGGTCCCGGCGGAGGGGATCGGCGGTCTCGGGATCGGCGTCACCCCGCTGGAAATGGCCGACGCCTACGCGACCCTCGCCAGCGGCGGCGTCCATCACGACCCGACCGCCGTCAGCAAAGTCGAGTTCCCCGACGGCAAGGTCGACGACTTCGAGAAAGACTCCGGCGAACGCGTCCTCAGCGAGGGCCAGGCCTACGAAGTGACGCGCATCCTCGAGGGCGTGATCACGCAGGGCACCGGCGCCGGCTACACCTCGATGGGCTGCACCGACGCCGCCGGCAAGACCGGTACCTCGGAGGAGCTCTCCGACGCCTGGTTCGTCGGCTACACCCCGCTCTTCTCCACCGCCGTCTGGGTCGGCCACCCGACCACCCGCGAATACACCGGCTTCGGCGGTCCCACCGCCGGTCCGATCTGGGCCAACTACATGTCGGAAGCCGTCGAAGGGGACTGCCCCGAATTCGAGACCGGCTCGGCGCCCGACCTCGAAGGCCTCGACAGCGACCACACCTCTTCGAGCACCTACAACAGCTACGAAGAAGAAGAAGAAAGCTACGAAGGCGGAGAAGAAGAAAGCGAAGACTCGAAGGACAAGGGCAAGGGCGGCGACGAAGGCGGCGAAGAAGACACCCCGGAGCCCGAACCGACGCCCGAACCCACTCCATCCCCGACGCCATCGCCCCCGGCCGGTGGCGGCGTCAGCCCGGGCTGAGCAATTTCGCGGACATCCACAATTCCCTGTCGGAGTGGGTCTCAAACGATTAGTCGACGGATGTACGGGTAGCGGCTTCCAATACGAAACTCGCCTCGGGCCCTTTTCTTCAGGGCGACCGGTCCCCGGCGAAGAAGGAGGTAACGATGAGCATGCGCATCCGGAAGGTGGCGGCTCTCACCGCAGCGATCGCTCTGATGGCGGTCGGACCGGCAGCTGCATTCGGCGGGCCGAACTCGGCCGGCAACTCCGGCCACTTCCACCCGAACAGCGGGCCGTGCGACAGTTCCAACGACCATCCCCACTGCCCGGGACCGCACTGAGCGATCTCAGGTGACGTTGGGCGGGGGGCGGTCGCCTGCCGAGGCGCGCGTCCCCCGGCATCCGGGTCCCGGCTACTCCCCGATCAGCTCGATGCGGTAGCCGTCGGGGTCGCGGACGAAGCAGATGCGGTGGCCCTCGGTGCGGCCGCCGGGGCGGTAGGGCGGCTTTTCGGGGTCGATGCCGAGGCTCGAGAGGCGGTCGAGGGTGCCGTCGAGGTCCTCGACGCCGAGGGCGATGTGGTTGTAGCCGGTGCCGTGCTCGTACTCGGTGACGCCGTGGTTGTAGGTGAGCTCGAGGCGCGGGTCCTCGCCGGGCATCGCCATGAAGACGTTGATCGCCTCGTCGCCGATCGGCATCCGGCGCACCTCCTCGAAGCCGAGCTTCTCGTAGAAGCCGACCGAGCGCTCGATGTCGCCGATGCGGTAGCAGGTGTGGAGAAAACTTGGCACTGGCGAGGATCAAGGTTACCGGGGCCGGAATCGCCCCAAAAGCGAGTAGGAGAACGGCCCGATCGTTGAACTCGCCCGATTGGCGTAATACCGTGACACGTCGGCCAAGGGGCGAAGCCCCGATCGTTCAGCAAGCATTCAGAGAAAGGCACGCTTTGCACAGCAAGCTTTCCCGCCGCGCCCCCCTGCGGGCAGTGGCTCTCGCCGCATCGACGGCGGTCCTCGTCCTCGCCGGCTCCGGCCTCGCCACCGCCGCGACGCCCACCGGTGTCACCCAGAAGGTCGACATCGAGTTGACCAAAGGGAAGCTGAAGTTCGTCGGACCGCAATCGGTCACCGTCGGCGACCAGCTGGAAATCGTCAACGACACGAACCCGAAACAGGTCGGCCCGCACACCTTCTCGCTGGTCACCAAGGGCTCGCTGCCGAAGACCCCGAAAGCGCGGAAGAACTGCTTCACGCCGAAGCACATCTGCCTCGCGATCGCGATCTGGCACGGCTTCAACCCGAAAACCGAAGAGATCACGAAAAACCCGGCCAAAGCCGGCGCCGCCGGTTGGAGCACCGCCGGCAGCGCCACCAAGAAGGGCGATTCCTGGTTCACCGAAAAGAAGGGTGAGACCTTCAGCCAGGAAGTCACCGCCGCGGCCGGCACGACCCTCTATTACATGTGCGCTGTCCATCCCTGGATGCAGGGCAAGGTGGACGTCGACGCACCGGTCGTCCCGCTGCCCACGCCGACCAGCTAACGGCACGACTGGAGAGTCCTCAGCACCGCGCCGCCGCTTCGGCCGCCGAGCCTTTCTCGGCATCCTGGGCGGCGGCGCCCTAGCCGCGCTCCTTCCCGTCCGGGGCAGGAGCGGCGGCCTCGTGCCGCTGACCGCGGAGCCGCCGCCGGCGCTGGCGGCAACCCCGTTCCGCGCCAGCCTGCCGATCCCGCCGGTCCTGCGCGACGACCACATCCGGATCGGGATCCGCGAGGCCGAGCAGCAGATCCTGCCCGGGCCGAAGACGAAGCTCTGGACCTACGGCGGCAGCTTTCCCGGGCCGACGATCCGCCGCCGCGCCGGCCGGCGCACCAAGGTCACCTTCCACCACGAGCTGCCGGCGCAGGCGGGGGAGCTCTCGGTCCACCTCCACGGCGGCCACAACCGCACCCAGTTCGACGGCCAGCCCGGCGGCCTCACCAAGGCCCAGCCGGTCTCCCTGTACTGCCGCATCCCGCGCGGCCTCTCGGCGCTCGAGTCGGGCAACGACACGCTGATCGAGCCCGGCGGGCGTAAGACCTACGTCTACGACCTGGTCGAGGACGGCCGCCCCGAACGGGCCTCGTTCCAGTGGTACCACGACCACCGCCTCGACCGCACCGCGCCCCACGTCTGGAAAGGGCTGGCCGGGATGTGGATCGTCGACGACGAGTTCGAGGACTCGCTGCCGCTGCCGGAGGGGGCTCACGACCTGCCGCTGATGATCTGCGACCGCACCTTCGACCGCCGCAACCAGCTCACCGACCCGTTCGAGGACGACCGTCGGCCTCCGGCCGACGGGATCCTCGCCGAGACGATCCTCGTCAACGGCGCCTTCATGCCCCACCACCGGGTCGACCCCTGCCGCTACCGACTGCGCCTGCTCAACGTCTCCTCCTTCCGCAGCTTCAACCTCCAGCTCACGGGCGGCGCCTCGATGATCCAGATCGCCACCGAGAGCGGGCTGATGCCGAAGCCGATCCGCCGCCGCGAGATCCTCCTCGGGCCGGCCGAGCGGGTCGAGGTGATCGTCGACTTCTCCGCCGCTCGCGGCGAGAGCGTCGAACTGCGCAGCACGAAGCGCCACGGCGGCCGCAACCCCAGCGGCGCCCACACCTACGGCGGCGCCTTGATGCAGTTCCAGGTGGGAACCCCCCGTGTTCCTGACCGCAGCAGAGTGCCCCGCCACCTGCGGCCGCTGCCCGCCTGGACCCGTCAGGCCGAGCTCGAG
This sequence comes from Solirubrobacterales bacterium, assembly GCA_036376215.1. Lineage (GTDB taxonomy): Bacteria > Actinomycetota > Thermoleophilia > Solirubrobacterales > 70-9 > VAYN01. The sequence goes on from DASVAT010000036.1 coordinate 64,569, forward strand.
CCGGACCACCGCTGGGAGGTGACGATCGGCGGCTTCTTCAAGACCACCTGGCGGATCAACGGCCGCACCTTCAACCCCGCCTACGCCGACGCCTTCCCGAAGCTGGGCTCGACCGAGACCTGGGAGATCGTCAACAGGACCAACGTCGCCCACGTGATGCACCTGCACCACACCGACTGGTACCTGCTGAGGCGCAACGGCAAGCCGCCGCCGCCGTGGGAAGACTGCCTCAAGGAGACGTTCTTCGTCTACCCCAACGAAAAAATTCTCCTTGCCGGTCATTTCGCCGACCACACCGGGAAGTTCGTCGTCCACTGCCACATGCTCGACCATGAGGACCATGGACTGATGAGCCAGTTCCAGGTCGTGCGCGGCTAAAGGAAACACAAGATTTTGCCGATGCCCCCGGCATGTCGCCTCCCCAAAATCGGGTAAGCATCCGGCCACCCTCGCTGACGCGGGTGCGAGCCACGGCTGCGCTGCTCGTCGCCGGCGCAGGCCTCGTCGCCCTCTCCCTCGTTCTCCCTCACCCGAGCGGCGCCGACCATGTGGCGCTCAGCTTCACCGCGCTGGCGATGGCGGTTGCCGGCGCGATCCTCTGGCCCCTCGCTTCGCGGCTGCCGGAATCCGCCCTGCACCTGATCCTCGCAGGGGTCGCGGCCGCCACCTGCCTGTTGATCTACGAGAGCGGCATCGCCGTCGGCCAGTACGGAACGATCTTCGTCTGGTCGACTTTGGTCACCTCCTGCTTCTTCCCCCGCCGGATCGCCGCTGCCCACCTCGCCTGGCTGCTGGTCGCCTATGGCCTCACCCTCCTGCTGGTCGAGAACACCGCCGGCTACTCCCCCCTCACCCGCTGGCTCTTCACCCTGATCTCACTCACCGTGGTGATGCTGTTGATCACCGGCATCGTCGCCCGCCGAGCCCGTGCCGACGAGCGGGCCCGGCACTTCTTCGACCTCTCGCGCGACATGCTCTGCACCGCCAACACGGACGGCTACTTCGTCGAGCTGAACGATGCCTGGACGCATTACCTCGGCTATGACCTCGACGAGCTGCGCACGGTCCCCTTCGTCGAGCGGGTCCACCCCGACGACCGCGAGCGCACCGAAGCCGAGGCCGTCGGCCTCTTCGAAGGCGCCGAAACCCTCTCCTTCGAAAACCGCTACCAGGCGAAGGACGGCAGCTGGCACTGGCTGCGCTGGAGCTCCCAGCTCTCGCCCGACGAGTCTCTGATCTACGCCCGCGCCGCCGACATCACCGAGATCAAGGGGATCGAGGCCGAACGCGAGGAGCTGCTCGGCCAGGTCCAGGACATGGCCCGCCAAGACTCCCTCACCGGGCTGCCGAACCGGCGGGCGTTGGAGGAACAGCTTCCGCGGGCGATGGCCCGCGCCCGCCGCTCGCTCTCGCCGCTCAGCGTCGCGATCCTCGACATCGACCACTTCAAGAACTACAACGATTCCCATGGCCACCTGGCCGGCGACGAAGTGCTGCGGGCCTGCGCCAAGGCGTGGGATTCGGTATTGCGAGGGGAGGACACGATCGTCCGCTTCGGCGGCGAGGAGTTCCTCGTGCTCCTGCCCGACACCGACCCCGAGCAGGCGGCGGAGATCGTCGAGCGGCTGCGGCGGACAACACCGATGGGGCAGACCTGCTCGGCCGGCCTCGCGCTCTGGGACCACGCGGAGTCGATCGACGACCTGCTGCGGCGCGCGGACGAGGCGCTCTACCTGGCGAAGGCGAGCGGCCGCAACCAGCTCGCCCAGGCGCAGTTGGCCAGCTGAGCCGGTAATGATTCGCGGATGGGCCGCGAAGAGCACGAACGCGCCGTGCGCTTCCGCACCGCTCGCCGCGATCCCGAGCTGACCGTCGTCGAGGGCTTCCACGCGCTGAAGCACGCGCTGCGGTTCGGCGCCGAGCTGGTCGAGGCGGTGGCTGTGGACCCGCCCGCCCTGGAGGCGATGGCGGCCGAGCTGGCGCCCGACCTGGCGGGGCAGATCGCCGGCCGGGCCGAGGCGGTGGACGAGGAGACCCTGGCCGACCTGGTGCCGCTGGTTCCCCATACCGGCGTCGCCGCGATCGCCCGCCGGCCGCGGGTCGACCTCACCGCGGCGCTGGCGGATCCGGGCCCGGCGCCGGCGGTGCTGCTCGAGCAACCGCGCAACATGGGCAACATTGGTGCCTGCATCCGGGTCGCGGCGGCGGCCGGGTCGGCGGCGCTGATCGCCACCGGCGAGAACGACCCCTGGCACCCCGACGCGGTGCGCGGCGCGGCCGGCCTGCAGTTCGCGCTCCCGGTCGCCAGGGCCGATTCGCTGCCGCCGAGCGACCGGCCGCTGCTGGCGATCGACCCCGAGGGAGAGGAGCTGGCGCCCGAGCGGCTGCCGGACCGCGCCGTCCTCGCCTTCGGCACCGAGCGCCACGGGCTCAGCGGCGAGGTCTTCGAGCGGGCCGAGGCGCGCATCTCGATCCCGATGCGAGAGGGTGTCTCCAGCCTCAATCTGGCCACCTCAGTTGCAATTGTGCTTTTTGCAATGAGAATCCAAACCAAGTAGTCCCACGAAAGGAACCAACGTGCCGCTCCCAATCGCCGACGTCAGCTTTGGGGAACTCCTCCTCATCGCGCTCGAGGTGTTCTTCTTCGTGATCTGGATCTGGATCCTGATCACGATCCTCACCGACCTCTTCCGTGACCACGAGCTCTCGGGTTGGGGCAAGGCGGGGTGGTGCCTGTTCCTGGTCCTGATTCCCTTCCTGGCGTCGTTGATCTACCTGATCGCCCGCGGCAGCGGCATGCGCGATCGGACGATCAAGGCCCAGGCCGACGCGAAAAAGCATTTCGACGAATACGTGCGGGAGCAGGCCGGCGCCGGCTCGTCCGCGGACGAGCTGCACAAGCTCTCCGAGCTGAAGGCCAAAGGCGACCTCAGCCAGGAGGAGTTCGACCAGGCGAAGGCCAAGCTGCTGGCCTGATCCAGTCAGGGTCCGGGGGTCGTCGTGAGCGGCCTCCGGACTCCTCCAATACCCGCAAATTGCAAGGTAACTTGCGGGTTATCGACCACTTGCAGCCGCTTTAGGCGGCTCCGCTAGCCTGCGCCGCCGTGCTGTTCAGCTCCTCTACGAGCGCGGCGCGGCGCCGTGCCCTGGTCCTTGCCGCGCTGCTTTTCGCCGCCATCTGCGCGCTGGCCCTCGCCTGGGCGGAAACCGCCCCGGCCGACCCGCAGGAAAAACTGGAACAGACGCGCGACAAGCTGGAAGGGGTCCGCGCCGAGAGCAGCGACCTGACGGCGACGATCGCCGAACAGAACCGGGCGATCGACGCGAAGCTGGGCGAAGTCTCGGTCCTGCGCCAGGAACAGGAAGCGGTCGAGGCCGAACTGGCGGCCAAGGAAGCGGAGCTGAAGCGGGCGACCGAAGCGCTGGAAGCCGAAGAAGCGCATCTGGAGCGGGTGCGGGCGAAGCTGCGCAAATCACTCGACCTCCTCGGCGATCGGCTGGTCGCGATCTACGAGTCCGGGTCGCCGGACGTGGTCGACACCATCCTCGAATCCGAGGACTGGTCGGACATGGCGGCGCAGACCGAATACCTGCGCCAGATCCAGGCCTACGACGACGCCGTCGTCGACCGGGTCAAGGACCTGCGCGACGAGGTCCGCTCCGCGGTCGAACGGCTCGACGAGCAGCGAGCGAAGATCGAAGCGGCGCGCGACGAAGTCGCTGCCAAGGAGCGCGAGGTCACCGCCGCCAAGGAAGAGGCACAGGCCGGGTTCGAGGAGCTGAAGGCCGAACAGGCTGCCCGCCAGGAAGCGCTCGACGCGCTGCAGTCGCGCGAAGCCCAGCTCAGCGACAACCTCTCGGTGATCTCCGAACAGCTCGCCTCCGAAGGCGGCGACGCGACGGAAGGGCAGATGCCGGCGCCGCTCAACCCGGGCCAGGAAGCGGAGCTGATCACCGAAAGCGAAGCGAGCGCCCCGGCCTCGGCCCCGCAGGCGGTGAAGGACGTGATCTCCGCCGCCAACGCGATCGCCACCACTCCCTACGTCTGGGGCGGCGGCCACGGCTCGTTCGAATCCTCCGGCTACGACTGCTCGGGCTCGGTCAGCTACGCCCTGCACGGCGCCGGCCTGCTGGAAAGCCCGCTCGACTCGACCGGCCTCTCGACCTGGGGCGAACCCGGCCCCGGCCGCTGGATCACGGTCTACGCCAACGCCGGCCACGCCTGGATGGTCGTCGCCGGCATCGCCTTCGACACCAGCGGCGGCGCCGGCCCCCGCTGGCACGACCCCTGGGCCTCCTCGCCCGAAGGGTTCGTCGCCCGCCACCCCGCCGGGTTGTAGTTACTCAGGTACTTTTCCCCGCATGGGTTTGGAGGGGAAACTCGAGCAGATGCTCGGGGTCGAGAAATTCGACCCGCCCGAGGGGTTCCGGGCCGGCGCGCTCTGGTCGGACCCGAAGGTCTATGAGGAGGCTGCCGCCGACCCCGAGGCCTGGTGGACGGCGCAGGCGAGGGAGCTGCTCGACTGGGACGTCGAGCCGACCCAGGGCCTCGATGACTCCGACCCCCCCTTCTACAAATGGTTTGCCGACGGGCGGCTGAACGCATCGGCGCAGTGCCTCGACCGCCACATCGACGCCGGCAACGGCGACCGGGTCGCCTACCACTGGCGCGGCGAGGAGGGCGAGGAGCGCGACGTCACCTACGCCGACCTGCACCGCGACGTCCAGCGCTTCGCCAACGCGCTGAACGACCTCGGCGTCGAGAAGGGCGACGTGGTCGGGATCTACCTGCCGATGATCCCCGAGGTCGTGGTCGCGATGCTCGCCTGCGCCCGCATCGGCGCTCCCCACAACGTCGTCTTCGGCGGCTTCTCGGCCGAGGCGGTCGCCGAGCGGATGGACTTCTCCGAAGCGAAGGCGCTGATCACCGTCGACGGCGCCCGCCGCAAAGGCAAGACGGCGCCGATCAAGCCGCAGGTCGACGAGCACATGGCCGACCACCACGCGCTGGAGAAGATCGTCGTCGTCCGCCACACCGGGATCGAGTGCCCGATGAGCGAGGGCCGCGACGTCTTCTACGACGAGGTGATGGCGGCGGCCGACCCGGAGTGCCCGGCCGAGCCGATGGAGGCCGAGCACCCGCTCTACATCCTCTACACCTCCGGCTCGACCGCGAAGCCGAAGGGGATCCTCCACACCACCGGTGGCTACATGACCGGCGTCACCGCCACCCACCGCTACGTCTTCGACCTGAAGCCCGAGTCCGACGTCTACTGGTGCGCCGCCGACGTCGGCTGGGTCACCGGCCACTCCTACATCGTCTACGGCCCGCTCTCCAACGGGGCGACCTCGGTGATGTGGGAGGGGGCGCCCGACTACCCGCACAAGGGGATCTGGTGGGAGATCGCCGCGCGCTACGAGGCGACGATCCTCTACGCGGCGCCGACCGCGATCCGCACCTTCATCAAGTGGGGGGCCGAGCTCCCCGCCGAGCACGACCTCTCCTCGTTGCGGCTGCTGGGCTCGGTCGGCGAGCCGATCAACCCGAAGGCATGGCTCTGGTACCACGAGGTGATCGGCGGCGGCCGCTGCCCGATCGTCGACACCTGGTGGCAGACGGAGACGGGCGCGATCATGATCACGCCGCTGCCGGGGATCACGGCGACCAAGCCCGGCTCGGCGACGACGCCGTTCCCCGGGGTCGAAGCCTCGGTGGTCGACGAGCGCGAGGGCGAGCCGGTCGGCGAAGGGCAGGGCCTGCTGGTCCTCGAGCGCCCCTGGCCCTCGATGCTGCGCGGCCTCTACAAAGAGGACGAGCGCTTCGTCGAGACCTACTTCTCCCGCTTCGGTCGCGAGCGCTACCTGGTCGGCGACGCCGCCCGCCGCGACTCCGACGGCTACTTCTGGGTGATCGGCCGGATCGACGACGTCGTCAACGTCTCCGGCCACCGGCTCTCGACCGCCGAGGTCGAGTCGGCGATCGTCGCCCACCCCGACGTCGCCGAGGCGGCGGTGATCGGCGAATCCGACGAGGACACCGGCCAGGCGATCTGCGCCTTCGTCACCCTGCGCGGGGACGTCGACGAGAGCGAGGAGCTGGTCGAGGGCATCCGTGCCACGGTCGCCGAGCGGATCGGCAAATTCGCCCGGCCGAAACGGATCGTCTGGGCCGACGACCTGCCGAAGACCCGCTCCGGCAAGATCATGCGCCGGCTGCTGCGCGACATCGCCGAGGGCCGGGCTCTCGGCGATGTCACCACCCTGCGCGATCCCGACGTGATGAAGGAGCTCGAGTCGAAGATCGCCGAGGAGCAGGCAAAGGGCGACTGACGCACTGGTCCCCGGTCTGCGGGGACGACTACGTGCGCCTCGCCATCTGCTCGATCGCGATCTCCAGCGCCTGCAGCTGCTCCTGGACGCTCTTCAGTTCGCGCAGCGCCAGCGCCTCGGCGCTGAGGCTCTCCTCCTCCAGCTCCTCCTCGATCTCGGCGATTTCCGGGGCGAGGAAGCGCTGGGCAAAGGATCCGGTGAGCAGGGCGACGAAGCCGATCCCGATCAGGAGGACGAAGACCGAGACGACCTCGCCGCCGGTCGTGCTCGGCTCGATGTTCGAGCCGAGGGTGGTCATCGTCGTGATCGCCCAGTAGATGTCGTCCCAGAAGTCGAGGTCCTGCCGCTGCTCGAAGGCGTCGAAGAGGGCGGCTCCGCCGACGACGGAGAGGATCGCCAGCAGCGCGGCGTAGCGGACGCCCTCGAGCGAGAAGACCTCACGCGAGAGCTGGGCGAGCCGCAGCAGGCGCAGGAGCCGCAGCAGGCGCAGGACCCGCAGGCTCTGCAGGCCGGCGGGCAGGACCGGCGGGGTGAAGAAGACGATGACGAAGTCGAGCGGGTGGTGCCGCAGCCAGCGCCGCCGGTTCGGCACCACCGAGAGCATGACGACGAACTCGACCAGGAAGGCGGTCCAGGTCACCCAGTTGAGGACGACGGCGATCTGCTCCAGCAGCCCCCCCGGCTCGGACTCGGTGATCGCCACGGTCGGCAGCGTCAGCGCCGCCGCAATCAGCATCGGCGTCTTCAGCCGTTCGGCGACCCGCGTGCTACGGGCGTCCATGCCCGGTTCGAAGTGGACGGGTGGCTGCTCGACTCTGGGGTCCACCGCGATTGATTCGACGGCGCGAGTAGGTGTCCTGGCCCCAGAAACGACAAGACCCGCCGCGAGGGCGGGTCGAGTCTGGTGAAGCGGGGAACCACCCCGCAGACGGCTGACAACCGCGCCCTCAAGTTAGCACGGACTCGTCCCATCCTCGACCCGCTTGTCGCGGTATTTCTGCGGAGGGCGCCGGACTCGAACCGGACCCGGTGGTTAATCGAGCAGAGCGGTTGTCATCCGCCTGGAGATACCCACCTCCTTCACCCTCCGGCGGCCGATCCTAGGGGCGCTTTTCACCCCGTCAATAGGCGTTACTGAATTGGCTCAAAGAAATGACACTTTCGTGTCATTTGGTGTTACTTCCGCCCCCGTCGAAGGTGAGGACGTAGGCGTTGACCACCCAGGGCAGGCCGCTCTCGCTGAAGTCGAGCGCGTCTTTGATCGTCGGTCGCGTGCCTCGGCGACGCCGGTCATCGGCCGATCTCCATTGAGCGACGAGGTTCCCGGATTTCTAAGATCGACACATGTGCAGAAACATCAGAACCCTCCACAACTTCGATCCACCCGCGACCGACGAGGAGATCCAGGCCTCGGCGCTGCAGTACGTGCGCAAGGTCAGCGGCTCGACCAAGCCGTCGCAGGCCAACGCCGAAGCATTCGACGAGGCGGTCGAGGCGGTGGCCGCGGCCAGCCGGCAGCTGCTGGACAGGCTCGTGACCAAGGCGCCGCCGAAGAACCGCGAGATCGAGGCCGCCAAGGCCAAGGCCCGCTCCGAAGCGCGCTTCGCGGCCTAGCCGGCCCCCGGGCCGACGAGCCGGCGGGCATTGGCGGCGGCGATTCGCCGGGCCATCGGGAGGAACATTTGCGCCGGCGTCTTCCGGCGCGTGCCAATCGCCTCGAAGAGCGCGGCCGTCTTGGGATCGCGAACGGCGGTGGAGATCATCAGCCGTTCGACGGGGTCGAATTTTCGACCGTTGGAATAGTCGTGGATGAGGCGGGCATGCATGCCCAGCTGACGGCGGTGGCGCTTGCGGTAGCGGCGCAGCCCGTTTTCCAGGGACTCGATCCCGCGCAGGGCAGGGGAGACGCTGTCGGCCAACCACTCCCCGGATTGAAGGGCCCAGCCGCAGCCGACCCCGAATAACGGGTCCGCCGCGAGCGCGGCGTCACCGACCAAGGCAAGTCCAGGGGCCACCGGTCCGCGGATCCGGTTCGTCATGTCCAGCTTGCCGATGATCGGTCCCACCCGGCGCGATTCGCGGATCGGGGGTGCCTCGGGGATGTTGCTCACCCACTCCACCAACGCCCCCTCGTTGTCCTCCTTGAACTTCGGCAGGTGGTCCTTGGTGGGCATCGCGACATAGAGGACGAGACCGTTGTCGGTCGGAAACGCGGCGGCGACCTGGGGGTCCATCATCCACAGCCCAGCGTCGGGGGCGAAGTCCGGTAACGGCCCTTCGAAGTAGGCCCCATAGGCGAACCGGCCGTTGGGGCTGGTTCGCTCCCTGAGCTCGGCCAGCGCGGCGACCGGCGAGTCGCGCCCGTCGGCGCCGACGGTGAGGCGAGCCGGGATCTCCTCCTCGGCGCCATCGGGGGCGCGGACGGCGACTCCGGCGATTCGATCGTCGTCCCGCAGCAGTCGCACCGCGCTCCGGCCAAGCAGCAGCTCCACCCCGGGCGCCGCGGCCGCCGCCGCTCGCACCACCGGGTCGAGCACCTCTCGCCTCAGGTTGACGCCATAGGCAGTCGGCCGTTCGGTCGGCTCGATCCATCCCCACCTGGTCCAGACTCTCCCGCGCACCCGCTGCCCGCCGGCAGCGAGGATCGGCTCTATCAACCCCAGCCGTTCGAGGGCCGGAACCGCGGAGGCCTGGATGAAGTGGGAACAGAGCCGCTTGTAGGCGGCGGGGTCCGGGTTCTTCTCGATCAGGGCGACCCGGGCGCCTGCCCGGCCGAGGAGGATCGCTGCGGTGCAGCCGGAGAGGCTGGCGCCGACGATCGCCACGTCGAAGTCGGCCCTTGCCGCCATCGTCCAGAAGCGTAAAAAGGTGAGAGCCCTCCGGTGTTGGGATTTGATTACGCGACTAGTTTGCTAAACTAATTACCGACGCTAATCATAATGATGAACCCGACTGACATCCCCCTCGCCGAGCGCGCCGCGCACCTGCGCATCGCGATCGTCCGCACCGCCCGGCGCCTGCGCCAGGAGGCGGCGGCGGAGACCGGCGGCCTGACCCCGACCTCGGTCGCGGCGCTGGCGACGATCGAGCGCCACGGCCCGCTGACCCCGAGTGAGATCGCCGAGATCGAGCGCGTCAAGCGGCCGACTACCACCCGCACGCTGGTCTGCCTGGAGCGGGAGGGGCTGGTCGACCGCGCCCGGGACCCGCAGGACGGACGCAGCGCCCTGATCAGCATCAACGCCGCCGGCCGTGAGCGGCTGCGACGCCTGCGCGGGCGCAAGAACGCCTACCTGGCCAAGCGGATGCGCGAGCTGACCGGCGAGGAGGTCGAGACGCTCGAGCGCGCGGCCGAGATCCTCGAGCGGATGCGGGAGGGCGACCGAGGGTGAGCGCCGCCCTCCGTCACTCGTTCAACTCGCTGGAGGTTCGCAACTACCGTCGCTACTTCGCCGGCCAGCTGATTTCCCTCTCCGGGACCTGGATGCAGACCGTCGCGGCGATCTGGGTGATCCTCACGCTCACCGGCAGCGGCGTCGCCGTCGGGCTGACCACCGCGCTGCAGTTCCTGCCGATGCTGCTGATCGGCGCCTGGGGCGGGCTGCTCGCCGACCGCATCCCCAAGCGGCGGCTGCTGATCGCCACGCAGGCGCTGATGACGATCCCCGCGTTCGGCCTCTTCGCCGTCACCGCCACCGGCGTCGTGACGCCGTGGATGGTCTACGTCGCGGTGTTCCTCTTCGGCTCGCTGAACGCGATCGACAACCCGACCCGCCAGAGCTTCGTCTACGAGATGGTCGGTCCCGACCGCGTCGTCAACGCGGTCAGTCTCAACAGCGTCATCGTCCAGGCGGCGCGGATCGTCGGCCCGGCGCTGGCGGGGCTGCTGATCGCCACGGTCGGCGTCGGCCCCTGCTTCGGCCTCAACGCGCTCACCTTCGTGGCGATGATCCTGGCGCTGTGGGGGATGGACCCCGATCGCCTGCACGCCGCGCCGGTCGCCGAGCGCGAGCCGGGCGCGATCCGGGCCGGCCTGCGCTACGTCCGCCGCACGCCGGAGCTGATGGTGCCGCTCGCCCTGATGGGCCTGGTCGGGACGCTCGGCTTCAACTTCCAGGTGGTGCTGCCGCTGCTCGCCAAGTTCAGCTTCGAGTCCGGCGCGATGACCTACGCCGCCCTGGTCTCGGCGATGGCGGTCGGCTCGATCGCCGGCGCCCTCGTCAACGGCCACCGCGGCCGCACCGGCCCCCGCCTGATCGCCGGCGGCGCGCTCGCCTTCGGCGTCTCGGCCCTGCTCGCGGCGGCGATGCCGAGCCTGGCCCTCGAGATCGTCATGCTCGCCGTCCTCGGCGCCGCAGCCGTCACCTTCGCCGCAACGATCAACTCCACCCTCCAACTGGCAGTCATCCCGGAGATGCGAGGCCGAGTAATGGCCCTCTACTCCGTCGTCTTCCTAGGCTCAACCCCCATAGGAGCCCCCCTAACCGGCTGGCTAGCCCAGTCCTACGACCCCCGCGTGACGCTCGTGCTCGCAGGCATCTCAGGCCTAACCGCCGCCTGGGCCGCCCACATCAGCTTCGCCCACATCAAAGGCCGCCATGAACCCTCCACTGGGGAGCACGCTGTGGCCTGAGAGGAGGCCGGTGGGGGTGCCCCGGGTACTCAGCACGGAGCCGGCCAGGAGCGGCCCGAGGCGCCAGCCAAAAAACGATTCGGCCGGCGGAGGTGCTCCCGGGGCACCCCCACCGGCCTCCTCGCACTAGCTAACTAACCGATGTACCCAGCCGATTCGAGGTACGCCTTGGCAGCCTGCTTCGGCGTTTCCTTTTCCAGTTCCACCCGAGCATCAAGCTCCTGCATCACTTCCAGGTCGAGCCCTTTCTGGACCTCGAGGATCGTCTCTTCGTAATCCGGCCCCGCTTCTTCGGCCACCGATTTCTCGGTCACGACGATGATGTTGCCGGCCGGGAAGACTTCCTTGTCGTCTTCGAGGATCACGAACTTGTCGCTCTCGGCCGAGAGCTGGGGGTCAGTGGTGAAGAGGATCGAGAGATCCGCCTGGCCCTTTTCCAGCACCGTGTAGCGGAGCCCGATGTCGACCGGGGTGAACGACTTGAACTTCAGGCCGTACAGTTTTTCCAGCCCGGCGAGGCAGTCGATCCGCTGGCGGCACTCGGGCGACCCGTAGAGCGACAGTTCTTCGGAGACGCCTTCGAGGTCGGAGACGGTCTCGAGTTCGTATTTGTCGGCGGTCTCTTTGGTCGTCCCCACCGCGTTGGCGCTGGCGAAGGGCGTCGGTTCGAATGCCTCCAGGCCTTCGGCTTCGAATTCTTCGTTCGCCTTTTCCCAGGCTTCGTTCGCGTCGGCGGGCACTTCTTCGGGTTCGAGGCCGAAGAACGAGGTGAGGGCCGTCGAGGCGTACTCCGGGTAGCCCGAGATCTGCCCCGATTTCACCGCTTTCAGGGCGACGGTTTCGGATCCGAGGTTGAGCGCGCTCTTCACCTTGTAGCCGGCCGCGGTCAGGGCCTGCGCGTAGATTTCCCCGAGGATTTCCTGTTCGGGGAAGTTCTTCGAGCCGATCGTCAGGCTGACCTTGGCGTTGTCAGGATTGGACTGGATCGTCCCGGCGCTGCCACCTTCGGTAGAGCCGGAAGTGGTGCCGTCGTCGCTGCTGCCGCACGCGGCGATGCCGAGCGTCAGCGCGAGCGCCGCCAGTGCCGCAAGCAGCACCCGCACTCTCGTCTGGTCGGTCCTCACTTATTGCCTCCTCTTGGGGTGGTTTGGATGAGTCACGTTCACGCAGTCTTTACCTTCAGCCCGTCGGAAGTAAGGCGCCGCTGGAGGAGGGCGAGCAGGCCCTCGATGGTGAGGGCGAGGAGGGCGACGAGAATCGCCCCGGCCAGGAGCCCGTTTTCGCCGTAGACGTTGCGGTTGAGGATGAAGTCGCCGAGCGATTCCACGCCCGCCAGCGGCGCGATCGTCGCGGTGGCGAGGATCGCGATCGCGGCGCTGCGGATCCCGCCCATCACCGTCGGTACCGCGATCGGCAGCTCGACTTTGCGGACGATCGCCATCTCGCTCATCCCGATGCCGCGGGCGGCGTCGACGGTGGCGCGGTCGACCTGCCGGACGCCGACGAAGGAGTTGTTGAGGATCGGCGGGACGCCGAGGATCGCCAGGACCGGCGCCACGTTCTGGATGCCGACGCCGATCAGCACCGCGACCAGGGCGATGACCGCCAGCTCGGGGATCGCCCGGCCCGCGTTGCCGAGCCCGATCGCGATCTGCTCGCCCTTGCCGCGATGGCCGAGGTAGAGGCCGAGTGGCAGGGCGACGACGATGGCGATCGCCAGGGCGAGGGCCGTCACCTCCAGGTGCTTGACCAGCAGTTCCATCGACTTGTCGAAGCCGCCGACCTTCTTGCCCCCGGTCACGCTCGATTCCTGCGGGCTGAAGATGAATTCGATCGCCCCGGCGAAGGAGGCGAGGGGCAGTTGGGCGATCACGCCTGCGCCGCCTTGCGCCAGGGGGTGGTGAGCCGCTGGACCAGGAGCAGGATCGCGTCGAAGGCGAGCGCCATCAGCATCACGATCGCGGCGGCGATGATGATGCTGGTCGGGAAGGTGAGGTTGGCCCCGTACATCTGCGTGCCCAGCCCGCCGGCGCTGATCAGGACGGCCAGGGTGGCGATCGCGATCGTGCTGACGACGGCGACGCGCAGGCCGGCGATGATCTCCGGGATCGCCAGCGGCAGCTCCACCTTCCAGAGGATCTGACGCTGGGTCAGGCCCATCCCGCGGGCCGCGTCCTTGACCGAGTCCGGGACGTTGTTCAGCCCGAGGACCGTGTTGCGGAAGATGATCTGCAGGGTGTAGGCGGCGAGGACGATGATCGCCGTGTCGCGGCCGAGCCCGGTCACCGGCAGCAGCAGGAAGAAGAAGGCGATGCTGGGGATCGTGTAGAGGATGCCGGTGGCGGCGAGCAGCGGTGGCTGCAGCCACCTGTTGCGGTGGGCGAGCAGCGCCAGGACGAAGGCGAAGACGAACCCGATCAGGAGCGCCGGGACGACGATCTGCAGGTGCTGCACGGTCGGCGTCTCGAAGCGCTCGATGTTTTCCCTTGCCCAGTCGAAGCAGAAGACGTGGTCCGGCTGCGCCTGGCAGGGCAGCGTCCCGCTTTCGCGTTCGCGGAAGAAGTCACCGCCTACCTGGCCACCCGCGGCGAGCACGAACGGGTCAATCATGCGGCCGCTCCACGGCTGGGGTTTCCTCGCTCTTGGCCTCCGGCGAAGCGAGGAACTCGGAGATGATCTCGACCGAGAGGACGCCGGCGATCCGGCCGGCGTGGTCGACCACCGGTGCGTACTGGGCCTCGCCCTGGAGCAGGTCGGCAAGGGCGTCGCGCATCACGTCGTCGAGCTCGAGCACCGGCCCCAGCGGCGAGTCGGGCCGGCCGGGGACGACGTCGGCGGCGAGGTCGCGCTCGCTGAGCCAGCCGAGCGGCTGGCGCTCGCCGTCTACCAGCAGCGGGTAGGGCACTTCGACCTCCGGGCCGGCGAGCTTGGCCCGCACCTCGCCCGTCGCCTGGCCGACGTGCGCCAGCGGCGCCTCCCAGAGGTTGATGTCGCGGACCCGCATCAGCGCCAACCGCTTCAGCGCCCGGTCGGCGCCGACGAAGTCCTCGACGAACTCGTTGGCCGGCGCCATCAGCAGCTCCGCCGGGGTCGCGTACTGCTCGACCCGGCCGCCCTCGCGCATCACCGCGATCCGGTCGCCCATCTTGATCGCCTCGTCGATGTCGTGGGTGACGAAGAGGACGGTCTTGCGGATCTCCGCCTGCAGGCGGAGGAACTCGTTCTGCAGGCGCTCGCGGTTGATCGGGTCGATCGCCCCGAAGGGCTCGTCCATCAGCATCACCAGCGGGTCCGCCGCCAGCGCCCGGGCGACGCCGACCCGCTGCTGCTGGCCGCCGGAGAGCTGTGCCGGGTAGCGGTCGCCGAGTTCGGGGTCGAGGCCGATCAGGTCCAGCAGCTCTCCGGAGCGCTGGCGGATCCGCTCCTTCTTCCAGCCGAGGAGTTGCGGGACGGCGCCGATGTTCTCGGTGATCGTGCGGTGGGGGAAGAGGCCGATCTGCTGGATCACGTAGCCGATCTCCCGCCGCAGTTGGGCCGGCTCGCGATCGCGCACCGAGCGCTCGCCGATCAGCACGTCGCCCTCGCTGATCTCGACCGTGCGGTTGACCATCCGCATCGCCGTCGTCTTGCCGCAGCCGGAGGGGCCGACGAGGACGCAGATCTCCCCGGCCGGGACCTCGAGGCTGAGCCTGTCGACGGCCGGCGCCGAAGAGTCGCCGTACCGCTTCGTCGCTTCGTCGTAGCGGACGGAGGAGGCCCCGGGCTCGTTCACAGCCCCAGTCTTCCCGCTCGCTCGGCTGCTGTAACCACCACTTCCTCCAAGCCCGGCAGCTCGCCGCCGCGCATCAGCACCCGGCCGGCGACGACGGTGGTGTCGACGGTCGCTCCGGAGGCGGCGTAGACGAGCCCGGCGGTGAGGTCGCCGATCCCCAGCTCCGGCGAGCGGGGGTCGAGGAGGAGGAAGTCGGCGGGGGCACCGCTCTCGAGCTTGGTGGCGCCCAGGCGCGGGGCGCCGGAGCCGGTGGCAACGGCCCAGGCTTCGCCTGCGTCGATCGCGGTCGGGTCGCCGGCGGCGTGCTTCTGGGCGAGGGCGAAGGCCTTGAGGTCGGCGAGCAGGTCGAGCGAGTCGTTCGAGCCGGCGCCGTCGGTGCCGAGCCCGACCGCCACGCCCGCGCTCCGCGCGGCGGGGTACGGGAAGACGCCGCCGACCGCGAGCTTCATGTTGGCGACCGGGTTGGCGACCACGGTGGCGCCGCGCTCGGCGACCAGGGCCAGCTCCTCGGGGTCGAGCCAGACGCCGTGGGCGATGACGGTGCGCTCGCTCAGCAGCCCGAGGCGGTCGAGGTAGAAGGCCGGGCGGGCGCCGTGCTCGGCGAGGCAGTCCTGGACCTCCCCCTCGGTCTCGGAGAGGTGGATCTGGACGGGCAAGTCGCGCTCGGCGCTGAGCTCGGCGATCCAGCCGAGCGACTCTTCGCTGACGGTGTAGATCGCGTGCGGGGCGAGGGCGGGGGTGATCTCCGGGCCGAAGTCGGCGAGCTCCTCGAGCCCGCGGTGCGCCGCCTCGCGAAGCTCCACGGGGCTGCCGTGGAGGTCGAAGAGCGGCGCCCCGATCGTCGCCCTGATCCCGGCGTCGCTCACCGCCCGCGCCGTCGCCGCGGGGTGCCAGTACATGTCCCAGAAGCGGGTCGTGCCGCTGCGCAGCATCTCGGCGCAGGCGAGGCGGGCGCCCCGGTAGACGTCCTCGTCGTCGAGCCTGGCCTCGACCGGCCAGATCCTCTCTTCCAGCCAGGGCATCAGCGGCAGGTCGCCGCCGGAGCCGCGGAAGAGGGTCATCGCCGCGTGGGTGTGGCCGTTGACCAGCGGCGGCACCAGGTGGGCGCCGCGGGCGTCGAGTACCTCGTCTCCCGGCTGGGCAGCGACGTCGGCCCCGATCGCCGCGATCGCGCCGTCCACGCAGCGCACCCCGACGCGCTCTCCGTCAAGCACCGCGTTCTCGACCGTCAATCCCACGCACAACCCCCATTCGTCTGTTCTTTATCCGTGCAGGGCACCAATAAGGAACAGACGAATGTCATCGGCCCACCGCCCCGAGGCGCGGCAGCACCGCCGCCAGGCCCTCGCGCAGGCGCTCGGCGTTGATCAGCCGGTCGGCTTCCAGCTCGGCGACGCCGAGCTCGCCCTCGCCGAGCCCATTGGCGAGGTTGTCGACCACGCAGAGGGAGGCATAGGCGAGGCCGAGCTCGCCGGCGACGACGCACTCGGAGGCGATCGTCATCCCGACCACGTGGGCGTGGGCCGCCATCAGCCGGATCTCGGCCGGGGTCTCGAAGCGCGGCCCGCGGGCCTGCCAGTAGACGCCGCCGTCGCGGGGGGCCTGCCCGCCCTCGCTCCAGGCGGTGATCACTTCCTCGCGCCAGATCGGATCGAACGCGGGCGCCGAGTGGGCCCTGGCGTCTTCGTAGATCGAGTCGCCGTGGTCGAGGGCGATGAAGTCGTCGGGGCAGACGAGGCTGCCGACGCCGAGCTCCTCGGGTCGCAGCGAGCCGACCGAGCCGATCGCCAGCACCCGGTCGCACCCCTGCTCGAGCAGCGGCCGCAGGTTCGCCGTGTGGTCGATTGCGTGGGGGAGGAGGAAGCTTCCGTCCTCGGCGCCATGCCGCTGCACGATCGCCGCCCCCTGCGCCGCAGCGGCAGCCGCGATCTCCTCGCCGCCCGGACCGAGCGCGTTGCTGCCGAGGATGACGGAGAGCCGTCCCATCCGCCGATCCTATTTGGGCGATGCCCGAGTATGCTCAGGAAATTCTGAGGAAAGCAGTACCCAAGAACAAGGAGACCGCAGATGAATCACCTGAGGAAGCTGGGCCTGGGCGCGATGGTGTTGCTGGCGACAATGGCCGTCTGGGGGGTCGGTTCCGCCTCGGCGACCGAGCTCTACAAGTACACAACACCGAGCCCCAACGACACACTGGGTGTCGGCACCGAATTGCGACTGACGCTGGCACCGACAGCGGGCAACCTGCTCATCGAAGACACGTGGGGCAGCCCGTTCGTCATCTCGACATGCACGGAAACGGAACTGGCCGGCAAAACCGAATCGCCGGGGGGAGAAACCACCCATCCGCTCGGAGCGCTTTCGACCGTGAAATTCAGCACCTGCACCGACACGATGACCATCGAAACGAAAGGAAAATTCGAAGTGCGGCACATCGCCGGGACCACAAACGGCACGCTGTACGTCAGCGGCCTGAAATTCAACTTCAAAGACACATTCCTGAACTTCCAGTGCGCGGCGGTGGTCAACGGGTATTTCGGCACGCTGAAAGGCGCTACCTCCGCTACCGGCTATGCGTCGGTTGAAGTGCTGGCGAACGTCGAACGCCCGGTCTGCGGCCCGGCACGGATAAAAGCCGACTTCACAGTCGCCGCGCCAACAGGGCTGATCGTCGAGGCCAAATGACCCGAATCAGCCGCCGCGCGCGGCTTTGAACGCCGCCGCCGCCTCGTCGTGATCGACGAGCGGCGGCGGGTAGTCGAGGCGGTCGAAGCCTTCCATCCGCCACGGTTCGAAGATCGCCTTGCCGCGCACCGACTCCAGCTCCGGCAGGTAGCGGCGCACGTAGGCGCCGTCGGGGTCGAACCGCTGCGCCTGGCGGACGGGGTTGAGGACGCGGTTGGGGCGGGTGTCGTTGCCGGTCCCCGCCATCCACTGCCAGTTGCCGGCGTTGTTGGCGATCTCGCCGTCGGTCAGCAGGTCCCAGAAGTGCCAGGCGCCGGCGCGCCAGTCGACGTAGAGGTCCTTGCAGAGGAAGGAGGCGACGGTCATCCGCGCCCGGTTGTGCATGAAGCCCTCCCCGCGGAGCTGGCGCATCGCCGCGTCGACCAGCGGGTAGCCGGTGCGGCCCTCCCGCCAGGCCTCCAGCGCCCGCTGCGAGCGCGACCAGCGGTCGCGGCGCGGCCGGTAGTCGCGGCTGGGCAGGGACGGGGTCGCGGCCAGCACTTGGTGGTGGAAGTCCCGCCAGCAGAGCTGGCGCACGAAGGCCCCGCCGCCCCGCCGCCGCTTGGCCTCGCTCGCCAGCTCGAGCGGCGAGACGCAGCCCCAGCGGATGTAGGCGCTGAGCCGGGAGGTGCCGTCGCCGGGCAGATCGTCGTGGTTCTCCTCGTAGCCGCCGATCCCGTCCCGCAGCCAGGCGCGCATCCGCTTTCGGCCCTCGTCCTCGCCCCCCGGCACCCGGTTCGGCGACGGCCTGCCGCCGACCAGCGAGTCGAGCGCCGGCAGCCGTCCCCCCTCCAGCTTCGGCGGCACCGAGAGCGCGCGCGGAGCGCCGCGCTTCCCGCGCCAGGGCAGCCCGCTCCAGGCGCGGTGGTAGGGGGTGAAGACCTTGAAGTGGTCGCCGCCCGTCGGCGTCGCCGCCCCCGGCGGCACCACGGTCACCCCGGGATGGGCGGTGAACTCGATCCGCTCCTCCTCGCAGGCCTTTGCCAGCCGCTCCTCGCGGGCGCGGGCGTAGGCGCTCCAGTCGGCGCTGACGTGGATCGCGCCGGCGCCGCACTCGCGCGCCACCGCGATCGCCTCGCGCACGGGGTCCCCGCGCCGGACGAAGAGCCGGCCCCCGGCCCGGCGCAGCGACTGGTCGAGGTCCTGCAGCGCCTCGAGCATGAACGCGACCCGGTTCGGCGCCGCGAAGCGCGACTCGAGCAGCCGCTCGTCGAGGACGAAGAGCGGCACCGTGCGCTCGGCCTTCGCCGCCGCGAACAGGGCCGGGTGGTCGTGGACCCGGAGGTCCCGGTTGAAGAGCACGAGGGCGGTATCGGTTGGCATATGGTCCTCCCATGGAGAACGGAACCCGCGGGGAGCAGGATCAAACCGACCGCGACTCGGGTCGCGACGAGACCGAGGAGGAACGCCTCGACCGCAACCTCTCCGAGCTCCTGCAGGAGCTGCGGGTCGCGCTCCCCGGCGTCCAGGTCCTCTTCGCCTTCCTGCTCGCCGTCCCCTTCCAGCAGGGCTTCGAAGACATCACCAACTTCCAGCGGGACGTCTACTTCGGGACCCTGATCTGCACCGCGATCGCCGCCGTGATGCTGATCTCACCCTCGGCCTACCACCGGGTCACCTTCCGCTACCAGCAGAAGCGCCGCCTCGTCTTCTACGCGAACCGCTTCTCGATCGTCGGCCTCGTCTTCCTCGCGCTGGCGATGACCGGAGCGATCATGCTGATCACCAACGTCCTCTTCAGCGGCACGGCGACCTGGGTCGTCAGCGGGCTCGCCGCGCTCGCCTTCGGGTTCTTCTGGTTCGTCCTGCCCCTGCAGCGCCGGCTCAGGCTGGCGGCGGGGCAGGAGCCGCTAGGCAAACCCGAAACCGAGTGAGCTCCGCTTCGAGCTCGTCGAGGAAGGGAAGGTCCGGAGCCTTCTCTCGCAACAGCTCCAGGTCGGCCTCCCAGATCTCGGTCTTCAGCTCGACCGGGACCTTGAATTCCTCGCGCACGGTCTCCCCTTCGTCTTCGTAGGCGGCGCGCAGGGTTTTGACGTTGGTCAGCTTGTCGGCCCCGTAGATCGCGTGGGCGCCGCTGGCTGCAGCCGCCACCCGTTCCCGGTGCTCGGCCTTGCGCTCGCGGTAGGGCTCGATCGATTCGTCGTCGGTCAGCGCCCCGACCATGCCGGCGACCTCGTCGCCGAACAGCTCGCGCAGCTCGTCGAGCGTCGTATCGGAGTCCTCGACGACGTCGTGGAGGAGCGCCGCGGCGAGCACCTCCTCGCCGTAGCCCTGCTCGTCGAGCAGGGAGGCGACTGTGATCGGGTGCTCGACGTAGGGCATCCCGCCGGAGCCGTTGCGGACCTGGCCCGCGTGGTCGGCGCGGGCCTTTTCCAAGGCCGAGCGCACGAGCGGCGAGCGCTCGGCGGCTGCCTCGATCCTCTCGGCCGGGGACACGCGGTCAGGGTAGATGATCGGCGCGGCCAGGTCAGGCGGTTGCGGCGGCGCTCGGCGTGCGCGCGGGAAGCTCGTACTCGGCCCGCTCCGCCGCCAGCTCGATCCGCGCCGGGTCGCCGCCGAACCCGATCCAGCGGTCGCGCGCTTCCCGCCCCAGCTCGTCGAGCTGCTCGTCGGAGTGGAGCGGATCGTGGTGGAAGAGAACGGTGCGATCGGCGCCGGTGCGCCGCGCGAAGCTGAGCGCGTGCGAGGTCGCCGAGTGGCCCCAGCCGACATGGCACGGGTACTCGGCGTCGGTGTACTGGCCGTCGTGGATCAGCAGCGAGGCGTCGCGGGCGAGGGCGAAGCCCGAGATCCAGTCCTCCTCGAGCTGGTCGAGGTCGGCGCCGAGCGCCGGCTCGTGGTCGGGGATGTAGGCGAGCGAGGAGTCGCCGTCGTCGATCCGGTACCCGAGGGTCGGCCCGCGGTGCGAGACCGAGGCGGCGCGGATGCGGGCGGAGCCGATCTCCCACTCGCTCTCCGGGCAGTGCCGGAAAGAGACGTCGCAGGGTAGCTCCCGCACCTCGACGGGGGAGAGGGGGGCGGAGATGTAGCGGGCGATCCGGTCGCGCAGCGAGGCCTCCGGCGAGGCGGGCCCCCAGATCACGATCTCGGTCTGCGGGCGGAAGGCGGGGGCGAAGAAGACGAGGCCCTGGATGTGGTCGAGGTGGAGGTGGGTGAGGAGGATGTGGAGGCGGGCCGGCTCGTCGGGCTGCGCCAGGCCGAGGCAGCGGATGCCGGTGCCGGCGTCGAGGGCCAGCATCGAGCCGTCGGAGAGGGTGACGCCGACGCAGGAGGTGTTGCCGCCGTAGCGGATCGTTTCCGGCCCGGGAGCCGGGATCGACCCGCGCGTCCCCCAGAGCTTGACCTTCATGCCGGCTCCGCCCCGTTGCCGCTCGCCAGCGAGGGCCAGAAGACGGCGATCGCGCCCTGCGAGCCGTGGGCGGTGAGGATCGGGAAGGCGGAGACCTCGACGTCGTGCTGGGTCCCGTCGGTCGAGCGGACCGTCATCTCGGCGTGCGCCGGGCGGCCGGCGCGGACGGCGCGGACCAGCGGCAGGTCGTCGTAGGGGATCGGCTCGCCGCTCTCGTCGAAGGGCCCGAACAGCGAGCCCCACTCCTGCGGCCCGACGGTGCCGAGCTCCTCGAAGCGCTTGCCGAGCAGCATCCCCGCCGCTTCGTTGTAGAAGACTAGGAGGCCGCCCTCGTCGACCAGGAAGGCCGGCGTCGAGAGCGCCGACATCAGGTTGCGGGCAAGGATCAGCTCCAGGGGTCTCTGCGTCACAAATGACACTTTAGATCGTCAAACCTGAAGCGCCAGGGGATGCCGGGTTTCGACGCAAAGAGCCAAGAACATGAAGGTTCGCTTTGTCGGTGTTACAGCGGCGTGATTTTGGTCACTTAGGTAACTCGAAGCGGTGTGGTGGGGGCGGTGGGGAGGGGTCCTCCAGACACATCTCGCTATGGCTCGATGTTGAGTGT
>DASVAT010000003.1:0-66742 GCA_036376215.1 Solirubrobacterales bacterium
ACTCCAAGAACGGCGGCATCCGCACCACCTTCGCCGCCGTCCCCGACGCCCCGCTCGCCAAGGTCGTGGTGAAGCTGCCGGGCGGCAGGAAGAGCCTGCTGGAAAACAGCACCGACCTCTGCCGCAGCACCGGCAGGGCAGTCGTCCAGATCGACGCCCAGAACGGCAGGACCCGTGACTTCGCGGCGCCGCTGGGGGCCCGGTGCGGGGGCAAGGCCGCCAAGGCGAAGCGAAGCCGCGGCGGGCGATGAGGGCCAGATCCGCAGGTGGTGTCGCCGGCTGAGGCGCTGGCCGCCGCGATGATCGACGTCGCGGCGCGCCACGGATACGCCGGCGCCAGCGTCGCCCGGGTGTTGGAGCGCTCGGGGGTCTCCCGCCAGGCCTTCTACCGGCACTACTCCAGCCGCGAGGACTGCTTTCTCGCGGCCTACCGCTGCGCGGCGGCCGAGATCGGCGAGCGCCTGCGCGAGGCGGTCCGGCAGAGCGCCCCCGCCGAGCGCCCGGAGGCGACGATCGCGGCCCTGCTGCGAGCGGTCGACGAACGCCCGGCGGCCGCCAGGCTGCTCCTCGTCGACGCGCTCGGCGCCTGCGCCGCGGTCCGCGGCGAGCACGAACGGCAGCTGAGCGGCATCGAGCGCTCGATCGAGCGCTTCCTGCGCGTTCCGCAGGCGCCGGCCCTGAGGATCCCGCCGGTCGCCCTGCTGGGTGGCATCTGCGGAGTCCTCTCCGGGCGGGTTCTCTCCGCGGAGGCCGGCGGAGAGGAGGACCTGTTCGCCGGCCTGGTGGCCTGGGTGCGCTCCTATGAGAGCGGCGAGATCGGCGCTCCCGCCTGGCCGGGGGAGGACCGGTCGGGGCCGCCGGCCGCCCCCGGCCACGGTGGCCGGCCTGCGGGAGCGACGGAGGTTCGGCTGCTGCCGCGCGGGCGCAACGCCCTGCCCCCGGCCGCTGCGAGCGGCGCCCGCCACTCGCGGATCCTGGCCGCAACCATACGCCAGGCCGCCGCCAGGGGCTACGGGAGCCTGACCGTGACCGACATCGTCGCCGACGCCAGGGTCCCGCGCTCCTCCTTCTACGCGCATTTCTCCGGCAAGGAGGAGGCCTTTCTCGCCGCCCAGAGGATCGCGCTGCGGGAGAGCATCGCCGTCGCCGCCGCGGACTACGTGACCGGCTCCACCTGGCCCGAGCGCGTCTGGAGCGGGCTCGCCGCGTTGCTCGAATACGTCGCCACACACCCCGCCCATGCCTATCTCGGCTTCGTCGAGGTCCACGCCGCCGGCGGGGCCGCGATCGCCCAGCACGAAGAGATGCGCGGCGCCTACACCCTGTTTCTCGCCGAGGGCTACCGCCAGCACCCCCGCGCGGACGAGCTGCCGCCGCTCTGCTCGCAGGCCGTGGCGGGGGCGATCGAGGCGATCGTGCGCCGCTACGTCGTGGCCGGGCAGGTCGATCGCGTTCGCGAGGCGCTGCCGCAGTGCGCCTACGTCGCGCTCGCGCCCTTCATCGGCTCCGAGGCGGCGCTCAGCCGGGTGAAGGAGAGCGCCCGAGCGGCTGGCTGAGCAGGTCGAAGAGGGCGCGGGCCTGCCGCCGCGTGCCTGCGTGCAGGCTGTAGCTCGCGGCCGGCCGGCCCGGGGTCTCGCCGTCGCTCTGCCCCCGTCGTTCGTCGGCGAGGCCGAGCTCCACCAGGGCGTCGAGGTGGCGCCGCACCGTTCGCTCGCTCGTGTGGGCCCTCGGCGCCAGCTCGCCGCTTGTCACCGCTGCCTCCACTTCGCAGAGGCAGCGCAGCAGGTTGAGGCGGACCGGATCGCTCAGCACCGCATGCCAACTTGCGTGAACCGTCATCTCCCCCATCTTGGTCGCAGCGCTCGCGAACGGCACGAGAGTAGGCGAAGGTTCGGGTCGGGCGGCAGACAACCGCGGTCACTTTGGCCCGTCCCCAGCCTGCCTCTGCCGGCCAGGAGCCCGTCGCCGCGCCGAATCCGACCTGTCGACGTTCCGGTCAAACGAATCGCAAACGGTTGTACGGAGCGGAGCCTCTGGGAGGGTCGGCGCGTCCTGGGTGCGAGTCAGATCTCGCACCCAAAAGTCTCAGCTAAGGAGAGAGCAGTTGATGAAGCTAAGAAGGAAGTTGCGGGTTCTCGCGGTTACGGTCGGCGCCATCGGCGTCCTGGCGGCGCTCGGCGCCTCGCCGGCGATGGCCGAACTGGTCGACACCAAATTCAACGCCAGCACGGCCAAATTGTCCGGTTCGAACCTGACCGTGAAGAAAAACGGCGGGGAAGCGAAAACCTGTGAACTCAAAGCGACCACCGGCAAAGCCGGCGAAGCTACGGGCTCACTCCAGGTTTACAGCCAGATCTTTCCATTTTTCCAGGTCGTTCTCGAATGCACGGGCGGCACGATCCTGTGGGTGCCGCTGTACGCGTCCACCGGGCGCTACGACACGGTTACCGGCGCATACAGCATGCTGCTCTACACCGGTGTCAATCGCGAATACACCAGCCCATACGGCAAATACATAGCTGGATACGGGGGCAAACAGGTAACCACCGGCTGGACCAACGGCTCGGGAGAAACCCAGTCGACGGTCGATTTCAACGAAACCTGGCTCGGGGCCCTGAGCTCCGGTCTTGCAAACATCACCCTGAGCGGAACGATCACCGCCACCACCTCGACCGGCGGCCTGTTGACCCTGAGTCACTAGCGCCACCGGCTGCACCGATCGCGGGCCCGGCCGTTTGAGGCCGGGCTCGCGAATCGTAGGTTTGTCTCGCTGCCTTTGGAGCCCGCCCTCCGGCACCCGAATTCCCAGGCGCGGCGATCCGCGCAACCGGCCCCATCTACCGCCTACGATCTAACGCGGTATGGCGCAGCCGCTGAAAACCCGCTCCGACTGGCTCGCCGCGCATCCACCGCGTGCCGGACAGCTCACCCAGACCCTGGCCGGGGTCGCGGCTCGCGCCCGGGCGGGAGAGGATTTTCGCCGCGCCGTGCGCGAGTTCCTCGACGAGTTCGCGCTTCGTGGCGACGACGCCCGCCCGGCGGCGATCGCCGACCGCCCCGAGCCCACCGGCGACCCTCGCTACGACGCCTACCTCGGTGCCCTCGCCGAGCACCTCGCTGCGGCCCACGGCCTCGCGCGACCCGCCTGGTCGGTCGAGCCGGGCCGCTTCCTCGACCGCTTCTGGTTCCTCAGCGACGTGCCCGGCCTGCGGGCGACCGCGATCGCCCAGGCCCCCGCAGCCTTTCGCCGCCGTGGCGTCTTCGTCCCGGAGCGCTCCCTGCACCGGGTCTGATGAACCGCGACGAGATCCTCGCCGCGCTGACCGCGCTCGCCGTCGAGCTGCATCGACGCGGGGTCAGCGCGGAGATGTACGTGGTCGGTGGCGCCGCGATCGCGCTCGCCTTCGACGAGCGGCGCTCGACCCGGGACGTCGACGCCGTGTTCGAGCCCAAGAGCCGCGTCTATGAAGCGGCCGCGGCGGTCGGCGAGGCGCGCGACCTGCCGGCGGGCTGGCTCAATGACGCCGTCAAGGGCTTCCTCGAAGGCCCGGACCCGGCCGCCGCTCCCGTCCTCGACCTGCCGGGTCTGCGCTGTCTCGCGGCATCCCCTGAGGTTCTGCTGGCGCTCAAGGTACTGGCCCACCGCGTCGGCGAGGACGAGGGCGACGTGCGCCTGCTGGCCGCCGAGCTCGGGCTCGAGCAGGCCGACCAAGTCCTCGCCGTGGCCGAGCGCACCTTCGGCGACCGGCTCGACCCCGCCGCCCGCTTCTTCGTCGAACAGATCTTCCTTTGAAGACCAGCGGCATTGTTTTAGGAAACTTGATCCTCTAACCTAGAGCGGCTTGCCAGGGGTGGGCACGGCAGTTGTTGCAGTTCCTGCCGGGACCGAATGGACCGAATGGGGAGGGGAAGCTTGATCGACAGAACGCGACGCCTCTGCCTCCCCCTGTCCCTGTCGGTCGCCGCCCTCATCCTGCCCGGCCCCGCCCTCGCCGCCGAATGCGAAGGCGACGACTGCCAGGGCCCGCCGCCCGCCCCGGCGGAAATCGTCCCCGGCACCGCCGTGGTCGAAGGCCCGCAGAACCCGCCGGTCCGCTTCCCGAAAGCCCGGCACCCGAAAAAGCCGGACCACAAGAAGCCCGGCGGCAGGAAGCACCACCACCGGTGACTCCAGTCCGCCCTCTCCCGGCCCTGCTCGGCGCCGCGCTCTCGCTGCTCCTCCTCGCCGGCGCCCCCCGGGCCGAGGCCGCCTTCGCGATCGACTCCTTCACCGCCACCGCCGAGAAAGCCGCCGGCGGGGCGGAGACGAAGGCCGGCGCCCACCCCGCCGCCTTCAAGGCGCACGTCGGCCTCGAGACCGACGCCGGCGCCCAGCGCCCGCGCGACCTCAGCCTCGCCCTGCCGCCGGGCTTCCTCGTCAACCCCGGCGCGCTTGGCGCGCTTGGCGAGTGCAGCGCCACCGCCTTCGCCACGCCCCGCGTCTCGCCGTACGAAGCGAGTGCCTCCGGCGAGAGCTGCTCCAACGCCAGCCAGGTCGGCGTCCTCGCCGTGCAGACCGGGTCGGCGACCCGCAGCTTCGGGCTCTTCAACCTGGTTCCGCCGTTCGGCGCCGCCGCCGCGATCGGCGCCGCGCCCTTCGGCATTCCCCTCCGCTTCGACGTCCACCTGCGCGAGCCCGACAACCTCGCGCTCGACCTCGCCGGCCTCCCGCAGTCGCTCGACCTGCGCGCCCTCGACCTGACGATCTGGGGGACTCCCTGGGAGGGAGACTCGCGCCCACCCGGCGACCCGCTCCACAATCCCGGCCACAATCCCCTGCGCGGCAACTGCCTCAACGAGCAGACCGGCGGCTCCCACGGAGAATGCTTCGCCCTCGGCGGGGCGACGGCCCCCGAAGGCAGGATCAAGACCTACCTGACGCTGCCGACCGCGCCCTGCGGCTCGCCCCTCTCCTACGGGGTCACGGCGACCTCGTGGCAGGGCGGGGGCGCCGCCGCCGGCGCCGCCGCCCCCGCCCTCGAGGAATGCAGCAAAGCCCTGAGCACCCCGAAAGTGCAGCTGATGACCGACGCCGCCGCCGCCCGCACCGGCCTCGCCTTCAACCTCGCCGTCAACGACGGCGGCGGCATCCTCAACCCCGGCGGCTTCGCGCGCCCGGCGATCCGGACCGCGATCGTCTCCCTGCCCGCGGGGCTGACGCTCAACCCCTCGCTCGGCGCCGGCCTCGGCGTCTGCGACGAGGCGCAGTTCGCGCGCGAGAGCGCCGGCTCCGAACCCGGGGCGGGGTGTCCCAACAACTCGAAGATCGGCACCGTCAGCCTCGAGGGGGCGCTCGGGCTCGCCGAAACGCTCGCGGGCTCGGTCTACCTCGCCAGGCCCTACGAGAACCCCTCCGGCTCGCTGCTCGCCGTCTACCTCCTCGCCCGCAACCCGCGCCGCGGCCTGATCGTCAAATCGCAGGGCCGGATCGAGCCGGACCCGACCAGCGGCCGCCTCGTCGCCACTTTCGAAGGCCTGCCGCGCCTGCTCTACACCCACTTCGCCCTCACCCTGCGCGAAGGCCAGCGCTCGACCCTGCTCTCGCCGCCGAGCTGCGGCACCTACCTGGCCCAGATACAGACCAGCTCCTGGGCCGAGCCAACCGTCTTCGCCAACGCCTCCAGCGCCTTCCCGATCACCCGCGGCGACCCCGGCCCCTGTCCGCCCGCCGGCGCGCTGCCCTTCCACCCGGGCCTTCTCGCCGGCTCCGTCAGCCCCAGCGCCGCCGCCCGCACGCCCTTCCACCTGCGCATGACCCGCAGCGACGCCGAGCAGGAGATCACCTCCTACTCGGCCACCTTCCCGCCCGGCCTGCTGGCCAAGCTGGCCGGGGTGGGGGAGTGCTCCGAGGCGGCGATCGCCGCCGCCAAGGCCCGCACCGGCCCCCGCGGCGGCGCCGAAGAGCTGGCGGCGCCGAGCTGCCCGGCCTCCAGCCTGATCGGCCACACGGTCGCCGGTTACGGCGTCGGCGGGGTCCTCGCCTGGGCGCCCGGCAGCCTCTACCTCGCCGGCCCCTACCACGGTGCCCCGCTCTCGGTCGTCGCGATCGACGCCGCCGTGATCGGGCCCTTCGACCTCGGCGTGGTGGTGGTGCGCTCGGCGATCCGGATCGACCCGCGCAGCGCGCAGGTGAGCCTCGACTCCGCCGGCTCGGACCCGATCCCGCACATCCTCGAGGGCATCCCGTTGCACCTGCGGGACATCCGGGTCGACGTCGACCGTCCCGACTTCACCGTCAACCCGACCAGCTGCGATCGCATGGCGGTGCACTCGACCCTGACCGGGGCGGGGGCCGATCCCTTCAGCGCGGCGGACGACGCCACCGCCGTCTCGACCCAGCGCTTCCAGGTGCTGAACTGCACGCTGCTCGGCTTCAGGCCGGCGCTCTCCCTGCGCCTCGGCGCCGGCAGGCACGGCGGCTACCCCTCGCTGCGGGCCACCTACGCGCCGCGGCCGCGGGACGCCAACCTCAGTGCCGTCTCGGTCACCATGCCGCCCGCCGTCTTCCTCGCCCAGAACCACATCGACACCGTCTGCACCCGGGCCCAGTTCGCCAGGGACGCCTGCCCGGCCGGCTCCATATACGGACACGCCCGGGCGATCACGCCGCTGCTGGAGGAGGCGCTGGAAGGCCCCGTCTACCTGCGCTCCTCGCGCACCGCCGTCCCCGACCTGGTCGCCGAGCTGCGGGGGCGCGGGATCGAGATCGAAGTGCCGGGCCGGATCGACTCCTCGCGCGGTGGCATCCGCGCCAACTTCGAAAACCTCCCCGACGCCCCGGTGACCAAGTTCGTGCTGACCCTGCCCGGCGGCAAGCGCGGCCTGCTGCAGAACGGCGAGGATCTCTGCCGCGCCAGGGCGCGCGCCAACGCCCGCTTCGTCGCCCAGAGCAACGAGACCGCCATCGGCCATCCGAGGCTGCTCGCCAAGTGCAGGCGCCCGGGAGCCCACCGATGATTCCGGTCGGCGTCCGCATCGGATTTTCGCCCCACCCCGCTGGGGTAAAAGTCCGATGCGGCATCCTTGCAGGGCTCGTCCTGGCGGTGCTGTTCGTCTCCGCCGCCGGCGCCGAGACCGTGCAGAAGGGTGGCCTGCGCGTCGCCTTCACCGGCAAGATCAGCCCGACGAGGCTGCCGCGCCAGGGCAGCGCGCCGATCGCGGTCACGGTCGGCGGGCAGATCGCGACCGTCGACGGCGCGCCGCCGCCGCAGCTGCAGGGGATCGAGATCGCGATCAACCGCGCCGGGCGCCTCGACCCCAAGGGGCTGCCGAGCTGCACCTATGCCGACGTCCAGCCCTCGACCACGGCGGCGGCCCAGGCCGCCTGCGGCCCGGCCAAGGTCGGCGAGGGCAGCTTCGCGGCCAACGTCGTCATCCCCGAGCAGTCGCCGTTCCCCTCGGAGGGCAAGATCGTCGCCTTCAACGGCGTCGAGCGGGGCAGGCCGGTGATCCTCGCCCACGTCTACGGCACCGTCCCGGTCCCGCTCTCCTACACCCTGGTCCTGCGCATGACCCACGGCAAGGGCACCTGGGGCACGGTGCTCAGCGCCTCCCTGCCCGCGGTCACCTCCGACGTCGCCTACGTCACCGGCATCTCGCTCACCCTCGATCGGCGCTTCCAGAGCGGCGGCAAGACCGTCGGCTACGTCGCCGCCGGCTGTCCGGCGCCGAAGGGCTTTCCCGGCGCCGTCTTCCCGCTGGCTCGCGCCAGCTTCTCCTTCGGCGCGGCCGGGACCCTGTCCTCGACCCTCAATCGCAGCTGCAAGGCCAAGGACTGAACCGGAGGAGCCTGCCTTGAAGACGATCGCCGCCATTGCTGCCGTTCTCGCAACGCTGACGCTCGTTGCCTGCGGGGGTGGGGGAGGGGACACGACCGCCACCTCGCCGGGCGACGCGTCGTCGCCGGCGCCACCCGTTCAGCGCCGGGACGCTCCTGCGAAGGGCGGCGGATCCGGCTCCGTCTCCCGCGATGCCAGCGCCAGCTTCACGCCACCGTCCCACGATGACTCCGGCGGCGGCGCCGCCCCCTTCGAGACCAGGGGCGGCGACAACTCGATCCAGGAATTCGGCGCCGAAGCGTCCGGCGCCGATTTCGAGGCCGCCGCCACGGCGCTGCACGGCTATCTCGACGCCCGCGCCGCCGGCGCCTGGCGCGACGCCTGCGCCTATTTGGCGCCCGGCGTCGCCGGGTCCCTGGCCCAGCTCGCCGGTGGGAGCGGGGGAGGAGGAGGGGCGAGCTGCCCGGAAACTCTCGCCTCGCTCTCAGCCGCCATTCCCACCGCGGTCCTCGAGGAGTCCGCCGAGGCCGACGTCGCCGCGCTGCGGGTCGAAGGCGACCGCGCCTTCCTCCTCTTCCACGGCGCCCACGACGCCGACTACTTCATCCCGATGACCCAGGACGACGGCGCCTGGAAGATCGCCGCCATCGCCCCCTCGGCGATCCCATGAGCTGCCACCTCGAGCAGGCCTGGAGGGTCGCCCTCCTCTCGCCCTGGGGGTCGAGCTGAGAGTGCCTCATGCCGCTCCGGCGCGGGTTGCCGGAACTGACTTCTCCGCCCAGCGGCTGCCGCGCGGTCGCCACGGTCTGCCGGCGTCGTATGTTGCGGAGAACCAGCGCTGGCGGCTGCTCGGCGCCGCCGCCGAGGTCTTCGCCGAGCGCGGCTACGCACGTACGAGCAGCCATGCGATCGCCGACCGAGCGGGGGTTTCCCGCACCACCTTCTACCGCAACTTCGCCGACGTCGATTCCTGCCTGCTCGCTGCCCACGAGGTGGCGGCGGACTGCCTCTGGGAGCTCGCCTCCGCCGCCTTCGCGGGCGCGGGGGAGTGGCCCGAGCGCCTGCGCGCCGCGCTCGAGGCGGCGATCGACTTCCTCCTCTCCGAGCCCACCCTGGCCTGCCTTCTCGGCGCCGAGCTGCCAGCCGGCGTCGTCGTCGCCGTCCCCGCCCGCGAGCGCCTGCTCGAACGCCTCGCCGGCCTCCTCCGCGAAGGCCGCCCGCAGAGTCTCCAACCAGGCCATGAGCCACCTCCGAACGCCGAGCTTCACCTGATCGCCGCCATCTTCGTCCTGCTCGGCGACCGAGTTGCCGATGGCGACCTGGAATCCTTGCCTGCGCTCACCCCCGAACTGACCGAGATCGTCGGCATTGCCTGGCGACAAACGGCATGGTGAACCTGCTTCGCAATACCTGCCGAGACCTCGGCTTGCGGCCGTCAACTCCCTGAATCGTCGGATCGCCGGGGGAGGACGAACCCCACGGCGGCGGCGACCGCCAGCAGCCACGCCAGGCTCAGCGCAAGCGCACCGCTCGCGTGGAAGCTCTGCGAGAACGCCCCCTCGTACATCAGCCGGGAAGGCCCGTAGCCGGGCAGCAGCCAGGCTCCCTCTCCCGGCGTCGTGTGGAACATCGGGCTCTGCACGACCCCCACGTCGCTGAGGACGAGGAAGAGGATCAGGTAGGTCGCGGCGAGCTTGTCGAGCACCGCCCCGGCCAGGGCGCCGAGGCCGCCGTAGATCAACCCGATCAGAACGAGGCCGGCGAGGAACGGCCCCCAGGACTCCGGCGTGAAGTTCGCCGCCGTCACCAGCGCCGAGACGGCGACGACCAGCGCCGTCGCCGCAAGCAGGACGGCGAGGCGCGGCAGTACCGTCTCGCCGGGGCGGAAGCCCGCAAGGACGAGGCGGCGGTCTCCCTCGAGCGCCGACTGCATGACGAAGACCCCGACCAGGGCGACGACAAAGGCGATCGTCATGCCGCCCATACCGGCGCCGTGGAGGTCCTTCATCGTCGTCATCACCGTCACGCCGCCGGGCAGGCCGATCGTCCGCGGCGTCGCCAGGGTCTCGGCGATGCTGCGGGTGATGATGTAGGCGGGGACGAGGACGAGGAGGACGAGGACGAGCGGCCGGCGCCCTGGTCGCGGAAGGCCATCGCCGTCGCGGTCCGGGCTCGCGCCGCGGTCATGCCCGCGACCTCGCCGCGAACCAGAAGGCGACCAGGGCGACCACCAGGGCGCCGAGCGCCACGGCGGCCGAGCCGATCCAGTCCCCGCCTGCGGAGCCTTCGCCGCCGCCTGCCGCGATGAGCAGGTTCGCGGCGTTCCGGGTCGGGGTCCAGGAGACGAGCCCGTTGCTCGTCATCTGCGGCCCCGAGAAGGCATCGACGGAGAAGACCAGCATCACCAGCAGCGATCCCTCCAACTGGCCCTTGACGAAGGCGCCGATCAGGGCGCCGATGCCGATGTAGATCGCGGCGAAGGTGAAGATCGCGACCGCCGCGTGGAAGGGGTGCCCGATTCCGCTGCGCAGCCAGAGGGTGACGAATGCGACCGCCGAGACGGTGAGGCCGATCGCGAGCGCGGCGACGATCCTCGAGACCGCCACCCGCACCGGGCCGAGGCCGGCGGCGGCGAGGCGGCGGTCCGCGGAGCGGGAGGAGGAGACCTGGAAGAAGGCGAGGGTGCCCGAGAGGAAGGCGGCCGCCCAACCGGCGCCGATCGCGGTCGCCGACTGCGCCATCAGGTCGCCGCCGAGCGCCTTTGCGAACTCGCCGAGGACGCTGGCGAAGATGAGGACGAAGAAGACCGGGATCGCGATCAGCAGGACGAGGGTGAGCGGCGCCCGCAGGTGCTCGCGGACGAAGGCGGTGCTGGTAGGCAGCGCCGCGCTCAGCACGTACAGACCCGCCCCTCGCACAGTTCGTACATGCGATCCAGCCGCTCGCGCTCGGCCAGCAGGTGGGAGACGATGAGGATTCCCATGCCCTTGTCCCGACGGCGCTGGGCCATCTCCCAGAAGCGCAGGTAGGTCTCCCAGTCGAAGCCGGAATAGGGCTCGTCCAGCAGCAGCAGCTCGGGGTCGTGCATCAACGAGATCGCCAGGTTCAGCTTCTGCCGCGTCCCGCCCGAAAGCGCCTCGGTGCGGTAGTCGCGGTACCTGGCGAACTGCAGCTCCTCCAGCAGGCTCGCCTCGGCGGCGCCCAGCTCGTCGTCTCCCATCCCGTAGGCCCGGCCGTAGAGCTGGAAGTGCTCGGCCACGGTCAGCTTCTCCCAGAGCATCGGCTGCTGCGGGCAGTAGCCCAGCCGCTCGGGCCGCTCGACCTCTCCGCCGTCGCTGCCGAGCAGGCCGACGACGACCTGGATCAGGGTGCTCTTGCCCGACCCGTTCTCCCCGACCAGGCCGACCAGCTCGCCGGCGCGGACCTCCAGGCTCGCCCCACGCAGGACCTCGATTCGGCGGCGCAGCGGCCAGACGCCGCGGTGAAAGCTCTTCTCGATTCCCCGCGCGCTGAGGACGAGGTCGCCGCGTTTGAGGGTCCCGCCGACCGCCTCCCACCCTTCCTCGCCGAGCTTGTTGAGGAGGACCGGGTCGAGGCCGTTCGACTTCTCTTTCAGCTTGGCCGCTTCCTGGAGCGGAGCGACCTTGTGCTCCCATTTCGGCATCGCAAATCCCCTTCGTCTGGCCTTGATGCAGAGCGTAGGAGCGCAACGGCCCGCTCTCATCCGTAATGACCCACCGCTGCGCAGCGGTATTTACCCGAGGCCGGAAGCAGGGGCGCGAACCGTTGCATCCGTGGGGCGACGAGGCCCGCAGGCATGCGCCGCCACGGGTCAGGATGTGCGCCCGGAAGTCCGGGCGGAGCTACCCGGGACTCTGCGATTGCCGGCATGGGGCAGCGGGTGTACGGTCGCATTGGAGTCCGAACCCCATTTGAAGGAGAGAGCGATGGCAAACGCCGAGGTCAAGAATTTCGACTCCCCCGATGAAATCCGCCCATTTGAAGGCAAGGGCGAGGCGAAAACGGTTGAGCTTGCCGGACACACCGTCGGCAAGGGGACGTTCGAGCCCGGCTGGAAATGGTCTCAGAACGTGAAGCCGATCGCCGGCACCGACTCCTGCCAGGTCGCCCACTTCGGCTACGTGCTCTCCGGTTCGATGAGGATCTTCATGGACGACGGCTCCGAGGTTGAGATAGGGCCGGGCGACGTGGTCGCGATCCCGCCCGGTCACGACGCGGAAGTGCCCGGCGACGAGCCATGCGTGATGGTCGACTTCGGCGAGATCGGCGACTATGCAAAACGAGGCTGAGGCGACTGCTCGCCAGATCGAGGCGAGCGATCTGCGAGACCGTGGGCCGAGGAGTGCCGCACCGTGACCTATGCAAGAAGACCGATCGGTTCCGGACGTGGCCAAGGCAGCCGGGCATCAAGCTCAAGTCTCCCAGCGCGGTATCGCCGGTAACACGGGCTTTCAACCGTCTTGCCACTCCTTGTGAGTCGGTGTAACTGCAGGCTACAGTGGCGTCATGCCATCGGCGTTCAT
This sequence comes from Solirubrobacterales bacterium, assembly GCA_036376215.1. GTDB lineage: Bacteria > Actinomycetota > Thermoleophilia > Solirubrobacterales > 70-9 > VAYN01. Next base: position 12,362 of record DASVAT010000003.1, read on the forward strand.
TTCCTACTCGCACGATTCATCGGAGCAGATGACGGAGGTGTTCGGCCTCTGCACCCGACTCCGTAACGAGGGTGTGGACTGCGCCCTCGACCGACTCGAGGAGACGCCGCCGGAAGGCTGGCCCAGGTGGATGAGGAAGTCGATCATGGCGGCGGACTTCGTGCTGGTGATCTGCACCCAGCCGCTGCGCGAACGGTACGAGGGAGAAGCGGAGGGCGGGGTCGGCAAAGGCGCAAAGTGGGAGGGCGCGATCATCCTCGAGGACATCTACGAGAGCCAGGGCCGCAACACCAAATACATCCCCGTCCTGCCCCTCGGCAGCGACAGCGGTCAGATCCCGAAATTCCTCACGGGCACCACCTACTACGACCTGGGAGCTGATGGGGGTTACGAAAAGCTCTACCGGCGGCTCACCGACCAGCCCGAAGTCGAGCGCGTGCCGCTCGGCGAGATCGTCGAACTGCCGCCCAAGAGCGTGCAGTGGTCGAGCGCCGAGCCGCCTTCGGCCGAGGCGACGACGATCCGCTTCCTCGACGACCTCGTCCCCAACGACGCCGACATCTATGAAGCCACGCGAGCAGTGGCCGAGGGACGCCCGGTCGCGATCCGCTGGTCGAGTCTCAACGACGACCTGTTCGAACGCTTCAGCGCCCGCCGTCCCGACCTCCGCCGCCAACTGGCCGAGCGCGGCGTCGAGGAGGGACTGGAAATGGCGGGGTCGATCGAGAGTTTCGACATCGCCCTCAACTCCGCCAGTCTCAAGCGCGACCGCGCCGCCGCGCGGATCCCGCTGATGTGGGCGGGCATGACCGAGCCCGAGTTCTTCGGCAGCCTGGCGGAGAGTTGCTTTCGAGTCGCGCTGAAGAGCTTCCTGGTCCTCGTCAACGCCTACACGCTGTCCAGCCTGGGGACGGTGCAGTTCGAGGAGGACTACCGCGAACTGCCCTGGGGGTTCAGGCCCGGCGAAACCAGCTCGTCCCTGTTCCAGCACCCGGCGATCGCTGAGGCGCTCTCCTCCGAGCCACCGTTCTGGGCCGCCGACACGAGTTTCGCGGGCGCATCGTTCTATGTGTACGCACCGAAGGCGACGACGATCACGGCATACCGCAAGGGGGCGGCCTCGGCCGGTTCATATCTGGAGAGGTTTCTCATCCCACAGATGGAGTTGCAACTGCTCGAAAGCGACCGAACGATCGCCTACGAGCCGACCGCCATCACCATCCACAAGGTCCGCGACGAGGACTTCAAGGAAGTCGACTACCCAGAGATCACGGAATAGACGCCCAGCCGCTCACGCACGGTCTCGGCAAGATGCGATGCGGAGGCTCGAAGGCCGGCGGTCGAGGCATCGCGCTCCATCTACGCGACGGTAAATACGCAATGTGCGGGAACGCTCAGACGGCTTTACGTCATTCATTCAGGTGTTTGGTACTGATGGGTCCTGGCAATGAAGCGTCTCGTCTCCCTCATCGTTCTTGCGGTACTGGTGTTTTGCGCGGCGAACGTTGCTGTGGCGAGCGCTGCTCTGGGCGAACTGAGCTTCGTCGAACCGGAAAAGGTGACCGCCACCTACAGCGGCGAACGCTCCGGCGAAGTCAGTGTCTGGCTAAAGAATGACGGTGCCGAGGAAGTAACGCCCGAATTTGCGACCGTGCTGGAGGATGGTGACGGGGAACCGGCGGCCGCCTCGGTCGAAGTCGTGGGCGAAGGCACGGCGGCGGGAAAAGCGGCGCCCCTCGCCGCGGGACAGGTTGGCCGCTTTCGCCTCGTGTTCGTGAAGCCGTCCAAGTCGAGCGGCCAGTTGGTTGCGAGTGCTGTTGGAGTCGAGTCGGCCACGGTCCCACTTTCGATCGGGCCCGACCTTTCCTCGACGCGCGGCATCAACGCAGCGCTGGTCATCCCGCTGGTCATCGCGGTGGTGTGGTTGATCATCGCCTGGTTCCTGGGCCACGGTAATGCCGGGCTGCGGGACAAGTTGGGCGGAACCGCAGAACTCGACTTCTCGAAGAGCTTCGCCTCAACCTTGACCGCCGTCGGCGCCCTCCTCGGCACGATCATCGCTGCGGGCGTCCTCCCCGAAGAAACCGTGAAGCTCTCGCGGGGCGGCTTCGTCGGACTCAACCTGACCTTTGGCGTCGCGATCGTGATCGCAGCCGCCGTCGCCGCCTCCTTCCTGAGCTCGGAGGCGGTGAAAAACAAAGAAGGGAAGAACGAATGGAAGGTTGAAGGGTATGTCTGGCCCTTCATGCTCTCGGCTCTGATCACGCTCTGGGCCGTGTTCGGTGAGCTCTACGCGATCTCGTTGCTGATCGGGGAACTCGGCTCTGGAGAAGGTTTCACCTCACTCGGGGTCACGATGCTCAGGGTGCTGCTGATCGGCGGCGGGCTTGCCCTGCTTCCCTACACCGTGATCAAGATCAAAGTCGCGGTGAGGAAGCCCGAGGTGGCCGAGACCATGCCGGTCGCCGAGACTGCTCCTCCGCGGGTTTTCGAAATCAAACCGGCGGCGGCCGGTGAGGGAGATCAAATGCTCACGGTGGAGATACCCACCGAAGCCGTCCCCACGGGAGAGGCGCCGTCGCCTCCGATTCAGCTGCTCTAGTCGCGAATGCCTGATCGGACCGTCCTTGTGGGAACCGAAGCCCGCGCCTCGGGCGGATCTGGGGCCGCATCGCGGTCTCGCTAGTCACTCCACCAGTCGCGCCGTCCCGCGACGTCTTCGCGCGGGTCCTCGCCGAGATTGGGCGCGCCGATGACGAAGATCTCGAGGCCCTCCGGTCCGGCCTCGTAGCCTCGCCACGTACCGGGCGGGACGCGCACCGCGTCCCATTCCCCGAGCTCGACGATCTCGTCGTCGAGCTTCATCCGACCGCTCCCGCGGAGGACCACGTACACCTCCTCCTGCGTCCTGTGCGTGTGGCCGTACGGAAAGCGATAGTTGGGCGGGAGGCGCTGGTAGCCCAGGCCTGATTGTTCGAGCTCGAGCGCCTTGGTCGCCAAGCGGAACTCCAGGTCCGGCGCACCGTCGAAATTGGACCCGACGTCTTCCAGATCCTGCTTGAGGTTCGTGAGCGTGAATGGCATGGCGCGATGCTAAGGCACCCCTGGGCACCGACCGCGCGGTTAGCTTCCCGGCATGCCCGAGGTAGCGATCCTCCTCCTGGCCGCCTGCGGCACCGCCCTCGCGACCGGCCTCGGGGCGGTGCCGGTGTTCATGCTCGGCTCGCGCGCCGCCGCGCTGGCGCCGACCCTGCTCGGCTTCGCCGCGGGGGTCATGGGGGTGGCCGCCGTCGCCGGCCTGCTGATCCCGGCGGGCGAAGAAGGCTCGGCGGTGGAGGTGATCGTGGGGCTCGCCGCCGGGGTCGCCTTCCTCGCCTTCGCCCGCCGGCGGTTCAGCCCGGACGCCGGCTTCATGGGCCGCACCGGCCCCGGCGCCCGCACCTCGGCCCTGGTCTTCCTCGTCCTCTTCGTCCACAGCCTGCCCGAGGGCCTCGCGGTCGGAACCGCGTTCGCCTCGGACCGGGCGGGGCTGAGCCTGTTCGTGATCCTCGCGATCGCGATCCAGAACATCCCCGAGGGGACCAGCGTCGCGATCCCGATGGCGGAGGCGGGATTCGGCCGCGGACGGCAGTTCTGGGCCGCGGTGGGAACCAGCGCGCCCCAGCCGGTCGGCGCCCTCATCGCCTACCTCGCCGTGGAAGAGATCACCGGCCTGCTGCCGCTCTCCTTCGCCTTCGCCGCCGGCGCGATGCTGGCGCTGATCGCGGTGGAGATGCTGCCGGCGGCCTTCGCCGGCCGCGGGCGCGCCGGCCCGATCGCGGGGATCCTCGCCGGCGCCGCCCTGATGCTCGCGCTCAGCCTCCTGCTCGGCGTCTGAGTCAGGCCAGCGCCAGCACGCCCAGCGCCAGCACCGCAAGAGCGATGACGGCGAGGGCGACGCCGGTGGTCGCGCGCCCGGTCCGGCCGAGGGCGTGCTCACCCATCAGCTCGCCGTCGCGGCCGAGCGAGCGCATGAAGGGCAGCAGCACCAGCAGCAGGACCGCGTTGAGGGCCTGGGTGAGGAAGAGGATCTCGATCAGCGGCGCGCCCGGGATCAGCACCACCACGGCGGCGACGGCGACCACCGCGCCGAAGCTGAGATAGAAGGAGCGCGCTTCGGCGAAGCTGTCGTCGAGGTCGGCTTTGCGGCCCAGGGTCTCGGAGATCGAGTAGGCGGTGGAGAGGGGGACGATCGCCGCCGCCAGCAGGGCGGCGGCGAGGAAGCCGAGGGCGAAGAGGGTCGTCGCGGCGCTGCCGGCCAGCGGCTCCAGCGCGTTGGCGGCGTCGCGAGCGTCGTTGATCTCGATCCCCTGGGCGTGCAGGGTCGCGGCGCAGGCGACGACCACGAAAAAGCCGATGACGCCGGTCAGGACCGCGCCGACGATCACGTCGATGCGCTCGAAGCGCAGGTCCCCGACCGTGAGGCCCTTGTCGACCGCGTAGGACTGGATGAAGGCCAGGCCCCACGGCGCCAGCGTGGTGCCGACCGTCGCCACCGCGACCAGCAGCGCGTCGCGGTCGAGCGGGATGCCGGGAACGGCGGCGCCCTCGGCGGCGGCGCCCCAGTCGGGATGGGCGAGGAAACCGGAGATCACGTAGGCGACGAAGACCGAGCTGAGCGCCAGGAGGAAGTGCTCGACGTGGCGGAAGTTCTCCCGCAGGACCAGGGCCGAGACGCCCGCCGCAGCGAGGGGGACGCTGAGGTAGCGGCTCATCCCCCCGAGCAGGTCCATCGCCGCGGCGACCCCGGCGAACTCGGCGCAGAGCGTGCCGGTGTTGGCGATCACCAGCGCCCCCAGCACCAGGCCGGCGGCGTTCGGCCCGTAGCGCTCGCGGACCAGGGTCAGCAGGCCCTTGCCGGTGACGATCCCGAGCCGCACCCCGAGCTCGTGGAAGACGATCAGGGCCGCGGTCGAGACGACCAGGACCCAGATCAGCTGGTAGCCGTATTCGGCGCCGAGGATCGAGTAGGTCGTTATCCCGGCCGGGTCGTCGTCGGAGAGACCGGCCAGCAGACCGGGCCCGACGACCGCGAGCAGCGTCGCCAGGGCGCCGCCGCGGAGCAGCCGCCTGCGGTGCCTGGCTAGCCGCCAGTGGGTGTGGCGCCCGGGGACGCGGTGGGCGCGGTGTCGCGGCGGCGTGGTCGCCATCTGCTGATCCATAATCCCACGGGTGACGGCGATCGAGGTCGAGGGGCTGACGAAGTTCTACGGTCGCCACCGCGGGATCGAGGACGTGACCTTTGCCGTCGCCCCGGGCGAGGTGTTCGGCTTTCTCGGCCCCAACGGCGCCGGCAAGACGACGACGATCCGCGCCCTGCTCGACCTGCACCACCCGACCAGCGGCAGCGCCCGCATCTTCGGCCTCGACAGCCGCCGCGACAGCGTCGCGATCCGCGCTCGGCTCGGCAACCTCCCGGGCGACTTCGGCTTCGGGCGGCAGGCGAGTGGGCGCGAGGCCCTGCGGCTGCTGGCGCGGCTGCGCGGAATCGACGGGCTCGGCCGCGCCGAGGCCCTGGCCGAGCGCTTCCAGGCCGACCTCGACCGCCCGCTGGGGCAGCTCTCGCGCGGCAACCGGCAGAAGGTCGGGCTGATCCTCGCCACCTTCCACGAACCGGAGCTGCTGATCTTCGACGAGCCGACCAGCGGCCTCGACCCGCTGATGCAGGAGGAGTTCCTGGCCCTGGTCGACGAGGAGCGCGGGCGGGGCTGCACCGTCTTCGTCTCCTCCCACGATCTCGACGAGGTGCAGCGGATCTGCGACCGGGTCGGCATGGTGCGGGAGGGACGGCTGATCGCGGTCGAGCGGATGGTCGACCTGCTCGGCAAGGCGCGGCGCAAGGTCAGCGTGCAGCTGGCCGAGACCAGCTCGCTCGACGACCTGCGGGCGCTCCCCGGGGTGAGCGAGCTCGTCGTCTCCGACGGCCGCGCCGGGTTCGAGGTCGCCGGCGACCTCGACCAGGTGCTGAAGGCGCTGGCGACCCACCACGTCACCGACATCGAAGCCGTCCACCCCTCCCTGGAGGAGGTCTTCCTCGGCTACTACCGCGAGGAGGGGGGAGAGGGATGAGCGCTCAGCTCGCCGCCCTCGTCTCGAGCCACCTCTCCGACCGGCGACGCTCGCTGCTCGCCTGGGGGCTGCCGATCGGGCTGATGTCCGCCTTCATCGTCGCGATCTTCCCCTCGGTCGAAGACTCGGTCTCCAAGGTCGTCGAGAAATACCCGGCCGGCCTGAAGGAAGCCTTCGGCATCGGTCAGCTCTCCGACGTCGAGCAGTACCTGCACGCGGAGATGCTGAGCTTGATCGTGCCGCTGGCGCTCGGCTACCTGGCCGTCCGCGCGGTTGCCTCGGGCCTCGCCGGAGCCGCCGAGTCGGGGCGCCTCGACGTCCTGCTCTCGGCGCCGGTCTCGCGCCGCCGCCTCTGCGCCGCCGGCTTCCTCGCGACGGCGGTCGAGCTGGCGGCGGTGCTTGCGATCTCCCTCCTCCTGACGATGCTCGGCAGCGCCCTCGCCGGCGCCGGCCTCGACGCCGGCCGGGCGGCGGCGGGCTTTGCCGGCGTCTGGCCGCTGGCGCTCCTCTTCGCCGGGCTCGGCGTGATCGCCTGCGCCTGGTCCCTGCGGACCAGCGTCGTCACCGGGGCCGTGGCCGGGGTGCTGGTGGCGATGTACGTGGTCGACCTGATCGGCAGGCTCGACCCGAGCTTCGACTGGCTGCGCTACGCGTCGGTCTTCAAGTACTACGGCAACGCGATCGAGGACGGGATCGAACCGATCGCCTTCGCCGGGGTGACCGTGGCAGCCTGCGCCCTCGCCGCGATCGGCGCCTGGTTGTTCGATCGCCGCGACATCTCGGCCTGAGCCCGCCTGGGGTCAGGCGCCGGAGCGCTGCCTGCCGAGCAGCGGCCAGGCGAGGATCGCGGCGGCGAAGGCGACGACGGCGGCGACCGCGAGGACGGCGTCGAGCCCGGCGACGATCCCGGCGCGCAGGGGCGCGGCGCTCGCCCGCTGCTCGAAGATCGCTCCCAGGCCCGCGATCCCCATCGCGATCCCGAGCTGGCGGAAGGTGTTGTTGACGCCCGAGGCGAGGCCGCTGCGCTCGACCGGCAGGACGCTGACCATCGCCGCCGCGAGGGCGGGGCTGATGACGCCGATCGCGAGGCCGCCGACGAGGAGGCCGGGGAGCAGCGCCGTCCACTCGCTGTCGACGTCGACCGCCCGCATCAGCAGGAGACCGGCGCCGATCAGGACCAGGCCCGCGGTCAACGGCAGCCGCAGCGGCAGGCGATCGGTGAGGCGGCCGGAGATCGGGGCGACGGCGACGAGCACCAGCGTCAGCGGGAGGATCCGCAGGCCGGTCTCGGTCGCGGTCAGGCCGAGCCCGACCTGCATGTAGATCGCGACGAAGAGCAGCAGCGGGTAGAGCGCGACCGACTGGGCGAAGGCGACCAGGGCGGTGCCGGCGAAGGCCGGGATCCGAAACAGCGCCGGCGGCAGCATCGGCGCCGCGGCCCGGCGCTCGACCGCGACGAAGGCGGCGAGCAACAGGGCGGCGGCGACCAGCGAGCCGACGATCGGCGCGCTGCCCCAGCCGTCCTCGTTGCCGCGGATCAGCCCGTAGGTGGCGAGGAAGCAGGCGGCGCCGAAGGTCGTCATCCCGGCCAGGTCGAGCGGGCGCGCCCGCTCCTCGCGGGACTCGGGCAGCGAGCGCGCCGTCAGCCAGATCAGCAGGGCGCCGATCGGCAGGTTGACGAGGAAGATCCAGCGCCAGTCCAGCTCGTCGGTCAGCACCCCGCCGACCAGCGGCCCGAGGGCGAGGGCGGCGCCGGTGACCCCGCCCCAGACGCCGAGGGCAAAGCCGCGCTCGCTGTCCTGGAACTCGTCGGCGAGCAGGGCGAGGGAGGAGGCGAACATCGCCGCCGCGCCGACCCCCTGGGCGGCGCGGGCGAGGTCGAGGGAGAGCGGCGAGCCCGCCGCCGCGCAGAGCGCCGAGCAGGCGGTGAAGAGGGCGAGGCCCCAGGCGAACACCCTCCGCCTGCCGATCCGGTCGGCGAGGGCGCCGGCGCTCAGCAGGGTGGCGGCGAGGGTCAGCGCGTAGGCGTCGATCACCCACTGCATCTCGCCGAAGCCGGCGCCGAGGTCGGCGCGGATCGCCGGCAGGGCGACGTTCACCACCGTCACGTCGAGCAGCAGCATCGCCGTCGCCGCCGAGACGACGAGGAGGGTTATCCAGCGCTCCCGCGTCACCAGGGGAGCTTCTCGTCAGCCGCGGTCGAGTTCTTCGACCAGCGCTGTCACCCGCCGCTCGATCTCCTCGCGCGTCGCCCGTACCGCCTCCAGCGGCTGGCCCTTCGGGTCGGGCAGGTCCCAGTCGAGGTAGCGGACGCCGGGCACGTATGGGCACTCGTCGCCACAGCCCATCGTCACCACGACGTCGGCCCACTCGGCGTCCTCGCTGGAGAGCAGCTTCGGCCGGCGGCCGGCGAGGTCGATCCCCAGCTCGTTCATCGCCTCGACGACCTCGGGATGGACGCGCTCGCCGGGAGTGGTGCCCGCCGAGCGGCTCTGGTGGCGGCCGGCGGCGGCGCGCTCGAAGAGCGCCTGGCTCATCTGCGAACGGCCGGCGTTGTGGAGGCAGACGAAGAGCGCGTGGGCCATCGTCGCCTCAGCTCGGCTTGCGGGCGCGGACGATCGCCGAGCCGGCGCGGTCGTGGACCCGGTGGGTCTCGGTGATCTCGACGTCCTCCAGGCCGGCGTCGAGCAGCGCCCGCTCGAACTCCCGTCGCGTCAGCGCCCCGGCGATGCAGCCGGTCCATTGGGCGACGTCGGCCCGCGTCGCCTCGTCCATCTCCTCGTCGGCGATCACGTCGGAGACGGCGAAGCGCCCGCCCGGCTTCAGGACCCGCGCCGCCTCGGCCAGCACGCGCGGCTTGTCTCCGGAGAGGTTGATCACGCAGTTGGAGATCACCACGTCGACCGACTCGGCTGGGAGGGGGATCGCCTCGATCTCGCCGCGCAGCCACTCGACGTTCTCGACCCCGGCCCTGCGCTGGTTCTCGCGCGCCAGCGCCAGCATCTCGTCGGTCATGTCGAGCCCGTAGGCCTTGCCCGTCGGGCCGACCCGCCGGGCCGAGAGCAGGACGTCGATCCCGCCGCCGGAGCCGAGGTCGAGGACGGTTTCTCCGGCGCCCAGCTCGGCGACCGCGGTGGGGTTGCCGCAGCCGAGCGAGGCCATCGTCGCGGTGTCGGGGAGCTCGCCGCGCTCGCTCTCGGCGTAGAGGCCGGCGCCGCAGCACGAGGAGCCGGTCCCGGCGGTGACGCTCTCGGCGGCTGCGGCGTAGCGGGCGCGGACCGCCTCGCGGATCTCCTCGCCCGAGGGTGCGGCGCCATCGGTGGACTCGGTCAGCTCAGCCATGCGGAGAACTCCTCCAGGGATTCGGGGATCACGTAGTAGTAGGCCCACAGACCGCGCCGCTCGGAGCCGACGATGCCGGCTTCTCGCAGCTTCTTCAGGTGGTGGGAGATGGTGGGCTGGGAGAGGTCGAACAGGGGCACCAGCTCGCAGACACAGACCTTGCCCGCGTGCTTTCGCAGCACGTCGACGAGCTGCAGCCGGATCGGGTCGCCGAGCGCCTTGGCGATCGTCGCCATGCGCTCGGCCCCCTCGCGCTCGACGTCGGGGTAGACGACCGGCTCGCAACAGGGCTCCCCGGCGGGGCGCTTGGTCTTCGGGGCGAGCTCCAGATCGACGGCCATCTATTTACATATATCTATTGAACTCATATCTGTCAATGCGTAGGATCGCGCCGGATGGACCCCGCCCCGTTGCCCCGCCGCCTCTTCGCCGAGTTCCTCGGCTCCGCGTTCCTCGCCGCGACCGTGGTCGGCTCGGGAATCGCCGCCGCGCAGCTCTCCCCGGGCGACACCGGCCTGCAGCTGCTCGAGAACGCGGCGGCGACGGCGGCCGGCCTGTTCACCTTCATCCTCATGTTCGGCCCGGTCTCCGGCGCCCACTTCAACCCGGTGGTCTCGCTGGTCGACGCCGCCTTCGGCGGGCTGCGCTGGCGTCACGCCTTCGCCTATATCCCCGCCCAGGTCGCCGGCTGCATCGCCGGGGCGGTCGCCGCCAACCTGATGTTCGACCTCTCGGCGGTGAGCATCGCGACCACCCACCGCGCCTCGCCGCCGCACCTGTTCGCCGAGGTGATCGCCACCCTCGGCCTGCTGCTGGTGATCTTCTCCCTGGCGCGAAGCGACCGCGGCAGCATGGCGCCTGCCGCGGTCGGCGCCTACATCGGCGCGGCCTACTTCTTCACCAGCTCGACCAGCTTCGCCAACCCGGCGATCGACGTCGGCCGCATGTTCTCCGACACCTTCGCCGGCATCGCCCCGGCCTCGGTCCCCGCCTTCGCCGCCGCGCAACTGGTCGGTGGGGTGCTGGGCATCGGGGTGATTCGCCTGCTTTATCCCGATCTGACTGCCGACGAGGCAGCCGAGGTCATGCTCCAGGACTCTCCTTGGCGGATTCGGATTCCAGGACGCGGTTCATAGGGCCGAGGAGAGATCATGTGCTCGTGACCGGAAATGGGCCCCGGGGAAAGCGTCGCTCAGGCGCTGCGCAGGAGTTCGGAGATGACCTCGCCGGGCTGCTGGCCGCGCTCGTTGGCGATCCGCTCTAGGCGCTTGGCGTCGTCGCCCTCGACGCTGACGAGAATCGACAGCTTCGCATTGGGATTGCCCTCGTGCATCTCGATCTGGGCGTGGTCAAGTTCGGCGTCGAAGTCGCCAGGCCGGGGATCGGGGTCTCTCCAAGGGTCTTTGGGCATCTCAGATGAGGATTTTACGCTCGCGGTCGGTTGCGGGCCAACCGGTGATGATCAACCAGGTCGTCGGATCGAGGGTTCGCTCGATCACCAACGTGAGTACCCGCCCCCCGTCCGTCCGGCCGACGAGCATGAGCCGCTCGCCCTCCTGCCCGCTGCCGCGGGGATTCCGCGCCGTTGCGTGGCGGTTGCGCGGTAGCTGCTCAGCCTCGGCGGTCGAGATGTCGCGCGCCCCGAGCTTGACCCGCGCGGCGTCGGTGGCGAGCAGTTGGGAGATCATCTCTGCCATCTCCGCGATGTCTATCCGATGTCGCTGACGGCCAGCTTGGTGGGCAGCCCAAGGCGGGACTCATAACCCGAAGGTCGCATTCGAATCCCCCGCTGGGAGGCGCCGTGAACCTAGAGTCTTCGGCGATGACGGGATCCGAGACCCTGCCTTCGCCCGGAGCGCTGGAGGAGGTCCGGCGGCTGGCGGGCCCGTCGGCGACGGTCCTGGGTGCCGCGCGGCTGGACGGTGGCCAGCACGCGGACACCTGGCGAGTCGACACCGAGAATCCCGCGACGAGCGTCGTCGTCCGCCAGTTTCCGGTCGGCGACCCCGCCGGCCTGCACGAGCAGCGGGTGCTGGAGGCCCTCGACGGGCTCGGCGGCCTGGCTCCGGTGCTCCTCGGCGGCGACCTCGAGGGGAGGTGGTCGGAGCACCCGACCACCCTGATCGGCTGGCTCGACGGTGAACCGGACATCACTCCCGCGGAACCGAGCCGGTGGGCGCGCGAGTTGGGCCGTGGTCTCGCCGCGCTCCACGCGGTGCCGGCCGGGCGGCTGGCGGAGCTGCCGAGCCTGTTCGACGGCAGGGGAGGTTCTCGGGAGATCCTGGGCGGCCCGCTGGCGGCGGAGGTCCGCTCCCGCTGGCCGGAGATCGTCGCCTCTCAGCGGGTCCTCACCCACGGGGACTACTGGTCGGGCAACGTCGTCTGGCGGGACGGGAGGCTCGCGGGGGTCGCCGACTGGCCGAGCGCCTCGCGCGGTCCGCGCGGTTTCGACCTGGGCTGGTGCCGGCTCGACCTCGTCCTCCTGTTCGACGAGGAGATCGCGGACGTCTTCCTCGAGGCCTACGAGGCGGAGGCCGGTGAGTCGATCGGCGAGATCGGACTCTGGGACCGCTGGGCCGCGGCGCGGTCCCACGAGATCGTCGCCTCCTGGGCCCCGAACTACCTGCCGCTGGGCCGCCCCGACCTCGATGAAGACGAGCTGCTGCGCCGTTACGCGCAGTGGACGGGCCGGCTATCCGATTTAATCTGATAATCTGATTCTATGAAGCAGCTGAGTGCGACCGAGGCATCCCGCCGGTTTTCGGAGGTGCTGGACGATGTCGAACGCGGGGGGGAGTCGTATGTCGTGGTTCGACACGGCCGAGCCGTGGCGACCATCGGCCCGGCACAGGGCGGGACTGGGAAGGCGCTCAAGGAGGTGCTCAGCGCGAGTTCACCCGACAGCGATTGGCTGGACGAGCTGCGGGAGCTTCGCGAGAGCATGGAGCCGGTGGGCGACCCCTGGCGCGACTGATCCTCGACACGACGGTCCTGGTCGATGCCGAGCGCAATGGTGCTGCGCTGGCCGAATCGATCGACGACGGGGACGACGTTGCGATCGCGGCGATAACCGTGGCGGAGTTGAAGGTTGGGGTTCAGTTGGCGAGGGGAGGCCGGCGTGGAAAGCGCGAGCGCTTCGTCGCGGCCGTTCTCGATGCCGTGTCCGTCGAGGTCTATGACCTCGACGTGGCCGAGGCGCACGCCGCACTACTTGCACATGCCCGACGGGCCGGAACGCCGCGTGGCGCCCACGATCTCATCATCGCTGCCACGGCGCGGGCGCGGGAGCGGCAGGTCCTGAGCCTCGACCGGCGCGGCTTCGCCGATCTCCCGGGCGTAGCGTTGATCGGCGATCAGGGCGCCGCCTGACTTAGCCCCGCGTCCTCTCGGAGGCTGCAAATGGCTCGCGCGATTGCGGCCAGCTGGGAATCGGACATGCGAATCATGGCGCTGGCAGGTAGTAGACCTCGGTCGCTCCCCGCGCTTCGCGGAAGGCGGCCTCGACCGTCAGGCCCATCTTCTGGAGGGTCCTAACGTGGTAGGCGAGCGCTGCGTACTCGCTCTGCGTCTTCAGGTCGAGGATGTACCAAAGCTCCATCGCCGAGAGGGGCTGGCCGATCCAGTCAAGGGCTTCGGCGATGGCTACCTTGAACTCGTGGACGTAGTGGTCGATGAGGAAGTCCCAATCGAAAGGCGAAACCTCCCGCTCTTCGATCTCGGGACGCGTTGGGAGCCGCAGCCCGGGCTGCGGCTGGGCACGACCCTGCTCGGTCACTTCGCGAGGAAGAGGAGCCAGCGGGGCGGAAGGGCGCGGAGAGAATCACGTCGCACCGCCGCCGCTGGCATTTGCGCCTTCCTCATCGGCCAAGAGCAGGAAGGGCAAGGTCGTGGAGTTATGTGGGGGACAGTTCGAAGCTCCATGGCAACTCGACTGACCAAGCGGGGGAAGGACCATTGCTCTTGTCGTCGGGGTTCGAAGAGCGGTGCCCCTGTGCCTTACTTCTGGGGGAGGCACCCTCCCGCCGGTCCTTCAGCCCGGTTGTGACCGCCCACCCAAATAGCTCGTGAGCCGTGCGGTCTTATGTCAGTCGAGTATTGGAATCTTCCTCAGTGCGGCGGCGCAGTCAATCCCAAACCGATTGCTATCCATCGAGTTCTGAGTTAGGGGGTGGAAGAGGAGCCTTCCGCGCCCGCTCAAAGCCAGCCTGGGCGACCAGGATCGACGTTGAGTCCTCCCCGGACTTCGCTCGGCGATTGGTGGAGTCCCCCTCGATCTCCCACATTCGATCCCACGACCGCTGAAGCTCATCAGCGATCTCAGCTCGGCCCTCCGCGTCGACGTTGAACCAGCGCCAAGAGAGCCAGGTTCGAGGGTCGGAGTGAAGCTTTCCCTTCCACAGAGCGGCCATCATCTCGGCAACCATCGACTGGATGACCAGCCCGTAGATCATGTTGCGCTGCTCGGGAGTCATGCGTTCCATGTCCTCATCCGAGTAGAAGGGCATTTGAATTGCTCGGTAGTAGTGGAGCGTGGTGTTCCGCTTCGGTTCGGTTTTCGCCAGTTCGATCGAGCCGGCGTCCACGAGCTCGCGGATGTGATTCGAGACGTTCTTGACTGGCTCGTCAATGATCCCTGCGACTTGACCCGGCGAGTAAACGCCTTGATTCAGCACGATGAGTATCTGGACCCTCGTTGGGTGTCCCCAGGCATAGGTCACCACTTCCTCGATCCGCTTTTTCCTTTCTCCCGCCCTCCGGCCTTTGGTTGGCACGTTTCTCCTCCTTAGTTGTCGGGCTATGTCATGCACTCAACGTCCTCCGAGCATAAAGGGACCGCAGAACTCAAAATCGTGGCTATCCACGAACCCATAGATACTCAAGGTTGCTCATAGCATTCATCCTCCCCCCTGGCAATCGCGCCGGGGCTGACGCAGAGGGAGGGGGTGAGTGCAAGATGAAGGTCCACAAAATGGCGCCTGTCCATGTGACTAGCCGGGTTGCGAAGGCCGCCTAGAGCTGGCATCCACCGGGCCGATCGCGCTCACACTGGGCCGGTCGGCCCCTGACGCTTCTTCATACGCCTGCGAAAACCAGCGACCGGTTAAACAGGCTCTGCCAAATAGACCCAATATTAGGTAAGTGCTCAGTAGTAGTTCGTGTATAGGGTCCTGCGCTGATCGAAACTTGACGGCGTTCGCTCTTGGTACTTCGGTGGACCCTGCGAACATCTCGTCCAATGACAGGGGGAGCATGAGCACCAAGCGCAGCCCGATGCAAGATAAATCCGTTCAGCAGGGATCCCGATCTCACCTTGATCCTCTACGACCAAGCAGTGGGGTCATCGCGCTTCTCATGTGTGTGCTGCTTCTTTTATCCATCGGTGGCGCATCCGCGTTGGCTGAGGGAACCGAAGACGCCGGCCTATTGCCCCCCGAGGTCGACTCCCTCGAGGCGCTTGAGTCGATGCCTGGCACCGGGGAGATCAGCTTGATCAACGTCAACACCAATCCGGCTGCAGCAGAAGCACTGCCGCACACGGATCTCGATCGAGCTGAAGCTGCCGAGCTGCTGGAGGAAGTCTTCGGGAACGAATTGGAAGCTCCAGGCGAATTCTTCGACAACCTGGAAGTCGACGCCTTTCGCTCCGATTACGTCGCTTTGGTGGCTCCGTCCGAACCGGGCGCGAGCGCGGGCCTCCTCTCCTCCACCATTCCGCTTCGCACCGAGAATGACTCCGGAGACAAAGAACTCATAGATCTTGATCTTGAGGCCGAAGGTGGCGAGCTTCAGCCTCAGAACTCTCTTGTCGAAGTAGCGATCCCTACGGACCTCTCTAACGGAATCTCGATGCCAAAGGTTGGAGTCAGCATTCATCTCGCTTCAGGCGACGTGGAGCGGCAGGCCAGCGAACTCGGCGAGTCCTCTGCCTTCTACCCGAACGTCAGAGAAGACACCGACGTCGTGGCCACCGCTACTCCCACCGGGGTCGAGACCTACACCCATCTGCGCTCCCCCGACGCTCCCCAGCAGGAGACCTTCGACCTCGACCTCCCGAATGGCAGCAGCCTTGCTCCCACGCCATCGGGCGGCGCCGAGGTCACCAGCGCAGACGGAAACCCCATCCTCACCATCCAAGCGCCTTGGGCCATAGATGCCGAGGGGACGCAGTTGCCGGCTGCCATCGAGGTAGAAGGTCACTCGGTGACGGTCTCGGTCAATCCGGCCGCCGACGCGGCATACCCGATCCTTCTCGACCCGCTCTGGGAGGGCTACGACCTGACCAATGGTTCCCAGGCCCAGGAGTGGACCGGAGCCAACAACCAAGGATTCGGGTGGGACCGAGGCGGCTACGGAGGAAGCGGGCTAAATGTTTACGCCTTGGGCGGCGCCTCGACCTCGCCGGGCAGCCAGGGCTCCTTCAACTACTACGTCCCGAGGTATTGGTCCGATCAGCAGCTCCCAGGCTCCCCTAAGCCGCAGAGCTTTATCCGCGTTATGAACATCTGGGACCTCACCTTTGCCGAGCCCGATGAGATGGGCATTCCGGCCCAGAACCGCCCGGCCTATCCGTTCATGCAGCTAGAACTTCGAGACGAGGTGAAAAACGAATTCGTCTGGCAGTACGCCCGCATGGGCAACGAGGGAGCCCTCAGTCCGGGCTACAACTTCAACATGACCAACCCGAATGAAAATACGGGGGTCAAGCACGGCGGATTTGCGATGGCAACCTTTGCTTCTTTGAACAGCAACTTCCGCTTCGTGAACGTCAAGCATGCTTCCGTGGAACTTTCCGACAAGGATCTGCCGTCCTGGGCCTACATGCCTAATCCCTCGGGTTGGATGGACAAAACGAGGAAAGACCTCGAATTCGGGGTCGGCGATGCCGGTCTCGGCATCTATTCCTATCGCCTGACCCAGCCAAGCGCAAAAGGCGGATCGGAAGTCTTCTGGGGGAGCGAGAACTGCTGGGGAACGGTCGCTGTCCCATGTCCTCGTAACGTCGAAGGCGGCGGGCAAAAGATCCCTTACAACCCGTCGACTATGGCGCAGGGCGAAACCGTTGCTTCGGTTGTCGCCCTCGACCCAGTTTCAAATCAGTCCGCGCCGAAGTCAGTGAAAATGAAGGTCGACCACACCGCTCCAGCTGTGTCGCTATCCGGCAATCTGACCGAACAAGCCACTGCCGGTACGAATCTTCGCGAATACACCCTTAACTACACGGCCAAAGACGGCGACGAGGCCGCGGCTGCCGCTCTGTCGCCCTTCGGCACCGCGGGCACCGGCCAGGGTCAGCTCGAACGGCCCTTCGGCGTTGCGGTGGCCGACGATGGCGGCCTCTATGTCGTAGACCGGATCAATAACCGCGTCGTCAAGTACGACAAGGACGGCAAATTCGCTACCCAGTTCGGATCGACCGGCTCGGCCGACGGCCAGTTCAACGATCCGCGAGGGATCGCCCTTGCCCCTGACGGCACCGTCTATGTCGCGGATCTGGGTAACGACCGGATCCAGGCGTTCTCGCCCACCGGCACCTACTTGCGCAAAATCAAATTCACCGATCCCGCCTCCCAGCCCTACGCGATCGCAGTTGCCCCGAACGGCTCGATCTGGGTCACCGACATCGGCATCCCCAGGGTGGTCGGGTTCAAAGACAACCCGGTCACGAACCTTGGGGCGCTCTACGGCAAGCAATCGAATCCCAGCGACGGCGGGACCGATCTCGCCTCGCCGGTCGGCGTCACCGTCGACAAATACAACAACGTCTGGGTGACCGACAACGGGATCGACAAGGTCCTCGAGTTCGACTCGAACCGCCAATGGAAGTTCCAGTTCGGGACCTTCGGATCGAATCCGGGCGAGTTCCAAGGGCCACTCGGAATCGATATCGCTCCTTCGGGCAACCTCGCCGTGATGGAACGAGACACCAACCGCGTCGAGATCTTCAAGCCCGACGGTACTTTCCTGCGTCAGTTTGGGACCGGAGGGAGCGCCAGCGGTCAGTTCACCGAAGCAGGCGGTCTCAGCTTCGCCCCCGACAACACGCTGCTCGTGGCCGACGCCGGCAACAAACGGATCGCGCGCTGGAGCCACGCCGACCAAGATCCGCAGTCGGGCGTCACCGCGGTCGACGTCAAGGTCGACGGCGAAGTCCTGCACAGCAAAGGACAGTCGTGCGGAACCAAAAACTGCTCACTCTCGGGCTCTTGGACGCTCGATGCCGACGAATTGGCCGGGGGAGCCCACAAAGTCGAAGTAGTGGCCACCGACGCTGTCGGCATCTCGCAGACGAAGACGATCGACATCGAAACCCACGGCGACCACACCGATCCGGCCATCGCGCTCTCAGGCACGATGACCCAGCAGGCGTCGATCGGCACGACCAGACCCACCTACAAACTGAAAGTCGTCGCCACCGACACTGGCCCAGCTGCAGAGCTGAAATCAGGGGTCGCGAGCATGGTGATAAAAGTTGACGGCACCACTGTCGACTCCTCCTCGCCTGGGTGTCCGGGAGGGGGATGTGCGATCACCCGCGAATGGACCCTTAACTCCGAGAGCTATTCAGTTGGGTCTCACACCGTCGAAGTTCGGGCCACTGACGCCGCGGGGCGCCTGGCCACGAAAACGCTGACGATCAACATCGCACGCGACACCACCGCGCCGGAAGTCACTTACATGGGTGCCCTTTACAGCGCCCCTAGCGGCTGGCTGGAACAGAAAAAAGTCGGCTACAGCGCATATGCCACTGATTCTGGGTATGGCGTCACCGCGATCGAATTGAAGATTGACGGTGTGCCGGTCAACTCGACCAACCAGACCTGTGCAGCAGGTGGTTGCACCAAATTGTTCGCGATCAGCGGCGAAACGATCGACATCGCGAAATACGACGGGGGCTCCCATCCGGCAGAATTCATCGCGAAAGACGGTGCCGGGAACATCCGCAAACGTACGTGGGACATCAACGTCGATCCGGAAGGGCACATTTCGGCCACCGAGGCCACGGACACGCTGGAAGCCGTCGAGGTCACCTCGCCCGAGACGACCAAATTCACGCCTGTCAACGCCCTGGTGACGGAAGCACCTGGCGAAGACGGTCTGAATCCCGAGCTTCAAGACGAAGGCGAAGGACTCGTCAGCAGCGGCACGCCGACCCCGTCGGTGGTCAAATCTGACGCGACCGATGGCTTCTCGGTCGAAACTCAGGCCACCGAAAGCGGCGACTCCGTCAGGAAGGAGAACATCGAGGTAGTTCCCCTCAACGTCGGGGAACAGGCGAGCGAAGCGCAGCTTACGGACGGCTCAGCCGCTGTTGTCGCGAACTCTGCAACCGGCGTAGACACCATCCTGCGCCCGGCCTATGACGGCCTCATGGCCTTCCAAGACATTCGTATGCCTTCTGCGCCAAAAATCTACTCCTGGAAAGTCAAACTGGGCGAAGATGAAACGCTCCAGCTCATTGACGAACGTCATGCTGGGGTGTTCTGGGCTGACGGCACTCAAGCCATGATGATCTCTGCCGGCGCGGCTCACGACGCCGACGGGAAAGAAGTGCTGACGACGCTTTCAGTCAGCGAAGGTGACGTGATTACGCTAACCGTGCACCACGACGTCGCGGGGGTCGTGTACCCGGTTGTCGCCGGCGTGGGGTATGAGGGTGGATTCCAGCAGATTGTCGCTGAAGGTCCGCCGCCTACCGAACAGGGGCCAGAAGGAGAAGAAACGGGAGCGGCTTACAACGGCTACCTCGTTTCGGAGTGGGTATTCTCGGCACCGGAACCAGCCACCCCGGGCGAAGCAGAAGTCGACGCCAGCGGCTGGAGCGTTGCGAAGCGGGCGAGTCTTGAACACCGCCGCTTTCGCTACATCGGCTGCCACTACATGGAAGATGTTCTACCTCCATATGCGCAGTCGCAGTCGCCCACGGTGGAAAACTGCGGAAATCCCTTTAACGACAATTCAGGACCTCACGGAGTAGCCTTTAGCTACGCCATTAGGGGCTCCTACTTCCGCGTGCCGGGGGAGTTCGCTAAGCACGCTGGTGGGCAGCATGACCATATCGACTGCGACAAGATGCTCGATAAAAGCCACTACGGCGATGCACTGGTTGAATGGAAGTACTTCATCACCGAAACTAAATGTGAATGGTACGGGAAAACGAAAGATGGCGAGCCCGTGTATGCGCCCTACGGCAAGCACATCACGCCATACGGCGAGTGGAACTGGGGCCGAAGCTATCATTGGGACGGCCCTTGGGATCACTTCGGACCAATAGGACTTGCTCTATATATTTGGGCATCGAAGACCAGGCACATCGGCCGGCACGAAACTACTTGCATCGATTGCTCTTGAGCGCCGGCTCTCTAATTGCGCTGAATGACAGGAGACTCAATGACTGCTGCTGCTAGGAAGTTCGCGGTGTTGCTGGTCGCGGCAGGGACTACCTTGCTGCTAGTGACCTCCCATGCGCCTGGCAGGTCCCCGCATCAGCGGGTGGTGCTGGATAAAGGAAAAATTGGCCGCGCCGTATGGACCGCTTGGCTGCGACCCGCCGCGCGACCTGGACATGCGCATGAAAGGATATGTCGCGGCGCCTTGCTTGCCGCTCCTTCTTCGGGAGGGCTGTGGGCGCAGAGCGAATTTGAAGAATGCGGTGCAGTTTCAGCATCGGCGCCGGTGATCGAATCGATCGACAGAGGGGAGCAACGAAAGAGGCGAACTGTGTGGTTGGGTGTGTTCTCCCCGCAAGTCAGCAAGATCTACATCAGGATTGGCCATGCCTCAAGGGGAGAGACCATCAGCGCCCGACGGCTTTCTATGAATCAAGCTAAAGCATTGGGTACCGAGCAACTTAGGTTTTGGGTGCATGGCTACGCAGGCGAATCCTGCCTTCACAGGCTCATCACCTACGATTCATCTGGGAACACGTTAAGCGATAGCGGTAAGGGGTCCTGCCACTAGATGAATAGTTCCACGACTCAGGCCACGTAGTCGACCAACGCCCGGCTGTTGCGCCCCAGGTCGTAGTTCAGCGAGATCGCCGCAGCAAGAGCGAGGAAGCGGGCGGCGATGCGGACCCGCAGACCCCGCAGGGTTCTCGCCCCGTGGCGCTCGAGGGCGAGGATGTCCTTGGCGCTCCAGTAGATTGACTCGATCCGCTGGCGCAACGGGGCGAGGTGGGGCCCGGCACCGGGCTCGTCCTTGCGGCGCGGCCTGAGCACCGTCGCGCCGAGCTCGGCGGCATCGGCTTCGAACTCGGAGCCGGCGTAGCCCTTGTCGCCGAGCACGGTGACGGGGCCGCTGCGCCGGGCCCGCTCCAACAGCCGCAGGCAGACCTCGCGCTCTCCCTCCTTGGGGGAGGTCAGCGCCATCGCCCGGGGAGTCCCGTCGGGCGCCATCAGGGTGTGCAGGCGAAAGCCCCAGAACCAGCGGCTGTGAGAGGCGCAGTAGCCGTAGTCGGCTGTATCTGCGATCGCGTCGCCCAGCCGACTCGACCCACCGCGCTTCACCGTCTCGCGCGAGCGGGCGCACTCGACCGGGGTCGAGTCGGCCAGCAGCAGGTCGTCGTGGTAGCCGGGGCATCGGCTCGAAAAGGTGGCGATCATCGCCTCGATCGTCTCGGTCAACCGCTCGCGCCGCTTGTGGAGGCCCGAGCGTCTGGTGAGGCCGGGGAAGAGGTGGCGAAGGCGCTTGCGGGCGATCTTCGCGAACCGCTCGTCGGAGCTGATCCCCATGATCGACTGCGCCACGCAGAGGGTGAGGACCTCCGCGTGGGTCAGCCTCCTGCGGGCGTTCTTCTTGCCTTCGGGCAGGAGATCGTCGGCGGTGCAGAACACCGCAGTGAGCAGCAGGTCGAGGTCGGCGAGCATCGTGGCCCCCTTCGGGTCGACGGTGGACTTGAGCACCGCCGACTTCGACCGCGTTGCTCAGCGCACCTTCCGCCGACCTCGACTCGGAGGATTCGTGGAACTACTCATCTAGAGCTTCGGCAGGTAGGTGAGGAGCACCACGCCGGAGTCGAAGCGCTGGACGTCGCTCAGCTCCAGCCGCACCACTCCCCGGTCGCCGAGGACGTGGAGGTTCGCCTCGCCCCAGACGATCGGGTTGAGGTAGACCTCGAAGACGTCGACGAGGCCCTTCTCGGCGAGGGTGTGGGCGAACTCGCCGCTGCCGTGCATGAAGAGGTCGCCGTCGACCTCGTCCTTCAGCTTCGGGACCGAGTCCTCCAGGGCGCCTTCTAGCAAGGTGCCGTTCCAGGGGAGTTCGCCGGACAGGGTGTTGGAGCCGACGTACTTCGGGATCGCGTTGACCATGTCCGCCCACTTCCCCTGTTTGTCAGGCCAGTAGGCGGCCAGACCCTCGAAGGTCTTGCGGCCCAGCAGCATCCCTCCGGAGCGCGACTGGCGCTCGAAGGAGTGGTCGCCGTGATCCCCGTCGGGCTGGACCCACTCGCCGACCGGGTCGACGACGCCGTCGAGGGTGGCCTGCGCGGTCGCGATCAGCTTGCCGATCTCAGCTCACCCCTTTCGCGTTCAGCGCCACGGCCTCGCGGATCAGGTCCTTCAGCGCCTCGGCGTCGATCTCCTCGCCCTCGCCGACGTCGATCGCGCGGCGGGTGTTGCCGCCGAGGCTGGAGTTGAAGAGGCCGGCGGGGTCGTCGAGGGAGGCGCCCTTGGCGAAGGTCATCTTCACCTTGTCCTTATAGGCCTCGCCGGTGCAGACGATCCCGTCGTGCGACCAGACCGGGTTGCGCCATTTCCACTCCTCGACCACGTCGGGGTCGGCGTCCTTGATCAGGCCGCGGATGCGGGCGAGGGTCTCGCCGCGCCAGTCGCCGAGCTCCTCGATCCTCGCGTCGATCAGCTCGGAGGGGGACTCTTCGTTCGCCACGCCTGCTCTCGCTTTCCCGGTGGTTGGTCGGGCGACTGTAGCGCCGGCAGCGCGACCACGAGGCGCGCGCCGCCGAGCTCCTCGGAGCGCTCGGCGGCGACCGTGCCGCCGTGGGAGGCGGCGATCGCCCGGACCATCGCCAGCCCGAGACCGGTGCCGTTGCTCGACGCCGTGTCCGAGGAGCCCTGGCCGCGGACGAAGCGCTCGAAGACCCGCTCGCGCATCTCGGCCGGGATCCCGGGGCCGCTGTCGGCGACCTCGAGAACGACGGTCCCGGCCCTGCGGTCGCGTTTGGTGGTGAGCGAGATCTCGGCGCCTTCGGGCGAGTACCGCACCGCGTTGTCGAGCAGGTTGAGGACGAGCCGGTGCAGCTCGTCTTGGTTGCCGTGGACCGGCGCCCTCTCGCAGTCGGTGAGCAGGGCCCGCTCACCGATGCTGGGGCCGATCTCGCGCCCGGCGCTCATCGCGATCTCGGCGAGGTCGACGCCGGTCTTCGGCCGCTCCTGGCCGGCGTCGGAGCGGGCGAGGATCAGCAGGTCGGAGACCAGGCGGCTCATCCGCTGCGAGGAGCGCACGGCCGAGGAGGCGAGTTCCCGCTCTTCGCCGTAGCCGACCTCGGCGAGCTGGGCTTCCAGCAGTTCGAGGTTGGCGAGGATGCTGGTCAGGGGGGTGCGGAGCTCGTGCGAGGCGTCGGCGACGAATTCGCGCTGCTTCTGCATCGCCGCCTCCCGCTCGGTCTGGGATGCGTCCAGCGCGTTCAGCATCTCCTGCAGGGTGTGGGTGAGTTCGGCCACCTCGTCTTCGGCGGTGGGCTGGGGCAGCTGCTTGGACGGATCGCCGGTCGCGGCGATCTCCTGCGCGGTCGAAGTCAGGGTCGCGATCGGCCGCATCGCCCGCCGGGCGAGGGCCACTCCCGCCAGCACCGCCAGCGCGGTCCCTCCCAGGATCCCGAGGACGATGAACAGCCAGAGCCGGGTGACGGTCGAGTCGACGGCATCGTCGCTGCGGCCGTACTGGATGAAGCCGACCACTTCGTTGTTGGGACCGAAGACGGGCTCGGTCGCGACCGTCAGCGCCCCGACGCTGGTCACCCCGGCGCTCGGAGGTCCGAGGTTGGCGCCGTGCTTCGGCGCTTCGTCGAAGACGGTTCCTTCGGTGTTGATCACCCTCGCGGTGGCGCCGGCGGGCAGTGAGGCCGCCGCGAGGTTCGGGGGGTATACGGAGGGTTCGCTGAACGGCCGTTCGACGATCCGCGTCTTGCTGACCAGGCGGGTGGCCGCCTCCTGGAGGTCGCGGTTGAAGTCGCTGCGGATGCGGGTGGTCGCCATCTCGCCGACGATCCCGCCGAAGATGAGCAGGATCGCGAAGGTCAGGGAGGCCGAGACGATCGCCAGCTTCCAGCGGATCGGCCAGCGCTGGAAGGACAGGGGCACCAGTCTCCTCGACGGCATGCGATCCATCTTAGGAGCAGGAAAAGCCGTCGCCGCGAGGTTTTAGCTGGGCTTGAGCTTGCCGCCGAAGAGCGAGCGCAGCTTGACCGTGAACACGCCCTCGGCGAAGCCGGCGGTGGTGACGGCGAGCCCGACGACGAGCACGACCGCCTGCGCGAAGGGGGAGGAGTCGCGGGAGCGCAGGCCCCTGGAGATCCGGATCGCGACGCCGCTGGAGAGGATGCGGAGCGCGTAGGAGCGCTCGCTCGAGAGCCCGCGCCGGCCGCCGGCGATCGCCGTCAGCGCCGCCTTGCCGAGGCCCTCGTAGCGGCAGCGGGTGAGGAAGTAGCGGAACGATTCGCGCTCGACCGGCACTTTGTGGGCGATCCGGGCGCTCGGCCAGAAGATCCACTGGCGGTCGGGGTGCATGTTGCCGATGCGGATGCAGAGCTCGGTGTCTTCGGGCTCCGAGCGGACCCCGACCTTGCCGAGGTTGACGTCGAAGCCCCCCGCTTCCACGTAGGCGCGGCGGTCGACCGACATGTTGCCGCCGGTGGCGTTGCGCATCGGACCGCCCGCCTCGGGCAGCCCCCGGTAGCTGGCGCCGACGACCCAGCCGAACTCGATCGGGAACCAGGCCGGCTGCGAGCGCTCCCAGGCCGGCTCCGTCCAGCCGCCGATGCCGAGGATGGCGGGGAAGGTGCGGTGGGCGTTGGCGATCTCCTCCAGCCAGTCGTCGGCGGCGACGGCGTCGTCGTCGAGGAAGGCGACGACGTCGCCGCTGGCGATCAGCGCTCCCGTGTTCTTCGACGACGGGGCCCCCTGCGGCCCGTCGTTCTCGAGCACCGTCAGCTGCGGGAAGGCCGCCCGTAGTTTCTCGCAGAGGGGGCGGTTGTGGTCGACGACGACCATCGTCTCCAGGGCGGGATAGGTCTGCCGCTCGATCGAGCGCACCGCCTCGGCGACTTCGTCGTAGCGCCGCTCGTCGTGGGTGCAGATCACGACCGAGATCGAGGGCGAGGCCCCGTTGCCGCTCACGCCGCGCTCCCCTCGCCCAGCCAGGTATGGCGACGGACGAAGCGCCAGAGCTCGTCCTTGGATCCCGCGCGCACCCGCCCGAGGCTCGAGGGGGACCGGCGCACGAGGCGGCCTAGCCGCCGCACGTCGGTTCGCGAGCGGACGGTGAGGCGGGGCAGGGCGAAGCGGTCGTCGTCCGGCTCGCAGGCGAGGTTCCCGACCCGGCAGGCGGCCGAGTAGCCGGCGGCGGCCACCGCCTCCTTCGCCGCCCGGTCGTGGTAGCCGTAGGGGTAGGCGAAGGTGAGCACCGGGGTCTGCAGCTGGTCCTCGAGCACCTCCTTGGGCCTGCGCACCTCGGCCTCGAGCCGCGCCGGGGGCACGTCGTCGAGCTGGGGGTGGGTGTGGCTGTGGGCGCCGCACTCGATCCCGGCCGCGACGAGCTCGCGGAGCTGCTCGACCGAGAGGACCGGCCGGTGGTGCCGGCGGTCGCCGGTCAGCGGGTTGGTGGCGGAGCCGATGTAGGCGGTCGTCACGTAGACCGTCGCCGAGAAGCCGTGGCGGCGGAGCACCGGCAGCGCCTCGCTGTGGAAGTCGCGGTAGGCGTCGTCGAAGGTGAGGACCACCGGTTTTGCGCCGAGCTGCTCGCGCCCGTCCAGCGCCGCGACCAGTTCCCGAACCGAGTGGCCGCTGAAGCCCTCGCTGTCGAGGTACTCGACGTGTTCGGCGAAGGTGCCCGGCGTCACCGTCAGGGGCCTGCCGTTCCTGCCCCCGGGGTCGTCGGAGACGCTGTGGTACATCAGGATCGGCAGGCTGGGACGGCGGTTCTCCGGCATTGCTGAGTGGTTGTTATCGCAAAGGGGCGATCAGCTCCACGGAGCGCAGGCGGTTGGGAACGGAGTCCGCATAGTGGACGGTCATCAGCTCGTCGGCGCTCTCTCGGCGGCGATCACGCCGACCCCGGCGATGACGTAGGGCTCGGCCAGCTGCGCGGAGGGCTTGAATCTCCCGGCGAAGCTCTCGGAGACGGTCTCCTCGCGTCCGACGGCGGCGAGGTCGAGGATCGAGAGAGGCACCATGGAGGCGCCTCAGGGTAGCGGCCCGCCCCCGTGCCGCAGGGCGTTCAGCCGAGGGGCCGGTCGAGGATGAAGGTCTCGACGGCCAGGTCCGGCTCGAGGTGGTTGTCGCTGAGGAAGGCGACGACCTCCCGCCCGGTGATCGCTTCGATCCCCCTCTTCAGCTCCTCGGCCATGCTGCGCTGGTAGAGCCCCCGCATCCTCAGCACCGCATCGCTCTCGCCGCTGCTGGCGAGCTTGCGCTCGGCCGGCGTCAGCACCTCTTCGAGGACCGTGACCAGGACGTTGCCGTTGTGGAACGAGAACGCCTTCTTCGGGCCCCGGCCATGGCACTCGTTCTGGACGCGGATTACCTCGCGGGTGACTGCGGCGTTCAGCTCCCCGCCGCTCAGCGGTTGTGAATCTGGCATGAACTGACGGTTCGGCTCCGCGCTCGTGCGAGCGTCCCGACGAGTCGAGCCGTGCCTCGAAAGCCCAACCGCACCCGTCGTCCAGCGACCAACCCCGGCGCGGCCCTGCTCGGGTACGCCGAAGTCCGCCGGGCACTCTATAGACCGGCCCGCGGGAGCCGTAAACAAACTCGTTTCGTAAGGATGACAAGCAAGCACCCAGAGGAGTATTCCGCAGTATTCTTCGCTGCCGGCAGCGGCGTTTCCGGGAGGTTCGCGCCGCCGCTGGTCTCAGGGACGAGCACCCGCAGGGCTCGAGCGGCCCTTCCTGGCTACTCCCCGCCGCGTCGAGAAGACGGATGCCCCAGAACGGTCCGAGAAAGTCGCCCCCGACCCCCCGCCAGCGCCTCGCGGCCGCCGAGGCCGAACGGGCCCGCTGGGCGGGACGGCTCCACGGGGAGACCCTGCAGGGGCTGGCCGAACTGCGGATGTCCTTGGCGGCGATCGAGGGGGCCGATCCGTTTGCGGTCGGAGAGCTGATCCAGCGAGCGACCGCCGACCTGGAGCGGGAGGCCGAGAGGGTGCGCTCGCTGATCGTCGAACTGCGGCCCGTGACCCTCGACCGGCTCGGGATCGAGGCGGCGATCGAATCGCTGGCCGACTGCGTCGAAAGGCCGAAACTGGAAGTGAAGACGACGATCGAGCTCGCCGCGGCGGAGGATTCCCCGGCGGCTCGCTTCGACGACGAGCGGGAGACGGCGATATACCGGATCGTCGAGGCGGCGCTCGACAACGCGGTCAAGCACGCCGAAGCGTCCCGCGTCGTCGTCGAGGTGGTCGAGGACGAGGGGCGCGCCGAGATCGCCGTCACCGTCAGCGACGACGGCAACGGCTTCGACCCGGCGGCCGAGGGCGAGGGCATCGGCCTGAGCGGGATGCGCGAACGGGTCGAGATCCTCGGGGGCTCGATCGAGGTCCGCACGGAGGTCGACCGCGGCACCGCGGTCAGCGCGGTGGTCCCGTCGGGGCGGGGGAGCCCGGTGCCGGCAAGGGCGATCTGAACCGAGGGCGGGTGGCGCCGGAGGGCGTACCCGTCTATGTTCTTGCCGACGCCTACGGGGAGTAAGCAAGATCTTGACGAAACTGCGGTCATCGGCTGGCCGCCTGGGGATGGTCCTGCTGGTCTGCACGGCCCTCGCCGGCTGCGGGTCTGGGGACGACTCCGGCGAAGGCGGGACCCTGCGGGGGACCTACAACTCGTTCCCCGACGCCCTCGACCCGTCGCTGGCATTCAGCCTCGAAGCCGCGACCGCGCTGCACGACACCTACATCCCGCTGCTCACCTATGCGCCGGAGAGCGGCAAGGCCGGCACCGAGTTGATCCCGGGCTTGGCGAAGTCGCTGCCGGAGATCGACCAGGGCGGCCGGCGCTACACGCTGCAGCTGCGTCCCGGGCTGAAGTACTCGGACGGCAGGCCGGTCCGCGCCTCCGACTTCCGCTTCGCGATCGAACGCCTCTTCCGCCTCAACTCGCTCGGCTCGACCTTCTACACCGGCATCGCCGGAGCCGAACGCTTCGCCCGCACGAAGAAGGGCGGCATCGCCGGGATCGAGACCGACGACGGCAGCGGCAGGATCGTCATCCACCTGACCGAGCCCAGCGGCACCTTCAGCTTCGTCCTCGCCCTGCCCTTCTCGGCGCTCCTGCCGCCGGGCACCCCGCTCGAAGACCAGACCGCGAGCCCGCCGCCGGCGACCGGCCAGTACATGATCACCTCGGTCGCGCCAGGTCGCGGCTGGGAGTACCGGCGCAACCCGTACTGGGCCTCGGACAACGGGCCGGCCATGCCGCAGCTCCCCGACGGGCACGTCGACAGGATCAGCTTCGAGGTCCGCACCAACCAGATCACCCAGCTCGAGGAGGTCGAACGCGGCAAGGTCGACTGGATGAAGAACCCGCCGCCGGTCGACCGCTACCCGGAGGTGAAACGGCGCTTCGAGGGCACCCAGTTCCGCGAGGAGCCGACGATCAGCACCTATTACTTCTGGATGAACACGCAGGAGCCGCCGTTCGACGACGTGCGGGTCCGGCGCGCGGTCAACTACGCGATCGACCCGGAGGCGCTGGAACGGATCTACGCCGGCACCCTGAAGCGCACGCAGCAGGTGCTGCCAGCGCAGATGCCCGGCTACCGCCAGTTCGAGCTCTACCCGCACGACCCGGCGCGGGCGAAGCGGCTGGTCGAACGCGCCGACCCGGCCGACCGGAACATCACCCTCTGGACCAACAACCTGACGCCCAACGACGAAGCCGGCGAGTACTACCAGCAGGTGCTGACCGAGCTCGGCTTCGACGTCGAGCTGAAGACGCTCGACGCGGCCAACTACTTCACCGTGATCGGCAACGCCAGCACTCCCGACCTCGACACCGGCTGGGCGAACTGGTTCCTCGACTTCCCGCACCCGAGCGACTACTTCGCGCCGCAGCTCTCGGGCGCGAGCATCGCGCCGGTCGGCAACACCAACTGGGCGCGCTTCGGCGACCCGCGGCTCGACGCGAAGATCCGCCGGCTCGAGACCGAGCAGCTGGGATCGCGCCAGGAAGCCGAATACGCCGACCTCGACCGTGAAGTGATGGAGCAGGCGCCGTGGGCGCCGTTCGGGACGCTGACGCTCGGAACCTTCGTCGCCGACACGGTCAACCTCGACGAGCTGGTCGTCAGCCCGATCTACGGCCAGGATCTGACCAGCTTCGTGCTCGAATAGGGCGAGCCCCGCGGAACCGATCCAATTTCATCCTCGCCGAAGCGCCCGCGGCTGCAAGAGTGTCGGCCTCGCGAGGTGAGGCGTGCGGCGATCTACATACTCGGAGTGCTGTTCCTGCTGGCGTCGCCCAGCGTGGCCGCGGCGAAGCCGCGGGCCCTGTACTGGGGTGCCTGGATCGGCTCGCAGGTGACCGGGCGCGAAGCGCCGTGGGACATGGCCGCGGCCAGCAGCTTCGAAACCAGCGTCGGCAGCGGCCTCTCGCTGCTGCAGTTCTCCTCCCCGTTCGCACACTGCGAGCTCGGCCACTGCAGCTACTACACCTTCCCGACCACCGAGATGGAGAAGATCCGCGATCACGGGGCGATCCCGGTCTTCAGCTGGAACTCCGGCGCCTCCGGCGGCGATCCCGCCAGCTACCGCCTCGCCGCCCTAAACGCGGGCGGCTTCGACGCCTACATCCAGGATTTCGCTCGCGCCGCCGCCGCCTGGGGTCACCCGTTCTTCCTCCGCTTCAACTGGGAGATGAACGGGACCTGGTTTCCGTGGGGGGCGGGCGTGAACGGCAACACCGCGGCCGAATTCAGGGCCGCCTGGCGGCGCGTCCACGAGATCTTCGACGACGCCGGCGCGACCAATGCGACCTGGGTCTGGTGTCCCTACGCCAACCGCACCGAGTCGCTGCGGCTGCGGCCCTACTACCCCGGCGAGCGCTTCGTCGACTGGACCTGCCTCGACACCTACAATTGGGGCCCGGAATCCTCGCAGCCCTCGCGCTGGCGCAGCTTCCGCGAACTCTTCGAGCCCAGCTACCGGGCGATCACCGAACGGATCGCGCCCGGCAAGCCGATGATGATCGGCGAGGTGGCCACCACGGGGACCCCGGAGACAAAGGCCTACTGGATCCACGGCATGTTCGCGTCCCTGCGGCACCGGTTCGAGCAGGTCCGCGGTCTCGTCTGGTTCAACAAGCTCGACAGCGGCGCCGAGTGGCCGATCGACGACGCGGTCAGCGCGAGCGCCTTCGGGCGGGAACTGCGGCGCGGCTTCGCGCAGAACGTCTACGCGGGGCTGCAGGTCAGCCCGATCGCCCCGCCGCGCTGACGATGTCGAGTTTGTAAGGCATAGCCGGACAAACTCGACATCAACTCCGCACCCGCCCTGGTCGGCATCCACCCATATAGTCAGGGAGCGATGAAGCTGCGGATCGGAGGACTGGCGGCGTTCTGCGCGCTCGTGAGCTGCATGGCGATGCTGCTCGCGCCGCTCGCCCGGGCCGAATGGCTGCCGCCGGTGGAGATCTCGGAAACCGCGGAGCACGCCGGTCAGCCGCACGTGGCGCTCGACTCGGAAGGCAACGCGACGGCGGTCTGGGACCGCTGGGACGGCACGGCCACCGTGGTCGAAGCCGCCTACCGGCCCGCCGGGTCGCCGTGGGGCGCGCCCGAGGCGATCTCGCCCCCGGACTCGTGGGGCGCGAAGGTCGTGGTCGACCGCAACGGGGTCCTGACCGCCACCTGGCAGCGCTGGGCCGGCACCAATCATTTCGCGATCGAATCGGCCAGCCGCCTGCCCGGCCACGAATGGGCCGAACCGGTCGAGATCACCGAATTCGAACAGGGGTTCCACCCCGAACCCTGGCTCGCGGTCGACTGGGAAGGCAACACGACCGTCGTCTGGACCCAGGGGGAAACGATCATGAGCTCGTTCCGGACCTTTGCCCTCGGCTGGGGTGAACCGGTCCCGCTCTCTCCCGGCGAAAGCTTCACGCCGCAGGCCGCGATGGACGGGCGCGGCGACGCGACCGCGGTCTGGATGCATCACGACGGCAGCGGCTACGTGGTCGAAAGCGCCTACCGCCCCGAACAGGGCGAATGGGGAGAACCGACGCTGGTCTCCGCGCCGGGCGAAGAAGGCGGCAACCCGCACGTCGCCATCGACGGCAAAGGCGACTCGCTCGTCGTCTGGCGCGGCGAGGACGAAGGCGAGGAATTCGCCCGTGCCTCCTACCGCCCGGTCGGGGGCTCCTGGAGCGAACCGGTGAATGTCTCGACCGAAGGGGAACAGGTGCAGTCGCTGCGAGCAGCGCTCGATCCCGAAGGCAACGCGATCGTCGCCTGGTCGGGCAGCTTCGGCAAAGAAGGCGAATACGAGGCCGTCCACACCGCCTACAAGCCGGCGGGCGAAGCATGGGAAGAACCGGTCGCCCTCTCCGAAGAAGGGGCCAACGGCTACGTCAACGACGTCGTCTTCGACCAGGGCGGCAACGCGGGGATCCTCTGGATCCGCTGGGACGGCGTCACCTGGGAGATCCACGGGGCTTACCGCCCGAAGGGCGAAGAATGGGAGGAACCGGTGCGGCTCTCCGAAGAAGGCAGGGACGGGATGGACCCGACCCTCGTCCTCGACGCCCCGGGCAGCGCCACCGCGGCGGACGGCGACGCAACCGCGATCTGGATCAGCACCGACCCGGCTCCCTGCCCCGGTGGGGAAGAACTGGAACCCTGCTCCTCCTACGTCGTCCAGGCGGCCGGCTACGACCCCGACGGCCTCCCCGAAGTCGAAGTCGAAGCGCCCGAGGAAGGGACGGTCGGCGAGGAGATCGAAGTCTCGACTCCGACCGAAGGGCTCTATTCGCCGAGCATCGAATTCGGCGATGGAGCCAAAGTCGCCGGCACTGAAGCGACCCACATCTACGAGGAGCCGGGCACCTATCTGGTGAAGGCAGCCGGTGCCGAGGAGCTCGGCTACCGGGGAGTCGCGGAGCACACGATCACGATCCGCGGCGATGGCGAAGAAGAACCCGATCCCGACCCGGGTCCCGATCCCGGCTCGGGCGGCGAGAGCCCGCAGGGCGGCACGAAGGTCGAGGGGCCGCCGCTCGCATCCCCGCCGCCCGTCCCGCCGGGACCCTCGCGGGCCTGCTCGGCGGCGACGGCTGCGCGCGATGCCGCGGCCGCCCGGCTGCGCCGGGCCCGGGTGAGGCTCGAGTCGGCGGGGAGCCCGAAAGCGCAGCGCCGGCTGGCCGCCGCGATGCGCGAGCGCCAAGCCGCCCTGCGCCGGGCGCGCACCCGCGTCGCCGCCGCCTGCTGAGCGAGCCGCTCCTCCGGGCGCCCGCTTAGCATGGCGGGGATGGCCAGCGGTGAATATGTAGAGAAGCGCGGCGAGCAGGGGGCCGAGTTCCGCTTCGCCTCCTTGGCGGCGCTGCGCCCCTACGCGTTCGGCCTCTATCTCGTCGGGCTGATGCTCTGGACGGCGACCTACGGGATCCCGGTCCAGCGCGAGCTGGTCATCCTCTGGACCTGCGGCGCCCTCGCCTGCGCCTCGATCGGCCGGCCGCCGCGGGAAATCGTCCAGCTGGTCCTCGACTGGCTGCCGATCGTCGCCGTGCTCTGGGTCTACGACCTGACCAGGGGGGCGGCCGACTCGTTCGGGATCGGCGTCCACTACCACACGATGATCGACTTCGACAGCTTCCTCTTCGGCGGCGAAACCCCGACCGAGTGGCTGCAGGACCGGCTGTATGAGCCGAACGTCGTCAACTGGTGGGACGTCCTCTTCACCTTCGTCTACACCTCCTACTTCATCGTCCCCTTCGCGCTCGCCGGCTACCTCTGGGCGCGCGACCGCCGCGCCTTCCAGCGCTTCACCCGCCGGCTGGTGACGCTGGCGCTGGCCGGGCTCGCGACCTACATCGCCTTCCCCGCAGCGCCGCCCTGGATGGCGGGCGAAATGGGGCTGATCGACACAGTCCACCGCACAACCGGCCGCGGCTGGGAAGTCGTCAGCGTCGGCACCGCCTCGCTCTTCTCCAAGGGCCAGGCGAGCAGCAACCTCGTCGCCGCCGTGCCCTCGCTGCACACCGCCTTCGTCACCCTGGTCGCTCTCTTCCTCTGGAGCCGGGTGCGCCGCCGCTGGCTGCGGCCCTTCCTGCTGCTCTATCCGCTGCTGATGGGCCTGACCCTGATGGCGACCGGCGAGCATTACTTCTTCGACGTCCTCCTCGGCTGGATCTACGCCGGCGGGGTGATGGCGGCCTGGAGCTGGTGGGAGCGGCGCCAGGAAGCGAAGCTGCCGGCTGCCTCGCTGGCGACGGAAGCGCCGGGATAGCTCAGGCGAGGCGGCGGGAGAAGGTTTCTTCGAGCGCGTCGGTGCCGTCTTCGCCGGGCACGGTCTTGTCGAGGCGCAGCAGGGCTCGGCGGCCCTCGATTTCGATCGTCGCCACCTGGTTGTCGAAGTGGGGGCCGTTCAGGGTGCGCCAGCGGATCCCCGGGTCGGGGGCGCCGGCGGCCTTGGCCAGCAGCCGGGCGAGGACGGTGAACGGCTTGCCGAAACCGGTGCGCACCACCCGCCGCTCTTTTTCGTCGAGCGGGTTGCGGTACGGGGAGCAGACCGCCTGGTAGATCGGGGCACGCTCGGCGGCGTCCCCGGCCGATTTCGGGAAGGCGACCTCGCTGAGGTAGGCGTGGTGGACGTCGCCGGAGAGGACGATGACCGAGGCCGGCGCCTGGCCGCGCTTGCCGCTGGCGACCTCGTGCAGGAGGTCGCGCAGCTTGGCGAAGGACTCGCCGAAGGCGGGCCAGTGGTCGAAGTCGACTTCGCGCCGCAGCTTCTCGCTCGCCCAGGCCACGGGCTTCCCCCAGGCCCCGTTGCAGAGCTGCTCGTTCCAGGCCTCGATCCGCTCGAAGGCGGGGGAGAGGAGCCAGGGGATCGTGGTGCAGATCAGCAGGTGGTCGAAGTCCCCTTCCGTGTGCTCGACGATCCATTCCCACTCCTCGTCGTCGACGATCGCCCGCCGGTCCTCCTCCAGCACCCGCGCCGCGCGGGCGTCGACGAAGATCGCCCGGGTGCGGCCGAAGTCGCGGCAGAAGCTCCAGCGGGTCCCGTCGCCCATCGCCTGGATCCGGTGCGCCCAGGCGAACAGCTCCTCCTCGCCCTTCTGGTTGCCGCGCACCCGCTGGTAGAGGTCGTTCTCGGCCAGCTCGCTGGGGGAGAGGTTGCCGATGTGCTGGTAGATCCAGTAGCTCGAGATGCAGCCGACCACGCGCCGGTGCCACCAGGACTTCTGCTGCATCTCCAGCAGCCAGTCGCGGGAGATGTTCCAGTCGTCGCTCATGTCGTGGTCGTCCCACAGCATCGAGACCGAGACGCAGGAGAAGAGCCAGCGGATCAGCGGCTCCTCCCAGCTCTCGCGGTAGAGCCAGGTGTACTCCTCGAAGTCGGTCACCTCGTCGAACGGGGGCGTCTCGGTGCCGCGCCGTTCCTTGATCTTCTTGCGCGTCTTCGGCGAGCCCTCGTCGACGTAGACCTGGTCGCCGAGCAGGAACAGCTGCTCGGGCCAGTCGTCGCGGTCGCCCTCGCACATCTGTTTCGCCAGGACCCGGAGAGCGTCGACCTCGTGGCCGACTTCGGTCTCGTCTTTCGGTTCGGTGAAGGGCGCCTCGTGGGGGACGGCGACGCGGCAGGAGCCGAAGCAGATGTCGAGGTCCTTCTCGGGGTCGACCGTGCGGATCGCGCTCGGCGGCACCTCGGAGCCCGGCTCCGGCCAGCGCACCTCGCCGTCGAGCCTGACCTCGTACTCGTAGCGCTCGGCCGGCTCGAGCCCGTCGATGCAGACCAGCGCGTAGTGGTGCCCCTCGACCCGGAAGGTGTGCTCGCGGCGGCCGAGGATCTCGACCTCGCAGGCCTCGCTCGTCTCGACCCAGACGGTCGCCTCGGTGCCGGAGACGTAGCGCAGCAGTGGGCCCAGGACGAGCTCGCTCATAGCCCTTTCCGTACCCACCTCGCCCGGCGATAAGCAAGGCGGATTTGTCTGGTGAGGGGGGTCAGATGCGGCCCAGGAGGAGCAGGATCAGCAGGATCAGGGCGATCAGGCCGAGGACCCCGCCGGCGACGGCGACGTTCAGCAGCACCAGCACGATCGCGACGATGATGAGTAGCCCGATCAGCGCTCCGACCATCTGATTCCTCCCGTTCTGGCGGCCGAGCCCCCGCCGCCATTGGACTGGTTTCTTTAACGAACGGGCCGGGGAACCATGTGTCAGGGCCTTCCTGAAAAAAGCGCTGACAAGCGGGAGGGACGGAGCGTTTATGGAGCGTCAGAACGCCTCGACCCTTGATCGGACGGCCCGCGATGGGAAAATCGACGCATGAGCGAAGCCGCAACCGCAGCTGGATTCAGCCGTCTGTTCTCAGACGAGCACCTGACGCGGCGCGCGGTCGGCGGCGACGAGCGCGCCTTCGCGGCGATCTTCCGCCGCTATCACCAGAACCTCTACCGCTTCTGCCTGGCGATCGTCGGCAACCCGGAGGATGCCCAGGACGCGCTGCAGAACACGATGATCAAGGTGATGCGGGCGCTGCCCGGCGAGGAGCGCAAGATCGAGCTGAAGCCTTGGCTCTACCGGATCGCCCACAACGAGGCGATCGACCTCCTGCGCCGGCGCCGCGAGAGCGCGGAGCTCGACGTGGAGCAGGTTGCCCCGGGCTACGGGCTGTCCGAGAACGTGGCGACCCGGGAACGGCTGCGGGGCCTGCTCGCCGACCTGCGGGAGCTGCCCGAGCGCCAGCGCGAGGTGCTGGTGATGCGCGAGATGTCCGGGCTCGACTTCAACGAGATCGGCACCGCGCTCGATACCACCGCCGCTGTCGCCCGGCAGACGCTCTACGAGGCGCGGCAGAGCCTGCGGCAGATGGAGGAGGGGCGTGAGATGAACTGCGATGCGGTGACCGTGGCGCTCTCCGACGGCGACGGGCGGGTGACCCGCCGGCGCGACGTCCGCGCCCACCTGCGCTCCTGCGCCAGCTGCCGCGAGTTCCGCGACGAAATCAAGAGCCGCCAGCAGGACTTCGCCGCCCTGGCGCCGCTGCCCGCGGTGGCGGCGGCGGGGATGCTGCAGGGCCTCGTCGGCGGCGGCTCCCAGGCCGCGACGGGGGGCAGCCTCGCGGCCGCGCTCGGCGGCGGCGCCGCGAAGACGATCGCCACCTCGGCCGCGGTGAAAGGCGCCGCGACGGTGGCGGTGGTGGCGGCCGTCGGGGTGACCGCGGCCGACCGGACGGGGGTGATCCACCTGGGGCTCCCGGGCGAGCAGAGCACCAAGTCCGCCCCGGCCGTCCCGGGCGGCGGTGGCGAGCGCCATGGCGGCGGCTCCTCCTCGGGCGATTCGGCGTCGAGCGGCGGCGTCGGCAACGGTGCCGATCACGCGGCCGAAAAAGGAGAGAACCGGGCGACGAGCGGGTCGGCGCCCGGCACGAACGCCGCGCCGGCCGCCAAGGAGCACGGCCAAGGCGCCGAGCACGCGAACCCTCATAGCGAAGCGAAATCGGAAAATTCCCAGACCGAACACGCCACCGGACAGGGCCACGAGCAGGAGCGACCGGAAGCGTCGGCGGGAGGCCAGGAAACCGCCGCCGGAAACCAGGCGAAGCCGCACGAATCACAGGGCGGGGAAAAAGAAAAGGTCAAGGAAGACAAGGAGAAGGAACAGGGGGACTCGGTGGAACCGACGAGCAAGCCCTCCCGTGAACCGAGCCCGCAGGCCCCGGGCTCGCCGCCGAAGAAGGAGCCACCGGCAAACCCTCCTCAGGGGGCGGCGCCGAACCCGTCGCCCCCGGCCCAGAAGCCGCAAACCCCGGCTGAAGGCGCCCCGCCCCCCGGGCAGGTCGAGAATCCGGGCAAAGGCACGGAAAAAGGCAAAGCCCACCAGTAACCCTTGACTAGGAGCGCTCGCTTCGCCAGCATCGAACAATGGTCCAGGGGGGTCTTGCCAGGGCGGTCGCCATGTGCTTGTGCGCGCTGTCGTTCGCGTTGCTGGCGTTGGCGCCTGCCGCCGGCGGCGCGATGTACTTCGGCGCGACGATCAGCGGCGAAACCTATGGCCAGACCGGCAACGCTCCGCGCAACCTCGCGGCCTGGGACCTCTTCGAGCGCCACGCCGGCAAGAAGGTCGCGGTCCTCAACCAAGGTCAGGAATGGGCGACCTGGGACAAACTCGAGGCCGAAGCGACCCACGCACGCGGCGCGATCCCGCTGATCACGATGGGGCTCGGCGACGGGGTGACGATCGAAGACGTCGCCAAAGGCGAGCAGGACGCAGCGATAGAAAAATGGGCCCAGGAAGCGAAGGCCTGGGGCCACCCGTTCTTCTTCGCCCCCTGGTGGGAGATGAACGGCGCCTGGTTCCCGTGGGGCCGCGAGCCCGAACTGAAAAAAGCCTGGCAGCGTTTCCACGACGTCGTCGCCGGCCAGGGGGCGACCAACGTGACCTGGACCTGGGTCGTCAACAGCATCTGGTTCGACCCCGAATCGAATCCGACTCTCTATTACCCGGGCGATGCCTACGTCGACTGGATCGCCCTCGACTCCTACAACTGGGGGCGGAACCCGGCGCAGCCGGACAAATGGCTGACGCCGGACCAGACGATCAGCCCGACGCTGAAGCTCATGCGGGAAGCGGCGCCGGCGAAGCCGGTCGCGATCCTCGAGAACGCCTCCAGCGAGTTCGGTGGCAACAAGACCGACTACATCCGGGAAATGCTGACGACCTACCTACCCCACCACCCGGAGATCGGCGCCTACTTCTGGTTCAACTGGAACCACCCCAAGGGCGACAAACGCGCCGACTGGCCGATCGAGACCTCGGCCCCGGCCC
This sequence comes from Solirubrobacterales bacterium, assembly GCA_036376215.1. Taxonomy (GTDB): domain Bacteria; phylum Actinomycetota; class Thermoleophilia; order Solirubrobacterales; family 70-9; genus VAYN01. The sequence continues at coordinate 50,023 of DASVAT010000003.1, forward strand.
AGCAGCAGTTCCGCAAGGCGATCCAGAGCAGCGTCTTCGTGCCCGGGCCGGTGTCGCTGCCGAAACTGACCAAGGTGAAACCGCCGGTCCCGGCGGCGGCCGACGCGCCCGCAGAGGCCGACCTCTCGGCCGCGGCCGAGATGGCGGGCGGGCCGGACCTGGACGTCGCCCCCGACGGGACCACGACCGCGGTCTGGAGCGCCAAGGCGGGTGGCGAGTTCCGCGTCTTCGCGCGGCGGATCGCCGCCGACGGGACCCGCGGGCAGATTCGTCAGCTCTCGGCCTCGGGCGCCGACGCGCTGGCTCCCCGGGTCGCGGTGGCGCCGGAGGGGACGGCGGTCGTCGTCTGGAGCGGTTGGGACGGCGCAAACTTCCGCATCCAGGAGCGGCGGATCGCCGCGTCCGGCGCGCCGGAGGAATCCACCAGGACGCTTTCGGGCTCCGGCCAGGACGCGGCCGACCCGCAGGTGGACGTCGCCCCCGACGGCACCGCGACCGTCGTCTGGCGCCGGTTCGACGGCTTCCACCCGCTGGTCCAGGTCCGGCGGATCGCGCCGGACGGGACCTCCGAAGAACAGTCCCAGCGGCTTTCCGAATCCGGCGGGGACGCGGTCGAACCCGACGTCGCGGTCGCCCCCGACGGCACCGCCACGGTCGTCTGGAGCCGCTTCGACGGCTCGGACTCGATCGTCCAGGCGCGGCGGGTCGAACCGGAAGGGACCTTGGCGGCCACGGCCGGCCTCTCGGCCGTGGGCGAGAGCGCGATCCAGCCGCAGGTCGAGCTCGGTCCCGGGGGCGAGGCGACGGTCATCTGGAATCGCTTCGACGGCTCGAGCTGGGTGATCCAGGCCCAGCGGCTATCGGCGGCCGGGGCTGCGGAAGGCAGCGTCCTGAACCTCTCGGCGAGCGGGCGCAGCGCCGCCGAGCCGCAGCTGGCGGTCGATTCCGACGGGGTCGCGACCGCGGTCTGGGACCGCTACGACGGCAGCATCTTCGTCGTCCAGGCGCGGCGCGTCGACTCGGGCGGGGCGCTCCTCGCCGGGCCGGTCAATCTCTCGGCCGGCGGCCGCGACGCCGCCGACCCGCAGGTGGACACCGCCCCCGACGGGCGCGCGACGGTGCTCTGGAGCCGCTACGACGGCGGCAACTGGATCGTGCAGCGGCGGGACCTTGCCGACGACGGCACGCTCGGGAGCGTCGCGGGGCTCTCGGCGCCGGGCCGCGGCGCAGGCGATCCGGTGGTCGCCTGGGGGGAGGACGGGACCCTGGCGACGGTCTGGCGGCGGTTCGCCGGCGCCGGCGACGTCGTCCAGGCGAACACGGTGCCGAAACCTGAAACGCCGCCCCCACCGCCACCGCCCGATCCCGAAGGTGAAAGCGGCGGCTCTGACGGCGGCGGCAGCACCGCGGGTTCCGGCGGAACCGGTACCTCAGGCGACATCGCCGCTCCGGTGTCGAACCTCTTCACGATCGGCAAAGTAGGGATCAACCGCCGGCGCGGGACCGCCACCCTGGGGGTCGAGGTGCCGGGCCCGGGGATGGTTGCGGTGGACGGCGCCGTGCCGCAGCAGCGGCAGGCCGAGGACGCCGGCCGGGTGACGCTGCGGATCGTGCCCAAGCCGAAGGCGCGCCGGGTCCTCGAGCGCCGCGGCAGCGTGCGGCTGCGGCTGACCGTCACCTTCGTCCCCCGCGGCGGGCTGCCCAACAGCCGCAACTTCAGCCTGCGGCTGAAGCAGGAGCTGGGCGGTTAGTCGGAGACCAGGGCGGTGAGCAGCTCGACGTATTCGCGCAGACGGTCGATCGCCAGGTAGCTGTCCCGCACGTGCTCGCGGCCGGCGGCGCCCATCTCGGCGGCACTCCGGGGATCGGCGGCAAGGTCTTCGATCGCCCGGGCGAAGGCCGGCAGGTCGCGCGGGTCGTCGATCAGGATCCCGGTCTGCCCGTCGACGACCTGGTCCTGGATGCCTCCGACGCGACTGGCGAGAACCGGCTTGGACTTCCACTGCGCCTCCGCCACGGTCAGCCCGAAGCCCTCGGCGAGGCTCTTCTGGACGATCAGGTCGCTGCGGCGCTGCAGCGCGTTGACCATCGATGCGTTGCGTGCCAGTTCGTCCATCGGCAGGCTGATCAGGTGCGCGCGGCGGCGGCGCGCGGCGTCCATGGCGTGCCAGCGGGCGGCCACCCGTTCGTAGACCTGCGCCCCCTCAGGGTCGTCGTGGACCGCCTCGGTCTCCGGGCCAACCAGGCAGAGGTGGATCGAAGGGCCGTCGAGGTGGCGAGCGAGAATCTCCAGCAGGCCCTCCGGATCCTTGAGGCGGTCCCAGCGCGAGACCTGGGTGACGACTCTGGCGTCGGCGGACACCGGTTCGTCCTGCAGGATCGTCGCCTCGGCCTCGACCTCGGCCAGGATCGCCTCGATCCGCTCGTCCTCCAGGTCCTCGTTCTTGGGTGAGAACGGGTCGATGACCGGCGGCATGATCCAGGTCTTGCCCTCGTCGAGCCCTTCCCAGAGGTAGGCGCGGCGGGAGAACACGTACGCGTCGGCGGGCTCGACGTAGGGACGGAGGAAGTCCCACGCATCGCGGGCGACGTCGTTCGGCTCGTCGACGCCGATGTGGCAGCGCCAGACGACCGCCAAGCCGGCCTCCTTCATCGCCGGCACCAGGCCGGCCGGCTGGGGATCGTGGAGGTAGATCACGTCGCCGGGCGCGACCAGACGGCGCAGCTCCCCGGCGGAGCGCTCCGCGGCGCGGGCGTAGAGCTCACGCGCGCCGCGGTCCAGTTCCCTGCCGTCGCCCGCGTCCCCGTGCAGGCGGTTGTGGATGCGCTTGGTCAGATCGAAGAAACCGTCCGACTCGCCGAGCACGACCCAGCGGACGTCGACCCCCGCCCCGCAGGCGTAGGGCAGCAGGGCACGCAGCATCTCGGCCACCCCGCCTCCCTGCGAGGTCGAGTTGACGTGCCAGATTCGCCGCCCCGCGAAGGTCTCGCGGGCCGCGGCCGCGGCCTCTTCGATCTCCTCGAAGCGCTCCTCGACCAACGGGCGGAACCGCTCCAGCGGAGCGGGCTCGATCTCGACCTGCTGCAGCCCCGCCATCAGCCCTCCCCGCCGCCGAGCGCGGCCATCGTCGCGACTACCGAGTCGGCCAGCGCGGGAAGGCTGTAGCCGCCCTCGAGCACCGCGCCGACCGGGACTCCCCAGTCCGCCGCGGCGGCGCGGACGAGGCCGGCCATGCGGGCGAAGGAAGCGGTCTCCAGCCGGCACTCCGCCAGCGGGTCGTCGCGATGGGCGTCGAAGCCGGCCGAGATCAGTACCAGTTGCGGTCCGAAGGCGGCCGCCGCCGGGAGCAGGTCGTCTTCGAGCAAGGGCAGCCAGGTGCCCTCGTCGCTGCCCGCCGGGACCGGCCGGTTGATCGTGTATCCCTCGCCGGGGCCGGAGCCGGTGTCCTCGGCGGCGCCGGTGCCGGGGAAGATCCCGCCCTGGTGGATGCTGGCGAAGAGGACGTCGGCGCGCTCGCGGAAGATCGCGGCCGTGCCGTTGCCGTGGTGGACGTCCCAGTCGAGGATGAAGACACGCTCGAGGCCGAGCTCGGCCAGCGCCAACGCCGCGGCGACGGCGACGTTGTCGAACAGGCAGAAGCCCATCGCCCGCTCGGGCTCGGCGTGGTGGCCGGGCGGGCGGCCGGCGGCGAAGCCGACCTCGGCCTCGCCGGCGAGCAGCGAGCGGGTCATCGCGCAGGCCGCCCCGGCCGAGCGCAGCGCCGCATCCCAGGAGGCCGCACCCGCGTAGGTGTCGACGTCGATTGCGCCGCCGCCAGAACGGCAGAGATCGTGGATTCGCTCGACGTGCGCGTGGGGGTGGACGAGCATCAGCTCCTCCTCGCTCGCGGCGGGGGCCTCCCGCCGCTCCCAGCCGACCCAGTCCCGCTCGGCCAGCGCCGCCTCGATCGCCCGCAGCCGCTCCGGCGACTCCGGGTGCCCGGGCAGCCCCACCCGCGGATCGTGCTCCAGGCAGGCCGGGTGGCTGAAGTAGAGCATCGAGGTGAATCTACCCGCGGGGCCGCAGCGGTAAGAATGCGGCAGATGAGTGCCAAGGTCAGTGTGGGGGAGACGCTGCGAAAGACGTTTGCGATCTACCGCGAACGGGCGGGCGTGCTGCTGCCGATCGCCTTCTGGCTGTTCCTCGTCGCGGGGATCGTCGAAGCGCTGACCATCGACGTCCTCGCCTTGTTCTGGATCGGGGGCGTCGTCGGCCTGACGGTCGGAATCCTCTACCAGGGGATGGTGGTGGGCCTGGTCCAGGACGTCCAGGGCGGTCGTCGCGACTCCTCGGCCAGGGACCTGATGCGCTCGGTCCTGCCGGTGTTCTGGCCGCTGCTCGGCGCCAGCTTCCTGACCGCTCTCGGGATCTCCGGCGGCCTGATCCTCCTCGTCGTCCCGGGGATCTATCTGCTGGCGGTGTGGGCCGTGGTCGCGCCGGTGATCGTCGTCGAGCGCCGCAAGGTGTTCGACGCCCTCGGTCGCTCGCGCCACCTGGTTCGGGGCAACGGCTGGCCGGTATTGGGAGCGGTGGCGGTTGGCTTCCTCATCGCGGTCGTAGCCACTCTCGGCTTGACCGCGCTGGGCACCGCGATCGTCGACGGGGAGATCGTCGAACTCGTCTTCACCGTTCTCGCCCAGACGGCTGCGGCGCCGGTCGCCGCCCTCGTCGCCTCGGTCCTCTACTTCCGCCTGGTGGAGATAGAGCGCCAGCGCCCGGCACCGGAGCCGAGCGCGGAGGACCTACCCCCGCGCCTGCCCTAGTGCTGGAGTAGGCCGGCGATGGCCTGCGCAACGCGCTCGCCGCGCGGGGTCAGGGTGTACTCGGTGTGGGGGGGACGGCCGGGGACGAGGTGGCGCTCGACGATCCCCGCCGCCTCGAGTTGCTCGAGCCGCTCGGAGAGCGTGGTGGGGGAGACGCCGGGGAGCGACTGGCGGAACTCGTTGAAGCGGGCGGCGCCGCTGGAGCAGGCGTAGATCGTCGCCATCGTCCAGCGGCGCTCGAGGACCCCGGCAGCGGCGCGGAGCTCGGTCGGGACCGGGTTGCAGTTGCGGCAGCGGGGGGACACGGGATCTCCTACGCCACCGCCGCCTCGTGTCCCTTCTCCGCCGGCTCCAGCGCCAGCGCCAGCACCTCGTCGATGCTCATCACCGGGTGGAAGGTCATCTGCTCGCGCACCTCCTCGGGGACCTCGTCGAGGTCGCCGCGGTTGCGCTCGGGCAGGATCACCTCGCTCAGCCCGGCGGCGTGCGCGGCCAGCACCTTCTGCTTGAGGCCGCCGATCGGCAGCACCCGGCCCTGCAGGGTGACCTCGCCGGTCATCCCGACCGTGTGCTTCACCGGTCGGCCGGTCAGCAGGCTGACCAGCGCCGTCGTCATCGCCGTGCCGGCGCTGGGGCCGTCCTTGGGGATCGCCCCGGCGGGGACGTGGAGGTGGAACTCGCGCTGGAACGCCTCGGCCGGGATGCCGAGCTCCTCGCGGTGCGCCCGCACGTAGGAGAGCGCGATCCGCGCCGACTCCTTCATCACGTCGCCGAGCTGGCCGGTCAGGACCAGGCCCTTGTCGCCGTCCATCGCGGTCGCCTCGATGAAGAGGATGTCGCCGCCGGCCCCGGTCACGGCAAGGCCGGTGGAGACGCCGGGGATCGCGGTCCGCTCGACCGACTCCTGGAAGAACTTCTGGCGTCCGAGCGCCTCGCGCAGGGCGTCGGCGTCGATCGCGACTGTGCCCTCGGCCTCGCCGGCGGCGATCTTCGTCGCCGCGACGCGGACGAGCTTGCCGATCTCACGCTCCAGTCGCCGCACGCCCGCCTCGCGGGTGTACTCGGTGATCACCTGGCGCAGGATCTCGTCGCCGGCCTCGACCTCCTCCGGGCGCAGTCCGTTTCGCTTCAGCTGCCGCGGCAGCAGGTAGCCGCGGGCGATCGCCAGCTTCTCCTCGGTCGTGTAGCCGTCGAAGGCGATGATCTCCATCCGGTCGAGCAGCGGCGCCGGGATCGTGTCGACCAGGTTCGCCGTCGCGATGAAGACGACCTCGGAGAGGTCGACCTCGACGTCGAGGTAGTGGTCGCGGAAGGTGTCGTTCTGGGCCGGGTCGAGCACCTCGAGCAGGGCCGCCGAGGGGTCGCCGCGCCAGTCGGCGCCGACCTTGTCGACCTCGTCGAGGAGGATCACCGGGTTCATGGTCTCGGCGTCGCGCAGGGCGCGGACGATCCGTCCCGGCATCGCGCCGATGTAGGTGCGGCGGTGGCCGCGGATCTCGGCCTCGTCGCGGATGCCGCCGAGGCTGATGCGGACGAACTCGCGCCCGAGGGCGTTGGCGATCGACTCGCCGATCGAGGTCTTGCCGGTGCCGGGAGGCCCGACCAGGGTCAGGATCGCGCCGTTGGCGCGGCTGTCGTCCTCGATCTCGCGCTCGGAGCGCAGCTTGCGCACGGCGATGAACTCGGTGATCCGTTTCTTCACGTCGTCGAGGCCGGCGTGGTCGGCGTCGAGCACCTCGCGGGTGTGCGCCGGGTCGAGCCGCTCCTCGGAGCGCTTGCTCCACGGCACCGCGATCAGCCAGTCGAGGTAGCTGCGGATCATCGAGCTCTCGGGCGACTGCTCGCCCTGGCGCTCGAGCCGCCGCAGCTCCTGTTCGGCCTGCTCGGCGACCGCCTCGGGCATCTCCGCCTCGGCGATCTTGCGCTCGTACTCGCCGATCAGGTCGGCCTCGTCCTCGCCCAGCTCCTTGCGGATCGACTCCATCTGTTTGCGCAGGAAGTAGTCGCGCTGCTGTTTCTGGGCGCCGGACTCGACGTCGTCGCGGATCTTGCTCCGCACCTGCAGCTCGGTCAGCCGCTCGCGCTGCAGCTCGACCGCGAGCTCGAGGCGGGCGGTGACGTCGATCGCCTCCAGCAGGCGCAGCTTGTTCTCGTTGGAGATGTCGGGGGAGAGGCCGGAGGTGTCGGCCAGCGCGCCCGGCTCGTCGATCGAGCGCAGGAAGGCGGCGATGCGGCCGTCGTCACCGCGGTGCTCGAGGATCTCCTCGACCACGGCGCGGTATTCGGTCGCCAGCTCGCGCGCCTGCTCGTCATCTGGATGTCCGTCGCGGATCTCCTGCACCTCGACCCGCAGCGAGTCGCCCTCGCCCGGCTCGGCGCCGCCGGCGATCAGCCCGCGGTGCAGGCCGACGACGGTGGCGACCGGTCGGCCGCGGCGCCCCAGCCCCGTCTCGATCACCTCGGCGACGACGCCGATGCGGCCGTACTCGCCGTCGCGCCGCGGCATCAGGAAGACGCGCTCCTCGTCGCCGACGTCGATCGGCAGCGTCGCGGTCACGGTCGGGAAGACGATTGCCTCGTCGAGCGCTATCAGCCGATAAGTCATAACCAAGTCCACTTTCTGTAGTTAGTCCTCAGACAGGATAGCGCCGACCGTTTCTCCGTCAAGCGGGTACGGTCCGAGTGTGAGCAAGGTCAAGTGCCAGATCTCGGTCTCCGCCGACGGCTACCTCGCCGGACCCAACCAGAGCGAGGAGCACGGGCTCGGCGAAGGCGCCGAGGCGCTGCACGAGTGGGCCTTCAAGACCCGGTTCTTCCAGGAAATCCACGGTCGCGAGGGCGGCGAGGGCGGAATCAGCGACGACGTCGTGCGCGAGGCCTCGGCCAACAGCAACGCGATCGTCATGGGCCGCAACATGTTCGGCCCCGTGCGCGGGCCCTGGACCGAGCCGCTATGGAACGGCTGGTGGGGGGACGAGCCGCCTTTCGGCGTCCCGGTCTTCGTCCTCACCCACTACGAGCGCGAGCCGCTGACGCTCGGCGAGACGACCTTCCACTTCGTCACCGACGGGATCGAGAGCGCCGTCGCGCAGGCCCGCGAGGCCGCCGGCAACGGCCACGTCCACATCGGCGGCGGCGGCGAAGCGATCCAGGAGACGATCCGCGCCGGCCTGCTCGACGAGCTGCTGATCAACCAGGTGCCGGTGATCCTCGGCGACGGCGTCCGCCTGCTCGAGGGCATTCCCCCGAGCGTGAAGCTGGAGCAGACGCGGGTGGTCGAGGCACCCGGCGTCGCTCACATCTTCTATTCGCTCGGCTACTGAACCGGGCTAAGAGCCGAGGATCTTCGCCTTCTGGGCGGCGAACTCCTCCTCGGTGAGGATGCCCTGCGCTTTCAGCTCGCCGAGTTCCTTCAGCTGCTCGATCGTCGAGCTCTCGCCCCCGGCGGGCGCTTGAGGCGGCGGGGCCGCCGCGGCCTGCTGCGCGTACTGCTGCTGTTCCTGGGCCGCCCAGCGCTCGCCCTGGCGTTTGGAGACGCGGTTGCTGACGGAGGTGGCGGTGCCGGCGATGACCGCGGTGCGGGCGACGCCTCGAAGTAGTCCTGGCATCTGCTGCTCCTCTCTAAGCGTTTGACTCGGCCGCGTCGAGCGCGGCCTCGATGGCTTCCACGGGAATGCGACCGCTGGCGACGAGCTGACCGCCGGAGCGGCGCACCGCCGCCGCGAAAGGCGCGGCCCAGGTGTTCTCGAAGACGAGCAGGGCCGCCGAGGTGCCGGGCTCCAGCGCCGAGGCCGCCTCGCCGATGTCGTCGTCGGAGATCAGCCCAGAGGAGGCGCCCTCGAAGACCAAGAGCTCCATCCCCTCGCCGCCCAGGTCCTCGAGCTCGATGCCGGCGACCGAGCCGTCCTCGTCCTTGGCGATCAGCGCCAGGTCGAGGATGCGGATCAGGCCGCGGTCGACGAGGTCGACCAGGTGCGGGGCGACCTCACCGTTCGGCTGACGGCCCGGCCACTCGACCAGGATGTAATCGACCGGCCCCATCTCGATGGTGTCGTTCATCGACCCTCTCCTCTCATTGAAAAAGAAATCCGTTCTGCGTGCCCAGACTTATACGCCGATCTCGGCGGCGCCGCCGAGCGGCAGCCAGCGGACGCGGTCGCGGACCTCGGCGGGCGCCTCCGCCAGCTCGGCCTCGACCTGCTCGCGGCCCTGGCGGAAGTGGCGCCAGCCCTCGTAGTGGATCGGGATCGCGGTCCGGGGCCGCAGCGCCCCGAGCAGCTCGATCGCCTCGCCGGCGGTCATCGTGTAGCGCAGGGGGCCGGTGACCGGGAAGCGGACGCCGCCGAGGTGGACGAGGGCGGTGCCGACGTCGAGGCGGTCGGCGACTTCGCGGACGCCGTCGTAGAGGACCGTGTCGCCGGAGATCCAGAGCGCGCCGTGCTCCTGGCCGTCCCAGCGCAGCGCGAAGCCGACGACGTCGCCGACCAGCGGGCGGCTCAGCGGCGGGCCGTGGCGGCAGGGCGTGGCGGTGACCTCGATCCGCGGTTTGCCCTCGGCGATGAGCTCGGTGGTCGCCCAGGGGGCGAGGCCGCGGGTGTTGCCGCCGAGGCGGCGGGCGCCTGCCTCGGTGGTGATCACCGTGCCGGCTTGCGGCAGCAGCGCCCGGCCGGCGGCGTCGAGGTTGTCGTCGTGGTGGTCGTGGCTGAGCAGAACCGCGTCGATCGGGCCGATCTCCCCGGCGGCGATCGACGGCTCGGTCAGTTTGGTCGAGCCGGTGCCCCAGCCGAAGCGGTACCTGCCTCCGGCGGGGTCGAAGGTCGGATCGGTGAGCAGCCGCCAGCCGCCGAACTCGATCAGGACGGTGGGTCCGCCGACGTGGGTGAGCTTCACATCCACCGGCCCACCCTAAGTTAGGCTCGCGCGATGAACAACCCGAACCCCGAGGACGCCGCAAAGCTCTACGGCAACCGCTTCCTCACCGAAGACGCCCCCGCCAAGGACTTTCCCGCGACCGGCATGCCCGCGCTCGACGCGATGCGGCTCGTCGACGAGGAACTGGTTCTCGAGGGGGACCCGTGGCGCAACCTCGCCACCTTCGTCACCACCTGGATGGAGCCGGAGGCGCGGCGGATCGTCAGCGAGAACCTGCACCGCAACTTCATCGACCACGCCGAGTACCCGATCTCGGCCGAGATCGAGCAGCGCTGCATCCGCATGCTCGCCGACCTCTACCACGCCCCGGGGGAGACGACCGGTTGCCGGACGCAGGGCTCCTCGGAGGCGATCATGCTCGGGGCGCTCTCGCTGAAGTGGAAATGGAAGGAGCGGCGCGAAGCGGCGGGTCAGTCGGTCGACAAGCCGAACCTCGTCTTCGGCGGCGACGTCCACGTCGTCTGGGAAAAGTTCTGCCGCTACTTCGACGTCGAACCGCGGATCGTCCGCCTGCGCGAGGACAAGTACGTGATCGGGCCCGAGGACGTCGAGCCCCACGTCGACGAGAACACGATCGGCGTCGCCGCCGTCCTCGGCACCACCTTCACCGGCCATGCCGACGACATCCCGGGGATCAACGACCTGCTGCTGCGGCTGAAGGAGACCCAGGGCATCGACGTGCCGCTGCACGTCGATGCCGCCAGCGGCGGCTTCGTCTGGCCCTTCCTCTACCCGCACTCCGAGTGGGACTTCCGGCTCGAGCAGGTGCGCTCGATCAACGTCTCCGGCCACAAGTTCGGGCTCGTCTACCCGGGGATCGGATGGCTCGTCTTCCGCGAGAAGGCCGACCTGGCCGAGGACCTCGTCTTCTACGAGAACTACCTGGGCAAGACCGACGCGACCTTCACCCTCAACTTCTCGACCGGCGCCTCGATGGTGCTCGCCCAGTACTACAACTTCGTCCGCCTCGGCCGCGAGGGCTACACCCACGTGATGGAGGCGATGAACCAGAACGCCAAAGCGCTGGCGTCGAAGCTGGAGGAGAACGGCAACTTCGAGCTGATCGGCGCAGACAAAGAGCAGCTGCCGCTGGTCGCCTTCAAGCTCGCCGGCGAGCACGACTACGACGAGTTCGACGTCTCCTGGCAGCTCTCGGCCGAGCGCGGCTGGATGCTCCCTGCCTACACGATGCCACCGGAAGCCGAAGACGTGAAGATCATGCGGGCGCTGGTCAAGGAGACGCTCAGCCGCCCCCAGGTCGACCGCCTCGCCGACGACATCCGCGAAGCCTGCGAGACGCTGGAGAAGAAGGGCGGCGCCCACCCGCACGAGCGCAAGAAGACGAAACTAACCCCGGGCTACTAGCCCCGACCCCGAACTGCATCAACTTGTCTATCCACGGGGTGGAGAAGTTGATGCAGTTCGGGAAGTTGATGGCCACCAGGCGCGGTCGCCGAGGCGGTAGGTGATCGCGGGGATCAGCAGGGCGCGGACGACGAAGGTGTCGAGGAGGACGCCGGCGGCGACGGTGGCGCCGATCTGGACCAGCTCCTCCAGCGGCAGCAGGGTCAGGGTGGCGAAGGTGCCGGCGAGGATCAGGCCGGCGCCGGTGATCACGCCGCCGGTGCTGGTCAGCGCGGCGAGGACGCCGTCGCGGGTCCCGCGCAGGGCCGCCTCCTCGCGTGCCCGGGTCATCAGGAAAATGTTGTAGTCGACTCCCAGCGCGACGAGGAAGATGAAGGACATCAGCTCCAGGTTGAAGGCCAGGCCTTCCATCCCGAAGACCTCGATGAAGGCGAAGGTGGCGAGCCCGAGGGTCGCGGCGAAGGAGGCGAGGACGGTGGCGATCAGGTAGACGGGGGCGACCAGGGCCCGCAGCACGGCGATCAGGATCAGGCCGATCACGAGCAGGACCAGCGGCACGATCAGCTTGGTGTCCCGCTCGTTGGTCTGCTCGATGTCGAGGTTCTCGACCGGGATGCCGCCGAGCAGGCCGCCGGGGGCGACGGCGTGCAGCTTTTCGCGGATCTCTTCCACCGCCGCTTCGGCGTCGTCGCCGTAGGGGTCCTCGCGGAGGACGAGGAGGACGACGGCCTCGTCGGCGTCGGCGGGGACGGGGGCCGGCAGGGCCAGCTGGACGCTGTCGAGCCGCTTCATCGCCGCCACCGCCACCGGCGCCTCCTCGGCCTTCATCACCGCCGTCAGCGGCGAGCCGAGCCCGGCCGGGAAGTGCCGTTCCAGGGCTTCGGTGCCGCGGCTCGAGTTGGTCGGCTTGGTCACTCCCTGCCCGAACCCGAGCGATTCGTGGCTCGTCAGGTTGCCCAGGCAGAGCACCGCTAGGAGCGCCAGAACGGCGACTACGATCCGCCCCGAATGCCTCCGCACCAGCTTCGCCGCGCGCACCCAGGCATTCGTCTGTTCCTTTTCGTTGTCCTGACCCGAAAAGGAACGGGCGGATGAGGGGCGGCGCCATGGGGACCAGAAGGCGCGGTCGCCGAGGATGGCCAGCAAGGCGGGGAGGAGGGTGAAGGCGGCGACGAGCATCGTCGCGATCCCGATTGCCAGGACCGGTCCGAGCCAGTGGGTCGACTGCAGGTCGGCGACGAGGAGGACGAGCATCGCCGCGATCACGGTGCCGCCCGAGGCGAGAATCGCGCCGCGGGTCTCGCGTACCGCGAGCTCGAGGTCCCCCTCTTCGCGATACCGGTGGACCAGCAGGAGTGAGTAGTCCGTCCCCGCGCCGAAGACGAGGACGAGGAGGAGCATCGTGCCCTCGGCGTTGACGGTGATCCAGCCGTCCTCGATCAGCAGGTAGGCGATGCCGATCGCGACCAGGTAGGCGAGGCCGACGACGAGGAGCGGCAGCAGGGCGAGGATCGGCGCCCGGTAGACGATCAGCAGCAGCAGCAGGACCAGGCCGAGGGTGGCGAAGAGCAGCGTCCGGCCGGCGTCTTCGGCGACCGCCTCGAGGTCGGCGGCGATCCCGCCGGGCCCGGTGACGTAGGCGCGGAGCCCCGGCCGTTCGTGCGCTCGCAGGTAGCGGCGGACCTGCTCGACGCCGCTGACGACGGCGCCGCGGTCCTCGGCGTCGATCGCCAGCACCAGCAGCGCCGCTTCACCGTCGCGCGAGACGGGGCCGATCCCGTTGGCGAGCCGCGCCACCTGGGTCAGTTCGTTGCGGTATTCGCCGGAGAAGGGGTCGACGATCGGCGTCGCGCCGGTCAGGCCGAGGCGACCGAGGCCGTCGCCGTCGCGGCCGATCGTCCTCAGGTCGGCTCGCGTCAACCCGCCGGGACGTTCGAAGACGATCACCACCGGCACGTCTTCGCGCCCGGAGGAGGCGCTCTGCAGCGCGTCGAGCGCGCGGGTGGATTCCGAGTCGGTCGGCAGGAAGCTGCTCTGCCCGGCGGCGGTGACGTCGTCGATCTTGGCGTGGGCGAGGAGGCCGCCGGCGCCGATCAGCGACCAGACCGCCACCGCGAGCCATCGTCCCCTTGATCCGGTCGCCACGGCGCCAGCGTATTCACGGCAAATGACTGATTCGACTCGCCTCGGACGGGTATCCCAAAAGTCATGGAATCGAAGCCGCTGTTCGCCGCTGCTCTGGTCGCCCTCTCCCTCGGCCTTGTCGCTTGCGGCGACAGCGGCTCCGATTCCACCTCCTCCGAAGCGGAAACCGCGCCCCCGGCGAGCGAAGAAACGACGGAAGAAACGGAATCGACCGAGAGCGAACCGGCGCCGAGCGGCGAGGCGTCGAAGTCTGAAAAAGTCGACATCGTCGAATTCACCTACCAGCCCGATCCGGCGGTGGTGCGGGCGGGCGGCAAGGTGATCTGGCAGAACCAGGACACCGCGCCCCACACCGCGACCGCCGATGACGGCAGCTTCGACACCGGCACCATCGAGAAAGGGAAGATCGGCTCGGAGACCTTCAAGGAAGCCGGCACCTTCACCTACTTCTGCGCGATCCACCCGACGATGCACGGCACCGTCGAAGTCGTCGAATAGCGAGACTGCATCCATGCCCCTCTGGCTGGCGAGAAAAGCCGCACCCCACGTCTGGAAGCGAGTCCCCTGGGCGAAAGTCTGGGTGGTCTCCCTCTGGCTCCTGAAGAAAGGGAGGGACCGGATCGAGCAGAACCTGACCTCGCGCGAGCAGAGCGAGTTCTGGAACCTGCTGAAGAAGTCGAAGGGCCGCCCGGACAGCCTCAGCCAGCGCGACCGCACCCGGCTGAAGCACATCGTCGGCAAGGCGATCCGCGGCTGAGCCCATAAAGTCTCCCCGTGCCCGAGGGGGAGCGAGACGACCTGACGGAGCTGCGCGAGCGGCGGGCGCTGACCGAGGACGCGGCGCGGACCGACGCGGTCTCCAAGCGCCACGCCGCCGGCGGGCGCACCGCCCGCGAGAACCTCGCCGACCTGGTCGACCCCGGCTCCTTCGTCGAGTACGGGCGCTTCGCGATCGCCGCCCAGCGCGGCCGCCGCGAGCTCGACGACCTGATCGCCCGCACCCCCGCCGACGGTCTGATCGGCGGCACCGCCCGCGTCAACGGCGAGCTCTTCGCGCCCGAGCGCGCCGCCTGCGCGGTCCTCTCCTACGACTACACGGTGCTGGCCGGGACGCAGGGGGCCCTCGGCCACCGCAAGAAGGACCGCCTCTTCGAGCTGATCGAGCGGATGCGGTTGCCGGTCGTCTTCTACGCCGAGGGCGGGGGAGGGCGGCCCGGCGACACCGACTACCCGGTCGTCTCCGCGCTCGACACGCGCGCCTTCGCGCTCTGGGCGAAGCTCTCCGGGCTGGTGCCGCGGATCGCGATCGTCCACGGGCGCTGCTTCGCCGGCAACGCGGTGCTGGCCGGCTGCGCCGACCTGATCGTCGCCACCGAGGCGAGCTCCCTGGGGATGGGCGGGCCGGCGATGATCGCCGGCGGCGGCCTCGGCGAGATCCATCCCGACGCCGTCGGGCCGATCGAGACGCAGGCGCCGAACGGAGTCGTCGACCTCGCGGTCGCCGACGAGGCGGAGGCGACGACGGCGACGAAGAAGCTGCTCGCCTACTTCCAGGGCGCGACTGAGCCCGGCGCCGAAGCCGACCAGGCGCGCCTGCGCGACGCCATCCCCGAGCGCAAGCGCCGCGCCTACGACCCGCGGCCGATCGTCGAGACCCTCTGCGACGAGGGCAGCGTCACCTTCCTGCGCGAGCGCTTCGCGCCGGAGATGGTGACCGCGCTGGGACGGATCGAGGGGCGGCCGCTCGGCCTGATCGCCAACGACACCCGCCACACCGCCGGGGCGCTGACCAGCGACGCGAGCGACAAGGCCGCCCGCCTGCTGCAGCTCTGCGACGCCTTCGGCCTGCCGGTCGTCTCGCTCGTCGACACCCCCGGCTACATGGTCGGCACCGAGGCCGAGGCGACCGGCTTGGTCCGCCACGCCTCCCGCCTGCTGGTCGCCGGGGCGGCGCTGCGGGTGCCGCTCGCCGCGGTGGTGCTGCGCCGCGGCTACGGCCTCGGCGCCCAGGCGATGGTCGGCGGCAGCCTGCACGAGCCGCTGCTCACGGTCGCCTGGCCGGGCGCGCACCTCGGGCCGATGGGCCTGGAGGGGGCGGTGCGGCTGGCGCTGCGCAAGGAGCTCGAGGCGATCCCCGCCGAGGCCGAGCGCGAGCAGCGCGTCCGCGACCTCACCGCCCAGGCCGAGGAGAACGCGAAGGCGCTGAACTCGGCGGCGCTGTTCGAGCTCGACGACGTGATCGACCCGGCCGAGACCCGCGGCTTGATCGCCGCGACCCTGACCGCCGCCGGCGACGCTCGCCCGCCCGGCGCCCACCGCTTCGTCGACACCTGGTGACCCGCCACCCCGCATCGACCGAAGGAGCTGACATGACCGACTACTCCGACCTGAAGGCACTGTTCGTCAACTGCACCCTGAAGCGCAGCCCCGAGACGTCCAACACCCAGGGGCTGATGGACGTCTCGATGGAGATCATGCGCAAGCAGGGGGTCGAGGTCGAGTGCATCCGGGCGATCGACCACGAGATCGCGACCGGCGTATGGCCCGACATGACCGAGCACGGCTGGGAGCGCGACGAGTGGCCGGCGATCCACGAGCGGGTGATGGCGGCGAACATCCTCGTGCTGGGGATGCCGATCTGGCTGGGGGAGAAGTCCTCGGTCGCGACCCACGTGATCGAGCGCCTCTACGGCAACTCGCACCTGCTCAACGAGGAAGGCCAGTGGGCCTACTACGGGCGGGTCGGAGGCTGCATCGTCACCGGCAACGAGGACGGGATCAAGCACTGCGCGATGAACGTCCTCTACTCGCTCCAGCACCTCGGCTACACGATCCCGCCGCAGGCCGACGCCGGCTGGATCGGTGAGGCCGGCCCGGGGCCGAGCTACCTCGACGAGGGCTCGGGCGGGCCGGAGAACGACTTCACCAACCGCAACACCACGTTCATGACGTGGAACCTGCTGCACGCCGCCCGCATGCTCAAGGACGCCGGCGGCTTCCCCGCCTACGGCAACCAGCGCCCGCAGTGGGACGCCGGCACGCGCTTCGATCTCGCCAACCCGGAGCACCGCGCCTGACGGATGTAACGGATCGGGGGGTCGCGAGACCACATCGCGTCCCCCTCTCCGACCCCCTGGAGGTCCCCAGATGTCCCGCTCCACGCCGCGTCGCGGCCGCTTCGCCCTGGGCGCGGCCGTCGCGCTCGCCGTCCTCGCCGGTCCCGCCGCCGCCGGCGCCATGGCGGACCCCGGCGCCGTGTACACGCAGACGAACGACCCCGCCGGCAACGTCGTGCAGGCGTTCGACCGCGACGCCCGCGGCGAGCTCACGCCGGCCGGGACGTTCTCGACCGGCGGCGTCGGACTCGCCGCGCTCGGCAACCGCCAGGGCGCCGTCGACCTCAGCGACGACGAGTCGACCGTCTACGCCGTCAACGGCGGCTCGAACTCGGTCTCGGTGCTCGGCGCCGGGCGCG
>DASVAT010000013.1:0-35013 GCA_036376215.1 Solirubrobacterales bacterium
GTAGCGGTTGTTGCCGGTGTCGGCGACGAGGATGTTTCCTTCGGAGTCGATGGCGATGCCTTCGGGCGATTTGAATTCGCCGTTGCCAGTGCCTTCTTTCCCAAACTGGCTCTGGTAGGTACCGCTCGAATTGAACTTCTGAAGCCGCACGGCCGTGCCGGCTTCGCCACTGTCGACCACCCAGACATTCCCCGACGGGTCGACCGAAAGGTCGCGTGCGTTCTTGAACTGACCGTTGCCGGTGCCTTCGCTGCCGAATTCACTCAGAAGTTCCCCGCTCGATTTGTACTTGCGGACCTTCGTGTCTATGACGACCCAGACGTTTCCGCCTGAGTCGATTGCGATTCCGGTCAGCGAGTTGGTCCCTACCGGCTGCACCCCGAACTGACTGACGAATTCGCCGCTCGAGTTGAACTTCTGGACCCGGTTGTGGGCGGTGTCGGCCACCCAGGCATTGCCACTGCCGTCGATCGCCACATCCTTAGGGCCGGAGAGATGGCCGGCCCCAGAGGACTCGCCGCCGAACTTGCGGACGAATTCACAGCCAGATGCCTGGCCAGCGGTGGCGGCTACAGCCAGGACGGCTAGAACAACGCCGACTCCTGCTTTTCGGATCGGCATCAAGGCTCGCATAACGAGCGAAGCTAGTCGCGGCGCAGAGCGACCCGCCACCCCAAAACTAGGCTATTTTCTGAATACTAAGGTTCCTTAAGCGGCACTAAGCCGCGACGCGCTCGGGGGAGCCGTTGATGCTGCCGTTGAGGAGGTCGAGGACGACGCCCTCGCGGAGGCCGCCCTTGCCGATCTGGAGGGGCTGGCCGAGGAGGTCGGAGAGCTTCTCTAGGAGGAGGACTCCGGTGGGCAGGATGCGGACGCGGGTGGGGTCGAGCTCGAAGCGGCGGCCGACGTCGGCGGCGGGGTCGCCGCAGAGGACGCGGATGCCGCGCTCCAGGGTCTCGTACTCGAGCACGGCGCCGACCAGGCGGCGCAGCGAAGTGGCGGAGCCGCCGACGGCGACGGCCTGGGCCGGGCGCTCGATCTCGACGCCTTCGAAGATGTCCTCGATGCGGTCGCGGGCGCGGCGGATCTCCGCCGCCGAGGGCGGATCGGAGGAGATCAGCTCGTCGGCGAGGTTGCCGGAGCCGACCGGCCAGGAGCGGACGCTCTGGACGCCGCCCGAGACGGTGCCGAGGATCACCTCGGTCGAGCCGCCGCCGATGTCGACGACTCCAACCAGGCCGTCGACCGGGTGGCCGAGGGTCTTGGTGGCGCCGATGAAGGAGAGGCGACCCTCCTCCTGCTCGGAGAGGATCTCGATCGGGATCCCGGCGGCGTGGCCGATCGCCTCCGCCGCCGCCTCCCCGTTGGCTGCCTCGCGCACGGCCGCGGTGGCGACGGCGCGGATCTCCTGGGCACCGAGCTCGCGGGCGAGCCGCACCTGGGTGGCGACGACCTCCCCCACTTCCTCGACTTTCTCGCCGGCTATCCGCCCCTCGCCGTCGACGGCCTTGCCGATCCGCGTGTAGGCCCGCTGCTCCATCACCTTCTTCAACTGGCCGTCGACGGGCTCGGCGACGAGCAGGCGAGTGGTGTTCGAACCGATGTCGATAGCGGCGCAGAGCGTCATGGCGTACCCCCTGCATGTTCCCAGGGGGGTCGGATCTCAACCGCTACGACGGGTGCGAGGCGTCCTCGAACTCGCGAAACAACCCCGTGACGACGAAGGCAACCTGCTCGCCGATGTCGACGGCGTTGTCCGCAACCCGCTCGATCGCCCGCGCCGCCAGCAGCATCGTCATCGCCCACTCGCGCCGGTCGGCGTCGTCGCCGATCTCCAGCGCCAGGTGGAAGCATTCGCGGTTGAGGTTGTCGACGACGTCGTCGCGGCGGACCAGGTCGCGGGCCATGTCTACGTTGCGGCCTTCGAATGCCCGCTTGGACTGGGAGATCAGGGTTTTCGTATGTCCGCCCATCGTCAGGATCAGCTTCACCATCTCCGGGTCGGCCGGCGCCTCATGCCCGGAGAGTGGGATCAGCTTGCAGACGTTGACGCACTGGTCGCCCATCCGCTCGATGCTCTTCAGCACGTGCAGCAGCGAGGAGATCAGGCGCAGGTCGGTGGCTACCGGCGACTGCGTCGCCAGCAGGGTGATCAGGCTCTGGTGGACCTCGAGGTAGCGGCCGTCGATCCGGTCGTCGTCGGCGATCACCACCTGGGCCAGCTCGACGTCCTGGTGCTCGACCGCTTCCATCGTGCGGCTCAGCGCGTTGTTGACCATGTCGAGCCCCTCGAGCGCACTGGCCTCGAGATGCTCGAGCTCCTCCTGGTAGTGGACGCGGACGCTCTCCGGCATCAGCCCACCTTGCCGGATACGTAGTCCTCGGTGCGCTTGTCGGCGGGGTTGGTGAAGATCTTCTCGGTCACGTCGTACTCGACCAGCCGGCCCCAGCGGTTGTGCTCCTCGGCGTCGAGCTCGACCATCAGGAATGCGGTCCGGTCGGAGACCCGCGCCGCCTGCTGCATGTTGTGAGTGACGATGACGATCGAGAACTCCTTTTTCAGCTCGATCATCAGGTCCTCGATTTTCCCGGTCGAGATCGGGTCCAGCGCCGAGCAGGGCTCGTCCATCAGGATCACGTCCGGCTCGACGGCGATGCAGCGGGCGATGCAAAGGCGCTGCTGCTGGCCGCCGGAGAGGCCGAAAGCGTTGTCCTTGAGACGGTCCTTGACCTCGTCCCAGAGGGCGGCGCCGCGCAGCGCCTTCTCGACCACCTCGTCCATACCGTCCTTGCGGCCGAGGACCCGTGGCCCGAAGGCGATGTTGTCGTAGATCGACTTCGGGAACGGGTTCGGTTTCTGGAAGACCATCCCGATCAGCTTGCGGACCTGGACCGGGTCGACCTTGGGTCCGTAGAGATCCTCGCCGTGGTACAGCAGCTCTCCCTGTACTTCGGCGGTCGGGATCAGGTCGTTCATCCGGTTGAGGCAGCGCAGCAGGGTGCTCTTGCCGCAGCCGGAGGGGCCGATCAGCGCCGTCACCTCGTTGTGGCCGACGTCCATCGTGATCCCTTTCACGGCCGATACGCCGCTGTAGAGGACCTCGATGCCCTTCATCTCGAAGACCGTCTTCTCGAAGTCGGCAGCGGCGCCGGAGCGGAACTCCGGTCGCACCGCGATCGCGGCTCGCTCCGCCGCCTCTTCGCGGGTCGCCCTTGCCGCCTCAGGTCTGGTCTCGTCCTGGGCCATCTGTCCGCTCACAGTAGAACACCTACCACCTTTGCTCGTAACGATTTCGTAGCCAGATCGCGAAGGAGTTCATCGCCAGCAGGACCACGAGCATGACGATGACACCCGCGAAGGCCAGGGTCTGGAACTCGTCCTGGGGGCGAAGCGCGTAGTTGAAGATCTGCACCGGCATCGCCGAGTAGCCGTCGTCGCCGAACGGGGTCGGGTCGAAGGTGACGAAGACGGTCGCCCCGACCAGCAGCAGCGGCGCCGTCTCACCGAGCGCCCGGGAGACGGCGAGGATGACCCCGGTGGCGATCCCCGGGATCGAGGCCGGCAGCACCTGCCGGTGGATCGTCTGCCACTGCGTCGCCCCCAGGGCCAGTGAGCCCTGGCGGATCGAGGCGGGGACCGCGCGCAGCGCCTCGCGCGAGGCGATGATCACCATCGGCAGGACCAGCAGGGCGAGCGTCAGCGAGCCTGCGACGAGGATGAAGCCGAGATCGAGCGGGCCGCGGACGATGAAGGCGAGGCCGAGGATGCCGTAGATGATCGACGGCACCGCCGCCAGGTTCTGGATGTTCACCTCGACCAGCCGGTTCCACCAGCGCGTGTTGTCGGCGTACTCCTCGAGGTAGATCGCGGCGCCGACCCCGATCGGGACGACGAAGAGGATCACGCCGGCGATCAGCTCCAGCGAGCCGATGATCGCCGGGCGGTAGCCGGCTTTCTCGGGAAAGGCGGTCGAGGGCGGGTTGGTGATCAGGTCGAGGCTGAGGGCGGAGGACCCGCGGACGAACGCCTGCACCAGCAGCGCCGTCAGCCCCGCGAGCGCGATCGCCACCGCCAGCAGGAGCAGGCCCGCGAAGATCGTGTTGCGGATCACGTCGCGGCGCGGCTGGCCGCGGAGCATGGCCTGGGTCGTCGAGCGGGCGCCGGCGACGGCCAAGCGGTTGCGCGGGGCGCTGGCGCCTCCGGCCTCCATCACTCGTACACCTCCCGGTACCTGCGCACCAGGCGGATGCTGACCACGTTCATTATCAGCGTCATCACGAAGAGGACGGCGCCGACGGCGAAGACGGATTTGTAATCGACCGTCCCGGTCGAGATGTCGCCGGTGGCCGTGGTCGCGATGTAGGAGGTCATTGCCTGGATCGATTCGACCGGGTTGAGGGTGAACTTCGGGGTCGAGCCGCCGGCGATGACAACGATCATCGTCTCCCCCACCGCGCGGGAAATCGCCAGGACGATCGAGGCGACGATTCCGGAGAGCGCCGCCGGGAAGATCACCCGCGTCGCCACCTTGGCTTTGGTCGCCCCCAGTGCGTAGGCCCCGTCGTGCAGGCCCCGCGGCACCGCCCGCATCGCGTCATCGGAGAGCGAAGCGATGATCGGCACCACCATCAGGCCGATCCCGAGAGAGGCCGCGAGGGCCATAAAGGGCTTGCCGTCGGCGCCGCCGAAGAGGTTCTCTGGCCAGAGCGGCACGATCACGTGGGGAAGGAGGAAGCTGACCGCGAAGATGCCGATCGCGACGGTGGGGATGCCGGCCAGCACCTCGAGCACCGGCTTGATCGTCTTGCGCACTCGCGGCGAGGCGTACTCGCTGAGGTAGACGGCCGAGCCGAGCCCGATCGGGATCGCGAACACCATTCCCCAGAGGGCGACGTTGAGGGTACCGGCGACGATCGAGAGGACGCCGAAGCTGGGGGGCTCGAACTGGGGCGTCCAGTCGATCCCGAAGAAGAATTCGTCGGCCGGGACGATTTCGAAGAAGCCGATCGTCGGCCCGAGCAGGGAGATGACGATCGCCGTGGTGGTGATGACCGAGAGCACAGCGCAGGAGGCGAGCAGCCATTTGATCGCCCGCTCCCCGTAGCGCTTGCTCTCGGCCTGCAACATGCTGCTAGGCGCCGATCTTTTCCGCGGCTGCTTCGGACTCGGCCAGCTGCTCTTCGGTCAGCGGCACGAAGCCGAGCGATTCGGCGACCGAGTTGACGTTTTCGAGGTAGTACTCGATGAACGCCTTGACCTCGGGCTTCTGCAGCGCCTTCTCGCTCGGGTACATGAACAGCGGCCGGCTCAGCGGCGCGTAGCTGCCGTCCTGGGCGGTTTCGACCGACGGCGGCACGCAGCCTTTGCCGTTGTCGACTTCCAGCGCTTTCAGGCTGCCTTCGTTCTCCGTGTAGAAGGAGAAGCCGGCGTAGCCCATGCCGCCGGGCGAGCCCTCGACGCCTTTGACGGTGGCGTTGTCGTCCTCGCCGACGTTGTTGTAGTCCTTGCGGCTGACACCCTCTTCGCCGTTGATCGATTCGGTGAAGTAGTCGAAGGTGCCCGAGTCGGTGCCGGGACCGAACAGCGCCAGCTCCTGGTCGAATTCCTCTTTGACGTCGGGGATCTCACTCCAGTTGTCGATCTTGGAGTCGGGGCCCCAGATCGCCGCCAGCTGGTCGACGGTCAGGCAGGAGACAGGGTTCTCGTTGTTGATCATCACCGTCAGGGCGTCGGTGGCGACGTGGACGTCCTGGTAGCCGACCCCGTTCTTCTTGCAGACTTCGACCTCTTCGGGCTCGATTTCGCGCGAGGCGTCGCTGATGTCGGTCTCGCCGGCGCAGAATTTTTCGAAACCGCCGCCGGTGCCGGAGGTGCCGACCGTGACCCGGACGCCCGAGTTCTCGGCCATGAATTCCTCCGCGACCGCTTCGGTCAACGGGGCGACGGTGCTGGAACCGTCAATGCGGATCGAGCCGGAGAGGTCTCCGCCTCCGCTGCCGCTGGACGTGGTGTCATCGCTGCTGCCGCAGGCGGCAACGCCGATCACGAGGATCGCTGCGGCGCCGATGACCGCGAGCCACTTAGAGCTAGTCACTCTGTCTCCTTAGGGTGGGATTCACAGATTCGGCGCCAGCGTCGCAGCGGCCGATTCCCAGCTTGTTACGCCGGTGTGTCGAGGTTGTGAAAAAGATGTAAAAAGAGGCCGCAATTCCAAGGTCCGAGGCGGCCTTCAGCCATCGGGCGAGAAGCGGTAGCCGATGCCGTTGTGGGTGTGGATCAGCTGCGCGCCTGGGATCGCTTCGCCCAGCTTCGCGCGCAGGCGGCTGACGTAGACGTCGACGGAGCGATCGTCGCTGCGAGGACGCCCGCCCCAGACCTCGGCGAAGAGCTCGTCCCGGGTCATGATCCGCTGCGGATGCTCGGCGAGGGTGACCAGCAACTGCAGCTCGCGGACGGTCAGGCTGAGCGGCCGGCCGTCGACCAGCGCGGCGTGCTCGCTAGGCCTGATATCCAGCCTTCCCATGCCCGCGAGCATGGCGAGGAGCTACGAGCCGACCGTTACCTCGTCGTGAAGCTGCTGTGAACGATCCGTGAAATCCGAGGCGGCGGCGGGGCGGATCTCCTCTGCGACGATCCCCGCCGGTTCGGGGTCGAACCGGTAGCCGACGCCGAAGTGAGTGTGGATGTAGGACCAGCTGGGCGAGCGCTTCTCGAGCTTCTGGCGGAGCTTGCGGATGAAGACGTCGACCGAGCGGTCGCCGTGGGCCATCGCGTAGCCCCAGACCCGCTGGTAAATGGTCTCCCGCTCGAGCACCTGCCCTTTGCTGCTCGCCAGCAGGTGCAGCAGCTCGAACTCGCGCCGGGTCAGGTCGAGGCTCTCGGCGGCGGCGAAGGCCTGGAACTGGTCGGGGCGGATCTCCAGCTCGCCGGCCTGCAGCGGACCGTCCTCGGCGTCGCCCCGGCCGCGGCGGTGGCGACGGGAGACGGCTTCCACCCGCGCCATCGCCTCCTCGGGATGGCAGGGCTTGGTGATCCAGTCATCGACCCCGAACCGCAGGCCGCGCACGCGCTGGGCGACGGTCGAGCGGCCGGTGCAGACGATCACACCGAGGTCGGGGAGCTCGGCGCAGATCCGCTCCAGGTAGTTCCACGCTTCGTCGCCGAGGACGGCAGGGTCGACGAGCAGAGCGTTCAGCTTCATCGCCACCAGTTCCTGGGGCGGAACCGCGCCGGTGGACTGTCGCAGCTGCCAGCCGGCGGCCTCGGCGCGCTTGGCGAGGACGGTGACGAAACCGCTGTCGGTATCTAGGACCGCGAGCCTGATGGTCTGCTGTGAGTTCAAGGGGTTCGACTGCGCCGGTGGCTGACGAGTTGGCGCGATGAGTCGGTGGCGGGATTGTATGCACACCGGGGAGCGCGAAAGTGCCTGCGTTCACACCATATTCACAGGTCGGGAAGGTCGTACCCCGAATTTGCGGCAAGGGGCCCTAGAAGTGCGCTAGCGCTTCAGGTCGCCCTGGGCGAGAGCCGGGTCTTCGGCGCCCTTCCTGCCCTCGTCGCCGGCGAGGCCGGTGAGGGTGAGCGCGCCGTCTTCGGCAACGGTCGCGGTGGCGACGATCGATTCGCCGACCTCCAGCGCCCCGAGCCGGATCTTCGCCGGCACCGCCAGCAGCAGGTCGGCTTCGCTGCTGCGAAGGTCGTCGGCGGAGAGCAGGAGCTGCCCGGTCGCCGGGCAGATGCCGGTGACGACCCCGGCGAGATCGAGGTAGGTGGCCGGCTCGGGTTCGGCCTCCAGCGAGCGCTGGACGGCGACGCGCCTGGGCGCCGGGGGCGGCTGGAGGCCGGGATCGGGCGCGCAGGCCGGCGCCGGTTCTGGCGCGGCGGTCGGGGGCGGCGGCTCGCCCGAAGGCGACTGTGGCGGCTCGATGCCGATCCCGACCGTCGCATATGCGCCCAATCCGGGAAGCTGGTCGGCGGCCGTGACAGGCAGGTGGACGAGGATCGAGGACCCGCGCCCGGAGAGCGTGTAGGCGGGAGCGAGCGGGTCGGCATCGACGAAGGTGACGACGCCCCGCGCAGTCGCCTGCGCGGTCGCCCCGGTTTTCTCCCGCGCCTCCTCGGCGAAGGTGTTGTTGTCGAGCGGCTCCGCTTCGACCGTCAGCTTCTCCCCCGGCGTCGGCAGCTTTGCCGCATGGACCGAGACGAGTTCGCCCCCGGCGATGGCCATCGCGTAGCTGCCGGCGACCGGGTTGGCATGGACCACGGTGCCCTTCAGCTGCTGCGTTTCGCCCGTCTCGGTTTCGGAGGCGGGCTCTTCGGCCGGCGGTTCTTCTGCTTCGGGAGCCGGTTCGGCGCTCGGTTCCGGCAGCAGCGCCGGCTCGGCGAATTCCGGTTCGAGCGATTCCGCTTCCGGCGGCGCCGCGGACGCCGGTTCGGGGCGCGCCGCCGGCTCGGCGGCGGTCGCCGGCTCCGATTCGCCGTCTTCGCTGCTCGGCGCGACGGCGATGACCTGCCCCGCCCCGGTGGCCAGGGAACCGGCCGCGCCGGGGCCGATCGCGACGCCGAGAAAGAGCCCGAAGCCGAGCGCCATCGCGCTCAGCGGGGCTGCCCAGCGGCGATCGGTGACGACCAGGGAGAGGGCGCGAAGGACGCCGTCGAGGTGCTTCATCCCACCACCGAGGTGCTCTGGGTCTGCGGCATCAGGTCCTTGCCGCACTGCCAGCAGAAGACCGCGCCGCGGGCGTAGAGCGCGCCGCAGTTGCCGCAGGCGCCGGCGGCGCCGGCCTGGTCGAGGCGCAGCAGCCGCTCGACCTCGGCCAGCTCGGCGTCGACCTGCTGCAGCTTCGCGGCCTGACGGGTGAGGACGTCGAGGCGGAAGTGGTCGCGGATCGCCATCTCGTAGGCGACCCCGCCGAGATCCCACTGCAGCTCGGCCAGCTGCGCGGAGAGCCGCTCGCGCTGCCGTTCGAGCTCGGGCGTGGAGCGCTCGCCGCTCATTCGAGCGTCACCCCGCCGCTGCCGCCGCCCGGCTTCTTGTCGTCGGACGGCGGCGCCTCGCCCGGGGTCGCGATTTCATCCGGCAGCTTGGCGCTTTCTTCCGCGTATTCCTGACCCGTCTTGCCCTGCAGGGCTTCCAGCTGCTCATCGCTCGCGACCGGGGCGTTGCCGGTGTCGCTGCTGCCGCCGGCGACCGCGTTCTTCTTCTTGCCGCCCTTCTTCTTGCCGCTCTTCTCGCCACCCTGCGAAGCCGCTTTGCCCGCTCCCTCGTCGCCGCCTCCGCTCGCGTCCTGGGCGACCGTCACCACCTGCGGGGTGGGGGCGGAGGCCTGGTCGGAGCCGGTGCCGCGGCCGATCAGGACGCCGATCAGCAGCATGATCCCGAGCACGGCGATCCCTCCCGCCGCGGCGAGAGGCGCGTAGTCGCGCTGGCGCACGTCCGGCGACCCGGGCGCGCCGGCCGGTCCGGGCTCGTCCGGTCCCCGCTCGGGCCCATCGGCGGCTTTCGCGGGCGACTGCTTCGAATCGAGATGGCGATGGAAGTCGACCCGCGGCCCACCCTGTCGCTGGCCGCAGTTGAGGCAGTAGCGCTGGTCCTCGGCGAGGGCGGCCCCGCAACCCGGGCAGGTCACTGGTCCACCCCCGGCAGGGTCGGGAAGGAGGCGATTTCGACCTCGGCCCCGCGCGGGTCGCCGATGAAGTAGACGTTGTACGGCAGCGGCTTCGGCTCCGGCTTCACCTTTTCGATCGCGCCGCGGCCGGCGGCGATCACTTCGTCGCCCTTGCGAGCTATCGCGTAGATCAGGACCCGGTCGATCGTCTCGCCGCTCTCGTTTTCGACGTTGCCGCCGGCGACGACGCCCGAGTAGGGGTCGCCTTCGAGCTTCGGCGCGGAGACGGCGAAGTCCGGCACCTCGGCGGTGACCGCGGTCCCCCCCTCGCCCACCGTCACCTTCACGCTCTTCGGCTCGGCGGCGGTGAGGACCTGGTCGTTGACCCAGGTCGCCTCCTTGCCGGCTTCGACGTAGGGGATCGAGGTCAGCGCGGGCTCGAGGCCCGGGATGTCGTTCGAGTAGACGCTCTTGCCCTTGGCGTCGCGGACGTCGATCAGGATCGGGACGTCGGCGAGGTCGCGGCCGGAGGTGTTGCGGACGGCGACGACGACGGCGCTGCCATTGGCGTCGCTCAGCAGCTCGGTCGAGACGACCTTCACCTCCTTGCTGGGTTTGGAGATCTTCAATCCCACCTCCTGCTCGACCGGACCGAGTTCCTCGCCGATCTGGGCGCTCTTCGACTGGGTCGACTGACAGCCGGTGGCGACCAGAGCGACGCCGGCCAGCGCCATCGCGACCGGGAAGACGCGGAGCGCGATCATCCGAACGCCCCCGCGACGTACTCGCGCGTGCGCTGCTCGCGGGGGGAGCCGAAGACCTGCTCGGCGGGCCCGTACTCGACCAGCTCGCCCAGGTACATGAAGCCGACGTGGTCGGCGATCCGCAGCGCCTGCTGCATGTTGTGGGTGACGATCACCACCGCGACCTCCTCGCGCAGCCGCAGGATCAGCTCCTCGATCACCTGGGTCGAGCGCGGGTCGAGCGCCGAGCAGGGCTCGTCGAGGAGCAGCACCTCGGGCCCGGCGGCGAGGGCGCGGGCGATGCAGAGCCGCTGCTGCTGGCCGCCGGAGAGGCGCAGCGCCGGATGGTCGAGGGTCGCGCCGACCTCGTCCCAGAGGCCGGCTCGCGTCAAGGCGTCGGCGACGGGCTCCTCCAGCGATTCCCTGCGCGGCCGCCGCGAGCCCTGTTCCCGCAGCGCGTAGGCGACGTTGTCGAAGACGCTCATCGGAAACGGGTTGGGCTGCTGGAAGACCATGCTGACCCGCTGCCGCAGGGCGGTCACCTCCATCGCGTCGATGTCCTCGCCGTCGAGGCTGATGCGGCCGCCGCGGACCGCGGTCGGGGTCAGCTCGACGAGGCGGTTGAAGGAGCGCAGCAGCGTCGTCTTGCCGCAGCCGGAGGGGCCTATCAGCGCCAGCACCTCGCCCTGGCGAACCGGGATCGTCACCCCGTCGACGGCGAGCTTCTCGCCGTAGGCGATCGAGACCGCCTCGGCCCGCATCCGCTCGACCTTGGGCGCCGGGCTCGGCTCGGCGCGGCGGACGCCGGGGGCGACGGCGATCCCGGCGGCGCCGTCGCCGGCGACCGTTCCGCCCGCGGGCGGCTGAACAATCGTCGGCTGCTCGTCGACGAGGATGCGGCGAACCGGCGGTGGCGGGCGCAGCAGATCCTCGTCGCGGCGGTCGAGCTCGGTCAGCGGGTCCACTGCGGCTTCCTCCCCCGCGCCAGGCGGGTGACGGCGAAGTTGAGGACGATCACCAGGCACATCAGGACGAAGGCGGCGAAGTAGGCCTTTTCCGGCGCCAGGCCCTCGCCCGCCGGGGAGTTGAGGTAGACGTAGCTGGTCAGGGTGCTGCCAGTGCCGCGGAAGAGGCCGAAGACGTCGCCGTCGCCGCCGTTGATGATCTGCAGGGTCGAGCCGAGCAGGATCACGACGATCGCGGTGTCGCCGGCGACGCGGCCCATGCCCAGCGCGGCACCGGTGCCGATCCCGGGTCGGGCCGCGGGCAGCAGCACGCGGCGGATCGTCGCCGCCTTGGTCTTGCCGAGCGCGTATGACGCCTCGCGGACGTGGCGGGGGATCGCGTTCAGCGACTCGCGGGTGGCGCCGACGACGAGCGGCAGCGCGATCAGCGACATCATCGCCGAGGCGGCGATGAAGGAACGGCCGAGGGTCGAGCCTTCGGCGTCGAAGGTGAGGAAGCCGAACCATTCCTGGAAGAGGATCAGCCCGAACATCGCCAGCACGATCGAGGGGGTGCCGGCGACGATCTCGATCGCCGATTCGACCGCGCGGGCGAGCCCGGCGGGGCGGCCGTACTCGGTCAGCCAGACCGCGATCGCGACTCCGAGCGGGGCCGCGATCAGGGTCGACATCACCAGCAGCATCGCCGTCCCGATCAGCGGGTCTTTGAAGCCGCCGCTGGCGGACTGGTCGATCTCGGCATTCGGGCTTTCGAAGAGCAGCGAGAGGTCGAAGTACTGGGCGCCGCGGTAGGCCATGTAGGCGACGATCGAGCCGGCGATCGCGATCAGCGCCAGGCCGGCGCCCCAGGCGAGGAAATAGCCGACCTGGTCGCGGAGCGGCCAGGCGCGGACGCTGTCGCGCGGGGTGGCGCGGGTGGGGAGCGCAGGGGCGCGCTCGGCGGTCGCGTTCACGGCTGCACCCCGTATTTGCGCATCGACTGCTTGGCGACGAAACCGGCCAGCGAGAGGAACATGCTGGAGACGAGGAGGACCGCGGCGAAGGCGAAGAGCGTCTGGCCGAACGGGACGACGGTGAGGCCTTCGACGTTCTCGACCAGGGCCGAGGCGAGCGGGCGGGTCGGCTCGAAGAGGAAGGTGATGCCGTCGATCGGGTTCGGCGCGAAGCTGGCCGAGCCGGAGACCATCGAGAGCATGATCGCCTCGCCGAGGGCCCGGGCCGTGGCTAGGACGGCGGCGGCGACGATCGCCGGGCGCGCGGTGCGGACGACGATCGACCAGGTCACCCGCCAGCGGTTGACGCCGAGGGCCGAGGCGCCTTCGGTCCAGCTCCGCGGCACCGCCCGCAGCGCGTCGACCACGATCGCGATCATGATCGGCACGATCATGATCGTCAGGATCATGATCCCGACCCCGATGCTGGAGCCGTCGAGCTGGATCACGTTCGCCACCGATTCCTTGCGCTCGAGGCTGATCAGGTGCTCGCCGACCCAGGGGACGATGACGAGGATCCCGATCAGGCCGTAGACGACCGAGGGCACCGCCGCCAGCAGCCGCACCACCGGCTCCAGCAGCCCGGCCACACGCGGCGGCGCGAACTCGACGATGAAGATCGCGGCGAAGAGCGAGAAGACGATGCCGATCAGCACGGCGCCGGCGGTGACGACGAAGGTCCCCCAGAGCAGCGGCCAGGCGCGCAGCTCGTAGACGTAGTCGGCGGGGTTCGAGGGCGAGTTGAAGATGTCCTCGAGCTGGCGGTCGAGGTCGCCGCCGCCGCCGAACCAGGCGAGCCCGTTGTGGGCGAACGAGGGCCACGCCTTCGCGAAGACGAAGGCGATCATGCCGACGATCAGCAACAGCACCAGACAGGCCACCGCGCCGAGCAGGCGCTCGACGCGGCGGTCCGACCAGAAACCGGGCTGAGCCGGGTTGAACATCTAGCGGAGGGGGACCCAGTCGCTGGCGACGATCGCCTGGCCGGTGCTGCTGCGGGCGAAGCTGATGAAGGACTTCGCCAATCCCTTCGCCGCCCCGCGGCTGACGAAGAAGAAGTTACGACTGCCGGCGTACTGCCCGGACTTGGCGTTGCGCAGCGTGCAGGGGACGCCCTGGTAGGGAATCGTGTGCAGGCCGCCGGTGAAGGCGAAGGAGGCGTACCCGATCGCGTTCGGGTCGGACTTGATCGTCTGCGCTTGCAGCCCGTTGGAGGATTTGGTCGTCGCACTGGCGGCGACGCGCAGGGTCTGCCCCATGAAGATGTTCTGGAAGGCGTCCTGGGTTCCCGAGGCGGCGGTGCGGACGACGAGGTCGATCGGACCGCTCGCGGTGGCCCCGGCGACCTGGCTCCAGCTGCGGACCCGGCCGGAGAAGATGTCCTGGACCTGCGGCTGGCTGAGGGTCGGGATCTTGTTCGAGGCGTTGCTGACGACGCAGACGGCGTCGCGGGCGAATTTGTTGAAGACGATTCCGCCGGGGTCGGCCGGTTTCGGGTCGCGCGAGGACATGCCGAGGGTGACGCGGCCGCGGGAGACGTCGGTGATGCCGATGTCGGAGCCCCCCTGCAGGATCACGACCTTGTTCCCCTTGCCTTGCGGGCTCTGGAGGAAGGCCTTGGCGAGCTTGGTGGCGAGCGGGGCGATCGAGGTCGAACCACTCATCGTGATCGTGGCAGCCTGGGCTGCGGTGGCCGCGGTCAGCGGCGCGCACAGAGCGAGCGCAGCCGCGGCGGCCAGGAGACGCTTACGTTTCATCTGCTTTCGCTCCCTGGTGGCGGATTGATGGCTGATCGCCGTCAGTCTCGGGGCGGCCCAATGCAGCTAAGTGAACGCGGCGTAACTGTCTGGATAAGAACTGGTGAACGCCGCCGTGCGATCTTCTCCACTTCGAAACAGGTTCTTCACCACTTCGCCGACGATGGCGGAGAGGCTGCCGGCGTGCCGTCCACACAGAGCCAGCGAACCGTCGAGATCGCCAACCTCGAGATCCGGCCAGACGAGCTCCAGGTCCTCGTCGAGGGCCGCCGCTCCGGCCTCACCGTGCGCGAGTTCCAGCTCTTCTTCATGCTCGCCCAGCGCCTCGACAGCGTCGTCCAGCGCCCCCAGATCTACACCGAGATCTGGGGCGGCACGATGCCCCGCCGCGACCGCTCCGTCGACGTCCTCGTCCGCAAGGTCCGGGCCAAGCTCGAGCAGGTCGCCCCCGAGTGGAGCTACATCCACACCCACTTCGGGATCGGCTACAGGTTTTCCCCGGAACGAACTTCCTAACGGCCTATATGGAAGGGGACCAGGTGTCCCCTGCCCTGAGAGCTGTCGTAAGGGGGCGGGTAGTGCCTCCCCAGACACTCAACATCGAGCCATAGCGAGAGGTGTCTGGGGAGGCACTACCCGCCCCCTGCCCACAACCAGATCTATTTCAGCTCGCCCGCGTGGCCCTGGGTGAAGTTGAAGGCGCAACGGAAGTTCTCTGGTTGGCCGACGGGCTTGGCGCCGGCGAAGCCGCCGTGGTTAGCGTTGTCGTAGACGGTGATGTATTGGAGGGTTTCCGGCGAGGGGTCGGCCGGCAGAGGCAGGGGATCGGGCTCCCCCGCCTTCGGGTCGCCGCGGGAGACGTCGCTGACGCCCATCGAGCCGGCGGCGCGGCCGCCGGAGGCGGTGGTGGTCAGGGTCGCGCTCATCTCGCGTTTGTCCTTCAGCCCGTCGGTGGGGTCGATGTCGGTCGAGGCGGTGACCTCGTTGTCGTCGACCCGGCCGGCGAGCTTGACCCGCTTGGCGGCGCCGATCAGCTGCGCCGCGGTCGGCAGGTAGCCGCCGAGGGCGGCGCACTTCTGCGTCGCGAAGAAGTAGTCGTTCACCCCGATCTCACTCTTTTCCAGCGGGTAGGGGCTGGTCATCATGCAGACCGTCCCGATCTTCACCGTCTCCGGCGAGCAGCGGGCAAAGACGCTCTGCGGCAGCACGCTGGCGGGGAACTTCTTCTTCGCGTTGAGGCGCAGGATCCCGAACTTCTTCGGCTGCACGCTCGCGCCCGGCAGCATCTTCGCGGCGATCGATTGCCCCGCCCCCGAGAAGACGAAAGCGGCCATGGAGAGGATCAGCGCCGCCCAGGCGGCGAGAGAGGTTGCGCGGCGGTTCGTCATCTGCGACTCCTTTGGTGTCTGAGGTCAGAAGCGGTTACGGGCGCCGGGCGATGGCGCCGGCGGGCGCCCGGGCCACCGCGCACCGAGGCGCCGGCCAGGGCGAGGATCAGGACCAGCGCGGGCAGATAGGGCGGCACGGTGAGGCCTTCGCTACCTCCTTCGTAGCGGGAAAAGGCCTTCGATTCCTCGATCGCCGCCTCCTCTTCGCGCTTTTCCTCCACCTGATAGGTCCTGGCGGGGGCGCCGCCGGGCGGCAACGGCCGCACCACCGGCGGGGGCGGGGGCGGCACGATCGCCGGGATCGCCCCCAGCGCGAGGCCGCCGGCGAAGGGGACGAAGGGGTTGACCGGCGCCGGCGGGGGCGTCGGGGTCGGCGGCGGCGTTGGCGGGATCGCGGCCGGAGGCGGGGCGAGCGGCGGCGGCTCGAAGTTGACCGGCGGGCTGCTGGGCGGTGAGTTCGGCGGCGGGGGCGGCGCCGGTGGCACGGCCCCCGTGCTCGCCCGCTTGAAGCGGTCCGGCCGCAGCGGCCGGGTGCCGCAGGGGCGCTGGACGCTGCCCGGCTGGACCCGCACCTGTTCGGAGTAGGAGTAGCCGCCGGCGGCGACCGTGACCGTCGTCGTGCCGGCGTTGAACGGGCAGAGCAGGCTCGAGGTGTTGTCGGTGACGACCTTGTCGTTGGCGTCGAGGTAGGGCTTGCGGAGGTTGTTCGAGGCCGGATCCTGTTTGACGAAGTCGGCGATGTCGGGGTCCGAGGAGGTGAACGAGTATTCCGGCGAGATCCGGGTGGCGCAGCCGGCGACCAGGCACTGCGCCGGCGGGAAGAGCGTGTACGGGTCGCCGCCGGAGGGGTTGGGGATCCCCGAGCCGGCCGAGGCCTGCCCCCAGCGGTCCCCCCCGCGCGGCTTGCGACCGAGACCACGGAAGAGAGCCGGCCGCGAGCGGCGCAGCAGGGTGCCATCGGTCGACTCCAGCGATAGGTCTTCGATCAACGGCACCAGGCGCACCGAGACCGGGGCCCGGTTCGTCACCTGATCCCGCTGGGACGCGTCGAGCTCGAGGATGAGGATGCCGCTGTCTCCGAACAGCGCATCGGCGACGTCGAGCCCGACCGCCCCGGCTATCTGCGAGCGGTAGCCGAGAGTTCCCACCCCAAAGCTGGGGATCGTCTCCGCCGCCCCGACGGGGATCTGCATCGCCCGGTTCTCTTCGGGCCGGTCGAAGAGGTAAGCGGAGGCGCCGCCCTCCACCAGCGCCTGCGCGACCTCGGAACCGTCGGAGGCGACGTTGAGCTTGGGGGAGAAGTTGACGTTGAGGCTGCGGCTGCCCATCACCACCGTCGGGACGCCATCGGCGCGCGCATCGGCGAGGACCGCCTGCAGCCACGGAAGCTGCGCCTCCGGCGGGTTCTGGTAGGGGTCGCTGGCGGCGAGGGAGCCGAGCGAGTTGTCGATCACGATCACCCGCACGGTCCCCCCCGGGCCACCGCTGTCGAAGGCGTAATGGGTGCGGGCGCCCGGCCCGGGGGCGGCCCCGGGGATGCCGGCGGTGGAGACCCCGGCCGGCGTCGGGCCCGCGCCGAAGGGCGCCGGGAAGGAGCCGAAGGCGGCCTCGAACGCCGCGGCGCCGGAGCCGTCGCCGACGTCGTCGGAGCCGAGGGCGGGGAAGACCGGCAGGCCCGGCGCCGAGCCGAGCAGGCTTGCGTAGCGCGACGCGTCGGCTTCGCCGAGCCCGCCCTTGACCCGGTTGCCGGTGAAGAGCAGCGCCCGGGGGCCGGCCCCGCCGGCCATCGCCGCGACGGTCCGCAGCGCCTTTTCGAGGCTGCGGTCGGGCCCGATTCCCTGCAGCGCGAGGTCGGCGCAGCCGGCGTCGCACTCGGCGTGGCCCGCCACCGCCAGGCGCACCGGACCGGCCGGCATCGGCAGCTGCTGAGCGGCGGCGGCGGGCGGCGCCGAGCCACCGTCGCCGTAGCGGAAGACGGCGGCGGTGCGGACCCGTTCCCGGATCGCCCGGCCGCCCCCGCTACGGGCGGAGGTGCCGCGCCCGGCCGAGTCGGCGTCGCCGCTCCAGCCACCGACCGCCCAGCCGTTGCCAGCCGAGTCGAGCAGCAGCGAGAGGACCGGGTCGCTCTTCACCGGCGTGTCGTCTCCGGAGGTGGCGTAGGAGGTGCGCTCTTCGTCGACCCAGCCCGCGGCGTTTTCCCGGATCAGGTAGCCGTCGCCCGGCAGGCCGAAGGGCGGCGCGATCGGCGGCGGTACGTTGGGGTCGGGTTCGGGCAGGTCGTCGGCCGGCGGATAGGAGAGCTGCGGCAGGACCGAGAGGACGGCGCGCACCCGGCTCCCGTCGCGTACGGCGGCGGCGGCGATTGCGGTCAGGCCGGGGATCGGCTGGTCGGAGAAGCGCCAGGGGGCGCCGGCCCCATCGCGCTCGATGACGATGTCGCGCCCGGCAGCGACCGCGCCGCCGTCGGGCAGGCCCGCCACCGCGTAGAGCTGCGGGTTACCGGCCCGGACCGAGTCCAGCAGGGCGTGGGCGGAAGGGTCGACCCGCCAGCTGCCGCCGTCGTTGACCAGGAGATCGCCCCCGGCGGCGACGATCGCCTGGCTGCCGGCGAAG
Organism: Solirubrobacterales bacterium; assembly: GCA_036376215.1. Lineage (GTDB taxonomy): Bacteria > Actinomycetota > Thermoleophilia > Solirubrobacterales > 70-9 > VAYN01. Next base: position 18,068 of record DASVAT010000013.1, read on the forward strand.
GCGATCGAGGTGAAGGAGGCCGCCGAGAATCCGGCCGGTAGCGGGTCCTGGTCCCAGCTCTTGCCATAGGAGAGCAGCGCCCCGCCCTTGCCGACCGCGTAGCCGCGATCCGGGCTGGCGGGATCGAAGGCGATGTCCATCAGATTGCCTTCGAAGCCGATCGGCACCCCGGGGTCGGGGACCCAGAGGTCGTCGGCGGCATTCCACATCCACATCGCGCCGAGGTCGCCGACCGCGTGCGCCCGTCCCGGTTCCGGCCAGGCGACGCCGCGGAGGGTCGCCTTGTTGACGCTGCCGCTGGACGAGAGCAGGAACTCGCGCTGCCAGCCGCGGCCGGGCTCGTAGCGAAGGACGGCGCCGTCGGCGCCGACGGCGAGCGCGCCGGAGGAGGTCGCCCCGGGCGCCGCGCCCGGTGCCGCGGTGACGTCGGCGAGCGGCGCCCGGACCGCGACCGGCCAGGGGTGCAGGTTCTGGGGCGCCTGCTTGGTCGAGATCTCCACCGGTCCTTGCAGCCAGCCCGAATCGAGCGAGGCGAAGGCGCCGCTCGCGCGGAAGTTGCCGCCGGCACCCGGCGCCCGGGCGAAGCTCCCTTCGGAGAACCGCAGATAGGCGCCACGGTTGCTGGTCTCGGCGCCGCCGGGCTGCAGCGGGTTGGTGACGATTCTGGTGCCGAACTTGCCCCCCGGCCAGGCGAAGCTGCGATATCCCCCCTGGCGCGAGAACTTGGCGCCGAGCGGAGCGCCGCAGAGGGCAGAGTCGCACCAGCTGCCGGTCACCGCGTCGACGTCGCCGTCGAAGAACAGGGTGACGTCGCGCTGGACGCCTTCGACCTGCGCGGTGAGGTCGATCCAGGCGCCGTCGGCGGTGACCGTCAGTGGCTGAGCGGCGCCGGGGATCGGCATCGCGTCTGCGATTCCCGGCGAATTCGCTTCCCGAAACGGGGTTCCGGCCAGCGTCCGCTCGACCCAGAGCGGCCCGCCCGGGGTCGAGGTCCGCTCGAGCAGGACGACCGAGCGGTTCAATCCCGGGTCGTCGGTTTCGGCGATCGCCCAGGCGTTGCCCAGGCCGGTTGCGTCTATCGCCCGCACGTGGAAGCTGCCGCTGAGAGCCGGCGGCAGTTGGATCGTCTCCCGCTGCCATTCCTGGCCGTCGAAGTGGAGGATCGCCGTGGCGACGGAGCGGCCCTGGGGGGCGAAGAAGAGACCGGTGCCGCCCGGCTCGTCGAAGGCGGCGTCCGCCACCGCGCCCTGCCCCTGTTCGCCGGCAAGCGCCTCGGCCGGCGCTTCGCCTTCGGCCGGCAGCAGCACGTCGGCCGGCGGGCTCGACAGCGCCCGCCAGGGCCCGCCCGGGTTGTGACGCAGGACGACCACCTGGTCCCCCACCGGCCGGCTCGTGTCGCGACCGACGAGGACGCCGCCCCCGCCGCGGCTGATCCTGGCCGAGAGCCGGTTCGGGAAAGGCCCCCGGTAGGGATTGCCGTTGACGTCCTGCGGGGTATCGAAGACCTGCCAGCCGCTGGCGTCGGTATGGCGCAGGAATACGAGCTGGGGATCGGGCACCGCGGGATTGACCGGCGGCCCGAGCTTCAGGTCCCGGCTCCCGACCTTTACCCCACCCACCGCGAGCGGCAGCGCCCGGTATCCCCAGGCCTCGCCGGCGACCCCGCCCGCGGCGGCGCCCATCAGTTCCATCTGCGGGTCGGCGGCGCCGAGCAGCGGCAGCGGATTCGCCTCGCCCGCGGCCGGCTGCCCGCTCCCTGGCGCCGCGATGTAGAGCAGGGCGACGAAAATCGAGGCGAAGAGGCCGAGGTTGCGGCGGTTGCGAAGGACAGTCCTGCGGCCGGCGGTCACTTTTTCTTCACCGCCGATGCCTGGAAGGCGAGCCGGGTCGGGTAGTTGTCGCGGCTCAGCCGCAGGACCAGCGAGTGGCGACCGCGGCCGAAGGTCCGCTGCGGAGTGCGGGCGACCGTGCGGCCGCCGCGCTTGGCGAGCAGGGCCACCTTCGCCTTGCGGGTGACGGTGAAGGAGACGGTCAGGGTCAGGCCGCGCAGCTTCGAGCGGACCTTCTTCAGCAACGGCGGCAGCCGCCGGACCCTCCCCTTGGGCGGTTCGGCGGTCGGGTCCTGTTCGAGCTCCGGCGGGGCGAACAACTGCGAGTCGTCAACCGGCGGCTGGTCGGGGACGAACTGTTCGGCGGCCTCGTTGGGACGGAACTCGATCGTGCCCTGGAAGGCCGGGTCGGTGTCCTCGGGCAGCTGGCCGCCGTCGCCGTAGTGGAAGAGCCAGCCGGCCCAGGTGACCATCCAGCATTCCTCCGGCGCCGGGCAGGCGATCCGCGCGGCGCTGCCGCGGCCGGCGCCGGCGGCGGGGAGCTTGGTGATCGTCGTCGCGCCGCTCGGCGCGATGCGGGCGACGAGCGCCTTGCTGTTGGCGCTGCGACGGTCGGCGAAGGGAACCACGGTTGCCACCGCGTCGTCTGAGCCGGGCAGCGCGGCGACGTCGCCGAAGCGATCGCCGGGGGCGAAGCCGGCGCCACTCAGGCTCAGCTCCTGGAAGCCGCCGCCGGCCAGCCGCGCTGCCAGCGGCGGGCGGGCGACGGCGCCGCCTTCGGGCGCCGAAGGTCCGGAGGCCGCCCCGCCCCCCACCGCCCAAAGGTCGTTCCCGTCGCTGTCGAGCGCCAGCAGCTCGGTTCCGTCGGCCGGCACCCCCGGCAGCGGCGCCGGCAGAAAGGGGTCGTTGGCGAACTCGGCGCCGTCGACCTGGTGCAGCAGGCGCGGGACCGGCTCGGGTTCGGCCAGCTCGACCGGGTCGATGCGGTTCTCCGGCGAGCGGCCGACCAGGGTCGACTCGTAGAGCGCGCCGCCGTGGAACTCCATGTCGGTGACGCCGCGTCCCTGCGGTCCGTAGACGGTTGCGAGGCTGGTCCCGTCCCAGTGCAGATGAAAGGCGCCGACGCGCTCGCCGAGCGCGTCCTGCGAGCCGATGCCGCCGAACCAGCAGTTGCTCGGGCCCTCGCAGGCGGCCGACGTCATCGTCCGGAAGGGGTCGGCGGCGTCGACCCGGGTGCTGAAGGAGCCGACCACCTGACCGCCCTCGAAGTGGCAGAGGGCAAGTCCGGAGCCGCGCCGCGGCAGGCTCGGTTCGCTGATCACCCAGAACTCGGTCGGCCCGGCCCAGGCGATCCGGGCGGTGTCGCCGGGGCCGCCGCAGACGGTCGCCAACTGGTGCCAGCTGCGCCCGTTCCAGGCGAACACCCCACGCGGGATCGTCGCGTTGCCGGCAACCGTCAGCAGGCCCCGGTTGGGCGACCAGAAGGAGAGGTCGCCGGGAGCGCCGAGCGGCACCTTGAACGGCGCCCCTTCGGGTGGGGGCGGCTGCTCCAGGCGCCAGATCGAGGCGGCGCCGGCGGGGGTTGCCGGGAGGGCGGTGGCGAGCAGCGCCGCGAGCGCCGCCAGGAGAAATGAAAGGCGCCTACTCACCAGCCTCCTGCGCACCTTCCTCTTGAGGCTGGCGCTCGGGCTCCGGCAGTGAGGGCGGGGTCTCCCGCTGGCCGAGGTCGAGAAGACTCGGCTCGACCGTCGAGAGCACCGCGTCGAGGGCGTGACCGGAGAGCGTCTCGTGCTCGATCAGGGCGTTGGCGGTCTCGTAGACCGCGCTCCAGTTGCGGCGCAGGATCGCTTCTGCCTGGGCGACAGCCTCCTTGACCAGGCGCTCGACCTCGCGGTCGATCAGCTCCAGCGTCGCCGGGCCGACCGAGCCCAGCTCCTGCAACGAGGCGCCGAGGAAGACCTCGCCCTGTTTCTCGCCGATCGTCACCGGCCCGAGCTCCTCGGACATCCCGTAGGAGCTGACCATCTGGCGGGCGAGGCCGGTGGCCGCGTGGAGGTCGTCGTGGACGCCGGTGGAGACGACGCCGAACTCGATCCGCTCGGCGGCGAAGCCGGCGACGATCGCGATCAGGTGCCGGCGCAGGTCCGGCTCCTGCATCACCACCGCGTCGCGGTCGGTGAGCATGCTCGCCGCGGTGCCGAGCTGGCGGCCGCGGGCGACGATCGAGAGCTTCTGGGCCGAGACCTGCTGGCCGATCGAGCGGGTGACGACGGCGTGGGCGGACTCGTGGACCGAGATCACCCAGCGTTCCTCCTGGCTCATCACGTGGTTTTTGCGCGCCGGGCCGGCGACGACGCGGTCGATCGCCTCCTCCAGCGTCGGCTGGTCCATCTCGACCCGGCCTTCGCGCACCGTCAGGAGCGCCGCCTCGTTGATCACGTTGGCGAGCTCGGCGCCGCTGAAGCCGGGGGTCAATTTCGCGATCTCTTCCAGCGAGGTCCCCGGCGCCAGCGGCCGGCTGGCGCAGTGCAGGGTGAGGATGTCGAGGCGGCCGTGGACGTCGGGCACGTCGACGGTGACCTGGCGGTCGAAGCGCCCGGGCCGCAGCAGCGCCGGGTCGAGGATGTCGGGACGGTTGGTGGCGGCGAGGACGACCACGCCGGCGTCGCCGCCGAAACCGTCCATCTCGACCAGCATCGCGTTCAGCGTCTGCTCGCGCTCGTCGTTGCCCTGGCCGACGCCGGCGCCGCGCTTGCGCCCGGCGGCGTCGAGCTCGTCGATGAAGATCAGCGCCGGCGCCATCTTCCGCGCCTTGGCGAAGAGGTCGCGGACGCGGGCGGCGCCAACCCCGACCAGGGACTCGACGAAGTCCGAACCCGAGAGCGAGAAGAAGGCCGCGTGGGCCTCCCCCGCCGTCGCCTTCGCCAGCAGCGTCTTGCCGGTGCCGGGAGGGCCGACGAGGAGGACGCCCTTCGGCGCCCGCGCCCCGACGTTGGCGTATTTGCTCGGGTCGGCGAGGTAGTCGCGGATCTCGCGCAGCTCGGCCACCGCTTCGCCGGCGCCGGCGACGTCGTCGAAGGTCGTCCGGTCGGGGGAGTCTTCCCCTTTCTTACGACCCTTGCCGGTGAATTTGGAGAAGCCGGCGAAGGCGCCGGCGCCGCCGTCCTGCCCAAGCCGGGTGAAGAGCACGAAGAGGCAGACGAGGAGCAGGATCGGAATCAGGAACTGGACGAGGATCTGCTTCGTCGGCTTGTCGGCCTGCTGGTCGACGCTGACCAGGGCGCCGCTCTTGTCGAGCGCCTGGATCATCGTGTTGAGCTGCGCGTCGGAGCTCGGGTAGGCGGCCCAGACGACACGGCCATTTTTGGTGTCGATGACGACGCGCGAGTCCTGGTCGAGCAGGGTCGCCGTCTGCACCTGTTTCTGCTTGGTCAACTGCACGACCCGGCTCAACGCCACTTTTTCGCCGGGTGAGCTCGGCTGGATCTGGCCGAGCAGGTTGAAGAAGGTGAAGACGAGGAAGAGAGAGGCGAGGATCAGCCCCGTGTTCAGCGGGTCCTTCAGGAACCAGCGGCCGACTTTCGCGAGCCGCTCGCGGACGGACTCCCATACCTCGCGCCCGCTTGGTGGGCTGACTTTCTTCATTCGCTCTCTTTCTCTCCCTTTCTGGTTCGAATCCCCCTCCACCGGCGCGGTGCCCGGGCTCGAAAACCGAGCCCGGGCACCTTGCCGCACCGCTGGATGGGTTCCGCTTACTTCAACTTCAGCGTCACCGCGCTGTTGGTCGACTTCGCGGTGCCGCCGTTCGGGGTGAAGGTGATCTGCAGCGTCACCTTCAGCGACCCGTTCTTCTTCAGCAGCTGCTTGGCGGCAGCGCTGGGGGTCAGGGTCAGGTTGAACGTGCCGGCCTTGGCCGCGTTCAGGGTGACCTTCCCGACCTTGATCGTCTTCTTGCCGGCTTTGGCTTTGCCGACGATCACAACCTTGCCGGCGCCCGGCAGCTTCAGCGAGATCGTCGCCTTGCCGGTTTTCGACGAGATCGCTTTCTTCGTCACCGAGAACGAGTTGCTCGGCGGCACGACGACCGGCGGCGTGGTCACCGGCGGTTTCTGTTTCGGATCGACGACCGGCCCTTCTTCTTCGCCACCGCCGCCTTCGCCCTTCTGCCAGTCGATCGAGGCGACCCCAGCTTTGGAGATCGCGAGGACGTTGGCGGGCAGCGGCGCGTAGTCGTTCGGGAAGAGCGCCGCCTGGGCGGGGGTCGAGACGATGTTTTCCCAGTAGTCCTTGACCGTCCGGGCCTTGGCCTCCTCGGCCGGGCTGCCGCCCCAGACGTCGGAGCTGTCGTCGAAGACGAGCCCGTAGGTCATGGTGCAGATGCCGTAGCCGGTGGCGGAGGCGACGCCGCTGGCTTTCGACCAATCGCCGAAGGAGCTCGCCGGCACGCCGGTGAACTGGGTCGTCTGGCAGTTGGCGCCTTTGGGACCGTCGGTGCGGAACCCGTTCGGGCTCGAGGTCGGCTCGGTGAACGTGTCGGAGCCGTTTTCGACCTGGGTCCAGTAGGTGTCGTTGTCGTTTTTCTCCGGTTCGATCGCCAGGCTCGGGCTGTTCGAGCGGGCGGTCGAGATGTCCGAGTAGCCGACCGATCCGTCGGTGGCGACGAGTTTGGCGACGAGGGAGCCGTTGCCGTTGGAGCAGCCGCTGGTCAGCTGGTCGGTGGTGTCGGCCTCGGAGCCGGGCCCGTTCGGTTCACCCGGGCAGTCGGTCCGTTTGCCGAAGACGGCGTTCGGCCACTCGCGGGTTTTGTTGCTGCCGGTGACGTAGGTGGTCAGCCAGCCCTGGGCACCGTCGATGCTGTTCAGGTAGTCCTTGAACGCGTACGAGGTGCCGGAGTCGTCGAACCGCACGACGCGGATGATCGGCTTGTCGCAGTCGGAGTCCGCGGCGAGGGCCGGGAAGACCTCGGTCCAGTTGTCGGCGGCCGAGTCTTTGGCCCAGATCGCCTCGAACTGCGCCTTGCCGAACCGGACCCGGACCACGTCGTCGGGGGTGGAGTCGACGTCGAGGTCCTGTTCGGCGGTTTTCGAGCCCGCCGGCAGCAGGTCGACGTCGCAGTTGTCCGGGAAGTTGACCAGCGGCGCGACGGCGCCGACGGCTGCCGGGATCACATGGATGTTCCCGTTGTCCGCGGAGTTGACGTCGGTGTCGGCGGGTTCAGCACCGGTGCCGGCGTTCATCTGCGCGACTTCGGCCGGGGTCGGCGGCTCGTCGCTCATGCCGAAGCGGGGACCGCCCGTTTCGCGCACCTTCATCGAGAGGCGGCCGGCGCCGCTTCCCAGCGCTTCGTAGGTGACGCCGGCGAGGGCCGGAGTGCCGGCGCAATAGATCGGCTGGAAGTTGTTGATGAACACGTTGTGGGCGTCGCGGGCAAACGAGGCGCCGCGGCCGACGATGTCGGATCCAGCGCATTTGCCGGTGGTGAAGGCTGCGTCTGCCCGAGGGGCCAGGCAGACCGCCGCGAGCGCCGTGACCAGCAAGGCGAGAAGCCCCGCATAGACGGTGCCCTGACCCCGTCGGGGGCCCGTGAAGGTGCGGCTCATTTCGGTCGTTCCTTTCATCGATATTCCTTTGCGGCGCCAGGCTCAACGGCGGGATATGGCTCTGTCAAGGGCATTCACAGGACTTCTACGCAGCGTTCACATCTCGTTATCGATGCCGTAACCAGATCGTCACCAGCGAGTGACCGCCGCTTCACCTGCGACCACCGCGACGACTCGACGCGGGCGCCTGGCGGAAGGCGATCGAGCGGGTCGCCGAGGCGCGGCGACCGCCGCGGGAGGCGACGTAGGTGACGACCGCGCGCCCGGGGATCCGTCCCCGCCGGCGCAGCTCGGCTCGGTAGCGACCGACCGGGCGCAGCACCAGCTTCACCTCGCTGCGGGCGGTGCCGCGGGCGCGGGCGGTCGCGGTTCCGAGCGTCCGTTGCCGGCGCGGCCGCCCCGCCGCCGCTTTGGCGACGGCCCTGACCCCGCCGGCGGCGGGCACCGAGACGGTGAGCTGAACCGCCCCGTCGGCAAGCTGCCTGACCCGCACCGCGATGCTCGGCCCGTGGTCGTCTTCGACCGTCGATTGCAGCCCGGCGCCGGGCGCGGGCGGCGGCGGGGTGGGCGGTTCCTCCGGCGTCCGTTCGGCGACGAAGGCGTCGGTCGTCGCGTTGGCGTCGCCGAAGAAGAGGTTTGCGGCGAACGAGGCGAAGGCGATCCGCGAGCCGTCGGCGGAGAGGGTGGGCCCGTTGAGGACGTCGGCGCCGATGTCGCCTTCGTCGTAGGAGCGGGCGACCCTCTCGATCGTCCTCGCCTGCAGGTCGACCGCGTAGAGCTCGCGCGGGCCCGGAACCGCGCGCGGTTCGCCGAGCATCTGCAGCGCCGGGAGGACGAACCTGGTTCGCACAGTGGTCACCGCGAGGAAGCGCCCGTCGGCCGAGATCGCGACGCTGCCGAGCGGCGAGGCGGTGGCGGCGTCGGTCCCGACCGTGTCCCGGGTCAGCTCCACAGTCGCCTCCTTGCGGGTCAGCCCCGGGTCCATGTGGGTGAGGTAGAGATCGAGGCCGGGACCGGTGGAGGCGAGCGGGCGCGGTCCGGCACCGGTGAGGAAGACAACGGTGCGGCCATCGGCGCTGAGCGCCGGCAACTGGCCGTTGATGCTGGTCCGGTTTGCCTCCTGGTCGGTCAGGGGGCCGTAGCAGGGGCCGGTCGAGATCTGGTCGAAGTTGTTGAAGGCGCCGGGCGGACAGGCGGGATCGTCTGGGTCGGCGAGGCCGGTGATCCGACGGGTCGGCGCCGCGGGGCCATCGGCGACTCGCCGCCAGAGGTAGTAGGGAAAGCTCGGGTCGGGGGTCTCGCCGCCGAGGAAGCGCGACTGGTCCCCGGCGTTGCCCCCGGTCCACGCGACCGTGGTGCCGTCGGCGCTGAGGGCCGCGCCGAGCGCGCCCCCGGCCGGCGCCGCGGTCATCGCCCCGGTGCCGGGGTCGCGCTTGGCGGTGACGAGGGTGGTCGAGTCGGTCAGTCGGTCGCGAACGAAGACCTGGCCGGCGGGGACGTCGACGCTGCCGCTTGCCGGGAGGTCGGTCGGCGCCTCGGTGCGGAAGGCGACCCGGCGGCCGTCGGCGGAGATCGCAACCCCGCGGGAGACGTCGCTGCCGGGTTCGCTGCCCGGCGTCTGCACCGCCGGCGCGCCGTAGGTGGCGGGGACGTCACCGCCGTCGCGGGCCGAGACCAGGTCGTAGGCGCCGGTCGTCCCGATCGGGACGTCCATGTCGCGCACGTAGACGTCGATGTGGTCGTTGGCGTCGGCGGCGACGAGCGGCTCGGCGGTGGCGAAGGCGACGTAGCGGCCGTCGGCGGAGATCGAGGGATTCGAGGCCCCGCGGCGCAGGAAGGCGTTGCTGCCTTCGTCGAAGAGGTCGCCGTCGGCGACCTTCGCCAGCGCCTGAGTCGCGAGGTCGAAGCGGAAGACGCCGCCGGCGCGGTACTCGCCGGGCGGATCGGGGTCGTCGTCGGCGAAGAAATTGCGCGCCCGGGTCTGGATCGCGACGTAGCGGCCATCGGCGGAGATCGCGGCGAAGACCGTCGCGTCGTCCCCCTGCTCGCCGCGTCCGAAGTCGGCGGAGACGATCTGGGCGCCGTAGCCGTAGAAGGCCGAGGCGCTGGCCGGCGCGAACAGGGCGAGACCCAGCGCGGCCAGGGCAAGGGCGCGCCTCATCCGACCCGCACCGCCCCGGTCCAGCGGGTGCGGTTGCCGGCTTTGTCGCGAGCGTTGACCCGAATCCGAAATCGCCCGCTACCGCGGTAGGTATGGCGGACCCGGACCACGGACGGCTTCGCCTTCTTCCGCGCCGAGGACGAGGCGCCGGCGCCGGGGCGCTCGCCGAAGGAGACCTTTACCGAGCCCTTGCGCAGCGTCGACGCCTGGCCCTTGCGGCCGTCGCTGATGACGACCGTCACCCGGCGCCCTTTGCGCCGCAGCTTCACCTTCGGCGGGCGCCTGTCGACCAGGAGGCGGCCGCTGCGGCTGCCGGTTTCCTGGCCGAGGTCGTCAATGGCGAAGATCTGGATCTTGTGGGCACCGTTCTCGAGGTCGTCGGGCTTCAGCACGGCGCTCAGCGTTCGCAGCCCTTCCCGGACCGGCTCGTCGTCGACGCTGACCGAGTAGCGGACGCCGCCGATCGCGTTGGGGCTGTGGTCCCAGGCGATCCGCACCCGCTTCTTCCGCTGCCACCCGTTCGGGAGCAGCACCAGGGATGGGTCGGGCGGGGCGTCGACCACCGCGGCGGCGAGCTGGGATCCATCCTTCTCGCCCTGACGCCAGGCGAGGATCCCGTCGCCGAGGCCGGAGCCGCCGAGGACGAGGTTCTGGACCGCGCCGCCGAGTGGCGCGCTCAGCGCGGTCGACTCGATCACCCCGTCGGCCCGGCGCTCCTGGACGGTGACCAAACCCGCCGGCCCCTGCTGCTCGGTCCAGGCCGCCACCCCCGCGCCGCTTTCGGCGAGGTCGACCAGCGGGCCGCCCGGGGCGCTGCTTCTGCCTTCGTCGACGCGCTCGACTGCGATCGGCGCCGCTTCGTCGCCGCGCGCGAGCAGCGTCACCGGGCCGCTGCCGAATGCGGCGAGGTAGAGGCCGCGGGGGTCGACGCCGACGCCGGGGGTGCCGAGGTCGCCACGGGCCTCTCCGTCGACGATCTGCGCGCCGGCGAACTTCTGCGCCGATTCGGAGAAGACGTCGGGCATCTCGTTGACCATCAGCCGCGGCGCCGTCAGCTTGCTCGCCTGCCCCGGCTGCTGGCGGAAGGCGACCGCGGTCTGCCCGAAGCCGGCGACGTCGAGGGCGAAGGTATCCGCCGCCCCGCGCAGCGGCGCTCCTTCCCAGCTCGACGGGCTCGCCTGGATCGGGATGCCGACGCTGCTCGGGAACAGGCGACGGACCCAGACCCGGTCGACGAACTCGTCGTCGGGCTCCTGCCAGGCGACCACTCCCTGCCCTTGGATGTCGATCCCGACCTCGGGGGCGTTGTCGGCGCTCGGGGCGCGAACCGGGCTGGCGACGTTGCGATCCATCGGCGTCCCCGTCACGGACCAGAGGCGGGCGCCGTAGCGGGCGACGCGGGTATCGGCGCCGACGTAGCCGGGAGGGTTGGAGGGGCTGACGTCGGTGACGACCCGGTAGACGAGGTAGGCCTGCCCGCCGCGGTTCATCGCCAGGTCCGGGAAGGTCGAGGTCGCCTCACCGACATTGAGATCGACCGGGACCGGCGGCTGGAACGAAGTGGCCCCCGGATCGAGGGTGGCGGAGAACAGGCGGTCGCTTTCGACGCCGAACTCCTGCACCCAGGTGACGAGCAGGCGGCCGCCGTCGCCGGCGCCGATCCGCGGCCAGCTCGAGTCGAACCACTGGCCGACGTCGACCCGCTGCGCCGGCCGCCAGGCGCCGTCGACGAACTGGGCGGCGAAGACGTGGTTGCGGCCGTCGACCTTCTTCAGGTAGACGACGCCGCCGCTGCCGTCTTCCGACATCGCCGCGTCGTCCATCTCGACCACGTCGCCGCTCGGACCGTCCAGCGGGTGGACGTCGGAGACGACTGCGCGCGCGGCTCCCGGTCCCCAGAGGAGGAGGAGACATGCCGCCAGGGATGGGACGGCCAGGCTGATCCGTGCAGGGAGGGGGAGACGGACCGGCCTCGGGAGAGCTGCGCGCATATCACCGCACGTTCACGCCCCTGCGTGTCAGAGATGTAATGAAGGCGATACCAACTGGTTAAAAGCCGCCGGCCGCGCTCAGAACGTCGCCGGCCGTAACCCGGTGGCGATGATCAAGAGGATCGCCGCGCCGGCCGCGTAGCGGTAGAGGACGAACGGGCGGTAGCTGGTCGTCCGCACCAGGCGCAGGAGGAAGGAGATCGCCAGGTAGCCGGAGACCGCGGCGGCGATCGTCCCGACCACCATCGGGCCGCCGACGCCGGGCGGCAGGCCTTCTTTGCCGGCCTCCAGCGCCTTGTAGACGGTGGCGCCGGCGACGGCCGGGATCAGCAGCAGGAAGGAGAAGCGGGCAGCCGCGTCGCGGTCGAGGCCGAGCCAGCGGCCGGCGGTGATCGTGATCCCCGAGCGCGAGGTTCCCGGCGCCAGCGCCAGTACCTGCGCGAGGCCGATCAGCCAGCCGTCGCGCAGGTTCGAGTCCCCCAGGTTGCGCCGCTCGGGCATCCGGTCGGCGTAGCCGAGCAGGAAGCCGAAGAGGATCAGCTGGATCGCGATCATCCAGGGCTCGCCGAGGGTTTCGTCGATGAAGCTCGAGCCGAGGCCGCCGACGACCACCGCCGGGACGGTGCCGATCGCGATCGCGATCGCGAGCCTCTGCTCCTGGGTGCGGATCGCCCGCTGGCGCGCAGCCTGGAAGAAGCCGCGCAGCAGGACCACAACCTCGACCCGGAAGTAGGCGATCGCGGCGATCAGCGTGCCGGCGTGGAGCGCCACGTCGAAGGTCTTGTTGAAGGTCTCGTTGTCCTGCAGGAAGGTGTAGTCCTGCAGCCAGGGGACGATGATCAGGTGGCCGGAAGAAGAGATCGGCAGGAACTCGGTCAGTCCCTGGACCACCCCCAGCAGGAGGGCCTCGAGGTTGGACATCGCGGCGCATCCTACGCAGGGCCGCCTATATGTGCGCTAAATTCCCGGCCGTGAAGCGCACCGCCGCAGCCCTGCTCTCGACCTGGGCCCTGATGCTGCTCGTCGCCCCGGCCGCCCTGGCCGACGAGGGCGTCGGCCTCGCCGGGCCGACCACCGACAAGACGGTGACCTTCTTCTGCTTCGGCGTGATCGCCTTCTTCGCCGCGCTGGTGATCGTCCTCTCGCTGATCCAGAACAAGCTGGACAAGCGCAAAGAGCAGCGCCGCAGCGACCTGGCCCGCTTCAACTGACGGCCGGCTAGGCCACCTGGCCGAGCAGCTCGATCACGACAGCCGGAAGCCCGAGAGCAGGCGTTTCTCGGTCTCGCCCTCGACCCTGGCGACGACTTCGACCTTGCCCTCGAGCGGGGTGTCGCGGATCTTCGTCGCCAGCAGGTCGTCGACCTGGAAGATCCCGGCCGAGTTGTTGAGCTGGATCTCGATCCGCACCGGGCGCTCCTCGCCGGCGGCGATGCGGACCTCGTCGACGGCGGCGGCGGAGATCGAGTGGATCCCCTCGTGGCCGGACTCGAGCGGCAGCCGGGTACGGCCCTGGGCCATGTCGAGCGCGTCGGCGACGCGGACGACGCCGGCCTCCAGCGTGTAGGGCTCGCCGCGTCGGCGGTGGCCGATGATCGCGTGCAGGATCTCGGAGGCGACGACGGTCCGCTCCGGCTCCTTGTAGACGTCGGCGAGCAGCCGCTGCAGGGCGCCACTGGCGAGGAAGAGCGAGTAGGCCTCGTGGTCGGCGCGGTGGATCGACATCCCGGTGTCGTGCAGCAGGGCGCCGCCGGCGACGACAACCTCGGCGTCGCGGTCCCGCATCCCGTGGTCTGAGACCATCGCCGGCTCGACCCCCGCCCGCAGCAGCAGGCGCAGCAGCCGCAGGGCGATGTTGAGGACGATCTGCATGTGGACCCAGGAGTGGTCGGACATCCCCAGCCGCTCGGCGTGGACCTGGGTCATGTACCACCAGGCCCGCACCTGGTCGTCGCCGTTGACGGCGTCGAGGAAGCTCTCCAGCTTGCGGTTGCCGCGCGTCGGCGCCCGCACCCGCGCCTCGGCGACCGCCTCTTTCGGCGGTTTCCGGACGGGACCTCCGGGATCAGGTGCTGGAACCTGCTCCTCGCTCACCCCGCGGATCGTAGGCTCAGCCGCAGACGGGCCAGGGGCTCGAGCCGGAGGAGGCGTAGAGGAGCGCGGCGCGGTAGTCCTGCTCGGACTCGGGAGCCGCGGCGGGGTCGCCGCTGCCGCCCATCGATTCCCAGGTGCCGTAGTCGAATTGGTATTTGCCGCGGTAGGAGCCGTCGGAGGAGACGGCTTCCGGGTTGCCGCCGGACTCGCAGGAGGCGATCGATTCCAGGGTCGCCATCGAGACCCCCAGCTCGGCGAACCGCTCCTCGGCTTCGCGCTCGCGCCGGCGCTCGGCGGCGCGTTCGTCGGCCCTGATCTCGGCGGCGATCGTCCTGACCATGCGGTGGAAGCGATCGACCGGCCGCTGCAACCGCTCGAGCGGCGCCACCTCGGCCTGCCCGATGCTCGGGCCGCTCGGCCTCTCCTCGCCGCCGGCGGCCAGCGCGGCCGCGGGAAAGGCGAGCAGGATGAACAAGATCGTGGTGAATTGTTTGCGTTTTGTGAGCAAGCGCGAAACCGTGAGGGTTCACGCTCGATTCATGTGTGGCTGCCGTCACAGAGCGACCAGCCCTAGCGCCGATCCGCACTAGCTCAGGCGTGGATCTCCTCCTCCCCAGAGTGATGATGGGTGCGAAATTGCCGCTAGACGGCTTTGGCGATCAGCAGGCGCAGGTCCGGCAGGGTCCGGAACGACTTCACCTCGACGCCGCCGAAGCCGCTCTCCCCCATCCAGCGGGAGACCTCCTCGACGGTGTAGGTGTCGGCGCCCGAGGTGAGGTGGAAGAAGAGGCCGAGGATCGAGGCGAGGTTCGCGCGCTGGCCGCCGGGGCGGTCGTAGAGGTCGAGGACGCAGAGCGGCGAGCCGGGCCGCAGCACCGCGCGGATGCGGGCGAAGAGCGCCCGGATCTGCTCCGGCGAGAGGTGGTGGATGATGTTGAAGCTGAGCGCGCCGTCGTAGTGGCCGTCGTAGTCGACCTCGAACATGTCGCCGACGAGGTGGCGGACGCGGTCGCCCATCCCCGCCTCGGCGACGATCTCCTCCCCCACGCGGGCGCTGCCCGGCAGGTCGACGATCGTCGCCCGCAGCCCCTCGTGGCGGCGGCAGAGCGCCATCGAGTACTCGCCGTGGGCACCGGCGACGTCGAGGATCTGGTGCGCGCCCCTGGCGAGCGGGATCGCCTTCGCCACTTCGGCGCTGGAGAGGCGCGCCACCTGGTACTGGCCGCGGATGTAGGACTGCCAGTAGGGGTCGTCGGGGGCTTTCTCGTGCAGCTCGACGTGCTTCCCCTCGCGGACCAGGTCCTCGAGGCCGGCGTACCACTCCCAGTAGTGGGCGGTGTCGGCGAGGAAGTCGCCGAGGTAGGTGTCCGACTTCGGGTCCAGCCAGCGGTGGCCGCTGGCGGTCATCTCGTAGGTCCCGTCCGGGTTCTGCTTGACGTGCTCGAGCGTCGCGATCACGTCGAGGACGCGGCTCGTCCCGGTCGGCTGCAGGCCCAGGTGCTCGGCCAGCTCCGCCGGGTCGCGCGGGCCCTCGGCGAGCGCCGCGAGGATCCCCGTCCGCTGGGCGACCTGCAGCGAGCGCGCCACCGGCATCGAGAAGAGCGACTCGCCGATCGGCGTCGGCACCTTGCCGAGCAGCAACCCGAGCCGCTCCACCAGGCTGTCGGGAATCGCGCCGATCCGCATCGGCGCCAGCCTATCCGCGATCATCGGCGGATGGGAGACGCGCCGACCTCGCGCCTGCTGCTCGCCTGCCCCGACCAACCGGGGCTGATTGCCCGCGTCAGCGGCTTCCTCGCCGAGGCCGGCCTCAACATCGTCGACGTCGACCAGCACTCGAGCGCCGAGGGCCGCTTCTTCATGCGGATGGTCTTCGACCGCGTGCCCGACGGCGAGCGCGAGGCGCTCGAGCAGCGCTTCGCACGGGAGATCGGCGAGCCCTTCCGGATGGATTTCGAGTTCCACGAGACCGGGCGGACGCGGCGGGTAGCGGTGATGGTCAGCCGTGAGGACCACTGCCTCTCGGACCTGCTCTGGCGCTGGCGCAACGGCGACCTCGGCGGCGAGCTCGCCAGCGTGATCTCCAACCATCCCGACCACGCCGCCCAGGTCGAAGCGGTGGGGCTGCCCTTCCACCACCTGCCGGTCGAGCCCGAGAACCGGGCCGAGGCGGAGCGACGGGCACTGGAGCTGCTGGGAGACGTCGACCTCCTCGTCCTCGCCCGCTACATGCAGATCCTCTCCGAGGACTTCCTCGGCGCCCTCTCCGCGCCGGCGATCAACATCCACCACAGCTTCCTGCCCGCCTTCGTCGGCGCCGACCCCTACCACCGCGCCTACGAGCGCGGCGTGAAGCTGATCGGGGCCACCGCCCACTACGTCACCGCCGAGCTCGACGCCGGCCCGATCATCGCCCAGGACGTGACCCCCGTCGACCACCGCGACGAGGTCACCGACATGGTCCGCCTCGGCCGCGACGTCGAGCGCCTCGTCCTCGCCCGCGCCGTGATGGCCCACCTCGACGACCGCGTCCTCCGCGACGGCGACCGCACGATCGTCTTCTGAGCCCGACCTCTCCGACCCCCACCTCCCGAACTGCATCAACTTCTCCACCCAGTAGATAGACAAGTTGATGCAGTTCGCTCGGACTGGCTGGGCAGCCAGTTTCGGGTAACCTCCGCGCCATGGAGCAGGCGACCCTCCCCCGGCCGAAGGCGACCGCGCCGCTGGCGAAGCTGCCCGGCTCCCGCGCGCCGGCGTTCGCGCAGGCGGTCAGCTACGCCCGCGACCCGCTCGGGTTCCTCATCCGCCACCAGCGCCGCTACGGCGACGTCTTCAGCGTCCGCTTCCCCTTCTTCGGCAGGCTCGTCTACGTCGCCCGCCCCGACCTCGTCAAAGCGCTCTTCACCGGCTCCCCGGCCGCCTTCCACGCCGGCGAGGCGAACGCGACGGTGCTGGAGCCGGCGGTTGGGCCGAACTCGGTCCTCACCCTCGACGACGAGCCGCACATGCGCCAGCGCAAGCTGCTGCTGCCGCCCTTCCACGGCGAACGGGTGCGCCGCTACGGCGAGCTGATCGTCGAGGTGACCCGCGAGGAGATGCGCAGCTGGCCGCTCGGCGAGGAGTTCGCGATCCGGCCCCACACCCAGCGGATCACCCTGGCGGTGATCATGCGCGCCGTCTTCGGCGTCCACGACGAGCAGCGCCTGCTCCGCTTCGAGCGCCTGATCGACGCCTTCTCGGCCCGCATCAACATGGTCACCTCGCTGCCG
>DASVAT010000020.1:0-12826 GCA_036376215.1 Solirubrobacterales bacterium
CGACGAGCACGGCTTCGTCGAGGTCGAGACACCGGTCCTGCAGCCGCTTTATGGCGGCGCCCTTGCGCGGCCCTTCACAACGCATCACAACCAGCTCGACCGCGACTTCTACCTGCGCATCGCCACCGAGCTCTACCTCAAGCGCCTCGTCGTCGGCGGCATCGACCGCGTCTACGAGCTGGGAAAGGACTTCCGCAACGAGGGCGTCTCCCACAAGCACAATCCCGAGTTCACGATGCTCGAGTGGTACGAGGCCTATGCCGACTACGAGAAGACCGCCCATGACCTCGAGATGGTCCTCGCCGAAGTCGCCGAGCGGGTGCTGGGCAAGACCAAGGTGCAGCGCGGCGAGACGGAGATCGACTTCGCGCCGCCATGGCGGCGGATCACCATGCGCGAGGCGATCCTCGAGCGGGCCGGGATCGACATCGCCGAGCACCCGACCCGCGAGGCCCTGGCGAAGGCGATGGGGACCGAGCCCGACCCGAAGGAGGGCTGGGGCAAGCTCGTCGACGGACTGTTCGCCCGCGAGGTGGAGCCGAGCCTGATCGAGCCGACGTTCGTCTTCGACTACCCGGTCGAGCTCTCGCCCTTCGCCAAGGCACACCGCTCCGAGGCGGGGATGGTCGAGCGCTGGGAGGCCTTCGCCGGCGGGGTCGAGATCGCCAACTCCTTCACCGAGCTGAACGACCCCGACGAGCAGCGGCGCCGCTTCGAGCAGCAGGCCGCCGAGGTGGCGCGGGGCGACGAGGAGGCGCAGCCCTTCGACGAGGCCTTCGTCGAAGCCCTCGAACAGGGGATGCCGCCGACCGGCGGCGTCGGCCTCGGCATCGACCGCCTGGTGATGATGTTCACCGGCGCCAAAACCCTGCGGGAAGTGCTGCTTTTTCCCGCGATGCGCACGTGATCGCAACATCTCCCGCGTGAAATCTCGCTCTTAGCGTGCTCGAGCGCTCATAAGCCGGACATCTGACCCCGGTAGAGTTAAGTGCCAGATGGATGCCTCCCGATAAGAGGGAGCAAGGCGTCCGGCGGTACAAACCCGGGTCCCCCGGGTTTGAGAACCAGGAAGAGGTCTTCATTTGTTCGAGCGATTCACTGAGAGGGCTCGCCAGGTCGTCGTCCTAGCGCAGGAGGAGGCCCGGACGCTCAAGCACAACTACATCGGCACCGAGCACATTCTGCTCGGTCTCCTTCGCGAGGAGGAGGGTCTCGCCGCGCGCGTCCTCGAGTCCCTCGACATCACGGTCGAACGGGTCCGCTCGCAGGTCGTTCGCATCGTCGGCTCGGGCGAGGAGGTCACCTCCGGCCAGATCCCGTTCACCCCGCGCGCCAAGAAGGTCTTGGAGCTGGCGCTGCGCGAGGCGCTCTCCCTCGGCCACAACTACATCGGCACCGAGCACATCCTGCTCGGCCTGGTGCGTGAGAACGAGGGCGTCGCCGCCCGCATCCTGCTCGACTTCGACGCCGACTCGGACAAGATCCGCAACGAGGTCATCCGCATGCTCTCCGGCCCCGGCGGCCGTCGCCAGGGCGGCGGCGGTGGTGGTGGCACCGGCGAGGGCAAAAAGTCTTCGAAACTGCTCGACCAGTTCGGTCGCAACCTGACCCGCCTCGCCGAGGAGGGCAAGCTCGACCCGGTCATCGGCCGCGAAACCGAGATCGAGCGGATCATGCAGATCCTCTCGCGCCGGACCAAGAACAACCCGGTGCTGCTGGGCGAGCCGGGCGTCGGCAAGACCGCCGTCGTCGAGGGCCTCGCCGCGCGGATCAACAAAGGCGAGGTGCCGGAGCTGCTGAAGAACAAGCAGATCTACACCCTCGACCTGGCCGCCCTGGTCGCCGGCTCCAAGTACCGCGGCGAGTTCGAGGAGCGCCTCAAGAAGGTGATGAAAGAGATCACCCAGCGCGGCGACATCATCCTCTTCATCGACGAGCTCCACAACCTGGTTGGTGCCGGCGCCGCCGAGGGCGCGATCGACGCGGCCTCGATTCTCAAGCCTGCCCTGGCCCGCGGCGAGCTGCAGACGATCGGCGCCACCACCCTCGACGAGTACCGCAAGTACCTCGAGCGCGACTCCGCCCTGGAGCGCCGCTTCGCCCAGATCCGCGTCGACCAGCCCTCGCCCGAGGACACGGTGAAGATCCTCGAGGGGTTGCGCGAGCGCTACGAACAGCACCACCGGGTGACGATCCGCGACGACGCCCTCGAAGCCGCCGCCGAGCTCGCCGATCGCTACATCTCCGACCGCTTCCTGCCCGACAAGGCGATCGACCTGATCGACGAGGCCGGCTCGCGGATGCGGATCAAGTCGATGAGCTCTCCGCCCGTGTACCGCGAGCTCGAGGAGGAAATCGAGACGACGCGGCGCGAGAAGGAGTCCGCGATCGAGGCCCAGGAGTTCGAAAAGGCCGCCAACCTGCGCGACACCGAGCGCCAGCTGACCACCCGCAAGCGCCAGCTCGAAGACGAGTGGGCCGAGGGCGAGAACGGCGAACGGCCCGAGGTCGGCGAAGAGGAGATCGCCGACATCGTCTCGATGTGGACCGGCATCCCCGTCTTCAAACTGACCGAGGCCGAGACCAAGAAGCTGATCCGCATGGAGGAGGAACTCCACAAGCGTGTGATCGGCCAGGAGGTCGCGATCACCGCCGTCTCGAAAGCGATCCGCCGTTCCCGGGCCGGGATCAAGGACCCGAAGCGGCCGGCTGGCTCGTTCATCTTCCTCGGCCCCTCCGGGGTCGGCAAGACCGAGCTCGCCCGCACCCTCGCCGACTTCCTCTTCGGCGACGAGGAGGCGATGATCCGGATCGACATGTCCGAGTACATGGAGAAGCACGCCGTCAGCCGCCTGGTCGGCTCGCCCCCCGGCTACATCGGCTACGACGAGGGCGGCCAGCTGACCGAGGCCGTGCGCCGCAAGCCGTACTCGGTGCTGCTGCTCGACGAGATCGAGAAGGCCCACCCGGACGTCTTCAACATCCTTCTGCAGATCCTCGAGGACGGGCGCCTGACCGACGCCCAGGGTCGCACCGTGGACTTCCGCAACGCGATCGTGATCATGACCTCGAACATCGGCGCCTCGGAGATCTCGAAGAACACCTCGATCGGTTTCACCGTCGCCGACGAGACCGGCATGTCCTACGGCGACATGAAGAACCGGATCATGAGCGACCTGAAAAAAGTCTTCCGGCCCGAGTTCCTCAACCGGATCGACGAGGTGATCGTCTTCCACAAGCTCGCCAAGGACGAGGTGAAAGAGATCATCGACCTGATGATCAACCGCGTCCGGGTCCAGGTCGCCGAGCACGAACTGCAGCTCGAGCTGACCGACGAGGCGAAGGAACTGCTGGTCGACAAAGGCTGGGACCCCTCGATGGGTGCCCGCCCGCTGCGCCGCGCGATCCAGCGCTACGTCGAGGACCCGCTGGCCGACGAAGTCCTGCGCCAGGGCGAGATGGTCTCCGGCTCGACCGTGATGGTCTCCCGCGACGAGAGCGGCGACGAGGACGACAAACCTCTCAGCCTCGAGATCATCGCCCCGAAGAAGCCGAAGGCGAAGCCGCCGGAGGAGCCGAAGCGCGAGAAGGTCGGCGTCGGCGCCAAGAAGGACGACGACGGCGACGCTGCACCGGAGGGCGAGAGCCCCGACGGTGCCGGCGACACCGAGTCCTGAGCGGAGTCGCATTGTGAGAGAGCCGGGCCGGGCCGCGATCGGCACCTGGAGCGGAGGGCGGTTTCTCCACTTCGGCGAGGCGATCGATGAGGAGCGGCTGGAGGCTCTGCTGCGGCCGGGGGGCGGGATCGAGACGGTCCTCACCGCCGACGCCTACGGGCAGGGCGAGGCCGACCGGGTGCTGGGGCGGGCGCTCGCGGGCGTGCCGCGGGGCGAGTACAGCCTGATCGGCGCCGTCGGGCACGACTTCTACGAGGGGGAGCGGGAAGGGCCGAAAGGGTTTCCGCGCTTCACGGACCCGCGGCTGCGGCCGCCGGGCGGATACGGCGATTACCTGCGGATGGCGACCGAGAAGAGCCTGGAGCGGATCGGCGCCGACTCCTTCGACCTGCTGCTGCTCCACAACCCCGACCGGATCGGTTACTCGAGTGAGGTGGTCTGGGACGGGATGGCGGCGCTGCGCGAGGCCGGTCTGACGGCGCGGATCGGCGTTGCCCCCGGGCCCGCCAACGGCTTCACCCTCGACCTGATCGCCTGCCTGGAGCGCTTCGGCGAGCGGATCGACTGGGCGATGATCATCCTCAACCCGCTCGAGCCCTGGCCTGGCGAGCTCTGCCTCGACGCCGCCGCGCGGCACGACGTCAAGGTCCTGACCCGCGTCGTCGACTACGGCGGCCTCTTCTGGGGCGACCTGCGGCCGGGGATGGAGCTGGCCAAGTTCGACCATCGCTCCTTCCGGCCCGAGGGCTGGATCGAGGCCGGGGTCGAGAAGCTCGAGCGGCTGATGCCGATCGCCGAACGGGCGAAGCTGACGCCGATCCAGCTCGCCTGCCAGTGGAACCTCGCGCACCCCGCGGTCGAGTCGGTCGCGCCGACGCTGATCCAGGAGATCGGCCCCGAGGCCTGTCCGATCGAGGCGAAGCGGCTGGAACTGGCGAAGATGCCGGCCGAGCAGCGGCTCAGCGCCGAGGAGGTGGCCGAGATCCGCACGATCGGCGACAACGCCAACTGCATGGCCCTGAAGGGCGCCAGCCCCGAACACGAGGGCGAGGAGCGCCCCGACCGTTGGCCCCTCACCGACGACCTCACCGCCGTCGGCACCCGCTGGGGCATCGACCCGGCCAAAGATCTGGTCGCGCTTCAATAGTCCCTTTTGGGGGAGGGTGCCGGTATCCCTCTCCGGAATTGACCTCCCCTCCGCTTCGCTCCGGGGAGAACCTGCTGCGCGGCTTCGCCGCGCAGAGACAGATTGCATATCGCCGAACATTCCTGCGAGGGACACCGGCACCCTCCTCGACAGGAATTGCGCTTCGCCGAAGAACGAAAAGCTGTCGCTGGGGATCGGGTGTCCCCTAACCGACCGGCGTCCTGATTTTCGCACTGACCCCTCGGCGAGAGACAGAGCACTTAACGGCGAAAATCCCAGGAAGGGAAGGGGACACCCGATCCCCCTACCGAACGAGGTTCGTCCTAAAGCGTCTATAGCTTCGCTGGCGATGAACCGCAAGTGGTGGACCTTGGCGGGGGCCTGCGCGGGGCTCTTCGTGCTGATGCTGGACTCGACCGTCGTCGCGCTGGCGCTGCCGGAGATTCGGCACGACGTCGACGCCAGCGCCGAGGGGCTGCAGTGGGTGATGAACGGCTACCTGCTGACGATCGCGGTGCTGGTCGTCACCGCCGGCCGGCTCGGCGACATGTTCGGTCGCAAGCGGGTCTTTCTCGCCGGGATGGCTCTGTTCGCGGCCGGCTCGATCGTCTCCGGCGCGGCCGGCAGCCAGTACGCGCTGATCCTCGGCCGTGTCCTGCAGGGTGCGGGCGCGGCGCCGATGCTCTCGCTCTCGCTGGCGCTCGTCTGCAACGTCTTCCCCTCCGAGGAGCAGCCGCGGGCACTGGGGATATGGGCCGCGGTCTCGGCGGTGGCGCTGGCGATCGGCCCGCTCGCCGGCGGCCTGCTGATCGAACTCGACTGGCGGGTGATCTTCTGGATGAACCTGCCGGTCTGCGCGCTCGGGATCGCGATCACCCTCGTCGCCGCACCGGAGTCGACCGATCCCGGTGCCGGCACGCGGATCGACTGGCCGGGCCTCGGGGCGCTCAGCCTCGGGCTCACGGCCGTCGTCCTGGTGCTGGTTCAGTCTCAGACCTGGAAGGGGATAACGATCGCGACCTTTGCGTTGGTCGGCGTCGGCCAGCTCTTCAATTTCTGGCGCATCGAGCAGCGGACCCGGAACCCGATCGTCGAATTCGCCCTCTTCCGCAACGGGCCCTATTTCGGCGCCAGCGCCGCCGCCTTCGCCCTCGTCGGCGCCTACTGGGCGGTGATGTTCTTCCAGCCGCAGTACCTGCAGGACGTGCGTGGTCACTCGCCGGTCCTCAGCGGTCTGATGATCCTGCCGGTGACGGTGCCGATGGTCTTCATCTCGCCCTTCTCCGGTCGCCTGATCGCCCGCTTCGGCGCCCGCCGCCTGATGACCGCTGGGATGGCCTGCGGCACCGCCGGCCTGCTCGTCCTCACCCGGATCGAGGCCGACAGCCCTTACGTCCTCCTGCTCGCCGGCTACCTCCTCTTCGGGATTGCGCTCGGCCTCGTCTACGCGCCGATGTCGACGGCGGCGATGGCGGCGATGCCGCGGGAGAAGGTCGGGATCGCCTCCGGCGTGCTGGCGATGGACCGTGTCCTCGCCGGCGCCGTCGCCCTCGCCGCGACCGGCGCCGTCTTCCACGCCCTGCTCGGCGACGGTCACTCTTTCGCCGCCTCGGTCGCCGGCTCGACCTGGGTCGCGGTCGTCCTCTGCGCGATCGGCACCGGTCTTACCTGGGGCTATGTGCGGGATGTAGAGGATTCGTCACCCGGGGAGGAACAGCACCGCATGCACCATCGCCGTTTCCATCTTTAGGTCGCCTTGACAAAGGTAAATCCGACCTGTCCACTAGGAATCGAGCAGACCGCATTCCAGAGCCCTTTCTGCCATCCTCTCAGGCGATGCCTGATTTGTCTGGGGATGAGCTTCAAGAGTTGTCCGAACGCCAGGATCCCCGACTTCTAAGAGCACTCGACGTCGTCGCCCCCGGTGGTGCCCTGCGCGAGGGGATCGACAACATCGTCCATTCGCGGACGGGCGGCCTGCTGGTCGTCGGCGACCTCGACGACATCTCCCACCTGCTCTCGGGAGGCATCAAGCTCGACGTCGACTACACGCCGGCGATGCTTTACCAAGTAGCGAAGATGGACGGCGCGATCGTCCTCAACGGCGAGGCGACGAAGATCGCCTGGGCCAACGTCCAGCTGATGCCGGACCCGACGATTCTCAGCTCGGAGACCGGGACCCGGCACCGCACCGCCGAGCGCGTCTCGAAACAGACGACGGCCCTGGTGGTTGCGATCTCGCAGCGGCGCGACGTCGTCTCCCTCTACGTCGAGGGCACCAAGTACATCCTCCAGGACATCCCCGCCGTGCTGGCGAAAGCGAACCAGGGCCTGGCGACGCTCGAGAAGTACCGCCAGCGCCTCGACCAGGTCTCGGCCCGGCTGACTCAGCTCGAGTTCGACGGCGGCGTCGTCCTCCACGACGCCCTCTCCGTCCTCCAGCGCTCCGAGCTGGTGACGCGGATGGCGGTCGAGGTCGAGCGCTACATCGTCGAGCTCGGCACCGAGGGCCGGCTGATCGAGATGCAACTGGAGGAGACGATGGTTGGCGTCGCCGCCGACAAGACCGCCTTGATCCGCGACTACAGCGTCGAAGACTCCGAGGCGAACCTGACCGCCGTCCTGCAGGCGCTCGGTCGGATGCCCCACCAGGACGTGCTCGACTTCGGTCGCCTCGCCGAGCTGCTCGGCTACGACCGCAAGGTCAACACCCTGGACTTTCCCGTCGGCCCCCGCGGCTACCGCGTGCTGGGCCGGGTCCCGCGGATCCCAAAGCTTGTCGTCCAGAAGATCACCCACGAGCTGGGCGGGTTGGAGGAGGTCCTCGCGGCCTCCGATTCCGATCTCGCCGCCGTCGACGGAGTCGGGGCGCAGCGCGCCAAAGACATCCGCGAGGGCCTGCGCCGGCTCCAAGAGGTCGATCTGGTCGACCGGTACTTGCAGAGCTGACGGCGCCAGTCGCCGTCGAAAACGAAAGGAGTCACCGATTTCCGAGCTAGACGAGGCCACCGTGGAGGCAGTTTTCGAGGACGTGGAATACGTCTGCGATTTCGAGGAGGGCGACAAGGTCGTCTATCCGCATCACGGCGCCGGCCTGGTGATGACCAAAGAGACCCGTGAGCTGATGGGGGAGGAACGTGAGTACCTCACGATCAAGATCCTCCACAACGAGCTGACGGTGATGGTGCCCTGCGAAAACGCCGGCAAAGCGGGCTTGCGGCGAGTCATCGACGAGGAGGAAATCAAGAAGGTCACAAACGTCCTCACCGACGACGTGTCGGAGATGCCGAAGAACTGGAACCGGCGCTTCAAGTACAACCGCGAGAAGATCAAGACCGGGGACGTCTTCGAGCTCGCCGAGGTGGTCCGCAACCTCGCCATCCGCGAGATGGAAAAGGGCCTCTCCACGGGTGAGAAGCAGATGTACACCCGGGCGAAGAAGATCCTCGCCTCCGAGTTCATGTACGCGCTCGACAAAGACGAGGACGGCGCCGAGGAATACCTCGACTCGCTCCTCGAGGAGCGTTTCGCCGCCACTGCGACCGCCTAGCGCAGCCGCAGTAACTGCCGTCATCGCGGCCGCCGGCTCTGGGGAACGCCTCGGAGCCGGCGGCCCGAAGGCCTTCGTCCCGGTTAGGGGGAGGCCGATGGTCGAGTGGTCGATCGAGGCCTTCCGGGCCTGCGACTCGGTGCGCTCGATCGTCGTCGCCGCGCCGCCGGGACACATCGGCGACCTCGGCGGCCACGACCTCGCCGTCGTCTCCGGCGGTGCCACCCGGGCCCAGTCTGTTGCCAACGCGCTGGAGGCGGTCGGGACCGAGTACGTCGCGGTTCACGACGCCGCCCGGCCGCTGCTGACGCCGGAGCTGGTCGAAGCCCTCGTCGCCGACCTCGACGCGGCGCCGGAGGCGGCCGGCGTGATCGCTGCGGCCCCGGTCACCGACACGATCAAGCGGGCCGATTCAACGAGTTGGCAAAAAGGCCCCTCGGAGGGGCAAAATCGCCACCTCGCGATCGAGGCGACCGAGGACCGGTCGCGGTTGTGGGCGGCGCAGACGCCGCAGGTCTTCCGCACGGAGGCGTTGCGCGGGGCGCTCGCTGCCGCGGCGCGGCCGGAGGAGGCGACGGACGAGGCGATGCTGGCCGAGTGGAACGGCGGCACCGTCCTGATCCATCCCGTCGCCGAGCAGAACCTGAAGGTGACGACGCCGCTCGACCTGCGCGTCGCCGAGCTGCTGCTCACCGAGCGCGGCAGCGCTTAGTCCCTCGGCAGCACGAAGACCAACATCGCCGCGAAGCAGAGCTGACCGACGCCCAGGGCCGTGCCGAAGTTCTTCGCCCCGACCAGCAGGGCGATCGCCGCGCCACCCGCGAAGGCGATGAGGAGGAGAAGGAGCTGACGGCCCATTCGGCGCGAAGTCTATGCTCGGCCCCGATGCTGACCGACTACCACCTGCACCTGCGCCCGGACGAGGACGGGACCACATTCGAGCGCTATTTCACCGCCGAGAACGTCCAGCGCTACCTCGCCGCCGCCGAGGCCGCCGGGATCGAGGAGCTGGGAGTCTCCGAGCACGTCTACCGCTTCCGCCAGGCGCTCGATCTCTGGAGCCACCCGCTCTGGGTCGAGAACGCCGTCGACGACATCGACGCCTACTGCGAGTTCGTCCGCGGCACGCCGTTGCGGCTGGGCATCGAGTGCGATTACGTCGCCGGCGCGGAGGAGCGGACCGCCTCGCTGCTCGAGCCGCGCGACTTCGACTACGTGGTCGGCTCGGTCCACTTCGTCGGCGAGGGCGACGCGGCCGTCGACCACGAGGGCTTCGACGTTTGGGAAGGCGCCGGCGACGCCGACGAGATCTGGCGCCGCTACTTCGAGGCGCTGGCCGCCTGCGCTCGCTCCGGCCTCTTCGACATCCTCGCCCACCCGGACCTGGTCAAGGTCTGGGGCCGGGCCCGGCCGCTGCCGGAGCGAGACCTGCGCGCCTTCTACGAGCCGGCGGTGGAGGCGATCGCCGAGAGTGGGATCGCGGTCGAGATCTCGACCGCCGGGCTGCGCAAGCCAGTCGGCGAACTCTATCCCTCGCGCCAGTTCGCCGAGATGTGCGTCGAGGCAGGCGCCGCCTTCGCGCTCTCCTCCGACGCCCACCTGCCGGAGCAGGTCGGCTTCGAATACGACCGCGCGGTCGACTTTCTCGGCGAACTGGGAATAGACGAGATATGCGTCTTCGAGCAGCGCCGGCGGAGCGCGGCCCCGCTGGGCAGTCGCGTCGGCTGACCATGGTCGGCCTCGGCTACGACAGCCACCGCTTCGCGCCGGGACGCCGCCTCGTCCTCGGCGGCGTCGAGATCGAGCACGACCAGGGCCTCGACGGCCATTCCGACGCCGACGTCCTCACCCACGCGGTGATCGACGCCCTGCTCGGCGCCACCGGCGGCGGCGACATCGGCACGATGTTCCCCGACGACGATCCCGCCTGGAAGGACGCCGACTCGATCGACCTGCTGCGCACCGTGGTCGGGACGATCGCCGGACCGATCGTCAACATCGACGCGACCCTCGTCTGCGAGCAGCCGCGCCTCGGTCCCTACAAGGCGGAGATGGAGCGGACGCTCGCCGAGGCGACCTCCGCCCGGGTCAGCGTCAAGGCGACCAGCAACGAGGGCATGGGCTTCGTCGGCCGCGGCGAGGGGATCGCCTGCATCGCCGTGGCGAGCGTCGATACCGAATAGGCTTCCGGACCGGGATGGCGGACTTAAAGAAGCTGAGCGCGGCCGGCCTCAAGGCCTCGATCTCCGACTCGATCTTCGAGGTCAAGACCCTGCGCGAAGCGGGAATCGTGGAGCCCATGCGGCCCGACAAGGCGCTGAAGATCGGCAGCGCCTTTCTCCGCTGGGGGGCCTCTCCGGCGCTCGGCGTCACGACCGCGGCTATCCATCACCCGCACGAGCTGGCGATCGTCGACGAACGGGGAGCCCTCAGCTGGGAGCGGCTGCACCGCCGCACCAACGCCCTCGCTCATTCCCTCGCCGATATGGGCATCGGCCCTGGCGACGGGGTCGGGATCATGTGCCGCAACCACCGCGGATTCGTGGAGGCGACGCTGGCCGCGGCCAAGCTGGGCGCCAGCGCGCTGTACCTGAACACGATGTTCGCCGGTCCGCAGCTGGTCGAGGTGACCCGGCGCGAGGGACCGAAGGCGCTCGTCTACGACGAGGAGTTCGGCGATCTGCTCGCGGGAATCGATGACTCGGTGACCCGGATCGTCGGCTGGTGCGACGGCGAGAGCGAGGAGCCGACCCTGGAGAGCCTGATCGTCGGCGGCGACGAGTCCGACCACAAGCCGCCGCCCGACAAGCCCAAATTCGTGATCCTCACGTCCGGCACCACCGGCACCCCGAAGGGCGCCCAGCGCTCCAGCCCCGACGGGCTGATGGCGATCGCCTCGCTGATCGACAAGATCCCCTTCCGCAGCGGGATGACGATGATGATCGCCGCCCCGCTCTTCCACTCCTGGGGCTTCTTCCACTTCGTGATGAGCCTGCCGACCGGCTCGACGATGGTGCTGCGCCGCCGCTTCGACCCCGAGGAGACCCTGCGGGCGGTCGAGCAGAGCCGCGCCGACGTCCTCGCCGCGGTGCCGGTGATGGTCCAGCGCATCCTCGCCCTCCCGGACGAGACCCTCGAGGGCTACAGCCTGCCCTCGCTGAAGATCACCTCGCTCTCGGGCTCGGCGCTGCCGGGCGAGCTGGCGATCGAGTGGATGGACCGCTTCGGCGACAACGTCTACAACCTCTACGGCTCGACCGAGGTCGCCTACGCGACCGTCGCCACGCCGGAGGACCTGCGCGCCGCCCCCGGAACCGCGGGCAAACCGCCGCGGGGGACGAAGATCTGCCTCTACGACGAGGCCGGCAAGGAGGTTCCCCAGGGCGAGGTCGGCCGCATCTTCGTCGGCAACGAGATGGCCTTCGAGGGCTACACCGGCGGCGGCGGCAAGGAGATCATCGACGGGCTCTACTCGAGCGGCGACGTCGGCCACTTCGACGCCGACGGCCGCCTCTTCATCGACGGCCGCGACGACGAGATGATCGTCTCCGGCGGCGAGAACGTCTTCCCCCGCGAGGTGGAGGACCTGCTCGCCGACCACGAGGCCGTGGTCGAGGTCGCGGTGATCGGCGTCGAGGACGAGGAGTTCGGGCAGCGGCTCAAGGCCTTCGTCGTCCTCGAGCAGGAGGGCGCGGCCGGCGAGGACGACCTCAAGGCCCTCGTCAAGGCGAACCTGGCCTCCTACAAGACCCCGCGGGAGATCGAGTTCGTCGACGAGCTGCCGCGCAACGCGACCGGCAAGGTGCTGAAGCGCGAGCTCCACGAGCGCGAGGCCAGAAGCTCCGCTTAGTTCGGCCGGTGTCTCCCGCAATTTGCGGCTTTTCCATGTGACGATGCCTCCGCCGCCCGTAGTAGGTTCACTCGGGTGAGCCAACCGGCCGTTCAGCTCGACGGGATCACCGAGGCGACCGAGGAGATTCGCGGGGTCGCCGGCCAGGCGCTCGAGTGGGTCCGGGTCAGCGAGGCGCGTGTGGCCGAGGCGGAGAGCCGGGTCGCCGCGACGGAGAGCCGGATCGCCGAGATCCAGGCCGAGCTCAAGCAGCGGGCGATGGAGACCTTGAAGAAGCTCGGCGACGAGGGTCGCGAGCGGATCGCGGCCGAGCGTGAGAAGCGCCGGGCCGCCGAGAGCCGGGTCGCCGCGGCCGAGCAGGCCGGGGACCGGGCCGAGCAGGCCTTCGAACAGTCGCGCCGGCGCGACGAAGCCGATCGCGAGGCACTGGCCGCCGAGATGATCGCGCTCAAGGAGCGCTCCGAAGAGGAGCGGCTGGCGCTCGTCAAGAGCCGCGACGCCGAGGCCGAGAGGCGCTTGAGCGAGGCGCTCGCCGAGGTTCGAGAGGACGCCGACAGCCGCGTCGCCGCGGCCGAGCAGCGGGCCGCCGAAGCCGAGGCCGC